>NZ_JBIRQJ010000002.1:0-37632 GCF_044333135.1 Streptomyces sp. NPDC021093 | reverse complement strand
CGGCCGGGCGCGGAGAACAACTGGGCGGAGGGAAGCGGGAGTTGTCCCCCCCACTTCCCTCCGCCCGTCCCGCGACCGCGTGCTCAGCCCTCGGCCGCCTCCAGCTCTTCCAGCCGGGGGTGCGACCGCACCGACGTGCTCACGGTGGCCGCGATCGCGAGGGCCAGCAGCGCCCCCGCGCAGGCCAGCACGGTCGGCACCCGGCCGACCGTCTCCAGCAGCACTCCCCCGGCCATCGGTCCGAGCGCCGCCGCCGTGCTGAGGGTCACCCCGATCGCGCCCGCGAGACGCCCTCGCATCTCGGCGGGGGTGCTCAGCAGCTGATGGGTGCTCACGATGGCGGTGGCCGTCGGCGCGAGGAAGGCCATGCTCCCCAGGACCAGGCCGAACGGGTAGCCGGGCTCCACCACCGCGAGCAGCGGCACCAGGGCGACCGCCGCCCAGGACAGGGTGGTCAGTGCCGCGTACGGGGTCAGCACCCGCCGCAGCCGGGGCGCGACGAGCGCCCCGAGCACGCCGCCGACGCCGAGCAGCACGCCGATGGTCCCGGTCTCCGCCGCGGACTGGCCGGCCTGCTGGGCGATGGCGATGGCAGCCAGCAGCAGGGCGCTGAACACCAGGTTGAAGCCCGTGGTGAGCAGCACGGTGACCCGCACCAGCCGGTGCCCGTACATCCAGCGCAGTCCCGTACCGACGCTCTTCAGCAGCCCCTCGGAGGGGCGCACCGCCGAGGGCCCGGCGCGCTTGGGCACCCGCAGGAAGAGCAGGGCGCCGAGCGACACCAGGGAGCTCACGGCCTGGGTGGCGAAGGGCAGCATGCGCAGCAGTCCGTACAGCAGGCCGCCAAGACCGGGGCCGACGATGGTGGCCACGTGGTAGCGGGCGGTGTTCCTGGCGACGGCGGCCGCGAGCTGGGTCCGCGGCACCACTTCGGGCAGCAGCGCCTGGTCCGCCGCGTTGAACAGGGCGGTGGCCGTGCCCTCCACCACCGCCACCGCCATGATCAGGGCGAACGGCGTGTTCCCCAGTGCGACCGCGACGGCGAGCAGGGCCAGCGCCACGGCGCGCGACGCCTCGGACCACAGCATGACCCGCCGGCGTGACATCCGGTCGACGAGCGCCCCGCCGGGCAGTCCCACCACGAACCGGGTGGTGGCGACGGCGAACTCGACCAGGGACGCCTGCAGTACGGACCCGGTGAGCCCGAGCACCAGCAGCGGATAGGCGAACAGGGTTGCCTGCGAGCCGAGTTGGGACAGGACGTTGCTGATCCACAGGATGTTGTACTCGCGGTTGCGGGACAGCGGGACGACGGCGGTGTCGTCCGTCCGCGCGAGGGCCCGGACCGTACTCCCCTCCGTGGTCACCCGAGGGGCAGCGGTACGGCACCGCCCGGAGCCGACGTCTGCTCCGCGGGGCGCAGGCCCGACCAGGGCAGGGCGTCGGCCATGCTGACGAACAGCTCGCGGGGCGGGACGAAGGGCGCCCTGCCGTGCGCGACGGAGAGGTTGTCCACGATCAGTACGTCACCGGTGCGGCAGGTCACGTCCCGCTGCTGCGCGCGGTGAGCGGCGTGCAGCTGTCCGACGGTCTCCTCGGAGAGCTCCGAACCGTCGGCGTGGAAGGTGTTGGTGGGGATGCCCCAGGGGCCGTACTCCTCCAGCAGCACTTCGCCGAGTTCCTTCTCCAGCGTGCTCGCGTGGAAGAACGTCATGTGGTTGAACCAGGACCGCACCCCGGTCTCCGGGTGGGTGGCGACCGCCCAGCGCAGCTGCCTGGTCTGTACGTGATCCTCGTCCAGCCAGCTGACCTCGATCCCGTTCCGCGCGCAGTAGGCCCGCACCGTGTCGGGGTCCTGGGTGCCGAAGGCCTCCTGCCAGGAGAGGCCGAGTCCCGGCCGGAAGTTGCGGACCAGCAGGTAGCCCTCCTCGTCGAACCGCTCGACGGTCTCGCGGGGCAGTTCGCGCAGCAGCGCCCGGCAGTCGGCGAGCCGGTTCGCGCCGCCCTGCGGTGCGCCCTGCTTGCAGAAGAAGAACAGGTAGCGGGGCACGCTGAGGTTGTAGGACTGCTCGGTGTGGAGAAAGATCTCCTCGGTGGGCGGGTGGTCCGTGGCGGTGAAGACCCCCGGATGCAGCTCGGTGCGCGGCGAGGAGCGTTCGGTGTAGCCCAGCGGGTTGCCGACCACGCTGTTGACGAAGGTGTCCAGCTCGTCCCACTCGCCCCAGGTGTAGCCGCTGAGCAGCGCCGCTCCGCTGTCGACCACGGCACTGCGCAGGCGGGGTCCGTGCTGGGCGCCGAGGGCGGTCAGGCTGTGGCTGCCCGAGCTGGACATTCCGGCTATCAGCCCGTCCAGCAGGGGCTCGGTCTTGAGGTCGATCTCCACAGGCATGGTGGGGCAACTCCTTCTCTGGGGGCGTTCTGTCGGGCGGTTCTGCCGCGTGGTGTGCCGGGTCGTCCGGCGGGCGGTGCTCAGCTCACGGCGGCCCGGATCGCGGCGCCGGCCTCACGCGTGGTGAGCGTGCCGCCGAGGTCGGGGGTGCACCGGCGGGCCGCCAGTGTGGTGCGGACCGCCTTGTGCAGCGCCTCCGACTCGGCGGTGAAGCCCCGGTCGCGCAGCAGCATCGCGGCGCTGAGCACCGCGCCCGCGGGGTTGGCGAGCCCCTTGCCGACGATGTCCGGCGCGCTTCCGTGCACCGGCTCGTACAGGCCCATCCCGGTCTGCGGGTTGATGTTCGCCGACGCGGCGGTGCCGATGCCGCCCGCCAGTTCGGCGGTCAGGTCGCTGAGGATGTCGCCGTAGGAGTTGTTGGTGACGATCACGTCGAAGGACGGGGCGTCGGTGACCAGCCGCATCGCGGCGGCGTCCACGTAGAGGTGGCTGGAGGCCACTTCGGGGTGGCGCCCCCGCGCCTCCTGCCAGCAGCGCTGCCAGAGCCTGCCGCCCGAGCGCACGGCGTTGGACTTGTCGACCATGCACACCGAGCGGCGGGCGATGGAGTACGCGTACTCGATCACCCGGGACACGCCGAGGTGGGTGCTGACCTCCTGGTCGACGGCGATCTCGTCGGGGGTGCCGGGGCGCAGGGTGCCGCCGATGCCGCTGTAGAGGCCCTCGGTGTTCTCCCGTACGACGACGCAGTCGATGTCGCGGCGGTCCTCGCCGCGCAGCGGGCTGAGCCGGTCGTCGAGCAGGACGGCGGGGCGGAGGTTGACGTACAGGTCGAGCTCGGTGCGCATCTTCAGCAGGACGCCGCGGGCGTACTCGGTCGAGGTGACCCGCGGGTCGCCCACCGCTCCGAACAGCACGGTGCCGGCCGCGCGGATCCGTTCGAGTTCCGCGTCGGTGAGCGCCACGCCGGTCTTCAGGAAGCGGTCGGCGTTGATGTCCTCCAGGAAGGTGAACTCCAGCCCGGTACCGAGCTCCTGCAGGGTCAGGACGGCCTCGGCGGTCACTTCGGGGCCGATGCCGTCCCCCGGTACCACCACGATGTTCGGCATGGGTTCCTCAAGCTCTTTCGGAAGGCTGGACGGATGATTTCGGTGCGCGGTCCGCCCGCGCGAAGGTCTCCAGGCGCTGCTGGGCGGCGTCGAGTTCCGCCGACTCGCGGTTGAAGGCGACCCGCACATGGCGCAGTCCTCCCGCGGCCCGTGCGAAGAACGAGGTGGCGGGTGCCACCAGCACCCCGGCCTCGGCGGCCAGTCGGCGGGCGAAGTCCGGGCTGTCCTCGTCGGTCAGCCCGCTGATCCCGGCCATCACGTAGCAGCCGCCCTGCGGGACGGTGCAGTCGAAGCCGGCCCGCTCCAGCATGCTCACCGCACGGTCGCGGCGCTGCTGCATCTCCGGGGCCGGGTCCCAGCGTGCGGGGCCGAACAGGTCCGCGGCGGCGGCCGCGTGCTGGAGGGGTGCCGCGGCGCCTCCGGTGGTCGCCACGTGGACGCGCCGCAGCATGTCGGTCCACGCCGGGGCCGCCCGCAGGAAGCCGAGCCGCCAGCCGCTCACGGCGTGCGACTTCGACAGGCTGCCCACCACGACGGAGCGGTCGGCGAGAGCGGGCACCTCGGCCACCGAGAGGTGCCGTGCGCCGTCGTAGACGTACCCGGCGTAGACCTCGTCGGAGACGACGGTGGTGTTCCACTTCTGGCAGAGCGTGGCCACCAGCTCCAGCTCCGCCCGGCCGAGCAGGCTGCCGGTGGGGTTGCTGGGGCTGTTGAGGACGAGGGCGCGGGTGCGTACGGAGAACGCGTCGATCAGGTCCTGCGGCTCCAGCGACCAGCCGGGGCCGCGCAGCGGTACGAAGCGGGGCACGCCGCCCGCCATGGCGATGGCGCTCAGGAAGTTCTCATAGAACGGTTCGAGGACGATCACTTCGTCGCCCGGGTCGACGGAGGCGAGCAGGGCCACGCAGAGCCCCTCGCTGCCGCCCGCCGTGACGGTCAGCTCGGTCGCCGGGTCGGGCCGGCCGGGCAGCGCAGCGGCGATCCGCTCCCGCAGCACAGGGCTCCCCTCCGGGGTCTCGTACTGGTTGGTGCCCTCGCGCAGCGACCGGCAGGCCTGCTCGACGAGTTCCGGCGGGGTGCGGGGCCAACTCGGGGTGCCGACCGCCAGGTTGACCGCGCCCGCCGCCGCCCCCTGCCGCAGCAGCCCGGCGAGTCCACCGACCGGCAGCCGGTGGACCCGGTCCGCTCCGGCCTGAGGCGTCACCTGGTGGCCGCCGGGTCCTGGGCCGCTGCCGCCGCCGCTGCCGCTGTCGCGGAGCCGCGGGGTATGGCCGGCAGCCACGGCTCGCGCCGGCTCTCGTACGCGTCGATGAGCGAGCCGCGCTGGATCGTCACCTCGATGGTGTCCAGGCCCTGGAGCAGGAGCCCGCGTGCGCGGGGCTCGGCGGTGAAGGTCCACCGGCGGCCCGCGGCCCGCAGTTCGAGTGCCTGAAGATCGACGGTGACCTCGAAGCCCGGGTCCCGCTCGGCGGCCGCCATCAGCTCCTCGACCACTTCGAGCGGCTGGTCGACGGGAACCAGCCCGTTGTTCAGGGCGTTGCGCCGGAAGATGTCGCCGAATCCGGTGGCCACGACCGCGGTGAAGCCGCCGTCCTTGAGCGCCCACACCGCGTGCTCGCGGGAGCTGCCGATGCCGAAGTTCTGTCCGGCCAGCAGCACGGTGGCGCCCTGGTGCTCCGGCCGGTCCAGGACGAAGCCCGGCTCCTTGCGCCAGCGGGCGAACAGCGCGTCGGCGTAGCCGCTCTTGACGACCCTCTTGCAGTACTCGCCCGGGACGATCTGGTCGGTGTCGATGTTGTCGCGGCGCAGGGCGACGGCCCGGCCGGTATGTGTGATCAGGGGTTGCATGGCTCTCTCTCAGCCCAGGTCGGCAGGTGCGGTCAGGCGGCCGGTGACGGCGGTCGCGGCGGCGACGACGGGTGACACCAGGTGGGTGCGGGCGGTGGCGCCCTGGCGGCCCTCGAAGTTCCGGTTGGAGGTGGAGGCGCAGCGCTGGGCCCCCTGGAGCCGGTCCGCGTTCATGCCCAGGCACATCGAGCAGCCGGGCAGCCGCCATTCCGCTCCGGAGTCGGTGAACACCTGGTGCAGGCCCTCCTGTTCGGCCTGCTCGCGCACCTGCATCGAGCCCGGCACCACGAGCAGCCGGGTCCGGTCCGCGACCTTGCGCCCGCGCAGGACGTCGGCGGCCGCGCGGAGGTCCTCGATCCGGCCGTTGGTGCAGGAGCCGAGGAAGACGATGTCGACCGGCACGTCGCGCAACGCGGTGCCCGGTGTCAGGTCCATGTACTGCAGGGCGCGTTCGGCCGCCGCGCGTTCCACCGGGTCGGTGAACGCGGCCGGCTCGGGCACCCGGCCGCTGAGCGGCGTGACCTGGCTCGGGTTGGTGCCCCAGGTGACCAGCGGCGACAGGTCCGTGACGGCCAGTTCGAAGGACCGGTCGAAGGTGGCGCCCTCGTCGGTGCGCAGCGTGCGCCAGTGCGCCACGGCCGCGTCCCAGTCGGCGCCCTTCGGGGCGTGCGGCCGGCCGGCCAGGTAGTCGAAGGTGGTCTCGTCGGGGGCGACGAGCCCGGCCCGCGCACCGGCTTCGATGCTCATGTTGCACAGGGTCATCCGGGCTTCCATGGAGAGCGCCCGGACGGCTTCGCCGCGGTACTCGATGACGTAGCCCTGGGCGCCGTTGGCGCCGATCTCCGCGATCAGCGCCAGGATGAGGTCCTTGGCGCCCACCCCGGCGGGCAGGTCTCCGGTGAATTCGACGGACATCGTGCGCGGCCGGTTGATCGCCAGGGTCTGGGTCGCCAGTACGTGCTCGACGTCGCTGGTCCCGATGCCGAAGGCCAGGGCGCCGAACGCGCCGTGCGTGGAGGTGTGGCTGTCGCCGCAGACCACGGTCATGCCCGGCTGGACGAGGCCGAGTTGCGGGCCCACCACGTGCACGATGCCCTGCCGGCGGTCGCCCAGCTGGTAGAGCTCGATGCCGTGGGTCTCGCAGTTGCTCCGCAGCGTGTCGATCTGCAGCCGGCTGACCGGGTCCGTGAGCTCCGTGGAGTCGGTGGGGACGTTGTGGTCCTCCAGCGCCAGGGTGAGTTCCGGGCGGCGCACCGATCGGCCGGTCAGCCGCAGCCCGTCGAAGGCCTGCGGGGACGTGGCCTCGTGGGTCAGGTGCAGGTCGATGTACAGCAGATCGGGTTCGTCGTCCGTACGGTGCACGACCCGGCTGTCCCAGAGCTTCTCGGCGAGGGTGGCGGCCCGGCTCATCGGACGCTCTCCATGGCGGGTGCCGCCACGACCGCGGACTCCTGCCGGACGGCCGCGCTCTCCTGCCGGGCGAACCGGCGGGACAGGCTCTCGCGGACCACGTGCAGTTCGTCGCACTCGCCGCCCTCGCGGCTGGCGATGTAGTCGTGGTAGAGCTCGTCGAGCAGCGCGTTGTCCGCGGTGACGCCGAGCTGGTCGAGCAGGTGGGTCAGGATGGCCCGGCCGGAGTGGCGGCCGACGAGCATGGAGCGCTCGCGCCCCACCCTGGTCGGTTCCAGGTACTCGTAGGTCTCGGGTTTGGCCAGCATGCCGGCCTGGTGGATACCCGCCTGGGTGGCGAAGGCGTACTCGCCGAAGATGGCCTTGTTCCGGGGGGTGGGCATCGAGATGGCGCGGGTCAGCACCTGGTAGGCCGCGTGCAGCCGCTCGGTCCTGATGCCCGTGGTGAAGCCGTAGTGGGCTCCCTTGTAGAGGAGTACCGCGGCGAGTTCCTCCAGCGCGGCGTTCCCGGCGCGTTCACCGATGCCGCCGAGGGTCACCTGCATCTCGTCGGCGCCCGCTTCGAGACCGGCGAGGGTGTTCGCCACGGCCAGGCCGAAGTCGTCGTGGCAGTGGATGGAGAGCACCACCGACGCCGGGAGCCATTCCCTTACCCGGCCGGTGAGCTCACCGAATTCGGCGGGCACCATGCAGCCCGAGGTCTCCCCCAGCGCCAGCGTGGTGGCGCCCGCCTCCAGCGCCAGGTCGACATAGCCGCGCAGCAGGTCGAGTTCGCCGCGGCTCGCGTCCTCGATGCCGACGGAGATGTCCGTGACGCCGAGTCCCTTCGCGACCTCGACCGCCCTGCGCACCTCGGCGTACGCCTGGGCCCGGGTGATGCCCCGCTTGTGCTCCAGATGCAGATCGCTTCCGGTGGCGAGCAGTTGGATCTGGTGCCGCTCGGTGCCGCCCGCTTCGACGGCGACCTCCACGTCCTTGGGAACGGAGCGGCAGAAGGAGGCGAGCCGGGCGGTGACCAATCGCTCGGACATCATTCGGGTCGCCTTGAAATCAGTACTGGAAGCGGCCGGGAATCCCGTTTCGATGAGATCCACGCCCAGTTGCTCTATCGCGAGCGCGACCTCAAGTTTCTGGTCTGCGTTCATCGCGTTTCCCGGCGCCTGCTCACCATCGCGGAGCGTGGTGTCGAAGACGGAAATGCGGCGGAGTTCGGACATGCTGGTGACCACCTTTTAACCTCCCCCGTTGCGCTGCCGAAAACAGGTGGGGCAGTCGTCGGCAGCGCAACGGTGATCCCTCAGTGCCGGCACCCCGGAGTGGGAGTTCGGCACGCGACGTGGGTGAAGTCCGTACAGGGGAACTCCCGTGCTCCTGCCCGGGGTCTCCTGCGGAACAGGGGTCAGCCTGCCCGTCCGTCAGGTGGGTCCGCCATGACTTTAAGCGGGCGGCAAATACGGCAGGTCGGCCGGTCTTCCGGCCCCTCGGCCGGGCGCTCGGTCTCGTACCCGTGCTCGTATCCGGGCCCACGCCGCACTCGTATCCGCGCTCACATCGCGCTCGCACCGCACTCGTGCCGCGCTCGCGTCCCGCCCGGCGCAGGGGGGCAGTTTTCTGCACCTCAGAACTACAGTCCGCGCCCCTCCGTCACCCCGGTGCCCCGCCTAGGGTTCCCCGTACCGGCGCAGACGCGCCTGTTGGCCGTCCTCCCGCTGAACGGAAGATCGCAATGCCACAAAACCCTGGCTGGAAGCCCGACAAAGAGCGCCCGCTGTGGCCCTGGATACTCCTCGCCGTCATCGCGGTGGGCGTGTGCATCAACGTGGCGCTCACGGTCTGACCGCGGGGCACCGCGTCTCAGGCCACCAGGTCGCGGAAGACCAGCGCGTTGCCCAGCGGCGTGAGCGCGTGCTGGACCTTGTTGAACGTGCGGATCGTCGTGATCAGACCCGCGTTGCGCAGCACCCCCGTGTGCTGGCTGGCGGCCGCCGCGGAGATGCCCACCCGCTCCCCCAGCTCGGTCGTCGTGCAGCTGTCGGTCAGCGCGCTCAGCACCGCGGCCCTGGTCCGCCCCAGCAGTGCGCCGAGGGCCCGCTCGTCGGCGTCCTCCGCGCCGGTCCACAGCGGCAGGATCCACTCCCGCTTCACCGGGATCGGGTAGGCCAGCATGGGCGGTTGTACGTCCTCGTGGCCGGTGAGCAGCACGGGCGGCCGGGAGTACAGGAAGAGGGTCGGCACCAGGAGCAGTCCCTCCTTCTCCAGGCGGACGTCCGCGCCGTCGCCCGGCACTTCGAGCACCGGTGCCTGCCAGCGCAGGCCGGGGTGCAGCGTGCTCATCAGCTTGTCCATGCCCCCGCTGAGCAGGATCTGTCCGCGCGCCGCCCGGTCGATCTCCAGGCGTCCCGCCACCCGCTTCCAGTACGGGGCGACCGCCGTCCGGTAGAACGCGGCGACGTCCCTGACGATCTGCGGTCTGCCCTCGGACTCCGCGAGGTCCGCGCTGCTGCCGGCCGACGTGGCCTGGCGTACCAGCCGGTAGATATCGGGAAACGGCCGAATGGTCTGGGCGAGTTTCACCAGAGCACGCGCCTGCGGATCAGAGACGGCCTTTCTGCGCCAGGCGTCGAACTCGGAACCGCCTCTTCCCGTACACAGCAGGTCGAGAGCGAAAAGAGTCTCGACGACCTTTTCGGCCCTCGCCGACATGCGCGTTCTCGCTAAACTTTCATGCGCTAAAACAATACGCACCATGCCCCCCCTGCCGAAATACCCACCAACAGGCACTGCCCGTAACCTCGTGAAACTATCACAGTAAACCCCGGCAGCGAATTCAACCCACATGGACTCAGGTCCGGCGAATTCACTCCATGCTGAACATATCGGTCGCCGAGCGAACTCGTCTTTCATTCACCAGGCTGATTGATCTTGTACAGCGGGAGATCCTGCGAAGTTACTTACCTGTAAGTCAGGGCCGAGCCGGGGGCCTGACCAGGGGGCAGATTCAGGGGACGAATCAGGGGTGCCGAATCAAGGGCGCCGATTCAGGGGTGCCGGCGAATCCTCGCGAGGCACCCTTCGATGAGCTTCGCGTCCGCGCCCGCCGCCATGTCGACGACCGCGCCGCACCGCATGAAGACGACGCTGTCCGCCCTGGCGGCGGCGGCGGGATCGTCGGTGGCCATCACGGCGGTGAGCCCGAGGGAGTCGACCACCCCGCGCAGCCCCGCGGCCAGCGAACCGTCGGCGCTCCGGTCCGGCAGGCCGGCCAGCAGGATCGAAGGACCGGCCGCGGCCTCCGCCGCGACCGCCACGCGCTGCCGGACCGCGGCCGGGAGGTCGGCGATCCGCCTGCGCCGGAACCGCCGCAGCCCCGCACCGCGGTAGATCCGTCGCAGCGTGGCCGCGTCCGCACCGGGACCCCGCCGCCGCTCCACCACCTCGGAGACCCGCAGCTGCGGCGGGAGGGTCCCGACGGCCGCCACCTGCCCGACGTCCCGCGGCCCGCCGTCCCCCCACCGCACGTTTCCCGACACGGGCGACGTCTGCCCCGCGATACAGCCGAGGAGCGCGGAACTGCCGGAGCCCGGCGGTCCCATCACCGCCAGGAACCGGCCGGGCCACACCCCCAGCGTCACGTTCCGCAACCCGAAGGCGGAGCCTTCGCCGGGTGCCGTCGACACATCGTCGAGAGCCACCGCCGTGGGCTGCCTGCCGACGGGGTCCGGGTATTCTAGATTGCCCGCCATTTCACCTTCATCGATAGCTGGAATGGTTCATTGCATCCCAGAACAAGCGGTGGACGAAGGAAAAACTATTGGCTTCGCCGAACCCCAAGCTACCGTGCTGGCACCCCATAGGGGGTGCAGAAAACCTCACCCCTGCGTAATCAAAGACGAAATCCAGCCATTCTCGTCCTTTCGAGCAGCCGGCGGGGCTCGAATTCGATACCGCTCATGCATTCGAGAAGTACGAGCGGGCCGCGGCGGGCCTCCCACGGCGCGCTGTCCCGCCGCGTGCCGCGACGACGTCTCCGCGACCGCCGGCAGGACGGTGACCAGGCAGAGCGGCGCACCGCACGGTCTCGCGCACCGCACGTCCCCGTGTGCCGCACACCCCTCGTGCGGCACACCGCGCGGCTC
Organism: Streptomyces sp. NPDC021093; assembly: GCF_044333135.1. Classification (NCBI taxonomy): domain Bacteria; kingdom Bacillati; phylum Actinomycetota; class Actinomycetes; order Kitasatosporales; family Streptomycetaceae; genus Streptomyces; species Streptomyces sp. NPDC021093. Next base: position 26,740 of record NZ_JBIRQJ010000002.1, on the reverse strand, counting down.
TCCCGCCCGCACACGGGCCGGGCTCCCGCGCAGGAGCCCCTTCCACGCGAATGTGGTGATGCTCCACTCAACTCAGTGCGGAATCAGCTCGGTTCTGGATTCTCCCGGTCATGCCTTTCCTGCCCTCCCACGGGAGGAGAAGTGCGCGTTCTCCGTCGGCCATTTCCCTTTCGCCGTGCACCGAATAGACACCGAGCAGGCCGGGAAGGGGGAGAGAACGCGGGCGGACCCGGTCGCGGTCGGCGACCAGGTCCGCACACACCGCTGACGTTCTCAGCGAACGCCCGAGGGAGAGAGGCGGCGTTCGCGCACCTCTCCGGCCGGCTCCGGGTACAGCGGGGGCTCGCTCTGCTCGTCGTCCCGCATGCGGTGCACCGCGGCGCGGACGGCCGCGCGTACCGCCTCCTCCTGCGAGGCGTGCAGGCCCACGCCCCAGAACGCCCGGGGGCCGCAGCCCATCTCGCAGAACGCGGTGAACCCCTGCGCAGTGCCGGTCGCCGCTCGTACGACGACGTCCTGCACCACGCCTTCGAGGCCGCAGGCGCGCAGGGCGTTCCGGCCGAGCGCGTACCACCGCTCCTCCCGCTCCCCCTGCCCGTCCTCTCCCGGCTGCCGCCCGTCCGAGCCGGACGGGAAGAGTTCCGCGCGCACCGGATCGGCGGCGAACCGGCCGAGTCCCGGCCGGACGTAACGCTCCTGGAAGGCCGTCCAGAGGTCCGGCGCGCTGACCTCGCCGCCCACCCGCTCGCACACCTTCTGCATGACGGCGGCGAAGTCGATCTGGAGCCGCCGGGGCAGCTCCACCCCGTACTCCGAGCGCAGCAGGTGCGCGATGCCGCCCTTGCCCGACTGGGTGTTGATCCGGATGAGGGCCTGGTAGTCCCGGCCGATGTCGCGGGGGTCGATGGGCAGGTACGGGACGTCCCACAGCTCCTGGGGCGAGTCGCCGCGCGCGGCGAGCCCCTTGGCGATGGCGTCCTGGTGCGAGCCCGCGAACGAGGTGTAGACGAAGTCGCCAGCCCAGGGGTGGCGGGCGTGCACGGTCATCCGGTTGCACTCCTCCGTCACCCGGCGGATCCCGTCGATGTCGCTGAGGTCCAGCATCGGGTCGATGCCCTGGGAGAACAGGTTCATGGCGAGGGTGACGAGGCAGACGTTGCCGGAGCGCTCGCCGTTGCCGAAGAGGGTTCCCTCCACCCGGTCGGCGCCCGCAAGCACCGCCAGCTCCGCGGCGGCCACGCCCGAGCCCCGGTCGTTGTGCGGGTGGGCCGAGAGCAGCGTCCGGTCGCGGTGCGCGAGGTGGCGGCTCATGTACTCGATGCGGTCGGCGAACTCCTGGGGCGGGAAGACCTCGACCGTGGCCGGCAGGTTGATCCGCAGGGCGTGCCGGGCACGCGGCGCCCAGTAGTCGAGCACCGAGTTGCACACCTCCAGCGCGAAGTCCGGCTCGGTCTGGGTGTAGGACTCCGGCGCGTACTGGAGGTAGAGGTCGGTGCCGGTCAGCGACTCCTGGAACTCCAGGGCCTGTTCGGCCCCCGACAGGGCCATCTGCCGGGTCTGCTCGCGGTCCGCCCGGAACACCAGCCTGCGCTGGATCTCCGACGTCGGGTTGAAGATCTGGACGATGGCGCGCGAGGCGCCTTCCAGCGCCTTGACCGTACGGGCGATGAAGTCGCCGCGGATGGGCGCCATCACCTGGATGACCACGTCCTCGGGGATGGCGTCGCTCTCGATCAGGTGCCGGAGGAAGTCGTGGTCGTCCCGGGACGCGGTCGGGTATCCGACCTCGATCTCCTTGAAGCCCATGGCGACGAGCAGGTCGAACATGCGGCGCTTGCGCCGGATGTCCATCGGGTCGATCAGGGCCTGGTTTCCGTCGCGGAGGTCGACGCTGCACCAGAGCGGCGCCCGGCCCGCCTGGCGGCCCGGCCAGGTCCTGTCGTCCAGGCCGATGGGCCGGTACGGGAGGTACTTCCCCCGGGGCATGGGGCTCGGCCGCTGCACTCCGCGGTCCGCGGCAGGGCCCGCGACCGGGTCGGCGGCCGGGGGGAAGTACGGGTGGTCCGTCGAGTTCTCGTCCATTTCTCCTCCACACCGGTCCGGGCGAACTCCCCGGACGGCGATGATGTGGTTTCGGGGACTGCGGGAATGTGCGGAGCGGAACTACCGTGCTGCCGGGCGCAGTTCGAGCGTGCAGCACTTCACGCTGCCGCCCCCCTTGAGCAGCTCGGACAGGTCCACGCCGATCGGTTCAAAGCCGCGCTCCTTGAGCTGGGCCGCGAAGCCGGTGGCGGCCTCGGGCAGCACCACGTGGAGCCCGTCGCTCACCGCGTTGAGCCCGAAGGCTGCGGCGTCCTGCGGGCCGACCAGCACGGCGTCCGGGAAGAGCCGCTCCAGCACGGCGCGGCTGCCGGGCGAGAAGGCGCCGGGCCAGTAGGCGATCTCGTCCCCGTCGAGCACCGTCAGCGCGGTGTCCAGGTGGTAGTGGTACGGGTCGGTCAGCTCAAGGCCGGTCACCGGGAGGCCGAAGAACTCCTGCGCCTCGGCGTGTGCGGCCGGGGTGCTGCGGAAGCCGGTGCCTGCCAGGATCCGGCTGCCGGTGACGAGGAAGTCGCCCTCGCCCTCGTTGACATGGGCGGGGTCGTGCAGTTCGGCGAAGCCGTGCGCCCGGAACCAGTCGAGGTAGGCGGGCCCTTCGGGGCCGCGCTCCGCGTTGCGGAAGCGCGCACCGAGCACCTTCCCGTCGGCCACGGTCGCGCCGTTGGCGGCGTAGACCATGTCGGGCAGGCCCGGCAGCGGGTCGATCAGCTCCACCTGGTGGCCGAGCTCCAGGTAGAGCTCCCGCAGGTTCTCCCACTGCGCGACGGCCACCTCGGTGGCGACCGGCTTCTCCGGATCCATCCACGGGTTGATGGAATACGTGACCTCGAAATACGTGGGGCGACACATGAGGTACCGACGAGGACGTGCACTCCGCGCACTTCCATTACGGTCGGACACCTGCTGACTCTGTGGACTCATTCCGCTCCAAAAGTATTCTGCTTCGAATGGCATCTCCTTGAGAGCCGGGTACAGATTGCCGTTCGGCAAGTGCGGGTCGCTACGTCTTTAAGGCGACACGAAATGAACCAGGCCAGGCACACACTGTCGGCTGCACCGCTCGTCGGCAGCGCTCTGCCCTGACCCGGTGCAGTGCACTGCACCCGCCTTTTGGGTACCTGCCCCACTGCATTCGGCGGCGGCCGCCGACACACTGGAACCGTCGAGCGAACGAGTCCGCGGAAGGCACGGAGCCGCGGCGGAGGAGGGCGGGGACATGGGTGTGACGTCGAAAGCAGGACGGGCCGGAGCACGGCGCGGCAGGCACGTCGGCGCGGTGGCGGTGGCAATGTCCGCCATCACGGCCCTGCTGGTCGGCGCCTCGGCCTGCGACCCGGGACAGGAAGCGCTGGACCGCACGGAAATGTGCGTGAAGATAGTCAAGATCACTCTGTTCAACCCGTTCCCGGAGGACGCCGCGAAAGCAAAGCGCGATGTCCAGGAACGAGCCGAAGAACTCGACCGGTTGACCGCTTCGGCCCCGGACGAGAAACTCCGTAAAGCCATCGAATCCACTGCGGACTCGCTGCGCACCGCCGAACCGAAGGACAGCGGAGCACGCACGGTCGTCGGCTATCTCACCGAACAGAACGAGCGGCTCAAAGAGCTTCGGAATACTTGCCTCAACGCAAACGACTTCTAATCCCGATTTCTGAGCAGGCAGCCACCCGGCCGCCGGCTCACCCGGACTGGACGCCCCGGCTGTTACCCCCGGCACTCGGGGCGTCCTTCTTCTCCGACAACACCCTCTGAGAAAAGGAAATGCTCATGCCGAACCCCGGATGGCAGCCGCAGGGCGAGAAGCCGCTGTGGCCCTGGATCGTGCTCGCGCTGGTGGTGGTGGGCGTGGCGATCAACGTGTTCATCACCGTCTGAAGACCGACCGCCGCGTGGCGCCTCCTGGGACGAGGGCGCCACGCGGCGGTCACTTCCGGGGTGTCAGTACAGATACGCGGGCATCCGCCAGCTCTGTTCCATGGGTACGGGATAGAAGAGCGTGGGGGTGTCAGGCCCCGCCGCCCGGTGCAGCACCCGGGGGGCCAGCGGCGACAGGAAGATCGAGGGCGAGAGCAGCAGCCCTCCGGCGTCGAGCGTCATGTCCTCGCCCTGCTGGGCGCAGACTTCCAGCACCGGGGCGGACCAGCGGATCGACGAGTGGAGCGTGCTCAGCAGCTTCTCGGGCCCCTGCGTGACGGCGATCCGCCGGCGCGCCGCCCGGTCCGCGTCCAGGACCCGGTCGAGGTGGATCCGGTAGGGCGCGACGGCGATCCGGTGGAACTCGCGCAGATCGCGCACCAGCATCGGTTCGTGCGTACGGTCGGCCGCCGGGGTTCCGGGGCGGGCCCGCTGCACCACGTTGTCCATGTCGGGGAACGGGCGGATCGTCTGGGCCATGGTGACGAGGTCACGTACGGCGCGATGGCGCACCACGCTCCTTCGCCAGCGCTGGAACGGCTGCCCGCCCGCGTTCCGGCCCAGCAGCTCCAGGGCGAAGAGCGATTCTCGGAATTCGTCCAACTCGGTCAGTATGCACGCCTTCGGCACACTGGCCGACTCGAAACGGATACGCCGCATGACTCCCCCATCAGCCCATCAACGCCTGCTCCACCATCCGGCTTCCGCCGACCGCCCCCGTCCGTCCAGGGATCTCACGGTCGGTGGCACCAGCCGGCTTCCCGAGGAGCGGCCTGGACCGAGGGGTTTCCCGCTTCCCCGGCCCCGCGACCCGCTCACTCAACAGGCCTCACCCTAAAGCGGGTTGACCCTTCGCAGAAGTGGAGCCCCCGCCCACAGCCGGGTGCAGTTAACTACACCCGGACCGGTGCCGGGGAACGTCTCCGCCGCGCCCGGGTGGACCTCAGATGGACGAAGCCATCTTCAGGCAGTCGGCGATGCGGTCGGGGTCCGCGCCCGCGAGCGCGTCCACGATGAGACCGTCGCGCAGGAACAGGGCCGCGTCGGCGCGCGCGGCGGCAGCCGGGTCCGAGGTCACCATCACCACGGCGACGCCGGTGCCGGTGACCGCGTGGCGCAGCACCTCGGCCCACTCCCCGGGTCCGCCGGCCGTCTCGTGCGCCACGGGCTCGTCGACCAGCAGGAGTTGCGGGTCACGGGCGAGCGACCGGGCGACCGCCAGCTGCGGCGCGTACGCCGCGGCGAGGCTCTCGGCCGCGTCGCGGCGGTGCTCCCACAGCCCCGTCGCCTCGTAGAGGCCGCGCAGCTTCTCCGCCCCCAGACCGGCCCCCGCTCCGGACGCCCGCTCCACGTACTCCCCCACCCGCTCGCCCGGCAGTGGCTTCTCGTCGGTGGCCAAAGTGGCCGCGCCGGTCCCCCCGGGGCTGCGGCGCACCGCCCCCGAACTGGGCAGCACCTCCCCTGCCAGACAGCCGAGCAGCGTGCTCTTGCCCGCGCCGGACCCGCCCATGACCGCGAGGAAGCAACCGGGCCGCACACCCAGGTTGACACCCTTCAGCGCCATGGTGGAGCGGGATCCGTGACCGTAGGTCTTGGTCACGTCGTCCAGAGAAACGACCATGGGCTCGGGAACAGGGTCCTCGAAGCCATCCGTGTCGTACAGCAATGTCTCTCCCCAGCTCGCAGGAGGCATCCGTACAGAAATGCCCGTGCCGAACCACACTAATGAGCCATCCGTGCAAGGCACATGACCGTCACGGTTACGGCGAACACCCCCGCACGCTTCGTACCCGCCCGCGCACGGGCAGGTACGGCGGAGCGGGCCGACGCCCCCCTGGCGACACACCCCCGCCGCCGCCGGATGCAGCGTGTGCAGTAACCGGGAGCTTAAAGGTTTTTCGCCAAACAATCCCAATACCGGGCGAGGCTCCGCGAGTTCGGGCACGAACAGCGCCGCCGCTCGACAAACCCCGCCTTCGGCCGGCTAGCTCCCCGGCGTGCTGCCGCGCACGACGGGCTCCGCGGGGAGCAGCAGCCCGGTCGTCGGGGCCGCGGCGGGATTCTCGACAGCGGTGATCAGCCGGTCGACCAGCGCGTGGGCGATGGCGGGCAGCGGCAGCCGCACGCTGGTGAGGGCGGGCTGGAGGAGCGTGCAGAGCGGGATGTCGTTGAACCCCGTGACGGCGACGTCGGTGCCGACGGTGAAGCCCGCGGCGCGGACGGCCTGGTAGGCGGTCAGGGCGAGCCAGTCGGTCGCGCAGACCAGGGCGGTGGGGCGGTCCGGGCCGGTGAGCAGGTGCTGGACGGCCCTGGTCAGCGCGGCCGGTTCGTCGTCGGGGACGCCGACCTCGAAGGCTCCGTCGGGGGCGGCGGCCGCGGCCTGGAGGAAGCCGGTCCTGCGGTCGGCGAGCCAGGGCAGGGAGGCGGCGGAGTTGAGGAAGCAGATCCGGCGGTGGCCCTGGTCGAGGAGGAGTCGGACCAGTGCGGCGGTGCCGGCGGTGGAGTCGATGTCCACCCAGTTCTGCGGGCGGCCGGGGGCGGTGCGGCCGAAGGCGGCGAACGGGAAGCGGGCCTCGGTGAGCACGTCGACCCGGGGGTCGTCGTGCACGACGTCGGAGAGGACGAACCCGTCGACCTGACGGGCCGCGATCAGTCCGTGGAAGGACTTGGCGACGGCGGCGGCGCCCTGCCGCGGGTCGGAGCGGAACAGCAGGATGCGGTGACCGACGGCGTCCGCCGCGGTCACCAGGGCCTGCAGGAAACCGCCCATCAGGGGGTTGGGGTCGGCCGGGTTGTCGGCGGGGGCGGGATAGCCGATGACCTTGCGGGTGCCGGTGCGCAGGCTGCGGGCCGACTGGTCGGGCTGGTAGCCGAGTTCGTCGATGGCGGCGGTGACCCGGGCGAGAGTGGTGGCGCGCAGTCGGTCGGGGGCGTTGAGGGCGTTCGAGACGGTCTGGCGGGAGACTCCGGCCGCGCGTGCGACGTCCTCGATGGTCACCTGGCGAGCGGTCATCGTTCCTCTGGTGGTTGGGGGCCGGGACGGCGGGCGGCCGCCCCGGCCCCCGGTCGTCAGTGCCCGCGGGTCAGGGTGAGCAGGCCACCTGTGGGTACGGTCACCGGGTTCGCTCCGGCGACGAGGTCGAGCACCGTTTCGGACAGGATCTCACCACGGCAGTCCTGTACGAGGGCGAGGGCCCGTTCCGGGCGGACCGCGGTCAGGAGCACCACGGGGTCGGCGTCCGCGTTGGCGACGAGCAGGGTCTGCGGGCCGTCCGCGCCTGCCCTGTCGGGAAGGGCGACGGGCAGCGGCGCGTAGCGTGCGACCACGGTGGTGCGGGAGTCGTGGGCACGGACCTGCGGATAGCCGAGGTCCGGCCGTGCGGGTTCCAGGGCGCCGAGCTGGAGCACGTCGGCGTGGTCGCGGAAGACGCCGAGCCAGAAGCGCACGGCGGCCAGCTGACCGGGGGTCTGGGCGGCGAGGTCGACGGAGATCTGCGGTACCGAGAACAGGGCGTTGACGAGGTGGACGGCGACGTACTCGGGCGGCTCGGCCGGGTGCCACATGATCATGTCGGCGTGCACGGCGAGCGGGCCCGCGGTGAGCCGGCAGTCGACGGTGCGCTGGCGGTTCTCGGCGGGGCTGAGCGGGCAGTCGACGGCGCGGACCATGGTGACGTACGGCCACAGGGCGGGGCTGACGTACGGCTGCCGGTGCTCGACGATCACGTCGGGGCGGGTGCGGCGCAGCCGGGCGTCGAGGTCGGCGAGGAGTTGCCGTACGCCTTCGTGAACGGCCGTGCAGTCGGCGCCGACCGGCGCGGGCGGGGGGTCGGTGACGGCGAAGCGGTCGATGAAGTCGAGCTTCAGGCCGTCCAGGTCCCACTGTTCGACGGCGCGGGACACCTTCTCGATCAGGTACGCGCGGACCTCGGGGTGGCGGGGGTCGAGCACGGCCGCTTCCAGTTCGGGCTCGTCGCGCAGGACCATGCCCTGGAAGCGGGCCCAGGCCTCGTTGTGCCGGCCGATGAACGGCAGTGCGTACCACAGCAGTTGGGCGAGGCCGAGCCGGTGGACCTCGGCCACGTGGGCCGCGGGGTCGGGGAAGGCCGCCGGGTTGGGCTCCCAGTCGCCGCAGTGGCCGTAGCCGCGGGTGCGGTCGGCGGTCTGCCAGCCGTCGTCGACGATGACGCTCGCGCAGCCGACGGCCGCGGCGAGTGCCGCCTGGCGTTCGACGGCGGCGGCGTCGACGTTCTGATGGAGGCTGTACCAGGTGGAGTAGGCGGGCAGCCGGGCGGCGGGGGCGACACCGGGATGCCGCAGCCCCTCGGCCCACCAGGTGGTGACGTCCTTGAGGGTGGCGGCGAAGTGACGTCCGCCGAGGTCGATCCGCAGCCGCAACGGCGGCCCGCCCGGGGTGAGTTCCTGCTCGACGGTGAAGGCGAACTCGCCGCTCTCCTCCACCACTCCGGCGCCGACGCGCACGGGCGCGGAGGTCTCGCCGAGCGCGGCGGTGCACAGGGCGCGGTCGTCGGCGCCGATCAGGCTGGCGACGGGGGCGCCGAGGGCGAGGGAGACGGTCCGGGGTGCGTTCCAGGACGGCGGCAGCCAGCGGGAGGCGCTGCTGTCGGGGGTCCAGTAGGCGGTGGCACCCACGCAGGGGACCCGCCATTCGGCGTGGACGGTGACGGTGGCGGGGCCGGTGACGAGGGCGGTGACGGGGCCGGTGACAGGGCTGGTGGGTGTGGCTGACGCGGCGGTCGCGGGTGCTGCCGTCGCCACGACCTCGATCAGGGCGATGCCGTCGCCGACCGGGGTGACGGTGGTCTCCAGGTGCTCGCGACCGGGCCCGGTGGGGCGGAAGTGCACGACGAGCGGATCGCCCGTGGAGTGGCGGAGGCCGGTGGCGAGCGCCAGATGGCCGGCGGGGTCGGGGGCGCCGGGGGCGTCCGCTGCCGGGAAGGTCGGACGCCAGGCCGGGACGGGCCACTGCGAGGCGCTGTCCGGTGCGGAAGCGCTGCCCGGTGCGGAGGAGTTGTCCAGTGCGGAGGCGTTGTCCAGTGCGGAGGCGTTGTCCGGTGCGGAGGCGTTGTCCGGTGCGGTGGTCACGGGGCTCACTCCTTGGTCGCTCCGGCCAGCAGGCCGGAGATGAACTGGCGTTGCAGGACGAGGAAGAGGGCCATCACGGGGATGGCGGCGATCGCGCTGGCCAGCAGCACCTGCGCGTAGTTCGTGGTCGACAGCCCCTGCAGGGTGGCGGTGGCCACCGGCAGCGTGTACATCTCCGGGCTGCGCAGCGCGATCAGCGGCCAGACGAACTGGTTCCACGCGCCGAGGAAGACGAACAGCGCGAGCGCCGCGATGACCGGCCGGTTGACCGGGACGACGATCCGCCACAGCACCCGCAGTTCGCCCGCGCCGTCCACGCGTGCCGCGTCGAGGAGTTCGTCGGGCATGGAGCGCAGTGCCTGCCGCATCAGGAAGATGCCGAACGGGGTGACCAGACCGGGCAGTACGACCGACTGGTAGGAGTCGATCAGGCCCAGGTCCATCATCATCCGGAAGATCGGGATCAGCATCACCGTGTCGGGGATGACCAGGGTGCTGAGCAGCGCGACGAAGAACAGGTTGCGCCCGCGGAAGTCGAACTTGGCGAAGGCGTAGCCCGCCAGCACCGAGACGACGACGGCGCCGACGGTCTGGACGCCCGCCACCAGCACGGTGTTCAGCAGCACGCGGGTGAGTCCGATGGACTCCTCAAGACCGCGCAGGTTCTCCATGAGGTGGCCGCCGGGCAGCAGTTTCGGGGGCCAGGAGAAGACGTCCTTGTCGTCCTGGGTCGCGGCGATCGCGAGCCAGTAGAACGGGCCGACGCAGAGCCCGAAGGCACCGGCGAGCATCAGGGTGAGCAGGGGCGCCCGGCGCCTTCTGCGGGACTTCACCCGCGTACCGGGGGACTTCTTCGGCATTCCGGGGGCCTTCACCGGTGTTCCGGGGGCCTTCATCGGCGTTCTCCGATCAGCCGGACCTGGAGGATGCCGAGTACGGACACGATCAGCGCGAGCGCGTAGGCGAGGGCCGACGCGTAGCCGAAGTCGAAGTACTTGAAGCCGTTGTCGTAGAGGTACATGGTCACCGTCAGGGTGGCGTTGTCGGGGCCGCCGCCGGTGAGGACGTACGGCTCGTCGAAGAGCTGGAGGGTGCCGATGCTGGAGAGCACCACGGTGAGGAGCAGGATCGGCCGCAGCTGGGGAAGCGTGATGGAGAAGAAGCGGCGGACCGGGCCCGCGCCGTCGACCTTCGCGGCTTCGTACAGCTCGGTGGGAACGCCCTGCAGGCCTGCCAGGTACATCACCGCGTTGTAGCCGGTGTAGTGCCAGGTCAGGACGAGGACGATGGCCACGCGGGCCCAGGAGGGGCTGCCGAGCCAGTTCACCCGGTCGACGCCGAACAGCGACAGGACCCAGTTCAGCAGTCCGGCGTCGCGGTTGAGGATCACGGAGAACATCACGCCCGCGGCGACCAGCCCGGTCAGCGAGGGGACGAAGACGCCGAGCCGCCACAGCGGGCGCAGCCAGACCTTGGCGGAGTCGAGGCCGAGGGCGACGAGCAGCGCGAGGCCGAGCATCAGCGGCACCTGGACGACCAGGATCAGCGCGGTGTTCTCCAGCGCGGTCCAGAACAGCGGATCGCCCAGCAGCCGACGGTAGTTGGCGAGACCGGAGAAGTGCTGGTCGGCGCCGTTGCCGGTGGTGAGACTGATCCAGAGCGAGGCGACGATCGGGTACGCCTTGAAGATCGCGAAGCCCAGTACGGCGGGCATGATCAGCAGGTACGGGACGGAGCGGCGGGTCAGCAGCCGACGTCGGCCGGGCCGGACACGACCACGGCCACGGCCACGGGATCGGCCGGTGGGCGGGGGCTTCCCGCGGCCGGCCGAGGGGGCTGCGGCGGGAGCGCGTCCGGGCGGGGCGAGGGACATGGTCAGGCCGCCTGCTGCCGACCGGTCTGCCGGGCGAGCTGCTCGGCGGCGGCCTTGAGGGCGGTCGCCGGGTCGGCGCCCTTCAACAGCACCTGACTCTGGGCGTCACTGGCGAACTTGAGGGCGCGGGGGTAGTCGCCGGTGAAGTTGGTGGCCGCCGATCCGGCGCCGAGCGAGTCGACGAAGGACTTCAGCACCTTCTGGCCGCCGTAGAAGGGGTGCGGCGCGGTGAACCTCGGGTCGGCGTAGGCCGCTTCGAGGGCGGGGAAGACGCCGCCCGAGGCGAACATCCGGTTGATCTCGGCGGGCTTGGTGAGGGCGTACTCGATGAACCGCCAGGCGGCCCGGCGGCGCGGGCTGGAGGCGGCGACGGTCAGATAGGTGGAGTTGACGAGGGCGCTGCGGCCGCCCCCGGGGACGGCGGCGGGCGGCCGTATGACGCGCCACTTCCCCTTCTGCGCCGGGAACTTGGCGGCCAGGTACTCGACGGCCCAGGCCGGGTTCGGGTCGGTGGCCAGCTTCCCCTGGCTGAGCAGGCGCTTCTCGGTCCCCTCGCCCGCGGTGTCGGCGATCAGTCCGGCGTCGTTGAGCCGCTTGATGACGGTGAGGGCCCGGACGGCGGCCGGGGAGGCGAGCGTGATCCTGCCCTCGCGGTCGAAGTAGAAGGCGTCCTGAAGCTGCATCAGGTTCTGGAAGAAGTCCATGTCCTGCGTGGTGCCCGGCTTGTCGAGGCCGAGCAGCTGGGCGCCGGTGGCGGAGAGGATCTTCGGCCCGGCGGCGATCACGTCGTCCCAGCTGCGGAGGGACTCGGGGTCGACACGAGCCTTGTCGAAGTAGTCCTTCCGGTAGAACAGGCCGAGCGGATTGACCTCCCAGGGCAGGGCGTGCACGGCCTTGTCCTTGCCGATGACGGTCGGCCACAGGCCTTTCGCGAAGGCGTCCTTGTACCGGTCGGCGCCGAGCGCGGACAGGTCGGCGAGGCCCTCGGGGAACTTCTCCAGGTAGCCGGGCAGGTAGTCGACGCCTATGTGCAGTACGTCGGCGAGTCCCTTGCCGCCCGAGGCGAGGCCGACGGTGAGCTTGTCCCAGATGGCCGGGTTGCCGACGTCCTGGATGTCGACCTTGATGTGGGGGTTGTCCCGCTCGAAGGAGGGGACGACGCCGCGCAGGGCCTCGGCCGCGGTGGTCCAGCTCCAGACGGTGATCCGGCCGGTGTCGCCGTCGCCGCCCGCACCACCGCCCGCGCCGTTGTCGCCGCAGGCGGTCAGTCCGAGCCCGGCGGCGGACGCGGTGGCGAGCTGGAGCAGCCGGCGGCGGCTCAGTGGGTGGGACATGTCGGCTCCTGACGAGGGTGGGGCGTGCGGTGGGTGAGGGTGTGCAGTGCCCCGGCGAGCAGGTCGGCCGCGGCACTCGGCGTGGAGGCGTGGGGGGAGAGCCGGATCCACTCGTCGCGGCGGGTGGTGATCACTCCGGCCGCTTCGAGGGCGCGGTGGACGGCGCCGGGGTCGTGTCCCGGCAGCCGGAAGGAGGCGATCCCGGCACGCTCGTACGGGCCGATTCCGTCCATCAGTACGTCGGCTCCGGCCCGCCGTACCCGGTCGAGCAGTTCGGCGAGGGTGGTACGGATCCGGGCGCCGACGGCGGCCGGACCGCCCTGCTCGACCAGGTCGTCGAGGGCCGCGCCGAGCGCGGCGGCGGCCGTGAAGTCCGGGTTGGTGGCGAGGTGCGCGGCGGCCCCGGGCAGCGGCGGCGCCGGGTGCCGCGCGGCGAAGGGCTCCGTGACACCGGCCCAGCCGCCGAGCCCGGACGCCAGGTGCCCGGCGCACCGGTCGCGGATCAGCAGCAGCGCGGCGCCCCAGCCGGCCCGCAGCCACTTCTGGCCGCCGCTGACGAGGATGTCGGCGGCGTCCGCTTCGAGCGGTACGGCGCCCAGGCCCTGGATGCCGTCGACGATCAACAGCCGTCCCGGCCCGAGGACTTCCTTGAGCGCGGCGAGCGGTGCCACAAAGCCGGTGAGCGAGTCGACGGCGCTGACGGTGAGTGCGGTGACGTCCGGGGTGAGGTGACGGCGCAGCAGGTCGGGGGTGATGTGCCGGCCGCGGTCCGGGTCGACGAGACGGACCGCGGGACCGCCGCGGCCGGCGAAGCGGAGCCAGGGGTAGAGGTTGGCGGGGAACTCGCCGCGGGGCACCAGCAGGGTGCCGGGGGCACGGAGCGCCGCGGCCACGGTGAACAGCCCGTTGCTGGTGGAGGGGGCGAGGGCGATCTCGTGCGGAAGGGCGCCGAGCAACCGGGCCGCCGAGGCCCTTGCCTCGTCACCGAGGACGAACAGCCGGTCGAGATCGGCGGGGTCCACCCGGACGGCGAGCGCGGCCGCGGCGGCGAGCGCGTCGGCGGCCGGACGGGAGAGCGGACCGACCCTGGCATGGTCGAGATAGCCTGCCCGCGCAGAGATTTGATCGTTCAAAGTACGTCCCAACTCATGGCTCTCAGTAGGCTCCTGGGGATTTGAAGGTTCACATTAGGGAGCCCGACACACTCCAGCAAGACCTTCGACGGAACGTTCTCGCGGTGCTTCGGGTCGCTTGCCGCCGTCCACTTGGCCGTGGGGATCAATGGGGTGGACGCGATGCGGGGGGGGGCGCGAAGGGGTGCGCGAGACAGGACGGAGGGTCCGTCAGGCCCCGCAGGCGCTGCCGGAGGGTCCGGGGTCCGGGGCCGCCGGGCAGCGGCTGCGGCACGGGCCGTTGGGAGCGCGTCGGGCGACGCGCTCGCCGCGTACCCGCTCAGGATGCCGATGCCGAATGTGCTGCCGGGCGAAGTCATCACTGCCGGGCCCGCTCACCGCGACGTCATGCCGGTTCGGGATGCGGCCGTTCCTCCGTGCCGGGACGCTGGAACAGCCACACCGGACGTCCCCGGAGGTACGGGTTCAGCGCGTCCGAGTCGGGGTGGCGGCACGGTTCAGCGCGTGCGCGTCGGGCTGGCGGCACGGTTCAGCGCGTCCGAGTCGGGGTGGCCGCCGAGCGGCATCCCCTCGTGGCCCGGCCGAGCACCCACCGCACGGCGGACCAGCCGGGCAACGGTATTGGGGACCGTCACCCGGCTGTCCGTCCCGCGGCTCCCCTCAGAGCCGCAGCCCGGGATTCCCCCGTCACTCAGGTCCGGGTGAGGTTTCCGTAGCAGCGTCCGGGCCCCCGCCCCTGGCTCTGCCCGGTACCGGCGGTGATCGTCACTCCGCCCTCCAGCCTCACACCCGGACCGTTCGTACGATCCCGTGCGATCACCAGCATGGGGCACGCGCGTTCGCCCTCGCGGCCGCGTTGACGGTCCTCTGACGTCGGACGACTCCGGCTTGACGTCATCCTTACGACACCGCGAACGACCAGGTCAGCGGGGGTGACCGGCACGGTCGGGAGCGCCACGGGCGCTCCCGGCGAGGGCCGGAGCACGAACCTGCCGCAGTAACGGCCGTTGCCGGGCGCGCAGTTCGATCTCCCGCTGCGACCAGTCACGCCGCTGCGGAACGGGACCAGGAGCGCGGCGACGGCCGGCAGTACAGCCAGGACCGCGGCCAGCGCGATCCGGTGGCGCAAGGAACGCCGCCACCCGCGATGCCCCTGCAGCGAGAGCGCAAGCCGGACCCCCGCTCGATGCCGGTACGGCGGGAACGTACGGGCCGACGAAACGACGTGTCCGCACACCGCTCCCCGGGCATCCAGCGGTGCCGGTCGCGAATGGCCGCCCCGGCCGTCACCGAGAAGGCCGGGGCGTGGCGCCGACGTTACGCCCGCCCCGGCCGGGTCGCGACGGGTCATGACGGGCCACTGACGGCAACTCGCCAAGTCCTGACGGGTTACAGACGGGCGGTCAGATGGGCGGCCAGACGGGGCGGCCAGCTGGGCGGCCCTGGCCGACGACACCCGGGAGCGACCTTGGCCCCCGGCCCCGGAGTGCATCCGCGCACGCCAGTGGCGCACAAGCCGCCCCCGTAACGGACCGAAGCGCCAACAGCAGCCCCGGCACGCGGACTTCGCGCAGCGCTGACGCTGATCCGCCCAGGTTCCGGGAGTTGGCCCCCTCGACCCGCCGCGCCGGGCGGCTCCGACCGTACGCCCGCCGCCCGGCCCCCGCGATAGGCCTTCAATAGGCAGGGCTCATACGCTCTGGGCCGGCGGTTTCGCCGGCACGTCCCCGAGAGGAATCGATGTCACGCATGTCCCCCTCCACCACATCAGCGGCGAGCGAACCCGCGGTCGGCAGCTCATGGTTGCGCCCTCTGCGCCGCGTGCCGGACCCGCGCATGCGGCTGGTGTGCTTCCCGCACGCGGGCGGCGCCGCGAGCTTCTTCCGCGAATGGCCGCAGTGGCTCGCCGCGGACGTCGAAGTCTTCGCCGTGCGCTACCCCGGCCGCGAGGACCGGATCAACGAACCCTGTGTGACGGACATGGCCGGCCTCTCCGGGCCCATCGCGGACGCGGTGGCTCCGCTCATGACGGTGCCGACGGCGTTCTTCGGGCACAGCATGGGAGCCTCGGTGGCGTACGAGGTCGCACGGCGACTGTTGGGCAGTGGGCGTTCCGGCCCGGCCGCGCTGTTCGTCTCGGGACGCGCGGCGCCGCACCGGCTGCGGCTCTCCGACACGGGTTCCCGGACCGACGAGGCCCTGGTCGCCGACGTACGCCGGAGGGGCGGACCGCTGGCGGCGGCCCTGGACCACCCGGATCTCCTCGATCTGGTCCTGCCCTCGATCCGGGCCGACTACCGGTTGGTGGACTCCTACGCCACGCAGGCCACGGTCCAGCCGCTCCCCATACCCATCACCGCCTACTACGGCGAGGACGACGTCGACAACCCCGCCGAGAACATCCTCGCCTGGGCGGACGCGGCGGCGGACACGGCGGCGGACACGGCCGCAGGAACTGCTGCGGGAGCCGACGGATTCGCCTCCCGCAGCTTCCCCGGCGGACATTTCTTCCTCGTCCCGCAGGCGGCCGAGGTGGTCGGCGACATCAATTCCCGTCTCTCCGGGAACCGCGGCAACTGATGTCCCCGCACCACTTATCGCCCCTTCGGGCAACCGGGATATCCCACTGATAAGCACCTTCCCTAAAGTCTGCCGCGGAGACACTCTCCAGCCTTTAAGTGAATTCGGTTTCTTTGCAACAGGAGACGAAAGTGCTGAAGAAGAACTACTACCGCGCGACCGCACTGGCAGCCGCCGCGGTGCTTTCCGCCCTGGCTCTGCCCGGCACCGCCCAGGCCGCTACCGGGACCATCACGTACAGCGGCCACCGCGAGGGAACGATCACCAATCCCCAGGACGGCGTCTGCATCAACCTGCCGAAGAAGAGCGAAGAGGCGTCGTTCGGCGCGGGCTGGGTCACGAACAACACCGACAAGACGATTCGGGTCTACTACTTCAGCGACTGCCGTGAAGGAGACGGGGCCACTGCCAAGGTGCTCAAGCCCGGCGGGAAGGCAGAACCGGGCGGCTGGTACCCGATCGCCGGCTACCTGTCCGTGAAGGCAGGCTGATTCGAGCCACAGCGGCTCCGGCTCCGTAGGGACCCCGACTTCCTGCGGAGCGGGCCGTCCGCCTGTGACACGCACAATGTGCGTGTCACAGGCTTTTCCGCATGTCCGCGGACGTCAGTCGACGTTCCTCAACTGCTGGGTCAGCGCGTCGATCTCCTCCTGGCTCAGGTCGACGAGCCCGAGGTCCGACGGCGTGTAACCTCCGGCGTCCGGCATCTGCGCGTGCTCCGCGACGGCCTGCAGCACCTGCGTCCAGTCCGACGCGAGTTCCTGGATGTCGCCCTCATCGAACAGCGCGGCCGGCCAGGTCCAGGTGGCGGTCAGCACCGGGCCGTCCGGCAGGTCCTGGGTCACCGCGTTGATCTCCAGCGCATGGCTGAGCGGCATTTCCGGGTCACGGCCCAGTGGTCCGCGGACACCCGGTACGACCGCCCAGTCCGTGCCGCCCCCGGGGTGCACGGCCGCGAATCGCCCGAGGTAGTTGAACCCGATCTGAGGCGGTTCACTCCTCGCAAGTCCGGGCTTCGTCTCCGGGTTGAGGTGACGCAGCATGCCGTAGCCGATGCCGGAGTCAGGCAGGGCCCTGAGCTGTTCCTTGACCGCCTTCAGCGCCGCGCCGAGCGCCGGCCCCGCCGGGTGCGGGCGGCCCTCGTCGACCGGGCCCGGATCGAGGCTGACCGGGAAGAGGGTGGTGAACCAGCCGACCGTACGGTGCAGGTCCAGGCCCTCCGCGAGGTGCTCCCTGCCGTGGCCCTCAAGGTCGATCAGGACCTGGGTACCGGCGGTCCCCCGGCGGCGCCGCCACCGCACCACCGCGAGCGCGAGCGCGGTGAGGAGCACATCGTTGACACCGGCGTGGAACGACGCCGGCACCACGGTCAGCAGGGACTCGGCAAGCCCGCCCGGCAGTCGCGATTCCAGCGACCCGGCCGTACCGGCGAGGTCCAGGTCGGGGTCGAAGCGCCGCTTGCCCAACTGCGGGTCGGGGGTGTCCAGTACGGCGGCCCACAGCGGGAGTTCCGCCACCCTTCCCGGCTCACGGGCCGCCGCGGCGAGCGTCCGCGTCCAACGGCGGAAGGACGTCGGCACCGGGGCGAGCCGGGGCTCTCCGTCTCCTGCCGAGCCTTCCCAGGCGGCGGCCAGGTCGGGCAGCAGCACCCGCCACGAGACGCCGTCGACCACCAGGTGGTGAAGGACGAGCAGCAGCATGCCGGGGTGGTCGGCACCTGCGTCGAACCACACGAACTGCGCCATCACACCGGCCGCGGGCGCGAGCCGACCGCGAGCCGCCTCGCCCTCCTCGGCCACCAGCCGCTCAACGGCGGAAGGATCCGCTCCGCACACGTCGACCCGGGTCAGGACCGAGGCCGCCGTCACCGCCCCCCTGGGCGGGATGTGGAAGTGCCAGGGCGCATCGCTCCCTTCTTTCCTCCCCGCCCCTTCTTCCGCGGCGACCAGTCTCATACGCAGGACGTCGTGGCTGTCGAGGAGCGACTGGAGTGCGGTGGTGAGCCGGGCGGCTCCCGCTCCCGCCGGTACCTGGACCGTCATCGACTGGTTGAACCCCTGGTAAGAGCCGCCCAGTTCACGGAGCCAGTGGACGATCGGGGTCGCCTCCAGGTCGCCGTCGGCTTCCTCCTCGTCGTCGGCCGCCTCGGCGTGCGGCTGGGCGACGGCGGCGAGACCGGCGGGGGTCTGGTACGCGAAGACCTCCCGCGGAGCGAAGTCCAGTCCTGCGGAGCGCGCACGGCTCACCAACTGGATGGCGAGAATACTGTCGCCGCCGATTTCGAAGAACTTGTCGTCGGGGCCGACGTGGCCGAGCCCGAGGGTCTCGGCGAACAGCCCGCAGAGCACTTCCTCCTGCGCGGTGCGCGGGACCTGCCCCCCACCAGGGGCCTCGGGGCCTGCCGAGGGGGCGGGGAGGGCCTTGTGGTCGATCTTCCCGTTCGGCGTCAGCGGCAGGGACTCCAGCGCGACGAAGAAGGACGGCACCATGTAGTCGGGCAGCCGGGCGGCCATCCCCGTACGCAGCACTGCCGGATCCCGGTCGGATCCCTCCGCCACCACGTAGGCGACCAGCCGCTTCTCCCCCGGGCGGTCTTCGCGGACGACCACCGTGGTCTGCCGTACTCCTGGCAGTGACCCGAGAACCGACTCGACCTCGCCCAGCTCGATCCGGAACCCCCGGACCTTCACCTGACCGTCGACCCGCCCCACGAACTCCAACTGACCGTCCGCACGCCACCGCACCAGATCACCCGTCCGGTACAACCGGTCCCCCGGCGACCCGAACGGATCCGCGACGAACCGCTCCGCGGTCTGCGCCGCACGCCCCAAGTACCCGCGCGCCAACCCGACACCCGCCAGATACAGCTCACCCACCACACCCACCGGAACCGGGGCCAGGCCCCGATCCAGCACATGCACCCGGGTGTTGGGCAGCGGCGAACCGATTGGCGGCACCCCCGCACCCGACAGCGGCGCGCTTATCGTCGCGCACACCGTCGCCTCGGTGGGCCCGTACCCATTGACCATCAACCGCCCCGCGGACCAGCGCTCGACCACCCCCGGCGGACACGCCTCGCCGCCCGCCACCAACGTCATACCCGACGGCACCCCCTCCAGGGGCAGCACCGCCAGGGCCGCGGGGGGCAAGGTCGCATGCGTCACCCCGAAGGTGGTGAGCAGATCCGCGAGGGGCTCTCCCGGAAGCATCTGCTCCTGCTCCGCCACGATCAGCCGTGCCCCGGCCGAGAACGTGAGGAAGACGTCCCACATCGCCACATCGAAGCCCGGGGACGCGAATTGCAGCACCCTGCTGTCCGAGGAGATCCCCAGCCGCTCCACCGCACCTGCGGCAAGATTCGCAATACCCGAATGGGACACCACCACCCCCTTCGGCAACCCTGTCGAACCCGACGTGTAAATCACGTACGCCGCAGAGCCCAGCCTCAGTGAAGAAGTCCGCTCACCGTCGCCCAGATCCGCACCCGAGAATCCGCTCAACTCCTCCGCGACATCGGGAGAGTTCAGCAGTACTCGGGAGAACGGGCCCGTGAGCCCCGCCGCCACCTCCGAATGGCTGATCAGACAGACCGGAGCCGCGTCACCCAGTACATACTCCTGACGCGCGGCCGGATGGTCGAGGCTCACCGGCAGATACGCGCCACCGGCCTTCATCACCGCCAGCAACGCCACCACCAGCTCCACCGACCGGGGCAGCGCCACCGCCACCACCCGCTCAGGACCCACCCCCAACGACACCAGATGGCGCGCCAGCCGGTTCGCCCGCGCATTCAGCTCCGCATAACCGACCTCCGCCCCACCACAGGCCACGGCCACCGCATCCGGAGTACGGCCCACCTGCCGCTCGAACAGCACCGGGAACGACACCGCGTCCACCCGCGACTCAGCGGAGTTCCATTCCTCCAGCTGCGTCCGCTCCGTACCGGAAAGCAGCTCCAGACGGCCCACCGGAACCTCCGGAGACGCCACCGCCCCACGCAGCAACCGCACGAACCGCGCCGCCAGACCCTCCACCGTCGAACGGTCGAACAGGTCCACCGCGAACGACAGCTCGCCCACCAACCCGTCCGGCGAACCGCCGGCCCCACGGCACTCCCGCAGGCTGAGAGCCAGATCGAACTTGGCCGCCCCGAGGTCGACACTTCCGAGGCTCGCGGTCAGATTCGGCAGTACGACGTCGTCGGTCACTTCGCTCTGCAGGGTCAACGTGACCTGGAAGAGGGGGTGGTGTGCCAGCGAACGAGCCGGGTTGACCGACTCCACCAACTGCTCGAACGGCACATCCTGATGAGCGAAAGCCGCCAGGTCCGACTCCCGGACCCGCTCCACCAACTCCAGGAAACCCGGATCCCCCGACGTGTCCGTCCGCAACACCAACGTATTGACGAAGAACCCCACCAGATCATCCAGAACCTCGTCCGAACGACCCGCCACCACCGTACCGACCGGCACATCCGTACCCGCACCAAGCCGCGTCAACAACGCCGCCAGACCCGCCTGCAACACCATGAACAACGTCGCCCCAGCACGCCGCGCCAACGCCGCCAACTCACCGTGCAACCCCGCATCCAACCGGAACTCAACACGCCCACCCACATGACTCGCCACCGCAGGACGAACCCGGTCGAGAGGAAGGTCGATCAGCTCCGGCAGCAGCGCCAGACGTTCCTGCCAGTACGCCGTCTGGCGTGACAGCACGCTGTCCGGGTCCTCCTCGGAGCCCAGCACCTCCCGCTGCCAGAGCGCGAAGTCCGCGTACTGCAGAGGCAGTTCGTCCCAGTCCGGAGCCGAACCGCCCGACCTCGCCCCGTACGCCCGTGACAGATCCGCCAGCAACGGTCCTGTCGATCCCCCGTCCGTCACCACGTGATGCATCAGCACCAACAGCACATGCCGGTCCGCAGCCACACGGAACAACGTCACCCGCACCGGGACCTCGGCAGTCAGTACGAACGCACGCCGCGCCGCCGCGTCCAACGCCTCGTCCAGGCCTTCGGACGCGACCTCCACCACATCGAACGGCGCCGCCCCCGCGGCCACCGGTCGCACCACCTGCCGAGGCACCCCGCCCACCGCGGGGAACACCGTCCGCAGGCTTTCGTGCCGGCCCACCACGTCGCTCCACGCCAACCTCAGCGCAGGCACGTCCAACGGCCCCTCCAAGTGGCAGACCAACGGCACGTTGTACGTCGCACTGGGCCCCTCCACCTCGCCCAGCACCCACAACCGCTGCTGCGCGTACGAGAGCGGAACGGTGTCCGGGCGCACCTTGCGGGAGGGGGCGTGACGTGCCTGTTCCGCCTGGCGGACCGCGGTCGAGAGCGTCGCGGCCGTGGGGTTCTCGAACACCGCCCGGATCGGCAGTTCCACTCCGAGTGCGGTGCGGATCCGGCCGATGAGACGGGCGACCAGAAGTGAGTGACCGCCGATGTCGAAGAACTTGTCGTCGGGGCCGACGTGGCCGAGCCCGAGGGTCTCGGCGAACAGCCCGCAGAGCACTTCCTCCTGCGCGGTGCGCGGGAGCCGCTTTTCGTACGGAGCCGAGGGGCCGACTGAGGGGGCGGGGAGGGCCTTGTGGTCGATCTTCCCGTTCGGCGTCAGCGGCAGGGACTCCAGCGCGACGAAGAAGGACGGCACCATGTAGTCCGGCAGCCGGGCGGCCATCCCCGTACGCAACGCTGCCGGATCCCAGCCGGGGCCCTCCGCCACCACATAAGCCACCAGCCTCCGGTCTCCAGGAGAGTCCTCGCGGACCACCACCGTGGTCTGCCGCACCCCCGCCAACGACCCCAGAACCGACTCGACCTCGCCCAGCTCGATCCGGAACCCCCGGACCTTCACCTGACCGTCGACCCGCCCCACGAACTCCAACTGACCGTCCGCACGCCACCGCACCAGATCACCCGTGCGATACAACCGCTCCCCCGGCAACCCGAACGGATCGGCCACAAACCGCTCCGCGGTCAGCCCAGCACGCCCCAAGTACCCGCGCGCCAGACCCACACCCGCCAGATACAACTCACCCACCACACCCACCGGAACCGGAACCAGACCCCGATCCAGCACATGCACCCGGGTGTTGGGCAGCGGCGAACCGATCGGCGGCACCCCCGCACCCGACAGCGGCGTACTCATCGCCCCGCACACCGTCGCCTCGGTGGGCCCGTACGCATTGACCATCAGCCGCCCTGCCGACCAGCGCTCGGCCAGCCCCGGCGGACACGCCTCGCCGGCCGCCACCAACGCCATGCCCGACGGAACCGCCTCCGGAGGGAGCACGGCGAGTACTGCGGGCGGGAGCGTCGCATGCGTCACCTGGTGCGCCCGGAGCAAACCGGCGAGGCCGTCCCCCGGGAGCAGATCGTCGTCTTCCGCCACGATCAGCCGTGCTCCGGCCGAGAACGTGAGGAAGACGTCCCACATCGCCGCGTCAAAACTGGGGGACGCGAATTGCAGCACCCTGCTGTCCGAGGAGATCCCCAGCCGCTCCACCGCACCTGCGGCAAGATTCGCAATACCCGAATGGGAAACCACCACCCCCTTCGGCAACCCCGTCGAACCCGACGTGTAAATCACGTAGGCCGCAGAATCCAGACCCAGGGAAGAAGTCCTCTCACCATCCGTGAGATCTGTATCGGGGAAACGGCTCAACTTCTCGGCGAATGCGGGGGAGTTCAGCAGTACTCGGGAGAACGGGCCCGCGAGCCCCTCCGCCACCTCCGCATGGCTGATCAGACAGATCGGAGCCGCGTCACCCAGCACATACTCCTGACGCGCGGCCGGATGGTCGAGGCTCACCGGCAGATACGCACCACCGGCCTTCATCACCGCCAGCAACGCCACCACCAGATCCACCGACCGGGGCAGCGCCACCGCCACCACGCGTTCAGGCCCCACCCCCAACGACACCAGATGCCGCGCCAGCCGGTTCGCCCGCGCATTCAACTCCGCATAACCGACCTCCACCCCGCCGCAGGCCATGGCCACCGCATCCGGAGTACGGCCCGCCTGCCGCTCGAACAGCACTGGGAACGGCACCGCATCCACCCGTGCCGTCGTACCGCTCCACTTCTCCAACTGCGTCCGCTCCGTGCCGGAAAGCAGCTCCAGACGGCCCACCGGAACCTCCGGAGACGCCACCGCCCCACGCAGCAACCGCACGAACCGCGCTGCCAGACCCTCCACCGTCGAACGGTCAAAGAGGTCCACCGCGAACGACAGTTCACCGACAACCCCAGCGGGCGAACCGTCGACCCCACGGCACTCCCGCAGGCTGAAGGCCAGATCGAACTTGGCCGCCCCGGAACTCAGGTCTTCGACCGTGGCCCGACCGCCCGGGAGAACGAAGTCACCCTCGGGGCTGTTCTGCAGTGCCAGCAGAACTTGGAAGAGGGGGTGGTGTGCCAGCGATCGGGCAGGGTTGACCGACTCCACCAACTGCTCGAACGGCACATCCTGATGAGCGAAAGCCGCCAGATCCGACTCCCGGACCCGCTCCACCAACTCCAGGAAACCCGGATCCCCCGACGTGTCCGTCCGCAACACCAACGTATTGACGAAGAACCCCACCAGATCATCCAGAACCTCGTCCGAACGACCCGCCACCACCGTACCGACCGGCACATCCGTACCCGCACCAAGCCGCGTCAACAACGCCGCCAACCCCGCCTGCAACACCATGAACAACGTCGCCCCGGCACGCCGCGCCAAAGCCGCCAACTCACCGTGCAACCCCGCATCCAACCGGAACTCAACACGCCCACCCACATGACTCGCCACCGCAGGACGAACCCGGTCGAGGGGGAGATCCAGGAGCTCCGGCATTCCGGCCAACTGTTCGTTCCAGAAGGCCAGTTGGCGACCGGCCAGCCCCTCAGGCGCCCCCGGCTCGTCGGAGCCCTCCAGCAACTCCCGCTGCCATACCGCATAGTCCGCGTACTGCACCGGCAGTTCGTCCCAGTCCGGGCCCGAACCCGCCGTCCGGGAGCGATACGCGTCGGACAGGTCCCGCAGCAGCGGGGAGAAGGACCAGCCGTCCGCCACGATGTGATGCATCAGCACCAACAACGCATGACGGTCCGTGCCGCTCCTGAACAACGTGACCCGCACGGGGAGTTCGGACTCCAGCACGAACGCGTGCCGCGCCCCGGCCCTCAGCGCCGAATCCAGCTCGCCCTCCGCGACCTCCACCTCGTCGAACGGCGAGACCCCCTCGGCCGCTCCGAGAATCCGCTGCCACGGGACCCCTTCGACCTCGGGGAACACGGTCCGCAGGCTTTCGTGCCGGCCCACCACGTCGCTCCACGCCAACCTCAGCGCAGGCACGTCCAAGGCCCCTTCCAGGTGCAACACCAACGGCACGTTGTATGTCGCGCTGGGCCCTTCGAGGCGGTGAAGGAACCACAACCGGCGCTGCGCATAAGAGAGCGGAATCATGTTGTTCGGGTGACCTTTCGCAAGGGGCGGATGAGCGGCCGCGCCTTTTCGGCGGTTTCGAGCGTGGGGGCAAGGGTGCGCACGGTGGGGTTCTGGAAGAGGGTGCGCAGGGTGATTTCCAGGCCCAGCGAGGAACGAATGCGGCTGATCAGACGCGTTGCCAGCAGGGAATGACCGCCAAGGTCGAAGAAGTCGTCGTCGATGCCGACCCGGTCGACCCGAAGTGTCTGCGCGAACAGCGCGCACAGTGCGGCCTCTTGAGGCGTGGAAGGGGCCGTGTGGGGCGCCTCAGGATCGGTGGCCGGGGCGGGGAGGGCCTTGTGGTCGATCTTCCCGTTCGGCGTCAGCGGCAGGGAGTCCAGTGCGACGAAGAAGGACGGCACCATGTAGTCGGGCAGTTGGGCGGCCATTCCCGTACGCAGCGCTGCCGGATCCCCGTCGGATCCCTCCGCCACCACGTAGGCGACCAGCCGCTTCTCCCCCGGCGTGTCCTCACGGACCACCACCGTGGCCTGCCGGACTCCCGTCAACGCACCGAGAACCGACTCGACCTCGCCCAGCTCGATCCGGAACCCCCGGACCTTCACCTGACCGTCGACCCGCCCCACGAACTCCAACTGCCCGTCCGCACGCCACCGCACCAGATCACCCGTCCGGTACAACCGCTCCCCCGGCAACCCGAACGGATCCGCGACAAACCGCTCCGCGGTCTGCGCCGCACGCCCCAAGTACCCGCGTGCCAACCCGACACCCGCCAGATACAGCTCACCCACCACACCCACCGGAACCGGAACCAGACCCCGGTCCAGCACGTACGCGCCGGTGCGGTCCATGGGCACGCCGATCGGAGGCGGCCCCGGGTGCGTGTACGGGGTGGGCAGGCGGCTGCAGGTCGCGAAAGTGGTGCCTTCCGTGGGTCCGTAGACATGGGTGACGACGAGGTCGGGGTACTTCTCGGTCACCGTGCGCATCGCCGTGGGAGAGGCGGACTCACCGCCTGTCCACACCTCCCGCAACGACGTCAGAGTCGCACTCGGGTCGTCGGCCAGCAGGTTGAACAGGGCGGTGGTGAAGAAGGCCACGGTGACACCCGCGTCCTTCACCAGCGCGCCCAGCGCCACGGGGTCGAGCTGACCCGGCGGAGCGATCACGACCTGGCCGCCGCGCAGCAGGGGGGCCCAGATCTCGTAGGCGGAGGCGTCGAAGGCCAACGGCGAGTGGTGCAGCACCCGGTCGTGAGCCCCGGTGTCGAAGGCCGTGTCCGCGGCCAGTGCGACGAGGCCGCGGTGGGTGATCGCGACGCCCTTGGGCATTCCGGTGGATCCGGAGGTGAACATCACGGAGGCCAGCCGCTCTTCGCCGGAGGCCAGCCGCTCTTCGCCGGAGCCCACCAACGGGTCGGTGTCCTCCGCCGGATCCCCCTCCGCCTGGAGCACGGCCGGGTCGGAGAGGGCTGAGAGGACCACCAGGTCGGGGAGGGACGCGAGGCCCTCCTCTCCCGGGAAGTCGGGCCGGACACCGTCTGTCAGTACCACCCGGGCCGCGCTCTCCCGCAGGATCTCCGTGGTGCGGGCAGCGGGCTGGCGGGGGTCCAGCGGTACGTAGGCGGCGCCCGCCTTGAGGGTGGCGAGCATCGCCACCACCGCGTCGACCCCGCGGTCCAGGAGCAGCGCCACCCGGCTCTCCGGCCCCGCACCGGCCGCGATCAGCCGGTGTGCGAGCCGGTTCGCCCGTACGTCCAGCTCCTGGTACGTCACGAACCGGTCGCCGGAACGCAGCGCCGGGGCATGCGGCGCGTCCGCCACTCGGGCCCGGAAGGCCTCGGGGACCGTCCGGGCCTGCGAGGGACCCCGTTCCGGCTGCACGGGCCGCGGCACGGGGGTCGGGCCCCCGTCCGGAGTCAGGCGCAGGCGTCCCACCGGGGTGTCCGGCTGTCGCAGCACCGTTTCGAGCACGTGCACCAGCCCGTCGGCGATCCGCCGCGCGGTGTCCCGGTCGAAGACGTCCGTCGCGTAGACCAGCGAGCCCGCGACACCGCCGGTGCTCAACTCCTCCAGATTGAAGGTCAGTTCGAACTTCGCGGTCTCGTCGACCGTCGGCTCCATCGTGACCTGAACGCCGGGGAAGTCCAGAGCGACCTGTTCGTAGCTCTGGAGGGTGAGTGCGATTTGGGTGAAGGGGGTGTGGGAGAGGGTGCGGTGGGGGTTGAGGGCTTCGATGACGTGGTCGAGGGGGAGGTCCTGG
>NZ_JBIRQJ010000001.1:0-1214660 GCF_044333135.1 Streptomyces sp. NPDC021093 | reverse complement strand
CGCGCGGTTCGCTCCGCGAACACGACGCGCCGCCGCTACGCGGCGGAAGAAACACCGCGCTCCGCACGGTGATCGGTGGCTGCGCCACACGAATCCGGGCCACTCCGTGGCCCGGGCCGGCGGCTCCGCCGTCGGCGGGCCCGATCGCTCCGCGATCCGGCCACGGGCCACGCTCCGCGCGGCCCGAACTACTCGCAGCAACGGGGTGGGGGTGGGCTCCTTCCGAGCCCACCCCCACTGAATGGGAGCCTGCGAGATTCGCCCCGAGGGGCTACTCGGGCTGTGTGACGGTCAGCCCCCAACGGATGTTCTCGTCCGAGGCATCCACTCCTACGGTGAAGGACCCGAACTTCATCACGCCCGCAGGCAACGTGACCGAACCTACGCCCGCACTGCCTGCGGGACAGTCCACGGTGAAGTCCGCGAGCTGCGACTCCTGTGCCATCGTCACCCGAACGTTGCCGCCCCCTTCACAAGCCACCGTCAGGATCGTCACCAGGCCCTCCCCGGCCCCAGAAACAACACCCCCGTCCCCCGTTCTCTCATCCACCCACACCAGACCATCCGGCCCAGGGTGAGGAAGGAGAGGCCCCGTCGCCGCAACAGCAGGCCCCGCGCCCAGCCCTGCCAGACCGCACGCCGCCAACATCGCCACAACCGTGGTCCTTCTCGCGCTCATCATGTCTACTCCCCAGTCAACTGTTCGATGAGCCACGCACGGTACCCGGCACGGAGCACTGCGTGCAGCGATACGGGTTGCCGGTCCACTCCGTGGCCCTGCAGTGCAGCATTCGCCGCACTCATCTGGGCCGCTCCGCGCCCCGGTGCCGACGCTTCGCTCCGGCGGGCCCGATCGTTCCGCGATCCGGCCTTGCGGCCCCTGCTTCGCAGTGACCTTGGCTGGCTATGGGGTCGGAGCGGGGCTGCTGTCTCCTGCGGACCGAATGGGGGTCAGGAGGAGTGGACCGGTGCCAATTCTGGTCCGGGGTGTCGTTCGAACCAGGCCCGGAATCGGCTGCTGCCCGGTGGGTGAGGTTTCGCCGTAGAAGACCCGCCCCCTCCGCGCTAACCCTTGAAAGGATTGTGCGTCAAACTTCTGTACCAGGGTAGGCTATGGGATGAGCAGCCACCCCTGGCACGTCGCTGAGGGACTGGGAAAAGAGACTCGGTGAGTGGCTTGTAAAGCGCCCGGATAAATCCTCTTCAGGATCTCGTGGTGGCCACCATAACCGAATTCTGTACGCCCCGGGATGCCGTCCCGATCAATCCGTCGAATGCAGGTCGTGAAAGGACTGGTCATGTCAGGGAATCCGCTGTTCCCGCACCAGAAGGAGGCGGTCGACGAATCCCGCAGGGCCCGGAGGGCGTTCCCGGTGCTGGCCACATCGCGGCAGCAGCTGCTCCCCGCCAGCTCGCGTCGGGCTGGGTGATCGCCTTACGCGCCCGCATCCGTGACGGCGGGGGTACGGCGATCAGCCCAACCCTGGAGAAGAAGGGCGGCCGGCTCCCCTCCAGTCCCCATGGAGCTATGCCGCCCGCAACCGGTGACAGCGAACCCCACAGGCAGCTCCAACCACACGATCCGGCTCCATCACGGCTTCCGCGCCGATGCCCTGGTGATCTCTAGCCCATCCGGCCGTACGTGGATGTCGTCGAGCACGCCACAAACGGGGCAGCTGAGGTCTAACGGCCGCTCCCTGCCCGTACGGACCACACGCGGTCCTGGAGACGACTCATCTGCGGGCTTGCGGCAGTCGGCTGGGGCGGGGTCGGTCCCCGCCCTATGAGCGCCCCGGACGGGGAGCATTAGGAAGCCTCCAGGACGAAGAACAGGAAGCACATGAACCTCTTCCGGGCTGCGGGATCGTCGGGGAACGCCTTCGCGGCGCCCGGAGCAGGGGGTGGTTCGCTGATGACTGAGATCCGGAATCCGGCTGCGGTGAAGGCATCCGTCATGGCGTGCAGCGGGCGGTGCCAGTTGGTCAGGACGGCTTTCTGGCCGGCGAAGTCGCAGTCGTAGGACCACTGCACGGTCTCGAAGTAGTCCTTGTCCTGGTGAAGAAGCGTGTAGACCGAGGGGTGGTTGACGGACGCGATCAGCCGGCCGCCGGGCTTCAGGACGCGCCGCAGTTCGGCCAGCGGCGCCGTCCAGTCCTCCAGGTAGTGGAGCACCAGGGGGGCGACGACGTCATCGAAGGAACTGTCGGGGAACGGCAGCGGGTCGGCCAGGTCTCCGTGGTGCAGGGCGGCATCGGGTCCGAGCCTCCTCCGGGCCAGTTTCAGCATCCCCGCGCTGGCGTCGAAGCCGGTCACGGTCGCGCCCCGGTCACGCAGCGCCGCGAACACGGGGCCGGCCCCGCAGCCGACGTCGAGGACCCGCCGTCCGGCCACGTCCCCGGCCAGGTCCAGGATCGCGGGCCGGTTGTAGTAGGCGTTGAGGAGGCTCGTCTCGTTCTCGGCCTCGTAGGCCTCGGCGAAGCCGTCGTAGTCGTTGGCCGCGAACTCGCGTGTCGGCCCGGCAGGGCTCTCAGGTGTGGCAGGCATGTGCCTCAGCGTGGCACGGGCAGCTTCGACTCCCCCGGGCTGGGACAGAGCCGTGACAATTCGAGGGAGCTCGAATGCAGGTCGTGAAGGGACTGGTCATGTCAGGGAATCCGCTGTTCCCGCACCAGAAGGAGGCGGTCGACGCCGTGCTGCGGGCCCTCCAGGTGCCCGCCGACGGTGTGATGCCGTCCGAGGGCTTGCGGACGCAGGTGATCGCGGCGACCGCGACCGGCAAGACCCGCATCGCCGCTGCGGTGGCTCAACAGCTGCGCGCGCTCCGGGTGTTGGTGCTGGTGCCGTCGCTCGATCTGCTGGTGCAGACGGCGAAGGCGTGGCGGGCCGCGGGCCGTACGGGGGCGATGGTGGGCGCGTGCTCGCTGCCGGCCTCGAAGTCCGAAGGCGTGCCCTGCACGACCGATGCCGCTGAGCTGGCGGGATGGGTGCATTCGCTGGATCAGGTCACGGTGCTGGCCACGTACCACTCGCTCGGCAACGGGGTCCTGGAGCAGGCGCACAAGCTCGGCATCGGGCCTTGGAGCTTGATCATTGTGGACGAGGCGCACCGCACCAGCGGTGACGGCCTGAAGCCGTGGGCGGCCGTGCACGACCAGGCCCGGATCCCTGCGGAGCGCCGGGTGTACATGACGGCGACCCCTCGGGTGTGGGAGACCACCCAGGATGCGCAGCGGGCGGGGCGGACGGCTCCGCGTTTGGTCGCAAGTATGGAGCCGGACTCCTCGATCTTCGGTCCTGTGTGCTTCGAGCTGCCGCTCTCGGAGGCGGTGAGCAAGGGTTTGGTAGCGCCTTTTCAGGTCGTGGTGGTCAACGTGGACGGCCCGGAGCTGCGCATCGCGCTGGAGGAGGCCGAGAGCGGGTCGGATGCCCTGCGCGGGGCGCGCCTGGCGGCGTTGCAGACGGGGCTGGTGAAGGCTGCCGCGAAGCATCAGATGCGGAAGGTGCTGACCTTCCACAGCCGCACGGCGGACGCCGAGGCCATGGCGGGCGGGCTCGTCGACGTCGCGCGGCGGCTCTGGGAGGACGACCCGGAGATGTTCCATGCGCCGGAGCGGGTGTGGGTGGACTGGCTGTACGGCGACCACGACCCCGGTCACCGGCGTGCCGTGCTGGAGGAGTTCGGGGCCGACGTCATCGAGGACGAGAAGGGGATGCATCCGGCGGCATTGCGGGTGGTCTCTTCCGTTCGCGTGATCGCAGAAGGCGTCGACACCGTGAATTGTGATTCTGTCGCCTTCTGTGACACGCGGGGCTCGATGGTCGACATCGTTCAAGTGGTAGGACGCGCCCTCCGGCTGCGTCCCGGGAAAGAGAAACTGGCCAGTCTGGTCGTTTTTGTATTCACTCCTGAGGGTGAGAACTCCGAGGGAAAGCTGTCCTCTAGGGGCCACGAGCCGCTCGCAAAGATCTTGTCTGCTCTCCGCGCCTACGACTCGCGTGTGGTGGAAGCGCTCGCTGATCCCCGTGTGCGCAGCGGGAGTTGGGAGGAGACCGAGGCTGATGAGGCGGATGGTGCGGACGCCGAGGGAGAGGAGCAGGAGCAGCAGGGGCGTGACGGACCGGCGGTGAGTGCGCCGACGCGGGAGGTGTTGCGGTTCGCCGAGCCGTGGGATCCCGCCGAGCTCGCCCGATTCGTGCGGCTGCGGGTCATCGAGCCGGAGAACGAGTACTGGCGGCGCGGCATCGAGGCGTCCGTGCAGTACCGGGCCGAAGTCGGCGGCGACGAGCTCCTGGTGCCGTACGCCTTCGTCACCCCGGAAGACTGGACTCCTGCGGGGTATCCGCTGGGGGTCTGGCACGCCGATCAACGCCGGTACTACCGGGCGGGGAAGCTCGATGGCGCCCGTGTCGCCGAGCTCGACGAGCTCGGGATGGTGTGGAACCCTCTGGAACGGACGGAGGCGTTCGAGGGGTGGCTGGAGTGTGCGCGCAGCTGGACAGAGGTGCACGGGCATTTCCTGCCGCCTGCGGGGGCGGTGTGGGAGGGACGGCAGCTCGGGGCGTGGGCGAAGAACATGCGCAAGGCCGCCAAGACCGCGGACACGCTCACTGAACGGCGTGAGGCCGGCCTTCCTGTCGGGTCGGAGGCCGGGGCGCTGTCCGAGGGACGGCGCGACGCACTCGACGAGATCGACCCCGGCTGGTACCCGGCATGGAACAGCGGGTGGCAGCGGCGTCTCCGGCTTACCCAGCAGCACCTGAAGGACGGCGGGGCCGTTCCCACGAGGCCGGGTGAACTGGTTGTCCAGGGTGAGGACTTGGGGAAGTGGGTACAGGCGTGCCGTCTCGGCTGGGACGAGCTGACGTTGGTGCAGCATTACCTCCTGGAGCACGCCCTCGGACTCGAACCCGCCACCGAGGACGAGCGGCCGGTGAAGCGTACGCAGGGCGACAAGTGGATGCTCAACCTGCGGGCAGCAAGGGCGTTCCACGCCCGTGAGGGGCATCTGAACGTGCCTCGCAAGCACGTGGAGCAGCTGGAGCCGCACGACGGCCCGGGAGGTGCTCAGAACGGTGCTGATCGCGAGGGGGTGAGCGTGAAACTGGGGATGGTCCTCGACAATATCCGTAAGCGGGCCGGCAAGCTCACCGACGAGCGGTGGGCGGCACTCGACCAGTTGGGCATGCGCTGGGCGGCAGGCACCACCAGGAGAAACACGCAGTGAGGACGGGCACCACGCGGGGTCCGTTCCGTTGAGGATGGTCGGGGCCGGCGGTCTCGTGGCGGTCTGTCGTTCCGGCGGTGGCGGCTCAACTGCCGTTTGGTGGGCTGTTGTAGACGTGTCACGGGTGCGTGGGGATGATCCGTACGGAGGGCTTCGGTCGTGCTCTCCGTATCGGGTCCAGCACGGGAGGGTTCATGGCGTTCATCCCGCTCGTCGCGTTCGTTGTCGTTCTCGTGGCGTGGGGAGGGCCGGTGGTTCTCCTGTTCGCGGAGCGCACCCGGTTCCTCGCGCCCTGGATTCTGGTTTTCGCCGTGTCGGGTACTGGTGCCGCGTATGTCCTGGGCGGTGCCGAGGAGGGCGCCGCGGTGGGCATTCTGAGTGCTCCCAGTGTTGTGGCCGTACTCATCTATCTGCTGTTGTGCTGGGGCTTCCGCTCGCGGGTGCACCTGGCACCGCACCGGCGGACGGCAAGCGGACGAGCACCTCGCGGGCCGCACGGCAGTCCCACTCCCACGAAGGACGCCTGACTACACCCCACAAGCGTGTAGGCGCCTGGGGTGCGGCGGGGAGCGCTCAGCACAGAGCGGCGGACGGGTCTCGATCAGCTCAGCGAGCGGTTGTGAGGCATCTGGTCGGTGGTGTGCCGGGGGGACGGCGTGATCTTGCAAGCCGGGCTGTTACTGATTGGTGTTCTCCTTTCGGATCATCCTTCGCAGGCTTGTCCGTGCTGCGGCCAAGTCTGTTTCGAGCTCCGTGACGCGAGTACGGAGGGTTTGGTTTTCCTGGGTGGCGCGCTGGAGTGTGTCTTCGAGCCGCTGGTTGTCTTGGGTGAGTTCATCGACGCGGTCGCTCAGGTGTTTTGTGCCCATCGTGTCGAGTTGGTGCCCGAGTTGGTGCTGCAGGGCGTGGTGGATGCGCTCTTTGCCGTGTCGGAGGGTCTGGATCTCCTGACGGGCCAGGTGGAGCTCTGTGCGCAGGGTGGCGGTAGTGGACCGGCGGGGATCGGTTGGCGAGGGGATGGCGGGCTGCTGCCGCTTTTGAGCGGCTTCGATGTGTTCACGGATACCTGCGGCGTAGGTGAGCCAGGTCGAGACACCGGCTGTGCGGGCGACTGCCGCGAAGGTGACCTTCTCGCCCTGCTGCTCGAGGGATACGAGTGCGGTGAGGGCGCGTTGGCGCTTGTCGAGGCTGTCGCGTTGGCGCGCCTGGGCGAGGGTGTGCGGATTGCCGCGGGGGTTCATGGGCGGGAGTTCTTGGCGGTGGGGGTGAGGGGCAGGAGGGTGTGGGAATTGCCGGCTCGGGCTTTGCGCAGCACGGTGCTGGCCTCCTCGATGTCCGCCCGCTCTGCGGTGGGGAGGGAGGCAAGGCGGCGGCGCATGCGATCGACGACCTGTTCGAAGGCGGTTATCTGGGCGCTGAGGGCGGTGATGACGAACTCTGCGGCGTCCATGGCCTTGGCGGTTTCGCGGTCGGCGCGCAGTTCATTGATGTGCTGCTCGATTGCCGGGAGGTAGGAGGGGTCGGGCCGGTAGAAGCCGCAGCCGGCGCACTGGAAGCGGATCGGGCAGGAGTTGCCTCCGCTTTTGACGTTGCTGGGTTCGGTGCACCCGCCGTAGGGGACGGCTACTGCGCGCAGTTCGTAGGTGGTGTCGGAGCAGGGGGTGGGCTGGCCGCGGTGGTCGAGGACGTGGGCGGCGAGCTTGGTGACGGCTTCGCGCTTTCGTTTGAGGGAGACCGTGTAGTAGCGCTGTGTGGTCCGGACGGACTTGTGGTCCATCAGTTCGCACAGGACGTCGAGGGGGGTTCCGGCGTCGGCGTGCCGTTGTGCGTAGGAGTGGCGGAAGGCGTAGGCGTGGATGAGTGAACGGTCGAAGGGCAGGGGTTCGCCGTTGGGGCCCGCGCCTTCTGTGTGGAGTTGGGGGATGGAGCTCACCCAGTGGCGCAGGGTTTCACCGAGATAGGTGGTGTGCAGGTGGCCAGGGGCGGCCAGGGGTGTCAGCGCAGGGAAGAGGTGGTCTGCGCCTGCGGGCGGCAGGGTGGGGTGGAGCTGGTCCCTGCGGGTCTGCCAGGTGCGGACGGTGTGGGCGGTGGCTGCGGTGATGGGCAGGCGTCTGCGGTATCGGCGGGTCTTGTGGTTGTTCCAGACCAGGGAGATCTGATCGTTGCGGGTTTCGAGACAGTCGCGGGGCAGCGAGACAATCTCGTTGGGGCGTCGGCCGGTGTCTCTGAGCAGGGTGTACAGGGTGCGGTACATCAGTTGCAGGTCTGCGGTGGTGAGGGTGCGGCGCCCTCGGGCCCGGCCTTGGCCGAGGAGGTCGAGGTGGGTGTCGAGCTGGCGGATCACGGGCTCCGGGACTGCTTTGCCGATCTCGTCCTCGTTGGCTTCCTCCTGCGCGATGCGGTGGGTGCTGGGGTCGCGGACAAAGGCGGCGGAGAGGTTGGTGGTCGTACCGGAGCGGCGGCCGTAGTCGATCAGGGTGAAGAAGTGGCTCGCGATGGAGGTGCGGTAGCTCGAGCCGGCGGGCTGGCCGTCGAGTTTGAGTGCGGTGCGAAATGCTTCGACCACTGCGGTGACGTCGTCGTAGCACAGTGCGGAGGGGTCGTCCGTTCCCGGGCGGTGGCGGAGAGCGCGGGCGGCCAGCTCGACACCGCGCAGTGTGCGGGCGAAGGCGTCTGCGTCGGGGCGTTGTTGGACTGTCCAGGTGTGCAGCAGGTGGCGCAGCCATCGTGGGCTGATGGTGCGCAGGTCGACGGTCTTGGAACGTTTGATGCCTGCTGGTGAGCGGGCGCGCTGGCCCAGGGCTCGCAGGTCCAGGACGTCGTGCGCTGCTGGTGCTGTGCCGGTGTGGTGGGCGAGGCCGGCTTGGACCGCGGTGCGTACGCGGCCGAGCATCCGCAGGACTGCAGGGGTGGAGCGGGGGCAGAGCGGGTGGTTGGGGAGCTCGCGGGTGAGGGTGGTGGCACCGGTCAAGTCCCGGACCATGCGGCGGACTTGGCATGGTTCGAAGATGCGCAGCCACGGATCGGCCTGTTGGAGTCCGTAGAGGATCTCCTGGCGCAGCGGTGCGGGCAGGGGCAGGAGGCTGAATTGGTGGGGTGCCAGGTAGGGGGCTGCCGGGCTGCCCAGTCGGCCAGGGGCGTGGTGGGGGCGGTGCGGCGGTGTTCCCGGAACTTCAGGGTGTGGTGTCGGCACAGGCCCTTGGAGTACTCGGCGGGTAGCGGGCATGCCAGCACAGGACATGCCGGGACGTCGGTGTAGGGGGTGGCGAGGGCGTGCCAGTCCTTGGGGTCGTGTCTCTTGCCGTAGGCGTTTCTTTGTGCGTAGTGAAGGCTGCACAGGTCCTTGCAGTGGCGGGGGCGCACGCAGCGCTGTCCGTCCCGTGTGACGGAGCAGGGTGGTCTGGGCTGGCTGATGTATGCCTGGGTGCGTATGGGTTCGAATGTGCGGGCGAACTCTTCGTCGGGCAGCGGTGACCGTTTCTGTGCCTCCTTACACATGGGGCAGTAGCTGTTCGTGGGTGACACCACCGTGGCGCACGCCTTGGTGCGGCACAGGGATACGGATGTGCGCGGCTCCTTGGGGTTTCCGGTGAACAGCCAGTACTGCTGCTGCCACTCGGTCGGCCGCCAGTCGGGGGTGGTGTGGTCGTCGAGCCAGTGCAGCCATGCCGTGTGGTCCGGTGCGGGTACGGGGGCTGCCGGGTCGGGCGGCGGGACGAGAGACGGGGTGCTCACGGTCGCTCCCGCAGCGAGGCGACGTGCTCGACGGCCGCGCGGGCTTCGGCGTCATCGACGTGGCGGTAGGACTCCATCGACAGCGGGGAGGCGTGGCCCAGCAGTCGTTGCACCACGTCCCGGTCGACGCCGTCGCGTAGCCATCGCGTCGCCGCGGAGTGCCGCAGCATGTGCGGGCGGCAGGCGTGCTCGACCGCAGCGGCCAGGCGGTCGAAGGTCTCCTTGGTGTTGGAGTAGGACATGGCCTGGCCGAACGGCGGGCGGAACAGGTTCACGAACACCATCGGTGAGTCGGCGGCCTGGGGTTCCTGGTCGCGTTCGTACTGGTAGTCGGTGTAGAGCGCGACGAGGTCGGCGGTGACGGGCACGTAGCGGGAGAAGCGGGATTTCGCCAGGGCGCGGTTGGGGTTGTCGGTGCGGCGGTGGACGTGGACATGGGGGCCTTGGGTGCCGCACCCGGCGGTGCGGGAGGAGGTGAGCAGGTGCATGTCGGCGCGGTGCAGGCCGAGCGCTTCGCCGATCCGGAGCCCGGTGCATGCCATCAGCGCGATCAGGAACCGGTCCCTCGCCCGTGGGGTGAGGGCGATCATGCGGCGGATCTGTTCCGGGCTGAGGTCCTGGTAGCCGGTCTCGGTGCTCTTGAAGCGGAACGCGGCTGCCTGGATCTGGTGCAGCCGGCCTGACTCGCCCGTGTCGTAGCCGGGCGGGGTGAAGCGCAGGAGTTTGGGCTGCGTGAGCAGCGCGGTCGTGGCGGCCGGTACGAGGCCGTGCGCGGCACCGTGCCGGAGGAACTCCCCCACCACGGTCATGACTGCGTTCGCCGTCGGGCGCGAGCGGTAGCGGGCGGGGTCCGGTCCTGGGTGTGCGGTGCGTGAGGGCAGGGGGGTCTCGATGAGCCACTGTTGCAGGGAGGTCAGTCCGGTGAAGCCGGGAACTGCCCATCGCAGGCGGTGCATACGGCAGTAGTTCAGGTACAGGGCCAGGCGCCCGGCGTAGGCGCGCTCGGTGTTCGGTGAACAGCCCCGGGAGCGCAGCGAGGCGAGGTAGGCCACGGCCTCGTGCTGCAGGTCGTAGGTCCGGGCGTCGACAACGACCCAGCGCACCGTACCTGTTGCGGGGGATATCGCCCGTTCTGCCGTATAGATGTGCTCCACGTGCCGAACGTAACCAAGGACAGGGTGGGGCGGGAGCAGTTCCGTGGAAACCCTCACATCGCCAGGTCGCAGACGTACCAAACAGAACTCACCTCACATCCACCTGCAGATAAGAGCGCTGCGTGCGTACGACTCGCGTGTGGTGGAAGCGCTCGCTGATCCCCGTGTGCGCAGCGGGAGTTGGAAGGACGAGGAAGCTGCTGAGGCGGGCGGTACGGACACCGAGGACCAGGAGCAGCCGGGAGAGGCGCAGGGTCCGAGCGCGCCCGCGCGGGAGCTCCTGAAGTTCTCCACGCCGCGTGATCCGACGGAGGTGGCGCGGTTCGTGGCGCTGCGGGTACTGCACCCGGAGACCGACTACTGGCGCAGCGGGCTCGAGGCGTCTGTGCAGTACGCGAAGGAGGTCGCGGAGAACGGGGAGTTGAAGGTCCCGTATGACTTCCTCACGCCCTCGGACTGGACGCCGGGCGGGTTCCCGCTGGGGACCTGGCTGAAGAAGCAGCGCAAGGACTACCGGGCCGGTGACCTCGCGGCGGAGCGGGTGCGGGAGCTGGAGGAGCTCGGGGTGGTGTGGGCGCACCAGGACCATGCCTTCGAGGAAGGCCTCACCGCCGCCCGCCGCTGGGCTGCCGAGCACGGGCATTTCCTGCCGCCGGCCACTGCGGTGTGGGACGGGTATCCGGTCGGCGTGTGGGCGAAGAATCTGCGGACGGCGGCCCGGCTGGCAGATGCGCGCGCGGAGCAGTTGGAGGCTGGGCTGCCCGAGGGGTCTGCCACGGGCGGGCTGTCGCCAGAGCGGCGGGACGCCCTTGATGAGATCGACCCCGGGTGGTCACCGGTCTGGGACGCGGGATGGCAGCGCTGCATGAGGTTGGTGCAGAACCACCTGGAGAACGGCGGCAGCATGCCGATGGAGGCCGGTGAGGTCGTCGTCCAGGGCGAGGACCTCGGACGGTGGGTGCAGGGCTGCCGGTTCGGATGGGACGCGCTGCTGCCCGTGCAGCGGTGGCTCCTGGAGAACGCGCTCGGGCTGGAGCCGGCTGAGGAGTCGGAGCGGCCGGTGAAGCGAACCCAGGACGACAAGTGGATGCTCAACCTCGCGGCAGCAAAGGCGTTCCACGCCCGTGGGGGACACCTTCAGGTGCCGAGGAAGCACGTGGAGTCCGTGGAGCCACACGACGGGTTCGGCGGCGCTCAGAGCGGCGCTGACGGCCTTGAGGAGGTGGACGTGAAACTGGGGATGGTCTTGGACAACATCCGTAAGCGGGCAGACAAGCTCAGCGCCGAACGCCGGGCCGAGCTGGACGCGTTGGGGATGCGGTGGACAACGGTGAAGAAGGCGGCGGCGCGATGAGCACGGATGCGGACACGAGCGGTCCGGTGGACCGGGCAGCAGAGGAAGTGCGGGAGGGAGCTGCGGACAGAGTGCTCGCGGTCGCGGTGCGGTCGTACGCCGCGTTCGCGGTCCACGTGCGCTTCGACGACACCATGACCGAGGAAGTCCTGCCCGTCCTGTGGTCCGTGCTCACCGAGGAGGAATGCGCGGCATCCCCGGCCCGGCTGGAGGAGTTCGTGAACACCCACCGCGAGCGGCTGGTGCGGCTGTACACGGAGTACGGACCGCAGTCCGCGATCGCGAAGCACGGGCGGCACGAGCTGCTCGCGCATCCGGTGTCGCTGATCGCACTGGAACGGTTGTCGACGGCCCGCTTCGCTCTGGCCATGAGGTGGAACGGGAAGCTGCCGGACCGGTGGCTGAACGACGTCAGCGCTACCTGGGGCATCGGCGAGGTGCTGTGAACGAGATGGCGGTTATCCATTCGCGGAGTTGGTTGGTTCGACGAGGCTGCTGTCCGTCGTAGCTCTAAGGTCTGGTGACACGGCATTACGAGAAGGACCACCCGGGGGGCGGTATGGCGGGACGTCGGCTGTCACGGCAGGAAGTCAATCGACGGCGCGATCGGGCCGGGTTCGTCGGACGCCGGGGTGAGCTGGCGGTGTTCCGGGATACCTTCGTGCGGAATCCGGAGGACGTGGACTTTCCGTACCTGTTCCATGTGCACGGTAACGGTGGGGTGGGGAAGTCGACACTGGTGCGGCAGTGGGAAACCACTGCACGGGAGAAGGCTGCGGCGGTCACGGCGCTGCTGGACGACGAGGTGCGCGATCCGCTGGAGGCGATGCAGGCGGTGAGCGTTCGGCTGGGTCGTCAAGGGCACCCGCTGAAGCGGTTCGACAAGCAAATGGTGGCGTACCGTCAGCGTCGGCACCAGGCGGAGAACGCTGTGCCTGCCGCTGCGGCGGGCCCCGGAGAGCCGGCCCTGGCCGAGCCGACGCCGGCGTCTGCCTCCAGCACGGTGGCGGCCCAGGTGGGTCTCGTCGGGCTGGGGATGTTGCCGGGAGTGGGGCCCTTCGTTGGGGCAGTTGATCCCCAGCAGCTCGCGCTGAGCGCGGATCGGTTGCGGGGCACGCTGAACATGCGGCTGCGCAGTCATGACGATGTGCAGTTGGTGCTGAACCCGGTGGAGAGTCTCATGCCGGTCTTCCTTGAGGACCTGGCCGAGGTCGCCCAGCGCTGTGAGCGCGTGGTGTTGTTCTTCGATGTGTACGAACGCACGGGACCAGTCCTCGATGCCTGGCTGCAGGACATCATCTTCGGCGAAGGCCATGAAGGGCTGCCGGTCAACGTGCAGATCGTTCTCTCCGGCCGACCGCGACTGGATCCCCGCAGCTGGGGCGATCGGCTGGGCGAGGTCACCGAAGTGGGTTTGGACGTCTTCACACCGGAGGAAGCCCGCACGCTGCTCGCCACACACGGCGTCACCGAGGAATCCACCGTCGAGCTGATCCTGCGCCTGTCCGGGCGGTTGCCTCTACTGGTCGACATGCTCGCCCGGAGCAACACCAGCACCCGCAGAACCCTCGAAGACCCTTCCGAGACTGCGGTCGAACGCTTCCTCAAATGGGAACCCCACACGCACCGTCGTGAAGCAGCCCTCAACTGTGCGCTGCCCCTGCAACTGAACGAGGACATATACCGCGCCATCGCCCCGGAAGCCGCGACGGAGGACTACCCCTGGCTACGAGGCCAGGCCTTCATCTCCCGCCAAGGCGGCAGTTGCCGCTATCACGACCTGGTCCGCACGACCATGCTGCGCCTCAAGCGCACCCAGTCCCCCACTCTGTGGGAACAACAGCACACCCATCTCGCGGAGGCCTCCGCCCGGTGGAGGTCGGCCATCGAACCGGGATTGGGCACCGAAGCCGAGGAGTACTGGGACGACGACGCCTGGCGCGAAGCCCGGCTCAACGAGACCTACCACCGCTTGTGTGCCGCTCCCCGCGTTTCCCTGCCGGACGCACTCCTGCAGAGCGTCCATGCCGCCGACCACGACGTAACCACCCTGCGCCGGATCGCCCAGATCCTCACCCAGGCCGGGAACGACTCTGGCACCAGCTCTCTCACGGCGTTCGGACAGAACCTCGAAGCCGTCGCAGAGCAGGACGACAAGGCCACCATCAGGGCTCTGACGTTGCTCCTGGACGCGTCGAAACTTAGCACCGAAGCCCGCGCACTGGCCCACACAGCCCGCGGCCGCGACCACCGCATGGCCGGCGCCTATGACCGCGCCCTAAGCGACTACGCAGCTGCCCTCAAGATCTCCCCCGAGTCAGCACGCGTCTACTCGGGGCTCGGGGAAACCTACCGGCTCATGGGCCGGCATGACGAAGCCGTCAACAACTACAGCCGCGCCATCGAACTCAGCCCCGATGACTCCTGGCCTGTCGGGCGCCGGGGGGAGGCCTACCAGCGTCTGGGCCGGTACGACGACGCCCTCACCGACCTCAACCACGCCATCGAACTCAACCCCCAAGCAGCCTGGGCCATCTTCTTCCGCGGGCAGACCTACCAGCTCATGGGCCGCTACGAGGAAGCCCTCACCGACCTCACCCACGCCATCGAACTCGACCCCCAATCCGCCTGGGCCCTCAGGTCCCGCGGGCAGACCTACCAGCTCATGGGCCGGTACCACGACGCCCTCACCGACCTGAACCGGGCTGTCGATCTCGCCCCCAAGTAGCCTCGTCCATCGCATACCAAACGATGGTTCATCTACTCCAAGGCAACAACAGCGAAGCCCTCGCTAGCAGCGTCCGTGCCGTCGAGCTGGACCCCCAAGAGGGTTGGTTGCAGTACCTGCACGGCCTTGCCTTACTGAAGGAGGGCAGGGGAGGTGCAGACGCCTGCTTCCACCGAGCCGTACAAGCGTTTACCTCGACGACGTCCGAAGGCGGCCATGCGGCGGCCAACGCCCACGCAAATCTTCTGCTGGTCCAGTGCGCACTTCTCGATTGGGACAGCGCCACAGAGCAGCTTGAGGCCTTCCTTGGTGGCTTTCCTCCTCACGGTCTCCTCCGAGAAGCACAGACGGATCTAGATCACCTGCAGCAGATACTGCCCCAGACGAGGGCGGGGATCGCTCCGCTCCGCCAGCGCGTACAGGAGGCGTGGAACCAGCACACGTGAAAAAGCCCCGCCCCTGTGCAGGAGCTGCACCGCCAAAGGAACCGGCGGCCCTGAGCGGATGGCTGCCGCAACCCCGCAGCCGGTCAGGTCACTTGCTCTCCCCAGACCCCGGTTGCGAGTGGCCGCCGAAATCGAGGCGGCCACCGGTACAGCATCTCCGATCGCCAGGCACGCAGGTCCCCGTGAGCGCGGCGTGCCGGGTGGTTGCGGCCAGGTGGCTTCGGTCACGTTCAGCGACAGCGTTTATCGACGAGTTTCAACAGCGATCGGCAGTCGGCGGGTTCTCGGATGTTCACGAGAATCGGCTCTGGTCCACTTCGTGTGGAGTAGTGACTGCCCGTCACGCCAACAGGACTCGTTTGCGGAGGAGTTCGAATCCCGCGCGGCCGAACATCTGGCGCTTGAGCATCTTGATCCGGTTGACGTGTCCTTCAACAACGCCAGAGTTCCAGGGAAGTGAGAGGCCGGCGATAACGGCGTCGAGGTCTCGTTCGAGGTGCTGGGCGAAGCGGTGAAGGCTGGGCAGATCAGTGGTGGCGGTGGCTGCTTCGATCCATGCGGGCAGATGGTCGCCTTGCAGGTTGGCGAGCATGTGGGCGAAGGAGCGTACGTGTTGGGCGAGAGTACTCAGTTCAGGGGAGTTGGTGAGAACGGCCTTGAGCTGGAGCCGCTCACTCTCGCGTAGTGCGTCGGGGTGGGTGAGAAGCCAGCGAGTAACGGCGCGGGCCGATGGTGGTCGCGGGCCGACAGATTGAGGCTTGCCGCGCAGGGTTCTGCTGACGTAGGCCCGGACGGTGTTGTAGCCGCGTGGGTAGCCCTGGTCTTTGATCTCCTCCCACAGTTTCCAGGCGTTGGTGCAGCCTTCCTGCCATCGCTGATCGAGGTAGGGCTTGAAGTCGTCGAGCCTGGTGGCACGGCCTTGCCACTGGCCGGTGAACATGTCCTCGGGTGTCGTGGCGCGGGAGAAGCGCATGATGGTGTTGAGGGTCATGCCGAGCTGACGGGCAACGGATCGCTTGCTGTGACCGGCCGCCAGGAGAGCGTGGATGGTGGCGTGCTTGGCGCGGGTGCGTTCGGCGAACCGGTGCCCTGTCGGCCAGGGCGACAAGGTGGCTGGCCTTTCCGCATCGTGAGATCTCGCAAGCTGTGTCGGTATGGGTCGCAAGCAGCCGCGGTGCCGGTAGATGCACTTTTCGGCTGCTTCACCCAGGTTGTGCCAGAGATGCCACCGGTCGGCGACCTGGAGGGCCTGCGGAGCACCGCGGGTGGCGCCTTCGGCGAAGAAGGTGGCCCGGTCACGGCAGATGATCTCGATGCCGGGCCGCTCGGCGAGCCAGGCGGCGAGCGTGTCTGCCTCGCGGTCGGGAAGGAGGTCGACCGGCCGACGGGTTTCCACGTCGATGAGCACGGTTCCGTAGATGCGGCCCTTGCGCTGGGCGTATTCGTCCACGCCGACCACACGGGGTGCGGCGCTGGAAGGATCGGGAAGCGAGGTGATCAGCCGCAGCAGGGTGTTCCTGCTGACGGGGACCTGGAAGGCATCCGTCATGC
The DNA here is from genome assembly GCF_044333135.1 of Streptomyces sp. NPDC021093. Classification (NCBI taxonomy): domain Bacteria; kingdom Bacillati; phylum Actinomycetota; class Actinomycetes; order Kitasatosporales; family Streptomycetaceae; genus Streptomyces; species Streptomyces sp. NPDC021093. The sequence continues at coordinate 1,198,467 of NZ_JBIRQJ010000001.1, read as the reverse complement.
GGGCGCCGGCCCGGGCCTGCAAGTGCGAGACCGATCGCCACCAGCGTCGATCGCAGCCGCTCAGTCCTTCTCCCGAACCTGCGGGTGAGTCCTGGTACTTGCTCGGCGAAGGTCCTGCGCGGGCAGGAGTCCTTCGCGCAGGAGAACCGGCGCACCCGTAACGACACCACGACGGCCTTGCCCGCCGCCGGAAGGTCACGAGGGAACCGCAGGTAGGAGCCGTGTATTCGATCTGACCAGCACCCGCACCCCGGGCATGCCGCCCGTCGTGAAGTCGCCCGAGCTCCAACCAGGACGATGGTGCCGGTCACCTCAACCGACTCCACCAGAACACCCTCAACCGAGGTAAACAGCAGCTCATGCAGCTGCGGCAGCACTTCGTTCACGGCAAAGGACTGTCGACCACGCCACACTCCACCCGGGCGATTTTCAGGCGAACTCAACCGCCCGCACACGCAGATCGGCCGTCACGCTGCGTACGCGACTATGCGAAGAGACCAGAGCCCTGCATCCGGGATCAGTTCTTCGTGCAAGCGAACACGACCATCGTGTGGTGGCCTTCTGCGCTTGCCTCAACCCGGCTGTCGATCCTCTGGAATTGACACTTCTCGGCCACCCTGACCGAGGCCGTGTTCTCCGCGGCGGCCTCAAGCAGGATCCGGGTCAACCCAAGGTCGTACAGGGCCCATGCCACGACCAATTGCACGGCCCGTGGGGCGATGCCCCGGCCGCGATGGGCAGGGAACACGCTGTAAGCGATGGTTGCCACGTCATCGGTCTGGAACTGCAGGTTGATGATCCCGGTGGGTTCTTCTGTCATGGCGTCGGCGATCACCAGTGGCGCCGCCTGTCCGGTTCGCCAGGCTTCCTCGACCTGGGACATGCTCGTGCTGCGAGCAGCCTCATCCATGGGTGTGTCGTCGAGCCATCGACGCGTCTCGGAGTCATGGCTTGCCGCCCCGATCGCATGCAGATCCGACTCACGCCGGAACCTCACGGCGACCACCCCGTCCGCGAGCGGCTCCGACAACGGTTCGATCGGCCTCAAGCGCCCCATGCGGTGACCCTACCCGTCTTGCAAGATCCAGACGAAGCCTACGAAACACTTCCGGAGTGGGCTTGTTCATAGGCACCCAAACGCCAGATGTTCGGCCGCGCGGGATTCGAACTCCTCCGCAAACGACTCCTGTTGGCGTGACGGACAGTCACTACTCCACACGGAGTGGGCCAGAGCCCACTCAGACCTCCCTACGTTGTCCTGCGGGAGGCGGTGAGCCCTTCGTATGGTTCATCCACCCAGGGGTGCCGGGTGTGGCTTTCAGACCTCTGCCGCTTGTGGCTTCTGTGGATTGGCCGCCCGACGCCCCACGACGACTCGGCTGCTAATTTAGGAATTGCGAATGATCGCTCTGTAGGGAATCGACGGCGAAGTCGTCTGTGGGGACACCATCAGCACACCGCACGGAGGCACCACATGGCCGCGATCTGGGCCGGTATTGACGCAGGCAAGACCCACCACCACTGCGTCGCGATCGACGAGAGCGGCCGCCGACTGCTGTCCCGACGCGTCGCCAACGACGAACCCGAACTCCTGCAACTCCTCGCCGACGTCCTGGCCCTGGACGACAAGGTGACCTGGGGCATTGACCTAGCCGATGGCGGAGCCGCCCTCGCTATAGCGATCCTCATCAACCACGACCAGCCGGTCCTCTACCTCTCCGGCCGAGCCATCCACCGCGCCTCCGAGGGCTACCGCGGCGAAGGCAAGACCGATGCCAAAGACGCCGCCGTCATCGCCGATCAGGCCCGCGTCCGCCGCGACCTGCACCTCATACGCAGCGGCGACACGACCGTAACCGACCTCAAGATCCTCACAGGCCGTCGCATGGACCTCGTCGCCGACCGCACCCGCACCGTCAACCGCCTGCGGGCCCAGCTCACCGGCATCTTCCCCGGACTGGAGCGTGAGCTCGACGTCACCAAGGTCGGACCGCTCGTCCTGCTGACCGGCTATCAAACGCCGGCCGCCCTCCGCCGGATTGGCCGCAAAAGGCTGGCGGCGTGGCTGCGCAACCGCCACGTCCTTCGCGCCGACCAGCTGGCTGAGACTGCCTTCGAGGCTGCTGAGCGCCAGCAGACCAGCCTGCCGGGCGAAAAGCTGACCGCCCGGATGGTGCATACGCTGGCGGCGGAGGTGATGGGCCTCAACCAGCAGGTCGCCAAGATCGACAAGCTCATCGAGGCCCGGTTTCGCGAGCACCACGACTTCGAAGTGATCACGAGCATGCCCGGCCTCGGCGTCATCCTCGGCGCCGAGTTCCTGGCCGCGACCGGTGGTGACATGAGCGCCTTCGGCACCCCCGACCGGCTCGCCGGCTTTGGCGGTGTCGCCCCAGCACCGCGAGATTCCGGGAAGATCAGCGGCAACCTACGGCGCCCCCAGCGATACAACCGCAGACTCCAACGCGTCTTCTACATCTCCGCCTTGTTCAGCATCAGAAGGTGCGAGGAGTCCCGCCGGTTCTACGACCGCAAACGCGCCGAAGGCAAGCGCCATACCCAGGCCGTCCTCGCTCTCGCTCGCCGCCGAGTCAACGTTCTCTGGGCTCTCCTGCGCGACGGACGGTGCTACGGGCTCACGCCGCCGACGGCCTTCGCTGCTTGACAGAACGCATTAGGAATCCACAGCCAACGGGTCGATGATCCGGATCGACACGCTGTGCGGACGCATGGAGCTGCCGACCACCTACCGGCTGAGCCGTTTCGTGACGGACCCCGCGCGGGAGTCCGGGCACGAGCACTCTGATCATTGATCTTGCGGCAGGTCAGGGTGAGTTGGCGGATGCGGCGTGGGAGCGGATAGAGCACCTGTTGCCGCGGGTGGATGGGCGTGGCCGTCCGTGGCGTTTGTCAGACACCCCTAAAAGTTGTTGCAGAAGTCCTCGGTGCGGGCATCTGCCTTGTATGCGTGGGGTGTTGCGGGCTGAGGCGTTGTGGGTGGAGACCTTCACCGGGCTGCGGATGGACCGGTTCGTGAAGCTGGTGAAGGTGGTGCGGGAACGCGGTGGCAACGGTCCTGGCGGAGGCCGGCCGTGGGCCCTGCCGTTGGCCGAGCGGGTGCTGGTGGTGGCGGTCTACTACCGCACCAATCTCACGATGCGCCAGCTCGCCCCGCTCTTCGGCGTCTGCCCGGCCACCGTCTGCCGGGTCATCCACCGGCTGCGCCCGCTGCTGGCCCTGGAGCCGGCCCCGCATCCGGTGACTGATACCGACCGGCTGTGGATCGTGGACGGCACCCTGGTCCCGGTCCGTGACCGGGGCGTGGGCGCGTCCTCGCGGAACTACCGGTTCTCGGCGAACGTGCAGGTCATCATCGACGCCGACACCCGCCTGGTGATCGCCACCGCCCGCCCAGTACCGGGCAACAAGGCCGACGCCCACGCCTGGCGCGAGTCCGGCCTGCCCGCAATAAGCGCGGGCGTCACCGTCCTCGCGGACGGCGCCTGCTGGGGCACCGGCCTGGTAGTCCCGCACCGCAAACGGGCCAAGCGCCCGCTGCTGCGCGGCCAGGAGGAGGACAACGCCGCGCACCGCAAGGTGCGCGCCCGGGTCGAGCACACCTTCGCCCGGATGAAGAACTGGAAGATCCTCCGCGACTGCCGCCAGAAAGGTCCCGGTCTTCACCACGCCGTCCAGGCCGTCGCCACCCTGCACAACCTCGCCCTCACCGGATGAAAACCGCAGGCCAGAACCGCCCAACACCCGCCTGCACCCACCCTTGTGCAACAACTTTTAGTACTCCAGTTAGAAATCGTTGCCTGAGCTGGTTCTTCTTCGGTAGTGGCAGCGGCGGGCTGTGGCTTGGTGTCGTCTGCGCCAGAGGGACCAGTTCAGGGCATGCGCAACAGGTCCGAGGCGGGGTGTGGGGCGGGGCAACAGAGCGTCCAGGAGTCGGCGGACTTCTGCCACGGTGAAGCGGATGGTGCTGGTGGGGTCGTTTCTGCGGCCCCCCTTTCAGTGGTCTGGGCTGCGACGGCGGCCAGGAACGCGTGGGCGAGCATGGCCAGGGTGATGTGCCGGTACCAGCCCGGATAGCGGCGGACCTCGTACTGGTCGAGGCCGCATTCGTTCTTCGCTGCCTGGAAGGCTTCCTCGATCGCCCAGCGCACCCCGGCGATCCGGATCAGTTCGGCGACGAGGGTGCCGTTCGGTGCATAAGCGAGGTAGTAGGCGATCTCGCCGGGTCGGGCCAGGCTGCGGCGGGCCAGCACCCACCGCTGATGGGTGGGCCGGTCGCCGTCGAAGACATCGATCACCGGCAGACGGGCGGCTGCCCAGTCGTAAGTACGCGGGCCTTTGGCACCGTCGCCGCAGGAACGTCGTTCCCACGCCTCGTCGGGGGCGTCGGCGATGGCCTGGTCGATACGGCCGAAGGGAGCGTGCAGCTGCTGGGACTTCGGCACGGCCAGGACGTAGCCGACACCGGCTTCCTCCAGGGTGCGGCGCATGCGCCATTCCTGTCCATAGGCGCAGTCGCCCGTGACCCAGGCGATCGGGAGGGGCGAAGCAAGAGCCCGCAGGATCATCGCTCGGGCCAGTTCTCCCTTGGTCGCGAAGCAACGACTGTCAGGGACTTTCGCCGCCCGGCACCGGTCCGCCTCCGTGGTCCAGGACTTGGGCAGGTAGAGCTCTCGGTCCACCAGAGCCCTTCCCCTTGAGGAGGCATACGCGGCGAAGACCCCGATCTGGCAGTTCTCGGTGCGGCCGGCCGTGCCCGAGTACTGCCGCTGCACGCCGGCAGAGGTGGTGCCCTTCTTCAGGAAGCCGGTGTCGTCGACGATCAGAACCCCCTCCGGGGTGCCGAGCCGCTCGGCAACGTAATGCTGCAGATCGTCCCGGACTGCGTCAGCGTCCCAGGAGGCACCATTCAGCAGATGCTGGAAGCCAGCCGGTCCACGGTGACCTGCGTACTCGGCCAGCTGCCAGCCGTTTTTCCGCTCCACCGGAGCCAGCAGACCACGCACGTAGTCCCGCATCCGCCACCGCAGATCCGCCCGCGAGAACCGGCCCGCCACAAGGGCGAAAAACGACTCCAACTCCCCAGCCCACCGGTCAGCTTCGTCCATCCCCACCATGCCTGAACCAACGAGGCCGACCAGCTCAGGCAACGATTTCTAACTGGAGTATTAGGCCGAACTCTCACCTTGTAGCAGCCAGTTAGTCATCCCATGACAGCCCAGATCCAGCACGCCATGCCGCCCATAGTGCAGGCCAGCAGGCCATCCACCACATCAAGACTCACTGCCGACCAACCCACCGCCACAACACCGACCATTCACACATGGATACCGCCTGTTCAGGAGCTTTCGACGAGAATGAGGCTGTTGCCGTCCGGGTCACGCACAGCAAACATCGGCGGCGCCGCGGGCCCCATCCGCAGGACCTCCGCATCCGCATCGACGCCGCGTGCGACCAAATCCGCGTGATCGGTGTCGGCATCCCGGGTCGACAGACGGATACCGGCCGGGACCCCTCCGGGAACGAGCGCGATGGTCGTCGACGCCCCGGGCGGTGCCACCTCGATCCAGCGCCCGTCGCCGAACGGTACGTCCCGACGTACTTCGAAACCGAGCTTGTCGACGTAGAACTCGATTGCTTTCTGCTGGTCGGTGACGTGAATCCCGACCGTGGCCACCTGCGTGATGCGCGTGGTCCTGCTCATTCCGTGCCTCCGCTTCTTGGTGTTCACCAGTAGGACGGAGGCGGGCGCGAAAACTCATCGCTGGCCACCAAGATCGGCCAGACAGGACTCAGCAACAGGGCGAACGTTGCCCGATACGGCGAGGTGTCTCCATGCCGCTTGGACCCGGTCGGCTGTGCGAACGAGCCTTTCGCGGTGAAGCTGCACAAGCTGCTCCTCACCCGCATCAGGGCGGGCACCGTCGAGGAGCTGTACCTGTACCAGGACGCCCCGCTCCGGATCGGGGAGCAGCTCTCGGTCTCCTGCTTCGCGGCGGTCGGCACCGATTGCGCCACGCTCCCCCAGCCTGGCGTCCTCGTCCCGGACGAGGAGGCGCACTGGCCCCGAGCCTGCGGGCAGCCCGACATCCTGATCGGCAGCGCGCTTGTCTCCCACCTGTCGTTCTTCCCACAACAGCCGTTCCTCCAGGCCGGCGGCGTGCTGGAGCACTACCAAAAGGAGGTGACGTAATGGAGCCGCAGCGAAGCCGCACTGGAGGGATACCCGGCGGCGGGCGGAGGAGCTGTGCCACTCGAACGTGCTGCTGGAGGCGCGGATCGCAGAGCCAGACGATCAATGCGCCGCATGGCAGCACGTCATCCGCTCGGCAGACGAGGGCACAACGCCCGACACCTCACTGGCGTCCGGCCACGGCTCCACGTGACGTCTTCCACTGGACGACGAGCCTCGCTCAGCGAAAAACTGCGCGACCGGACCCCACTCGCCCCCATCGAACGAATTACCTACGCCCAGCCCCCAAGGGTTCAGCGGATACCCCCAGGAGTGAATCGACAGAGGCGCATCCGTTCGTTTCCCCCCTCGGAAGCCGTCCGTACCAGCGCAATCACCGGGCCGTTCGTGACAAGCCTGAGTCCTTGCCGAGACCTTATTGCGCGGGGAGCCGTAACCCCGAGCACGCGAAACCCGTTCCGGTGTCGGAGACACCATCCGCCGGATGGAGCAGGCCCCTGACATGGGTTCCTGCTCACAGGAACGGCCTTCCGCTGGCGGGCGGGGGAGAGTGTGGCATCAGCTTGCAGGCAACGCCGCACACCGCCCCCACCCATTCGAAGGAAGGTCAGAAGGACTGGCAATGACCCCCTTCAAGGCCCCACTGTGCCGGATTTGGGAACTGCTCGGAGACCGCTTCCGGAAAACCCAGATCCGCTCAGGCCAATTCGTTAGGCTTCTCCGCCCCCATTCCCAGAAGATCGGGATCTGGCTGTCGATCGCCATGCTGTGCAGCTCCGTTGGGTTGATGTGCGCAGGCCTCACCGCCGAAGCGGCCGTCATCACGGGGATGGCCACGTTCGTCATCACACTGACGTTCGCCGCCAACCACCGTGGCTCCCAGGACTCCTCCAGTGCCCACCCGCCCGCATCGTCGGTGGAGGTCTCCACTCCCCAGTCGGTGAACGGGCCCTCTGCCACCACTGATGCAGACACCTCGCCGGCGTCCCCGGACGAGCCCTCCGCCCATCCGGGCGCCTGTTCCCATACCGTTCCCCCTCAGCCGTCGGAAGGCGAGGGCCGGATCCGGCGCCGGAAACGGGCCTCCAAGTAGTGCGTCTGGTGGCCGGGACCGAGTCCCGGCCACCACCCCACCCGCGCGCCGCAGCTACACGGTCCTCCGCCCCACCCCCCTGACACGTCGCCGTGCTCGCCGCGTTCGCATCTCCCCACGTCCACGTCACCACCATGGCGTTCGACACCGTCGTGTCCCGCGTCACCGCCGCCGGGTTCACCTGGTACCAGGGGCCGAGCGTGCCCGAGCCCGCGGTCTCGTTCTGGAACAGGGCGAGCATCGGCCGCCAGGTGCCCGAGCGTGAACGCCGCCCTCGACGCTGACCTGGACCGCATCCGCCACCGCTCCCCCGGGCAATGGGCCCTCCCTGCCCGGCCGCACAGCGCCACCGCACCGTCCGGGCGGGACTCGACGGCCTCCCCCGGCGGGTGTCCGCCGAGTACCGCCCGCACCGGGGCGAGACTGATCGTTGTGGACAACCTGTACCTCTGAACAGCGGACACAGATCACTGCCGGCACGCTACAGAGCGTTCCAGCCCAATGTCCTGTTCGCGAGTCGCGCCACATCACCCAACAGCGACAGACGGGCCGCACGGACCACGGGATCCGGGTCCATCACCAGCACCTCGTCGAAGAATTCGTCGATCGCGGCGACCAGCGGGGCGGCGACCTCGATGAACGCCGCGAGTTCGTCCTCGCGGCCCCGCAGGGCCTGACGTACGGTCTCCGTGGTTTCAGCGAGGCGCAGTTCGGCCGGCGCCGTCAGCAGAGACCGGTCCGCGAGGTCGGAGCCGTCCTGGGGAAGGATGCGCATCACCCGTTGGAGAGCGGCGGTGAGAGTGCCGAACTCCTCGGTACCCACGTGTTGTTCCAGCGTGACCAGGGTGCGGTCGCCATGAGCCGGGCGGTCGGCCCACACCAGTACAGCCTGGACGAGGCGGTGCTCGTGCCCTGCGTCGGCAAGCTGCTGCTCGTACCGGCGGGTGATCAGCTCGGCGGCCTCCGCGAGCCGTTCGGCGGGTACTTCGATGCCCTGGGCCGCATAGCCTGCGGCAGCTGCCTGCAGTCCTTCAGCCACGCGGAGGCCGACTGCCGCGGGCGCGCTGCGCAGGACGTTCAGAAGACCGATCGCGGCCCTGCGCACACCGTAGGGGTCGGAGCTTCCGGTCGGAGCGGCACCGATCACGAACATGCCCGTCACCAGGTCGAACCGGTCGGCAAGCGACAGCATGGTGCCTGCATCGCCCGTGGGCAAAGAACCGCCGGCGGCTCGCGGCAGCTCCATCTCGGCCAGAGCCCGCGCGACCTCCTCGGATTCACCGGCGCGTCGCGCGTACTCCTCGGCCATCACCCCGGCGAGACCGGAGAACTCGACCACCAGCTGGGACGCGAGGTCGAACTTGGCGAGTTCACCGGCGCGGCGCACTGTGGCGACAGCACCGGCGGCGAGCTCGGCGCGTCCGGCGAGGTCCAGCGCGAGGGCGGCGATGCGGTCCGCGCGGGCGGCGACCGTGCCGAGCCGGTCCTCGAAGGTGAGCTTCTCCAGCCGACGGCGGAGCTCCTCGGGGGAAACCTTCAGGTCGGCACGCCAGAAGAAGGCGGCGTCCTCGTAGCGCGCCCGCAGTACCGCCTCGTTGCCGGACCGCACCACGTCGTCGTCGCAGGTGCCGTTGGCGAACGTGACGAAGTGCGGCGTCAGCCGGTCACCGTCCAGCACCGGCAGGTAGCGCTGGTGCTTGCGCATGACCGTGGTCAGGACGCTCGCGGGCAGTTCGAGGTAGCGCTCGTCGAAAGCGCCCCGTACGGGATGCGGGAACTCGACGATATCGGTGATCTCGTCGATCAGCCCGGCCTGACCGTCCACGTCGATGCGTCCACCGACCTCGGCCGCCGACTCCAGGGCGCCGCGCACCACCGTGTCACGCCGGGATTCCCGGTCCAGCAGGATGCCGTGCATCTTCAGGAAGTAGGCGTATCCCTCGGCGGACGTCACCTGGACGACCGGGTGGGGGGCGGTGCGGTGGACCTGTGTGGTGTCGCCCGAGGCAAGCGCTGAGACAGCCACGGGCAGGGGGGTGTGGCCGAGCAGGGCGAGCAACCAGCGGACGGGCCGGGAGAACGACAGGGCCGGGTCGTTCCACCGCATGTTGCGGGTGGAACGCAAGCCGGACACCACCTCGGCCAGCAGGTCGCTGAGCACCTCGACCGCGGCGCGGCCCGGCTCCTCGCGAGTGAGCGCGACATGGTCGACACCGCCGACGTTGACGCTCCGCAAGTCCGACGGATCGACGCCCTGGCTCCGGGCGAAGCCCAGCAGGGCAGGGGTGGGGACGCCGTCCCGATAGGCAGCGGCAAGCTTGGGTCCGCGTACGGTCTTGGCGGTGTCCCGCTCCCTCGGCTCGACCCCCTGGACCGTGACGACGATGCGGCGCGATGTCGCCATCACGCTGATCGGACCGTGACCCAGCCGGGTGGCGGCCAGCTTGGTCGTCACCGACTGGCGTACCGCCTCGGTGGTCGTGCGGACGTCCGCGTGCGGCAGTTCTTCGACACCGATCTCGAACAGCAGCGTCTCGGTGTCCGACACCTTCGGCAATGCGGCGCGTACAGTCGGGGCCGGTGGTACCACCGTCCCGAGCGGGTGCCCCAGGCTCGTGCGGCGCTGCGCCCACAGCTTGGCAGACTCGTGGGTGAGGCGGCGCATGAGGGAGAATGCCTTGGCGCGCTCGGTCGTGCTGATCGCGCCGCGCGCGTCGAGCACGTTGAAGGTGTGGCTGCACTTGAGCACGTAGGTGTACGCAGGTACGGGCAGTTCCAGATCCAGCATGCGCCGTGCCTCGGCCGCGTACAGATCGAAGAGCCGCTGGTTGCTGTCGACATCGGCGTCGTCGAGGTAGTACCGGCTCATCTCGTACTCGTTCTGGCCGAACACCTCGCCGTAGCTGATGCCCGGCGCGTAGACGATGTCCTTGAAGTGGGACACCCCCTGGAGGTTCATCAGAATGCGTTCGAGGCCATAGGTGATTTCCACCGAAACCGGAGAGAGAGCGACTCCGCCGACCTGCTGGAAGTAGGTGAACTGGGTGATCTCCATCCCGTCCAGCCAGACTTCCCAGCCCAAGCCCCACGCGCCGAGTGCAGGAGAGGCCCAGTTGTCCTCGACGAACCGCACATCGTGCGCGCCCAGGTCGACTCCGAGCGCCTGGAGGCTGCCCAGGTACAGCTCCTGCGGGTTGCCCGGGTCGGGCTTGAGGATCACCTGGAACTGGGTATGGGTCTGGAGCCGGTTCGGGTTCTCGCCGTAGCGCGAGTCGTCCGGCCGCACGCTGGGCTCCACGTAGGCGACGCTCCAGGGCTCGGGGCCGATCACCCGAAGTGCCGTGGACGGGTTGGCCGTACCGGCGCCCACCTCCGTGTTCAACGGCTGGGTGATCATGCAGCCGTTGTCGCTCCAGAATTTCTGCAGGGTGAGGATGGCGTCCTGCATGGTCAGCACTGTGCGGCCGTTCTTCATGGTTGTCGAATCGCCTGTTTCCCGAGTCGGTGCGGAGGGAGTGTGCGCCCGGGCGCCGGCCGGGCGCCGGCGCCCGACCCGAAGCCCCTGAAGTGCGCCTCATGATGCCATAGGCCAATTGGCTCTGACGTGCGGTTATTTGGACTCGCATCGGCCTCGACCGCTCGGGGCGGCAGGCTCTGTTCCGGTACCGCGAACGCCGCCAGCAGGGCAGTCCCGGCCCGGATCTGAGTTCCTGCGGCAGGTGTTCCCGATGTCCGTCGGCGGAGTGCGGAGACGCAGCGGATGCGCAGCACCGGGCTCAACGAACGGCTGGCCCGGTCGACACAGACGATCGGCTCACTCACCGACTTCCGCACCCAAGCGCCACCCGGCTCGGCGCCCAGCACGAGGAAATCGTCCACCTGCGTCAGACCACGGCCGCCGCGAGCCGTGTCGCGCGAAATCCCGCAGCCCGATGGTCAACAACAGCCGTCGGAATACGCAGTTGATGCCGCATACCCGGCTGGGTGCTGGCCACCTCCCTGTGGCAGTCGGACTTCACCAGCGATCAGACCGACGCATCTTCGGCCGGCGAAGGCACGGCGCACGGTCGGAGGACCATGAGCGAGCCTTCCAAGGTGGCCACCATGGCAAAGGGGAACCGGTCGAGCTCAAGGCAGAGTGCAACGTCATCGGGATGCACTCCTTGACGCACCCCCTCCGTCAGCTCGACGGCAGCGCGGGACTCGGCAGCGCGACGGAGGAACTCAGCAGCATTCGTCCCGGCCCCGGTGGCCCTCCGAGCGATGTACTGAGCACACGCCAGATCCTCATCGGCCTGCCCGTCTTCGCCAGTGACCACGAACGTGACAACGTCACTCCTGCGTGCCCGCAGGAGCCGAGCCGTAGCCTCCGCCACCACGAAGCCGGCGCACAGCACCAGCGACGCCTCCTTGACCGCAAGGGCACCGACCGTCCCTGCCGTGGTCTTCTGCACAACGGTCCGTCCGCCAAGGTCAACAGACCTCAGCAGGCCCGGAGAGTTGACCATCTCGAACCCGGGCGCGGGCGGACCGTCCTTGAGCGCCGCCCAGTCCGGGTGACGGGCCTTGAGCGCCAGAGCCTCGTCCAGCGACCCAGCAAGAACGATCTTCTCCGCCCCCTGCGCAAAGGCCCAGGCAGCCACGGTGAAAGCGCGCATGACATCGACCACGACCGCCACGGACGGGGCTTCGACCAGATCAGCGATGCCAAGGAATCGAGTGTCCATTCCGATCATGATCGCGCATGCCCGACCCAGGTCATCCAGAGAGTGACGCGCATCATATCGACGGCCCGGGGGTGCAACACTTCCAGCTACCTGCGTCGCGAAATGATCCGCAACCACGCCCCCTCAATCGCCGCACGGGGTCACCCGCGCACGACCTCTGCGGACACAAGCCACTGCACGGCACTGCGGGGGTCGGGCTCGGGGCGGGTGATTCCGCCGTTGACGGTGCGGATGGCGCGGGCGAGCAACCCGTGGGGCACGGTGGCGAAGGGCACTCACCCGGGCAACCCGTCGCTCGCGGTGTCGCCGTCGTTCTGACGGTCATCCCGGCAGTGGCGGGCGCGCAGAGGTGGTGGTTGTGGCAGCTGAGGTCGGCGCCGTCGAGGTTGGCCTCGGTGAGGTCAGCGCCGGTGAAGTTGGCCTCAAGGAGGTTCGTTCCGGGGAGGTCGGCGCCGGTGAGGTCGGGCTTGATATCGGGGTTGTCCGTACGCCATTGATTCCGATCCGACAAGCTCCTTTTGAGCATGGCGACTTGGTCGGCATCGGCTCGCTGGGAGGTGGGGGTGGCGTAGGCGGCCAGGGCGAAGCCGGTGAGGAGGGACGCGGCGATCAGGGTACGGGGGACGTTCGTTCGCATCCTGAGTCCTTTCGACTGGGTCGAGGTTCCTGCTGGATGACGCGAACCGTGCCAGTCCTGCCCCCCTGTACGAGTCCTTCTCACGCTTGAGTGGTGGGAGGCGCTCTTCCGGTCGCGGCCAAGGCATGACCGAGGAGGTCCGGCCCGTCCTCTGGTCAGTGATCGCTGGAGTGGAGCGGGCAACGTACCCGGCCCGGCTGGAGGAGTTCGTGACCAGTAGCAGGAACGCCTGGTGCGGCTGTACCCGGAGTACGGGCCCCGGCTGGCAGTCGCGAAGCACGGGCGGCATGAACTGTTCGCGCACCCGGTGTCGTTGATCGCGCGGGAGCGGCTGTCGTCCGTCCGCTCCCGTTTCGCCCTGAGCGCGCAGCACACCGACTACCCGCCCTACGGGACGGAGGACGGCCGGGGCGCTGCGCGAGGCCGCGGTCTCGGTGCTGAGGCGACCGGGGCGAGGACGCCCCGGCTTGGTCTCACATTCGCTTCGTCGCGCCCGGTGGATACACCGTGCGCGACGGCTCAAGCCCCACCCGGCCTTGGAGAAGTCTCGGACAGACGGCTGCGCGAGCGTCCCGAGGAGCGGCTTCCCTCACCGGGTGGCTTCCAGCAGCAGCATCGGGGGCATGTCGGTGAAAGGCTTCCAGTAGGCGGCGCCGTACTGGGCCACGCCCTCGTCAGTGATCTGCCAGGGGTGCCACGCCACGGTAGAGAAGCCGGCGTCGGTCAGGGCGCGTTCGTAGGTGGAGGGCTTCCACAAGAAGCACTGCAGGCTGAGCTGCCGGCCGCCCAGCCTGATGCTGAGCGGTATCGCGGCGCCTTCGGTGCGCGGGGTGGGTACCTCCACGTGGATCCCGTACGGCTCGTAGTAGGCGGGGCCCTGGCCCATGTCCCAGTTGGCACAAGTCGCCACCAGCCGACCGCCGGGGCGCAGCGCGTGGGCGGCGGTGGCACACATGCCGGCCAGCTCTTCGGGGGTGGAGCTGTAGTGCAGGACGTTGATGCCGGTCACGACATCGAACTGGCCCGTCCACTCCGCGCGGCCGCCCGACGCGGCATCCGCGACGTGGTAGCGGATGCCCAGGGGTTCGGCGTCCTCCTTCTCCTGGGCCACGGCGACCATGGCCGCGGAGATCTCCAGTCCTTCGACCCGGTCGGCACCGGACTGCTTGATCCGCCGGGTCCAGATCCCTGTGCCCGCACCGAGGTCGAGCACGCTGCGTCCCGTCACGTCACCGATGACGGAGCGGTAGGTGGGGTCCTCCGCGTGCCGTGCGTAGGTCAGGACGTTCAGGCTGTCGTCGTACACGGTCGCGCTCTGGTCGTACTGCTTGCTGGACATGGAAATCCCCCGTTCCCAAGGCTGGCGTTGCACAGTGCAGCGCGCTGTGCCTGGTGTACCACCACCACCATCGCTTCGCATCGAGTCGGCGGGACAACCGCCGGGCGGGCACGGGCTAGGGTCCGGGATCCTCACGTGACCGGCCCTCCGTCTCCCGGGCCTTCTCGGGTTGCGCACGGGTGAGCAGCAGGACGCCGTACACCGTCAGTGCCGCTCCGACGCTTTGAGGTCCCAGCCACCATCCCGTACGGACCTGGTCGCCGTAGAGCACGGCACCGAGCAGGAGACTGGCGGCCGCTTCGCCAAGGGTGAGAGCGGGCTGTGAGACGAACAGCGGCCCCGACCCCATGGCGTTGGTGAGCAGGAAGAGGGCGGCCGCGCCCGCAGCAACACAGCCGTATGTCTGCCAGGTGGTGGCAAGCCCCGGTACGCCGCCCTGTTCGAGGTGCTCCATGGCGCTCTTCATCAGCGCCGCCGTCAGCCCGTAGGCGATCGCACTGCCCAGCCCGAACAGCACAGCCCGTGCTTTGCCGTACGGCCGCCGCGAGGCCCAGCCCGCGCACAGGACCACCGAGGCCGCGGTGACAGCGAGAACCATGACCCACCGGCCGTCGTCGACCGGCCGGTGGCCCTCTGCAGGCGCGGCAGCGCCCAGCGCCAGAGCGAGCCCGCAGGAAGTGAGCAGGCACGCCGTCCAGCCTCCCGGCGGCATGGGAGTACGGGTGAACACGTAAGCGAAGAGGAGGGCAAGGGGCAACTCGGCGACCAGAATCGGCTGGACGAGGGTCAGCGAGCCCCACGCCAGCGCGGCGGCCTGGACCACAGCCGCGAAGACGATCACGGCGATACCCGCGAACCACGCCCGGTTGCGCATCAGATGACCCACGAGCCGGATGCTGAAGGCGTCGTTCTCGGGCACCGAGCGGGCTGCGACTCGTTGGAGCACGGTGCCCGCGGCGTTCGCCGCCGCGGTCAGCACGGCGAACACCACACCGAGCGCCGGGCCTCCCCCGTCCGTGAAGCTCACCCCGGCCCGCCGGACGAGGGCATCGTGCCCGATCCGCCGCGTGCGGCCCGGCTTCCACCCCGCGTCAGAAGGGCTGTGGCAGCCCGCCTCCGGTGTGGGGTCGGGACACTCGCCGCGTCCTTCGTGCTTCCGGGGACCTCCGTCGCCGCAGTGACCGGGCGGGCGCTCCCTCCTGCCCGAACGCCGCACGCCAACATCAGCAGCCACGTACCGACCAGCACGACGTGCAGCCGCTGCGGGATCCCGTGCCAGCCCGGATGCCCCAGCAGAGGGCCTACGGTCGCAACGGCCGACAGCATCGCCGCGCCCATCAGCGGCGGGCCCCAGCGACCCACCGTGCCCCACCCGCCCAGCCCCGGGTTCCGTCTCGCCCACCACGCCAGTGACACCATCGAAGCGAAGAGGAAGAAGTGCGCAAGGGCGCTCGTCACCGTGTGCAGTGGATGAACCGCACTGCAGCCGGGCTCCAGGGACGGGGCGCAGTCCAGAGGGGACAGCACGTCGGCGACGGAACTTGCACCGAACCCGATCAGCGCCCACCAGCCCGGGCCCCCACCCTCCCGCCGCCACGCCACAGCCCCCACCACGATGAGTACCGCGCTGCTCAGCTCCAGGGCTGAGAACAGGAGGCGCGATCCCTGGTCGGCGGCGTACAGCTCACTGACATAGGAGTGCCGGGGATCCAGCAGGGTCGGGACAGCGGACTCGATGAGCCAGGCGTTGTACAGCAGAGCCGCACCGACGAGGCTCCACATCACCAGACGACTTCGGCGATGCCCGTGTGTCCCGCCCCGCTGTGCCGCTGACGAGTCACTGCCCATGGCCAGTCCCCTCCGCACATCCGAGGCGGGCAGTCACGTACAAGTCACGTCCCGAGGTGCCGTGCGATTCTGAGCCCTGTCCCCAGAGGCAGGGCGGCAAACGCCGTAAGGGTCCTGCAGTTCCGAGGCACTCCGCACGGAACGACAATCCTGAACCGGTGGGGAGAAGCGTGAGCAACAAGCTCCGTCCCCCTCCGAAGACCGGACAAGGACCGTCCGCATCCACCGCCGGGATTTCGTCCGGCGAGGGGCCCGTCTCGTTCAACAGGCCAAAGACGTCGGTGCGCTGGTCGACCGGCCACGACAGCGCCCAGCCGGAAAGATCCTGGCCGAAGGTCCGCGGGCCGGGGTCCGCGCCGACGACGTCGGGGTGGTGAGGGGCGCGGTCGAACGTGCTCGGGGCGGCGTTCGCGTCCTGCAGGAGACCCGGGCGCCACAGCGGGCGACCTGTCGGGAGAGTCTCGTCCTCGGCCGTCCGCGGTTCCGTTTGCCGACTCCGACCGACCGCAGGCTTCACCACGGCATCCTCCACCGCCTTCACACGCGCGACGGTGCCACCGTCCGGCCAACCACCGGCGCCACCGGGAGCACGTCGCCGCCGAGCAGCCGGCAGCGGGCAGCGGGCCGGGCCGGACCGCCAGTGCTCGCGCACGGCGTGCACGCCGTAGCGGGTGGAGCCGCCGGCCACGCAGATCAGCCCGGGTGCGTGACGCAGGGCCCCCAACGGGCCGTCCCGCGATCGCCCTTGGGGCGTGCCGGTCCGAGGGTTCGGCGCGCTGGTGGTTCAGCAGGCGCAGGTAGGCCCGTTACTCGTACCGGTACTTCAGCGAGTCCGCTTCCGCCTGCTCGATGTCGGCGAGCCTGGCGCGTGAAGATCAAACAGGTTCGCGCGGCCATGTCCCGTCCTGCCTTCTGCGGGCGACAGCTGTACGGAGCTCAACAGGCAGGGGATGTGGTGGGTGGCGGGGACGGCCAGGACGGCGGCGTTGCCGTACGCGGGCGGCCAGGTTGACGGCGTTGCGTACGCGGGCGGCCAGCGGCTGGGTGGGCGACACCTGGGTTCGCCGCTTGCCGGCCTTCCCGAAGGTACGCCTGAGCCCCTCAACCACCGTACCGAAGTGCAACAAGCAGCTCGATGTGCGGACTTCCGTCACAGCTGCGGTCCCAGCGAAGGCCCGCGATCCGGCGGTTGAGCCCGTGGCAGCCCAGCCCCGCCACTCTTGCCCGGCGCGTCTCGGGCAAGGGCGGCGCACACGGCGTCACCGCCCACCCTGAGCGCACGTCCAAGCTGCCCCGGTAGGCGTGGCCCTGCGGGTCGTCTTCCCGGGTGCGGCCTCTCGGCCCGGCGGAGTGCCTGGGGCATCAGTCGTCCCGCTCTGGCTGCGCCCACAACCGCCGCCGCACCACGTGGCCGGTTCGCGTCCTGTTCATCCTCCGTGATCCTCCCGAAAGATGGTGTCTTGCCAGGAAAGCGCACCTGCCGAGTGAGGAATCCGCGATGCCCAGGAACACGAATGGCACCACGACACCACAGCAGGGGTCCGGGGACCGGAGCCCCGAGGAGATCACGGCGCTGCTCGCCGGAGCCGCCGACCCGGAACAGCGGCTGGCCGTCCACCAGGAGCTCTACCCGGACGTGACCAACCTTGCCACGGCGGAGAACGTGCTGGTCTATCCATCGCTGCGGGACAACGTCTTCGACGGACTCGGCGTCCTTGAGCAGAAGGACACCAAGTACGCCCCTTCGTACGGCAGCCCGGAGATCCGCCACAACATCGCGGAAATGCTCCGCCCGACGCTCTCCCCGGACCTGCAGAGCGAAGACATCTTCGGCACAGCAGGTGTGTCGGCCGCCCTGGAGTGCCTGGCGTTCGCGCTCAAGGGCGGCGGGATCCTGCAGAGCGGCGACCGGGTGCTGCTGCCCGCACCCTACTGGCAGGGCTTCAACTGGTCTTTCGAGCAGCGGCCCGAACTGGTCACCGTTCCCGTTCATCTCCGGGAGAGGGGCAAGGAGAACTTCGAGCTCACCCTGGCAGATCTGCAACACACCTACCGGACCCAGCCGGAGCCGCCGAAGCTGCTCGTCCTCACCAACCCCAACAACCCGCTGGGCGACAACTACGGCAAGGATCTACTGGAGAGCATCTACCGGTGGGTGCTCAACGAGACGGGCATGCACATCATCTCCGACGAGATCTACGCCCACTCCCAACTCACGGGGGCCCAGCCGGAGTTCGTCAGCGCTCTGGCACTGGATGCCTACCGGAACAACCCGGAGGCGCAGAACCGGGTCCACGCCGTATGGGGATTCGCCAAGGACCTCGGGATGTCGGGCTTCAAGGCCGGAGTCGTGATTTCCAGGTCGCCGGTGGTCCATCGGGCCATGCAGGGCATCAAGGACAAGCAGAACTCCCTCTCCTGGTTCAGCCCCTTCGACTCACTCAAGCACTTCGTCATCGGGAAGATGCTGAAGACCACCAGCAACGGCAAGAGCTATCCGATCGAGCTGATGAAGCAGTACCGGGGCTGGCTGACGGACGCGTTCCAGGAAACCCGCCGTGCTCTCGACGACGGCGGGATCCCGTACCGCCACCGCGAAGGGCAGAACGCGGCGCAGTTCTTCTGGCTCGACCTGCGCGCCTGTCTGCCGCCGGCGGGCGCGGTGATCCCGCCGGAGATCGGGCCGCACTTCCCGCAACTCGACCGCGTACCGGAGCGGTTCGCCGAGAAGAGCGCACAGGCCGAGAAGAAGGGGACGCTCGCCCTGCCGATCCTCTTCCCGGACATCTCCAGCGAGGAGGAGTGGCTGCGCTGGTACGTCGCCACGTACGCCCAGGTACAGCTGCTTCCGGGGCAACTCCTGTCGTGCGCCGAGCCGGGCTACTTCCGGCTGTGTTACACAGCCGTCGACACCGCCGAAGTCATCGCGTCGGTACGGAGGATCGCTGACCTCCTGGCTCCATGGGGGAACGGCGGCCGCTGACGCGCCCGGGGCTGGAAGTCTCCGGACAACGGGGGAATCAGCGGCACTTCTGACAAGGGTCCGAACGCCGCCCTCGACAGCACCAACGTCGTGGGGGTCCGCTTTGGGGCCGTCCAAAGCTCCGTGCCGGCTCTCGGGCAGGCCGCCCTGAGCAATTCCGCTCGGATTCGTCTCAACGAGGAACAGCTCGACAAGGTCGTCCACATAGTCCGCAGCCACGGCTACGGTGTCACGGGCCCCCAGGGCGTTCTTCGCCGCTCGGCTGGGTTCTGATGGCTCTGGGCCTTGTCTCCACGAAAGCGGTCCGGGCGGATGCGTGGACACCCTGGTCCGCCCCGCGAGCGCCCCAACGCCTCACGCCCATCGGCATCCACACACGTACCGCCTCCTTTTACGGGCAGTCCCGGTCGCTGACAAGATCACTCCGCCCGCCGGGCTTCCCGGTCAAGAACCTGAACCAGCCGGCCGGATCCTTCTGCCCTCCCGCCGCCCTTGACGAGTCCTGCCGCCCGTACCAGGCACGGCGGATCCGTGCGGCGCTCGCTGCTCTGGCCGACTCCTCGCAGCGTGGGCACCGATTCCCGCCGTCCGCATGCACGGACGGTCCACAGCACATTTCGGAGGTTCCGACCATGGCTGCACCGACCGTCCCGGTGCCGCTCAGTGAGGTCGAGACCGGCGCTTCCAACTCCGCGACGAGGGTGGGCAGGACAGAGCCGCCGTGCTCGATCGTCGGACTGACGCCCACTCGTGGCAGCGGCCATCCACGAACGATCAGGCGGCCCGCCGGTCGGTAGCTTCCCCGCCGATGAATGGTCGGGAGCGGTTGCGGTTGGACTGGGGTCGCTGTTCGGAGCGGCGGTCGGTCAGCCGCTCCGAACAGCGAGGTGTGATCAGGCTCCGGGCACCTTGTCGAGGAATCCGTGCACGGTGCGGATCTGCTGGGCGTCGTCGGTGAGTACGGCTACGTCGAAGCCGACCGCCAGTGCCTCGCCGGCATGCGGGCCCAGGTCCCAGCTGAAGCGGGCGAGGTGGTGGGCGTCCACCTCGCCGGAGAGCGTGAAGAGCAGTCCGGGGAACTGCTCCTGCACACCCTGGACGGCTGCGTCGATCGCCGGCCTGCCCTCGGCGGCCACCAGCGGATCGACATAGACCGCGTCCTCGGTCCACACTTCCTCGATCGCCGCCCGCCGGGCGACCGGGTCGGTCTCGTTCCAGATTTCCAAGTAACGCTCGATCAGCTTGCGGGTGTCACTCATCACTAATCCTTCTTCCCGTCGAATTTCTCGCGGCAAATCCCTGGCCGCACTCCCTCAGCTTTCGCCATTGCCCGAGCGAGAACAACGGTCCATCGAGAACGGAAAGTTAACCTGCCGATTAATGAAGGTCGACCCGGCCTTCTTCATTAACCCGCACGTTAACAGTCGTTGCGTGCTTCGCCGTTGAACCTCCACCTGATCAGGGTGAACGCTGGTCAGGTCAGATGTCTCAGTGTTGCGGAGGGATGTATCGATGACCATGATGGATGCCAAGCCGGATGGTCCGGAAAGCGTTTCTGCCGCCGCATATCAGGCGGCGGAGAAGCTCCTGCGGCATAACCGTTCCGCGTTGGTGCGCGGCGGCCGGATCCGGCCGAACTGGATCGACGGCGGTCCCCGTTTCTGGTACTCGGTGGATACGGCCGAGGGATGCCGGTTCTTTCTGGTCGACCCGGCAGCGGGAGTCCGGCAGGAGATGGACCCGGCAGACCTGCCGGGCACCGCGGCCGGCGTGGCGGCGGCCGCCTCCCCGGGCTTTCTTGAGGTGCCGTCGCCAGACGGCAGTCAGGTGGTGTTCCGGCGCGCCCACGATCTGTGGGTGCGGTCACTCGCCGACGGCCGCGAGTGGCCGCTGACCCAGGACGGGGAGCCGGACCTCGCCTACGGGGCGGCCCCGTTCGCCCCTTCGGTGCTGCCGAACAAGCTAGGACTCGATTCCCACTTGCCGCCCGCCGTGGCATGGTCACCCGACTCCACCCGGGTGCTCACCCACCTGACCGATCAGCGCCGGGTGCGCCGCACTCATCTGGTGGAGACCGCCCCGGCCGACGGCGGCGTCCCTGGGGTGATCACTCAGCGATACGCCTATCCCGGCGACCTCGCCGTGCCGCAGGGCACCTACGTCATCCTCGACGCCGGCACCGGGCAGGCCGTGCAGGCACGCTCCGGGGCGGAGCTGATGCCGCTGCAGTCGCCCATCGCCGCCGGTTGGGCCTGGTGGGCGGATGACGGTTCGGCCGTGTACTACCTCAGCCAACCCCGCGACCTGCGCACGCTGCGACTGAACCGCCTCGACCCCGCCACGGGCGAAGTGCAGGAGATCCTCACCGAGAGCGGCCCGACCCGCATCGAGCCGCACCCGGCAGCGCAACGGCCCCTCGTCAGGGTGCTGCTGCGAAGTGCTCTGGTATTCCCAGCGTGACGGCTGGGGCATCTGTATCTCCACCACGCGGGCTCCGACCGGCCCCTCGTGCAGGTCACCTCGGGGCAGTGGGCGGTACAGGAGATCCTGCACGTCGATGAGAACGAGCGGACGGTCTGCTTCACCGCGGACGGTCTGGTCGCCGCCGATCCCTACCGCCGGTCGGTGTGCCGTGCAGACCTGGACGGCACCGGCTTCGCGATCCTCACCCGCGACGACCTCGACCACGTCGTCACCCTCGCCCCGGACAGGAGTTGCTTCCTCGACGCGGCCTCCGCCGTCGACACCCCGCCCACCACCACCGTCCGCGGCCTGGACGGAAAGGTCCTCGTCGGCCTGGAGCGCGCCGACATCGGCCCGCTGCTGGCGGCCGGCTGGACCCCGCCCGAACGCTTCCGGGTCAAGGCCGCCGACGGCGTCACCGACGTCCATGGGGTGCTCTACCGCCCGCACCACTTCCACTTCGACCGCAACTACCCGGTCCTCGACAGCCTCTACCCCGGACCACAGAGCACCCGGGTGTCACCCGCGTTCGACCCCGGGATCCTCGGCTGCGACGCCGAAGCGATGGCCGCGCTCGGTTTCGTGATCGTCGCCATGGACGGGCGCGGCACACCGGGGCGGGACAAGCTCTTCCACGACGCGTCCTACGGAAACTACGCAGCGGCCGGCGCGCTGGACGACCATGTCGCGGCACTGCGCCAACTGGCCGCCAAGCGGCCCTGGATGGACCTCGACCGAGTGGGGGCCTTCGGCCATTCCGGCGGCGGCTTCGCGACCGTACGCGCCCTGCTCGACCATCCCGACGTCTACCGGGTGGGCGTCGCCGAATCGGGGAACCACGACAACCGCCTCTTCCACCTGCAAGTCGCCGAGGCGTACGACGGTCTTGACCCCGCCGCCTGGGCCCGCTCCTCGAACGTGGAGCGCGCTGCCGAGCTACAGGGCAAGCTGCTCCTGATCCACGGTGCGGTGGACGATGTCGTCCACGTCCACCACACAATGCGGCTGGCCGAACGCCTGATCATTGCGGACAAGGACTTCGAGCTCCTCGTCGTCCCCGGCGCCGAGCACTTCTTCATCGGCTACGAGCACCACGTCAACCGCCGTAAATGGGATTTCCTGCTCCGCAATCTCATGGGCGTCGAGCCGCCGGAACACTCCCTGACCCCCGTAACTCCCTCTCTGGAGCTCATCAGCAGGCTCTTCGACTGAGGCCGATGACCTGCTGGGTAATCGACGCATGCCACCTGGTGCCGAGATGATGTCCGATCGTTAGCATGAAGCCTCTTGGGGGGGAGGGTGAGGTGGAGCTTCGGGACATCGAGATCTTCCTGACGCTGGTCGAGGAACTGCACTTCGGCCGGACCGCGGAGCGGCTGCACGTATCGCCGGCGCGGGTGAGTCAGGCGATCAAGAAGCAGGAGCGGCGCATCGGCGGCGACCTGTTCGAGCGCGACAGCCGCAATGTGCGCCTCACCCCCCTCGGTGAGCAACTGCGAGACGACCTCGGCGCCGGCTACCGGCAGATCATCGACGGGATCAAGGCCGCGACGGCCACCGCGGCCTCGGGTTTCGGGCGGCTCGTCCTGGGCCTGTTCGGCCCGCATGCCCACGAACTGGCCCCGGCCATCGCGCTCTTCCGGGACCGGTACCCGGCATGCGACCTCACCTTTCGTGAGATCCATTTCAGCGATCCGTTCGGGCCGCTGCGCAGCGGCGACATCGATCTGCAGACGTGCTGGCTGCCGGTGCGGGAACCGGATCTGACCGTCGGCCCGGTGGTGCTGACCGAGCCGGTGGTACTGATGACCGCGGCATCGCACCCGCTGGCCGGACGCGAATCCGTCAGCCTTGAGGACCTCGGCGACTGGGCGGTGCCCGAAGCCCTGCCACCGGTCCCCGAATACTGGGAGGGGGCACTCAACCCGTTCCACACGCCCAGCGGCCGACCCGTCCCGCGTGGTCCCAAGGTGACCACCTTCCAGGAGACCCTGGCCGTCGTCGCCGCCGAGCAGGCGGTGTGCGTGGTGCACGGTGAGACAGTGCGCTACTACGAGCGACCAGGGATCAGCTTCGTGCCGGTGCGTGACGCGCCGCCCGGAAAGTGGGGCCTGATCTGGCGGTCGGCTCGCCAGGACCCTCTCGTACGCGGCTTCGCACGGGCCGCCCAGGACACCGGCGCGCCTCACCTCAACTCCGGTACAGGGTCAGCGGCGTCACTGTAGGAGTGTGGCGCCGAGCGCGATGCGGGTGGATGTGGTGAGAGGCGTGATCTCCACCGCCGGGCCGATGAGATCTGGCGGAGGCCTCAAGGCGGGTCACGCGGGGCGCGGCAGTCAGTGGCAGCAGTACCGTGGGGCGCGGGTCGGGAGCACGGTGACAGTGACGGTCGCACGCCACGGTGCACACCGGAAGGCGCAGGACGCGGGCAATCCCGTACGGAGACACCTGCCGCGGCCCGCCTAGACTGGGAGCACGGATTTCGGCAGATCACCGGCAGCGGGCCGGCGGGTACGGGGAGAAGCGACGGTGACGGCAGGTTCAGGTGGTTCCGGCAGGTTCGAGGATCCCGCCCCAGAAGTCCTGGTCCAGGTTGCCGAAGCCTTCGCACTGCTCGCCGCGCCCGCCCGTCTGCACCTCGTTTGGGCGCTCGCGCACGGCGAGAGCGACGTGACCGGTCTCGCGGAGAGGGTCGGCGGCGCGCTGCCCGCCGTCAGCCAGCACCTGTCCAAGCTCAAGCTCGCCGGGCTCGTGCGGGCTCGGCGCGAGGGCCGCAGACAGGTGTACTACGTCGACGACAGCGATGTGGTCGAGGTGGTCCGGCTGATGGTCGAGCGCCTCGCGGAGCGTGACGGCCGCCGGTCCCACGCCCCGGTACGTCGCCTGCGGTCGGCCGGTGACTGATCGCACCGCAGCGTCCCGCACCACCACCGCAGGACCCCACGCCCCGGTCGACCGCACAGCCGCCCCGACCACGTTCGCGACGCTGCGCGCCCTCGACAGCAGCCCCCGGGGGCTGACCGAGGAGGCGGCCGCCGCGCGGCTGGTACGGCACGGCCCGAACACTCCGCCCGCGCGGCGGGCCGGCTCCTGGCCGAGGCGGCTGGCCCGCAGTCTGCGCGACCCCTTCACCATGGTGCTGTTCTTCCTGGGTCTGGTCTCGGCAACGGTCGCGTCCTGGGGCACGGCCTGTGTGATCCTCGTCCTGGTGGCGGTGAGCTGCGTGCTGCGGTCACTGGGTGAGCACCGCGCCGACCGGGCCCTGGACCTGCTGCGCGGCCGCACCGCCGACACCGTCAGCACCCGGCGGCGCGACGACGAGGCGTGCGAGGGGCGAGTACGGGAGGTGCCCGTCGACGACCTCGTTCCCGGCGACGTGATCCTGCTGGGCCCCGGCGACCTGGTCCCCGCCGACGTACGGCTGCTGCGCAGCCAGGGGCTGAGCGTGCACCAGGCCGCTCTGACCGGCGAGAGCGCCCCGGTCGACAAGTCGGCCAACGACCTCCCTACCTCGGGCGACAACCTCCCGGCCTCGGGCAACGGGCTCCCCGCCCGGGCCGACGGCCTTCCCGCTGCACCCGGCACCGGCGTGTTCGTGCAGCCTCGGTTGTGCTTCCAGGGCAGCGGTGTCGCCTCGGGCAGCGGCACGGCCGTCGTGCTCGCCACCGGCGCCGACACCCACTTCGCCGCCGTGCACCGCGCGACCGGACGCCCGTCGACGAGTGCCTTCGACCGTTCCGTGCACGGGCTCTCCTGGACCCTGATCCGCTTCCTGCTGATCACCCCGCCACTGGTGCTGCTGGCGAACGCGGCACTGTACGGGCGCGGTCTGGAGACGCTCCCCTTCGCGGTGGCGGTCGCGGTCGGGCTGACCCCGGAGATGCTTCCCGTCGTCGTCACGAACTGTCTGGCCAGGGGCGCCGCCCGCCTCGCCCGTACGCACGGCGTCATCGTCAAGCGGCTTCCCGCGCTGCACGACCTCGGCGCGGCCGACGTCCTGTGCCTGGACAAGACCGGCACCCTCACCCAGGACCGCCCGGTGCTCGCCCGAGCCCTGGACGCCTGCGGCCGGGAGGACCCCGGGGTCCTGCACTGGGCCGCCGTCAACTCCTGGTGGACCCTCCAGCTCGCCGAAATACCCGCGCCGGACGCCCTCGACGAAGCACTCCTGGACGTCGCCGACCCCGACGAACTGATGGCGTACGACGGTGTGTCCGCCCTGCCCCGCGACCCCGGGCGCCGCCTGTCCACCGCCGTCCTGCGCACGCCCGGCGCCCTCGGCTCGCACACCCTCGTCGTCAAGGGCGCCCCCGAAGCGGTTCTGGAACGCTGTGCCCTGCCCGCCGGGCAGCGCGCTGCGCTGCTGGCCGACGCCGCCCGCGAGGCCGCGTCCGGGTTGCGCGTGCTCGCCGTCGCCACCGCCGAACGCCGGGCCGGTGCCCGGCCCGTGGCCCCCGCCGACGAACGCGGCCTGACCTTCCGGGGCTTCGTCACCTTCACCGACGCCGTCCAGCCCAGCGCGGGCCCGGCACTGGCCCGGCTCGCCGAACGCGGCGTCACCTTCAAGGTCCTCACCGGCGACCACCCGGGAACGGCCGTCCGGGCCTGCCGCGACCTCGGCGTCGAGCCCGGCGTTGTACGCACCGGGGCGGAGATCGATGCCACGGCCGACGACGCGGAACTGGCCGCGCTCGCCCGCGACACCATCGTCTTCGCCCGCTGCACTCCCCTGCACAAGGCGCGGGTCGTCACCGCGCTGCGCTCCGCCGGGCACACCACGGGATTCCTCGGCGACGGCGTCAACGACCTGCCGGCCCTGTACGCCGCAGACGTCGGCTGCTGCCCCCAGGGCGCCGCGGACGTGGCCCGCGAGAGCGCCGACGTGGTGCTCGCGACAAAGGATCTGGCCTCCCTGGAGCATGCCGTCACGGCCGGCCGGGCGAGCAGCGCCAACATCGCCTCCTACCTGCGCGTCACGCTTTCATCGAACCTCGGCAACGTGATCGCGATGCTGGTCGCGGGCCTGCTGCTGCCCTTCCTGCCGATGCTTCCCGCTCAGGTCCTCGTGCAGAACCTGTGCTTCGACGCGGCCCAGCTCTCCTTCGCCCACGACCACCCCGACCCGGCCGCCCTGCGCCGGCCCGCCGTGCTGCGCCCGCGCGCGCTCCTTCGGTTCGTCACCGGCTTCGGCCTCCTGGGCGCGGTGGCCGACTTCGCGACGTTCGCCGTGCTCGCCGTGTGCCTGCCCGGCTCGTTCGGCCTCGGCGACGAGGTCACGTTCCACTCGGGCTGGTTCACGGAGAACCTCCTCACTCAGGCACTGGTGATGGTGATGCTGCGCACCGGGAGGCGGGCGGTGGAGAGCCGCACACCCGGTGTGGTGCCCTGGGCCGCCACGGCGCTGGCGGCGACGGGGGTGCTGCTCCCCCTGTCACCGGTGGGGCCGCTGCTGGGAATGAGCGGGATGCCTGCCGTGTACTACCCGCTCGTCGGCGCCGTCCTCGTGGGGTATGCGGCGGCTCTCTTCGCCCTGCGCGGGCTCGTACGGCGGCGCGCCGACCTTCCCGACGCCGCAGCCGCCCGTGGCTGAGAGCCGGAGCCACCCGTGGCTGAGAGCCGGGATCACCCGTAGCTGAGAGCCGGGATCACCCGTAGCTGAGATCGGAGCAGACGTCCTCGTCGGCGGCCCTGGCCTCCCGCGCGGCCCGCGACGGAGCGGCCTGCGGCTCCGGTGCCTCCTTGGCCTTCGCCTCCGACTCCGCGAAGTCCGCCCCGAGGACGACGTCGACACCCTGCTCCGACACTGCGGCCTTCGTGGCCCCCGGCAGGAGTCGTACGAGCTTGTCGGCATCGGCCTCGCGCCCCGGGCCGTAGCGAACAGTGGTCGTGGCGGAGTTGCGGAAGGTGGCGTTCGCGGTACGGGAGACGGTGAAGCCGTGCCCGGAGAGCAGCCCGGCGGCGCGTGCGGCCAGGCCGTCGGCGGTGGTGCCGTTGAGCACGGAGACCGCGGCACCCGCTCCGGAGACGGGTGCGGGAGTGGGGCTGGGGGCCGGTGTCGGTTCGTCCTCGCTCTTCTTCCCGGTGGCCCGGCCGTCGAGGGTGCGGTCGTCGCGGAGCGCGGCCCACAGGGCGGACGCGTCGGGTTCGACGAGGGCGACGCGGTTGCCCTGGTACCGCCAGGGCACGGTGACGAACTTGGTGTCGCCGAGGTCGATGTCCTTCAAGGACATGGCGAACGAGAGCAGTTTGTCGGCGGAGCCCAACCCGGGGTCCACGGTCAGCGACTTGGTGGCGGCGTCGGCGAGCGGCAGCAGCCTGGTGGGGGTGAACCCTTCTTCCTTCACTTTCTTCAACAGACTCGACACGAAGGCCTGCTGGCGCTTGATGCGGCCGATGTCGGACCCGTCGCCGATGCCGTGCCGCAGGCGTACGTAGTCGAGCGCCTGCTGCCCCTTCACCTCCTGCACGCCCTTGCCGAAGACCCGGTTCCCGCGCGTGGGACGGTGGGGGTTCAGGTCGCGCTCGTACACGTCGTTCGGCATGCACACCCGCACCCCGCCGACGACGTCGGTCAGGGCCGCGAAGCCCTGGAAGTCGACGACGACCGTGTGGTCGACGCGCAGTCCGCTCAGCTCCTCCACCGTGTTCTGGGCACAGGCGGGATTGCCCTCGGGGGTCTGCCCGACGGAGTAGGCGCTGTTGAACATCACGCCCCGCTTCTCCTTGGTCCACGTGCCGTCGGGGAGTCGGCACGACGGCACGGTGACGAGGGTGTCGCGCGGGATGGAGACGGCGACGGCATGCCGGTGGTCGGCGTAGACGTGCAGGAGGAAGGCAGTGTCGGAGCGGCCGATGTCGTCCTTGTCGCCGCCGCCCAGCGCGCTGTTGCTGCCCGTGCGCGCGTCAGAACCGATGACCAGGACGTTCTTGCTCCCGGACGAGGCGGCGTCGGGCCTCTCCCGGGCGATGCCGTCCGGGCCGAAGGTGTCGATGTTGCCGTTCAGCCTGAGGTACAGCCAGGCCGCACCGGCCGTGCCGAGGACGATCACGGACAGCACCAGGGCCAGCAGGAGCCGTATCCGGCCGCGCCCGCGCCGCCTGCGCCCGCCCTTGGTGCGGCTCCTGCCCGCCCGGCGTTCTGCGGGATGTTTCGCCCGGCGCGCATCGCGTCCGCGCGTCGCGTGCTGGCTGCTGGTCATCTCGGCACCTTCACCCTCGTGGCCGCGCACCCCTGCCCGGGGTACGTGGCCACTCACTGAACAGTTGCTACAGTTGCGCAATGTAGCAACTATTTTGACCGCAGAGACATTCGAGGCGAAACGGCCTCCTGCGGCCTTCACGGCGATCACGAAGGGCGGCGGCGACATGCTCCGTAACGCACTGGAGCCCTGGCACCTGCTGGTACTGGCAGGGGCGTTCATCCTCATCTTCGGGTCCAAGAAGCTGCCCGACACCGCCCGTGCGCTGGGCAAGTCGCTGCGCATCCTGAAGAGCGAGACGAAAGCCTTGAAGGAGGAGAGCCAGCAGGACCGGGCCACCAACCCGGCTCCGGACCAGCAGGACCGGGCCACCAACCCGGCTCCGGACCAGCAGGAGCCGGCCACCTCCCCCACTCCGCTGGACCGCACCACTGCCCCCACACCTTGACCCTGCGCGCCCCGCACGGTCGGCACCCGAGGAGGCCGCGCACAGAACCGGCCCGTGACAGGCATGGGCGTCGCAGGCCGGTCGACAAGGAGCCGGCAGAGCCGGCCGCAGAGATTGGGGCAGGAGTTCCACCGGGTTCAGTTCCGGTGCGCAGGCGGCAGTCGTTCCAGGGTCTGCCAGTGCTGCTCGTTCGGCCCCTGCCACGCATCGTGCGGCTCCGGTGAGCAGACAGGCCGTCCCAGACCAGTACCACCCGGTCACCGCCGTAGCACTTCTTGACCTGCTCAAGGACCTTCGGTCAGGTCAAGTGGTGTCGTAGCTGCCGGACTTGAGGTGGAATCACAGACGGGGCCACGATGGGGGTCGGGTCGGTAGTGTGAAAGCCGAGGGCCACGGCCGTCGAGGCGCGTTTCCGGTTCAGCCGGTGCCGCAGGAGCGGGGGCGACAGAGACCAGAAATCTTTCAAGATCCGATGACTGCGGACAGCTCTTGGATGCGCTGACGGGTGTTGTCCGGCCGCCTACGGCCGGCCGATGACTGGCGGCGGCCGACCACGGACGCAGGCGGCGGGTCGGACCGGCCGTAACCGCAGTCAGGCGTAACCTGCCGGACGGCGAAATACCTTCGACCGGTCAGGGGTCGATCCGGCACTCTCTCCAGCATGACCACGCCGTCCTTCATCCCCGGACTGGAACTCTCCCACCACTTCTACTGCGAAGCCGTACGGCCTTTGCTGGACGAAGCCGCCCCCGGGGTTACGCACTCCGCCGCACGCCTCGGCAGCGGCTCGGAAGTCCTCGGATTCGACACCGCCCGCTCCGCCGACCACGAGTGGGGACCCCGCCTGCAGATCTTCCTGCACCCGAAGGACGTCACCCGCCACGGTGCGAGGATCACGGCACTGCTCTCCGAACGCCTGCCGAAGACCTTCCGCGGCTACCCGACGCACTTCGCCCCCACCGGTGAGGCGGACATCCGGGTCATGCGGACCACTGAAGGGCCAGTCCACCACCGGGTCGAAGTCACGGACCCAGAGGCCTGGTTCCCCGCGCAACTGGGCTTCGACCCGCGTACCGGCATCACCCTGCCGGACTGGCTGGCCACCCCCACTCAGCTCCTCGCCGAGGTCACCGCCGGTGCCGTCTTTCACGACGGACTCGGCCAACTCGCACCAATCCGCGCCAACCTCGACTGGTACCCCCACGACCTCTGGCTCCACCTGCTCGCCTGCCAGTGGCAGCGCGTCTCCCAGGAGGAAGCCTTCATCGGCCGCTGCGGCGAAGTGGGCGACGAACTCGGCTCCGCCGTCGTCGCCGCCCGCCTGGTACGCGATCTGATGCGGCTCTGCCTGCTCATGGAGCGCCGCTACCCGCCCTACAGCAAATGGCTCGGCAGCGCCTTCGCCCGCACCGCCCAGGCACCCGCCCTCACCCCGATCCTCACCGCCGCCCTCGCCGCCACCGACTGGCACACCCGCGAGCACCACCTGGCCCACGCCTACAAGGCCGTCGCGGCCGCACACAACCAGCTCGGCCTCACCGACCCTGTCGACCCCACCACGCGGCCCTACCACACCAGACCCTTCCAAGTCCTGCACGCTGAACGCTTCACCGCGGCGCTGAGAGCCCGCATCACCGACCCGAACATCAGCTCCCTGCCCACCATCGGCACCGTCGACCAGTTCATCGACAGCACGGACGTCCTCAGCCGCCCGGAGCTGACCCACGCCACCACCAACGGTCTGCTCGTCCCCTGAGCCCCTGTCTCAAGTCCGGGCCCGGACGAGGGCGCGCGCTCCCGCGGGCTGTACGGGATGCGGGGCGCTGAGTGTGTGGGTCCACAGCCGTTACGAGCGGCAGCTCGCGGACGCTGCCGTGGGTGGCCGAGAGGTCCGGACCGACCTGAGCGTGCGGCGTCTGTACTGCGAGAATCCGGCCTGCCCGAAGCAGACGTCCGCCGAGCAGGTTCCGGGTCTGACGGTCCGCTACCAGCGGCGCACACCGTTGCTCCAGCAGGTGGTCGAGGCGGTCGACTTCGCGCTCTACGGCGATACCTACGGCACCCTCCTGGTCGAGGCCACCCCCCGTCTCCCGCTCACGCTCTGGGAAACGCCGGGACGCCGACCAGCTCGGCCGATGGCTGCGCGGGCATCCCGGCGTCGAGGTCGTCTGCCGCAACGGATCCCTCGCCTACCGGCAGGGCATCGCCTCCGTGCACCTGACGCCCTGCAAAGGGACTGTCCCGTCAGGTCCAGAAGGTCGCCTCCGCCCACCACAGCTGCCTGCCCGCCGCACTCCCGGATCCGGAACCGGTGTTCGCCGGGGTGCCAACGGCACCCGCAGAAACAGAGGCTCCTGCCGACCGGCACGCACGGCGGTTGTTCGAGGCCGTGCACGCCCTCGCCGACACGGGCCGCTCCGTCAGCAGCATGTCCCGCGAACTAGTTGGACGTTGTCAGGTGGTGTCGTAGGGCTGCTAGGGGGCGAGTTGGCGGCAGGTCGGGCAGCGGCCCGTCCAGATGGCCAGCAGGTGCTGGAGGAGGTCGAGAGCCTGGTAGACGGTCAAGCCCCCGGCAGGGCCCTTGGGGTCGGTGCACTGTTCGGTCAGGAACAAGTGGGCGACGGTCACGAGGGTGACGTGCCGGTGCCAGCCGTCCCAGGAACGGCCCTCGAAGTGGTCCGGGCCGAGCGCGGTCTCCAGTTCGCGGCACTCGTGCTCGATGCGCCAGCGGGCCTTGGCGAGGCGGACCAGGACCCGGGGCGGGAGATCGGCGGGCAGGGTCGACCGTGCCGAAGACGGCGGCCGCCTCCTCGGCGGCCACCTCCTCGACGTCCACATCGTCGATCCCGTCGAACACCAGCAAGTCCCGCAACGATGAGTCGGCTGCACAACCAGCACCGTCACCGGGCACAGCCGACAACCACGGACCTCGGCCGTGACCTGATGGAGCGTTACTACCGCTGTCCGGCGGCGCGGCGTGCGCGGCCTCACGAAAGACCGTCCCCACGCAATCGAACACCGTGGTGTCCCGTCGTGACTGATCCGGCTCCGAGCCGGGTCCCACGTTGACGGTGTCCAGCTTCATCAGCTGGTACCCGTCCACCGCCCGCACAACGGCGTCACGTGCAGCCGGCGTGCTGTCGCCGGCCGGGGCGGCCGGGGCGCTACAGCTTGCCCGCCTCCCGAACGGTGTGGAGGTGGACCAGGACGTCGTAGCTCCTGCCGATGGCGATCTCAGGCGTCTTGTCGTTCGGGTACTGCGTGCCGACGCTGTATGTCGGGCGTGAGATGTCCAGCCAATTGCGGGCGGCGGCAGGGGCCTTGCGCAGGTCGGCGTAGTAGTCGCGGTACCGGACCTGATCGAGCGTGTTCTCGTTCGTGCCGGGCCCGGCCGGGCCGACGGTGAACTTCTTCCACTCGCCGCCGAGCGCATCGTCCTTGGAGAGGAAGGAGCCCTGGTCGAAGGTGGTGCCGACGGCGAGGTAGTCCGTACCCAGGGTGTCGCGGAGGAACGAGCCCTGGGTCTTCGGGTACGTCGTGGGATCGGACGCCGCGTAGCCTGCGTGGCCGTTGTGGGCCGACAGCAGGATCCTGCCGCCGGTGCGTCGCTGCCACCATGCCGTGGTCTCGGCCATCACCTGGTCGCGGTAGCGCTGCATGGCGGTCGACGATGCCTGGTCGCCTGGGTTGAGGGTCAAGAAGGTGTAGGTCTGGGCGATGTTGCGGGCGTTCTGCAGAGCGAACTCGAAGTCCTCGCCGCCCCCCGACCCCTGACGTTGTACAAATTCCAGCATGTGCTGCGCCTTGGCCGCATTCTGCCGCCGCTCCGCGAGCGGCCGCTTCAGGTAGCCGATGGCGTCGTCGAGCGGGCGCAGTCCTGTAAGGAGCTCGTTCAGGCGCGGCAGGGACTCCGGATGGATCCGGCGGACGTAGTCAGTGACGCTGTCGAAGACCCGCTCGTCGAGCCTGGGCGCGCCGATGTCGTCGCCCAAGAAGTGGACCGGGCGGTCGGGGTGCTGGCGGTTGTAGTCGCGCATCCACCGGACGAGGTTCACGAACTCCTCGCGGTCCCAGGGGGATCCGGCCATCACCTCGTGCACGACCTGCCGCGCGTCGCGGTCGCCGTCGCCGTCGCCGCGCTGGAGGTAGTCGTCGATCTTCAGGCCCGCCGACCAGCTGATCTCCAGGGCGAAGGTGGTGAATCCCTTCTGCTCGACGAGGTAACGGAAGATCCGGTCCTTCAGGGCGAAGAACTCGTGCGAGCCGTGAGTGGCCTCGCCCACGCCGACCACCTTGGCGTCACCGACCATCACCCCCAGGGCGTGCAGATCGGCCGTGCCGGTGCCCGGCTCCATCGACCGCAGCGGATGGGCGATCCGGTCCAGCGCGCGGACGGGGGCCGGCACGCCGGCCGACGCGGTCGTCCCCGGTGCTGCGTACGCGGCCGCCGCGGGGGCCAGCGTCGCGGCCAGGGCGAGAGCCGCTGCCGCGAACCACTTCCCGTTGCCGATCATGTGTGATCACTCCTCAACATACTTGGTGTCAAGTGCTGCTGAGAAGATCGTCACGCGCACGGCGGCCCGGGCGCGCTGGGGCCTGCCCTACACCTTCCCGGGGGACAACCCCATGCCCCGGGTTCAGTAGGACTCTGTTGGGTGGCTGGTCACAGCTCGGTTCTGGTAGTTCGCTTGGGATATGACTCCGGAGGAGCCTGCCGGGTGCCGTGACCGGCTGGAGGACTTCGCGGCGGAAGTGTTCGTACCGCCGGCTCGGATCGAAATCCAGGGCCATGGCCGCGTCCCGCTCGACCCACGATTCGTACCCGACCTGGGAACACGAGGTGGCAGCCCAGTAGTCACCCGTGAAGTTCTTCTGCCCCTTGAACGCGAGGAACTGCCTTACGGGAAAGGCCAGTTCAAAGGACTCACCCCAATGCCGACCCAGCGAGCCCAGACGTCCAATGCCGTCCGCGTCGACGAACTCCCCTCGACATCCGACGCGAAGTCCCAGACGGAAGCCGACGCCGCTGCCTTGCTCACGAGCACCTCCGCCAGCCCGACCCGGCCCTGTACGTACGAGCCTGGAGCATTCCGTACAGCCCTACAGCCCGGACCCCGGCGACGCCACCCAAAAGAGCGACACACCACCCCGAACAAGCGGGCGGACCAGATCGTCTGAGACGACGAGCGAATCGGACCCGTTCAACTGAGACAGGGACCAGATCGGCAGAGACGGGACACACCGGTTCAGCGGCCGACCTGAGCTTCAGTGGCTCGGTGGTCACGCTGCTTGTCACCAGATGGTCGGCCTTGTTGTCACCTGCCTCGACTTTTCGGCCCGGTTGTCGCCCAAGCAAACGGTGATTCCACTGTCCGGAGAGGTTGTGCCGGACGGTCAACTCCAGCTGCAGAGGCCGCCACCCGTGCTCACCGCAGACGCCGCGAGCCGGGCCACCCCCGGCAGGGCCGTCAGCAGATATTCGTCGGCCGTATCGTCCCCGTCGGCAGACCCGGGCCTCGTGGTCCAGCGACCTGCCGGCTCGCCTGGAGACCGGTGGCGTCGGCGGTCACCAGCCGGGCGGGTCGGCCACCTGATCAGGGGGCAAGCGGGGTACTGCGACCGACGGGAAGCCGTGGGCGGTCACTGGGCGCTCGCCGCGGGCCGGACGACGAGCTCGTTGACGTCGACCTGCCGGGGCTGGGACACGGCGTAGGCGATGGCCTCCGCGACGGCGGAGGCGGGCAGTGCCACTGCGCGGTACGCCCTCATGGCCTCCCTCGCGGTGGGGTCGGAGATGCCTTCGGCGAGTTCGGACTCGGTCACACCGGGAGAGACGAGGGTGACCCGGATGTCTCCGGTGGACTCCTGGCGCAGCCCTTCGGAGATCGCGCGGACGGCGAACTTGGTGGCGCAGTAGACGGCGGCGGTGGGAGAGACCTCGTACGCGCCGACGGACGCGATGTTCACGACGTGCCCGCCGCCCTGGGCCCGCATCACGGGCAGCGCGGCGGCTATGCCGTGCAGGACTCCCCGCAGGTTCACGTCGATCATGCGGTCCCACTCGTCCGTCCGCAGGGCCTCCAGCGGCGAGAGTGGCATCACTCCGGCGTTGTTGACCAGGACGTCGACCCGGCCGTAGCGCTCACAGGCGGCGGACACGAAGGCCTGGA
The DNA here is from genome assembly GCF_044333135.1 of Streptomyces sp. NPDC021093. Classification (NCBI taxonomy): domain Bacteria; kingdom Bacillati; phylum Actinomycetota; class Actinomycetes; order Kitasatosporales; family Streptomycetaceae; genus Streptomyces; species Streptomyces sp. NPDC021093. Next base: position 1,163,349 of record NZ_JBIRQJ010000001.1, on the reverse strand, counting down.
CGTCGGCGGCGTCCGTGACGTCGAGGCGCCGGAACGCCGCGGTGCCGCCTGCGTCGGTGAGCTCACCGGTGAGCGCGTCGAGGCGGTCGGTGCGCCGAGCCCCGAGGAACAGGCGGTGGCCGTCGGCGGCGAGCCGGCGGGCGGTGGCCTCCCCGATCCCGCTGCTCGCTCCGGTGACCAGTACGACCTTGGATGTCTGCGTCATGCCTGCTTCTCCTCTCGGTGGAGCACGAGGTGTTCGTGGAACAGGACCCCGTCCCGGATGTCGCCCGTGGCGGTGAACCCGGTGTCATCGACGTAGTCGATGTGACTGCCCGTCACCGTGTAGCGGCCTGTGAAGGCGCTGCGGCGGGTGCCGCGGGCCTCGTCGTACCGTCCGTCCGCCTGCAGCTCCTGGCGGATGTGACCGTCCGCCGTCACCCACATGCCGACCACATCGGCACGGCCCTTCTCGGCACGGCCCTTCTCGGCATTGCCCTTCTCGGCATTGCCCGTCAAGGACGGACTCCCTTCGTCGATGGATGCGGATCAGTTCCGCCCGACCGAGTCTGGGCGGGACGCGGGTGACCGACCAGGACGTGCCTTGCCTGGGTGCGGTGCACCCAGGCAGGGCTCCGCCGGCGCGGCCTAGGGTGAGGGCGTGACCGACAACCACCTGGGAGAGTTCCTGCGCGCACGCCGTGCGGCCCTGCTGCCGCAGGACGCCGGCGTGGCGAGCCACGGGGTACGCAGGGTCGCCGGACTGCGCCGGGAGGAGGTCGCCGTCCTGGCCGGAGTGAGCGCGGACTACTACACCCGCCTGGAACAGGGGCGAGAACGCCACCCATCGGCCCAGGTCCTCGACGCGCTCGGCCGCGCCCTGCGGCTTGACCCGAACGGGCACGCGCACCTGCACCAGCTGGCGGGGACGGTGCCGAGCAGCCGGTTCGCCCACACCACGGACCGGGTCGGCCCCGCCCTGCGCCAGTTGCTGGACGGCTACCCGGCCGCCCCTGCGTTCGTCATCAACCGGACTTTGGACGTCCTGGCGGTCAACGCCCTGGCCGAGGCCCTGCACTCACCCTTCGAGCGGATGGACAACCTCGCCCGGATGGCCTTCCTCGACCCGGCGGGCCGACAGTTCTACGAACGGTGGGGCCACACGGCCCAGGCCGTCGTGGGCCACCTGCGGCAGGCGGCCGGGCTCGACCCGGACAGCCCCCGGCTGCGGGAGCTCGTCCGCACCCTCACCGGCCACAGCACGGACTTCACCCGCCTGTGGAACGCCCACGCGGTACGCGGCAAGACCCAGGAGGCCAAGCACCTCCTCCACCCGGACGTCGGCCGGCTGACCCTCACCTACCAGGCCTTCGACGTGTGCGACGCTCCCGGCCAGCAGCTGGTCATCTACCAGGCGGGGCCCGGAAGTTCCAGCGCGCAGGCCCTCAACCTGCTCGGGTCCCTGCGCGCCACCTTGAACCGGGGCGCTGGGTGAGCCGGAAGCCGGCGACCGACTCTTCCGCACCTACCGGGCCCTGCTCCCCCGCACCCGGAGGCGCGGGGTCGCGACACCCGGCCTCGCCGGGACCGTCGCGATCCTCGAACACTCAGAATGACGAGGCCTTGTGAATCGGCCTGATCAAGTCTGCGGTTCAAGTCTGGACGTTCATTCTCTTCCTCAACGCCGCAGCCACGACGGAGCCGGCCTGTGCCCGCGGCGCCTGCGTCCAGCCCGAGAGTTGCCACCGGCGGCGACTTGCCACGCTCGCCGGAACCGGTCTGGTCGACGTTCGCTGGGTCCGAGTTGGGCCGGAAGAGCCCGTCCGGGGTCGACCTCGCCGGGGACTTGACGGTGGTTCCACGCCCCGTGGCCAGGTCCCAACCACCGTGTCCCGGCTCGATGATGGCAGCCGCCGAACTGGCTCCGGTGACAGACATCGTGACCAGGTGACATCTATCTCGACCAGTCACGTGTTCTCGGGTGCCAGGTCGGGGCGCAGTCGATGGAAGGAGGGATGGCGCAGGAGCCCGGCCCTGGTGCGGGTGACGTAGCGGACTTCGGCGACCAGGCGGGGCAGGACCCAGGGGGCGCCGGACACGGCCGGGGCAGCGGTGAAGGGGCAGTCGGCGACGGCGGCCGCCGCCCAGAGACGGGCGAGGTCGCTGCGGTCGCGGTCGGAGAAGCCGGTACCGACACTGCCGACGTAGCGCAGACCGCCGTGCTCCTGGAGCTCACCGTGCCCGTGCGCCGGTCGCGGCCACTGCCGACACCGCGAACGCGCAGGTCGACCCCTTGCCGCCGCGATTCCCCGGCGAGCTTGTCAAGGCGGGCGGCGACCGCGTCACCGCCTGTGGTGCCGGGCGCGCCGAACAGACCGAAGCTGATGCTCTTCTCAGGCGTCTACTCCCCCTCCTGCGCTGGCGGCGTGTGCCGGGCGAAGCGCTCATGGGCCGACTGCCGGGTGCACCCCAGAGCCGCCCCGATCCCCTCCCACGACACCATGGCCGCGCGCGCCGTACGCACCGTGTCGACCGCCAACACGGGCTCCAGGGTCTGGACGCGGGCAACCGCGCGCAGGGCGGTGAGCGGCCGCGTCCGTGACAGCTCGGCAATCCGGTCTTCGAGGGCGGTGAGCATCTGCTCGACGTCGCGGGGAATCACGCCCTCGACGGTGAGGACGTGGTACTCCCAGTCGGCAAACGGCCCGGTCTTGGCTCCATGACCTTCGGTCGCTTCCGGATCACCCCAGATCACCGGGTGCGTAGTCGCACCCCGCCACCCGCAGTCGCACGCACCCCGCACACCAACAGCCCGTTCGGACACCGCGCCGTCGCTGTCCCACCAAGCGGTACTCCCGCCCAGCGCCTCCACCGGAGGAGCTTCCTGCCCGTCCGACAGCACCGCGACCACAGTGCCCTCGTGCCGGCCGGTCTCATCAACCCAGCCCATGTTCCACACTCCTCACCCACGTCAGGGAGTCCTGACACGATGGTGTCAGGAACCCCTGACACACGAGAGGTGTTTGAGCGGACTGCACCTCAGCCTCGGGCCCAGTGCCCGGACTCGGGAGTACCGAGCCACCGGGGGTGTTCACGGGAGGCGCTGAACTGCCCGCACGCAGGTGCCTCGGTGATCGTTCCCCGCGGCCTTGATGATCGTTCCCCGGGCCTCGGAGCTGGGGCAGTCCCACCAGAACTCCCCGTGGGCATGAAGTGAACCGGTGTCTCTCCGTCCCCGCTCTGGTGGGCACGTTCCGCTCTCGACTGCGGGGGGGCGCGTGCTGGTAATCCCCGGGGTACGGCCGCGATGTGGGTACGCGACCGGCTGGACGGTCTGTGGCACGACGAAGGCTTCGATTCCTGGTATCCACGGGACGGGCGGCCCGGCCCGGCCTGTCCTCGGCCCAGCTCGCCACGGATCGCGAACCAAGCGATCGCGAACTGACCGATCGCGAACTGACCGAATTCCGCATAGACGATGTTGATACGCATCGTATGAGCTGGAACCGGTCAGTTCAGACGGGTTCAGAGGTTCTCATGTGAACCCGTGTGAGCTCGTGCGAACTCGTGAGAGGTGCGCTGTGAGCGACGTCGCCGCATACCCGTCCTATCCCCAGAACCGTTCCTGCCCCTATCACCCTCCCGCCGCCTACCAACCCCTGCGCGAGCAACGCCCCCTGGCCCGGGTCACGTTCTACGACGGGAGCACGGTGTGGGCAGTGACGGGCCACGCCGAGGCCCGCCGACTACTCGCCGACCCCCGCCTCTCCTCCGACTCCCGCCACCCGTCCTTCCCCATACCGACCGCCCGCTTCGAGAAGTTCCGGAACATCGTCACGCCCCTGCTCGGCGTCGACAACCCCCAGCACCACCGCCAGCGCCGCATGCTGATCCCCAGCTTCAGTGTGCGGCGCATCGCGGCGCTGCGGCAGCCCGTCCAGGCCATCGTGGACCGGCAGTTGAACACCGTCCTCCAGCAGGGCCCACCGGCCGATCTCGTCTCGTCCTACGCCCTGTCCATACCGTCCAGGGTCATCTGCGCACTGCTGGGGGTTCCGTACGAGGACCACGCGTACTTCGAGGAGAACTCGCGCCTCATGCTGCGCGGGTGTACGCCCGACAAGGCGGCGACCGCCCGGAGCAACCTGGAGTCCTATCTGGCCGACCTCATCGCTCGCAAGCAGTCCCGTCAGGCCCGTCGGTCCCGCATGGCGCGCGCAGCCACATCCGTATCCAACGAATCCCATGAATGCAGCGCATCCAGGTCCGCATCCAGGTCCGCTTCCAGACCTGCCTCCGAAACCGGTCACATCGACGGGTTGTTGGACCAGTTGCTCGTCCGACACATCAGAGCCGACGACGACGTGAGCGGGCCGCACCGCCCCGCCGTCGAAGTCATCGATCCCGACGAACTGGTGCCCCTTGCCATGGTCCTGCTGGTCGCCGGTCACGAGACCACCGCGAACCTGATCTCGCTCGGGATCTACACGCTCCTGGAACACCCCGACCGGCTCGCCGCCCTGCGCGCCGCCCCCTCCCGCTACCCCTCCGCCGTCGAGGAGTTGCTGCGGTTCCTGACCGTCGTGGACGGCATCTACCGCGTGGCCGTCGAGGACATCGACATAGCGGGCCGCACCATCCGCGCCGGGGACCCTGTGGTGCTCGCCTCGTCCCTGATCAACCGCGACCCCACCGTCTACTCCTCCCCCGACGCCCTGGATCTGGACCGTCCCGCCCGCCACCACCTCGCCTTCGGCTACGGCATCCACCAGTGTCTGGGCAAGAGCCTCGCCCGCGCCGAGGCCGAGATCGCCCTGCGGTCCCTCTTCACCCGCATCCCGGGCCTGCGCCTAGCCGTCCCGCCCGACGAGATCCCGTTCAAGCCCGGCGACTCCTTCCAGGGCGCCATCGAACTCCCCGTCACCTGGTAGGTCACCTGGCAGCCGCGGCCCACCGCCGTCCACCGCCATCCACCGCCCCGAACAACCTCGAACAGTCCTCAGAAATGTCCTGTGTTACTGAAGGTCGAGCGCGTGCCATCAAACCTTGAGTGCCGTCGGCTCGATCAGCCGCGTTTCCGCCATCGGCGTACTAGGCGACGCAGGTTCATGCCTGCTCGGCGGGGTCCAGCCGCAGAGGGCCGCCGGTTTCTCGCGCTTGCTGTCCCCTCGTGTTGGCCGCGCGACCAGTGGCCGTCCGGCGACAACACGGCGGACTGGCGTTCCGCCTGCGCCTTGATCTCCCAGTGAGCCTCGTGAGCGGTCACGCGATACGCCTCCTCCCACGAGGCCAGCGCCGCGCCGACTGCCGCGCCTGCTGTGCCGCGGCGACGAACGTGGCGCGCAAGCCACGCGAGGGCAGCAAGGACTGTGGCCAAGCCGCCAAAGATCACTATCAGCGGTAGGAAATCACCCATGGCACTGAGGGTAGGTGTGCCCGACCGCCCGGGTCGCTCAATGTACGAATCGAGCGACGGGCTGACGGGCTGACGGGCTGACGGGCTGACGGGCTGACGGGCTGACGGGCTGACGGGCGAGCCAACCGGCCAGGATAATGGAGACGACGGTGCAGGTGGCCGTGTCGGAGTCGTTGGCCGCGTTGTTGTCGGTGGGCGCGGAGGCGTGCGTACGCCGGTGACCGTCAGGTGGCAGATCGACAGCAGGTGCGGCGGGACGCGGAAGGATGTCGCGCTGTCGACGCCGCTGGCGATGCTGCCGTACGCGCAGATCACGCTGCCGCTGCCGGTGGTGCAGCCGGACGACAGGTTCGTGGCACTCGTGCCCGCGGGCCACGCCGTGATGCGCCTGGCCCGGGTGCTGCGCGACCTTCCCGTCGAGCTGATCGGGCAGCTGTCGGCCAGGCCGAAGCGCTGCTGTCCGTGGCCCCTTTTCGGCTCTCTTTTGCTTCCGTGTGAAGTCCGCATGAAGGGGGATCCACGACATCTTCGGGCGTAGCACCCGCTTCCCTACGGTCATTGCCTCAGGCAACTCTGTATACATCGCAGGGGAGTTGGGATTCGAGTGAGAATTCCAACCATGGTCGAATCGGCGAGTCGAAACCCCTGTCGGCCAATCAGGGTTGAGTGTCACTCCTTGCCCTCACGGAAAGGTCCGGACTAAGTTCGGCACCCTGATCGCGGACGGGAGGTTCTTTGAACTCCCTTCCTGGGCTGCTTAGTTCGTGATAGTCGTGAGGATGGTTACAGTGACAGATGCAGGCATGGAGATTCTCTATCTGGTCGGGGACCGCTTCGCCTCCCTGGCTGCGAACGAGGGCGTGATGACGGCCGGCGGTTTCCTCGCGGAACTGCGCACGGGTCGCTACAGCGCCCCGGAATGCCGCTTGGTTCTCCTCAACGGCCAGGGCATGGGCGTGTACGAATGGGCACACATATCCCGGCAGATCGCGCTGCTGGACGCCGCGGACCGAATATCCGTACCCGATCAACTCCCCACACCCGCCCAGCGGGGCGAGGCGCACAAGCATCGCGAGGAGAACGTCCTGGTGGCGGGCGTGCGGCAGGTCGACTCGCTGCACTATCGGGCAGATTTGCGGCTGCACGACAACAACGAGCTGCTCCTGGACCACACCACGGGACAGCACGTTCAGGGCATGGTGATCATTGAGGCCTGTCGGCAGATGTTTCTGGCCGTCACTGAGCGGTTCTACGCATCGGCGTGGCCGCAGAGGCGCTACTACTACGTCATCAAAAGCTTCGACACACAGTTCGAGAACTTCCTTTTCCCGCTGGACGCCGTGATCGATTACGAAATCACCGGCTCCCATACCGAAGACCCCGGGAAGCTCGCTTTCAGCACGGACATCCGGGTGAGCCAGGCGGGTCGGCAAGCCGCCCTGTGCCGGGTCGAATTCACCGCCTTCGAGCACCAATTGATCGCAGAGAAGGAGGGAAGACGCGCCTCGCGCACGGTCCGGGAACTCCTTGCTTCCAGTACCGCCGAGCCCCGGTCTCTGGCAGGTGTCGGCCGGTGAATTCCGAACCCTTCCGCGCGGAGCGGAGCCCGGCCCGGTCCGCCGCCTTCTTCGACGTCGACGAGACGCTGATCACGACCAAGAGCATGTTCGACTTCCTGGAGTTCCACTGCGCGCTGCGGGGAATGCCCGAGGCGTACGGACAAGCCATGGACAGCCTGCGAAACTTCGCCGCGGCGGGCGGCCCGCGCGAGGAAGTGAACCGCCGCTACTACCGCCACTACGCGGGTGTGGCCGCAGCCGAACTGGCCGATCAGGGCGTCCTCTGGTTCCGCCGGCGCCTCCGGGAGGCCGGTCTGTTCCACCCCCCGGTGCTCAGCGCGTTCCGCCGCCACGCGCAGGAAGGGCTGGACACCGTCCTGGTCTCCGGTTCCTTCTTCGCCTGTCTGGATCCGGTCGCCGCCCACATCGGGGCCACCACAGTGCTGGCCACTCGTCCGGTGGTGGCGGACGGGATTCTCACCGGCGAGGTGGAACGGCCGATGATCGGCGGAGCCAAGGCGGAAGCCGCCCGCGCGCTGGCCGGAGACCTGGGGTACGACCTTGCGGCGAGCCACGCCTACGGGGACCACGCCACCGATCTGGGCCTGCTCGAACTCGTAGGCCGTCCCACGGCAGTGGGGGACGACCCGGTGCTTGCCGAGCGCGTGCGAGAGCGCGGCTGGTCCCGGCTGCCGGGCATTTCCGGGCCCGTACCCCTGATCTGAAGCGGTTCCGTTCCTGCGGATTCCCGCCCGGACAGTTCACCTCCAGCAGAAAGCACTCCAGTCATGTCGCTCTCGCAGCCCACGAGCCGCTTCCAAGGCCCGACCGCCGACTCAGCAGAACCGGGCACCGGTCTGTGGTACACCCTGGGCGGGCTTCTGGAGCCCCCCGAGCCGGCCGCCCCGAGCGCCGTCGGAATCCTGGGCACCGGTTCCTACCTGCCCGCGCGAGTCGTGAGCAATGACGAGGTCGCCGCTCCCGCAGGCGTCGACGACGCGTGGATCGTGCGCAAGACCGGCATCCGTTCCCGCCGCTACGCCGCACCGGACGAGGCGACATCGGACCTGGCAGCGCATGCCGCACGCGCCGCTCTCACGAACGCCGGAATAGGCCCCGGTGACCTCGACTTCATCGTCGTGGCGACCTCCACGCCCGACCATCCGCAGCCCGCGACCGCCGCCATCGTCCAGCATGCGATCGGCTCCGAAAACGCCGCGTCCTTCGACCTCAACGCCGTGTGCAGCAGCTTCCTCTTCGCCCTGAACGCCACGGCCGGACTGCTGCCGGAAGGAGGCCACGGCCTCGTCATCGGCGCCGACGTCTACTCGCGCATCATCAACCCCGCCGACCGGCGTTCGGCACCGCTGTTCGGCGACGGCGCGGGAGCCGTGGTCCTGGGGCCGGTGCCCGCGGAATACGGCCTGGGCGCGTCCGTCATGGAGACCTTCGGCGACCTGCACCGCACCATCCGGGTTCCGGCAGGCGGCAGCCGGTTGCCCGCGCGCCGGCTGTCCGACGAGGACGCCGCGCACTTCTTCGCGATGGAAGGCCGGGCCGTACGCGACTTCGTCACCGCCAGGCTGCCCCTGTCCACCAGAGAAGTGCTGCGCAGGAGCGGTCTCCCGCCCGAGACGATCGACCACTTCATCCCCCACCAGGCGAACGGGCAGATGCTGCAGGACATCCTGCCTTCCCTGGACCTGCCGCGGGCCCGCGTCCACCTCACGGTCGCCGACTACGCCAACACCGGCGCCGCGTCCGTGCCCGTCACCCTCGACGCCGCGCACCGCTCCGGCGCCCTGGCAGAGGGCGACCGTCTGCTGCTGTCCGCCTTCGGCGGCGGCATGTCCATCGCCAGCACGGTGCTGCGCTGGGGCCGCTGACGCCGCGCCACCGCACCCCGTACTCCCTTCTTCTCTTCCCTTCCCGAAGAACCCTTCCGCTGAGGCAAAGAACTTTCATGACACGTGCCACCGCCATTCCATTCCGCGATCCCCGTCCCGTCCTCGTGGTCGGAGCCGGGCCGGTGGGCCTGACCAGTGCCGCCGAGTTGCGACGCCGCGGCGTCGACACGCACATCATCGACCACGCCCCCGCCCCCTCCCCGCTCACCAAGGCCCTCCAGGTGTGGCCGCGCACTCTTGAGGTGCTGCGCCGCAACGCCGATCCCGAGGACGTGACCCGCCGCAGCCGCCCCATCGACACCTTCCACTACTACTCCGACGGTCGGCAGATCGCCCGGACCGGCTTCACCGCACGCACCCAGCCGGTCATCCTGACCCAGCCGGACGTCGAAGAGCTCCTGGACGACGGCCTCGGCCGGCTCGGCGGCAAGGTCGAGCGAGGCACCTCGCTGGTCCGTTTCGAACAGTACGAGGACCACGTGGCCGCCGTCCTGCGCGATCCGGAGGGCAACGAGCGCAGCGAGGAGTACGCCTACGTGCTGGGCTGCGACGGCGCCAGCAGCACGGTGCGCGGAACGCTGGGCCGCACCTTTGAGGGAACCACCTACCCGCACACCTTCATGCTCGTCGACGCCTACGTGGACGGACCGCTCAAGCACGACGCGTACCACTTCTTCATGGCCCCCGACGGCATCGTGGTCATCACGGGCCTGCCCGGCGGACGCTCCCGGGTCTTCGCCTCGGCGCCGCTCGGTGTCAAACCGGAGGACGTGCGGGGCGACCGGGCCGCGGTCGACCTGATGCAGCGGCTGGTCGACGAGCGCGGCAGCGGCGGCCTGAAACTGCGCGACGCGGACTGGACCAGCGTTTTCGCCGTGCACTCCCGGCACGTCGACCGGTACCGGACGGGGCGGGTCTTCCTCCTCGGCGACGCCGCCCACATCCACAGCCCGGCGGGCGGCCAGGCGTTGAACACCGGAGTCACCGACGCCCACAACCTGGCCTGGAAGCTCGCCATGGTCTGGCACGGCGAGGCCAGGGACACGCTGCTGGACACCTACGAGGAGGAGCGCACCCAGGTCGCACGGGCCGTGGTCCGCCAGGCCGACCTGCAGACCTCCGGCTGGATGCTGCGCGACGCGAAGCACAAGGCGGCCCGCAACCTCACCGGCCGGCTGGCCTCGCGGCTGAACCTCTTCAACCACGACTTCATCCCCTGGCTGGCCGGCCTGCGCAACGTCTACGGCGACGGCCGGGAGATCCGCAGGAGCAGCTGGCGCTTCTGGCGGAGCCGTTACGTGACGGGCGCGCTCGCCCCCGACACGTCCGTATGGGACGTGCGAAGCGCCTCCCGGCTGCCGTTGCGCACCGCCTTGTCCGACCTGCGGCACACCCTGCTGGTCCAGGTGCCGGGCACCGCTGTGCCGACCCAAGTGGCGGACACCGTCACCAGGATCGTGCGCGACCACCCGGAGCAGGTCGACGTACGGGTCCTGGACGCAGGAGGCAGCCTCCACGAAGGGCTGGACACGCTGCCGTCCGGTCCGCGTCCCGACCGGGAGGCGCAGGGCACCCGCCTGGCCCTCGTCCGGCCCGACCAGTACGTCTGGGCACACGGCGGCCTGGACGCGGCGAGCCGTCTCAAGGACGTGCTCGACCGGACGCTGTACCCCGGTCGGGAGGCCTGAGCATGCGCTACAGCCCGGCGCCCTACGTCCGGGCCGCGACGACCTGGCTGCCGCCCGGGGCGGACACGGCGGAGAACGCCGTCGCCGAGAGCCGTGCCGATGCCCGGCGCGCCGCTGCGGACGGCTATGCGCAACTGCCCGTCAGCCAGGACCTGTCCGGCCCTGAAATGGCCGTACTGGCCGCGGAGAAGGCGCTGGCGGATGCGGGGCTCGACGGAGCGGAGGTCGGCGTGGCCTTGCACGCCTGGATCTACCACCAGGGCCACGACTTCTGGTCCCCGGCGCACTACGTGGCCCAGCGGGCGGGCGCCGACAACGCCCTCCCGCTGGGTATCCAGCAGATGTGCAACGGCGGAGCGGCCGCGATCGACACGGCGGCCGTCCGGTTCGCCGCCGACCCCGGGCTGCGGTCCGCGCTGGTCACGACCGGCGACCGGTTCGCCTCTCCCGGGTTCGACCGCTGGAGCGGCGACTTCGGGGTCGCCTACGGCGACGGCGCCACGGCCTGGATCCTGGACCGCTCCTCCGGCCCCTACCGCCTGAGAGCCCTGCACACGGTCCCGGCGCCGGCACTGGAGGCGATGCACCGCGGGCACGACGCCTTCTCCCCTGCCCCGCGCGCCCACGGGAGCCGCGTCGACGTCCGCCGCACCAAGAAGGCGTTCCTGGCGGACGGTGGAGGGACGGTCTTCGAGACCGTCGCGGCGGACAGCGTGCGACGGGCTCTGCTCGGAGCCCTCGACGACGCACGGCTCGGCGCCGACGACCCGCGGATCAGTCACCTCGTGCTGCCCAGGCTGGGCCGCACCGTGCTGGACCGGGCCTATCTGCCCGGCGTCGCCGCGACCGGGCTGGCGCACCTCGATGTCCTGACCCCGGGCAGCCGGACCGGCCATCTGGGAGCCGGTGATGCGGCGGCGTCGCTGGCCGAACTGCACGAAGACCGGCGACTGGAGCCGGGGCGCGTCGCCCTTCTGCTCAGCGCGGGCGCCGGGTTCACCTGGAGCGTCCTGGTGATCGAGGCGGTCTGAACATCCCTCGCCACAGCACCGCACACCCGCGGACCTCCCGGGGGCCGCCCGGGGACCGCCCGGGGACCGCCCGGGGACCGCCCGGGGACCGCCCGGGGACCTCCCGGGGACCTCCCGGGGACCTCCCGCGGGCCCCCACCGGGCCGCAACGTCCGAGTCCACCGAACGCCGATTTCGCCACCACCGTTGTCAAAGACCACGCCCCAGAAAGAGAACCGATGAAAGCGCTGATCCCCTCCGGCCGTACCGACATCCCCGTGACCTTCGACGAGGTCGACCCTCCCCAGCCTCAGCCCCACGAGGCGCTGGTCGAAGTCCAGGCCATCTCGGTGAACCGGGGCGAGACCTTCCAGCTCGAAGCTCCCCAGCCCGGCTGGCGGCCGGGCAAGGACGTCGCCGGCGTGGTCGTCCGGGCAGCCGCCGACGGTTCCGGGCCGAGTGCCGGAACCCGTGTCGTGGGCCACCCGCTGTCCGCCGGCTGGGCGCAGCACGTGGCCGTTCCGACCGACGCCCTGGCCGAACTCCCCGACACCGTCTCGGCCGTGACCGCCGCCGCCCTTCCGCTCGCGGGCCTGACCGCCCTGAGGCTGCTGAGGGCCGCCGGCCCCGTCATCGGCACCCGCATCCTGCTCACCGGCGCCTCCGGCGGAGTCGGGCACTACCTCACCGAGCTGCTCACCGCGTCCGGTGCCGAGGTGACCGCGGTCACCGCCTCCCCGGAACGCGGCGCCCGGCTGGCCGAGTTGGGCGCGGCCCAGGTCGTCCACGAGGCGGCGGCGGCCACGGGACCGTACGACATCGTCCTGGAGTCCACGGGCGGCACCGAACTGCCCGTCGCGCTCGCCAGACTGGCCCGGCGCGGCCGGCTGATCTGGTTCGGACAGGCCAGCCGCACCCCGGTGACCCTGAACTTCTTCGACTTCTTCGCGGGTCCCGAGTCCGCCACCCTGCGGCACTTCCACTACATGGACGACGACACGCCCTACGGCACCGACCTGGCCGTCCTGGTCCGGCTCGTCGCCGAAGGCCGCCTGCACCCCGAGATCGGCAGGGTCGCCGACTGGGCCGAGGCCGCTCGTACCCTCACCGACCTGCGTGATCGCCGCATCCGCGGCAAGGCCGTCCTCACCGTGGCGTAAGAAGAGTGGCCCTGGCCAACGGAACCCCCTGGTCAGGGCCGCAGCGGCTGCGAATGCAGCTGTGGCTGTGCTGCAGGGCCGTCAACCGACCGTCCGACAGGCCCTGCACCGTACCCGGTACCGCACGCGCCACCTCGCGTGGTGCCGGGCACAGCCACCTCGGCGAAGCCGGAGGCCAGATGCCTCGCCATGCGCGTGGTGCCCCGTACGACAGGGTGCGCGCACTCCGCGACTGGCCTCGGCATCCGCGAATCCGCACCGAGAAGTAGGGGGGTGCCTCACGTGGTGACCAAGCGGTCTTGGTACCCACCGAGCGGATGCGGCTGGACTGTGTGCGGCTCGCGGCCCAGGGCCGCACCGCGCCCGAGATCGCGTCGATCCTCGACTGACACGTGGTCACGGTGCGCAAAGCCCTGCACCGTTTCCTCGACGGAGGGTTCGAGGCTCTGGCGGACGCCGCGCGGCCGGGGCGTCCGCCGCGCTGGGGGCGCGAGGACCTTGACGCCCCGGAGGACATGCTGGATGGGGCCGCGGCGCGAGGTGAGATCTGGACGCTGCCGACACTGGCCGAGTGGTTGCACCGCGAACGCGGTGTCGTCCTCGACTCGTCGTGGCTGTCGGTGCTGCTGCACCAGGACGGCTTCCGCTGGAAACGTACCCGCGACAGCATCCGGCACCAGGCCGACCCGTCCCTCCAGGCCGCCGCATGGGCACGACTGGAGGGTCTGCGGCTGTGCGGCTGAGGTCCGAGGTCGGCGTCGAGGACCTGTACTGCCTCGACGAATTCGGATTCTCCCCGACCCTGCCGACCGGTTGCACCTCGGCCCGCACCGGAACACGAGTCGTGGGCAAACGCGAGGACACCAAGAACCGCCGGGTCGACGTGCTCGGCGCGCTCAACGGCACCGGCCCCGGGCCTGAACTGCTGTGGACCACGGTCGAGCACCGGATCGACGCGGCGATGGCGCTCGACTTCGTCTGCACCCACATCGCCCGCCTGCCCGGCGGCGCGGACCGACTCAGTGAGCCGCCGCCCGGCTTCAAGCGCCCTCGGCCCTGCACCATCGTGCTGGACAACGCGCACCTGTCAGCGTCCACCGGTCGACGCGGCCCTGGAGAACTGGAAGTCCACGTACTGGCGGCCGTGTGCTCTGTTCCTGGCCCCGTGACGGCGGCTTGATGGCGTCAGCAGGTGGGTGGTGCGCTCGCCCGCACCACCGTGATGACGGCCCTGACCCGGCTGCGCGCCAAGTGCGTGGTGACCCGGGAGCGGACAGGCCGGGTGGTCCGCTGGACGGCGACAACGGGCGCGGCGGGACTCGCCGCGCACCGTATGCGCCGGATGCTGGACCGCGAGGCCGACCGCCAAGCGGTCCTGGCGAGCTTCGTGTCCAACCTGCCTGCCCCGGACGAGGAACTGCTGCGCCAGGTTCCTTTCTGCGCTCGTGACAGCGGGGGTGGTTCAGACGGGTGCCGGGCCCTGCCAGCCGTCGGTGCCCACCACCCAGGCCACGTTGAGGCGGCCCGCGCCGTCCACCGTCGCCGCGGTGAGCACGTCGGCGGTCTGCCGTGTCAGCGCCACTCCGGCCGGTGGCACCCCCACTGCGCCGCCGAACGCCGTCGGGCCCTGCCAGCCGCCGGTGCCCGCCACCCAGGCCACCCGCATCCGCCGGTCGGCGCCGACGAAGACAGCGGTGAGCAGGTCGTCGGTCTGCTTGGCCAGGGCGATGCCGCCGCCGGGCGAGCCGGCCGACTCGCCGCCGATGGGTACCGGGCCCTGCCAGCCGCCGGTGCCCACTACCCAGGCGACGTGAACGGCGCCGCTCGTGCCGATGAACGCAGTGGTCAATTGGTTGTCCGACTGCTTGGCCAGCGCGATGGGTGCTCCCGCGGGGGCTAGTTGGGCCGGTGAGACCGGCTCCGGGCGGTGCCAGGAGCCGGTTCCGACCACCCAGGTCACATACAGTTTCTGGTCGGCGCCGATGAAGACCGCCGTGAGCTGATCGTCGGTCTGCTTGGCCAGCGCGATCGAACCACCCGGCTGGCCCAGGGCCGGCATGTCGATGGCCACCGGGGCCGACCACTGGTCGCGCCCGGTCACCCAGGCGACATGGATACGCTGGTCCAGGCCGATGAACGCGGCGGTGAGCTGATTGGGAGTCTGCTGTGCCAGAGCGACCGGTGCCCCGGCGGGGGCGCTGACCTCGCCGATGGGGACCGGTGGGGCCCAGCTCCCCTTGCCTTCCACCCAACTGACGTGGAAACGCTGGTCGTTGCCGATGAACGCGGCGACCAGCAGTGGTAGGGACGTAGAGCTGTAGTTCTGCTGGGCCAGGGCCAATTGCCCGCCGGGCGGGGCGACCGGGCCGCTGACCGGGATGGGCGGATTCCAGCGGCCGCTGCCCACCACCCAACCGATGCACAGCGCTCCCTGGGCGTCGAACATCGCGGCGTCCAGTTGCTCGCCCGGAATCTGCTGCGCCAGTGCGACGCCCGCACCGCCCGGTGTCGGGCTGCCCTGGTAGAGCAGCCGAATGGCGGCGAGATCGCCGACGGAAAGGCCCTGCCGCTGTCCCATGTTCGGACAGGGGTGACCTGGTTTTGGGGTGATCGTGTCGATCTGGGGGTTGATGGCGAAGCCGGACGGCCCGTAGTGCATGATCGATTGGCAGTCGTAGGCGCCGAGCGTCAATTCGCCCTTGACGATGTCGAAGTTGACCGCCTTCGCGGCCGGCTGGATGTTGCCCTCGTTGACCGTGACATGGCTGTCCCGGTCGGGGCGCTGGTGCTCGTGGAAGAGCCCGACCGAGTGGCCGAGTTCGTGGATGATGCTGCCGGCGCCGAAGTCCCCGCCGATCTGGTCGGGCCCTTTCCAGGTCCCCTGGTTGACGACGGAGGCCACGGACAGCGCACCCACGGTGTCCAGGAAGAGGGCGGTCGTGACCCACCTGCCGGGCAGCGGGCTGGTGGTGGCCGCGGTCACCCCGCCGCCGGACCTGCCCTGGTGGCTGCCGATATCGCCGCCCGGATTCCACTGCCCGGTGCCCAGCACCCAGGAGGCGTGCAGTCGGCCGTTCGGGCCGGTGTACAGGGCGGTGAGCTGCCCGGGGTACTGGGGGGTCAGGGCAATCGCGCCGCCCGGCGCCACCTGGGTTCCCTGGACGGGAACCGGGTCGTGCCACGTCCCGCGCCCCACGACCCAGGCCACGTTGAGGGCCGAGTCCGCGCCCGCGAAGGCGGCGGTGATGATGTTCCCGGTCTGGCGCTGCAGTGCCACATGCGCCCCGGCCGGTGCCATCGCGGTCCCGCCGACCCGGACCGTGCCCTGCCAGCCGCCCGTGCCCTCGACCCAGGCGACCCGTAACGCGCCGTTCGTGTCGACGTAGACCGTGGTCAGCAGGTTCCTGTCCTGGCGGCACAGAGCCACCTGGGCCCCGGGGGCGGCCCCCGAGGGCAGCGCGGCCACCGCCGGGTGCCATGCCTGCGTGCCTTCCACCCAGGCCACGCTCAACGCGCCGTCGTCACCGATGAAGAGCGCGGTGAGCTGGTTGCCGGTCTGCTTCTCCAGGGCGACCCCGGCCCCCGGCGGGGCGGTGACCCCACCGACGGAGACCGGCTCGTGCCACGGGCCGGTCCCCTCCACCCAAGCCACATGCAGGGTCCGGTCCCTGCCGATGAACACCGCGGTCAGGAGGTTGTCGGTCTGATGGCGCAGCACCACTGGCGAGCCGGGCTGAGCCACTGGCCTGCCCACCGAGGCAGGCGGATGCCAGCGGCCGTCCGAACCGGCCCAGGAGACGCAGAAGACACCGCGGTTGTCGATGAACGCGCCCGCGACCAACTGCGGCGTCTGGAACGCAACGGCGATGTGCCCGCCGGCAACGCCGGTCGCGTCGATGGGCAACGCGCACACGATCTGCTGCCGGCCGCCCTTCCGGCCGATCTGTGAGGCGCACTGGCCCACGGCCGCCTCGAACTCCACGAAATCCTGGTCACCTTCGGCGCGCGGCACACACGAGATCACCCCGGTGGCGTTCCACGCCTGGAGCGCGGTGTTGATCGCGGTACGAGCGGCGGAGCCGTTGGGGAACGCCTCGCTGTCGACCGTGTACGGTAATCGGCCGCCGGGCCACAGATAGCGGGCCCTGTCGAATCGCCCTAACCCCATGTCGCCTTCTCCTCTCAGGCCGGAACTTTCACTGTGGCGCTGACCGAGGCGGGCGTATACCCCCGAAACCGGTGACGCTGCAAGGAGCCACTGGCAGGCTTTGGCCAGAACTTGCCGGATGATGCCGCAGGGACTGCTGAGCGATCTCGCCTGTGTGGGCTGTGGCTGGCGTCATCGCGGCAGCGCGCCGGGTGAGTGCCTGGTCGACGGTGGCGTGAAGCCCCTTCCCAACTGCCGGGGCACCCGCCCAATCCGCACCACAGATCACCAGGGCCGCTTAGACGGTGCTCAGTGGGCTTGATCTGTCGCGTCGGTCGGTTCCGGACGAACTGTGGGCGCTTACGGCTCCGTTGTAGAACAGCTCCGGGCCGACGTGGGGCGCGTCGCCGATGCGATCGCCGCTGCTACCGGCGGGGCGATACGGAGTGCTATCCCTCAGTTCCCTTTACGGCGGGGGCAGTTGGGCTCAGAGAAGCGCCTCTTGATTGACTACGGCGAGCTTCACGTGGGCCGGTGATTCAGCTGCGCCCTCGGACCACTGCCCTGGGGGGAAGAATGACCCGTCCGAACAAGCCCGTCCTCAGCCGCCGCACCCTGCTCGGCGGTACCGCCGCAGCCGGTGTCGGTGTCGTCGTGCCCGCCGGGACCGCCGCCGCAGAGGGCGTGGGCCAACAGCGCGGGCCCCTTGACCAGGGTGCGATCGACGCCGTCGTCCGGCGCGTCGAGGGCAGCCTCGTTGAACTGCGGCGCGATCTGCACGCCTATCCGGAGACGGCGAAGAGCGAGACCTCCGAGGGCGAGGTCGCCACGTCCCGGATCGTCGCGCATCTGCTGCGCGCCGCCGGGCTCGAAGTGACCACCGGGGTCGGCGGATTCGGCGTCGTCGGCGTACTGAAGGGCGCACGGCCCGGGCGTACCGTCGCCTACCGCGCCGACATGGACGCCGTACCGAAGGAGGGGATCTTCCCCGAGGCCACCCGGCCCGCCCATGCCTGTGGGCATGACATCCACACCGCCGTCGGTGTCGGCGTCGCGCAGACCCTCGCGCAGTTGCGGCACCGCCTCAGCGGCACCGTCGTCTTCTTCTTCCAGCCGGGAGAGGAGGCCCTCCAGGGGGCTCGCGCGATGATCGATGCCGGTGTGCTGCGAGATTACGCGCCCGAGGAGATCCACGCCCTGCACTGCGGGCCCTTCCCCGTGGGGCAGTTCGCCGTGACCCCCGGCAGTGGGCTGCCCGGCCAGGACGGGACCGTCATCAAGGTGAACGGAGCCGACGCGCTCGCTCGGGCCGAGCGGCTCGCCGCCGAGATCACGGGGCTCAGCACCGTCGCACCCCCGGAGACGTCCGCCGGTCTGGAGAAGATGGTCGCTGACGTACAGATCAAGGACGGGCCGCTGGCCAGGTTCGTCACCGTCTCGGCCGGGGCGGCGAAGGCCAAGGACACGGGGCAGGTCACGGTCTCCGTGTGGTTCCGCTGCTGGCCCGAGGAGCGTTACGTCGAGGTGCGCGAGGCCGTTCGGGGGTTGGCCAAGAAGTACGAGGGTGCCGTGGTCGACTTCGACCGGGCCCCCTTCCCCGCCATGGTCTGCCCGGAGCGCGACGCACTCGCTCTGGGGCGGCACCTGCGCCGTGTCCTCGGCCCGGACGGCGTGACCGTCATGCACGCCGCGTTCCCGTTCAACGGCGAGGACTACGCGCTGTTCCTGGACCGGATCCCGGGCACGTACTCCTTCCTCGGCGTACGGCGGCCGGGGGCCGACATCACCGAGGGGGTCCCGCACTACGGTGCCTTCGACCCCGACACCAAGGCCATCGGCATCGGTGTCCGTGCGATGGCGGGGTGGCTCGCCACGCGGGCGAAGGCCTGAACGTCGGGGCGCACTCCGCGTCCGTACGCGTCCACGTCTCCTGCGTACCGAGCGGCACGAGCGCGCGGGCAAGCCCCTGGGGTACGAGCAGGCCCGTACCTCAGGGGCTTGCCGTGGCTTCAACGTGCGCGCAGTTGGACGGAAGCGCACGGGCAGCTGCTGCCGCCGGTGACGGCGGTCCGGGAAGGAAGGCCGCTGGGTAGCTGGTTGAAGAACATGCGGAAGGCCGCCAAGATCGCGGACACGATCGCAGAGCGCCGTGAGGCGGGCCTTCCCGTCTCGGGGAAGCTGCCCGCCAACGTCTCCCGCTTCAGTTGCAGCGCATCACCCGGCGCAGCTGCCAGCCGCTTGCCCGCTGTGCGAGACAGTGCCGGAACTGCGCTTGAGCAGATACGGCGCGAGAGGGCGGCGCAAGCCGTCCGCGCCCGGCGCGCTCACTGCGCGCTTCCCCTCCCACCGACGAGGTCAGCCGTTCCAGGCGAACGGCCACCTCCGAGCCACTGAGAACGAAGTCCACATCCCCCGGCGGGGTATCCACGTGCATGAGGCACAGCGGGATACGAATCTCGCCGGTCCTGCCGTCGCACAGCACCTCCGCATCTCGACGCGGGGACGCATATCAGCCCTGTATTGCCACCGTTGCAGCCTCCTCGGCTCGGTTCAATGGGGCCAGAGAGTAGGGCTGTTCAAATGACCGATCCCGCCCGCGCCACCCATCTCCTGCGCGCCCTGCTCATTCTGACGCACCTCGAAATCAACCGATGAGGTCAGTGAGGTTTTCTCAGCAAGCGAGTGAAGTGGTTCGGTTGGGTGGCCTGTACGCCCCTGAACAGCACGTGAAGCCCTGGTAGGACGGGACTTGCGACAGACCCTGCCCGTCTCAGGAGGCTTCACGTGGTCTCTCATCGTGCCATGCCCGACTTCCCGCGTCCCGTGGTCGAGTACCTTGCGCGTCTGCTCGCAGGGCACCGACGGATGATCGGCACCCGTGGCGGAACGCGAGCACTGGGTCCGTTCCGGCAGGCGGTGCTCGTGCTGCGCTGGTTCCGCGACCATGCATGTGTCCACTGCCTGGCCCGGGACGCGGACATCTCCCAGGCCACCGGCTACCGGTACCTTCACGAAGGCATCGATGTCCTGGCGGCGCAGGCACCGGAACTGACGCAAGTCCTCGAACGGTGCCGACAAGAGGGCCTGCCCTTCGTGGTCCTGGACGGCACCCTCGTCCGATGCGATCGCACAGCGGGAGAAACCGAACGCGGCACCGATCTCCGGTACGCGATCCGGATCAAACACTTCGCCGGCAACGTGCAGTTCCTGGCCGCACCCGACGGAACACCCCTGTGGGTCTCCGAGGTCGAGCCCGGCAACACCCACGACCTGGCGGCGGCCCGCATTCATGCACTGCCCGACCTCTACCGGGCGGCCCGCGACGGCCTGCCCACACTGGCCGACATCGGCTACCTCGGCGCGGGCGGCGGCATCCACGTACCCTTCCGCAAGCACCCCGACCTGCCCGGAGACATCGGCCTCGGCAACCAGACCTACAACAAACTCCTCCGCGGACTGCGCTTCCCCGGCGAACGCGCCATGGCCGTACTCAAACAACGCTGGCGCACCCTCCAGCACGTCACCCTCAGCCCCAGCCGGATCGGCGCCATCACCCAAGCCGCCCTCGTCCTCAACAATGCCTGGCGATGATCCCTGAGAAAACCTCAGTAAGTGTGCATGTACCAGATCGCGCCGCCGAGGAGAACCGGAAGGGTGAACGCCATCTGCAGCATCCAGGGAACACCTGGCCCCTCGTCATCAGGCTTGCCCGGGTTCTCCGCACGCCACGTCATGAAGCCGCGCATCGCCTTCCAGTGGCCCACGACCCCCAGGGCGATGCCCAGGATTACCCCACAGTAGGCGGGAATCATCTCGCGCAGAGACCAGTCACGGTTGGCGCTGAAAGCCATGATCGCGAGGAATCCTGCCACCGGACCGCATGACACCCAGATCTGCGTTTCTGGGCGGTCTCGGTGGACGGTACGGCCCAGCGCTCGGACCCCTGAGGAGCAGGTATCAGGCCCCGGCTCACTTGACGTTGTCCCTGGTGCACAGATCCGAGAACGTCTCATGAGACAGCGACAAGATCACATGCGACGGGACGCCAGGGGTGAGTCGGGGTGAGTCTGGTGCATCACGATGCCCGGCAGGAAGCGTTCGCGGAAGCGTCGCGCTTGCGGGGAGAGTTCTGTGAGTGCCTGGCTGCCCGACGGGATGAGTTGTTCGAGCTGACCGACGCGGTGTTGTGTGTCGACGGTCCGGTCACCTCGCCGGTGGAGTTGACGCTGGTACCCGAACACCGTTGTGGTCACGGCGCGTTGTACGAGCCCTCAACCGCGGCCGGATCGACGTCGTCAGGTTGCGGACCCTGCGGCCGGCATGCCCCTGCCGCGCTTCGAGGGCGGGCGCCTGATGCTCGCGGTCGACGCGTCACCGTGGCTGCGCTCGGACGCGCCGTGCTCGTCTTCGGGCTCGACACCCATATCCGCTTCCCGCTGGGCGGATACGGCGAGGACCACGATGACCGGCCCGTCCTCGTACGCACCGCACTGTCCCGCACCAGCCAGGCCCTGCACACCGCGGTCCGGCCCGAGGACGTGCTGCTGATCGGCGACACACCCGCCGACGTCGCGGCCGGCCTGGCCAACAACGTCTACGTTCTGGCCATGGCCTCGGGGCGCACGAACACCGCGGACCTTGCCCGGGCCGGGGCACACACGGTGATCAACGACCTCACCGATCCCCGGCTGTTGGATCACTTCTCCCGCATGACCTGCCCTCCAGAGGCCTCGCTCCGTCACGTCCGGCCGTACGGCTCCGTGCGGTCTTCGTCACTCCGGCCCTCACCGAACTTGCGCCCTCTTTCGACGCCACTGGTCAGGAGACTCTTCCGTGACGGGCGGAAATCAAGTGGGTGCTACGTCGGTGTTCAGTACAGAATCTTCAGGTCTGCGGGGAGGCCGGGAAAGACTCTACGAGCACTGTCGTCGATGCACTTCAGTACGGGCAGCGGCTCTTTCTGCGACCTGGCAACAAGTTCCGTGGCGTTGCGCTCCGTGCCGGTCGCACGAATGCCCTTGCTCGCAAGGCACTTCTGTACGGCCGTGCGCAGTGCGGGATCCAGTACGTGCTTGTGGGACTCCACGTACTGCTGCTCGATGTGCGACAGATGGGTCTCGCTGCACCTCTCCACCGCTCTGTTCCAGTCCTCGACGTTGACCGGACTCCTGCCCGGGAGGAGGTCGAACAGGAGCGTGCGCCCGTCGATGGGACTCTGCTTCCGCTGGCTCACCTGGAAGCCCGCGTCGGTGAAGCACTTGGCGAAGCGGTCCACCGCACGGTGGTACTCCGCTTGTGTCACCTCTCCGTCCCCCAGCGCCCACTTCTGGCTGGACGCCGGGGAACCGGAGGTTTCCTCCGCCGCGCAACCGGTCGCCAGGACGAGCAGGCAGACCAGGGGAGGCAGCCGTCTCATGCGATCAGGACTTCGTCACGTTGCAGTTGTCGCAGCCCCAGTGCAGCCCATGGCTGACCTTTCCGAAGGAGGGGCTGATCGCGCGGTACGCGGAGTGCGAGGTGTAGTACGTGCGTGTCATCCAACGCCCGTCGCTCATCTCGAAGTTGAGACTGAAGCGGCCCGAACAGTTCCCGCTTGCCCGCACGGTCTGGGCCCAGTAGTCGGTGCCGTCGAACCCGCTGGAGATGTAGTTGGAGCCGCAACTGCGCTGCACGGTGCGGTTGTTGCCCAGCGCCGCGGCAGAGCTGGCAGGCAGTAGGACCGACACGAGCCCCACGATCGCGGCGACCACGCCCATGTACATGGAAGTTCTACGCTGCAAGATATACCCCCTGTAATCGAGAAGTGACACACCGTAGGCTAGCGACGCGGAAATGGACACACAAGGGGCCGTACCTGACGGGCGATCCGGCCCGGGACGGGTACCTGCCCGCATACGAACCGGTGACCGGGCGGAGACATCGACCGCCAGGACCAGCACCCGTCGGCGGCCTTCGACTGCGGCAGCACCGCCTTGCGCAGCCTGTCCGCGTCGATGCGGCCAGCCCTGGGCGAGCGCGTCGTGCAACGCGCCGTGCCCACACCGGTGTTCAGCCAACAGCGTCAGGGCGACCGGCGAGGTCACCGGCCCGTACTCGCAGAGCATCGCGTCCGTGACTTCGAACAACGTGTCACCGCGCCGGGTCAGGCACCCGTAGGAGTCCTCCCGAAAGTGGACGTGAAGCCGAATGCCACGGGCCGGGCATCGTGGTGCAGCGGACTCACCCCCTGCGGCCTTCGTACGAGTGCGGTTCTGTGACGGAACGCATGCTCATACGGGGGCTGTCCGCCTGTCCGGCGAATGCCCGGGTGAGTGAGCCTGTGCGGCGCACTGTTCGACGCGCTGTTCGACGCCGGAGGATAAAGGGCAAGCTGGCTGAGTGTTTGGTGCTGTTTCACGGCAATCCATGGTGCTTTAGCACCCTCGGCTCGTGGTGATGAGAGGCGCCGTCGGGCGGGCCGGTGAGGATGCGGCGCCAGGGGTCTGATTCCGTCCGGCACCTCCCATCACGCAGTGCCGGGAATGCCAGTACACGATGTATCGCCGTGATACTGCCCCACACACTCAGTAGGAGTCTGTGTCCGAACCCCGGTCAGACGCCCGCGATCGACCGGATCCAGGAGCGGTACGCGGTTACGTTCGTGTAGGCCGTGGTGGTCTGCCGGTCGCTGGTGGAGGCGACACCGACCTGGACGCCGCCCGCCGTCATCGGGCCACCGGAGTCACCGCCCGCGGTGATGCCGTTGCCGCGCCGGGCGCAGATCGCCGAGCCGCCGTACGCGTCGGAGCAGCCGCCCGTCACCGTCACATTGGCCACCTTGAGATAGCGCGACTGGCAGTTGATCTCGGAGCCGCACTGCGAGGTGGCGCCCCAGCCGAAGACCTGGACGCTCTGCCCGACCTGCACCGAGCCGGGCTGGCCGAGCGGGGAATAGGTGCCCTGCACCGACCGGTCGAGGCGGACCAGCGCCAGGTCGGAGCTGTGGGTGTACGTCTGGACGCCGTTGGCCAGAGTGCCGCCGCTGTGCTGGTCGAGGCTGCCGATCCGGAAGGAGAGACCGCCGCCCGATACGCAGTGCTTGGCGGTGAGGATCCAGGTCGGGGCGATGATCGTCGCCGAACAGGTCTCTCTGCCGTTGGAGAGGAGGCGGGCGGCCCAGGGGGCGTTGGTGGCGTAACCCCCGCCGATGATGGGCTGGTTGTCCTGTGCGGACTGGGTGGTGGTGGGCGAAGGGGCGGGCGTGGCGGCGGCGGCTGCTGCTGCGGTCGGGAAGAGCAGGGCCACTACGGTCGCGGCGGTGGCGAGGAAGGCGGGGGCCGGTCTGGATATGCGCATGGGTCCTCGTTTCGTGGGGGCACGCCGAGAGGCGTGAGCCGGGTGGTACGGGGTGTCGGCCCCAGGGTCCCGAAGAGCGGAGGATCCGGGTACTAGTGAATGGTCATAACGCGGGCTTGTGACCTGGCCGTTCGGCATGGGGAAGATCGGCATGGGGATGGGGAAGATCGGCATACGGAAGGGGAAGGTCGGCATAGGGTCGGCGGCATGAATGCCATGGACCTGCGCGGTGCCACGATCCACTACGACGACCTCGGCCCCTCGACCGGACTGCCGGTCCTGCTCATCCACGGCCACCCCTTCAACCGCACCCTGTGGGAGCCCCAGGCCGCCGCACTGACCGGGGCCGGGTACCGGGTGATCACCCCCGACCTGCGCGGATACGGGGCCAGCAGCGTCACCCCTGGCAAGGTCCACCTCTCCGACTTCGCCGACGACCTCGTCGCTCTCCTCGACCACCTGGGCATCGAGGGGGCGGTGGTCGGCGGAGTCTCCATGGGCGGCCAGATCGCCATGGAACTCCAGCGCAGCCACCCCGGCCGGGTGCGTGCCCTGGTCCTGTCCGACTCCTCGTTCCCCGCCGAGACCGACGAGGGCAAGGCGTTCCGCAACGGCCTGGCCGACCGGGTCCTGGCCGATGGCATGGACGGCTACGCGGGCGAAGTGATCGACAAGATGCTCGCCGACTACAACGTCACCGCCCTGCCGGAGGTGGCCGCGAAGGTGCTGGGCATGATGCGGGCCACCGACCCCGAAGGTGCCGCCGCCGCACTGCGCGGGCGGGCCGAACGCCCCGACTACGGTGACACCTTGGCCGCCGTATGCAAGCCGGTACTGATCGTCGTCGGCCGGGACGACGTCTACACCCCCGTCGCCGCAGCCGAGGCGATCCACCGCCTCGTGCCCCACGCGACCCTGACCGTCATCGAGAAGGCGGGCCACCTGCCCGGCGCCGAACAGCCCGAACGCTTCAACACCGCCCTCCTGGACTTCCTCACCGCCCGAGTGGCGGGTGGCGCCGCGCCGGATTCTTCCGTGCCGCCACGATGACAAGCACCCCGGCGACGACCCCGACGAAGAACGGGGACGGTACGAGCAGGACCCCTCCCACCGTGCACCACTCCCACCGTGCGCCACGCGGCGAACACCCAGCCGACCGCAGCGGGCACCGGCACCCCGCGGCCCGCCGCTTGCCTGATCATGACGCCCAGCAGGATCTGGGGCACGGAGAAGCTGCCCACACCTCCCCAGAGCCCGGCGCCGAGCACGAACATGATCGTGCTCGCCCAGCGGGGCAGCCGTCGCGCGGAGGGCTCAGAGGTGTCCGGCAGCCAGGTGGCGTACTCGTCGAGGTCCACCTTCTCGACCGCCTCGGTAAAGGTCAGGCCTTGTCCGTACGCGGCGTCCGCCTGCTCCACCACGTGTGTGAGATAGCCCCGGACCGCGCGGATTCCGTCGGGGTCGGTGACCGGGCCGTGGCCGGGGACGACGGTGGCCGCACCGGTGGCGAGCGTCCGGTCGCAGGCGCTGATCCAACCCCGCTGCGGTCCTCACCCGTACCCTCTCCGGCACCTCGGCATCGACATCACCGTCGCCGTCACTGTCGCCGTCAAGTGGCAGCGAACCACCGCCGGAGACCGGGGTGCCTACGCAGCCGAGACCAGCCGAAGGTACGGAAGGCTCCTGAGATGCGCCTTACGGTCAGCTCTCGCCGACCGCCCCGTTGCGGACATGGCCAAAGTCGATGGGCGTCGCCGGGGCACCGTCTCTCCGCACGTCGGCGAGCAGCGCGGGCAACTGCGGCGGCCACAACGGCTCGGAGTCACCGGACAGGTCCTCGGGCGACCACCACCTCCATCGGAGGATCTTGTCTGCGGCGTGCGAAGCAGCCAGATCGCCGACCGGATCTCGGCGGGGACCATGCGCGAGGAAGATCTGCTCGTGCTGACGAACCGGCACCCCGGCCCTGGTGAAGTCGTGTTCCCACAGGCACAGCACGGTGCCGTCGACCTCGATGTCGGTCCACCCGGTCTCCTCGCGCAGCTCGCGCACAGCCGCCTGCAGCGGTGGCTCTCCCGGATCCAGCCCACCGCCGGGCATCGCCCAGTGGACGCCGACTTCCTCGTTGTCGTACCGGAACATGAAGATCGACCCTGCTGGGTCCAGGACCGCGACTCTGGCTGCTTGTCTGGGTATCCGCATCGCACCAGCCTGCCAGCGCCGAACAACGCTGTCGATCATGTAAGCGGCCGGGCATTCGGGCAGTTCCCCTACCCGACTCCACCGTGAGGGACGGCGCACCTGGCGTCCGGTCCAGTTGCAGCGAGCCTGCGGCAAGTCGCCGGAACCCTGCGGGTGTTGCTGTCCTGGGTCGGGGCTGCGGCTCCGATCGACGAACGGGACATCGCACCCTCACCCGACGCGCGGAGTGCGCCTGCGGCGCACGCACGGCCGCCTTCCTCGTCGCGTGCAGCCTGCTCATTCCACGCCCTGCCCCCGTAGTCGGTCCGCACGAAGCCGCTGTCCGACGTTTGGCCGGCGAGGCCCCGATGCCTTCCGGACGCAGGACCGCCACGTTGCCCTGCGACGCCTGTTCGGGGCTCTGCTCCAGGAACGGCTCATCCTCCGTGATCCGACGCGCGGTATCAGCCTGCCCGGCCCCGAGGAAGTTCGTGCGGACCACGCGGCCGGGACCCTCTCCCAGTGGCCGGCCATCTGCCGCGCAGCGCGGGAGACCGGGGAATTCAAGGGCTGCTCAATGCAACCGCCCTCGCTGCCGCGGGCGGGCTGCGCGTCCGGTTCCGTACACGCAGCCTGCTCATGGTGACGGACGTTCGTCAGCAGGTGACCGGAACGTCCAGAGTCACCGGGCTGGAGGGATAGCCGAAGGCGGAAGGGGTGAACTCGGCGTGGACGGTCGAGCCGCAGGTGACGGTGGCGCCGACGCCATGGACCTGGGTGGTCGTGGCTTGAAAACGGACCGGCTGCACCAGGTGGCCGAGGGAGGTGCCGCCGATGACGTTGCCCGTGAGGGTCGTGGTCAGGTCCTTGACCGGGAGCGTGGAGCCCGGGCTGGGCGGGCCCGCCAGGCTCAACTGGCCGTACAACTGCACACTGTTGCCGGTGACTTCGGCGCACACCTTCGTCGACAAGCCCACCCGGAGAGCGGACGGACCGCATGTCACGGTGGTGGCAGTAGTGGTGGGGGCGTGTGCGGCGGTGGCCGGGGCCGCGCCGAATAAGGCCAGGCCCACGGCCGCGGTGGCGAGCAGAGCAATACGGGACATGAGGGTAGTTCTCCCTGTTCAGAAGCGTCGTTCATAGGCATCGCTGACGCACTCAGGATGCAGTTGCAATGTGACATTGCACTGAACATCAGTATGTGTGGATGCAACGTGAAGGTCAACTCCCATATCTCCATGGTGACTTCGCACGATCACCTTCACCGCGTCCCGCCAAGTTACGGGTACGGCCACACCGAGCATGCCGCTCCCGGGACGGGCATCCCGGACAGCGCCCCCGGCCGGGCACTCACCCGCAGACCACCATGCCGGCGGTCCTCTTCACCTTGGTCCACGACTTCGAACGGACCCCCGGTTCGTACGGTGCCGCCGGGCAGGGCATCGAAGATGCACCAGGCGCACCGGAGCCGTCGCAACGGGCCGAGCCGCTTTCGCCGGGGAGGCGCCCATCCGCGGCTGAAGCCGCTCGAACTCGGGGCCGCCTTCCTCGTCGAGGGCGACGATCTCCCCGTCGAGCACGGCCGGCACCCCGGCGAGAACGTCGGCCGGGGCGTGGAGCCCGGGGTACACCGCCGCCACCGGAACATCAGCACCCCGAAGAGGTTCCCGGTGGCCGCAGCTGCCCGCTGCCCCGGACATGCGTCTGCTGTGGAACGGCGACGATCAGACGTCACTGGTCACTGAGGTCAGTGGGTCACGGGTGACGGGTCACTCATCACTCGTCACCCCTCACCCGTCACCCGTCACCCGTCACCCGTCACTTGGTACAGGTTCCGTTGCACTGGTACATGCCCAGGAAGCCGCAGCCCGAGGTCGTGGCGCAGAAGCAGCACTGACAGCGGGGGCCTTCCCACACGGTGCACCACTGGGAGGTCGTACTGCAGTTGCAGGTGGCCTGCGGGCCCGCCGCCGCTTTGCCTCGGGCTGCCGAAGCGGTGTCGGCGGGCCCGAGGGTCACCAGCAGCGCGGCGCTGTCGGCCATGCCGAACGCCTCCTTCGCCGCCAATTCCACGGCGGAGACGCGGCGTTGCAGCTGCGATCCCGGCTTCGGCTCGCCACCCGCGAAGGTGGCCTCGGAGTTCGCCAGAGCCAGTGCCTCCTGCACCACTCGGTCCTGCTGCGCGGTCAGCGTCCGGTGCGCGGCCCGGAACTGCGTCAGGTGCTCGGTCCACACCCGGCTGCGCTCGGCGGGGGCGAGCTCCACCAGTACCGCCTGACGGACAGCCGAAGGCAGCGGCGCGATCGAGGCGTAGGTGCGCGGCAACGCGTTGCGGTGTGCGGCCACCCAGGACCGGGCGTCCGTCTGCGCGGAGCGCGCGAAGGCCGGAGTCTGCCCCGCGATCGTCATCCCGACCGCCGTGCTCACGCCGCCCGCCAGCAGCAGGAAGCGCTTGCGGCTTACGCCTGAGCGCTCCTGTTCCGCAGTGTCCGCTGCGGTGGTCAGTGGCTGTCCGGTACGGGCCGAACGACGCAGCTCACCCAGGGCCACGAGTACGCGACCGGTCGCCCGCGGTCCGAGTTGCCGCACCAGCGGAGGGGTCATACGAGGCCCTGTCCAGGCGCGCGCCACACCGTCGGCCACTCGCAACAAGGTAGGCGCCCACACGGGATCGACCCCCATGGCCTCCTCGCGCCACCGCTGTACGTCCGCGTCGGTCAGCGGCAGCACTTCGAGCTTGCCTCCGCTGGCCCGGGCAACAGTGGATGACACCGTCGTACAGGTTCCGCAGGATGAGTCGAACGCCAGGATCCAACGTGTCGTGTCTTCCATTCCCTGTCCTCTTCCTGTCCTTCGTTGGCTGCGTCTAGGGCAGTTGCCGCCACGAGGGGACCAGGATGCCGCGCGGATGCCGACCATGCCGGTGGACACGCGGTCTCAGCAGCAGGGGCACTCGGCGGGAATGGTCATGCTGAGTCGGGCAGCAGCCACAAATCGGGCAATGGCTACTGTGTCGTACCTCCTCACCGTCAGGAAAGGGGGAATTCCAGTCATTCTTCCCTTGCTTTCCTCGGCTTGGCCGCCGCCCTGACCTGCTCTTGGAGTGGTGCTCGGATACGCGAGAGCCTTGCTGCGGTCCGCTGGCCCGCGCCCCGGAACGGGCCGTGCGGGACGGTGCTGGGCCGCTCGCCGTACGTGCGGCTGCTCAAGGACGGGGGTGAGGCGCCGGGTCCTTAGCGGCAGGGGTGAAGATCCTGCAGAGGTCAGTAGAGCTTGTTCACGGCCGTGACAGTGGTCGCCTTGAAGGCATCGACCGGCGGGTTGCCCCAGTTGCTCTCCCAGCTGACGACCGTCACGGTGTTGCCGTCGCGACCGACCGAGACGAGCTGGTTCTGGTAGCTCCAACCGCCCTGGAACCCAATGCCGTAGACGTGGGCGCCCTCTTCGACATTGAGCTGACCGTGGTCCCAGAAGGTGACGGGCCGGTTCGGCTGGTCCTGCTCCATGCGGGCCTCGCAGCCCGCGACGGCGGCTTCGACCTGCGCGCCGAAGGCGATGGCCTCGGCCTCGGTCAGCAGCACAACGGACACCTGCGAGCCCGCGGCCGTCTCCGGAGTGCTGTAGGTGGCGTTCCAGATGTTGTCCTGGGGCAGGGGGACCGTTTCCGCACAGAGCGGTGAGTACGGTCCGTCAGAGGGCCCGGACGACCCGTACCACGCGGAGAAGGGGTCCGGCGGCATGTCCGACGGCTCCAGGAAGCCCGGCATCTGGGCGGCGGCGCTCGGAACGCTCACCGCCCCAGCGGGTGTCGCTCCCAGTACCGCCGTGGCGACGGCGACGGCCCCCATCACGGCCGCTCCGGCCGGACGACGTCCACGTCTCATCGTGCTTCCCCCTGTACGTCGAATGTACGTCGAAGCGGCGCCCGCCGATCGGGCGCCACCGAATACCGGGAGCATCTGACGGCGCACCCGACAAGCTCTCCCCTCCGTACACGAAATGGCTTGATGTCCACGCAAGTTGAGCCGAATGTCACTGCTTCGCGTGCTTCATGAGAGTCGCGAAGTATCCCCCCACCTTCACGGGAACCCCGCACTTCCCCTGATGCAACGGCCCGCCGCCGCTCAGCTCCTTCCGGCGCCGGTCTTGCGCATGTCCAGGGCGACGGTGTCCCGGTCGGGAGCAGCCTCTGCCCGGGGCCACCCTTCGTATCGGGTGGCAAGGGTCCGTACCGTCTCGGCGATGCGGTTGCGGAGTTCGACCGGTGCCATGACCTCGACGTCGGTGCCCAGCCGCAGGAACTCGCCGTGGGCGTGATCGATCGACTCGATGGGCACCCGGGCCTCCATCCATCCCTCACCGGTGGATGTGACGCCGAGGCGGCGGGCGCCCTCCGGGGTGAGCCGTACCAGTGCCTCCCCGGCGTGCAGGCGCGCGCGGAAGTCGGCCAGATAGCTGTTCCAGTGCCTGGTCAGGTCGAACTCGTCCGGGACGGCGAACTCGTCTTCCAGCGGCTGGAGTTCGAGGATCTGGTCGACCCGGTAGGTGCGGATCCCGGATGGCCCGTCGGCGACCAGGTACCAGCGGCCGGCCTTGAGCACGAGCCCGTACGGCTCCACCCGCCGGCCGATCTCCTCCGGCGCCCGCCAGCGCCGGTACCGCAGTACCACCGCCCGCCGTGCCCACACCGCGGCGGCCGCCGCGGGCAGGTGAGGCGTACGGTCGGCGCCGCCGTACCAGCCGGGGGCGTCGAGCAGGAAGCGCTCCTGGATCCGCTCGGCGTGCTCGCGCAGCTCCGCCGGAAGGGCGGCCCGCAGCTTGAGCTGGGCGGTGGCGAGCGCCTCGCCGAGGCCGAGCTCGGCGGCGGCGCCGGGGAGTGCGGCAAGGAACGCGGCCTGCGCCTCGTCCGCGGTCAATCCGGTGAGCCGGGTCCGGTAGCCGTCGACCAGCCGGTAGCCGCCCCCGTGCCCGGCGTCACCGTACAGCGGGATCCCGGCGGCGCCGAGCGCCTCGACGTCCCGGTAGACGGTCCGGACGGAGACCTCCAACTCCTCGGCCAGCTGACGGGCCGTCATCCGGCCCCGGTTCTGGAGCAGCAGAAGCAGGGAGACCAGCCGACTCGCACGCATGGCGCTCAGTATCCACTGACAGGGGATGTCAGCAGATCGGCCCTAACCTGCGGCGCATGGACGACTTCGACTTCCTGCACGGCTCCTGGGACGTGGCCAACCGCCGTCTCACCGCACCACTCGACTCGGGTCCCGGCACCTGGGTGGAGTTTCCCGGTCACGCGGTGGTCCGGCCGCTTTTCGGGGGTGCCGGCAACATTGACGAGATCACCTTTCCCACCCTCGGCCGCCAGGGCGTGACCCTGCGGCTGTTCGACCGGGAGACGGAGCGCTGGTCGATCCACTGGTCCGACAGCCGGACGGGCCGACTGGATCCGCCGGTGGTCGGAGCCTTCACCGGTGACCGCGGCGATTTCCACGGAGAGGACACCTACAACGGCCGGCCGATCCGAGTGCACTTCGCCTGGTACCGCCTCGGCCCGGACACTGCCCGCTGGGAGCAGGAGTTCTCCGCCGACGACGGCCGCACCTGGGAGCTCAACTGGACCATGGACCTCACCCCCGCCGGGCGGGCCGGCGCATGAGCGTCGTCGAACTCCGGCAGTACACCCTGCATCCCGGAGCCCGGGAGACGCTGATCGAGCTGTTCGAGCGCGAGTTGGTGGTCGGGCAGCAGGCGGCCGGCATCACCGTGGGAGGCCGTTTCCGCGACCTGGACGACCCGGACCGCTTCGTCTGGCTGCGCGCGTTCCCCGACATGGCGCACCGCCGGCACGCGCTGGAGGCGTTCTACACCGGCCCGGTCTGGCGGCAGCACTGCGACGCGGCCAACGCCACCATGGTCGACAGCGACAACGTCCTGCTGCTGCGCGGCCCGGGCTTCACGCCTCCGCCCGGCGCAGGTGAGGTGTCCGCGTCCGTCTGCCGCCCCACGGACCCTGCCGCCTTCGATGCGTACGCCGCCCGGCACCTGGGTCAGGGCCATGCGCTGCACCGCACCGAGCACGCCGAGAACGATTTTCCCCGGCTGCCTGTCCGCACCGGGGAGGACTTCCGGGTCTGGTTCGGCCCGGCCGAGCCACCGCCCTGGCCGACCCGGCGGCTGCGGCTGGAACCCGTGACGTCTTAGCCTCGCGCTCACCGTCCGACAGGTGATCAGCTAAGCGAGAAGATGTGACCCTTGGCGGTTGCGGGTCACGTACGCCTTGCCATCGGGTGGGCTGAGCTCCAGCATCACAGAATGGCGATGACGGAAGCGATACTTGCGATGGCCAGTGGGCTGGGAGGCGCCGGAATCGGAGCCGGAGGGGCCTTATGGGTCCAACGGGCGAAGAGACGCGATGACGCCGCATCGGCTGCCGCGGCCCGAGCCGACACCGCTCTGGCCGTCGAGGTCGTTGCCACGACCCGCGCTGCGGCACGCGCCTGGTGGACCAACGTCCAGCGCGTCCTCGTAAGTCTGGAAGCAGAGCGCGCCGTGGATGCGCAGCAGTACGAGGAACAGGTCCGCGCAGAGCTGAGAGAGTTCACGACAGCGCTCTACCGGATCCCTGGGATCGCCCACCCCCACGACGGTGTTCCCGTCCTGCTCCAGCGTCCATGGGCGGACCTCATGACGCACGTTTCCCTCCGCCTCGTCGAGGCAGCTCATGGCCAGACCACCGGCATCGTGGAAACCGCCCGCCTGGGGGAACTGCGCGAGGAGGGGCAGGCGGTCCACAGCGCGATTGCTGCCTACCTGGTGAAGTGCACGGAAAGGCTCGGGCAGAACTCCGTGCCGGCCGTGCCGTACGGTCTGCCGTACGGGTATCCCGTGCCTGCGAACGACGGACGAAGCTCGTAGAAGGGGCTCTTCACCGACGTCGCCAGCAACAGCTGAACCAGCCCGCCGACAAGGCCACCCTGTCCAGCCAGTCGCCTACCGCCCGCCGCCCGCCGCCCGACGAGAGGCGGCTACCGCGTCGGCGGCCGGGCGCAGCCGGGGTAGATCGTACGGGCGCTCCGCTCCCCCGGCCGCCGTGCTCTGCCCTTCACGCCCCGACCGGGGAGCACATGTGGGATGTGCACCTCGACCCAACGACGTCCTCATGGAAACCTTCGCCGAGATCTTCGGCGAGCGCCCCGGCAACTGGCCGACCGGCGTCCTGCTGTCCGTCCCGTACTTCAGCATCGTCCCTGCAGTGCCTGGAGGACGAAGACTCGCTGGATCTGCCGCCTGTCACCCCGCACGAGCCCCACTCTTCGGCCCAACTCATCGAGCCATCACGGGCGTTGGATCCACCACAGTCCCGCACCATCGGACGCCCCGCTGCGAACTGCGCCACCGCGGCCACGTCGGCGCGAGGGTCAGGGGCCGGCGATCAGCCAGAGGATCAGAACGGCGTCGAGTTCCTCGCTGTGCCGGTAGACCACGGAGATCCCACGCCCGCCGGTCGCCTCGGGCAGCAGTTCGACGACGTACGACGCGGAGTCCGGCCCGGCATCGGGCAGCCGGCGCCCCTGAGCGGGGTCAACTTCCAGGGAGGCTCGAACCGTCTCGACAGCAGCCCGCTCACCGCGGGTCAGTTCGGTCCTGATCTTCTCGGCAGCGTCGGCGTAGAAGGCGTGCGTCACCGGGTGCCCATCTTGCGGTGCAGCTCGGCCAGTACATCGTCGGCAGGACGGGCCAACGCGGCCGCCGCCTGCGGGTCACAACGGAGCAGCACCCGGTGCCGGTACGCCTGGGTCAGCTCGCGGAACTGCGCAAGGTTGTCCAGGTCGGCCGCGTCCAGCTCCCCCTCGAAGGCCGCGAGGTCACCGGGGAATCCCCAGCTCGCGAGCGCGCTCCGGAGATCGGCCAGGGTCTTCATGGGCGGGATGCCGACAGGACAGTGATCGTGGTGGGGCTGTGCCGTCACGGAGTCCTCCATGGATCGATACCTCCGACGCTACCGGGAAAGCGGCCCGAGCCGCACCCGCTCGCAGCGAACCGCCGCTGCTGGCAACGGTGTTGACAACAGCGGCCCGCTGGACAGGGAGAAGCACCCGCGCGGCCTGACCACAGGTGGCGGGCCTTCTGAGCGCTCGTCAATCCTGCCCACGGACACGGCTGGTCCGGCACCTGACCCTATGCAATCGTCGGAGACCCCTGAACATGAGTACTCAGCGGCCGCAGTCGGCCGGGCCTCAGCACTGACCAACGACTGCCACAGCGATTCTCCCTGCGCAGAGGACCAGCGCCCGAACCCGCAGGCCCTGTCCCCCGGTGGCCCCGCGGACGCGCAGTCGACGGCTCGCCGGTCCATCAGCGCGCGCCCTTCTGCCTGTGGAACGATCGCACGGAAGGCCGAGGCCGCCGCCGAATGCTACGAAGTGCTGCATCTGTCCGCACACGTCATGGCGACACGGGCGTGGATTCGGGCAGGGTGAGGGCCGAATGGGCCGGTCTGCCCTCCGCGGCGGGCAGGGAAGTGAGCTTGCGCAGCATGTCGTTGCGCTGTTCCAGGGCTTGGGCGGTGCTCGGGAAGAGTGCGGCGTCGCCCTTGCCGACCTGGTCCTGATTCAGGGTCACGAACGCACGGGTGTGGTGTTCGTACGCGGCGAAGCCCGCGGCGTGGTCCTGTTCGGCCAGGGAGTGGGCGAGCATGTACGCGCCGACGAGCGCGAGGCTGGACCCCTGTCCGGTGAGGAACGAGGGTGCGTACGCGGCGTCGCCCACCAGCGCGCCCCTTCCGCTCGACCAGCGGGGCATGCGGATCTGGCTGACCACGTCGAAGAACAGGTCGTCCGCTTCGCGCATGGCGGCGAGCATGCCGGGGACCTCCCATCCCGCGTCGGCGAAGACCGAGGAGACCAGGTCCCGTTGGGCTTCCGGGTTCCGGAACGCGTGGAACGGCGGATCCGGGCGGGCGAAGTTCAAGAAGGCGTGCACTTCGTCGTTGTTCCCCACGGCGTAGAGGGCCGCGGCCCTGCCCGGGGTGTTCCACAGCACGACCTCGTGGGAGAGGCCGAAGGTGTTGCGCATGGTGAACCCGGCGAAGCAGTGGCCGAGGTAGTGGTGGAACCGCTCCTCGGGGCCGAACAGGAACTCCCGGGTGCGTGAGTGCAGCCCGTCCGCGCCGACGACCAGGTCGAACGTACGCCTGCTGCCCCCGCGGAAGGTGACGTCGACCCCGTGGCCGGACTGGTCGAGGGTTTCGACGCAGTCGCCGAACAAGAACTCCACGTCGTCACGGACCGCCGTGTAGAGAGCGTCGGTCAGATCCCCGCGCCGCACCTCCAGGTCCCGTCCCGCGACTCCG
This sequence comes from Streptomyces sp. NPDC021093, assembly GCF_044333135.1. Taxonomy (NCBI): domain Bacteria; kingdom Bacillati; phylum Actinomycetota; class Actinomycetes; order Kitasatosporales; family Streptomycetaceae; genus Streptomyces; species Streptomyces sp. NPDC021093. The sequence goes on along the minus strand of NZ_JBIRQJ010000001.1, from coordinate 1,127,618 downwards.
CCGGTGACGGCATGCGGGTTGAGCGAGGCGACCTCGCTGCCGTCCCCGTCGAGGAAGGTCAGCCGGTGCAGGTCGATGTGCGCGTCCCGCAGCCGCGGCAGGATTCCCATCCGCCGGACGACCTCAAGTGCGGTGCCGCGTACGTCGATGGGGTATCCGCCGCGACGGAGCGTGCCTGCCTTCTCGACCACCGTGACCTCGAATCCGTAGCGGTTCAGCCAGAACGCGAGGGCGGGCCCCGCGATGCTGGCCCCGGATATCAGGACCGTGCGCCCGCGGGTGGCGGGGGCGTCCGTCAGCAGATCGGTGCGGGTCATTCCTTGACTCCTTTGCTCAGGGTGCGCACGACAAGAAGGGACAGCGCCGTGACGGCGCCGGCGATGGCGAATCCGGTGATGAAGGCCGATTCGGCCGGGACGTCCGACCCGGCAGGGGTCCATGCGGTGAGCAGGGCGCCGCTGAGCTGCACGCCCACGGCGAAGCCGATCACGCGGGTCACCAGGACCAGGCTGGTGGCGATGCCGGTGTCGCTTCGATCGACGGACGTGGCGGTGCTGGTCACCATCGCGGTGACGCAGAGGCCGTTGGCGAGCGCGATCAGCAACTTGCCGACGACGAGGTGCCAGACCTCGGAGTGCACGGCCGCCAGGGCGAACAGAGCGGCGGCCATGAGGACGACTCCGGTGGTGACCACGGCGCGCGAGCCGAACCGCCGCGCCCCGATCCCGCTGATCGGCCCGGCCAGCGACGCGGCCACGGCGCCCGGCAGCAGGAAGAAGCCGATCTGGGTGGCACTGGCCCCGAATCCGTACCCCTCGGCGGAGAGTGCGAACAGCTGCGGGAGGAGGTGGATCGTCACAGCGGTACCGACGCAGATCATGAAGGTCAGCACGCACGACTTCCACACCGCGGGCCGGGCCAGCATGCGCAGATCGACCATCGGAGAGGCCGCACGGCGCTCCACGGCGATCCATCCGGACACGAAGGCGGCCAGCAGTACGAGGAGGGCGCCGAGTACGAGTGGCCGCGCGCCGAGGGCGGGCGCCAGCTTCAGTACGAGCATCAGCGTGATCAGCGTCCCGCTCAGGAGAACCAGGCCGGGCCAGTCGACCCCGGCGCCGTCCGACCGGCCCGGCGGATCCTGTGGCATCAGCCTGTTCACCAGCAGGGTGGCCCCGATGACCGCGATCGTCGGCAGCGCGAACATCCAGTGCCGGGACAGCCCTTCGGCCACGGGCCCGGCCGCCAGCGTGCCCGCCATCCCGCCCCCGACGAACAACCCGCTGACCACCCCGATGGCCACCTTCGACTCTCCTGCGGGGAGGTGGTTGCGCACCAGGATGAACGACAGGGGCAGCGCGCCCACCATCGCCCCCTGCAGTACCTGACCGAGCAGCAGGACCGGCAGGTTCGGCGCCAGGGCGGAAACCAGGCCACCGGCCGAGACCACCGCCATCAGCCGGACCAGGACCCGTTTCCCGCCGTACCGGTCGCCGAACCTGCCTGCCACCGGTGTGACGAGCGCGCCGGTGATGAGGAGCACGATGCTGAGTAACGCCCCTTCGGCGGGACTCATGTTCAGCTCGCGCTGCAGGAGCGGGAGCGTCGGCGTCACCACCGACTCCAGGGCGCCGGTGGCGACCGCCAGCATGCCGAGGGCCCCGACAGCGGCCTTTCCGATGCGGATGGGGGGAGCCAGAGTTGCGGTCATGGACGTCCTTTCCGTCAGTGCCGGGCGGGCAAGGGGTCGGTCGTACGCATGGCGCTGCCGCCTTGCCGGGCCCGGCGCGGACTCGGCGGCCGGTCGTGCGGGGCGAGGTGTGCACGGTGCTGGGGTACGGGTCCGAGGTCGTCCGCCGGGGTGAACCCGGGGAAGCGGTACCCGAGTTGGTGCATGCACGGCTCCGCCGGGCGGAGCGGGTGTACGAGTGCTCCGCGCACCGAGCCAGTATTACACTACACCGTGCAGTGTAGGAAGGTTACGATGTGCCCATGCCGACCACGAAGACACTGCGCGAGGGATCCACGCGGAAGCGGGCCGCCATCCTCTCTGCGGCCCGGGAACTCTTCCTCTCCGACGGCTTCGACCGGACCAGCGTCGACGCGATCGCTGCCCGGGCCGAAGTGTCCAAGCGGACGGTCTACGACTACTTCGGCGACAAGCAGACGCTGCTGCGCGCGGTCGTCGACGGCGTCGGCGAGTCACTGATCACCACGATCCGGCGCACTCTCGACGACACCCTCGCCGAACCCACTGGGTCCGCCGGACCCACCGGACCCACCGGACCCGTCGAGGCCGGTGACCTGGAGGACGCCCTGGTCGCATTCTCGATGCGCATCGCGACCGACATGCTCGACTCGGCGGAGTACGCGACGCTGCAACGACTGGTCAGGGCGCAGTCCGGCTACCCGCGTCCAGGCGAGAACCCCCTCGCCGACACCCCCGAGGAGGCGCTCGCCGAACGGTTGGCGGCCTTCGCCGCGGCCGGGCTGCTCGATGTCCCCGACGCACGGCTCGCGGCCGACCAGTTCCTCGCGCTGGCCTTCGGCGTCGCACTCAACAGGCTCGGTTCCGCGAACGCCGCGGAGGACGCCCGCGTCCGGCCACTCGTCGTCGAGGGAGTACGGACCTTCCTCCGGGCGTACCGAACCCGGTAGAGCCGGGTCCACGGGCATACCGAACCGAGCAGCGCCCGGCGGCCTCCGGGTCCTGCCCCTCACGAACTCCGGTGGAGGCGCTCTACGGACCTGCCCGGTGTCAGGACGCGAATCGTGCGCACGGCGTCAGCGCCCAGACGTGCGTTCAGGGAGCGCACCAGAGTGTCGAGCAGGGAACTGAGCTGCGTTGCCCGTGCTCCGGAACCGGCACGGACCACGAGGGTCCGGGCGGCGGCCTTCTCTTTCGGCTCGGGCTTGCGGCCTTGTCTTTCGGCCTGGGCTTGTTGTTCGGCCTGGGCTCGGGCCGAAGACGGCCCGGCGAGTCCTCCTGGCATGAGCCGACCTACAGCTCGTACGGCCGTGCCACTGTCAGTGGCCGGGCCTACTGTGTGGGCGACACAGGATCCGTGACGACAGACAGGAGTTCCCCTTGACGACCCTGCCCGATCGGCCGAATACCGCGCTGCTCGCCGAGCGCGGGGTGGGCCAGCTCGCCGTGACGGGCGCCCAGAGCGACGGGTGCGTCCGCTCGACTCTTCACGGGGCCTTCGTCCGCGGGTACGACGTGACGCTGGTCAGCGACGCACATACGACGCAGGACCTCAGCGAGTACGGCGCGCCAGCCCCGAACCAGGTGATCGCGCACACCAACCTCTACTGGCAGTGGCACGGCGCACCCGGACGCCGTGCAAGGACCACCGATACAACAGAGGTGACGTTCACGGCGGACGCTGACTGACCCGTACCTGATCAGAGCCTGGTGTGCACGCCGGTTCCTGGGCGAGCTTCCTCAGTTGTCACTCGGCGTACACCCTCCGGTCGAACTCCACGACGATCAGGGCCGCGGCGATGCCGAGGAGGCCGCCTCAAGGGCCTGCCAGGCAAGTCCCTACGTACTGACCACCTTCCGCACCGCGGCGAGGAACTCTTCCGTGTGCGGGTGCGTGGGGTGGGCCGGGTGGGCGAGGTAGACCGTGGCGGCCGGCGCGTCGTCGACCGGGACGAACCGTACCCCCGGGTGGTTGTGGCTCTCCGCCGTGCCCGCGGCGCCGACTCCGAACGCGTCGCCCGTGGCAATGAGGTTCAGCCACTCGTCGACGTTGCGCACCTCGATCGTTCGGTCCGGGCGTTGTGCCGGGGGCCAGAGGTTCACCGAGGCGGTGCCGGTGTCCGGCCAAAGGGCCAGTGGGAGCGCCCGGCTGGAGGTGAGCTCTGCCAGGCGCACCCGGACGCGGGCCGCGAGCGGGTGGTCGTCGGGCAGAGCGGCGACCCGGTCCTCGGTGTAGAGGGCCTCGGTGCGGATGCGCGGGTCGGCGGGGACGGTGCGCAGCACCGCCACGTCGGTGTCGCCGGTGGCCAGGCCCGCGGTGCTGTTGTCCTGCCGGATGACTTCGAGCGGCGCGTGCGGCTGTCCCCGTCGCCATGAGCGCAGCAGCGGTACGGTCTGCTGCCCGAGGACTGCGCACGTGTAGCCGAGCCGCAGCGGTCGATCGACGGCCCGGGTATCGGCGAGTGCCGCGTCGAGGTGGGAGAGGATGGCGCGCCCGTGCCCGAGGAGGGTCGCCCCGGCCTGGGTGAGGTCCAGGTGCCGGGAGGAGCGGTTGACCAGTCGGACCCCCACCCGCGCCTCCAGCTGGGCGAGCGTCCGGGACAGTGCGGGCTGTGTCATGTGCAGCCGGGCGGCGGCCGCCGTGACGGTGCCTGCCTCGGCGATGGCAGCCAGGGCCTTGAGGTGACGCAATTCCACATCCATGTGCGGGAAGCATAGTTGCTGCCCAGGTGGCATTTCCGGATGCGCAGCGGGATCCGTAGCGTCGGATGTGCCGGGTGGTTCGCCCGGTTTCTCTCTCCTGGGGTACTTCCAGGGATCGCCCGGTGCTGGCCGGGCGTTCGCATATCAGGCATGGAACGGTGGGCTATGAGGATTCTTCTGGTCGGCGCGGGCGGCACGCTGGGTTCCGCAGTGCGCAAGGCGTTTACGGAGCGCGGCCATGAGGTGGTCGGTGTGGGGCGTACGGGCGGGGACCTGATCTGTGACGTCACCGATACGGCGGCCGTGGCTCGGATGTACGCGCAGGTCGGCCCGTTGGACGCGGTGACCGTCGCGGCGGGTGACGCCGTGTTCAGGCCACTGGCCGACATGGCCGCGGACGACTTCGTAGCGACGTTCCGCGGCAAGGCCCTCGGGCAGCTGGAGCTGGTCCGCCAAGGTGTCCGGCACGTGGCCGCGACCGGCTCGTTCACACTCGTCAGCGGGATCCTGACGGAGGAGCCGATCGTGGCCGGGTCCGCCGCGTCCGCGGCCAACGGCGCGGTCGAGGCGTTCGTGCGGGCGGCCGCGATCGAGCTCCCGCCGCAGCGGATCAACGCGGTGAGCCCGACGGTGCTGGAGGAGTCCTTGCCGGCCTACGGGCCGTTCTTCACGGGCATGCAGTCCGTCCCGGCGGCACGCGCCGCCACCGCGTATGTCCGCTCGGTCGAAGGGGCGCAGACGGGGCAGGTGTACCAAGTCCACTGCTGAGGCGTTCAGTTCGGGGTGACCGGCTGCTCTCGATCGAGGTGGCTCGGGAGCGGTTGAGGGAATGAGAGCAGGCGGTCGGAGACCGTTGCTCGGGGCCGGCAGTGCATGCCGGGGGCGCCGGGCCGAGAGGCCGGGCTGGGAGGCCGGGCCGGGGATGGAGGGCGGGCGTTTCGGGCTGGCCGGCCGGGGGTGGCCGGTGTGGGCGTGCACCGGCCAGCCCCAGACCCGAGCCGTGGATGCCGACCGCGCTTCCCACAGGCTCTCTTACGGTGGCACGGCGCCTGCTCACGGACGAACAGATGATGCCGCGCAGTTGCCGGGCGGTCCGCCGCCCGTCCGGCGAACTCGCCCTTCCCCCTGCGCCCTTCGCTCGACGCTGTTGGTGACACACGTGTGAGAGCTGACGAGCCCCCGTCGGCCGGTGCCGACGGGGGTTCTCCGCGTGGCAACGGTTTCGATGCGGGGCGCTCGATGCGGTCTGGCGGGTTCCGGGGCGTCTACGTCGCTTCTGTTGATGGGCGGGCGGTGACGACGCTGCGGTGCGTTCAGGTTCAGTGAGGGTCCTACCTGGACCGGTCCCAGGGCTGCGGCATGAGGATGGATCGTGTGATCGGCCCGGCCCGGGGGGGGAGAGAGACGGGCCGGCACTTTCCCGCTCTCCGGCTCCGCGGTGTCCACCTCGTCACTGCTTGCCGTCCATGTACGCACTCACCAGCACCCTGACAAGGCCCGCACGGGTCACGGGTTCATCCTGTAATCCTCGACAGGACCAAAGAGGGATCTCGCTGAGCACTCCAGCTATTGGTGTCATGTGGATGACTAGAAGGAGCTGCACCCATACCATTCTCGGGAACGGGATCGTTTCCGATTGTGAAATCTCGTTCCCATGAGGTGCGCGGGGCCGGAAAAGGATCGAGAAATGTGGATCGGCCCGAGGGGAGAAAGTGAATGTCTGTGAGTGTAGGGCCGTTGTCGGCAAAGGAACTTGCCCAGCAGGTGGTTCATCGAATAGCTCCAGAGGAGGAGGCCATGTTCGAGGTCATCGCGGCACCATACTTGGAGCGCCCGAAGGAGGCCGAACGCCAATTCTTACGAGCGAAGGACGACGCGCTTGGCTTTGGCGCTGCAGGAGTGGTGGAACTGCTCACGCCCGTTGCGGCGTTGGTCTGCAGTGGTGTTGTGGGAGCCTTGGCGCAGGAGCTGTCTTCTGTGGCGGTCGGCCGGATGCGCGCCAGACTCCCCTGGCGACGTCGGAATATCGCAACTCCTCCACTTTCTTGGGACTCGCAGCGTCTGACCGCCATCCGTGCCACCGCGTGCGTACAGGCAGAGCGGCTCGGCAGAACACCGAGCCAGGCAGAAGAACTCGCCGATGCGGTCATCAGCACCCTGACCCGTGGAGAAGAAGTGCCACCCCGGTGACCACCCGGAATGCAACGCCATCTCCCTTCCCGTCACCGCTTTTCCCCTTGCTGGGACTTATGGCAGCTGCCATCACCTTGAACGCCGTGTTCTTCGCAGCCTTCATGAGTCGCGTCGAGGCACAGGACTGCACCGGCCTTCCAGGTTGCGACAATACGTCCGCTCTGTTCGTAGCAGCCGTTCGTAACCTCACCTGGCCTCTGCTCGCGGGAGTCGCTGTATACGGAGGAGTTGCTCGATGGCGGCGACGGCGGACCCGGAAATTATGGGGTACGCCATTCGCTGAACTGGACGGCGTGATCACCAGAATTGCTTTTCAGGTTCGGGTACCAAGGATCCCCGCGATACGCCTGGGCCCCAGGCTGGGCCCCAGGGCTTACGTAGTGGGTCCCCCGAAAGACCCTCAACTGGTGCTGGGGCCGGAGATTCTCGCACTGCACCACAAGGGCGAGGAGGCGCGGAGAGCATTCGCGGCCGTTATGCGTCACGAGCTCGCACATGTGAAGGCCAATGACCTGTGGTCGCACTACATCATGATGGTTCTGCGGGCACAGAACGTGGCCATCGGCGCCTTCTTCCTGGTCGCCCTGGCGGTGTCCGACAGTTCTGCCCACGAGTCGATGGTCGTCACGATCCGCATGGTCGCCCTGGTCCTGATCGCCGAACTCGTGAGTCGTGCGTTCCTGCGAGCCCGCGAACATGCGGCGGACGCCCGTTCAACGGCCTACGACGCAGCGGCAATGGGCGCCGCGCTCCGGGACGGCCCATGCACGCCCGGCCCCCCTGGCCGACACATGAAATGGCTTCTGCGTCACCCGTCGTCGAGCGAGCGTCGCGCAGCTCTGCTCGACCCCGATGTGTTGCTCAGCTCTTCGGCCGGACACGTGCTGCTGGCAGGAGCCCTCGCCGGGATCGCCCTCAGCACAATTCAGGATCTGCTGCTTCGCTGGGCAGACCCCCAAAGTTCGCCGGACACCCCGATTGCCGCCGGCCTGATCTTCGGCGTACCGCTGTCATTGTTCATGGCGTTTCAGGTCTGGCCGCTGAGCAAGCAGGGTGGGTGGTTCCCCCGGCGGCTGCTTCAGGTAGGTACTGCCCTCTTTACCGGTCTGGTCGGTGGCAGTTACGCGGCAGCGTCTACCCGGTTGGGTGGGGTCGAGGCCACCGGGATTCCCCTACGTGCCAGCACGCTGCTCGCCACGGCGGCAAGCGCCGTCCTGTTGTGCGGGTGGCTGCTGGTGGTGGCTGCTTCCTGGCGACGTTGGCACCCTGTGAGCGGAAACTTGCGTCCGGCGCTGTGGCTTGGGGCGCCCGCCGCTTGCATCGTCGGGTCCTGGTTGGTCGCCTTGTCATGGACCTGGGCCATGCGGCTGCGTGCGGTCGACTTGGGGTGCGTGGGTGACGCGGCGCGTGAGCATCCGGTGTGCCTGTCCTCCACCCCAGAGCTCGACGTGACTCGGTCCGTCGGTGAAACCTTCGGCCCAGGCCCGGCCCTCGTCATCGTGATCGTCGCGGCGGCCCTGCCCCTGTTGCTGGCTGCCACCGTGGCCGTGTTGCCGGCGCGAGCCCGTGTGCGGAAATGAGACGGAGTCCGGCCCGGCGCCAGGGACACCGCCATCAGCGCCAGGTAGTGCGCCTCGGGTGTCACCGAATCGATCGCAGTCGAACTGGGTTCCGGGGCGGGTGATCGCGACGGTGCCGATGTATGAAGGAAGGGCCCCTCGGTAGCTCGGAGTCGCGAAGCTCAAGCACCGAAGAGGCTCCGTTGCCACAGTCTTGCGTGACCGTACCTGTCGGGTTCAACTCCCTTACGTGGCAGCGTGATTGCCTCGCGCACCGGTTCGGCAACGCGGCGGACCGGCCGGACCGGACCCCGCGCTCCGGGACCGACATGAGCGAGGCGGAGTGGTGGGTCGTCCTAGGCACTGTTTCTCGGATCATGTTCTGAGCCAGATGACGAGGGCTGCGAGCATGACGGTTCCGAGGTAGATGTAAGCGCGCTTCTCGTAGCGGGTAGCGACGGCCCGGAAGCCCTTGAGGCGGTTGATGGTGCGTTCGACAGTGTTGCGTTTCTTGTAGCGCTCACTGTCGAAGCCGGTGGGCCGGCCGCCTCGGGAACCTCGGTTCCTGCGGTGTCTTTGCTGGTCGAGACGTTCGGGGATCGTGTGCGGGATGCCGCGTCGTCGCAGGTAACGGCGGTTCCTGCGGGACGTGCAGGTCTTGTCCGCCAGGACGCGGTCGGGCCGGGTGCGAGGCCGGCCGACTCCGGTCCGGGGCACCGATACCTGCTCCAGGACCCGCTCGAGCTGGGGTCCGTCGCCGTAGTGTCCGGGTGTCAGGACGAGGCCGAGGGGCCGGCATCGCCCGTCGGCCACGAGGTGGATCTTGGTGGTGAATCCGCCGCGGGAACGTCCCAGGCATTCGCCGATCTGACCACCTCCTCCAGACGGGCGGCCAGTTTCCGCAGTGCCGGATCGACCTGGTTCGTCCCCCGCCCGGCCCCCTTTTGAGGAACGGCGGCCGGGGACACCTTCCTCGCGCCGGCGGCGTGCTGGTGGGCTCGTACTGCTGTCGAGTCCACCGACACGTCCCAGTCGATCCCGCCTGCCGCGTCCGCGGCTGCCTGGATGCGGGACAGCAGCATCTGCCACGTTCCATCCGCCGACCAGCGACGATGCCGTTTGTAGACCGTCTCCCACGGCCCGAACCGCTCGGGCAGATCCCGCCACTGCACGCCGGTCCGCACCCGGTAGAGAACCCCGTTGATCACCCGACGGTGGTCACTCCACCGACCACCACGTGCACCACCAGAAGGTAAGAACGACTTCAGCCGATCCCACTCCGCATTCGTCAGATCCCCACGACCCATGAAGCCAGCCTGGCCCCAACATCCCACCCACGTCAGGAGATCCGAGAAACAGTGCCTAGAGGCCATGCCGGTTCCGGCCTGGTTTCAGGGCCGGGGCGACCGGCCGGAGGGCTCCGCCCAATTGCCGGAGGGATCCGCCCAAGTACCCGCCTGCGGCGGCCCACTGGCACCGCCGTCGCCCCGCTTCACGACCGGCACTCCACCGACCGGCACTCCACCGACGGGCTCAGTACGCCTTCTGGGCATCGGCGCGTACGGCCACGTGGAGCTCGCGGACGGCCACGGCGGATTCTGGGCCACCAGCTCAACGGGTGCATCGGGCACGGCGGCAATGCCCTGATGGCCCATCACAGGTACCTGGGCCGGATGCCCGGCGGCTGCGACTGACAGCGGACACCGACAGCACCGCCTCACAGCGTCCCCTCAGGGATTCCTCGGGGTTGGGGTCAGGGATTTCCCGGTTTCCCCGATGATCTTTACTGGGGACACTCGACGGCAGTTGCAGATGTTCCCGATGCTCCTGATGCCCGTTCGTTCCTGACTGGAGACCTCATGCGCCGTTCCTCGCCCCTGGCCCTGGCCGCTCTGACGACCGTCGCCGTGACCTTCGCGGTGGTCGCTCCGGCACAAGCGGCGAACGAGCCCGTGGGCCTGGACCGAACGGCACTGCGCGAGGCGATAGCGCTGCGCCCAGGCGATGACGTGGCCGGGGTCGTGGCCCGGGTGACCAAGTCCGGGCAGGCATGGCGTGGAGCATCCGGGGACCTCGTCACCGGCAAACGGGTCAAGGACCAGGCCCACTTCCGGATCGGCAGCATCGCCAAGCCGATGGAAGCGGTCGTGCTGTTGCAGCTCTCCGCCGAAGGCCGGGTGGACCTCGACGAGACGGTGCAGCACTACCTGCCGGGACTGCTGCCGGACACGTTCCAGCCCATCACCGTACGGCAGTTGCTCAACCACACCAGCGGGCTGCCCCAGGACTTCGAGGGCGCGCCCGCACCGTCGCAGGACGCGGTGATCGACAACCGCTTCGACTACTACACCTTCGACCAGGTGATCCAGCAGACGCTCCGGCCCGAGGGCAGGCCCTGGCCCGGCCCGCGGTTCGCACCGGGCGCCAAGCAGGAGTACAACTCCTTCGCCTACCGCGTCGCAGGCAAGCTCATCGAAGAGCTCACCGACCACTCCCTCCCGCACGAGATCACCACCCGCATCCTGGCCCCGCTCAGGATGAAGGACACCTCCGCTCCGGGCCGCAACACGCGAGTGCCCCGCCCCTACCTGCCGGGATACGTGCCGAACAGCAAGGGACAGTTGGTCGACGTCAACGAGCAGGGCGGCAACCCCTCCAGCATGATCTCCACTGCCGCCGACCTCGACCGCTTCATCACCGGCCTGTTCAACGGCCGCCTGCTGCGCCCCGCCCAGGCCGCCGAGCTGCGGACCCTGCCGCGCGGCGCCGACGGCAAGCCGCTCCCCTACTCGGACGGCTCGAACTGCAACACAGGGCCCGGCAAGGGGTCCGCCTGCTTCAGCATCGGCCTGATGTCCTTTCCCCTGCCAGACGGCTCGGTGATGTGGGGCAAGACCGGCAGCGACCTCGGATACAAGAGCGGGGTATTCGCCTCCCCCGACCTCAATTTGCGCGCTGTCTACGCGGTGGGCACGGCCTCGGCCGAGAACCACGCCGCCACCGCCATAGCCAACCGCCTGGCCCAGGCCGCGTTGAGCGGCTGAACCGTGCCAACCTGCCAGGGGCAAACTCCGTGTTATGCCTCGGACATGACGGAGACGGAATGGCAGGCAGTCCACGCTGCGCTGCCGGTGCCGGTGCCGGTGCCGGTGCCGGTCCCGGCCTGGCCGCAGGGCCGGGGCGGGCGGGCGGCCCGAAGGTGACTGGATGCGGTCCGCTGTGTCGTCGACAACGGGGTGAAGTGGGTCAACCTGTCGGCGGACTTCCCGCCGTTGCGGCCGGGTGCACGCCTTCGCCCGCCGCCGGCAGGCCACCGGACTGCTGGCCGAGTTCCATGACCGGCTGCGCGACCGCGACCGCGTGCGCGTGAAGGAGGGCCGCTCGGATCGCTTCGTACAGTCCGGTGGTGCTGGGGGTGGTCTCCAGGGGAGCAACCCGGCCTTGTTGCGGGCGTGTGCGGATCTGCCGTGTTTGCTGCGGCGGGCCAGGAAGTCGGTGCTGGTTCAACGCTCGGAGAAGCGCACGTGGCGGTTCTGGCCCGCTCCGTGTCCGGCAGCGGCCATGGCGAGGCTGAGGACGGCCAGAACTCCGAGGGGCAGCATCCAACTGTGCGTGGTGTCGCGCAGGATGCCCAGCAGGAGCGGGCCCGCAGCTGCCACGAGGTAGCCGACGGACTGCGCCATGCCTGCCAGCGCGGCGGCCTCGCCCGAGCTTCCCGCGCGTTCGCTCTGGAAGCTCAGCGCGAGGACGAGGCACACCCCGCCGCCCAGTCCCAGCAGGGTGCAGGCCGCGACGGCGGGCACGGACGGGAACACCAGCAGGGCGAAGCCGCCTGCCACGACGGCCGAGGCCCCTGCCGCAGTCCAACGCTGGTCGTGGCGGCCGCGCGTGAGCAGGGGCAGGACGCTGCCGGCCGCCAGGGCGATCACTTGGTAGGTGAAGAGCATCCAGCCGGCTGTCGTGCTGGTCATGCCACGGTTCAGCAGAATGCTGGGCAGCCATGCCACGACGGTGTAGAAGGCCAGGGACTGCAGGCCCATGAACATGCTGATCTGCCAGGCCAGCCGTGACCGCCAGGGAGCGGGGGCGCGTGACTCGCCGGTGGCGGCCTGGGGCTTGTCGCCGCGCAGTCGGGGCAGCCAGGCCAGGAGTGCTGCGACGGTGAGGGCGACTCCCCAGGCCAGGGCGGTGTGCCAGGAACCCGGCACGGAGTGGGAGAGCGGTGCCGAGATGCCGGAGGAGACGGCTGCCGTGAGGCCCATGACCGTCACGTACAGCGCGCTGATGCCCTGGATACGGTGTGCGGGCACGCTCCGTCTGATCAGAGCGGGCAGCAGGACGTTGCCGAACGCGATGGCGGCGGAGAGAATCACGGTCCCGGCGAACAGGCAGGCCACCGAGGGCAGCGAGCGGATCAGGGTGCCGACGGCCAGCGTGCCGAGGGCGGCCACCAGCAGGCGGGCGCTGCCGAAACGGTGGGAGGCCCGCGCCACCAGGGGCGACGTCGCGGCGAACGTCAGCAGCGGCAGGGTGCTCAGCAGCCCGCCCCAGCTCGACGTCAGACCGCTCCCCCGCTCTATCGCCGGCAGCAGTGTGCCGACGCCGGTGAGACTGGTGCGCAGGTTCGCCGCTACGAGACAGATCGCGATGACAAGCCCGAGCGACACGGCGGGCCCGGTACTGCCGAGGGCCGGCACTGCGGAGGCGGACGGTCCGGAGGATGCGGACGGCCTGGAGGATGCGGACGGCCTGGAGGATATGGAAGATAACGGCGTTGGCTTCGGGTTCACGCTCACTGTCCCCCCTCCGAACGCGGCGCCCGGGCCTCGTGGGCACCGGTGAGCCGGACGATCGCCGCCGCCGCTTCGCGCGCGCCGTGCTCGTCCCGGTCCTCGATCGCGTCGACGAGTTGTCTGTGCAGGTCGGCATGTTCGTCGGCGACGGCCGCGTCCCAGGTCAGGCCGCCCGAGGAGGAGGTGAGTGCCGTACCGAGGTAGTCGTACACCTCGACCAGCAGGTCGTTCTTGCTCGCCCGCACGACGGCCCGGTGGAACAGCGCGTCGACGCTCCCGAGCAGCGACGTGTCCTCACCGGCAGCAGCCGCATCGGCGTCGGCCAGCAACTCCCGCAGCTGGTGCAGCTGTTCGTCGTCACGGCGCAGGGCCGCGGCTCCCGAGGCGTACTCCTCAAGAACGGTACGCAGCTCCAGTACGTTCTCCCGCTGCGTGGAGTTCGCCCGGCGCACCAGGACCGACTGGAGCTCGCTCGACGAGCGGACGTAGGTACCGTCGCCAACCCTGGCTTCCAGCAGTCCCAGGTGCACGAGCGCCCCGAGCGCCTCCCGCAGGGTGCTGCGACCCACCCCGAGTTCCTCGATGAGGGCCTGCTCCGACGGGATGCGCGTTCCTACCGGCCATCCGCCCGCCTCGATGTGCGAACGGAGGCTGTCCACGAGCTGCGCGGAGAGGCTGGCCGCCCTGCGCGGTGTACTGATCCTTTTCATGAGAGCACCGTATACAAACATCAGACATTTGAATAGCAGAGGGTTTTGAGGGTTCGTCAAAGCCGTCCTGCAGCCGGAGGATTCCACTCGCTGCAGCTTCGATCGCCGCCCACCGGCACGGCGCACTCACCGCCGGGCCCGGCCGCCTCCACCGCCAGGGCCCTCACCCCGGGCGCAGCTTGGAAGCGCTCCTGAAGTGGAGCGACGACTCCCGCTTCCACAGCAGCACCGCAGCCGCCAGCCCGCTCACGCACGGCAGCACGCCTGCCACCGTGATCAGGGGCGGGTGCGGCTGGCTGAAGCTGCAGACGGCCGCAACGCTGCCGAGCACGACGACGGCAGTACCCGCGCCACGCACCCATGCTCGACCTCGCAGGCCGGCCCTCGCCATCCGTACGAACAGGGCAGCGCCGATCGCTGCGAGCGTGAACAGGTACGTGAGAAGCCTCGATTCGGCCATCCCGACCTCACTGGTGCTGCGCTGCGGACACACCTGGTGGAGCTCCTGCGCAAGGCCGCTGCCTGCGGTCCATCGCCCTGCACGCAACGCTCCTCGGCCTGGCCGACGGCACGTTGCGCAGCGAGGTCCAGGCCGGCTTCGGGGAGTTGGCCACCTGTCCGAGCGCGACCACGCGCGGCTTCGTACTCACGGCGCTGTCCCGCCCGGACCTTGCCGAACGCGATGTCAGGCAGGGAGCTTTCGGCGCCGCCCACGCGGCCGAATGGTCGCAACCGGCTCTGGGGATCGCCGCTGCCGCCCTGGCGTTCCTCGAACCTGACCCGCAAGTGTAGTGGTCCGAGGGGCGCCTTGCGCAGATGGCACGGGCGTTGGAGTCCTGACCCCACAGCTCTCCCCGCGGCCGGACGTGCGACCAAGATCATTCACCCAGTGCGGCATTTGCCCTGGCCTGCGGGTGTGTCGGGGTCGAGGTCATCGAGGTGATCGAGGTGATCGAGCATCCGCCGCTGCCCGAACGCTGGGGGCGGTGTCTACACCTCGCCTGGGCGTGCGCCGTTGACGGGAGGGAGGGTGTGAAAAGCCCCGACCGGCGAGGGTGCTGCCGGTCGGGGGCTCGTTCATCTCCGGGGCCCTCTGCGGGACCGCCCCGAAGTGGTCAAGCGGTCGAGCCTCAGCCGCCGATCGGGCCGGGGTCGTTGGTGTCGGCGTCCTGGCACCGCTCGATCCGCTTCTGGAGCGCCCGCGCCTTCTCGCGCTCCTTCTCGGCCGACTTGTGCTGGCCGAGCTTGTCCAGCTTGGCGGCCTTGGACTTCAGGCTGTCGACCTGCTGCCGCATCTTGGGGATGTTGCAGGTGATCGGGCCACGGGCCGACACACTGCCCTGGTCGGCAGCGGGGGCGGCCTGCGCGGGAACGGCCGAGAACAGGACGCCGCCCGCTATGGCTGCGGACACGGCGAGTGTGGTGAAGCGTCGAGGCAAGGGTCTCCCTCTCCAAATGACGGGTCGCACAGACCCGTTGGGGTGTCGATAGCAGTCGATCACTGTATAGGAAGAGAGATCCACTTTCCCGCCAGCACCGCGACCGCCTCCACTACGCGGTCCAGGCCGTCGCCCCACATGTGCCTGCCCGGAGGCGTCCTCGCGCAGGCTGGGCACATCCGCGATCAAGTCCTGCCGCCCTGAAGGCGTCCCGCCGCTGAGTCGAACTTCAAACGAAGCCGAAGCGGTCGGCGATCCGGGACGCCAGTTTCTCGCGGAGACGTGTCAGCCGCTCGATGCGTTCGTCGAGTTCCGCGAGCCGCCGCATGCTCACCTCCCCGATCTCGCAGTGCTCCGCTTCACCTTCATCCTCATGACCGTCGGTGGAGAGCGCCCCCTCCAGCACGTGGGCGAGGCTTCTGACGTCCGCGATGGTGAGGCCCGCCTCCAGCAGTTCGCGTACGGTTCGCAGCCGGCGGACGTCCTGGGACTCGTACTCCCGGTGCCCGGACGGCGCGCGCCCGGGCATGAGCAGGCCCTGCTGCTCGTAGTAGCGCAGCGCCCTCGGTGTGAGGCCCGCCGCCGCTGCCGCATCGCCGATCCGCATACGCAGCCCTCCTGATCCGAGGTCAGAGCTCGACAAGGACAGCACCGATGTGCCGGCCTTCGAGAAGCTCGCAGAGTGCCTGTGGGGCCCGGTCGATGCCCCGTAGGCGTGCGTGCGGGACGGTCAGGGTGCCGTCCCGGAGCCCTCGGCCGAACTCATCCTGCCACTGCGGGAGCGCGTCCAGATGGTCGGCCCCCGCGATCCCCCGCAGAGTGATCCCCCGCGAGACCAGGTCGAACGTGTCGATCTCGATGAGGGTTCCGGCTCCCCCGGCCACCTGCCCCGACAGGCCCCCCACCAGGGCGATCCTCGCCTCCCTGCGGGCCAGCGCCACCGAGGCGCGCAGCTGCTCGCCGCCCACGTTGTCGAAGACCGCGTCGAGGCCGTCCGGCGCCGCTTCGCGCAGTTGCTCCTCCATGGTGCCTTCGCCTTCCGTGCGCAACACGACGGCGTCGTAACCCAGCTCCTCCCTCAGGTACGCGCCCTTGCGCCGCGTACTCGTACTGCCGATGAGCCGCCCTGCGCCGCGCAGTCGGGCGAACTGGCCCGCCAGCGAGCCGACACCGCCCGCCGCGCCGCTCACGAATACCGTGTCTCCCGGCCGTACCTGAGCCGCGCGCACCACTCCGAGCCAGGCGGTGAACCCCTGGGAGAGATACGCGGCAGGGTCGGGCAGCACGTCCAGGTCCAGGAGTTGTGCGTCCTCCGGGGGCAGGGCGGCGTACTCTCGCCAGCCCAGTCGGTGTTCGACGAGGTCGCCAGGGTGCAGGCCGGAGCCCGGCGGCGCGGTGACCACCTCGGCGACGGCCGGGCCCCACAGGACCGCGCCCGGCACGTATCCGGGCATCGGCAGCTCGACGTCGCTCCGCATGAGGGTGCGCATCACGGCGGTGACGCTCATGAGGCGGTTGCGTACGAGCAGTTGGCCAGGGGCGGGGGTGGGGACCGGTACCTCGACCACCTCGAAGTGATCGCGGGTGAGGGGTCCTTGCGGGCAGACGGACAGGCGTACTTCGCGATGGGTGGCGCTGCTGTGACTCATGCTGCGCACCGTAAAACTTGACGTGCACGTCAAGTGCAAGCGGCGCTGTGCGGGGGGGGGACACGGAGAACGGCCGGGGTGCCTTCGAGGCATTTCACTCCCGGTTCAGTTCCTGCCGCCGGCGCTGCCAGGGCGCGGACACCTCGCCCGTGACCGGGACAGGTTCCGGCATCAGCGGCCGGGCCACCGCCCATGCCTCCGCGCTGCGGGATGATCAGGTCCTCGTCGCCGATCTCAACTGCGGGGCGCAGCCGCCGTCGTGGCCACCGAACGTGCGAACGTGCGGTGGCCGCGACACTGGGCGGGCAGCCGGGTCGTGTGGCCATGACCCAACGCCCTCAGAACCGGGCATGCCTGTTTCCAGGCCTGGTCGGGCAAGTCCTGCCAGGGTGAGTCGGTGCGGTACTTCCAGTCGATGGCCTCAAGCGTGCTGCGGTGATCGGCCCACCGCCTGCCGCGGACCGGATCGGCCAGCATCAGCGGCTCGATCCGGTCCCGCATCGCATCAGCGATCAGTGGTCAGTTGATCGGACAGACACTCCGATCACTGACCGCCCCATCAAGGAGACAGGCGCGAGGAGTCGTCCCCTTGAACTGACAGGGTCGTCACCGGCGACAACACCCGGGCTCCTCGGTGAAAGCCTCGATGAACCGGTCAGCGTGGGTGGGTGGGCACGGCGGGCGGGCAGAATCCGCTCACCGTCGCCGGCAGGCAACGAGATTACGCGTGCGCACTGGTAGTGCCCCCGCAGGTGATGATGCGCAGATCGTCCCAGTCACCGGTGCAGATCTCCCACTCGACGAAGTCGCCTTCGGGGAGGTTCTTGTTCTGGTAGCGGCTCGTGCCCTTCCCGGACGAGTTCCAGATGGTGCCCTGACGGTGCAGGGCGTTGGTCCTGGGGTCGAAGCTCTTCCAGCGGACCAGGACGGAGTGCTTGTCGGCCTTGAAGTCGGACACGGCGAACCAGTCACCGTCGGGGCGGAAGCAGCCGCCTCCCTCGGGGATGGTGCTGCACTGGAAGCCGTTGAGGCCCGGCCCGGAGGTAGCGGTGGCGTGGTCGACCTCCCAACTGACAGCGGAGGACGGGGTGATGGCGAGGAGGGTCGAGGCGATCGCGCCGACGAGGACGGTGCCCAGTCTGGATATGCGCATAGCACATTCTTTCCATAGCTCCATGGCCATGCCAACCATTCGGGTGCGACGTGGGCACTGCGGAGAGCGCTGTGCCCTGGACGTGTGTATCGCCTGGGAGGTCGTGGTTCCCGGTGCACGGGAGATCACGCAGCCCGGCGAGTGCCCTGTCCACCCTGCCCGGCCCCAAGTACGCGACCGAAGATCCCTGCTGTCTCCTGCGGTTGCCGTCGCAAACCGCTCAAGGCTGGGCATCGCTCGGGCCGCGATCGCCTCAATGACCGCCAACCCGCTGCCCTTGAAAGGGGTGTACGGCGGCGGCACCCGAGGATGCAGCATTCCAAGAAGCCGGCTGAGGACACGAAGGACGGCTGTACGGGACCCCGGACAGGCCGCCGCGGCGGCTCCTCATCTGCCCATTTCTGAGGTTGGCGTACGGCCCGGCTGACGGTCTTCCGCCTCCCTCCGTGCTCGCCGGATCTCAGCCCGGCGGAGGGCACGGGGCCCACACCCTGCTCGGGCGCATGCAGTACCGCCCCGGCCTGCTCGACGGGTTCATCGCCGGGACCGGGCTCACCCCGGCCCCGCCGTCACGTCGCCCCGGGCCGAGAACCTCAGGTGCGGTCTCCCGACAGGTGCGGTATCCCGACCAGGTGCGGTATCCCGACAGAGGCAGTCCACCGTGAAGCAGCGGGCTCAGGAGCGGACCGGGCTCGTCCCGCTGCCCTGACGTCGTCCCGAACCGACGGTCTCCAGCAGTCGGGGCGCCCGGTCCTGGGGATGAGGGTGGCTCCGCCGCGCGGCGGAGCGAGCGGCGAGGTTCTCCTTCCAGTGGGCGTCCGGGGCCGCCGTTCAGGCTGACGGAACGGGCCGGGGGCCGCCCGATGATGAATCTCATGAGCATGCACACGGCATTCCCCGTCACTTCCGTTGCACCGCCGCCCCGTTGGGCGGTCCGGGCCGCGCACCTGACCGCGCTGGTGGTCCTGCCGAGCGGACTCCTGCGCCTTGTCTGGGTGCTCGGGTTCCCGGCCGGCTACACGCAGGCGGGCTTCGTGGAGTTCGAGACTCCCTCTGCCAAGGTGTGGATGCTGACGCTCAGCGTGGTCTCGGAACTGGTCGCCGTCCTGACGATCGGCCTGGTACGACCCTGGGGCGACGTCGTACCGCACTGGATACCGCTTCTCGGCGGGAAACGGGTCCGTCCCCTGGCCGCCGTCGTCCCCGCCCTCCTCGGCTCGGCGGCCCTGACGGTGCTCTGGGGCACCATGCCCCTGTGGTGGACACACCCGCACAGTGACATGACTCCCACCGGAAGCATCCTCATCGGGATCATCTACCAGCCACTGGTCATCTGGGGCCCGCTCACCGCGGCCGTCACCCTCTCCTACCACCACCGCCACCGTGCCGCACGGCGTCCGGCAACGGCCGGTTGAGGACCCGGCCCCGCCCCACCGGGAAACACCCACCACTGGGAAACACCCACCGTTGGGACACCCACCAAGATCACCACCACCCCGAACCGAAGACCTCAGTAGTGAGAATGAGGCTGCGTGACACCGGCGACGCAGCGGTACCTGGCCCTGGACACCTCTTGAGCGGAGCACGGATCCTGGTGTCCCGCCGGAAGCCGTGAAGGACGTACCGCGCATGGATCCGATTTCCCATCCGCACCTTCTGCATATTGCCGTCGCCGGAGCCAAGTTCGGCCGACTCAGCGGGCTGCTTGCCGCCGCTCGGCGGCAGAACCGCGAGGACCTGGCCGCTCAAGTCGTCGCGCTGGGGGAAGAACATCCCCCGCTGCACCGCACCACAGGTCTCCCCGGCGGCTGGACCGATCCCGTAATGAGGGAGTTCAACCGCCTTGCGACCAGATATCAGAGGGTGCCCTGTCACGCTGTCTACTGCTCGGATCCGGACGATGCGTACAGCCGGGACGTCCCCTTCCTGGGCTACGCCTTTCGTGCCCTGGACCGATACAGCGGCGACACGCTCGACATCCACTTCCGTTCCGGCGAGTTGCGGCCCTTCTCTCGACGCAACGGTGGTGCCTGGTCACTGCACCAACTCCTCGGCCTGGACCTCGGGATCGGCGAGAGGGCGGAAGGTGATGCGCTGTATGTCTGGAAGCGGCCGAGCACGGTCACCAGCGCGCCTCGGGCCGTTCCACTGCGCTTGGGCAACCTCCACTCGGAGGCACGGATCGGCGCCGTGGCTCGCCTGGCTGCGGAACTGGCCGCCGGATGTGAACTACCTGTGGCCGTCCGACGTGCTGAGCGGCAGCCGGCCCGCCTGGATCCAGAAGAGATCAAACAACTGCTACCCGGTTCCACTCGGCGAGAACGCAAGGCGATCAAGCAGTGGACCGAGGGCTACCGAGTGAGGCACGGAGCAAACCCCGACGCCGATATTGCGGCGCAGATCGTCGCAGGACTCGGCTCGCCCAATTCCCTTGAGCGCAAGACCGCCCGCGCCATGATCACCGCGGTCCTCACGGTGTCCGGAGTGCTCGGTGCACCCCATGTGCTGGTCAACGACATCCCGGATACCTTCGAGAGGATCCAGCAGATCTACGAGCAGCTAGTCGACGACGGCTAAAGGCCGGCCCGTCAACTGGCGTATGTTCTTGGGCACTTGTCGCGCGCATGGAGTGGGCGGGGCAGGCCGGATCGGGGAGGTACAGCGCTGTGTCGGAAACTTTGGGTGAGCAGTGGATGGTGGGGGCGAAGTGCCGGACCACTGATCCGGACGTGCTCTTCGTCGAGGGCGCCGCCCAGAATCAGGCGAAGGCACTCTGTACCGGCTGCCACGTGCGCACGGTGTGCCTCGCTCACGCGTTGGACAACCGGGTCGAGCACGGTATCTGGGGTGGCATGACAGAGCGCGAGAGACGGGCACTTCTGCGCCGTCGTCCCCAGGTGACGTCCTGGCGGCGCCTGCTCGAAACCGCACAGGCCGAGTACGAGCGAAGCACCGACGACGGACAGGCCGAGGCCGGCTGACCGCGCCAACTCGCGTGATGCCGGGACGGTGGGCCCCGGGCTCCCTCTGCGCCCGCCCTCGGGGCCGAACCGGGAGCTCGGGAGGCTGTCTCTGCTCTCGGCGTACGAAGTCGCCCTGTACGCGGACCCTGCCGGACGGGGGCACGGCCCGTTGTGCGGTCAGGTGGTTGTGGCGGTGTCGAGGAGAGTGAGGCCCGGGAGGGTTGTGGTGTGGAGGACGGTCTTGTGGTGGCGGGTGAGGGCGGTGAGGCCCGCGTTGCGGAGGATCGTGGCGTGTTCGCTTGCGCTGGCGAGGGAGATGCGGGCGTGGTGGGCGAGCTGGGTGGTGGTGCAGTGAGGGTGGTCGGCGATGACACACAGATCCCCGCCCAGACCTGGCACGGAGTCCGCGACCCGGTAGGCCACCACCTCGTCCCGCACCAGTTCCGTGACCGCCTCGGTCTTCTCCTCCACCGTCACCGGCACCGACGCCTTCCACCCACCGCCCGTTTCGCCGCACGCCCGGCTCACTGGTGACGCCGAGAACGACAGCATCACGGGTCCCCACGGCGGAACAGTGAGCATCGACCTCACGAGCGACGTCGACGGCGGGACCGGCGCCGGCACCTGCCGCACCGACCCGCCCGAGCACAACACCAACTGCGAGAATCACTGACCCCGTCAACCCGGCCCCCACCCGCAACCGCAGCCCGGGCCGGACGGTGCCGCGATGCCCTGGCCCGGGAGAACGTGGTCGCCACCCCGGTCAGCAGCCGGAGTCCGTGGTCGGGGCTCCGAGCGAGAGCGGTGCATCGAGCGCAATCAACGTGGAGCGGGTCAGCGCGCAGACGCCAGTCAGCCCCGGGCTCCACCCCAACAACCGACCTCCTTCCAGAAGTTCCCGGACAAGCAACGCATACTGCGGCCCCGCAGATGGCGCGCTACCGGCTGACCCCGCCATCAAGTTCCGTACAGAGTCAGCTCGCTACGGTGCCGAACCGCCCGGTGCGGCCGGAGGCCGCGTCTGCCGACGGCTGTGACCAGCGACATTCCGGTTCGCTCTGCCGCGCCTTGTCCGGAGTTGTTTGTCCGGCCGCAGCGTGCCGACACCGAACAACCTCATCGGGCTAGACAACTCTCAGGGCCGGACGGCGAAGGCGACACGGAGAAGGGAGGACGGCAGCGCGGCCACCGGCGACGGCCGTTGCTCGTGCTTGATCGCACACATCGAGAAAGGCTTTCTGAATGCTGAGAATCAAGAACACGGTGGCAGCGGTAGTCGCCACAGCGGGACTCTCCCTCACCGGTCTGCTTGCCACCGCCAGCTCTGCCAGCGCCGCCGTCGAGGACAACGGATACGGCCGATGCCCTTCCGGTCGTGCCTGCTTCTTCTCGGACTGGAACGGTACGGGTTCCTTCGGCTACGCCCCAGGTTGCGGCACGTACTACCTCGGGCAGTGGGCGGGCACCGTGTCGTCGATCAAGACGCACGGCAATGCCATCCGGCTCCTGGACAGCAAGCAGAACTCCGTGGGCTACGTCCCCGCGTGGACCTCTACCAACCTCTCCGCAGCCGAGAACGACAAAGCTCATTGGATCTGGGTGATCTGTTGAGGACGGGCAGGGGGACGGGCCTCCTCGACGATCCCTGACCTACCCTCCCCCGGTGCCCACCGCGCCGTTGGGCACTCCGCAGGACACCACGCACCTCGCGGACCGGCCGCTGATGAGCAACGGTCGCCCGGCATGGGCGCCGACGGCTGGCCGGCCCGGCGGCTCCCGCTGGGTCTCCTGCCGGGTCTCCTGCTTCGGTAGGAGCCGGAGCTGTCGTGTCCTCCTCAGGACTCAGTCCGGGGCCCGCCCTCCAGAGAGTGCCCACACGATCCGTCAGTGGATGTTCAGTACCCGGAAGCAGCCACCACTCATGGTGCGCGCTTCCCTTCACCAAGGAGTGACGTTATGGCACAGACAGTTATGGCACAGACGAAGGAACGACACAGCATCAGGGCAGTAGCAGTCATCCTGGGAGCACTGACGCTTGCGGGAACGGCGGTGGTGCCGGCGCAGGCGACGGAGCAGGCAGGCGGTCCCTCGGTCCGAACGGTCACTCGCTGCTCGGACTTCGGCGGCATGGGCGACATGAAGGTGTGCGTCAGCACTGGGCCCCGTGAGCCCACGATCGCCTGGTTCGACAATATGAGCGGCGTCACCCACTTCGGGGCCATCCTCCAGATCACCAACACCAGCGGGAGTTACCGTTCGCAAGACCCTCCCTACACCGCACATGCGCACAGCATCAAGGGTATGCAGCGTTTCGGCCTGGCGAACGACTGCTACTACGGCTCCGTGAGCCTGAACGGCGGACACGGCTTCTACCGGACCCGCGAAGCGGCGTGCGTCTGAGAAGCCGCGCATGAGACCCGCACGACAGGGGCGACTGGCCGTTCTGCACGGGCCAGCGCCCCTATGCGCGTCAGACTCATGTCTCCATGGTCACAGCGGTACTGACGCGGCGTACCCCGGACGGCAAGCCAGCCGTCCGGGGTGGTGCTGGGCGACTCTCTGTGTGAGCAGGAACGGCTTCGGCTCCGCGATGACCCGCCCCTACGACACCGTCCGGAACGACCCGGCCGCCAACCCCTGGGCCGGACAAGGGAATCGGCATTGTGCGCTGGCCGTACCCCGTGCTGCCGTAGGCTCTGGCCGTGCCCGAGGATGCCGCGAACGCCACCATCGCCGACCTTGCCAAGGCCCTGAACGCCAGGCTGGACGGCATCGTCGCCGGCATGGCCGAACTGGTCGTCAGGGAGATCGAGTTCTACCGCAGCACGGTGGTGAGCCCGAAGGAACTGCAGGAGGCCCTGCGCCGCAGCGTCGACTTCCTCCTCACCCATCTCGCCGACCCCGGACTGGCGTCGGTGGATGTGTCCGCACCCCACGCCAACGGCCGCAAGCGGGCCCTGCAGGGTGCGCCACTGCCTGAGGTGCTCCGTGTCTACCGGTTGAGCTTCGCCTACTTCTGGAGTCAACTCCTCGCCGAGGCACAGGATTTCGGGGAGAGCGCGACGCGCGCGCTGCTCATGTCGGCGACCCGGGTCTGGGCCCTGTCGGACATCTACTCCTCGGCACTCACGGACTCCTACCGAGAAGCCGTTGCCGAACGGATGGTCGAGACCGACCGCAGGCGCTCGGCCCTTGTCGCCGCACTGCTCGACGGGCAGGCCGCCGGCGGCGACACCGGCTGGGAACTCGCCCGTACACTCGGCTTCCCCTATCAGGGCCGCTTCGTCGTCCTGATGGCCGAGGCCGCCGTGGCAGCCGAGTCGCCCCTGCCCGGCCTGGAGGCAAGGCTGCGGGCGCTCGACGTCGCATCGGCCTGGCGGGCGCAGTCAGGACACGAGATCGCGGTCCTCTCCCTGGCCCGCAAGCAGCCCCCGGCCACGGTCGTCGCCGCTGTTCGCGACTGCGCAACCGGACGCGTCGGAGTGAGCCCCGTCTACCACCAGCTCGACCACACGGAGAGCGCCCTGCGGTACGCCCAGGTCGCACTGGAGTCGTTGACCCCAGGGGTGGCCGAGGTGCGGCAGCTGGACGACACTCCGTTGACAGAGCTGGTGATGAGCAACCTGGACACCACTCGCCGGGCCGTCAACCGCGTGCTCGGCGGGTTGCTGTCCCTGCCCGAAGGCGAACGCACCACGCTCCTGGCCACGGCGCGGGCCTGGCTCAAGGCACATGGCTCCGCAGCCGAGGCGGCCCAAGTCCTGTACTGCCACGAGAACACGGTGCGCTATCGCATCCGCCGCCTGGAGGAGTACCTGCGCGGCCCGCTGGACGACCCGACGATCATCGCGGAGCTGGCCCTGGCGCTCAACGCCGTCGGTACGTTCCCCACGCTCCTGGAGCAACGCTCCCTCAGGCAGCCCGCCGGGCCTCGTCCGGTGGTCCAGCAGGTCCAAGCACCGGGAACCCGGGGCGCTGCCGCCGTCCGGACCGAGGGCGTCTGAACCGCTGGCCGAGGTCCGTGTTCCGTGTCGTTGGGCCGGGCAGGCCGTGCCCACGCGCTACGGCAAGCCCGCGGTCCGCTACGGGGCGACCGCCCTTGTCGCGGCCGTCAACGACCGGCTCTGAGCAGCGCATTCGAACCGTCCCCCGGGGGGCGGCAGGGCAAAATCGCTCGCCCCGCCACCGGACCAGATGGCAGGGTACGGGCGCATGACGCCCCCTTATCAGATTCGTGCCGACTACGACGCCCGCACGATCGTGGTCTACCAGGCGTACTCGCCTGCCATCGCTGACGCGGCACTGCGGGCGGGCCGCTTCGTTGCGCCGTTCTCGTTCCGCCGGATGACGTGGATCAAGCCGTCGTTCACGTGGCTGATGCACCGCAGCAACTGGGCCCGCAAACCCGGCCAGGAACGTGTACTCGCTGTACGGATTACCCGGGAAGGCTGGGAGGAGGCCCTGTCCCAGGCCGTGCTGACGACCGCCGACCCGGCAGCGGTGGCCCAGGCAGCCGTACATGTCCAGTGGGACCCGGAGCGCTCGCCGCGCGGAGCGGCCCTGAACCACTACAGCATCCAGGTAGGCATCAGCCGCCACTTGATCCACACGTTCACCGACGAATGGATCGTCAGTCTCACCGACCTCACCCCCCAGATCCGCAAAGCCTCAACACTCATACAGACCGGACACGCCACCAAAGCACAGCGGCTGTTCCCCACGGAACGCACCTACCCCATGCCCCGGACTCTGGAGGACATCATTTCCCCAAGCAGATGACCACGACTCGTAAGGATCAGCCACCGCACTACGAACACTTCTGACACACGCCCTGGAAGGCCCGACCTCCGAGAGCGGCGTGCGGGGAGGACTCGGAGTACGGCAGGACAAGCGGCAAATCCCGGGGATCACTTTCCCTGAACGCAGAAGGCACCCTGGGCCGGATTGGCTCAGGGTGCCGCTCATCACAAGTTTCCGCCAGGGAGGATTCCCATTCAGCGGGTCACTCGAAGAACTCCGCTACCTCGGGCTGATGTAGCCGTGCAGGGCAGGCGAGATGTTGCTGTCCTTGCCCTTGGCGCCATTGCGCGTCATGGCTTGGAACCGCACGTAGTTGTTCTTTCCCTCGCGGAAGTTGTAATTGCACACCGTCGCCCCGTTACTGGCTCCGTCCGAGTCGTGGCATTCACCGGAGCGCCCCGATCCGTCGAAAGCCGTCCAGCGCACCACCAGCCTCTCGCCGTCCGCTCGATTGTCGCTGAGGATGAACTTGTCACCATCCGCGTCGAAACAGGCGGTACCCAGCGGGAAAGTGAAGTACGGGACGCAGGTCTGCGTCTCCACACTGGCCTGAGCGGGAACGCTCGCCAGTGCGGAACAAGCCAGAGTAACTCCGGCCACCACCAATGATCTTGTACGAAGTCCCATATCGTTTACCCCCTTATATTGGCAGGCCGCTTTCATGAGGACGTCATGAGCTCGGGCCCGCCTCTCTCGCCCGAGCCTCTCACTTCGCGCCCGCCTCTCGCAATAGATCAAGTCCCAGTGACAGGCCCGTTACAAGCCTTGCCGCACTAGTGACGCGCTATGTCCTTGTGAGGTACCGGGCGAATTATTCACAACAGCAGAACATTGCCCTCATTGTCACCGGTGGGGAATTTCACGCGCCTTGTCCGACGAAATCCTCGAAGGCCTGTTGCCGACGGCACACCAGCGGGCCTTCGACGGGGACGACGAGGCGACCGGCCTTCCCTCTTGGTGCGGGGCGGAGCAGCGACTCCTGGCGGTGGCCCGGCCGGCCGGGCCCCGCGCATGCTGGAAGACGTGCGCGCCGAGCCAACGGTCCCGTGTCAGCCGGTGCGGCATCGAGATCAGCCTCAGCCGAGCAGTAGCTCCCGGGAACGAGCGAGCAGGTCGTACTGCCGACGCAGGTTGTTGCCCGACAGGTTGATCACGAATGTCTGTGCGCCCGCGCGACGGTACTGGTCAAGTCGTTCGGCCAGCTTCTCGGGAGGTCCGCTGACCACCAGGCGGGTAGCCTGCCACTCGGACAGCCCCTGTTCGCCGGTCAGCGAGCGCAGAAAGCGAACCAGGCGTGGGTGACTCCGGCGGTTCTCCTCGGGATCGGTACTCAGCGCGGCGAACACCGTGGTGCCGACCTCCGGTGTCCGCGTGCCCGCCTCGGCTGCCATCGCCGTCAGTTTGGCGGCCCGCTCCCCCAGTTGCGCGGGGTCGAGCAACGAGGCGAGCCATCCGACGCCGTGATCGAGGACGCGTCGCAACGCACGGTCAGACATGCCACCCACCCACACCGGTGGCGCGGGAACAGCGGGCTCAAGCGTCATCACCGGCTCACCCGGCACCGTCAGCAAGTACGTCGGCCGGCCCGCGAACAGATCGGGCAACGCCCGCAGCATCACATCGGTCCGGCTGCCCCGCCCGGCGAACGCGACCCCGCCGACCGGCCAGTCCTGCGGGTGGATGCCCGCGCCGACCCCCAGGACCACACGGTTGCCGGACAGGTACTGCAACGACGACAGCTGCTTTGCCGCCCAGGCCTGCTGCCGCAGCGCCAGCAGCATGACCCCGAAGCCGATCCGTACCCGCTCGGTGACCGCGGCGGCCGCGCTGAGCGCGACCACGCTCTCCACGAACGGGACACGCGCGCACAGATGGTCACCCGCCCACACCATGTCCAGGCCGACCTGCTCGATGTGCCGGGCCAACGAGGGGATCTCTCTCATTCCCCCATCGCCACGCTCGAAGGTCGGAAGACAGACACCAAGATTCACCGGCATGGCGGTCCTTTCCCCTGGGGGCGGCCGCACTTTCCAGCGCCCTGCGTGGGCGCGGCGGCCTGAGACGGTTCGGTGAGGCCGACCTTGCACGCTCAACCGGGGTTGAGTTCAACTGGCCCGATGGACGATCTGGCTTCGATCAGGCGCGTTGCCGACCACTTCCATCTGCCCGTCTCGACGCTCCACTACTGGGAGCGCCGCGGACTCGTCTCGCCCCACCGACGCTTCGGCCATCGCTACTACAACACCGATCAGATCTACCGGATCGCGCTGATCCGTCTGTGGCGGACCACCGGACAGATGTCCCTCAACGAGATCGCCGCGGTCCTTGCCGAGCCCGCGGACACTCCCGACTGGCGCGACACCGTCACCGCTCGAATCGCCGCCATCGACGCTCAGCTGACGCAGCTGGACAGCGCCCGCAACTACCTGCGCGACCTGCTCTCATGCCCCCACGACGCTGCGCTCGAACACTGCGAGGGCTTCCGCGCCCAGATCGCTCTTCCAGCTAATGAACACCCAGCAAATGAACACCAGTGACGCACCGCATTCGGACAACACCAACACCGCCCCCGCCGACCCAGCCACCTGCGGCATCGTCCAGGCCCGCCGCCCACTGTTGCCCCGTCGAGGGACGACCGTCCGTCCGTCCGGCCTTCACGGCCATGCCGGCGCGTCCGGTCCGGTCAGCAGGGCTGGGCGTCCGTGGCAGAGGCCTCCACCGGCGTCGTCCCGTTCAGTGCGAGGTCGTCGAAGGCAGCAGGTGGGTGAGCAGTTCGGGAAGCTCCGGCAGTCCGGGGGCGCAACTGTCGTGCACACCGACGAAGTTGATCGTATCGGCGCGGTCGCTTTCCCTGAGGCTGCTTCGGATCCTCCAGTCCCCCTTCTTGAGCGAGACCAGGACGAGCTGTCCGCGTTCGGTGCGGCTCTCGCGCTGCCATCCGCGCTTCTCCAGCTCCGCCACGGCGGCCGCGTACGGACCGGCGCCGGTCGTTCCCTTGCCCGCCGGGGCGTCGGGGAAGCCGGTCCACTGCGTTGTGCACGGGGCCAGCCGTTTGCCCGAGGGGGCGGTGGCGGCGGGGTCCACCGACGGAGACAGCCCCGTGAGCTTCGCTTGCGCGGTGGCTTCCTCGACCTCGCGGTCCACCGCGTCGCGGCCGGGGGCGAGCGGCTCCGACGTCTCCACGTGCGTACGGGAAGGGGACGAGGAGGGGGCGGAGTTCCCTCTTTCGGACTCCCCGCCGCCGCATCCCGTCAGGGCCGTCAGGGCCGTCAGGGCTGCCAATGCGACGACCGCCGGCATCCTGCCGGCCGCCTTCTCCGCCGTTCTCCCCCGCACAGACGTTCCGCTCCTTTGATCTCGCGCACGCGGATACCCACGTGTGAGCCGCGATTTTCGCACGAGCGCCCCAGGACCGACCGGACAGGGCCGCGGTGTTCCGACTTCACGCTTGGGGCGAGGAAATGACGTCCCTTGCCACCGAATTCGTGGACGGATTCGAGTCCGGGGCCTGCGTCCATGGATGTCAGACGGAGGCGACCGTGGCACCGGACTCCCCGAGCAGCCGCACGATGCCGTAGTCGTGCCGGAGCCCCGTCTTCAGGAGCGGCCCGGGACGGGCGCGCTCTGAAAGTTGTGCGTGTCGGCGTCCGTCAGTTCAGCACTCGTTGCTGGGGTCCACGGAGCCGCCGTCGCCTTCGGTACTGGTTCGGAACCTCGCCCGCGCTCCTGTTCATGCGCTTGGCGTCCCCCTACGGGTGGGACCACGGGCGGGATGCTTTGGCCGAATCAGGGAAGGCGGTGACATTGCCGGATGCTGAACACGGAGTGCCGGATGCACGGTCGGGCCGACGGGCTGGGGCGGAGTGACGAACCGTCCTCCCGCCGCCCGGGAACCGGGCGATCCGCACGTCGTGCTGCTGGGTTCTCGCTCTACGAAGTCGGTGTCATGCTGCCCAGCGGCGAGAGGGCGCGCCGCGCCGGTGGACCAGCACGACCGGTACCAGGGCCGCTGCCAGCAGCCCCGCGGCCCCTCTCAGCGCTGCGCGTCGGCGTGGTCGAATCGCGCTCAGGGCAGCAAGTCGGCGTGCAGCCTCGTGGAGGTCGGAAGCGGCTTGCCGGGAGCGGGCGGCCTGGGTGCGCAACTGCGCCTGCAGGCCCTCCGCGTCCGGGTCTCCGGGCGCTGTCGCAGCGGCGATCCGGTCCAGTTCCGTCGCTGCGGCATGGAGGCGTTCGGCGTCGGAGCGCAGGACGTTCGTACGGTCGTGCAGCGAACGGTGCGGGTGCACAGCGGTCTCCGTCCGGTCAGCGGTCGTAGAGGCGGAAGACGTACGTGGCGGTGACGGGCCCGCGGTACGGGGCCAGGACGGCATCGATACGGTCGCGCGCCTCGGGGACCTGGTGGTCGAGGTTCTCGGCGTAGCGCTCGGCGGCGTGGCACAGCGGGAAGGCGTGGCTGGTGTCGAGCCAGGTGATCTCCTGCCAGCCGTCCGGGAGTTGGTAGGGGGACACGGCACTGCGGCCGTCGAGGGCGGGCACGATGTCGTGCTCGTTGACCAGGCTGATGACCCGGGTGCGGGGGTCGGCGGGCTTCTTGTAGTCGATGGGTGAGCCGACGGCGACGACGTGGGTCACCTCGTAGGTGTCGGTGAACTCGGGGAGCGAGGCGAGGTTCATGGCGGCTGCGCCGCCCTGGCTGTGTCCGACGATCGCCAGCCTCGCTCCGGCGGGCACGCACGCGGCGACGGCCTTGCGGGCCGCGCGGGTGTAGGGGGTGTCGGTGCGTCCGACGTTGGTGAAGCCGCCCACGAGGTCCATGGGGCTGTCGTTGCGGGGAGCGCCGCCGCCCATGCCGGACATCTGGAGGACGTAACGGCCGGATCCGTCGGGCGCGGTGACGGCGTGGACCATGACGCGGCCGACGTTGCCGAGGGCGGCGATGTTGCGCACCCACTGGGTGATGCCCCCGCCTGCTCCCAGCCGGGGGTGCAGGTCGTCGTCCGGGGGGAGGAGTTCGGCTCGGCCCGCCCCGCGGTCCCAGAATGCCCAGAAGCTGATGGGGATACCCAACAGCGGTTCCGCGTCCGGGACTTCACCGGTGGCGATCGCCCAGGCGCTGCGGTCGTTGAAGGGGTTCTCGTCGATCAGCGCGTTCCAGGCGAGCAGGTCGGCGAAGACGGGTGCGACGGAGGACAGGGAGTGGGCGGTGCCGTCCGCGGCGGACATCCGCCGGAAGATCTTCACGGCTTCGGCCTGCTGGTCGCCTTCGATCGCGTCGACGAGGCGGGCGAGTTCGCCGTGCTGGAGCTCCGGGTGGCGCAGTGCGGCAGCCCGTACGCGCAGCCGCAGGCCCATGACGGCGAGGTCGCGTGCGAGGCCGGTTCGGTTGAGGAGGAGACCGGCGTACTCGGCCGCCGTACCGCGGCGGCCGCCGGCGAAGCCGTGCCCGAGCCCGGTTCGGTGGGTGAGTGCGTGCAGCAGTGCGCGTACGGCCGCGATTCCGTTGCGCGGGTGGCACAGCACAGCGGTGAGGAGTTCCGTGGAACACAGTGCCGCGGTGGCGTTCCTGCCCGCTCGCCGGGTGTCGGCCGCGGCGGTGGCGAGCAGGCGGGACACGGCGTGCAGCTCCTCGGTGCCCGGGCCGGGGTGCTGGGCGCGCGGGGGTGCGTTCACCGGGGGGTCCGCCAGGTGTGGAAGGGATTGCGGGTGCCTTCGAGTCCGGCGGCGAGTTCGGGGTGGTGGCGCAGGAGAAGCTGGTGCATGCCGGTGCGTTCGATCCACTCCATGCCCTCGGGGGTGTAGACCTCGGGCCGGTAGTCGTCGGTGAAGAAGCGGTCACTGGTCATGCGGCGCACCGCCATGAGGACGAAGATGCGGTACGCGGTCTCGCTGAAGCCGAATCCGGGTTTGCGCGGTTCGGCGAGCATGCCGACCATGGCGTCGACCTGGTCGAGGTCGCCTTCGTAGACCTCACGGATCTGCTGTGCCCACTGGGGGTTGTTGCTGAGCTGGGAGAAGTCGGTGAGGCGGGGCTTGCGGACCTGGGCGCGGAAGTCGTTGTAGCGCGGAATGCCGCGTTCCCTGCCGCGCAGGATGTCCAGGGTGCCGACGTCGAGCGTCTCGCCGTCCAGGCGGGTGAGTCGGGACAGGGCGCGGGGGTGGTTGTACAGGGAGTTGTCGCCGCAGGGCATGGTGCCGAAGGAGTACGTGAGGTCGGTGAGCCCGTACTGGTCGACCGCTGTGCGTGTCCTGAGTCCCTGGAGGGTGTCGAAGTCGACGGTGTCGATGGGACGGCCGTCCTGGTGGGCGCGCAGAGGGTACGAGTCGCGCAGCATGGGGTGCAGGCGGTAGCAGTAGGCGAATTCCTCGGTGAGGGAGAACGGCACGCCCTCGTGGTCGATGGTCGAGCCGAGGGCTCCGGTCAGTTCCACGCTGCGGGACAGGAAGCCGCCGTGGCGGGCCCGGGAGGCGAGCCAGCGGGGCAGGCCACCCCGGCCGACGACCGAGGAGGCGAGGTGCTGGGCCGGGCAGTCGATGATTCCCGGGGTCCATTCCAGCAGGTGGATACGGGCCATCACGGCCGTGTTGACGAGACGGGCGGTGTGGAAGAGCCGTTCGTCGTCCCAGGTCGGGTAGGACGCCTTGAGGCGGTCGCAGATGCTGTTGTGCTCCTTGGCGAACAGGGTGTGCAGCAGCGACAGGCCGAGCCAGTAGTTGTCGTTGAAGCCGGTGCTGTCGATGCCTGCCATGCCCGGGTCGCTCTCGTCGGGCAGCCGTCCTTCGGTCATGGCGAGCCTGCCGCCCTCGCCGGTCCGCAGTTGGCGGCAGCGCGCTTCGTCGGCGCCGTAGATCTGGGAGCCGTCCCACCAGTGGCTGATGTGGTTGGCGAAGCCGGGTCTCGATCCGGCCTCCGTCGAGGGGCGGGGGTCCTTCGGAGTGCGGCGCACCCGCATCGGGCAGGACGGCCACGGGTCGTCGTCGGCGAGGTCGACCTCGATCGGGTCGTCCCTGACGGCGTCGCCGTGGCTGACCCAGCCGTGCACCTGGAACTGCAGCCAGGCCGCCGCGAGCATGTTCAGCCGGTCGCTGGGCCGGAAGGTGTCCCGGGTGAGCAGCAGCCGGCTGACGTCGCGAGGGCTGGGAGTCAGGAGCTGGGGCATGGTCTCGGGGGCGCCCGCGTCCGGCGGCATGTTGCGGCCGAAGCGGGTTCCGGAGCGGCCCATCTCGGTGTCGTGCGGGTCGTATCCCGACCCGTCGTAGCTGCGGTACGGGGCGAGACTGCCGGGTGCCCGCCCGGCGCGCTCGGCGGGGGTGTAGGCGTCGAAGAGGTTGTGCCGGACCATCTGGGTGCGCAGGTGGGTGACTTCCGCGAGCCCGAGGAAGCGCGTCCTGTCGTACCAGGCACGGTGCTGCTTGGCGTGCGGTCCGCCGCGGGGAGGCGTCTGGGAGGCACGGCGGGCGGAAGGTTCGCGGGGCGGGGCACTCACAGGGCTCACTCCAAGATGCTGGGGCACAGTGCGGTCGGCCGGCCACGGCGGGGCAAGGGCCCGGCTCGCGGCGCCGCCCGCGCGCCGGTGACCGAGATCGGCCCGGTACCTGGGCGAACTCCGCAGGCCGTACGCCGGCAGCGACGGTGGGCTTCTCCAGGTAACCCACAGCCACTGCCGCGTCGCACGCGCACTGACCCGAACGAGTGGGGCCGGGAGCAGTCAGTCGAGGCGGCGGGCAGCGATCCGTTCGGCAGTGGGCCAGCGGACGTCGCGGACCAGGCCCGTCCGCTCCAGCAGCCTGATGAGCCGGGCGGTCGGGTCGAGCTGGCCGGGCAGTACGCCGTGCCGGGCGCTGGTCGGGTCGGCGTGGTGGTAGTTGTGCCAGCCTTCGCCGAGCGTGATCAGGGCGACCCAGGGGACATTGCGCGACCGGTCACGGGTGGCGAACGCGGCGGTGCCGAAGGTGTGCGCGACGGAGTTGACCGACCAGGTCGCATGGTGGACCAGGGCGTACCGCACGAGGGAAGCCCAGAAGAACGCGGTGAGCGCCCCCGTCCACGACCCCGCCCACACTCCCCCGGCCACTGCGGGCAGCGTCCACGACGCGAGTGCGACGAGCGGGTAGCAGCGGCAGAGCAGCCGCAGGTCCGGGTCGTCCAGCACGTCGGGGGCCCAGTGCCGGAAGTCGGAGCGTTCGCGGTTCGACCAGAACCAGCCGACCTGCGCGTGCCAGAGGCCTTTGAGCAGCGCCCGCCCGCTGTCACCGAAGCGCCAGGGCGAATGCGGGTCTCCGGGGCCGTCGGCGTACCGGTGGTGCCTGCGGTGCTCCGCCACCCAGTGGACGACGGACCCCTCCAGGGCGAACCCTCCGGCCAGCGCCAGCACGATCCGCAGCGGTCGGCCCGCCCTGAACGACCTGTGGGTGAACAGCCGGTGGTAGCCCAGAGTGATCCCGCAGATCCCGATGACGTACATCAGAGCGGTCAGCACCAGGTCCCGGTACGTGATGCCCCACCCCCATGCCGCCGGCACCACCGCGACGAGGGCGGCGAGCGGGACGACGATCACGCCCATCAGCAGCGCGGAGCGCTTGGCCGTGCCCACCGGACGCAGCTCGCAGTCCTTCGGGTCCGCGCGGGGGCGGCCGGTCGGCCCGGTCACCGGGTGCGGGCGCGCAGCTGGGCGCCCGCGCCGTGCAGATGCCGCAGCACCTTCACATAGGTTCCCGTCAGCGTCTCGGTGACATAGGGAATGTCACGGCTGTGGCAGAACTCCTCGACCAGCGGGGCCGCTTGCCGCAGGGCCGGGCGGGGCATCGTCGGGAACAGGTGGTGCTCGATCTGGTGGTTGAGGCCGCCGTACAGGAACCCGACGAGCCGCCCGCCTGCGATGTTGCGGGCCGTGACCGCCTGGCGGCGGACGGGATCACGGGCGTCCTCGGGCGTCAGGGCCGGCATGCCCTTGTGGTTGGGGGCGAAGGTGGCACCGAGGTAGAGGCCCCACAAGGCATGGTGGAGGACCGCGAACACGACGGCGTGGCCGAGGGACATCGCAGCCAGCAGCAGTCCGGTGTAGCCGAGTGCGTGCACGAGCAGACCGGCGACTTCGGCACGTCGGGGGATGGTACGGCAGCGCAGGTCCGTACGGCGCAGCGCCCGGATGCTCACGTGGTGGAGGTTGGCGCCCTGGAGCAGGCTCGCGGGAAAGTACAGCCAGGCCTGGTGCCTGGCCAGCACCCTTTTCACCCCCTGCCGCTGGGCTGCGCGTTCGGGGCTCAGGCTCAGGACGACGTCGGCGACGTTGGGGTCGCGGCCGGGGTCGTTGGGGTAGCGGTGGTGCCGGTTGTGTTCGTCCCTCCACCACGCGTAGCTCGTACCGGTCAGCACGTTCCCGAGGAGGAACGCCGTCCAGGCATTGGCCCGGTGGGAAGCGAAAGCCTGCTCGTGCGCCGCGTCATGTCCCAGAAAGCCCGCCTGGGCGGACAGGAAGGCGAGCGCCACGGCACCGCCCAGGGCCCACCAGCTGTCTCCGACCCCCCGCACGATCCACCACAGCACCGCCACTGACGCCACGAGTGCGCCGATCCGCAGGAGGTACCAGCAGGGCCGACGCCGCAGCAGGCCGTGCGACCGCATCTGGGCCAGGAGCAGGGCGTAGTCGTTCTGAGCTGGCCCCGGGCTGGGGTGGGGGCCGGCGGCAGGTTCTGCGGTCGTCAACGGAAGCGCTCCGTCCGAAGGTGCGGGCATCCACCCGGCGGGCGGACCCGTTGTGGGGCACAAAGGGTCCTACCAGGCAGGGAGGGGATGGCACCGTCCGCGCAGGGGGTTCACCCGATCGGCATGCACGTCGGTCGGGCAGGAGTCCGCACCGCTCGCTCCACGAGGAAGCAGCGCCGGGTGGGAAGCAACAACCGCAGCAAGCGGTACGCCGGGGAGCTGGCCGAGGAGCTGGCAGCACCGTCAGCGTCACCAACCGGGTCCACGCCCCGACGACGTCGCAGGGCCGGCGCAGCGGACTGCGCCGTCGTCCCGGCGGAACGACAACATCGCCGTCCGGCGCGAGATCGTCGAGGGTCCCGCACGGTCCGCGCTGCTGAACGCCTCCCTCACCGCGGACCTGCTGGTGGTCGGCGCACGACGCCGCAAGGGACACCCAGGCATGCAGCTCGGCCCCGTCGACCACGGCGTCCTGCACCACGCCGCCTGCCCGGTCGCTCTCGTACCGGGAGGGGAACAGCCGCAGGACGAGCGTCAGGGCGCACACGACGCCCCGTACCGTCCCGTCCTCCTGGGCCTGGATCCGGAACGCCCCTGCGACGAGCTGCTGGAGTACGCCTTCGACGCGGCCGGCGACCCGCCGGACGTCCCTCCACGTGGTGCACTCCTGGGTGCTTCCCCTGGTGCCCTCCGCGGCCACGGTGGACCCGGTGCAGGAGGAGATGCGCAGGCTCTCGGCGGTGCTCGGTTCCTGGGAGCACAAGTTCCCCGGCACCCAGGTCGTGCCGCGGGTGGTCCACGGCCGGGCCGGACACCACCTGCTGGAGGCGTCGCGCGGAACGTACCGTGACCGCTGCCGCGGACCGCGCCGCGGAACGGCAGGGCAGCCTCAAGGTGTCCACCGCGGTGGTGTCAGGGTGTGGCCGTGGGGACGTTGGCGGTTGCGTCGCTGTTGTCGGCCCCGTAGGCGGTGGTGGCGTTGACGGTCTGGCCGGCCGCACCGAGCAGCAGGAACAGCACGACGAGAACCTTCGCCGCGGTGTCGAGGAGCAGAGGACGTGTGCCGGACGGGGCTGCTTCCTTGGTGGGGGTGGGGGCATCGCCGAACAGTCGCTTGGGGTAGGCCGGGGTGAGCAGCGACGTGTAGGCGTTCAGCCGCAGCGTGTACCGGGCGACAGCAGCCGTTGCGGCGTACAGCGGGGCGGGCAGACGTCCCAGGACGAGGGTGATGAGCCAGAAGACCCAGCCGAGGGCGAGCCAGCCGCTCTGGAGGAGACTGCCGACAATCGCCACGGGGATCATCAGGATCAGCCGGAAGAGCACCGCGAGACGGTTCAGCGGGGTAGGACGTACCTCGATCTGCACCGGGTACTCGGGGGCCGCGAACGAGAACGGCGGGTAGTGGTCGACAAGGAGCGCCGCACTCGCGTGGACCCGGGTCGTATAGGCGAGTACGGAACCGAGGAACTGGAAGATTCCGTCGGGCAGCCGCCCGGTGAACAAGGCGGCGAACCAGCCCACGATCGTGACGAAGAACGCCGCGATGCCCAGCGCCCAGACCACGACGAACTGGGGAATCAGCAGCAGCCAGCGCAGCAGCACGGTCCAGCGCCTCTGCTGCCCCGGAGCGGGAACGTCCAGGACCGGCAGCCACTCACCGCCGTCGTCGTCGGAGCCGGTTACGGGTCGCTGGTTCCACTGTGTCGTCATGAGCACTCCCGAACGAGGTACGGCTGACCCGCCCGTGCTGCTTCCTTTCCTTCCAGCCGTGTCCGCGCGGCCGAAGAACCCAGGGGGAGGAAGCGGTGGGCGGAGGCTGAATGAGAGGGAGGGGAGGCCTCCTTTCGAGGCCGTCGCTGTCCGGTTCCCCTCGCCGAGGGGGCCGGCGTTCGACGTCGCTACTTGCGGACGAGCGAAGGCCCGTGTCCCGATACCTCGATTCGGTACTCCGCCATCACCTGGGTGAGCCGGTCGGCAAGGTCTGCTCCGGCGTCCTGGCCCGTCGTGGCGGTGCCCGGTGCGCCCGGGTCCGGGAGGTCGACCTCGGCGACGGCCTGCTCGGGCTGGCTCAGCAGGGCCTGCCTACCGGTGTCCGCAGCCGCCGGAATGCCGGCCGAGGTGATGGTGCCGTCCTTGTCGTACAGCACGAAAGCACGCATGCCGGTTCTCCTCAGACTGTCTGTGCGACGAAGATGCCGTAGTTCGCCGTTGTCGAGCCGACGTTCCTGACGACGACGTTGATGGTGCGCACCCCCGAGGCGCTGACCCACTCGCCCACGTGCGTGACCTCCAGCCGGCGTTCCGTCCCCGGCAGCGCGAGCGGATGGGCGACGAACCAGCGGACCTGGCCGTAGTTCTGGTCGGCCTGGATCCACGAGTGTTCCTGGCCGGGAGCGAGCCCGAGGCCGGTGGCCCAGAGGCCGGTGTCGACTTTCGCGACGGTCATGACGCGCCCCTCACTCTCGCGGCGCCGCAGGCTTGCACGGCATGGGGGCACCGTCCTGCCGTGGAGGACGCCTGTCAATTGCCACGACCCCCTGCGCTCGTCAGCAGGTCGAAGGCGAGACCGCTGGAGCGCTCGCCGTGGCCGGTGCTGCGGTGGGCCGAGAGCCAGACGACGACGCGGCCGTCCCGCCACCTGGTCCGGTTGAAGGCGACGGTGACCCGGGTGCCGGTGCGCGCGACCTCCTCCTCGTTGATGAAGTACGGGCGTCCCGCGTCCAGGCCCTCGCGCACCAGGGCCGTGCGCGGCCGGACCGGGGTGCCGTCCACCTCGCTGGGCATCGAGGCGCGCTGGAGCTGCACGCTGCGGCTGTCGCCCGGTACGTGTACAGGGATGAAGGGGATCCAGTTCTCGGGGACCGGGCTCGCGATCCGGTAGGCGACGTCGGCGCGCGGGTCGTCGGCCGGGGACGGCGGGTGGAGCCTGCGCCGCTGGGCGAGGTGCTCGGCGGCGGCCTCGTCGCCGTTGCGCCCGCCGCCGTTGGCCAGTTGGACGGTCTGCTCGATGGCCCAGACGAGGTTGGCGTTCTCGTCCCGTACGAGCGCCACGTCCTCCAGCGGGGGGCCGGTGGCGACCTTCGGGGTGCCGGGCGGCAGGAGCAGGCCGGACTTGCCATCGGTGCCGAGGGTGAACATCGACCAGTGTTGCCAGTCCTGTTGCTCGCCGGTGCCCGCAGGGGTGATCCACCGGCGCTGCCCGAAGACGTCGGTGACCGCGAGCCCTTGAACGGTGGCGAGCGTCCCCGCGGGCACGTCGCAGGGGAGCTGGTACCAGTCGTTGCTGAAGACGAGTGCGAACTCCAGGAAGATGAGCCGGGCCAGGTCGGTGCTGTCGGGGGTGACGGCGGCGAAGTTGGTGTTTCCGTCCTCCACCGCCCACCAGCGCGGCAGGGGCATCCCGGCGAAGGTGACCGGGGAGGGGAAGACGGTGCGTCCTACGGGGGTGGGGGTCGGGTCCGCTCCGCCGAGGGAGCCGCCGGGGGTGGTGGAGAAGGCGTACCAGTCGAGGGAGCCGCCTGGGTACTCGGCGGCGGTGAGGACCTGCTCCCCGCCCTCGGGGGCGGGTGCGGAGACCGCGAAGGAGTGTTCCAGGCGCCTGGCGTTCCAGGTGGTGTCGCCGTCGGGGCGTTCCGGGGACACCCCGGTCGGGTGGTCGATCAACTGGTCGAACCAGACGGTCAGTCGGGGTGCGAGCGCATCGAGGGTCGCCCGGTGCGGGCGCGGCAGGTCGATGCCGTCCGACGGCAGTCCGCCCTCCGCCGTGAGGTGCTGGAGGAGGAGGTGGCCGTCCATGCTCCGGCCGGCGAGCGCCTGCATCGTGGCCCAGACCTCCGGGTGCGCGACCAGCGCGCTGTCCGCCTCGTCCGTGGGGTCGGGCAGGGCGACGGGGTAGCGCGCGATGAACTGCTCGGGCACGTCGTGCGCACGGAACACCGGCACGTCGGAGACCAGTTTCAGCCAGCGGCGGCCGAGCGCGAGGCGCAGGTCGAAGGAGATCAGCTCGGCGCCGAGGGCGAAGGGCAGTGGCCGACGTTCGGCGACCGTCTCCAGCGGCCGGTCGGCGGGCAGCGGTTCGGGCGGCCCGCCCTCGGGGCGGAACCGGCTCGGCGTGCTGGTGGTCACGGCGTACCTGGCGGTCACGGGCGAGCCCGCGTCTGTGCCCTGGAACTCGCCCAGCTGCCACTGCCGGGTCAGCAGCCAGAGCGCGTCCCGTACCTCCGCGCGCAGCGCCCGGTCGAAGTCGGTGGTGCGCGGCCTGCCTTCGAGCCGGTTCCACACGCCGACGGCCGGGTGCGCGCGGCCTTGGAGCGCTCCGGCGAGGTCCACGATGCGTGGCTCAGTCATGGTCGGCCTTCCAGCGCGCGTTGGCGGTCGCGAGATCGGTGCTGATGGTGATCGGCTCGGTGGTCGCCGACATGAGGGTGGCGGGCAGCAGGTGCGCGTACGGGCTGTCCTCCAGATGTACGGGCTCCACGGCGCGGGTCCTGGCCATCGCGAAGGTCTCATGGATCGCGGCCACCAGATCGGAGGTGTCCCAGGCGCCGGTGCGTACGGGCGGTACGACCAGCAGCATCGCCTGGGGCGGTTCGGAGTCGGGGCGGTCCACGTCGGCGGTGATCCCGGTGGTCTCCCGCTCGGCGGGGATCACCTCGGTCCACTCGTCGAGCAGCAGTCCGCAGTGCGGCTCGTCCTCGTCCGCACCGTCGGCGTAGTGCGCGGTGAACAGCAGCCGGTCCTCGGTGAACGCGGCCCCGGTGGCTCCGGTGGCTCCGTCGGCGAACTCCATGCCGAGCCAGTGGTCGTTCGGGCGATACGGGAGTTGTACGGGTTCCAGCGCGGGCTCCGCGTCGTCGTCGCGGCTGCCCAGGTTGCCGCGCAGCGCGGAGCCGAGCAGCACCGCGCGCTCCCACAGCCGGGGCATCTCGCGGACCCGGGCGAGCCCGTGGATCCAGTCGTCGAGCGGGAAGTCCCGGTTCACCGGCGCCCGGGTCAGGTGCTCCACGAGCTTGCCGCTGTCCCGGCGCGCCTTGGTCCACTCGGCGGTGAGCGCTGCGGGCGGCTCGAACTCGGGGACGACGAGGGTTTCGGGGCCGAGCATCGCCCTGAGTGCCTCGGTGCCCGCCGCGACCCGGTCGGGCCCGGTCACCGCCTGGTCGTACTCGGTGAGCGCGGCGTTGGCGGCCGTCAGCCGGACGGCGATGTCGGTGCGCAACGCCCTTGCCCTGCCCAGGAGTTCACGGCCGAAGGCGACGGCCCGGTCCTCGATGGGTGTCAGGTCGAGCCCGGCGGGGTCGATGTCGGTGAGGGGCAGCAGCCCGGAGACCTCGGCGAGCAGTCCACTGAGGGTGTTCTTGGTCGTACGTGACTGTTGGTTCAGGGCTTGGAGGCGGTTGCGGAAGGCGGTGCGGCGGTTGCCGACAGTGTTGCGGAATTGGGCGGGGCGGCCGGGGAGAGAAGTGGTCGGGCGGGTGGTGAGGAGGCGCTCGGCCTGCTGGAGCACGCGGAAGCGTTCACTGTCGGGGGTGACGGGCGGCAGCGCGTCGTACTGGGCGAGCAACGCGTCGGCCTCGGCCAGTGCCCGTGCCATGCGCGCCGCGGTGGTGGCGACGGCGGCGAGCACCTCGGCGTACGCGCTCCTGCGCCACTGGACGAGTTCGCCCCAGCCGCTGCGTACCATCCCGAACCCGGCCGCGGTGGTGGCGAGTTGGGCGTACCGGGTGAGGAATCCGTCGAGGGCGGCGAGCACTGCGGCTCGCGACGACGCCGTGGGCGGGTCCGGGTAGAGGGGTGCGAGGTCGTGGACGAAGTCGGCGGCCTCCTCGTCGAGTTCGGTGAGGGAGTCGCGTACGGCGGCGGGGCGTGCGCGGGACAGGGACACCGCGTCGTCGGCGCTGCGGTCGACGGTCGCGGTGCCCGCGGCGGGCACCAGGTCGCTGGTGCGCAGGGGGCGGGAGGTGGTCAGCAGGGTGCGCAACGCGCCGATGAGCGGCGAGAGTTCGAAGAAGGTGACCTTGCCGGGGACCCGTACGGTGTGACGGATCGTCAGGACCGTGTCCGGGCGCGGGTGTTCCCGGTCGACCACCGCGCCGATGATCCGGTCCTCCAGGTCGGTCATCGCCTCCGCGCCCGCCGAACGGACCGTCCACAGCAGGTCGATCGGGTCGAGGCCGAGGTCGTCGAGGGCGATGTCACGGCTTCGGCCCTGGGCGCTCACCGGGTCGGTCCAGGTGACGTGCGCGACGGTGTCGTCGGCGTCGGGCAGCAGTGACTCCAGCCAGTCGTTGACGGCGGGTTCGGCCTGTGCCCTGGGAGTGGCGCGACTGCCTGGGCGCAGGCCGGGACGGAGCCTCAGGCCGAAGCGGTGGGTGAGAGTGGTGCCGCTGCGCGGGGTCTCGACCACGGTGGGCTGGGGCGGGAAGCCCGCCTTCGCGTAGGCGTCGAGGGTCGCGGAGGCGCGCTCGGTGTTCCCGGCCAGCGCCTGGTGGGCGCTCTCCGCCACGGCAAGGTCGGCGAGTGCGTCGTGCACGTCGAGGAGTGCGCGGACCTCGGCGGTGAGGGCGGCGGCCTGGCCCGGGTCCGCGGGCGGCAGCACGCCTTCCAGTCCGAACGGGTAGGTGTCCGGCACTCCGGTACGGGTCACGTGCCGGGCCAGGGCGAGGCCGTCCACGACGTTGCGCGCCTCGACCTGCTCGATCGGGACGGGCCTGTCGGGGTCGGGCGCCGTCTGCGGGATCTTCCCGGCGCGCAGCGGGAAGCGTTCACGCAGTGCGGTGATGAAGCGGTCGATCTCCGCTTCTTCGTGCCGGTCGTGCAGGCCGCGCTCCAGCCGGTAGCCGAGCAGCGCGCCCAGCGGCTGGCCCTGCCGCAGCCCGTCGAGCAGGCCGAGCGCGATCCGCACCCGTGCCGAGCTGAGGTCCACGGCGAAGGTGTCGGGGTTGTCGCGGGCGGCGTTGGCCGTGTACCCGGCGCGCAGGACGGCGGCGGTCCTGGCGTGGCCCGGCGAGGGGGCGTGGATGAAGCCCGCGTTCTGGGGGTCGTGCAGGAGTGGGGCGCCGTCGGCGAAGATCTCCGCGAGCTTGCCGGTGAGGGTGACCGGGGTGAGTGGGGCCGAGCTGGGCCGGACGTCCTCCAGCCAGCCGTACGAGCCGAGATGCAGTCCGGGGCGAGCCGCCGTGCCGCCGTCCGTGCCGAACCGCAGTTCCTCCAGGCGTGCGGTGGCCAGGCCGAGGCGCCAGGCGTCGAGCCGGTAGGTGGCGAGGTCGAGGTGTTCGGCGAGCAGTCGTTCCAGCCGGGCCGTGGGGAGGTCGGCGAGGATGCCGAGTGCCTTGATCTGTTCGGCGAGTTCGGCGGTGGCGGGGGTCTTGCCGATCGTGCCCGGGATGAAGTCGACGAGGAGCTGGTCGGGGCTTCCCGTCACGGCGCGCTCCGGCGAGTACAGCCGCCGGAAGCGGCTCTCGCTGGGCAGTGTCTGGCCGGGGTCAGGTATCCGTATGTGCACGAACGGCGGGTCGGCCGCGAGTTCGTCGGGCGTGGCCACCCCGGCGGCGACGGCGAGGTTGCGGGCCGAGTCGGCCCAGCCGAGCAGCACCGCGTGCCGCAGCAGCAGGTGGAGCAGGGCGGCGGGCGGTGCGTCGTCGGTGAAGCCGAGTTCGAGCCGGACCGCGTCGAGGCTGACGGCCGCCTGGTCGGCGAGGTGGCGCAGGTAGTTGCGGCCGTCGGGGGTGTAGGCGCGTACGGGGTCGGTCTCGGAGAGCGGGCGGTCGTCGATCAGGGGCGCGAGCAGTGGCTGCTGGAAGTCGGTGAACAGCTTGCGCAGCAGGTCGGGGTCGTGGTCCGGGCTGCCGTTCGGGTGCCCGAGCCGGGCGAGGAGTGCGCGCAGCGGTCCTGGCATGTTCAGCCGGTCGAGTGCGGGCAGTACGGCGGCGCCCCGGCCGCCGAGGTTCTCGCGGTTGAAGAAGTCCTCGACGCTCTGGGCGTACCGCTGGTGGTACTCGGCGGAGGTGGGGTGCAGCGCGAGGATGTCGAGGAGGAGCTGGTGGGGGTCGTCGGCGCCCTGGGCGCCCTGAGTGTCCAGGCCGCCCTGAGTGTCCAGGGCGCCCTGAGTGTCCTGAGTGTCCTTGCCGAGGTGGGCGACCTTGCCCGCGGCGGCCTGCCAGTCCTGCGCCGCCGCGCTCAACAGCCGGTCGAGGCCGCGCAGATGGACTGCCGATTCGGGCCAGACGAGGCGGGAGTACGCGGTGGTGGGCAGGATGCCGTACGGCTGGCTGCCCACCCGGACGGCCGGAAGGGGGCCCCGCCCGGAGACGTACCGCAGGAAGAAGTCCCGGGTCCTGCGGACGGTCTCGGCGTCCAGTACGGGGTGCATGGCGGTCTGGAGGAAGGAACCCCAAGTGACCGGCCACAGTGCGGTGTTGGCGGCGCGGGCCTCGCGCTGGTCGGTGGTGTCGGCGTGCGGCATTCCGTCGAGGAGGGCGGGCGGGAGGCCGAGGAGTTCGGTGAGGCGTCGGCCGTCGGTCCTGGTGGTCCAGTCAGAGGCCGCGGAGACCGCTGTGGCTGCTGTGGCTGCTGTGGCTGCTGTGGACTCTGTAGTCGCCGTCGGGCGCAGGGCCGACTCGGCTTCGGCTGCATCGCTCTGTCCTGCGGGCAACCGTTCGGTGTTGTTGGTCGGGGTGCCCTGCGGCAGCAGCGCGTAGCCGTCGGGGCCGCGCAGTTGCTGGGTGATCAGGTCGGAGAGCTGCTGTGCGGACTTGACCGGGTCGGTCTCTTTGCGCAGGCCGAACACGAGCAGCCGGTCGAGGCCGCCGCGCGTGCGGTCGTCCAGCGGGACGCGCAGTCCCATGCCGAGGGCGACGGCGCGGTCGAAGTCGGTGAGCCAGCGCAGTTCGTCGGGGATGTGCAGGGCTCCGGTCGCCGGGTCCACGGAGATCTGGTCGACGGCGGTGGGGTCGGGGCTCACGGGCAGCGTGTCGGGCACGGGCGCGCCGGTCGCGGACAGCACCTGCGCTCCGCCGACGTAACCCAGCGCCTGGAAGCGTTCGGGCAGCAGCCGGGCGCGCGCGGCGCGGGTCCAGGACTCGGGTTCCGTGGAGCCGGGCGCGGGCGGCGGCAGCACCAGGAAGGCCACCTGTACGGCGTCGCCCGTGCTGACGGGCGCCCCTTCGACTCCGGCGGGGCGCAGCGCCCTGATGGCGGCGGCCCGGGTGGCGCCGACCGCGGTGAGCAGCACGGAGTCGGCCTGCCGCAGCAGGCGGC
Source organism: Streptomyces sp. NPDC021093 (assembly GCF_044333135.1). NCBI lineage: Bacteria > Bacillati > Actinomycetota > Actinomycetes > Kitasatosporales > Streptomycetaceae > Streptomyces > Streptomyces sp. NPDC021093. Next base: position 1,082,990 of record NZ_JBIRQJ010000001.1, on the reverse strand, counting down.
GGTCGCCGTGTGCACGCCAGATCGCGGTCCAGTACGCGGTCGTCGGCGGCCGGTCTGAGGCGGCCACCGGCTTGGGGCCGACGACCACGAGCACCGTCGTGCCCGGAGGGACGGCTGCCGGTTCCTCTCCAGGGTTGCCCGGCACCCGCTGCCCCAGCAGCCAGGCGGCCCGTCCGGGGGCGATCCGCCCGGCCAGCTCACGCTCGGCGGCCCGGAGCGCGGCGCTCTCGCGCGCGGCGGCCCAGCGCGCGGTCCAGTACGCGTCGAGCGCGGCGATCTCGGCCGGTGTGGGCCGGGGCTCGAACTTGTCGACCGCCCAGTCGTCGGGGAACACCCGGATCAGCAGCTCGGTCGTCGTGAAACGGGTCTCGATCCGTACGGGGCCGAGGAGGACGGGGAAGTCGTCGCTGAGCGGGGTCTTGGTCGGCGGGGTGGCTAGGGGTGCGGCAGCCGGGGCGGTCGGAGGCGTGACCGGGGGCGTGCCGGGAGTCGTGGCCCCGGGCGTGCCCGAAGGCGTGGCCCCGGGCGTGCCGGGAAGCGTGGCCCCGGGTGTGCCCGAAGACGTAGCCCTGGGCGTACCGGGAGGCATGGTCGGCGGGGCGGCCCCGGGCCTGCCCGAAGGCGTGCCTGCCGAGGTGGCTCGGGGCGTCGACAAGGGCGTCGGCGGCGGGGTGGCCGAGGGCGTACCGAAGGGCGCGGCCCCAGGTGTAACCGAAGGCCTGCTCGGCCGGGCGGCCCCGGGCCTGCCCGAAGGCGTGCCTGCCGAGGCGGCTCGGGGCGTCAACAAAGGCGTCGGCGGCGGGGTGGCCGAGGGCGTACCAAAGGGCGCGGCCCCAGGCGTAACCGAAGGCCTGCTCGGCCGGGCGGCCCCGGGCCTGCCCAAAGGCATGCCTGCCGAGGCGGCTCGGGGCGTCAACAAGGGCGTCGTCGATTGCGTCGCCGAGGGCGTCGTCGGTTGCGTCGCCGACGGTGTCGTCGAATGCGTCGTCGGTTGCGTCATCGCGGCAGCATTTCCTGTGCGTGGACGGCCACCAGGACCGGAACCTGGAAGAGGATGTAGGCGAGGTCGGCGGAGCTGAGGCCCGCGTGCCAGAGCGGCAGGTTCTCGTCCTCTGCGCGCTGTGCGCGCTTCTCCTGGTCGTCCTCGGAACCGTCGAAGCCGGCCAGCGGGACGCTGACTTGGCCGTCGAGTTCGAGGAAGCCGCGCCCGCTCGGGTCGACGTCCGTCCATGACAGGTCGTTCCAGACCTCCACCCGGGTCGGCGCGGCGTCGTCGACCCCGAACCTCGGGTCCCCCGGGCGCTCCTTGAGTACGAAGAACCAGCCCGCGTCGGTGGGCGGCGCGCCGCGTGCCTCGTCGGCGTCCAGGTCGAAGCCGAGGAGCGTGAGGTCGGGCTCGACCTTCGCCTCGTACAGCGGAAGCCTGACGAGTGAGGGCGGCGGCCGGTCCTCGTCGGGCAGGGTGACGGGCACCCGTTCCTGGGTGAGGTCGGGGAGGCCGTCCTTGCCTGGTGGCCATTCGGCGCGCTGGGCGTAGACGGCGGCTGTCGGGTACCGCTTGAGCAGTTCGCCCCGTACGACCAGGACGAGGTCCTCCTTGCGGGGGCCGCCGCCGGGGGGAGGATTGGGGTTCCGGCCGAGGCGTCCGGTGGTCGGCCAGGTGTGGACCGGCGGGATGTCGTAGCACCGCTCTCGTCGCAGAGCAGTGCTCTCCCCCGGCCTCAGCTGTGCGGTGCGGGGGTCCCAGAACTGCCGGAAGGGGGTGCCCCGTTGGTCGGTGGGGTACTCGCGCCAGAGCAGTTCGCGGGCCATCTCGTGGTTGAGGCCCGCGAGGTAGGACTCGATGAATTCGCGGTTGTTGGCGAGCAGGGTGATCGAGTTCTGCGGGAGGAGGCCCAGGTGCGGGACGAACGCGTCGACCGACTGGTCGAGCAGCGCCCGGTAGGTGGGCAGGTCGAAGACCGGGTACGCCATCGCCTCGATGAAGTCGTCGGCGAACGGGCGCAGCCGCTCGGGCAGTTCGACCGACCCCAGGAGCGTCCTGGGCACCGTCGTGTCGGCGCGCAGCCCGGACAGCACCGCGCCGGTGGCGGCGGCGACTTCGAGCCGTGCGCGCGGGACGGCCCTGCCGACCGAGGTGGCGACGTTCCGGGCTTGGTACAGCTCGCGCAGTGCGCCCTTGAAGCGGGCCGCCTCCGGGCTGTCGGTGGCGCCCGGCCTCGGCACCACCGGGTCGCCGATCTCCCGCAGCCGGAAGTCGGGGCTGTGCGGCAGGCTCTCGACCGGATCCGCCGGAGGGGGCCCGGGGTGCAGTTCGGCAGCGAGCCGTTCGGCCGTGACGAGGCCGGGCGGGGTGGTCTTGGCGGGTACGGCCGTCACCGGCGACGAGGCGGCGTCCATCCGGGGTACGAGCGCGTCCGGCGGACGCTCCGGGGTGAACGGCAGCGCCCGCATCAGGCGCGATCGGGGCCGGGTGATCCGCCGCATCGCCGGGGACAGCGGCGCGCCCGCGACCTGGCTGGCGGCCACCCGGAAGCCGACGGCGACCTTCTCCGCCCGGCCGTTGAGCGCGGCGGCGGCTGGGGAGGGGGTTCCGGGGGTCGCCGCCGAGGGGGTCCCGGTGGCCGCCGCCGAGGGGGTCCCGGCGGTCGCCGCCGAGGGGGTTCCGGTGGCGGACGTCACCCGTGAGTGCGCGGGCGCGGTCAGCCGCAGCGAGCGCCCGGAGGGGGCGGCGGCGAGCGCCGCCGCGCTGGTGCCTGTTGCCGGGTCCAGATGTTTCGTCTGGAGTACGTGCCCGACCTCGCGCGCCAACTGCGCCGCACGTATCCGGGCGTTGGCCGCCAGCACGTCGCCGACCTGCGCCCAGGCTCCGGCCATCAGCTCTTCCTGGCGCGCCTGGACGACCTTGGTGCCCAGCTGCGCCGCGACGCGGAAACGCGGGTCGAGGTTGAGCCGGTGGACCCAGTTGCGGTTCTCGGGCGAGGGGACGGGGGTGCCGTCCTGGCGGGTCAGCAGCCGCGGGGTGAGCGCGTGCCACCTGCCGTAGAGCGAGGGCGTGAGGAGGGGGTCGGCGGCCGTCGCGGGCGGCGGCCCCTCCAGCGGCACCTCTTCGAGCGCGGCGTGCGCCGCCGCCGGTGCGTGGCGCTGGTACTCGTCGGCGAGGTTGAGCAGCGCGGCCAGGGCCTGTTGGAAGGGGTGGGGGTACGTGGCTGCGGGCGGCGGCCGGTCGTGGAAGTTGTCCCAGTTCTCCGCGTCGTCGGGCGGGGTGCCGGCCGGCTGCGGCACTTTGAGTGCGCCGCCCATCGGCAGTACGCCGCCGAGCGCAGCCGGTGTCTGGATGCCGGGCAGGCCCAGGCCCGGCGAGCGGTGGACGTCGATGTCCCGGCGCCCCACCCGCGGGTCGGGCCGCTGCGGACGCAGCAGCCGGACGAGGGACTCGAAGTCGCCGGTGCTGCCCGTGGTGAACTGCCAGCGGTGGTAGTACGGCAGCTGTCCCGAGGCGGGCCTTCCCGCGTACGGCGGCCCCCACGCCAGGTACACGGCGCCGGGCGAACCCGCCGGGTCGAGCCCGAGCCCGGCCAGCCGCCCGGTCTCGAACGCCGGTACCAGGAACGCCTCGTACGCCGTGTCGGGGCGCAGCCTGCGCGGGCACATCAGCCGCGAGCAGGCGTCGTCGGGACGGGTGCGCAGCACCTCACCGAGCGCGGCCAGTGCCGCCGGTGTGCCGTCGGAGGTGACCGGACCGGTCAGCGAGCCATTGACGTGCACGTGGGCCCAGGCGCCGAGTTGGTCGGGCCGGGGCAGGGTGGCGGCGGTGTCCCGTACGGCGATCACGGGCAGCGGCCCGCTCCCCTGCGGGCTCTCGGTGAACTCCGGTGCCGTGCCGTTCGCCGACGCGGTCGGGGTGGCGAGGACGACGAGGGCGAGCCAGGGGGCCAGCCGCTTGGTGGTGTCGTCGGGCGGGGCCGGGCTGTAGCGCCAGGGGAAGTCCTCGTCGCAGAACTCGATGTGGGCGAGGTAGTTCGGCTCGTAGTTGGTGGTGCCGGGCCGGGGTTCGGCACGGGAGATCGCGCGGGTGTCGATGCCGGTGACGTCCCCCGGGCCGTAGAGCTGGACGCTTCGCTCGATCTCCTGCACCAGCGGTCCGCCGCCCTTGAGGGGTTCGCCGGAGATCCGGAGCCGGACCGGGATGCGGGCGCGCGCCGAGGTGCCGGGGTCGCCCGTGATGCGGGTGGCGATTCCGGCGCGCAGCCAGGGCAGGAAGGAGTACGCGTTGGTGGTCACGCGGCGCCTCCGGCGGTTCCGGCGATGGCAGCGGTTCCGGCGCTTCCGGCGGTGTACGCATTCGTGGTCATGCGGCGCCTCCGGCGGTGAAGATCTCCGTGCTCGCGGTCAGTTCGGGTACGGCGGGGTCGGCGGCGGCCGTCCCGGTGCGGGCGGTGCCGCCGGTGACAAGGACCTTGCCGCCCGGCAGTGGCGCGGCGGCGAACGCCCAACGGCCGCCCGCCAGTCCCGCGGCCGGGGCCCAGGAGTCCGTGGCGGAGTCGTAGAGGACGGCGCTGCGGTAGCCGGCCTCGTCCTTGTCGTCGGCGGCGCCCCCGATGACCAGGACCCCGCTCGGGCCGAACGGGATCGCACGGTGCAGTGCACGCCCCGACGGCATGTCGGCCGCGGGCTTCCAGGTCCCGGTGGCCAAGTCGTAGAGCTCGGCGGTGCGTTGGCTGAACGGGTCGAACGGGCCGCCGCCGGGCGCCCCCGGTGCGCTGCCGCCGGTGACCAGGACCTTGCTGTCCGAGAGCCGGGTTGCCTGATGGTGGCTGCGGGCCGCACGCAGGCTGCCGGTCGGCGCCCACTTCTTCGTACCTGAGTCGTACAACTCGCAGAAGGCGAGGGCGGGGTCCTCGGTGCCGCCGACCGGCGCGGTGCCGCCGCAGACCAGGACGGCTCCGGCCGCGAGCGGGACGGCGGTGTGTCCGGTACGGGCCTCCGTCATGTCGCCCGCGGCCGACCAGGTGCCCGCTGCGGGGTCGTAGAGCTCGGCCGTGTGCAGGGCTTTGACGTTCTGGGCCGACCGGAGGGCGGTGCCTCCGGCGACGAGCACCCTGCCGTCGGCGAGCAGGACCGCGCTGTGACCCGCGCGGGGGCCCGCCATGGCGCCGCTGACGGTCCAGGCGCGCGTCGCCGGGTCGTACAGCTCGGTCGTCGCGAGCGCGGGAGCACCCGGCGTCGAGCCGCTGGTGCCACCGACGGCGAGGACCTTCCCGCCTGTGAGGAGGGTGAGGGTGTGCAGCCGCCGGGGGGTGTTCAGGGCACCGACCGCTTGCCAGGTACCAGCCGCTGCGGTGAAGACGGCGGCATGGCTGACGGCTGCCGAGGCGCTGTCGGCGCCGCCCGCGACCAGTACGGCGCCGCCGCCCGCGATCGGCACGGCGTTGTCGTGCTGCCCGTACCAGGTGGCGGCCAGCGGAAGGGCGGGAGCGGACGCCCAAGTCCCGTTGGGCTGGGCGGAGTTGACGGTCATCGAAGCTCCTCGGGTGCGCCGCACGTACGGGGGGTGGGGTGGGTCCCGGCGGTCATGGGATCAGCGCCTCCGAAGTCGCGGCGAGATCGAGCGGTTCCGGTCCCGGTGCCCCGGCGCCCGCCGCCGCAATGCCTCCGGTCACCAGCACGCGGCCGTCGGCGAGTTCTGCCACGGCGGTTGACCACCGGCCCCGGGAGAGGCCCGCGAGCTGTGTCCAGGTGCCCGCTGCCGGGTCGTACGAGAGCACGTTCCTGAAGCCCGCGGTGAAGCCGGGGCCCGTGGTGCCGCCGATGAGCAGGACGTCTCCCGCACGCGTGAGCAGCGCGAGGTGCCGGGCGCGGCCACCGGGCATGGGGACGCCGGGAGTCCAGGTGCCGGTGGCCGGGTCGTAGAGCTCGGCGGAGGCCAGGGCGCGCTGGCTGAAGGTGCCGGTGCCGCTACCGCTCCCCGCGACGACGGCGTCGCCGCCGGTGACCAGGACGCGGCCGTCGGGCAGCAGGGTCGCCCGGTGGCTCTTGCGGGCCGTGCGCAGACTGCCGGTCGGGGTCCAGGTGCCGGCGGCCGGGTCGTACAGCTCGCAGTACGCGAGTGCGGCGTCGCCCGCACCACCCGTATCAGCCCCACCACTCGCCTCGCCCGTGGGCAGCGCTCCGCCCACCACCAGCACCCGGCCGTCGCGCAGGAGTACCGCCTGGTGGCCGGTGCGGGCGTCGTTCATCGGCGCCGCGCCGGTCCACGCGCGGGTCGCGGGGTCGAACAGCTCGGCCGAGCGGAGCGCGCCGAATCCGTGCTCGCCCCGGGCCGCACTGCCTCCGGCCGCCAGCACCCGGCCACCCGGCAGCGGCGTCACCGAGTGTCCGAACCTGGCCGCGCCCATCGCCCCCGACGCCGACCAGGTCGCGGCGGCCGGGTCGAACACCTCGGCCGAGGCCAGCGGCGTACCGTCCGCGCCCCTCCCCCCTGCGGCCAGGACCCTGCCGTCGGGGAGCCGGGTGGTGGTGTGCAGTCGGCGGGCCGCCGCCAGCGGGGCCGACACCGACCAGACATTGGCGGTCGGATCGAAGAGCGCGGTCGCGGCCAGTGCGGTGCCCGTCGCCCCGGTCCCTCCGGCGATCAGCACCTTGCCGGTGGCGAGGACCACCGTGTCCACCTGGGCCACCGGGGCGGGCAGCGCTCCACCGTCGGCCCAGGTGCCGGGCACGAAGGCCGCGACCGCCGCCTCGGACGCGGGGATGACGTGCAGCAGGCCGTCCAGCGTCGGGTCGGCGGCGACGAAGTCGGCGAGCGCGTCGGCCGCCGTGGCCTGGTTACGGAAGTCCACCGGCCCGCCCCCGGACCTGCGGCCGAGCGTGCGCGGCGGCAGCGTGGGCACGTTGCTGCGTACGTACGCGACGACGAACCGCTGGTCGGCGACGCGCACGGTGTCGGCCGTCGCGAACGGCTGCCGCAGCAGCGCCTCACGCCGGGACAGCGGCGACCTGCTGGTGCTGCTCCCCTCCAGCAGCCCGTCGAAGACGGCCGGGCTGACACTGTGGAACCGCTTGGTGCGCGCGGCGGACAGCCGCGCGGGCGGCTCGGTTCCTTGACCGGCCACCGCAGCAACAGCACCCGCACCCTCCGCGAAGGGCGCGCTGTCCAGGATGTGCAACTCGTAGCGCGCGCTGCGCCGCACGACGCGGGCGGACGCCAACGCACCTGCTGCGGCGGTGAGTTCGAGGCCGGTGTCCTGGGTCTCGTACGCGGGACTCGACAGCTTCGCCGCGTCGCTCATGTCCTGGTACTGGGCCATGGCGAACTTGTCGCCGGTGTCCGAGACCCGCACCAGCCCGCTGCCCGCCGCGGGCGCGACGGTGAAGCGCCTGCCGTCCGCCGCACGCTGTTGGCCGACCTTGTCGAGGCGCACATTGAGCGGCAGCGCCCGCTGCTGCACGGACAGGGTGCCCAGCGGATGCAGCACCAGGTCGTCGGACGGCGGGAGTTGGCGAAGGCTGACCAGCGGCTTGCCGCTGCCGGTGGGCAGCCGGGTCTGCCAGCCCTCCGTCTTGCGCAGCTCGGCGGCGAGCAGCGGCAGCACCAGGAGGGGCGGGAGGGTGGTGACGGTGTTCTCGCCCCAAGTGATGTCGAAGTTGGCGGAGATGGAGAAGAACAGGAACCCGATGGATCCCTTCCCGTGCGCCCTCCAGGGTGCCGGGCCCTCCAGCTGGAAACGCAGGTCGATGCTGAACACACCGACCCCGAAGGCCTTGAGCGAGACCTCCGCGCTGATGGCGATGGCGAACCGGAACGGGTTGAACTGGAACAGCGCGTCGAGGCCGAGATGGCCCTCGATGCCGAACCCGCCGAAGCCGAGCCGGAGTTCGGCCGTCCCCCCGAACTGAACGGTGTTGCTGGTGATCGCGAAGTAACCGGAGACACGGATCAGTTGCTTGTCGCGGTGCAGGATGTCGAGGGACAGCCGCTCGGGCACGGCGAAGGGCAGCGGCGGCGCCTTGTACGAGGGGTGGAATCCGCCGACCGTGAGCACCAGATCGGGATTGTCGCCCCAGGCCACCAGGATGCCCATGCCGCCGTCGAGAGTCATCGTCAGCACGTGCGAGTCCACCAGCCGCGCCTCGAACCACAGCCGTTCTTTGCCGGGTTCCAGTGCGCCGAAGAAGTCGACGCGGAGGTCGAGGAGGGGAGCGTTCGGGTTCGGCAGGGTGGCGCGCAGGGTGCCGAGGACGGCGATGTTGCCGGGGATCTCGATGATCAGCCCGAGGGTGATGCTCACCAGGGTGGGGGTGGCCCAGCCGATCCTGGCCATCGGCCCGATGAGCAAGGTGCCCTGTTCTGACGGGAAGAACGCGTTCAGGTCGGACAGGATGCGCGGCGCGTTGGCGATCACGTCGCGCGGGAACATCACGGACTCGATCGAGCCGGTACGGATGCCCTCCGCGAGCGCCTGGAGGTTCATGCCGCGGTTCAGCCCGATCAGGCCGCCGACCGCGAGCAGCGTGAAGCCGTAACCGAGTTGGATGCCCTCGCCGAAGTCGGCGGTGAGCACGATCAGCAGCGAGAACCCCTTCGAGCCGTCCGGCATCCGGGTGCTGACCAGGCCGACGGCCTTGAGCGCCAGGAAGTCGGCGAACTCCAGCTCCATAGCGCCCGAGTACTCACCGCGCTCGGGGAAGAAGCCGAGGAATCCTCCCCCGCGCACCACACCCGCGTCGATCGAGAGCCCCGCACCACGGGGCGGCTTGAAGTCGAGGGAGACGTCGAGCGGGCCGAGGTTCCCGTCAAGACCGGGGCGGGCGTCGAACAGCGCGGTGAGCCCGACCTCGTCCACCACCACGGATACGGGCCCCAGTTGGGCCTTGAAGGTCGCACCGAGACTGACCGGAACGGCCCCACCGGAAGGCGTCACGGACACGGTCAGGCTCTGGATCTCGACCGGTCCAACCCTCCGCCCCACCGGAATCCGGAGATCCAGGTTCGAGGTCCCCCGGAAGTACAGGCCGTCGCGGTGCGACACCCCGAGCGTCAGATCGCCCCCGACACTGAACCCGTCCGCAGGCAGCACGGCCGCCAGGAATCCGTCACTGTCCTCCCCCGGCCGGAGGACGAACTCCAGCCCCGTGAGGTCGAATTCGGCGAAGACGTCCACGTCGTCGCCGTCGATCCGGACACCGCCGGTACCCGCCAGCGCCCGGAACTGGAGCCGGGTGCCGTCCGGCGCACCCAGCAGCAGCACCGGCACCCGGTCGGCGGCGGCGACCATGCTCTCCGCCGTCACCTCGATCGCACCCCGCGCACGCACGGGAGCGCCGCCCGACTCGAACCCGGTGATCACGTCCACGCCCTCACCGGGCCTGGCCAGCAGCGCCACCCCGCCCTGGAGGTCGAGCCCGCTGCGCACCGTGATCGCGATGCCGCACGCCAGCTCGAACCGGATCCCGAGCGAACCGATCAGTGCGGGCAGCAGCGCCAGCCCCGGCGCTCCGCCCGCCACCGCCGGAGGCACCCGTACGAGCCGCACCGAGCCCCGCGCCCGCCCCTCCCCCTCCTCCCCCACGCCCACGGCCTGGTCGAAGGCCACGAAGGTGACCGCGGTCTCCGTCGGCCCCAACGGGTCCTGGCGCGGGCCCTGTAGGGCACTCTCCGCCCCCTCCGACAGCTGCGCGATGCGCACGTCGAAGCCCATGCCCAGGAAGAGGTTGTCGAGCTGGGAGGCCAGCTCCGCGAAGTCGAGGTCGGGTCCGCCCCAGCCGTACGCGTTCTTCAGCACGAGCGACGGATCGTCGAGCACCTTTGGCACATCGGTCACGTCGAGCGTCATACGGGTGTGGGAGGGACGGCCGCCCGTGGGCGGCACGTACGCCGCCTTGATGACGCCGACCGCGCGCAGTGCGAACCCCACGGACGGGTGGAAGCGCTGGAGGTAGGTGATGACCAGGTGGTCGAGGAGCTGCCGGGGGAACTTCTCCCGGAAGCCGTCGGCCCGCAGCTGTGGCGGGATGGCCGAGTCGGGTGCCTGGGCGAGGGCGCGGATCGCCGTCACCAGGCCCTGTACGGCGGCGAGTACGCGGGCCGCGTCGTCCGCGGACGCGGCGGCGGCGTCGGTCGCCGCCTCCGGCTTCGCGGGCTCAGGGGTACGGAGTCCGGGCGCGCCCTCGTTGAGTCCGCCGTCGCCCAGGAGCCGGCGCAGGCTGTCGTACAGCGTGTCCACCTGGGTGCCGAGCGCGAGCAGCGGGGCCGGAGGGGCGGCGACCGTCCAGCCGAGTTGGTGGAGGAGGCCGATGAAGGCCTGGGGGGAGGCGACGGCCTCCCGCAGGGGCAGCAGAGCCTGCCCGATCTCGGCGAGGAGCTTGTCGAAGGTGCCGCCGGAGGTGCCCTGTTCAGCCATGTCACGCCCTCGGGTACTGGTGCACATCGAGCGAGCCGTGCTGGGCCGGATCGACGAGATTGACGATCAGCCACTTGCAGAGGAAGCAGAACATGCCCCGGAGGTCTGCGTCATTGGTCGTACCCTTGTCCTGGCCGCGCATTTTGCATTCGCCCGACGCCCGGTAGAAGCCGCCCGCGAAGCGGTTTCCCCCTTCGAATATCCCCACCATCTGGTAGGAGAACTTCGGCGGTACGAACCCCGGCACGTTGATGGGGAGGTCCGTTTCCTCTTCCTTCTGCCCGAAGATTTTTGTGGTGTCCCGGTTGCGGTTCAGCGGGCCATGGCTGCGCTGGTTCGCGGGATTGGGGTCGGCGACGAAATCCCGTACCGCCTTGTCCACCACGGAGAGTGGAAGTCCCGCGATGTCCGTCCGCTGGACGAATACCACCGAACCCTTCTTGAAGACCGGTATCGCCCCGACCTGTCCATGGGTCTGGAGAAACATGGTGCCCAGCTTCTCGTCGGGCCTGGTCGCGATGGTCAGATTGGTCAGTACGTCTGCGGGTGTCGCCGTCAGCGGCAGCTGCCGATTGTCCGCGCCGGTCACGAAGTTGCGTACGGTCACCTTGGCGTTGTCCGTGAACGCCTGGACCCATTTCCCGATGTCGGCGGTACCGACCGTGACTTCGAATGTGTCGGACAGCAATGTCTGAGAAGGAACCAGCAGCTTTCCGGACACCCGTATCCGCGGAACCTCGAACCACTTGATCTTTCCGGGGTTGAGTTTCCGCGGCTGCGGCGGCGCCCCCTGATGCAGGAAACTGAGCTTCGCCAGATTGTCGAATATCACGTCACGGGTGGGGCCGTTGTCCCTCGGGTTGTCGCCCCCCGATTCCTCGTACTCGTCACCCAGGTTGAAGGAGTGCGCGAACTCGTGAGCCACCTTGTTGACGAAGTGGTCGATATCGGTGATCCCCAGCGATTCCTCCGGCGCGACGGGCGGCGGAGTCCTGGTCAGCACCGGCCTGGCCCCCGGCGTCCTGGTGAACCCGACCCGCCCCTGCCTGCCCACCGTCGAGGCCGTCATCGTGCCCTTGTTGAAAGCCTGGCCGCCCAGCAGCGGTTCGTACGCGATGATCGCGACCATTCCCCGGCTCTTGCGGAAACGAGTGTCGTCGGGAACCCAGTTCTGCCCGATGGGGAGGTTCGGCGGCTCCGACAGCCGGAGCCCGGCCAGATAGCCGAGAATCGAGTTTCCCGGGTTGGTCGCACTGCTGTGCGCGTACACCTGGGGGGCGTGCCGCCGTGGGTCGAGTTCCAGCGTCTGATGCCCTTCGGTCCGGTAGAACTCGTAGAGCCGGTCGATGAATGCCTTCAGCCCCGGGGAGTTCTGCACGTCGGCGGCGGGCGGGATCGCGCCCTCCCCATCGCCATGGAACCTGCCTTCTTCGGCCCACCGGCGGCCGACATACAGGCCGTAGTACGTGTCCGACGCCTGGAGGAATCCCTCCGACTGGTGCGCCTTCCACGCCTCGATCACCTCATCGCTCGCGCTGCCCTCGATGAAGTCCGTCAGGGTCTGGCCCGTCCACAGTTTCCTCAAGTCCTTCGGGGACCGGCTCTCGCCCCACATGGGCAGGCCCACGCGCTCGACCAACTGCCGCACGCTGTAACTGCTTCCAGGGAACGGACGCAGGTCCGCCTCGGGAATGCGGCGGCCGGTGAAATCAACTCCCCCGCCCGGCTTGTCGACGATGCGGGGGCCGCAGGTGACGAGTTGTTGCTCGGACGGCTCAAATGCGGAGAAGACGTTGAAGCTTTTGCTCAGCAGCTCGTACGGCTGATGCCGTGGCTTCTCGAACATGTCCCGCACGGCCCGCTGGACGATACGGTCGAACAATGGGGCGTCCTCGGCCCGGAATCCCTCCGCGACGAAGACCATGTTGCACCGGTCCTCGTGGTTCGCCACATCGGCGGCCCGGACCCGGGTGAGCGTCGTCCGTGACTTCGCATGGTCGACCACCCGCACCGGAAGGGTATTGACGATCTCTGTCCCTGCCACTCTCCCTTTGAGCTTTCCCGAGATGACCACCGGAGCCGTCGTCTCATTCACGCCCCGCAGCCTTCCGCACGGCGCGATCACCACGTCCGGACTCGGCGAGGTCAGCTCGATGTACTCATGTCCCGTGATATCGCCGACCGCGTCCGTCCCGGCCGCCGGGTGTTCGCTGAACCTGGCGTAGATCGACGGCTGCGCGTGTGCGTGCAGGCTGTCCTTCGTGGTGGCGATGGATTTGTTTCCGAACCACCAGTCCTCAATTTTCTCGTGCACCTGGAGCCGGCCCACCACCACCCCGAACCCACCACCGACCGTGAGCTGGAAGAGATAGACCCCGGGTTCCGAGGCCGTCACGATTCCCTGACTGTTCACCTTGGGGAGCCTGCTGCGCCTGTCGCCCGGGGCATGGTGCGGGGCGAAGAAATCATAGGTGCTGACCGACGTCTTCTCCTCCAGCGCGAAAGGCTGAGGTTTGGCCTCGCTGACACTGCGTCTGAACACCTGGATCCTGAGCGGAAGATTACCGGTGAGCACACAATGCAGATCCAGATGCGGAAATACGGGAAGATCCACGGTAACGAACGTCGTACTGGCCATGATCGCTCCCACCGGTAGATCTTCCGGGCGGCGAAGGAGTCCGATCCTCCCACCGCCCCCAGATCAACTGAAGCGTGGAAACGGCACGGCCCGAAGAACACTACGGAAAGGCCGAAAACCGCCTTCGACATCTTGTCTTCGGGGCGGGTCGCAAAGGGACGCTGATTTGCTTGAACGGGCGTACTGTGAATGGCCCGGAGGCTGCGTGCAGGGGGTGCACCATGGATCCGATCGTGCTGGCGGCGGGTACTGCTCTCGTGGGGGCCATGGCCACCGAGGCGTGGCAGCAGGCGAGGCGGGCGACGGTTGCCCTGTGGCGCAGGGCGCGGCCGGAGCAGGCGGACGGCGTTGATACGTCTCTCGCCGACGCCCGTACGCAGGTCCTGGCGGCGAGGCAGGCACAGGACACCGACGTCGAAGAGGCTCTGGTGACGGACTGGCAGATCCGGCTGCAGTTGCTGTTGCGCGAAGACCCGGCGCTGGCCGACGAGTTGCGGCGACTGCTGGACGAGGAGCTCACTCCCCCGCTGCCTGCCGAGGAGCAGGACCGGATCGGATCCATCGTGCTGAAGGCCCGCGCCACCGGGCACGGGCGGGTGTACCAGGCGGCACGGGACCAGCACATCACCGAGCGATGAATCCGGCCGATCCGCCTCCCGGGGACCAGGGATCGGACCATCTGGAAGCCACGGCATCCGGACATGCCAGGATCTACCAGGCACGCCGGGATCTGTACGTCTCGGAGCACGATCTGCATGTGCACTATGTGGACGGAGTGCGCTCGGCACGCCGCGTGGTCCAGGGGGATGCCGGTCCGCAGGAGTGCCCGTATCCGGGGCTGGAGGCGTTCGGGCCCCAGCAGGCCCAGTGGTTCCGCGGGCGGGACACCTTGATCGCTGACCTGCTGGTACGAGTCGACGAGCGGCTGCGGGACGGCGGAGCGCTCGCCGTGGTCGCCCCGTCGGGTGCGGGAAAGTCCTCACTGCTGAAGGCGGGACTGCTGCCCGCGATCGCACGGGGCGCTCTTCCGGTGGCCGGATCGTCGCAGTGGCCACGGCTGGTGTTCACCCCTGGCTCCGATCCGCAGTCGGCACTGGCCACACATCTCGCACACGCGGTGGGGCTCGACCCGGCACACCTGAGGCGGATGGTGGCGGGCGACGAAGCCGGTGGGGTGCTGCTGCGCCGAGCCCTGGGCGGGCGACGGCTGGTGATGGTCATCGACCAACTGGAGGAGCTGTTCGCCCCCGGCATCGACGAACAGACCCGGCATCGCTTCCTCGACGTACTCGCCGCCCTGGCCGCACCGGGGCCGGCCGGGGAGCCTCCGCTCGCGCTGGTCGTCTACGGACTGCGCTCCGACTTCTATTCCCCGTGCGCCGGATATCCCCAGCTGCGTGCCGCGCTGCAGGGTGGCCAGTTGCTGGTGGGACCCATGTCCGAGGCCGAACTGCGCGAGGCGATCCTCTATCCGGCCAAGGACGTCCAGCTGGAGGTCGAGCCGGGGCTGATCGACGTCCTGCTGCGCGACCTCGGCGCCGGAGCGGACGGCACGTCCACGTACGAGGCGGGCCGACTGCCCCTGCTGGCTCACGCGTTGCGAGTCACTTGGCAGCAGAGGCAGGGCAGTTGGCTCACCACCGAGAGCTACGCGGCCACCCGAGGCATCGCCCATGCCATCGCCACCACCGCCGAGGACCTCTACACGGGCCTGGCCCCGCCCGCTCAGCAAGCGGCTCACACGATGTTCCTGCGCCTGGTTCGGATCGGGGACGGCGCCGACGACACTCGTAGGCGCGTACCGTACGGCGACTTGCTGGCCAAGGGGGACGACTCGGTGGCGGTGGTGGTCGAGAGGTTCACCGGCGGCCGCCTGCTGAGCAGGGAGCAGGACAACGTCGAGATCACCCATGAGGTGCTGCTGCGTGCCTGGCCACGCCTGCGCCGGTGGATCAAGGAGGACCGGGCCGAGAACCTCGTCCGCCAGGAGCTCGAAGAGGCCGCCGCCGGCTGGGAGCGGGGCCGCCGCGACGCGGGCATGCTGTACCGCGGCCAACGGCTGGAGACGGCCCGCGCATGGGCCCGCGCCTCCGACGCGGGCCGGGCCGGCCCTTCGGCCACCGAGTTCCTCACGGCCTCGGTGAGGCTGCGCAACCGCGCGGCCCGGGTTCGCCGCACGGTTCTCGCCGTGCTGTCGGTGCTGGCGTTGATCGCCTCCGGTGCCGCGGTGGTGGCGTTTCAGCAGCGCGCCACCGCGCGCAGCGAACGCGATTCCGCGATCTTCACCCGGCTCACCGCGCAGGCCGACAGCCTGCGGGACACTCAGACCTCGCTGGCGGCCCAACTCGACCTCGCGGCCCATCGCATGCGACCGACCCCGGAGCTCCGCACGCGCTTGATGGCCGATGCACACACCTCACTGTCCACCCCGTTGGCGCCTCGCGGTACCAGTGGCCTCGCCGTGGCGTTCCGGCGCGACGGGCGTGTACTGGCCGACGCCTGGTTCGACGGGACGGTGCGCCTGTGGAGCCTCTCGGACGCAGCCCGCCCCAGGCTCCTCACGAGCTTCCTGGTTGCTCCTGAGGCAGCCATCACTCACTTGGGTTTCAGTCCCGACGGGCGCGTTCTGGTGACGGCCGGGGACCGCGAGGTGCGGTTGTGGAGTGTCTCTGATCCGGCCCACCCTGCTGCCCTGAGCCAGCTTCCCAACGTCCGCGCCGGACCGGTCAAGTCACTGGCGCTGAGCGCGGACGGCCGTACGCTGGCCACCGGTTGGTTCGACGGAACAGTGCGCCTGTGGGACCTGAAGGACCCGGCTCGCCCCGGAGCGCTGGGGGGCCCGTTGGCCGGGCACGCCGACGCCCCCTCCGTGAACACGCTCGCGTTCAGCCCTGACGGCCGGACGCTGGCCGGCGGGAGGGGCAACGGCACGGTGCGGTTGTGGAGTCTCACCGATCCGGCGCACCCCCGGCTGCTGCGGTCGGTCCTGTCGGGCCATTCCCAGTCCGTCCGCTCAGTGGCGTTCCGTCCCGACGGCCGAGTTCTGGCCAGCGCGTCGAGCAGTAGCACGGTACTGCTGTGGAACCTCGACGATCCCGCGCGTCCCAAAGCCATGGGCCAGGCCCTGAACGGGCACACCAGCACGGTCTACGCGGTGGCGTTCAGCCCCGACGGCCGCACGCTGGTCAGTGCGGGGGCCGACAACACCGTACGTCTGTGGAATCTTGCAGACCCGAGTCGCCCCAGGGCGCTGGGCCGGCCCCTCACCGACCACACGGCTCCCGTCTACGCCGTGGCGTTCACTCCCGACGGCCGCACCGTGGCCAGCGCCTCCAACGACGGCACGGTGCGGCTGTGGAGCCTTCCGGGCTCCGTGACTTCCGGCCACAACCGCCAGGTCTATTCGGTGGCGTTCAGCCCTGACGGCCGTACGTTGGCCAGTGGCGGGGCCGATCGCGTGGTGCGGCTGTGGAACGTGGCCGATCCGGCCCACCCGAAGGCGCTGGCAGGGCCCCTGCCCCACACCAACGCTGTCTATTCGGTGGCGTTCAGCCCTGACGGTCGTACGTTGGCCAGTGGCGGGGCCGATCGCGTGGTGCGGCTGTGGAACGTGGCCGATCCGACCCACCCGAAGGCGCTGGCAGAGCCTCTGCCCCACACCAACGCTGTCGACTCCGTGGCGTTCAGTCCGCACGGGCACATGATGGCCTCCGGCGTTGCCGGGGGCACGGTGCGGTTGTGGAGTCTCGCCGATTCCGCGCACCCCACCCCGATCGGCCGTCCCTTCCGTGCCCACAACGGGGTCACCCGCTCCGTGGCGTTCAGCCCCGACGGACGGACGCTGGCCAGTGTCGGCGAAGACAATCACGTGATGCTGTGGAACATCACCGACCCGGCTCACCCCACGCTCCAACGCGTGCTCTTCACTCTGGGTGGTCGCGGCGACTCGGTGGTGTTCAGCCCTGACGGACGCACACTGGCCAGCGCCGGGGACGATCACACCGTGCACCTGTGGGACACGTCCGATCTCGCACGTCGCAAGCCAGCCGATCATCCGCTCACCCGCCACAGCAGCGAGATCTACTCCGTGGCGTTCAGTCCTGACGGGCGCACCCTGGCCAGCGCCGCGACGGACCACACCGTACGACTGTGGGTCGTCACCGATCCCTCGCACCCGACGCCCCTGGGAGATCCGCTCACCGACCCCACCAACTGGGTCTATTCGGTGGCGTTCAGCCCGGACGGGCGCCATCTGGCGGTAGGCGGAGAAGACCAGCGCGTCCAGCTGTGGCCCTTGAGGACGGATCAGGCAATCCGCCAGATCTGTGCCACCAGCGGCACCCTCACCCGCAATCAGTGGCAGCAGTACATCCCCGAACGCCCCTACGCCCCGCCTTGCACCGGAGCCTAGGGGGTGGCGGGGTCTCGGTACGCACGCTTGCTGCGCCGCAGCATCAGATGGGCCCGAGAGCACCTGACTTGACGCCTGCCACGAACGACGAGAAGGCGCCGGCGGGGAAATCCAGCACCGGGCCGCTTGGGATCTTGGAATCACGGACGGGAACCATGCCGGCAGAGTCGGCAAGGTTCGTGGCGACCTCGATGCACTGGCCGCCGTTGTCGCTGTACGAAGACTTGAACCAACGAGGGGTTTCGGTCGTCACGGGTTGCCCTTTCGTACCTGGTTGATCATGGCCACGGACTCCGCTTGGGAGAGCGACTCAGCCTGCAGTTGATGGTAGGCCGTCAGTACGGGCAGTACGAACACGCTTTCCCGTTCGAGATGGCCCCGTTGCGCCGACTCTGCGTACGACATGAGTGATCTGTCGGGCAGCGTCAGCACGGTCACCGGCAAGTTGAACGGTCGACGCGCGCCCATGGCGAACGGAGCGACCTGGAAGACCGTGTTCGGCAGTTCGGCGAACTCCACCAGCCGTGCCAACTGCGCCTCCATGACCGCGGGTTCACCGATGGGGCGTCGGATGCAGCTCTCGTCCAGCACCGTGAGCACCAGCGGCGGAGGGGTGCGGACCAGGGCAGTTTGTCGCTCGGCAACGAGCGAGACACGTTCGCGTGCCTGGTCAGGGGTGATTGCCCCGCGCTTCACCGCACTGTCCGCGAGGACCGTTGCGTACTCCGGAGTCTGGAGGAGACCGGGGATCACGCCGACTTCGTACAGCCGGATCTCAGCTGCGTTGCCTTCGAAGTCGACGAACTCGGGGAAGCCTTCCAGCAGTCCGAGGTGTCTCACCTTCCGGTAGGCACGCTCGAACTTGTCACCCGTCCCCAAGGCGGTATCGGCGCTTCGCGCGAGCCGCAAGGTTGGCAACTTGCGACCAGTTTCAACGGACGAAATATGCGTACTGGAATACCCCATCTTGTCCGCCAGCTCATCCTGCGTCAGGCCCTGCTCCTCACGCGACCTGCGTAGGCGGGCCCCGAAGGCGGCTTGCGGCGATGCGTCGGGGTCCAACTCCTTGCGATTCAAGGGGGTTTCACCAACCTTTCTTCCCTGTCTGACAGGTTGAAGGGTTCCCCACGGTAGGCCACGCTGCAAGCCCCTGGTAGTGGAATCGCTACGGAGAGGAGCGGACGGTGTACCGCAAACACACTCCCCCCAGTCGGACGCTCGGACACATTCCCCAAGTCGCAGGGCTGCCCACACATGTGGGGGCCGGCCGATGAGCACCGGCAGATGTCGCGAGCCGTTCCGTGTGCCCACGATGTTCGTTGAGCTTGCCGTGGCGTTGGCTGCCCGTGTGGCGAATGCGGGCAGTGTTGCCCTGGCCGTGCAGTGTGAGCGCGGCCCGCACGACGGGGGTGAGCACGCCGTCCATGTGCTGTACGTGGACGACGAGTCCGGGCGCGCGGCATGGGTGTTCTGGGATGCCGAAGAAGTACGCGTACAGCTCAAGGATCCCTGCCCCGAAGTGAACGCGGCGTCCGACGTCTGTCTGCTGTTCGCGGAACACTCCGGCGGTCATCTGTGGCCCGGGGGCCCGATGCCCGAGCCGTACAGTGACGGCCGGGCAGGGCGGCAGGATGCCGGGACGGGACCGGCGGGTGAGGCGAGGTGATGCGCCCCCGCTCACCCGTGTCGGCCGGCTCGTTCCGGTGCACCGTTACCGCGCACGGCTCGGTGAACGGTCAGCCGGTTGAAATCGCCCTTGGTGAACACCGGACGCCGTCGCCGGTTCTCGCCTGTCAGTGGCTCCGGGGGCGTGCCCGGTGGATCGCTGACCGGCTGGACCCCGACCCCGAGACGGGCCCGGTGCCTCCGGCGTCGATGTGCGTGGTGGCTCCTCACGTTCCGGACGCGCCCACGGCACTGCGCGAGTGGTGCCGGGACGTCACGCGGCAGGGGGCGGCCGTGCTCCGGCTCGACCAGGGGCAGCGCATCCGGTTCATGACACGCGACGACACCACCGTCTACGAGCTGTCCGCCGTACCGGTGTGCATTCCCTCGCCCGTGTCCTGGCGGCGGGTGGAAACGGTGGGTGCACGGTGACCGGCATGTGCCGGGCGACATCGACCCTGCCGCCGGTACTCGCGGCCCGCGCCCTTGAAATGGCTCCGAGCGGGACGGCGTCGGACCTGGACCCGCATCTGGTCTGCGTCCTCGGGGAGCACGCCGGGCCCGGTCACTGGGCCCACGCGTGCGAGATCGAGGGAGTACGCGACAGAGAGGTGTGGGCCCGGTGGACCGACGAGCGCGCCCCGTACACGGTCCTGGTCAGGCCGGACTGCCCCGGGGAAAGCCCGGACGGCGCCGAAGGCTGCGCCATGTTCGAGGGGCACCCCGGGCCCTGCACGTGGGAACTGGACGACCCCGAGGGCGACGCACTGCAGAAGCTGTTCGCCCTCGGCAGGGACACCGGGTCCGTCCTCGGTCTGATCCTCGCCCTGCACGAGCTCGACCCGCCCGCCCCCTAACGCTTCCGCCCCGGCCTGAGTCCTCGGCCCGGACTCACCCGTGACCGGACGGAGAACCGTCCGGCTGCCCCTGACCCGCCCGTGAAACCGGTCACCGGAAGGTCATATTCGGCGCGGTACGGCTCCGTCCTGCCAGCGGTAGAGGTCGCGCAGCAGGGAAATCTCGGCGCCGTGATGGATCAGCTCCTTGTTGACATGCAGGACGATGCCCTCCAGGGGAAACCGCTCGGGACCCACCGCGGGCGGATTGTCCAGGTCGGCGTCCGAGAGCCCGCGGACCCCCGCGTCCCATCTCCCGTACATCTCATCGAGCTGTTCGAGCGCCTCGTCAGCGGTCCCCGCGTAGGCGAATGTCTCGGAGTCAAAGTCCTGGCCGTCGAAGTGCCATCCGACCCGGTAGCCCAGGCAGGAGGCGATGATGTGCGCCAGCCGCCAGGCAATCGTGGTCACCGGCGCCGGTTCCGGGCCAGGGAACACGTAGTCCATCGTCCACTCCCCCGAGCCTTCCGACATCGTTGCGGGCGACGTACCACGTGGGCGGATACTCCAGCAGTCACGCACCGGCTCCCAGAAGTACTCCTCATCGGTAAGACCATGCAGCCGCGGCCGCAGGTTCTTCTGCCAGTGCAGGTCCAGTTGGTCCGCGATCCGCTCACTTCTTGTCATGTCCGCACACTACCTACACGGGGCTTGTCGCACCGGCAGGTGGCCACTGACCAAGCCGCGGCCAATCTCCGCACCACAGCATGTCAGCCATGCCCGGTGACCGACTGACGGATCACGTCTGGCGGCGCTCGCCGGTAGATCGCCGGGTGGGAGTGGTCCGAGCTGACTCCCCGATGGTCTCGGCGCGACGAGCACCTCGAACCGTTCGTCGGCCAGGAACTGTGCGAGGTCGCCCTCCTTGAGTGGCGGCCAGCAGGCCGTGACTTGGCGGCTGGAACGGTGGCTGTGGAGTTCGCCTTCGCCGGGGACCGTCTGCGGATCGCCAACGGACTCGACGAGAACCGCATCGAGGTGGGCGGGGCCCAGCCGGACTACGTTCGGCACCAGCTGGGCCGGGGGACGGACGTGCCGTGATTCGATCCTCTCAGGGACGCGAGACCTCACAGAGTCAATCAGCGCCCGAACCACCAACTCACCTCCCCTGAACGGGGCTTCTCAGGCACCCACTGACGGGCAGCAACACCACCTTGACCAGGGCCTTCGCCTGCCGACCTCGCCGAGGGTCCTCCTGGCTCCAGCCCACAAGGCTTGATGAACGGCGGCGCCTCCCGTGGCAGGGCGTCGGAAGTGGTGGCATGTCTTGTTTGGTGAGCCGCTCAGCGGTAGAAGCGGCGTGCCGCGCACTCGTGGATCGTCCTGGTCCAGGCGGCGAGCTCCGGCGGGAGGGACGTCACCGCGCTCAGGTTCTGCCACAGATCCGCACTGCTCCAGCGGGTGAACCAGCGGTGGGCCGTGGGCACGCTGACCCCGAACGAGGAGGGCAGTTGCTGCCAGCTGCAGCCGCTGGTGACCACGTAGACGACCGCGACCATGACCCTGCGCGCGTCGGTCGCGGCCCGGCCGCCGCCCTGGGGCCGCGGCGACAGGGCGGGCAGGAGCGGACGGACCGCCGCCCACATCTCATCGGGGACAAGGCGCTGAGCGAGTGGCTCCATTCCGTGATCGTACCCACCCGTGACGGGCCGCCCTGCTGATCCGCCAAATGAGATGTGCGCGCAGGGGGCACCTGGACCTAGCGTCTGCCGCCCACCGACGAGTTCGGTACCAACCACCGAGGGGAATCCATGACCATTCTCGTAACGGGCGCGACAGGAACGACCGGCCGCATTCTGGTCGACCGGCTGCTCGGGGCCGGACAACGGGTGCGTGCCCTGACCAGGAACCCGACGGAAGCTCAACTCCCCCGTGCTGTTGAGGTGTTGGCAGGCGACCTTGGCGAACTCACGGGAGCCGAGGCGGCACTTGAGGGAGTGGACGGCGTCTACTACATGTCCGGAGTGCTCGACCCGGAGCATGCGGTACGACAGGCCCGCGCCTTCCTCGAACTGGCCGCGGGCGCGGGGGTGAGGCGCATCGTCGACCTCTCCGGCCTCGCCGTCACCGTGCGGCGGCCGGGCAGCTACGAGATGCTGCGCGACGTCGAGGAGGTCATCGAAGCCTCGGGGCTGGAATGGACGCACATCCGGCCGGGCGAGTTCGCCATGAACAAGCTGGACATGTGGGGCGCGTCGATCCGCGCGGAGAACACGGTGCGCAGCGCCTTCCCCGGAGCCCTCGGTGTCCCCGTCCACGAGGCGGACATCGCCGAGGTCGCCGCTGCCGCACTCCTTCTCGACGGTCACGCCGGGCACGCGTACTCGCTGAGTGGGCCGCAGCGGCTCACGCAGCGGGAGCAGGCCGCGGCGGTCGCCCAGGGCCTGGGCAGGCCGCTGAGTTTCGAGGAGGTGACGTACGGACAGGCCCGCGCCGCGTACATCACGGCCGGGATGCCGTGGGACATCGCCGAATATCTGCTGGGCTATCAGGCCGAGTACGCGGAAGAGCCGCCCGAGGTCCGGCCCGATGTGGAGCACGTCCTGGGCAGGCCGGGCCGCACGCTGGCACAGTGGGCCGCGGACCACGCGTCCGACCTTTCCCACCGGGCCGCTGTCAGCTGATGTCCCGTTGCGGTGCCTGACCAGCAGGCCGGGGCCGGGCCCGACTCACCCGCGTGAGTCGGGCCCGGCCGGTGCGGTGCTGCTGCCGTAGGCGGCGATGGGGCCGGTCCGGCCCCGGCCGGACGGGGGCGCACTAATTGGTGTGCGGAGGCGGCCGGGGATGTCGTACCGTGGAAAAGTTGCTGCGCCCGAGACATCGGCGGCAGCAGCAGTATTCCTGTTCCTTCTGTGGCGACTTCGAGGTGTTTTTATCCCCCAGGCCCGGTAGCGGTCCGCAGTTCCCTCACGTGCCGAGTCTTCGCATGTGACTGGGGGCGGACTCGCGTTGGCCTGAGTTGCGTCACCCCTCTTTGTGGTTTCCCGGGTGCAGCTCTGCCGTCTGCCCCGGGTTCCGTGTGTTCCGGCCCCGGTGCGGCTGACGGCATGGCTCCCCGATTCCTCTGGATCAGGAGTCCCACCAGTGTCTTCCCACGCGCTCGACAACGAGCCGCAGCACACCACCGAATCCCCGTCTCACACTCCGTCGGACCGGCCGCCGAAGACGGCCCTGGCCGCCCGGATCGCCCTCGTGGTGCTCCTGGTCGCCGAACTCATGGACATCCTCGACCAGTCGGTCGTCCTCACCGCCCTGCCCGCGATCCAGTCGTCGACCGGCGCAGGACCGGCCGCGGTGCAGTGGCTGACCGCCGGCTACTCGCTCACGGTCGCCGTCGGGCTGATCACCGGCGGACGCCTCGGCGACATCCACGGCCGACGCAGGATCCTTCTCATCGGCACCGGTGTCTTCACCGCGGCCTCGTTGCTGTGCGGCCTCGCGACCGGGCCGGGTGTGCTGATCGGTGCCCGCGTGCTTCAGGGCGCCGGGGTGGCCCTGATGATCCCGCAGGTCCTGGCCACCCTCCACGTCACCTTCGACGGCGAGAACCGCAGCAGGGCCTTCGGCCTGTACGGTGCCGTCCTCTCCCTCGCCAACGTCCTGGGACCGGTCCTGGGCGGCCTGTTGACCGAGGCCGACCTGCTCGGGCTGTCCTGGCGGCCGATCTTCCTGATCAACGTGCCCGTCGGCCTCGCCGTGATCGTCCTGGGACGCAGGTTCATCCCCGAGTCGACCGTCCGGAAGGCCGACCGGCTCGATCTCCCCGGCATGGCGTTGTCTGCGCTCGCCGTGGTCCTGATCGTCTTCCCGCTCACCGAGGGCCACCTCCACCACTGGCCGCTGTGGTGCTTCGCCATGCTCGCCGCCGGCCTCCTCGTCCTCGGTGTCTTCCTGCGCCACCAGCAGCGCAAGCAGTCCTCCGGGGAACGGTCGGCCCCGCTCGTGACACTGTCGGTCTTCCGGGGCAGGCAGTTCTCCGGCGGGCTGTCCGCGCAGCTCGTGCTCGGCCTGCTGTGCGGATTGTTCTTCATGACCTGGACCCTCTACCTCCAGCACGGCCTGGGCCTGAGCCCCTTCCACGCGGCCGTGGCCTTCGTACTGCTCGCCCTCGGAGAGTTGGCCGGTGCGACGACCGCGGCAAAAAGCGCCGGTCGCTTCGGCCGCCGCCTTCCCCAGACCGGAGCCCTGATCGCGCTCGCCTCGATGGCCGCCTACGGACTTCAGATCAGCAGCCGGCAGGGCGACTTGACCCTCCTCGCGATGACCGCCCCGGTGGTACTGATCGGCTTCGGCCTCGGCATGGTCGGCGGCCCGCTCGCCGACATGTCGCTCGCCGAGGTCCCGCACGAGAACGCCGGTTCCGCCTCGGGCCTGTTCAACACCGCCATGCACCTGGGCATCGCCCTGGGTACCGCGCTGACAGCCCTCGTGTTCTTCGCCGCCACCAACGGCTCACCCCACGCCGGGCTCAACCGCGACGCCTTCATCGATGTGCTCTGGTGGGTCGGCGGCGCCCTCGCCCTGATGTGGGCCTTGATGTTCTGCCTGCCGAGCAGGCGATCAGCCGGGCCGACCGAGTAACTGCCCATGGCGGCGGTGCCTGCTCCTCGGGCATCGCCGCCCCTCGCTCCCTCGGTTCGTCCCGGGGCGAGGACCGGTTCAGCCGCGCCGCCTGGGGTCGAGCAGCTGCTCCCGCAGCGCCGTCAGCTGGTGCGAGGACTCCACTGCCCGGGTCTCGTCCAGCGTGGCCAGCGCCAGGATCAGCGCGTCCGCGACCAGCAGCCCGGTCAGTGACTCGGCGGTGATCCCGGTCGGGGTGTGCGGCGCGGTCAGGACGGCCTCGACGCGGTCGGCGTACGCCTCGCCCAGTTCGTCCGTCACGAGGATCACCTTGGCGCCGACGGCGCGGGCCCGTTCCATCATCACCGTCAGCTCGACCAGCCGGCGGCCGGGCTGGAAGATCACCACGGCGTCGCCCCGGCCGAGGGCGAGCAGCTGGTCCGCGAGGGCGAAGCCCGTCTCGGAGACGAAGCGGGCGCGCCGGCCGATCCGGCCGAGGGCCAGCGCGAGGTGGCGGGCCCCAGGTTCCGATGCGGCGATCGCGTAGCAGAACACCTCGCGCGCCTCGGCGAGCACCGTCACCGAACGCCTCAGTGCCTCCGGCTCGGTGAGCCTGCGGCAGTGGTCGATGCGCTCCCGCGCCTCGTCGAAGACGTCGCCCCAGATGGCGTCGAGGTCCTGGCCCACGTGCGCAATGCGCTGCTTGAGGCGTACCTCGGGGGCGACGGCCGAGGTGAAGTCGTTGGCCAGTTCGCGCTTGAGGGCGGGCAGGCCTGCGTATCCGAGGCGCTGGAGCGCGCGTACGACGGTGGCGTTGCTGGTGGAGCTCGCGGCACCCAGCTCCTGTGCGCTGGCGAAGAGCAACTGCTCGACGGGGGCGCTGGCCAGGTACTGCGCCACGGCCCGCTCCGAAACGGACAGGTCCTCCCATTGATCTCGAATCGTGGCGCGCAACCGCGTCACTCCGGTCTCGCTCTCTGGAATCTCCATTACAACCATTGACTTCCGTGTGACGAGCATTACTGTCCTGGGCAGAACGTTCCAAGAGGAACAGATCCTGAAATCGACGTTACATGATCATGGTGATCCTGTTACCGCCGCTCGCGGGATCGTTCCGTCGCGAGGAGAAGAATGGCACCCCGTCCCACGGCACCCGCCCCCGCCCGGGTCCTCCCGGTCATCGAGATCTCCGGCAGCCCGCTCGCCCGCGGCCGCCAGTACGGCGAAGCCGTGCGCCCCCAGCTGCACGCCGCCCTCGGCTACTACGAGGAGGCCTTCGGCCGCTCCGCAGGTCTGACCTGGGAGCGGGTGACCGCCCGCGCCGCCCGCTGGCTGGAACCCGTACGCGCCTACGCACCCCACCTCGTCGAGGAGATGCAGGGCATCGCGGACGGCGCCGGGGTGCGCCTGCTCGACGTCCTCGCCCTGAACGCCCGCGGCGAGGTCATCTACGACAAGTCCTTCGCGCGGATGGACGCGGACGGCAGCCCCTCGGACAGCGGCCCCGCGGAAGGCCCCACCGCGGGAGGACCTGCCGGAGAACCCGACGAGGAGCCCGCCGAGGGCTGCACCTCCTTCGCCGCCCACGGCGAGGCCAGCGGCGACGGGCACGTCTACGCCGGACAGAACTGGGACTGGCGCGCGGGCGTCGCCGACACCGTCGTCATGATCCGGATCGTCCAGCCCCCCAAGCCCACCCTGATCATGCAGGTCGAGGCCGGACAGGTCGGCCGCCAGGGCGCCAACTCGGCCGGGATCGCCCTCAACGCCAACGGCCTCGGCGGACGCTTCGACGACACCATCGGCCTGCCCCAGACCGTCGTGCGCCGCAGCGTCCTGGACCGGTCCACCATCACCGACGCCCTCGACGTCCTGTGCCGCACCCGGGCGCACATCGCCAGCAACGCCCTGCTGACCTGCCGCGAGGGCTTCGCCATCGACCTGGAGACCACCCCGGCCGGGCACGGCTGGATGTACCCGACCGACGGCCTGCTGGTGCACGGCAACCACTACCAGGCGGGCATCCCCGGCCCGCTGGCCGCTGCCGGGTACCGCCCGATGTCCTCCGACTCGCTCGTGCGCGTGCCCCGCGCCGAGCAGGGGCTCCGGGCGCTGCGCGACTCCACAGGGCCCGACGAGTCGCGCGCGATCGTCCGCCGCGCGATGTCGGACCACCTCGGCCACCCGGAATCCCTGTGCACCCACCCCGATCCGCGGCGGCCCCTCGTCGAGCACTGGACCACGCTCGTCTCCTCCCTGGCCGACCTGACCACCGGTGACTACCACGTGACCGCGGGCACCCCCTGCGACCGCGAGTACCAGCACCTCCCCTGGAACCTCTACGACGGCCCGTACGGCCAGAACTGACGGGAACTCAGTGATGAACCGCATCGCCCCAAGAAGGACGGCTCTGACCGCGGGCCTCGTCGTGACGTCGGTCGCGCTGGCCGCCGGTTGCAGCGGAGCGACCCAGAACGCCGCAGGCACCGCGGGCAACGCCGCCGCCCTCACCCTCACCCCCACGACTCCCGCCGCCAAGGGCGAACTCGCGCACGCGAACTGGCTCCTGGAGGACGAGCCGGACTCCCTCGACCTGGACACCCAGGGCTCCAGCGCGGGCCGCGTCGTCCTCACCAACATCTGCGAGCGGCTCTACCAGCTCCAGCCGGACATGTCGACGAAACCCTTCCTCGCCGAGAAGGCCGAGACGCCGGACGACACCACCCTCGTCCTGACCCTGCGCTCCGGCGTCACCTTCCACGACGGCACCCCGATGACCGCCGACGACGTGCTGTGGAGCCTGAAGCGGCACGCCGACCCTGACATGGAGCAGGGCGACGAGTTCGGCAACGTCGCCGCGATGAAGAAGACCGGCGACCGGCAGATCACGATCACCTTCAAGGCGCCCGACGCCATGTTCTCCAAGGCGCTCGCCGGTGACGCGGGCATCGTCTGGAACAAGGAGCAGGTCGAGAAGGCGGGCAAGGACTTCGGCACACCGGGACAGCCGGACGCCTGCACCGGCCCGTACACGCTGGGCGCATGGAAGTCCGGCGACTCGATCACCCTGCGCCGCCACGAGGGCTACTGGGGTACGAAGCCGCTGACGAAGCAGGTCACCTTCCGCTGGGCGGGCGACAGCGCGCTCGTCAACGCCCTGATGACCGGGGCCGCCGACGGCGCCTACGCCGAGTCCCCCAACACGGCTTCCGCGCTCAACGGCAAGAAGGGCATCGAGCAGCACTACGGCCCGTCCACGGCCTCGCTCGTCCTCATACCGACCGAGCGCGGCGGCCTGAAGGACCCGAAGATCCGCCGGGCCCTCTCGCTGGCCCTCGACCGCAAGGGCATCGCCGCCTCCGGTTACGGCTCCATGGTGCAGCCCTGGAGCACACCGGTCGGCTCCGGCGCCTGGGGTTACGAGAAGAACGTCTTCGCGGCGGCCCAGAAGGACATCGCCCACGCCCCCGCGAGCCCCACGGCGGACGACATCGCCGCGGCGAAGAAGCTGGTCAAGGAGGCGGGCACGGCTCCCACCGAGGCGATCGTGATCGGCACGGACGCCAGCCAGGGCCGCAGCGTCGTCGCCAACGCGGTCCGCGCCGCGCTCCAGCGCATCGGCCTCCAGGGTCGGATCAAGACGGTGCCGACCTCGCAGTTCGAGCAGTACTACAGCGACCCGGACGTCCGCGGCGAGATCGACGTGCTCGTCGCCGACTGGTACATCTCCAAGGCCGACCCGATGGGCTTCTACGACAACGCGCTCTCCGGCTCCTCCAACAACTGGGTCGGCTTCAAGGACCCGGCGTACGACGCCAAGGTCGAGCAGGCGCTCGGCACCCTCGACGACGCGAAGCGCGCGAAGCTCGCCGTCGACGTCCAGAAGACGTTCACCGACGCGGCCGTGTGGATCTCCGTCGCCCAGGTGCCGTCCGTCCTGGTCCTCAACGAGAAGCTGACCGGACCGCCCGCCTCCATGGCGTACCTCTACTACCCGTGGGCCGCCCTGCTCGGCGCGAAGAAGGGCTGACCACCGATGCTCGCCCGGATCTCCCGGCGGCTGGCCGGCCTGCTGGCCACGCTCCTCGCCGCCTCCTTCGTCATCTTCGCCGCCGTGTACGCGGCACCCGGCGACCCGGCCGTCTTCCTGGCCGGGGGCCGCGACAAACTCACCCCCGAGAAGCTGGAACTGGTCAGGGCCCAGTACCACCTCGACGAACCCCTGGTCGTGCAGTACGGCCGCTGGCTCGGCGACTGTCTCCACTTCGACCTCGGCCGGTCCTTCAAGTACAGCGACGAGGTCGCCGAGCTGCTGCTCGCGCGCTTCCCGACGACGTTCGCCCTCGTGGCGTACGCGACGGTGCTCTTCGTCGTCCTGGGCGTCGGCGCCGGGATCCTCGCCGCGGTCCGCCGGGGCACCTGGGTCGACTCGGCCGTCGTCGGCTCCACCACCCTGGCGGCGTCCGTGCCGTCGTTCGTCTCCGCCATCGCGCTGGTCGCGGTGTTCGGCGTCCAGCTCGGCTGGTTCCCGGTGACCGGCAGCGGCGAGGGGTTCGCGGGCACCCTGCACCATCTGACGCTGCCCGCCGTTTCCCTGGCACTCGGCGCGCTCGCACTGATCAGCCGGGTGACCCGGCAGTCCATGGCCGACGCGGGCGCCGCCGACCACGTGGAGGCCGCCCGCGCCTCCGGCATCCCCGAACGCGACATCGTCCGCCGCCACGTCCTGCGCAACGCGCTGGGGCCGATCATCACGATGTGCGGCCTGGTCATGGCGGGCATGCTCGCCGGCACCGTCGTCGTGGAGACGGCCTTCGGGATCAGCGGCATCGGCTCGCTGCTCGTCGGCGCGATCAACACGCACGACTTCCCCGTCGCGCAGGCCGTACTCCTGCTGATGGTCACCGGCTACATCGTCGTCACGACGCTCGTCGACCTGGTCCATCCCCTGCTCGACCCGCGTGTGAAGGAGGTTGCCGGATGAACGCGTCGACCCTCGCCCCGACCGGTATCGATTCCGCCTCGCGCAGGTCCCCGAGCGTCATGATCGCCGGGGCCGTCCTCGCCCTCGTGGTCCTCGCCGCCGTCTTCGCACCGTTCGTCGCCCCGTACGCACCCGACGCCATCGACCTCTCGGCTTCCCTCGTCGGCACCGGCGCCGAGCACCTCCTGGGCACCGACTCCTCGGGGCAGGACCTGCTCTCCCGAGTGCTGCACGGCGCGCGCACCAGCCTGATCGCGCCGATCCTGCTGCTCGCCATCGCCGCGCTCCTCGGCGTCACGCTCGGCACGCTCGCCGCCTGGCGGGGCGGCTGGACCGACACCCTCGTCTCCCGGCTCACCGACGTCATGTACGCCTTCCCCGGGCTGCTGTTCACTGTCCTGATCATCGCCGTCTTCGGCGCCGGGATCACCACGTCGGTGCTCGCGCTCGGTCTCGCGTACACGCCGACGGTCGCCAAGTACACCCGCTCCGTGGCGCTCGCCGAACGCCGCAAGCCCTACATCGACGCCTACCGCGTCCAGGGCATGGGCGGCATCCGGATCTGCGCCCGCCACCTCGTGCCCAACCTGGGCCGCTCGGTCCTCGGTTACCTGGTCGTGCTGTTCGGCGAGGCCCTGATGTCGCTGGCCACGCTCTCCTACCTGGGTTTCGGCACCCAACCGCCCAGCTCGGACTGGGGACTGATGGTCCAGGAGGGCCAGGCGGCCGTCGTGCAGGGCGCGCTGCTGCCCGCCCTGGTGCCCGGTGTCGCCATCGCCCTCGTCGTGGTGTCCTTCAACGTCGTCGGGGTCCGGGCCGCCGACCGACTCGGCAGCAGGAGGTAACCCCATGCTCCTCGACATCGAGAACCTCACCCTTGAACTGCCCGGCACCGCCCGCCCCGTACTCACCGACGTCTCCCTCAAGGTGGCGGCCGGCGAGGTGGTCGGCCTGGTCGGCGAATCCGGTTCCGGCAAGTCGACGACGGCCAGGGCGGCGCTCCGTACGCTGCCCCCGGGCACCGCCGTCTCCGGATCGGTGCGCGTCGACGGCACCGACGTCCTCGCCCTGGGCGGCGAAGCGCTGCGCGTCCACCGGGCCCGTAAGGTCGCGATGGTCCACCAGGACCCGCGCGCCGCCCTCAACCCGGTCCGCCGCATCGGCGACTTCCTGCTGGAACGGCTCGCGGGCACGGGCCTCGACAAGAAGGCCGCCCGCACCCGGACCGTCGAACTCCTCGCCACGGTCGGCCTGCCCGATCCCGAGCGCCGCGTCCGCCAGCGCCCGCACGAACTGTCCGGCGGCATGCTCCAGCGCGTCGTCATCGCGGGCGCGCTGGCCGCCGAACCGGGGCTGCTGCTCGCCGACGAGGCGACCAGCGCCCTGGACGTCACCACGCAGGCCGAGATCCTCGCCCTGCTCCGCACCCTGCGGGCCGAGCGGAACCTCGGACTGCTGTTCATCACGCACGACCTGCATCTGGCCGCCGCCTACTGCGACCGCGTGTACGTCATGTACGCGGGGCGCGTCGTCGAGGAGCAGACCGCCGCGACCCTCTTCGAACGGCCCAGGCACCCGTACACGCGAGGCCTGCTCGCCTGCTCGCCGACGCTCGGCGAGAGCGGCCGGGAGATCCGTCCGATCCCGGGGCGCCCGCCGTCGCTGGCGGAGGCCTTCGGCGGCTGCGAGTTCGCCGACCGCTGCCCGGACGCCGAACCGGAGTGCGCCACCTGGCGGCCGGAGCCGGTCGCGCTGCGCGGCGGCGGCACCGCGACCTGCCGACGCCTGCCCGTCCTCACAAGCGCGGGTACGGGCGCGGACGCGGGTACAGGTACGGACGCGGGCACGGGCAACACCGAGAAGGGGAACCCCTGATGACCACGACGACACCCCGGTCCGCACCGCTGTTGACCGTAGAGGGGCTGCGAAAGACGTACCGGCTACCCGGCGGGGGTGCTCTCACCGCCGCCGACGCCGTCTCCTTCGCCGTGCCGGCCGGCGGTTCGCTGGGAATCGTCGGCGAGTCGGGCTCCGGCAAGACGACGGTGGCCCGGATGCTCATGGGTCTCGTACGCCCCGACGCGGGCACGGTCTCCGTCGCGGGGCGCGCCCGCACCCCGCGCACCCCGCGCGGCAGGGCCGCCCGGCTCGCCAGGGCCCGGGAGATCCAGATGGTCTTCCAGGACCCGTACGTCTCACTGGACCCGCGCCTCACCGCCCGCCGCTGCCTGACGACGGCCCTGCGGCTGCACGGCCGGCCGGAGAGCCTGGCCGACGGGCTGCTCGACCGGGTGGGGCTCGGCGCCCGCGAGGCGCAGGCCCTGCCGCACGGCCTCTCCGGCGGACAACGCCAGCGCCTCGCCATCGCGCGGGCGCTGGCCGTGGACCCCAGGGTGCTGGTCCTCGACGAGGCCGTGGCCGCGCTGGACGTCTCGATCCAGGCGCAGATCCTCGCCCTGCTCGGCGAGATCCGCCGGGACACCGGGGTCGCCCTGGTCTTCGTCAGCCACGATCTGGCGGTCGTCCAGCACCTCACGGACGAGGTGCTGGTGATGCGCCGCGGCACCGTGGTGGAGCAGGGGGCCACCACAGAAGTGCTGGCCGCCCCACAGCACCCGTACACCCGGCTGTTGCTTGCCTCGGTGCCACGGGTGGGCTGGGATCCTGCGGATGCGGTCACGGCGAGGGCGGCGACGGCGGCGGTGCCGAGCGCCTGAGCCGTGTGCCCATCCCCTGCGGGCCGCTGCGAGACCCCAGGGAGCTGCCCGGAGGCGCCGATTCGCACCGGTGGCACAGGGCGCGCGCGTACCGGACCAGCTGCAGGAGTTCGTGGACGACTACCGGGAGGCGGGTTCAGTCGATGGCCTTGATCACCCGGGCGGGGACTCCCGCGACCAGGGTGCGGGCAGGAACATCGCGAGTCACCACCGCGCCGGCAGCGACCACGGCACCGGCACCGATGGTCACTCCCTGCAGGATCACGGCGGACGCCCCGATCCAGACGTCGTCCTCGACGACGATCGGGGCGAAGGAAAGGTACGCGCGACGCTCGGCGAGGGGCAGGGGGTGTCCCCCGGTGATGAGGCTTACTTTCGGGGCGATCATGACACCGTTGCCGATGCGGATCCCGCCCTTGTCCATGAAGGTGCATCCCTGGTTGACGAAGACGTTCTCTCCGAACGTCGTGTTCAGCCCGGACTCGGTGAAGAACGGCGGGTAGATCGTCACCGACTCCGGGAGCGGGCCACCGAACACAACGGAAAGCAGTTCAGCACGACCTTCGCTGTCACTGAACGGCAGCACGTTCAGCCGAGACGTCGCGTCGGTCACTTCCACGATGCGCTCCGCATGGCGCGCGAACTCGGGTGTCTGGACGTAGAGGACTTGCTCTGTGCGAGTAGACATGTGGCGATCCCACCACCCGTAGAAGCGCGCGATCAAACAACCTCACGGCCTACCGGGCACAACCTGTCGTTGTGTCAGCAGGCTGAAGGTGTGGATGCGGAAGCGCTCAGGTTTCCGGGCTGCCCGCAGTCACCACGCCTGTCGTCGCGACAACGGCCAGCTGCTTGGCCCGGGTGGTACGAACGTCGGCCAGGCCTTCGTGGGCGCGCCGATTACTTCTCGGCGGGTGGTGCGGGCGTCGCCCGGAGTTCGTCGAGGCGCAGGAACGCCAGCGCGCGGCGCATCAGGTCGACGAGTTCCCCGGGCTCGTTCTGCCAGGCCCAGTGCTCCATGGTGACGGTGAACGCATCCAGTACCGCGGTGGTCAGCAGACGCACTTCGAGACTGTCGACAGGGGCGTTTGCCCGGGCTGCCAGTGCGGGTGCGAGCCGT
Source organism: Streptomyces sp. NPDC021093 (assembly GCF_044333135.1). Classification (NCBI taxonomy): domain Bacteria; kingdom Bacillati; phylum Actinomycetota; class Actinomycetes; order Kitasatosporales; family Streptomycetaceae; genus Streptomyces; species Streptomyces sp. NPDC021093. The sequence goes on along the minus strand of NZ_JBIRQJ010000001.1, from coordinate 1,049,596 downwards.
TCCTGCATCTCCCGGCCCGCGGCGAGCCAGCGCATCTTCAGCACGGGCACGGTCCCCAGCACCCGGACCAGGCGGCGGGCCCGGTCGGCGTCCTCCAGACGCCGCCCGGCCGTCGCCGTCCCGAAGGACGCCTCGATGGCGGCGCTGAGCGGCTCGTCGGCCGGATGTTCCGCGAGGACGTCCACGAGGTGGCCGACGCTGGAGGCGAAGAGGGGGGTGAGCGCGTCCTCCTTCGTCGGGCAGTAGCGGTAGAAGGTGCGCGGGGAGATGCCCGCGGCCGAGGCGATGTCCTCGACCGTCGTCGTGTCGTATCCGCGGTCGGCGAACAGGGCCGCCGCGGCCTCCGCGATCTCCAGCTGCGTCTGAAGGCGCCGCTGGTCCGTCAGGGACGGACGGCCCCGCGCTGCCGCCATGGTCTGCTCCTTGCCCGCGCTCCGCCGTGGACTTCCATTCTCACAGAGATTTATTGGCACAGTGCGCCAAAAAATGTATGTTGACCACCGACAGCGAAGGAGCCGACCATGTCCCGCACCTACCTCATCACCGGAGCCGCCTCCGGCATCGGCAAGGCCACCGCCACCCGGCTCACGGAGCAGGGCCACACGGTCATCGGCGCCGACCTCAAGGACGCCGACATCGTCGCGGACCTCGCCACCCCCGACGGCCGGGCCCATCTGGTCCGGCGCGCCACCGAGCTGAGCGGCGGGCGGCTCGACGCCGTGATCGCGGGCGCAGGCCTCGCCGGCTTCGAACCGGCCGCCGTCAGCGTCAACTACTTCGGCGCGGTCGCCACCTTGGAAGGGCTGCGCCCCCTGCTGGCCGCCGGTACGGACCCGCGCGCCGTCGTCATCGCCTCGGTCGCCGCCGTCCACCCCCACGACACGGCCATCGCCGACGCGGCACTCGCCGGTGACGAACAAGCCGCGCTGGCCGCCGCCCGGGCAGCCGTCGACCGGGGAGAGGGCTATGCGATCTACGGCTCGACCAAGGCCGCCCTCGCCCGCTGGACACGCCGCACCGCCGTGACCGCCGACTGGGCCGGCGCCGGCATCCCCCTCAACGCCATCGCCCCCGGAACCGTCGTCACCCCGATGACGGAGCCCATGCTGGCCAGCCCCGACCTGCGCAGAATCGTCGACACCACCGTCCCCATGCCGCTCCACGGCCACGCCCGGCCCGCACAGATCACCCCCCTCCTGACCTGGCTCACCTCTCCCGAGAACGAACTGGTCACCGGCCAGGTCGTCTTCATCGACGGCGGCGCCGACGCCGTACTGCGCGGCGACGGCACCTGGTGAACCGACAAGAAGAACAGCCGACCACGGACCACCCGCAGCCACCGCAGACCGCAGCCGCCAAAGGTCCGTCCGTGCACACACTCACCCGCACCACCGTCGTCACCGCCGACCCCGATGCCGTCTGGCAGCTCATCGGCACCTTCGGCGGCCTCGCCGACTGGCACCCCCTGCTGCCACCGTCAGTGATCGAGGACGGCGCCGACCCCGAGACACCCGGGGCGGTGCAGGCGTTCTCCGTCAACGGCCAAGTGGTCATCCGCGAACGGCTCCTGGAGAAGGACGACGCACGCCGGACGATCCGCTACACCATCCAGGAATCCGCCGTCCCCGTCTCCGACTACGTCGCCACCCTCTCCGTGCACCCGCACCACGCGGGCGCCGAGATCCACTGGACCGCAACCTACGAAGCCGCCCCCGCACTCGTCCCCGACATCGAGAAACACTTCGGCGACACCATCTACACCACCGGCCTCAACGCCCTCAAGGAACGCTTCGCCGGGCCCGCCTGATCAGCGCATCCCGGCTGCCGCGGGTGAACGGCTACTGATCCACAGCTAAGGAGCACCGGCACGGCAGCAGGAGGGGCGCTGCCGTGCCGGTCGCTGTGGGCGGTGATCAGCGCTCGAAGCTCACCGAGCTGGCCTGGTCGTTCATGGCATCGCCGACGTAGGGGGCGCCACCGCCGTAGGTCTGGCTGGAGCCGAGGAAGTTGCTGTGCTGGTAGAGGGTTACGTTGCACTGGCCGCCGGCGACGGAGCTGACCACGTCGTTCCAGCCGCTGCCCATGGAGACGAACTCGGGGTAGCGAATGCAGCCGACGCTGCCGGTGTAGGTGAAGGTACCGCCGCCGAAGTCGGCGTCGCTGTAGAGCGTCCCGAGGACCTTTCGCTCGGCGGGCGCCGCGGGCAGGCTGCCTCTGGCCGACTTGAGGCCGCGCTCGTTGCGGGGACCGCTGAGGCGTTCCTGGAGCTTCTGGTCGCGCACTGCTGCCCGTGTGTCGTTCGGGGCGTCGGTGACGCGGCCCTTGGTGCCGAAGGTGATGGCCTCCTTGTAGGTGGAGAAGCAGGACTTGGCGCCGTTGTCGGTGTCGAGCACACAGTGCTGGTTCGCCGTGCTCCGGGCGGACCCGGTCTCCTGGGCGAGGGCGGGCGTGGAGACGGCGGCTACGGTGGCCACGGCACCGAGGCCGAGGGCGACGAAGGTACGTACGGACTTCATGGGGTTTCTCCTTGAGGAAAGCTCCGTTGGGTGACCGATGTGGTCACGTCGCAGAGACTGCCGCCCTCCGTTCACCGAGGGATAACCGCGGGATAAACGACGTCTCACCGAGGGACGGACGACGTCGCGGGCGTCCGTTGACCGGACAGCAGACGAAGGGTCTCCTCGACGTCCTGCTGGGCACGGAGCCGCTCGAAGAGGCCCAGGGCGGCCCGCAGGCAGGCGTCGGCGCGAGCCTGCTGCCCCAGGTGGTGGAGGCTGCGGCCGAGGGTCCTGAGCAGGCCGCCCTCCAGCATCGCGCTGACCCGCCGGGCCAAGGGGAGGAACGTCTCGGCGGTCTGCGCCGCGAGCGCGTGGTGTCCGTCCTCGGCATGGAGTTCGGCGATCAGATTGCCGGACGCGGCCTCGAACGAGGACACGTTCAGGGCGCGGAAGAGCACCAGGCCGTCATGGGCCTTCCGCAGGGCGCTGTCCCGGGCGCCGCACAGCCGCAGGACCCGGGCCAGGTAGTACAGGCCGATGGCATGGGACACCGATTCCCGGCCGCTGACCAGCCGGGCTCCGCGCTCGGCCGCCGCCCGCGCCTCGGACAGGCGGCCCTGCCGGGCGTAGTTGAAGGCCAGCTCGCCCAGGGCCGTGCCCTCGGCGGTCGCGGCTCCCAGAGCACGGAAGAACCGCACCGACGCCTCCCCGTGCGCCACCGCGTCGTCGAAGCGGCCGTGCACCCGGGCGTTGGCGCACAGGGTCAGGTGGGCCGAGGCGCGCAGCCGCAGATCGGCCCCGCCACCGCAGAGCTCCAGGCTGCGAGTGAGCTCGGACTCGGCCTCGGCGAAGGAGTTGATGTGCCACAGGGCGTTCCCCCGCACGTACCGGGCCAGCGCCTCGGACGGCCGGTCGCCGCGCTGCGCGGCGACCTCGGCAACCTGCTGAGCCAGTTCCGCCACCGCCGTGAGATGGGCGATGCCCGAAAGCACGGTGTTCAACCGGTCGATCAGGTCGGCGGCCTGGGACAGCGGCAGACAGTCGTCGGCACAGGCGCGGGCCACCAGTGCCCGCTGCAGGGCGGTTTCCCCGTGCATCCAGTCGGTGGCCTCCTGGGCGGTGTCGAAGATGAGCCCGGTCGAGGTCACCGTGACGTCGATGAGCGTGCGCTCGTCGGGTTCTGCCGAGTGCGCGACCGCGTCGGCGTTGCGGGCGGTGGCCAGACAGAAGTCCAGGAGGCCGGCGACAGCCAGGGCCGACGTGCCGGGGGAGTCCTCCCGGGCGCTCCTCGCTCGTGCGAAGACCCGCACCAGGTCGTGGAAGTGGTAGCGGCCCAGCGAGTGCGACTCCAGCAGGTTGAGTTCGACGAGGGATTCGAGGAGTTCTTCGGCCTCGTCGGTGCCGAGTTCCAGGAGCGCGGCCGCGCACGGCAGGGAGAGGTCGGGTACGTCCACGACGGACAGCAGACGGAACGCGCGCGCCTGCTCGGCGGTGAGGGTGGTGTAGGAGAGCGCGAAGGCGGCCTCCACGGCGGCGTCCTCGGAGCGCAGTTCGTCCAGGCGTCCGCGTGCGCCCGTCAGGCGCCGGACCATGTCCGTGAGTGTCCAGCCGGGTTCCGCCGCCAGGCGGGAGGCGACGATTCGCACGGCGAGGGGCAGGAAACCGCAGGCTGCCACGAGCGCGGCGGCTGCCTCGGGCTCGGTGTCCGTACTGCGGTTGCCGACGGTCTGCCGCAGCAGATCGAGCGCCTCTGCGGGGTTCATGACGTCCAGCCGTAGATGGTGTGCCCCCGGCAGCCCGGTGAGCCAGGCACGGCTGGTCACCAGGACGGCACAGTCGGCGGTGCCGGGTATCAGTGGCTTGAGCTGCTCGCAGGACGCCGCGTTGTCCAGCAGCAGGAGAATCCGGCGGTCGGCCAGCAGCGAACGGTAGAGCGCCCCGCGTTCGTCGGCCCCCTGGGGGATGTCCTCCTCCGCCGTACCCAGCTCTCGCAGGAATGTGTCCAGTACGGCATGTGGCTGCAGGGGCTCGCTGTCGGCGCCGCGAAGGTCGACGTACAGGCGCCCGTCCGGGAAGACGTCGTCGAGCCCGTGGGCGGTGTGAACCGCCAGTGTCGTCTTCCCGACCCCCGCCATGCCGTTGATCGCCGAGACCACCACAGCCACGGTGTCCGGCTGTGTGAGCATCCCGGTGAGCTCCCGGACCTGTTCCTCGCGCCCGGTGAAGCTGCCGATGTCGGCGGGGAACGTGCGACCGCCCGGAACGGGGGACGGGGGGAGCACCTCGGCCTCGGGGAGCCGTAGCGAGGGGTCCGAGCACAGGATCCGTTGGTGCAGCGCGGTCAGTTCCTCGCACGGCGCGCGCTGCGCCGGTACCAGATGCCCGAGCTCGGTGCTCAAGTACCGCCGGGTGTCCTCGTGTACGCCCAGTGCCTCGGCCTGGCGGCCGGCGCGGTACAGCGCCAGCATCTGCACCGCGCGCAGCCGCTGGCTCGCCGGGTGCTCCACGACCAGCGCACTGACCTCCGCCACGATCCCGGGCCGGTCACCGAGCTCGGCGTCGAGCTTCAGCCGGGCCTCCAGCAGCGACAGCCGCACCCGCGCGAACCTCGTGCGCAGCGCTCTGGCGTGGGGGCCGGGCAGACCGGCCAGTGGCTGGCCCGTCCACAGCTCCAGGGCACCGGACAGGACTTCGCGGGCCTGCTCCGCGGGAGCGCCCGCGGCCCGGATCTCCTCGGCCCGTGCCAGTGCGTGCTCGAAGGCCCAGGTGTCCAGGGCCCGGGCCGGCACCCGCAGCGCGTAGCCGTCGCCGACCGTGACGAGTACCGGCTCGGTGGTGTGCCGGGCCAGGGCCCGCCGCAGCCGCCAGACATGGGTACGGACCGAGTGCTCCGCCCGGGCCGGCCGGTCGCCCTCGTCCCATACCCCGTCGACGAGCAGTTCCAGCGACACCGTACGCCCGCCGGCGGCGAGCAGGATCGCAAGGACTTCCTGCGGCTTGGACTGGCCGAGACCGACCGGCGTGCCGTCGTACCAGGCCCGCACCGGGCCCAGCAGGGCGAACTTCAGCCCCGGGGTGGGTGCGTTCATCGGGTTGCAGACCCGCAGGGGAACTGGGTGCCGAACGACGCCGACCAGAGCCTGATCATGTACGGCGCCTCGCTGTGGGGCATCGTCAGGATCGACATCTCACCGCCGGACTGGACGGCCAGCTTGGTGACCGCGAGGTTCGGGCAGTCCTTGCTGCTGGTGCGGCTCTCCCACAGGAGGTTGCCGTCCCGCGCGACGACGACCAGGTTCCCATCGGCCCGCATCATGGCTCGGTTGCCCTCACCGGTGGTGCCGGAGTGCCAACGCAGCTGCGGGTCCGTCCCGTTGGCGCCGGTGGTGTAGAGGGCGAGGTCGCCGTCAAGGCGCATGACGAGGTGGGTGTCGCCACCGTCGAGACGGGCGCCCGGGGACAGGGACTCGCCGTTGGAGAGGGCGGCGGCGCTCTGCTCGGCGTGGGCGGTACCGCTGGTGGCCAGCAGCCCTGTTGCCGCGAGTAATACGGAGGCTGCGACGGATGTGGCGCGGGCGATGACCCGGTGGTTCGCTCTCGTCGTCATGGCTGGCCCTTTCTGGGGGTGTCGTGGTTCCTTTACTTGCTGGGCTCGACCTTCGCGGGCGCCGATGTATAAACGATCAAGAGTTGATAAACGGTGATACGGGTCGGGGCGGGGGTCGCAGTGGGGCTGACCCCGGCTCTGTCCGGGGGGACTTGGTGTTTCCCGGTGCGGCAACATGATCGGCAGACATGCGCCGCTGCCGGTACCGAGGCCGGGACGGGATCCAGCGGCCAACGTCCCGGCGGCCCTGGGCAGTTGACTGCGGCGGAGGCATGCACGGTTCCGGCATGGCAGCAGACGTTCCGTCACCGTCGGACCCGGCAGGTTCCTCGTGCTCTTCCAGCGGGTCCCTCAGTCGTAGCTTGAACCCCGCCCGGAAAACGCGCTCCCCAGCTGCCCGGCTGTGAATACGGTGCCGCCCGGCTGGCATTCCCGTCGCTACGACACCGGAGATCACCCCATGACTGCTCAGCAGCCCCTTGCCTACGACGGATTCGTCGAGCTCGCCGCCTCTGATTCAGCTGTCGTCGGTCTCGTACTCAAGGGTTCCCGGGCTCACGAGGGCATGACCACCGAGCACTCCGACCATGATCTGTACGTCGTCCTCGCCAATGGTGCGACGACGGCGCTCACCCGGTTCACGGGACACCGCACCCCGGAACTCGACCTCGTCGTCCTCTCGCTCGACGAGTTCCGCGCCGCCGGCCTGCCCGGTTTCGAGCGGTACGCCCTCGCCCGCGCCAGGATCGTGCTCGACCGTCTCAACGGGGGCATCGCCCAGATCCTCGCCGACAAGGCACAGCTCGGTGCAGATGAAGCCTTCCGCGAGGCAGACGGTTGGCTCGATGCCTACGCCAACTCCCACTACCGCTCGGTCAAGAACGACCGCGACGGACATGCCCTCGCGGCCCGCCTCGACGCCGCTGACAGCATCGGGTTCCTGCTGGAACTGCTCTTCGCTCTCGACCGTCGTCCCCGCCCCTACAACAAGTACCTGGAATGGGAGCTTGCCCGATTCCCGCTGCCCGGCTGGGACACCGGCATGCTGCTCGACGCCGCGGAACGCATCTCGGGAACTGGCCACGTGTCCACACAGCGCCATCTCTTCGCCCAGGTCGAGGCCGTGGCCAGGCAGGCCGGGCACAGCGCGGTGCTGGACGCATGGGGTGCGGATCTGGACCTGATGCGACCGCAGGAGGAGAAGCGCCGCTCCAGGGCCCGATGCCAGAACTGAAAGGTTCCATGGCCGGAACCCAGACGCCAGACGCCAGCCGCCTCAGTACATCGCCGGCGTGCTCCGCGGCCCCGTTGGCCCCGTTGGCCGCGTACGGGTCCGGCGGCTGCGACGACGAGGGCGCTGCTCCTCGCCACCCGGACAGCGCGCGCCGAAGTCCTCCTGGAAGAAACCTCTCGAAGTCGGGTGTGAGCTTGTGGCAAGATCACGGGATGCTGCGACTCACCGATTTCATTATCGACTGCCCGGACACCATGAAGCTGGCTGCTTTCTACTCCGAGGTGACGGGCCGTCCCATCAAGGACAGCAGCTCCGCGGACTGGGCCGGCATCCAGTTCGGCGAGATCGAGCTGGCATTCATCCGGGTGGACGACTACCGCGCTCCGCAGTGGCCCGACGGCGAGCACCCCAAGCAGTTCCACCTCGACTTCGAAGTGGACGAGATCGAGCCCGAGCAGCGCCGCGTCCTCGACCTCGGCGCGACGCTGAGGCAGGACTTCATCGGCCCCAACGGCTACGGCTGGCAGGTCTTCACCGACCCGATCGGCCACCCCTTCTGCCTGTGCCGCAACAAGGGCGTCGTCTGGACCGACCAGGGCCCGACCTGGCCCAAGCACGACTGACTGAGCGTTGGGGGCTGTTCCCCCGCAATGGGTTGTGTTTGATGCCCCTGAAACGCTGTGCCGAGAGGGTCGGTGGGCAGGCTGGTGGCAATGCGGCAGTAGAGGACTTTCATTCCGGCACCTCCTGCCCCATCCCCACGCGGCCTGCCTCCCAGGCGTTTGCCCCCTGGCCGGCCTGCCGCGGCGCCTGCTCCGCGAACCTCCGTGAGATCGGCCTGCGAGATCCGGCCAACTTCCCTTGATCGCTTGGAAGCCCGTACGTCTCCGCCGCACGATGGGCACGGCCCCGAGTCCGGGCCCGCACAGCGGCATTCTCACTGAGAAGGAGCACCGATGGCGATACCCGGCCAGGTGAGGCAGTTGAGCCCGAGCAGAGGGTCCGGCTCCATCAGCCCGGACGACGGCGGCAAGGACGCCGTCACCGACTGCTGCGGCTCAGACAGGATCTCCCCGGCCTGAGTTCGTCTCGGGGCAAAGGTCGCGCGGTCCGCTCAGCGAGCAGTACCTCACAGCGCGCTGTGGACCGTCCCTGGCTGAAGCGGCACTCGACGCGTGCACGGGTGGTCCCGGCCGATTCGTGTGGCCGAGATGGATGGTCCGGCCGGGACCAGAGTCCGTACTCCCGTCGGCTCCACGGAGCACGAACAGGGCTGGCCGGTTCGCAACCGCCGTGGAGAGCAGCCGTGTTCGCGCCGGACAGCGTCGCAGGAAGGACTGACCCACCGAGTGAAGACGGACATATCTGGTCATCTCTCCCCCGCTGGAGCCCGCGCCGTTCAGCCGATCGCCGTGATGGGCCTCAGCGGGCGTTTCCCGGGAGCCCCCGGCGCCGATGCCCTGTGGGACCTGCTGGTCGAAGGCCGGGACGGCGTCGCCGAAGCGCCCGCCGAACGGCCGTGGATGCGGGAGCTGTACGACGGCGGTGCGCGCGGCGCGGGGAAGGTGCCGACCACGCGGGGCGGGTTCCTGCCCGGACTCGCCATGTTCGACGCGGCGTTCTTCGGAATGTCGCCCCGCGAGGCCCGGCGCACCGATCCTCAGCTGCGGCTGCTCCTGGAGTGCGCCCAGGAAGCGGCCGAGGACGCCGGGGTGCCGACGGGCGGGCTCGCCGGGCCGGGAACGGGCGTGTTCATGGGGGTGCTGAACGCCGACTACTGGCTGCGGCAGGTCGGGGACCTCGCGGGCCTGGATCTGTATGCCGAGATCGGCTGCACGCGCAGCGCGCTCGCCGGGCGCCTGGCGTACGCGTTCGGTCTGCGCGGGCCCGCCCAGACCGTGGACACGGCGTGCGCGTCCTCGCTGACCGCGGTGCACCTGGCCTGTGCGGCGCTGCGTGCCGGGGAGTGCGAGGTCGCTCTCGCGGGCGGCGTCAACGCCGTGCTCGGCCCCTACAACACCGTCACCTTCGCCGGGTCCGGCGTGCTCAGCCCCGACGGGCGGTGCAAGTTCGCGGACGCGGCGGCCGACGGGTACGTACGCAGCGAGGCGGCCGGTGTCGTACTCCTGAAGCCGCTGGAGCGTGCCCTCGCCGACGGCGACCGGGTGCGGGCGGTGATCCTGGGCAGCGCGGTCAACAACGACGGCTTCACCGGGGCCGGGATGGCCGCCCCCACTGTCCAGGGCAAGGTGGAGGTGATGCGGGCGGCCTGCGCGGCGGCCGGCGTCCACCCCCGGAAGCTGGACTTCGTGGAGGCGCACGGCACCGGGACACCCGCCGGTGACCTCGCCGAACTCCAGGCGCTGGCCGAAGTCGTCGGCGCGCGCGACGACGGGGGCCGCTGCGTGGTCGGCTCGGCGAAGGTGTGCCTGGGGCACAGCGAGTCCGCCGCCGGGATCGTCGGCCTGATCAAGGCCGTACTGAGCCTGGAGCGGCGGACCGTACCCCGGCTGCCGTTCCTCAAGGAACCCGCCTCCGGGGTGGACTGGGAGCGCGCGCCCCTGCTGCTGCCGCGCAAGGACGTCCGGCTCGCGCCCACGGGGCGGCTGCTGGCCGCCGTCAACAGCTTCGGGGCGACCGGCACCAACACCCAGGTCGTCCTGGCCGACGCTCCACGGCTGCCGGAGAGCACAGGGCGCGCACCGGACGGCGACTCCTCGCTGCTCCTGCTCTCCGCCCGCTCCCCCGGGGCGCTGCGCGCGCTCGCCGCGGACCACGCCGGACGGCTGCGGGCACCGGGCGGACCGAACCTGCGGGAGCTGTGCGCGGCCGCGGCGACCCGCCGCGAGCACTACGAGTACCGGCTCGCCGTCACCGCGGGCGGGGCGGACTCCATGGCAGAGGCGCTCGACGACCACGTCGAAGGGCGGGAGCGGCCGGGGACGGCCGCCTCGCAGGGCGGGGTCGGACCCCGGCCCCGTATCGTCTTCGTCTTCCCCGGGCAGGGCTCCCAGTGGCCCGGCATGGGCCGTGAACTCCTCGCCCTGGGCGGCCCGTTCAGGGACACCCTCGAACGCTGCGACGCCGTGATCCGCGAGCACGGCGGATTCTCGCTCCTGGACGCCCTCGCGGACGGCGACGAGGGGTGGCTGGAGGACACCGCGAAGGTGCAGCCCGCGCTGTGGGCGATGGGTGCCGCGCTCGCCGCGCAGTGGCGGGCCTGGGGCGTGGTGCCGGACGCCGTGCTCGGGCACAGCCAGGGGGAGATCCCGGCCGCGCACGAGGCCGGGGCGCTCTCCCTGGAGGATGCGGGCAGGATCAGCTGCCTGCGGGCCCGGCTCATCGCCGACCGTGCCGCGCCCGGTGCCATGTGCTGGGTGGAGCTGCCCCGCGACGAGATCCCCGGGCTGCTCGGTGCGCTGGAGGCCGAGGCGTCCGTCGCCGTCGAGGAGGGCCCGGCGTCGACCGTGCTCGGCGGTCGCGCCGAGCAGATCGAGAAGATCGTCGAGGGCTGCGCCGAGCTCGGGATCTCCTGCATGGTGGTCCGGGCGACCTACGCGGCGCACAGCCCCGGTGTCGATCCCGTACGTCGCCCCCTGCTCGACGGCCTCGCGGACCTCGTGCCGCGCGCCGGCACGGTGCCGTTCGTCTCGACGGTGACCGCCTGCGCACTCCCGGGAACCGCGCTGGACGCCGACTACTGGTGGCGCAATCTGCGCGAGCCGGTACGCCTCGACTCCGCACTGGCCGCCCTGTCCGCCGAAGACGACCGCCCCGTCGTCTTCCTCCAGATGTCGCCGCACCCGGTCCTGACCGGCCCGCTCGCGGCCACCGGCGCACCTGCTCTCGCTTCGCTGCGCCGTTTCCGGCCCGAACTGCGCATCCTCCACGAGTCGTTGGCCGCCCTGTACGCGGCCGGGGCGGACCCGGACTGGGCAGCCGTGCTCGGCCGCCCGGCGGGACACGTCCCCCTGCCCCACTACCCCTGGCAGCGCTCCTACCACTGGCAGCAGGCGGACTCCTTCCCGTGGCCGCCCCTGTCCGCCGAATCCACCACCGGACACCCGGACACCCGGCGCTCCCCCACCGCCCGGCCCGCCCCGCGCGACACGACTTCCGTACACACGACTTCCGTACAGGAGGCACAGCCCGCCATGAGCGTCGCCCCCACATCCGCTCCCGCCCCGACGAGCATCGCCCCGGCATCCGCTCGCCTCCCCCTCCCCCATCCTCTGCTCGGCAACCGGCTCGAAGGCCGTGCGGGCGAGGACGGGCGGGAAATCTGGCAAGGTCCGATCCGCGGCGACGCCTGCACGTTCCTGCTCGACCACCGGGTGGCCGGGCGGCCCGTGCTGCCCGGCGCCGCCTACCTCGAACTCGGTCTCGCCGTCGCGGCCCGCACCGGCGGCGAGCTCCGCGACGTCCGCCTGCGCGAGCTGCTCCTCCTCGACGAACAGCTCGCGGATCAGCAGGAGTTGAGGGTTTCCGTCCACGGCTCGCGGCTCACCGTCGAGAGCCGCGAGCACGGCACGGAAGGGTGGCGCGAGCACGCCGACATGCTCCTGGCGGAGGCGACGGAGCACGCGGGCGGCGCAGCGCCGCTCGGTGAGATCCAGGACCGCTGCCCCCGCTGGCAGCCCGGCGCCCGCTTCTACCGCGCCCACGATCAGACCGGCAACTCCTGGCAGGGCGCCTTCCGCGGCATCGCCGAACTGTGGTCGGGGGACGGCGAAGCCCTGGCCCGGCTCCGCACGACCGCGTCCGACGGCTTCCGCTTCCATCCCGCCACCCTCGACAGCTGCCTCCAACTCCTCGCCGCCGTAAAGCCCTTGGACGGCGAACGCGGATTCGTCCTGCTCGGCGCGGACCGCGTGCGGATGCACCGGCCCGTCGCGGAGGGCGAACTGTGGGCGCACGCACGGGCCGGTGCCGGGCTGAGCGCCGACATCACCGTCCTGGACACGACGGGCGCGGTCGTCGCGGAGATCGACGGCGTACGGGCACAGCGCCTGGGCAGCGAGGAACGCGGCGCCGGAGCACGGGAAGAGGTACCGGCCCACACCCGGCCGAGGGGCGGCGCGTACGGCACCGGCGCGGGCAGCGGCGAGGGGCCGGGCACCGACGACGCGCTCGTGCTGCGCTGGCGTCCGCTCCCCGCACCCACGGGCGGAGCCGCCCCCGCACGGTGGCTGCTCCTGTACGGCGGCGGCCCACTGGACCGCGCGCTCACCACGGCACTGGAAGCCGCGGGGCACACGGTGTGCGCCGTACTGCCCGGCAGCCGGTACGCAGCCGAGGGCCGCGACCGCTTCCGCGCGGATCCCGCGTCCGAGGACGACCTGACGCACGTGCTGAAGGAGGTGGCGCGCGAAGGTTCGCCGTATGCGGTGGTGAGCCTGGCGGCACCGGGCTGCGCAGCCGACGGACACGCGTCGGTCCGCGAGACCCAGTGGTCGGCCGCCGATCTGTGCGGCGGTCTGCTCGCCGTGGCCCGTGCTCTGCACAACACCCAACTCGACGTTCCGCCAAGGGTGTTCGCCCTCACACAGGGCGCACAGGACGCCCTGGCGGACGATCCGTGCACGGCACCCTGGCAGGCCGCTCTGTGGGGATTCGCCCCGGCGCTGCGGCGCGAGGTGCCCGCGTTCCCTGCCGTTCTCGTCGACGTCGACGCGGAGCCGGACGCCGGAGCGCTGGCCGCACTCCTCGCCGCTCCCCCGCAGGACGAGGACCGGCTCGCGCTGCGCGGCACCGCGACCCTGGCCCTCCGGCTCGCCCGCGAGACGGCGGCGGAGCGTGCGCTCGCCCTTGAGTCCCGGAACGGTATCGACGGTCTGCGGCTCGCCCCGGCGGGCAGGCCGGCCCCCGGCCCGGGTCAGGTGGAGATCGCCGTCTCGCACACCGGGATCAACTTCCACGACGTACTCGACGCGGTCGGCGGCCTGGGCGAGATGGCGGATCCCCTGGCGCCCGGTTTCGAATGCGCCGGTACCGTCACCAGGGTTGGGCCGGGCGTCGTCCGTCCCGCCGTCGGCCAGGACGTCATGGCCACCGGCCGGGGCACGATGCGTACGCACGTGGTGACCGACGCCCGCTGGGCGGTGCCCCGGCCCGCCGCGCTCGCGCCGGCCGAGGCGGCCGCCGTTCCGGTCGCGTACAGCACCGCGTACTACGCGCTCCACGAACTCGCCCGGCTCCGCAGCGGTGAACGCGTCCTCATCCACAACGGCACCGGCGGCCTCGGCCTCGCCGCCCTCGACATCGCCCTGCGTACGGGTGCCACGGTGTACGCGACCGCGAGCACCGACGAGAAGCGCCGACTGCTCCTGGCACTGGGCGCGAAGGCCGTCGCCGACTCCCGCACCACGGCGTTCGCCGACGAACTGCGGGCCGACGGCGACATGCACGTCGTCCTCAACACCCTGGCGGGTGACGGCGTCGAGGCGAACTTCGACATCCTGGCCCCGTACGGGCGCTACATCGACGTCGCGCAGAACGACGTACTCAAGGGCCGCTCCCTGCCCATGTCGCACTTCGCGCCGGGCCGCACCTACGCGCACCTCGACTGGCTGTCCTGGATGACGCACGACCCGGAGCTCACCGGCACGGTGCTGCGGGAGGTCGCCGCGCGGTACGAACGGGGCGAGGCGGCCGCGCCCCGCGTACGGGTCTTCCCGATGGAAGAGGCGGGCGACGCGTTCCGGCTCATGGCGCGTGCAGGACACCTCGGCAAGCTCGTGCTCCGCCGCCCGGCGACCGAAGCGGAATCGGCGGCAGAGCCGGACGGGGTGCGGCCGCACCCCGGAACGACGGCGCAGGAGCCCGCGGACGTACGGATACGGCCCGACGCGACGTACCTCGTCACCGCCGGACTCAGCGGTGTCGGCGGGCTCGTCGCCGAGTGGCTGGCCGGACAGGGCGCACGCCATCTGCTGCTCACCGGGCGCAGCGCACCCGACGCCGACCCGGAGCGTGCCGCGCTGCTGAAGCGGCTTCGCGCGGGTGGCGCCCACGTGACGTACGCCGCCGTCGACGCGGCCGACGAGCAGGCCATGGCACGGCTTCTGGCGGACCGCGACGCCTCCGGGCTGCCGCACGTCGCCGGGGTCGTGCACTCCGCGGCGGTCCTCGAACCCGCACCGCTCACCGCGCTGTCCGAGGAGGAGATCGACGACGCACTGCGCCCCAAGGTGGCGGGCGGCTGGGCGTTGCACCGGCTCTTCGGCGCCGATGCAGGACTGGACTTCTTCGTCGTGTTCTCGTCGGCGGTGTCCCTGCTCAGTGGTCTGCGCCTGGGCAGCCAGCTCGGTGCGTACGCCGCAGGGAACTCCTTCCTCGACGCCCTCGCCGCCCACCGGCGGGCCGCCGGACTGCCCGCCACCGTCGTCAACTGGGGCTACTGGACGGGAACCGGCCTCGCGCACCGGCTGAGCGGCCGCGACGACCACGACGTACGGCCCGAGGGGATGCGGGCGATCCGGCCCGAGGACGCTCCGGACCTGTTCGCGCGGATGCTGCGCACTCAGGGGCGGATGCTGGCGATCCCCGCCGACTGGCAGGAGTACGCGGCGGCGGCACCGGCCGACGCGGACGCTCCGGTGCTCAGGGAACTCCTGGGCCGGGAGGACCGGCCCGTCCCGCGACCGGGCGGGGCGAGTCCTGCGCACCAGGTTCCCGCCCCGCGGCCGCAGCAGCATCCGGACGGGGCGTCGCAGCCGGACGGGGCGTCGCACCCGGACGGGGCGTCGCACCCGGACGGGGTGTCACAGCCCGACTGGACATCGCAGCCCGCCGGAACCCGCACTCGGGGCGCGGCCCCCAGGACGGAAACGGCCCCGGCTGCCGCCCTGGAGAACTGGCTCGTCGCGCAGGTCGCGCGGCTGCTCGATCTGCCCGAGGGACAGGTCGACAGGGACCGGCCCCCCAACCGGATCGGCGTCGACTCCCTCATGGCAGCCGAACTCGGCACCCTGCTGCGCCGCGACCAGGGTCACGATCTGACCGTGCCCGCCCTCCTGAAGGTCGCGAGTCTGCACGCCCTGGCAGCGGAGTTGGCGGCGAAGGGGGACCGGTCATGAGCGGTACCGCCCCCTGCTCCGTCCTGCTGACCGGCGCGACCGGCAGTCTCGGCGGTCACCTGGCCGCCGAGCTCCTCACCGCCGCCACCGCCTCCGTGCACTGCCTGGTCCGCGCGTCCGGCAACGGACCGGCACACGACCGCGTCACCGCTCGCCTCAAGGAGCTGGAGGACCCGCCGCCCCCGTCCGAACACCGGCTCACCGCGGCCGCCGCCGACCTCACCCGCCCGCGGTTCGGGCTGAGCACCGGGGCGTTCGACGCGCTGGCCGAGAGCGTCACCACCATCGTGCACTGCGCGGCAAGCGTGGATCTGGCCGCCGGTTACGACGCCCTCGCCCCGGCGAACCTCGGCTCCACCCAGCACCTGCTCGCTTTCGCCCGCCGCCGTGCCCGGCTCACCGGACGCCCACCCGCCTTCCACCACGTTTCGACCCTCGGCGTCTTCCTCGACGCCCGCCGCACCGGCCGTACGGTCGTCGACGAACGTGCCGAGGTGTCCGAGGAGACCTCGGGTCCGCTCGGATACCCGCGTTCCAAGGCGGCTGCCGAAATGCTCCTGCGGCGGGCCCACGAGGAGGACGGCCTGCCGTTGAGCGTGTACCGTCCGGCGGTGGTCACCGGCCACTCGCGCACCGGCCGCACCTCCACAGCCGATCTGCTCACCCCGCTGCTCTGGGCGGCCGTCGCGCTGGGAGCCGCTCCCGAAGAGGACCTTGAGGTGCCCGCCGAGCGGGTCGACGTGGTGGCGCGCGCCGTCACCGCCCTGCTGACCGGGGGCTCCAAGGGCACCGGAAGCCCCGGAAGCTCCGGAAGCCCCGGAAGCCCCGGAAGCCCCGGAAGCCCCGGAAGCTCCGGAAGCTCCGGAAGCTCCGGAAGCTCCGGAAGCTCCGGGGCCGCCTACCACCTCGTACACCCCCAACCCCTGCGGTTCTCCGCCCTCTTCGACGCGCTCCGGCGGGCCGGGCACGCCCTGGAGCCGGTACCGGCCGCCGAGTGGTGGCGGCGGGTGACGAGACACGCGGACCACCCCGCCGTACACCCCATGGCGTCGATGAGCGAGGTCGGCCGGTTCATCCTGTCCGTGGACGCCGACCACACCCCGCCCCGCTTCCGGAGCGAGGAGACCTGGCGGGCGCTGGACGGGCTCGGGGTGCGGCCCGAACCACTGGACGCCGCGTTCCTGGACCGGCTGGTGTCCCGCCTCGCCCCGCCGGGCCCCCTGCCCACACCGCGCCGTCCGGCCGCGCCGAAGCCTCCGGCGCCGGTTCGGATCGACGGTATCCTCGCCCCGCTCCGGTTCGGCCACGCGGGTGCCGGGCTCCCGGACGCGGCGGCGGCATCGGCGGCCTGCGAAGCGGCGGGCTACGGAACGTTCTGGGCGCAGGAGCAGGGCCACGACCCGGTTCCCGCGCTGGCCGTCGCCTCCACCGCCACCCGCACCATCGGCCTGGGCACCGCCGTACTGGTCGCGCTGGCCCGCTCCCCCATGACGGTGGCGCACTCCGCGCACGACCTGCGCCTCATGTCCCGCGGCCGGTTCGTCCTCGGACTCGGCCCGCAGTTCCGCGCCAACCTCGTCCACCGCTTCTCGATGCCGGGCGACCGTCGGCTCGCCCGGCTCCGCGAGCACGTCGCCGCGCTGCGCGCCATCTGGGCACACTGGAACGAGGGCCAACCACTCGACTTCCGGGGCGAGTTCACCACCCACACGCTCTCCAGTCCGTTCTTCTCGCCACCCCCCAGCCCCTACGGCCCGCCCCCGGTCATGCTCGCCGCGACGGGAGCGCGCGCCGCCGAACTCGCCGGTGAGATCGCCGACGGCCTGATCGCCCCGCCGTACGCCAACCGGGACCACCTCATGGACATCCTGCTGCCCGGACTCGAACGCGGCCTGGAGCGCTCCGGGCGCTCTCGCGCCGACGTACCGATCGTCTTCACCCCCCTGCTCACCGTGACCCCCGAAGACGCCGACCACGCACGGCAGTTGATCGCCCTGTGGTGCGGCACCCGCGCCTACCGCTTCCTCTTCGAGCGGTACGGCCTCGGTGGCCTAGCCGACGAACTGGCCGAGTTGAGCCTCGCCGAGGGCCCCGACACGTGGCGGCGCATGGCCGACCGCATCGACGACGACGTGCTCGACCTGTTCACGACGCGGGCCGAACGCCCCGGGCTGCTCGGCGCGGAGTTGCGTGCCCGCTTCGGCGGTCTCGCCGACCGCATCACCCTCCCGGCCCCCGTCGATCCCGCCGGCCCCTACACGGCGGCGGCGCTCGGCCTCGGCGCCGCCGATCCCGGCCTGCGCCCGGGAGCAACGTCATGACGCACCGCGTGCTCACCGGTGCGAGGAAGTTCGCGGAACACGAACTCCTCCCCCGTACTGACGAGTTCGACACCCTCGCCGACGAGCCCCCCTTCGCCCTCTACCGACGTTTCCACCAGGCAGGGCTGGCGCACTGGTGGCTGCCCGAACACCACGGCGGCCCCGGCCTCGGTCTCGAACAGAGCGTGGACGTGGTCTCCGAACTCGCCTACGGCGACGCGGGCACCGCCTTCACCCTCCTCGTCCCGTACACCGGCTCGCTGATGGTCCAGCTCTTCGGCACCGACGAGCTCCACCGGCGGTACGTGCTGCCGATGGCGGCGTCCGGCGGCTTCTGCGCACTGGCGGGGAGCGAACACGAGGCCGGCAGCGAACTGGGCCGCACCGCGACCACCGCCGCACTCGACGGCGACCACATCGTCCTGAACGGGGTCAAGGCGTTCTCCACCTGCGCCGACTTCGCCGACTACCTCCTCGTCCTCGCCCGCGACGCCACCGAACCCGGTGTCTTCCACACGGTGCTGCTGCCACGCCGCACACCGGGCGTGCGCATCGTCAAACGCTGGCCGGTGATCGGCCTCAGGTCGTCCTGGACGTACGAGGTCGCCCTCACCGAATGCCGGGTACCGGCGGACCACCTGCTGCGCGGCAACGGTCTGCGCATCCTGGAGTCCGGCATCAACGCCCTGCGCATCCTGATCGGCGCCACCACCGTCGGCGTCGCCCGCCGCATCAGAGACCTGTGCATGGACTACGCGGCCGACAAGCGACTCGGCGACGGCACCCTTCTGGACAACGCGGTCTTCGCGGCCCGGCTCGGTCAGATGGAGATCCAGATCGACGTCATGCGCAACCAGTGTCTGAGCGCTGCCCGCACCCTGGACACCGTTCTCGCCCGCCCCGACGCCGCCGCGGAGCTCCTGCGCCAGGGCACGCTGCGCTCGGCCGTCGCGACCAAGATGTTCTGCGGGCAGACCGGGTGGGACATCGCCTCGACCGCCTCGGAGATGTTCGGGGGCCTCGGCTACACCGAGGAGCTTCCCCTCGGGAAACTGATGCGCGACATCCGTTACGCGTCGATCCTCGACGGCGGCGACGACGTCCTGCGGCAACTCGTCTACAACCGGTACGTCCTGCCCGCCTTCCGTCGCATCTGAATCTGCCTTCAACTGATCGAACTCGCGGACGCGTGCTCGGCGGAGCGGCTGACGGTCGAGATCGGCCAAGGCGGGCCTTCGGGCCGGCATCAGAAGGCGGGTGCCCTCGGCACACAGGGAGCCGCCGGGGCCGAGGGGTCCAGGGCCCGTTTGACCAGTCCGATCGCACGCGGGCTGTACGACATGCTCAGATGGGCGGAGAAGTCGACGAAGCAGCCCTCCTGCAGGGTGATGTTCTGCACCGTTGCTCCGGGGCCCGCCGTCATGAACGTGCTCTGCCAGGGGGTGGTGATCTCGTCGTACTTCGTGCCGATGACCGTGTAATCGACCCCGGGAACGGTGTCGCCGTCGGCGTTGAGCTCCTTGATGAAGTCGGACTTCACGTACTGCTGGATGCCCGCCTTCCCGAGGGGCTTCTCCCCGGATTCCAGCATGCCGAGCAGGTCGGCGAGCGTCTCGATGCCGCTCATGGTGGTGCCGTGGTTGGTCGCGCCGAGCTGGACGACCTTCTTGACCTTGTTCTTCGAGGGGTCGGCCGGGTTCGCGCCGCCGTCGGCCTTGAGATACCAGCGGGACAGGGTCCCGCCCTGGGAGTGGCCGACCAGGTCCACCTGGCCGGCGCCGCTGGCTGCGAGCACCTTGTCCACGAAGGCGGCCAGCTCCTTGGAGGACTTCTTGATGTCTCCGTAACCCTTGACGGTGGGAGCGACACTCACTCCGGCGTCGTCGGTGTCGCCGTAGTCGAGGGCGTAGACGCAGTGGCCCTGGGCCTTCAACTCGGGGGCCATCCGGGCCCAGTTGTTGTAGCGGTTCTCGTAGGTCCCGTGCACCAGGACGACCGGACGCGGGTGGGCGGCGCTGGGGCGGCAGTTCCAGTCGTTGGCGCCCAGCGGATCGATGTCGAGGTGGAGGATGGAATGGCCGAGGGCGGGAAGGAAGTTGTCCTGCTCGGGGCCGGTCTCCGCTGCCGCGGACGTGGAGGTGGCCAAGACCGTCGCTGCGGCGGCACAGACGGCGGTGACGTATTTGATCATGTGCAAGACGGCTCCTGACTGAGCGTTGGGGGCTGTTCCATGGCAATGGGTTGTGTGGGGCACCCCTGAAATGCTGTGCCGAGAGGGGTCGGTGGGCGGGCTGATGACTCACCCCTGACTGGCGCGGAACCTGACCCGGAACCACACACCGACCACAGCCCCGAACGCTCAGCGTGCTCAGCAGCTCAGGCGGGAGCCCGGGGCGACGCCCAGGATCTGAGTGAAGTTCTGGTAGCTGTTGATACGGCTCTGCACCTGCGCCGGATTGCGCCCGTCGCACTCCAGGGAGCCGTTGATGGAGCGGATGGTCTCACCGAAGCCGCGCTCGTTGACCATCGCGTCGTGCGGCGTCATGGTGCCGGGCCCGTTCTGGGTGTTCCAGTACCAGAGGCCGGTCCGCCAGGCGACGGACGGGTTCTGCTCGACCAGGTAGGGGTTGCGCAGCAGGTCGAGCCCGAGGGCGTCACCGGCGGCCTTGTAGTTGAAGTTCCAGCTCAGCTGGATCGGGCCGCGCCCGTAGTAGGCGGCCTGTCCGGCCGGACAGCCGTAGGGCTGCTGGGCGTCGCAGTAGTGCGGGTAGTTCGCGGTGTTCTGTTCGACGACGTACCGCAGTCCGCCGGTCTCGTGGTTGACGTTGGCGAGGAAGGCCGCGGCCTCCTGGCGCTTGACGGTGTCACTGCCGGTCTTGGCGAAGGCCGGGAAGGCCTTCAGGGCGTCGACCAGGCCGGCGTAGGTGTAGAAGCTGTTCCGGCTCGGGAACATCTGGTTGAACTGACTCTCGGAGACGACGAATCCCGACGGATCCGGGTCCTGGCCGCCTCCGCCGCAGGTGCCCTGGTCAGCCCAGACACCCCACTGGCCGGTGGTGCCCGGGGTCTCGTTCTGGGTCCACCACTTGGCCTGGTAGTTGCGTCCGCCGTGCGAGGCGGTCATGCCCTGGGTGTAGACCGCGCCGGAGCTCCAGGCGGTAGCGCAGGAGGCTGCCGCGGCGGTGCCTGCGGTGAAGAGGGGGAACAGGACCGCGAGCAGGGCCGCGGCGAGGAGAGAAGCGATGAGCCGGGAGAGTTTCCCGGCGGAGGTACGCGTACGTAACACGACACCACATCCTCGGTGGGGGAGATTGGGCCAGAGCCAACCTCATTGATCTGGACCCGTCAAGGTCCAGACCAATGTTCGCCATGCGGATGCGAGGCTCAAGACGGCGACGAGGGCAGCACGAAGGCGCCGATCGGGCTGGTCACGACCCTCGAAGTGGCCTGTTCAGGGCCGTGGACTCCTGCTGTGTGAGTGCGGGCGGGGCACGGCCGTGCTGGTGGGGCGAGACGGCGAACTGCGGTTGCCGCTGAGGACGGGGGACACTCGGCAGGAGGCTCACCGTCATACCCGTCGAGGGAGAGGGCGGGAACGGCGGTGCCCTGTGTGTGGACATCACCCCGCGCCAGATCCGCGGCGTACGGGACATCACGGGCGTCACCGTCGACCGGGGCAGTCCGACCGCATTCTCGACCGTGAGTTGTCGGAACCATCTCCGCCAGGACGCTGTCCGTAAGTTCTACCTGCAGCAGCCCCTGCATTGCGGGGCCACCGTCCTGGGCCGGTGGCCCGTGCTGCTGCACGCCGTCCAGAACAGCGACGACAGGTCCCTGTCCTGGACGGCGTCCGCCACCAGCGTCACCGAAACGAAGGCCCGGGTCGAGCACGCCTGCGTCCGGATGAAGAACTGGAAGATCCTCCGCGACTGCCGCCGAGTGGGCCCAGGCCTCCACCACGCCGTCCAGGCCGTCGCCACCCTGCACAACCTCGCCCTCACCGCATGCAAACCGCATGCCCGAGCAGCCCAATGGCCTGCTCGCTCCCGCCCTTCTGCGACAACTTCTAGAAGCCGTACCGAAGTATGCGAGTGCCCTGCCGGGACAGCGTCGCCGACCCGGCCAGCAGCCGGGTGAGCGCGCGCACCGGCTGAGGAAAGCGGGCGACCTCCGGCGCGCGGGTCAGCAGCTGTTCCTCCACGAGGGTGAGCCCGGCGCCCCAGCCCTCCGGCTCACGCGCGTCGTCGAACCCCTGCGCGGCCGTGATGCCGAGCGCCCTGACCGACGGGTGGTAGCGCATCGCCCATGCCGCGAACCGGGTGTACCCGTTGAATACCAGCTCGCCGCTCGGCAGGTGGGCGGCGAGCGCACGGGCCAGCGAGGCGAACGAGCCGCCCGGCAGGAACGGCAGGAACCCGTCCGCGACCACGATCGTCGGCCGCCCGGTCGGCACCTCGGCCAGCCAGCCGTGCGCGGTCGCGTCCGTGCCGACGAGGTGCGTGCGACCGGGCAGCAACTCCCGTCGCAGGTCGACGACTTCGGGGAAGTCGACGTCGAACCAGTCGACGCCCGCTGGCGGGTCGCACCGCAACGCCCGCGTGTCCAGACCGGCGCCCAGGTCGAGCACGACGGCGTCCTGGTGCACCAAGGTGAACCGGCGGACCGCGTCGTCGAGCCTGCGGTTCCGCAGGGCGGTCCCCACGACGAGGCTGGGCTTCATCTTGAGCTTGGCGAAGTCGTACGTGCCCGTAAGCCGGTCGGCGACCTCGGCGGCGTGCCGGTCGTCGAGGATCCTGGTGGTCCTGGCGTCCACCGCCCGCGCATGGAGCGTGAGCAGCAGGGTCTCCTGCACGGGGGTGAGTCCGAGACGGTTCATGACGCTCCGTCCGCGATGTCGCGCAGCCAGGCGAAGGAGTCACGGGCGGACCGGATGCGGGCCTCGGCGGCCGGGCCGGCGATGGCGAGCCCGTCGTCGGCGATCGCGCCGAATGCCCCGAGGCTGTCGAGCTTGCGGCGGATGACCTTCTGCCAGGCATCGTCCTCGATGCGGTAGTACGCGGTCCGGTCTCCCGGTCGGCGTACCTTGCGCACCAGGCCGACCGTGGTGAGGATCCGCATGTTTCCGGTCAGAGAGGCGCGACTGGCCTGGATGGCGTCGGCGATGGCGGCCGCGGACTGCTCCGCCGGGTCACAGATCAGCAGCAGGCCGAGGATCCGGCCCGTGATGGGCGGCAGCCCCCACTCGTCGACGCAGAAGGTGGCCACTCGCTCCACCCATTGCTCATGCTGGTTGTTATCCACATTTCAATCGTGACTGAAACAACTGAATGCGTCAAGCAGGCGTGACCACGCGGGTACGTGCGCATGCTGAAGCGACCTCTGAACTTGTCGCTCATCGTCCCGGAGGACGTCCACCGGGAGGCGTTCGCGGAAGTCGCACGGTTCCGGTGCTGTGCTCTGACGGGCCGGTGCGAACCCCGGGCGATCTGGCGTTGCCGCCTGAACACCGGCGTGGACACGGTGCGTTGTACGGCGGGCTCCACCGCGGCCGCGTCGACGTCGCGGCGCTGGAAGTGGGTCGCACCTCGTGGACCACGCCGCTGGACGCGGTCCGGCTGGAGCCGGGTGCACGCGTCGCGGCCGGGTGATGTGCCGGCCCACACCATCGAGGGTCCACGACCCGCAGGGGGGCGTCCGCCCAAGCGCACGGCGTCGAGTTCGCGACCCCGAGGCCGCCGAACGATGGACCTGGCGGACCATCGCTGTTCACACGCAACTCCGCCTCGTGCGTGGCCCGGTCACCGGTTGTTGCCGCCACCCCTGGGAACGGCCGTCTCTGCCGAACAGGCCCACCCCGGCCCGGGTCAGACGGGGATTCAGAAACCCTCCGCATGGTGTGCCCTCTGCCAGTCCGTGCACCGCGCCCCGACCCACCAAGCCCGGCTCAGGCCGCAGCTCCTCAGTGGCCGTCGCGCCCACGCCCCGCCCGGGCCCCCAGCTCTCGTTCTCCAAAGCGGCCGGGCAGCCAACCCCGCCGTTGAGCCTGCTGCCCCAACTTCCGCAAGGCAGCCGGCAAGAACAGCGGAATCACGATGATCAGCGCAACGAAAGGACTTGTCAGTAGGCGCAGTATGCGCAGACAACGCACGGCGAGACCTGCACGTTCCATCCGCCAGATCGCCCTCTGGGGTGCAACTGCCCCTTCTCGGCGAACGTGCAGGTCATCGTCGACGCCGACACCCGCCAGGTGGTCGCCCCCGCTCGCACCCACCCTTGTGCAACAACTTTCAGTCCACGACGGGGTGCAGGTAGAAGGTCTCGTTCGGGGCGGGGAAGGGGCCGAACTGGTCGGGCCACTGGATGACCCAGGCGCCGTCGCCGGTCTGGTTGCGGTTGATGTTTGCGTAGAGGCCGGTGGCGTTGTTGCGCAGGAGGGTGAGGTTGGGGCGGGCGGCGTTGGGGTGTTCGAGGGTGAAGTTCTGGGTGTCGCGGGGGTATCCGCCACTGCCCGGTTCGCCGTCGCGGGGGTGGCAGTCCCAGACGTTGAGGTAGTCCCCTGGGCGGGAGCTCTGCCCGTTGGCGACGTCTAGGCATTTGTTGCTGGCCTTGCTGACGATGCGGTAAAGGGGCTTGCCAGAGGGGGAGTTGTAGCCGAGGGCTGCCAGGTACCACTGCTGGTTGGCGGCGCCGTTGGCGTGGTACTGGATGACGTGCGTGCCGTTGCTGGTCTGTCCGTTGTAGACGTCGAGCAGACGGTCGCTGTTGTCAGCGTGGATGGTCAGGTCGACGGGTTCGGCGGCGGCCTGGAGGGCGCCGAAGCGGATCGGCCAGTGGTCGCTGCCGTAGTTGGGGAGCACGGTGGCCTGCCAGCGGTCGGTGTCGACGTCGGAGACCAGGTAGTCGAGCTCGTTGCCGTTCTGCTGGGTGGCCTGGCCGCTGTTGTAGATGCGGGCGTCCGGGGGCAGACCGAGGCCGGGCAGGTTGGCCGGGTTGAAGTTGAAGTCGCCGAGTGCGGCCCACTCCAGGAAGCCGTTCGCGTCGGCGGCGTCCGAGATGCGGCGCAGCAGGGCACCGGCGTCGTTGGGGCGGCCGCCGTTGGAGGCGGCGTGGACGGAGGCGAAGAGGATGCCGTCGGCGCGGTTGACGACACCGAGCGCGGGCCGGTAGACGCCCGCGATGTTCAGTACGTTGTCGGGCTGCCAGGCGGTGATCATGCCGAGGCTGCGGCTGGCGGTGCGCAGGATGTAGAGGTGGCGCAGGGGGCCGTTGTCGCCCTGTACCCACAGGTAGTGCTCGACGCCGTTGATCTGGCCCTGGTAGTGCGAGCCCGCGGGTGCGCCGAGCGGGACTTCCTGGAGGGCGACGAGGTCGTGCGTACCGGCGAGGTTGTACGCACCTGCCCAGCGGGCCGGGCCGGCCTGCATGTTCCAGGACGCGACGACATGGCTGTCGGGGGCGGCGGCCTGCGCCGTGCCGGTGGCGGCGGCCAGGGTCGTGGCGGCGAGCAGCAGCGTCGCGAAACCGGCCAGCAGGGCACGTAATCGGCGGCCGGGGCGGCGCACCCGTCGCCTGTACTGCGGGGTGGACGCGTGCTCCGCCCGGGGTCTTCCCGCATCGCGGGGTCTGAAGGGATTCATGAGGGGACCTTGCCACTCGGAGGGGTCGAGAGGGAGGGCCTGTTAGGCCAACTCCGTTAGTTTGCAGGCCAGTTGACGGCGCATCGGATCGAAGAACGGACACAGGCTCGGCTCAGTCGGAGCGGTCCGAGTCAGTCGGAGCGGTCCGGGTCAGTCGGAGTGGTCCCGGTCAGTCGGAACGGTCCGGGTCAGTACAGGTGGTGCCGGTACTGGTTCTCGGCGAGCGTGGTGAGTTCGCCGAGCTTGTCGCCGAGGCTGTCGGCCATCTTGGCGGCGTTCTCCGCCACGTGCAGGGTGTAGAAGTTGCCGCCGAGCAGAACGGCCTCGGCGAGGTGGCGTGGATCGCCCTCCCACAGCCGTGAGCGGATCACGGCCTTTCCGCACTGGGAGAAGACCTCCCGGACGCGCACGACGGTCGCCAGCACGGCTGGTTTCCCGTCGGCGCTCAGCATGTTCAGCAGTTCGGGGTCGTCGCTGATGAACGCGTCGCCGTTCACCCGTACGACTTCCCGGAGCCCGGGAACGAGGAAGACCAGGCCCACCGCGGGGTTGCGGGCGAGGTTCTCGAAGGTGTCGGCGAGTTTGTTGCCCGGCCGGTCCGGGAGGGCCAGGGTCCACGGGTCCAGCACCCGCACGGCCCCCGGCGGATCGCCCTTGGGGCTGATGTCGAGGTGCCCGGCGTCGTCCGCCGTGGCGAGGCAGAAGAACGTACTGTGCGCGATAAACCTGGTGGTGAACTCGCCGAGGCGGTCTTCCTTCTTCGCCGCGATGAACGGCGACGGGTGCCCGATGATCTCCCGCACCCGCTCCATGCCGATGGGGCGGTAGTCGTCAGCAGCGGTACGGATGCCCTCGGCGGCGTTACGGGCGCACTTGGCAGCAGTAAAGGTGTCCTCGGCAGCGGTACGGGTGTCCTCGTGCAGGCTCATGTCGTCCCTCCGGAAGGTGGCGTGCCGTTCTGGGCGCGGGCGGGTGCCCTACACATCGAGGACGAGACGTTTGCCGCGCGCCCGGGACACACAGAGGTACATGCGGTCCCCGGCAGCGCGGTCCTCGACCGTGAGGATGTCGTCCCGGTGGTCGGGTTCGCCGTCGACCACCCGCGTCTCGCAGGTCCCGCAGACGCCCTCCCGACAGGAGCCGGTCACGGGCAGGCCCTCGTCCTCCAGGACGCTGAGGATGCTCCTGCCTGCGGGGACGGTGACCGTACGGTTCGACCGCGCGCACACCACCTCGACGTCGGTGTCGGGCCGGGTCGGCTTCGGACGCGGCCTGAACCGCTCCAGGCGCACCGAGCCGGGGGCCCAGTGCGCGGCCCGCTCCTCGATCGCGGTCAGCAGTGGCTCCGGCCCGCAGGCGTAGACGGCGGTTCCGGGGCGCGGCCGGTCCAGCCACTCGTCGAGCGGAATCCGGCCCGTCCGGTCCTTCGGGTAGAGCCGCACATTCTCCTGATGACCGCTCAGTTCGTCGAGGAAGGCCATCGAGTCGGCGGTGCGGCCTCCGTAGAGGAGCTGCCAGGGCAGGCCCCAAGCCGCCGCCTGCTTCGCCATCGCCAGGATGGGGGTGATGCCGATGCCGCCCGCGATGAAGAGATAGGCCCTCTCCTTCCTGAAGTGGAAGTTGTCCAACGGTCCGCGCAGCCGTACGGGCTGTCCCGGGCGGAGGAAGGCGTGCACGTACTCCGATCCGCCCCGGCCCGCGCGCTCGCGCAGCACGCCGATGCGGTACGAGTACCGGTCCTGCGGTGACCCGCACAGCGAGTACTGCCGTACGATCCCCGTCGGCAGCGCGAGCTCGACATGGGCGCCCGGCCGCCAGGACGGCAGCGGCTGCCCGTCGGGGGACGAGAACTCGACGGAGACCACACCGGCAGCCTCCCAGCGCACCTGACGCACCATCACCTGCAGCTCACGCACCTGACGTACCTTCACCTGCAGCTCAGGCAGAGCGACTTGGTTCGATTCAGCCATTGCCGCACTCCCGGACATCTCCGCGCTCCCTGCCTGCTCCCCGCTCCCTGCCTGCTCCCCGCTCCCTGCCTGCTCCGCGCCCCCTCCCTGCTCCGATCCCGTCGGCGAACGCCGCCGTCCAGGCGGAGACCGCGCGCCGGGTCACGCGGGCACCGGGGGCCAGCACGTTGAACATGCGCGGCATTCCGGGTGCGCGGGCCGGTACGGCGTATCCCGACCCCGGGTCGCCCCCTTGCAGGTAGCACTGCCAACCCGCCTCGGCAGCCTGGCGGTTGAAGAGCTTGGGGTCCGTGACCGCTCGCGTCGCCGCGGTCACCAGAACGCCCAGGGCCAGGGGCGACGCGTCGAGCCCCAGGGCGTCCGCCTGGTCCACGACCCAGTGCAGCGCGGCGTAGCAGTCGTCGAAGGCGGCGGGGTACGGGTTCTCCGGTGCGAGCCGGTAGTCGGGGGCGACGAAGGGGATGCCCAGTTCGGCGTCCAGCCGTCGGCACGTGGCGCCCTCCGCGTTCGGGCCACCCAGCACGAACCCGCCGCCGTGCAGCCACACCGCGACGGGCAGCGGGTCCGTACCCCTTGCGGCCGGGGTGCAGAGCCGAAGGCTCAAGGGATGCCCGTTCGCGAGGACGGCTCGGTCCTCGACGTCGATCGCGCTGTCCGACGTGCCGTCACCGCTGGCCGCACTCGCGGCCTCGCGCGCCGCCGGCAGGTCGGCGAACACGTCCACTTCGGGCAGCACCTCGCGGACGGGGAGGAACTCAGGATCCAGAAACACTGCGGACTCCTCTCTCTTGTCCACTGGACAATAACCATCCCTTATCCAGTGGACAAGGGATGGCGCCGTATATTGTCCGCCGGACAAGAAGGACCGTGAAGGAGCAGCATGGGCATCAGCCGATCAGCAGTCGTCGACGCCGCGTTGGAAGTGCTCGACGAGCAAGGCCTCGACCTGGTGACCATGCGCGCCGTCGCGGACCGGCTGGGCGTGCAGCACAACACCGTGCGCTGGCACGTGGACAACAAGCGCCGCCTGCTCGTGCTGATGTCGGACGCCGTCCTCGCCGATCTGGACGTCGCCGCCCTGCCCCGCCCGTGGGAGGACCGCGTCCGGGCCCTGGCGCGCTGGTGCCGGGAGGCGATCCTCGCGCGCCGTGACGCGGCCCGCCTGCTCGCCGGACTCGCCACGACGGAGGCGAACACCTACCGGTTCGGCGACACGATGATCCAGACCCTGCTCGACGCGGGCTTCTCGCCCCGCACGGCGGCCTGGGCGAACTGGACCATCTTCTATCTCGTCCTGGGCATCACGCAGGAGCAGCAGGCGTACTCGGCCGAGGCACACGAGCGCATGACGGAGTTCAACGACCCCGAGTACCCGGCCCTGAGCAAGGCCGCCCCGCACGTCGCCGCCGGCACCTTCGAGGAGCGCTTCGAGTTCGCGCTGAACATGCAAGTGGTCGCGCTGCGCGCCGAGTTGGACCGTACCAGCGACGCCCCGTCCTGACCCGACCCGCTTCCGGGACGGCGTGACGGCCGCCACCATCGTGGGAGGCGTCATCGCCGGGCTGGCCTGCGCCCCGAGCCTGCACGCCGCAGGATTTCGACCGCAGGTGCGGGAGGCGGCACGGACCATCGAGGCGGTCGGCGTGGGAATCGACCGCCGCCGCACGCCGTACGCGATCGCCTCGGGGCGGACAGCGTCCGCACCGGCCTGCTGTTCCAGCGTCCGCACCGGCCTGCTGTTCCAGCGCGCCGAGCAGTCGCCGGACGGCGTCCGGGCTCATTTCCTGGTCCGGGCCGGCGGCATGCCGGTGGCCGAGGATGCCGACGTGCTGATCGGCTCCGACGGCATCGACTCCGCCGTACGCGCCCGGTTGTACCCGTCCGAAGGGTCCGCGCACGGGAACGGCATCCTCATGTGGCGCGCGTCCGCCCCGCACCCGCACCTCCTCGACGGCAGTCGGATCCGCAGGTCCGGCGCCTCAGCACGGCGGAGGCCCTTGCGGGCCTGGCGGGCTGGAATCTGCCGTGGGTCGACCTGATGAAGCTGGTCGAGCGGTCGGATCGCAGTCCATCGTCGAGGCCACGGAGATGGCGAACAGTGACAAGGACCTGGCCCAGGCAACAGAACGTTCCGGTGATGGCTGTGAGGCCGTCTTCCGGGGTGGTGGCGCCGCAAGTAGATTCTGCAGAATGACGGCGAATCCGACATCGAACGCCGCGCTCCCAGGGGTTTTCCGTCGTGGCCCGGGCTCGACAGCACGAGGGCCACCACCAGGCAGGCGATGACGAAGCGGCCGTCGACCCGTGTCGCGATGCCGCACAGGGCCACGGCGAAGAACCGCGCGCCGAGTCCTCGGCCTCGGCGGTCATGCGGCAGATCCGGCCTCCTCACCAGCTGACACGCCCTCATGCTCGGGAGACATCGATGACCAACGACCCGTCCGCACACCACACCGTCCCGTCGTCACCGGACGCCGGCCGACTCCATGACGAGCAGACCGAGACCGCGGACGGCACGGCCGTCGACGGGAACATCCACGTCGGTTACTGGGACAGCGCCACGGACGACCGCTCCCTCAACGAAGCCACCGACCGGCTCACCGACCTCGTGGCGGGGCAGCTGGCCGCCGCACCCGGCGGGCGCCTGCTGGACGTCGGCTGCGGAACCGGACGGCCCGCCCTGCACATCGCCCGTGCCACCGGCGCCCGCGTGTCGGGAATCTCGGTCAGCAACGAGGACATCGACCTCGCCCGGACCCGGGCGGACGCCGCCGCCCTCGCCGACCGGGTGGACTTCCGGTACGCGGACGCCTGCACACTGCCCTTCGACGCCGCGTCCTTCGACGGTGCCTGGGCGATCGAGTCCATGATGCACATCCCCGACCGGACCGCCGCCCTCACCGAGATCGCGCGGACCCTGCGCCCCGGCAGTCCGCTGGTCATCACCGATGTGCTGCTCCGCTCGCCGGTGACCGGGGATGCTGCGGAGACGGTCCGCCAGACGTGCCGGGCGTTCGGGTCCCCCGGGTTTCCCCAACCGGCGGAGCTCCGCACGGCCCTCGACCGTGCCGGTCTGGAGGTGGTGGAGTTCACCGACATCGGAGAGCACGTCCGGCCCACCTACCAGGCGTTCGCCGATGCCTTCGCCGATGTCGCACCCTCCGCCGACGACCCCCATTTCGAGTTCTTCAACTCCACGCGCGCCCTTCCCCGGTTCGGTGCGCTCCCACAGATCGGCTACGTCTTCCTGGTCGCCCGCCGCCTGTGAACGAAGCACCCGCCCGGGGCCGGTGGTGACACCACCGGCCTCCGTCCGCACGTGGGCCGGAGTTCGTGGCCGAAGGGCAGTGCCACCGGGACCCGGCGAGTGGCAAATCCGGCCAACATATTCCACCGCGCGACGGCCGGCGGTGGCAGAAAAGAATGATCACTCAACGCGAAGTGCGCTGAAGAAGTCCCTCACCCGCCGAGCGGGCAGATCGGGTCGGCAGCGGCCAAGATTCGGTGCGGACTGCCGGAACGCCTACGTACGATTGGATATGCAACACCTGCCGCATCACGGCCTCAGCATATTACTTGATGTCGTGTCAAGGAGAAGTTGAGGCGTCCGAAGCCTTGTGTGAACCCATGCACAGCACAGGGTTCCAGGTAATACTCAGGACGGAAATCAGGCCCGGCGTCAAGCACGATTCGGCGACAAGTCGGGCTGCCTGAATCTTTCTTCGAACCGTTCGACTCCTTTTCTATTTTACCCGGAGCATGGCGCACGCGAAATCTACGTGCAGGTGAAACGAGGGAAGAATGGGCAGCTTGTTCCGCGAGAGACGGCGTACGGCTGCAGGTGCAGTCGGGGCCCTGATCCTGACTCAGTTCCTCCAGCAGCCCTCGCCGGCAGCTGCCTCGGATTCGCCAGCCGTGCGGTCCCCCGAGCCCGGTGAAAGGCTGACG
This sequence comes from Streptomyces sp. NPDC021093, assembly GCF_044333135.1. Classification (NCBI taxonomy): domain Bacteria; kingdom Bacillati; phylum Actinomycetota; class Actinomycetes; order Kitasatosporales; family Streptomycetaceae; genus Streptomyces; species Streptomyces sp. NPDC021093. Next base: position 1,018,303 of record NZ_JBIRQJ010000001.1, on the reverse strand, counting down.
TGACCGAGGCGAACGAACCCCGACGTGTGGTGGGCGCGCTGATCCGCGACCCGTACGACCGGATCTTCGTCCAGCGCCGCTCGGCCGACCGACGCCTCTTCCCCGGGTGCTGGGACGTCGTCGGCGGAGCGGTCGAGGAGGGGGAGACCCTCCTCGACGCGCTGCGCAGGGAGATCGCGGAGGAGACCGGGTGGCAGCTGCGCCGTGTCCTTGCCCGGGTGGCGCACGAGGAGTGGGCGGCGGACGGACTGCGCCACATCGAGTCGGACTACGTCGTCGAGGTGGACGGGGACCTCTCCTCGCCCGCACTCGAACGGGACAAGCACACCGAGTTCGCCTGGCTCGCGGCCGAGGAGGTCTCGTTGCTCGACGAGAACGCGCAGGGCAGCGGAAGCAACTTCATCAAGGGTGTGGTGACCGCAGCACACACCTGGCTCGCCGATGCTTCCGGGAAGAGCCGAAGAATTCCCTGAACCCCGTGCGGCCAAGAGTCCGATAAGGACATCCACGATCCTTTCCGGCTGCCCGCGTCATCCTCAGATCTTCTGCGAGGGGGATACTCCGCATGTCCAGTGACAGGTCGAAGAACGTGCGTCCGCGACCGCGAGTACTGGTGATCGGATTTGCTGGACATCAAGGAAAGGAGTATCTGCCGGTTGTGCGGCAGAATGCAGATGTCGTCGGCGGGGTCGACCCCGCCGTGGCAGCCTCATCACTCGCCGACGCATGGGGATTCCCGCATTACGACGCCCTCGGTGAGGCAATCGAAAAGGTCGACTTCGACGCCGCAGTGGTCACCGTGCCGCACAGTGAGCACTTCCCGGTCTGTATGAAACTCCTGGCGCACGGCAGTCATGTCATCAAAGAAAAGCCGTTCGCCGTCACCGAATCGGAAGCCCGGCAACTCATACACCTGGCGCAACGGGCCGACCGCAGCGTCTTCACGCTGCTGCAACGGAACTTCAACCCCGTGTTCCGGTTCGCCCAGGAGAACCTCGCGCGGATCGGGCAGCCCTACTGGTTCTCCTACGACTACCACTTCAACCTGGCCCATCCGACGACGGGTTGGCGCGCCTCCAGGGAACAGGCCATGGGCGGGGTGCTCCTCGACATGGGCTACCACCTCATCGATGTGCTCAGCGGAATGTTCCCCGCGCCCGAACCCCCTCGGGTGCACTCCGCCTTCGTGCACCAGTACCAGGAGATGCGGGACCGTCGGCTGGAGGATCTCGTCAGCCTCATGTGCAGCTATCCCTCCACGGGGTTGGCGGGCTCGCTGCGCATCTCCCGCCACAGCCACGAGAAGATCGAGCACCTCTGCGTGCTCGGTACGGAGGGCGCGTTGAACGTCGCTCCCGGGGCCGCCACCCTGCACGCCATCGGGGGGCTGCTGCTGGAGCGCTACACCTGGGAAGGCCCCAAGATCGACGCCGTGCGCTCCATGATCGCCCACTATCTGGGGCACCTGGACGACCACCGCTTCCGCCAGGACCACCTCCAGCGTCAACTCGCCGCCGTGCGCACGATCGACGGGATCTACCGGGACCGGTTGCGCGAGCAGAACGAGCTCGCCGGCCAGTGCGCCTGACCCCGTCCCCGTACGCGCGCCGGCCATGCCCGACGCGCCGGTCCCCAGCCTCACCGCGAAGACAGGAAGGACACATGACCATCGCCGAACAACTCGCCCTCCTCGGAGGCGCACCCGCCGTCGAACAGCCGCTGCCGCACGAGGTCTGGCCGCCTCCCGCCGACGAGGCGGAGCTGTCCGAACTGGCCGAGCAGCGGAACACCGACATCTCCATCAAGGGCAACAGCGGTCCCATCGGCCGACTTGAGGCCGACTTCCTCGCCTTCCTCAACCACGGAGCCCGCTTCGCGGTCACCTTCAACTCCGGTACCAGCGCCCTCTTCGCCGCCTACTTCGCGCTCGGTGTGCGCGAAGGCGTGGACGTCGTGGGCCCGGCGCTCACCTACCACGCGGCGCTGAGTCCCGTCTTCGCGCTCCGCGGTGACGTGGTCCTGGTCGACATCGACCCCGACACCCGAGGTCTGGACCCCGGCGCACTTGAAGCCGCGCTCACCGAGCACACCAAGGTCGTCACCGTCGTCCACCAGTGGGGCCACCCCTGCGACATGGATGCGATCCTGCGGATCGCCGAGCGCCACGGGCTGCGCGTTCTGGAGGACTGCTCCCACGCCCACGGCAGCCGCTACAAGGGCAGGCCCGTCGGTACCTTCGGCGACGCCGCGGTCTTCTCCCTCCAGGCCAACAAGGCCGTCTACGCGGGCGAGGGCGGCATCCTCGTCACGAGCGACCCCCAGGTGCACGACCGCGCCACTCTCCTCGGTCACTACCGGGACCGCTCCCGGGACGCCGTCCTCGACGAGGACCTGCGGGCACACTGGGTCACCGGCTTCGGGCTGAAGCTGCGCATGTCGCCGTTCAACGCCATCGTCGCCCGGCACGCGCTCGCGGCGTTCCCGGCACGCAAGGAGGCCCGGCACCGCTGTCTGCGCCACCTCGGCGGGCAGCTCGGCGACGTGGCCTACCTGGAGCCGGTGCACGTTGCCGACCACGTCGACATGGGCGCCTGGTACGGCTACAAACCGCTCTACCGGCCCGAGGCACTGGGCGGTGTCCCCCGCGCCGTCCTCATCGAGGCGCTGCGCGCCGAGGGCATGGAGGTGGGCGCCCCCTCCGGCCCCCGGCTGTCGACCCTGCCGCTCTACGCCCGCCAGGAGAACCCCCTCTTCCCCGGCACGTCGAAGAAGGGCATCGCACCGGAGACCGGCTCGCACGCCGAGCACGTCGAGAAGCACGCGCTGTCCCTGCCCACCTTCACCAACTGGCCCGAGGACAAGACGCTCATCGACCAGTACGCGGAGGCCTTCCGCAAGATCGGCCGTCACCGCGAGGCGCTCGTACGGTACGCGTCCGGGCCGAACCGATGACCCGTACCACCACCGGAGAGGCGGAGACGATGGTTTTCCAGGAGACCCCCGAGACCGTGGCCCAAGCCCTCCAGCACGCCCTGGCCGGTGACGACCTGCCGGACTCCTTCACCCTGCTGGGGCGGGAATGGAGCCTGCACCGAGGCGTCTTCCCCAGCACCCTGAGCGCCGCCACCGAGGTGCTGGCCTCGATCGTGCCCTATCCCGAGGGCGGCTCCTTCCTGGAGGTCGGCTGCGGTACGGGCGTCATCTCCGTGACCGCCGCCCTCAGCGGCTGTGCCTCCGTCACCGCACTGGACATCAACGACAAGGCAGTGGCCAACACGGCCGCCAACGCCGAACGGCACGGGGTGAGCGACCGGGTGCGCGTCCTCCACAGCGACATGTACGCGGCGCTCGAACCCACGGACCGCTTCGACGCCATCTTCTGGAACGTGCCCTGGACCTATGTGGAGGACGACTTCTCGCTCTCCACCGATCTGCACACCGCCGTCTTCGACCCGGGCTACCAGGGCCAGGCCCGGTACATCGCCGGCGCCCACGAGCACCTTGCCGACGGCGGAAGACTGCTGCTGGGCACGGCCGACCTCGGGGACCGCGAACGGCTCGACACCCTCGCGGAGAAGGCGGGCATGCGGGTCGAACTGCTGCGCCGCGTGCGCCGGATCGAGGAGGTCCGGGTCATGGAGTACCACATGCTCGAACTGCACGAGGAGTGATCCCGTGCCACAACAGGACGATCTCGAACTGGCCCTGCAACTCGGCGACATCGCCGACGGCATCACCGGCCGTCGCTTCCGGGCCCTCGACCTGAGGGTCCGGGAGAAGCCGGACCGTACGCCCGTGACCGACGCGGACACCGCAGTCGAGACGGCCGTACACGAGGCACTGAGATCGGCCCGCCCCGACGACGCCTTCGCCGGGGAGGAGACCGGTGGCTCCGTCACAGCCGGGCGCACCTGGATGGTCGACCCCATCGACGGCACCAAGAACTTCCTGCGCGGGATCCCCGTCTGGGCCACACTGATCGCCCTGCTGGAGGACGGCCGGCCCACCGTCGGTGTGATCAGTGCCCCCGCCCTGCACAGCCGCTGGTGGGCGGCGGCCGAACGGGGCGCCTGGCTGCGGCGCGGACCGGCCGGCAGCACACCCCTGCCCCTGCGGGTCTCCGGCAACGCCAGTCTCGCCCACGCCTACCTCTCCACCACCAGCACACGCACCTGGGACGTCTTCCACTCGCGTGCGGCCTATCTGCGCCTGGCCGAAGAATGCTGGGAGGACCGTGCCTTCGGGGACTTCCTCCAGCACTGCATGGTCGCCGAAGGAACCCTCGACATCGCGGCCGAACCGGTCGTGAACCCCTGGGACATCGCCGCCGTGCAGATCCTCGTGGCGGAAGCCGGCGGTGTCTGCACCGATCTCCTGGGCGCCTCGCCCCACAACGGCACCGGCGCCCTGTCCGCCAACCCGCAGTTGCACCGGCTCGCCCGGAAAGTCCTCGCGGCGGAAGCCGGTTCCGGCACCGTCTGAACGCAGAGAAACGGACCATCATGCTGATTCTTTCCCTCAAGGAAGGCCATGACGGGGCCATCGCGGCCGTCGAGGACGGGAAGCTGCTCTTCTCCCTGGAGGCGGAGAAGGACTCGTTCGTCCGCTACAGCCCCCTGACCGCCGAGGTGTTCGCCGTAGCGGCCGACCGGCTGGACAAACAGCCCGACGTCATCGCCGTGAGCGGCTGGATCAAAGGGACCCAGGCCACCGACCAGCCCTCGCGTGCCGGGTACTTCGGTGTGGGCGAATCCGCGATCTCGGACGAGGCCGGGCGCTTCTTCGGGAAGAACGTGCGCGTCTTCTCCTCCACGCACGAGCGCTCTCACATCATGACGTCCTATGGAATGTCAGCATTCCGTCGGGACCAGCCCTTCTACAGCCTGGTGTGGGAGGGGAACATCGGCTCGTTCTACCGCATCGACGAGCACGGGAGAGTGACCCATCTCCAAGAAGTGCTCAACTACCCGGGCAACAAGTATTCCTACGGCTTCGCGCTCGCCGATCCCAAGTACAGCTCGCACGAGGAATTCGTCCGCTTCCAGGACGCGGGCAAGCAGATGGCACTGGCCGGATTCGCCGAGGACCGGCCGCCCACCCCGGCGGAGCAGGAAGTCATCGACTTCGTACTCGGTCAGAGGGAGGTCATCACCGGCAGCCTGAAGGACCGGATGACCGATTCCCCCTACTACAACATCGGCGTGGAGACGGACGCGTACAAGAACCTCGCCGCCCGTCTGTCGGACGCCGTCTTCGACCGGTTCCACGCCTACGCCCGGGAGCATCTGACCGAGGGCCTCCCGCTGCTCATCTCCGGCGGCTGCGGGCTCAACTGCGAGTGGAACCGCCGTTGGCGCGAGTGCGGGCTCTTCCCTGCGGTCTTCGTCCCGCCGTGCCCCAACGACAGCGGCTCCGCGATCGGTACCGCCATCGACGCCCAGCACTTCTACACCGGGTCGGCCGGCCTGGACTGGGACGTCTACGCGGGGGGCGAATTCGTCGAGGACGTTTCCTTTGACCCCCAGCGGTACGAAATCCGGCCGCTGGACCACGGCGAGGTCGCCCGCTACCTCCGCGACGGGAACATCATCGGCTGGGCACGGGGCCGCTGGGAGATCGGCCCGCGCGCGCTCGGGAACCGGTCGATCCTGGCCGCTCCCTTCACCGAGGAGACGACAGGCAGGCTCAACAAGATCAAGCAGCGCGAGGGATACCGCCCCATCGCCCCGATCTGCCTGGAGCAGGACGCGGGCCGCTGGTTCAGCGGCGGGGTCCCCGACCCCTACATGCTGTACTTCAGCCAGGTCGAGTCCGGCGAACTGCGGGCGGTGACACACGTCGACGGCACGGCCCGCACCCAGACCGTCGACCCGACGGCCAACCCGGAAATGGCCGAACTCCTGTCCTCCTTCGGCGAGTTGACCGGATTCAGCGTCCTCTGCAACACCTCGCTCAACTACTCGGGGCGCGGCTTCATCAACCGCACAAGCGACCTGATGACCTACGGCGAACTCCACGGGCTGGACGGATACGTCGTGAACGACACCTTCATCACCCCACGGCGGTGACGCCGCCCGGCAACGACGCGGAGGCAGCAGGCGACCCGAAGGCGACAGCCGGCCCGTAACCCTGGGCCGGTTCGAGAGTCCCTTCTCCACGAGAGAGTCCGGGCCCGCAGGACGGGCCCGGACTCTCTCGCATTCACCGACATGGCAGACCAACTACTCGTCGATGCACGGTAGTTGCCCGGCCGACAGCCCACATGCAATCCTTTTCACGCACTTGCAGAAAACTCTTGCACGACGTCGCGTTGTGGCTCGGAGATCCGGCCCCGCTCAAGTCGTTCCACGGCCGGACTCCTCCCCGAAGAGGAGGAAGAGTTCATGTCGTTCCTGGCAAAGACCAAGCAGCAGCTCGCGCTGGCCGCCGCCGTCGGCACCCTGGCCGCAACGGCAGGCGTCGCGGCAACCGCGGCCCCCGCCGCGGCTTCCACCACGGGCGCCGATTTCGCCGGCGTCTTCATCTACGCCAACCCCAACTACTCGATCCCGGTGTACCCCAGCGGCGCACCCGTGCAGGTGGGAGAGCTCACCGGATCGGGCAAGGACTCCACCTCCTCCATAGGCAACAGCACGAACCTCTCCATGTGCTTCTACGAGCACAAGAACTACGGCGGCCTGGAGTTCAGGATCGGCCCCGGCGAGTGGTGGGCCACCGTCCCCGGCTGGATCAACGACAAGATCTCGTCCTACCGCCCCTGCTGACCGCTGACACTCGCCCCCGGCCCCGGCCAACCTCTCCACCACGGAATACGGCCGGGGCCGCGGGCTGCCGTACGCAGGTCGCGGGGTTGCACGACATGGACCCCAACCTCGTGGTCAACAGCGTCACCGCGCCGACGGAGAGGGCCAGGCTGGTTGAGCTGGACGGTTCGGCCTGCGAGGTGGTCGGTGGCCTGGCCGAGAAGTCCTTGGGGAGCCTCAGGCCTTCCTTGACCTTGACGCAACGGCACGGTTTCTACTGAGACCTACCGATCGGAGCGACCCCGTACTCGTACGGCCGCCCCCCTGGAAAGGAGTCCGAGATGCCCACCGTGAACGGAAAGAACCTGGCCCTGCTGCGCACGGCCTACAAGGCGCTGGAGCTCGGCGATCTCGACACCTGTGTCGAGATGCTGACGGAGAACTTCATCGCCAACGTCCCCGGCGTGAACGACCCGCTGCACGGACGGGCGATCTGGCGGCACGGAGCCGAAGCCATGTGGGAGGGCTTCCCCGACCTGCAGATCGACGTCGAGGACATGTTCGAGGCCGACGACAAGGTGGCGGTGCGGATCCGCTTCCGCGGAACCCATCGGGGCACCTTCCAAGGAATTCCGCCGACGGACCGGCAGGTCAGCTTCCGGAGCGTCGAGATCTACCGCATCGAAGGCGACAGAATTGCCGAGGAATGGGTCGCTCCGGACATGCTCACCCTCATGCAGCAGATCTCGCCCGCACCAGTCGCCGGCCAGTGACCACAAGGGAGGAAGCAGCGCAAGAGAGTGTGATGTCCGGCCGAGGAGCTACACAGCATCGAACCGGTGCGGATCACCTCCGCGATCCACGCCGGCGTCCAGCGCTGAACCTCGTCCTAGCCATGTCCTGCCGACACCACCTCCAGCTCGCTCGCTTCTTCACCGGCACCCCGGCGTCGGCCAGGGCATCGGCGTACGCCAGGCCCTCGTCGCGCAGCGGGTCGCATTCGCCGCACCCGATGATCGCCGGGGCCAGCCCGCTCAGGTCCTCGGACAGGAGCGGGGAAGCCTCCGGGCGGGTGCCCGCAGCCAGGTCGCACCGGCCGGTGAACCGGTCTTCGCGCACAGGGCTTTTGATGCCTCTGCTCACTGGGGTGGGCAGTGGTTCGGCCTGTACCGGATCGCGTCAGCCCGCTTCGTTCTCGCCGTCGTCGCTCTCATTGTCGTTGTCGTACCAGTAGGCGCCCTGCACGGAGCCCGGGCCCCTGGGCGCGCCCTCTCCGCCGATCCACCAGGTCTCCATGCTGCCGGGAATCCGCGACACCGCGGCCACACCGCCGAAGGCGGCGCCGCTGCCGAAGGCCGAGTGCTGGTAGGTGGTCCACTTTCCGCCCTCGTACCAGTGCGCGCCCTTCACCCCGCGCTGGGGGCCGACCCACCAGATCTCCATACTGCCCGGGATCCGGGACACTGCGGCGATCCCGGTGGCCGGGGACGCGCCGGCGTCCGGTGCGAGGCGATAGCGGGTCCACTGGCCGCCCTCGTACCAGTGCGCGCCGTCCACCGACGCGATGGCGCCGCCGGTGTCGCCGATCCACCACATCTCCATGGTGCCGGGCGCGCGTGAGAGCGCGGCCATGCCGCCGTTGACCGAGGCGCTGCGGGCCGGGGCGATCTGGTAGCGGGACCACGGGCTGCCTTCGTACCAATAGGCGCCCTCCACCGACCCGTTGGCACCGATCCACCACAGCTCCATGCTGCCGGGAATCCGCGACACCGCGGCCACACCGCCCCGGACCGCGGCGCTTCCGTGGGGCGCGATCTGATAGCGGGTCCACTGGCCGCCCTCGTACCAATGGGCCCCTTCCACGGATCCGTTGGTGCTGATCCACCACAGTTCCAGGTGGCCGGGGACCCGTGACACGGCGGCGAGGTTGCCTTCGTTGTTCACGCTGTTGTTGGGCGCGATCTGGTAGCGGGTCCATGGGCTTCCCTCGTACCAATAGGCGCCCTCCACCGACCCGTTGGCGCCGATCCACCACAGCTCCATGCTGCCGGGAATCCGCGACACCGCGGCCATTCCGCCGCTGACGGAGGCGCTGCCGCCCGGCGCGACCTGCTGGCGTGTCCACTGGCCGCCTTCGTACCAGAAGGCGCCTTCGATCGACTGGTTGATGCCGGTCCACCAGATTTCCATGCTGGTGGAGATCCGCGACAGCGCGGTGATACCACGGGTGTCCGTGGCGCTGCGTTCCGGCGCAATGTTGTATTCATGCCATGATGCACACATCTGGAGCCCCCTTCCGCTTTTGCCCCGGAACGTAGCATCGGGGAAGCGGGAGGGGACCGGCGCGCAATCGTGCGCTGGGGGCACGGCCGTCCGCCCGGCGTGCACGGTCCCGGGCACTTCGGGTCCCTGATGGCCGTCCGCGGGGAATCCGGTGGAGTGCGCCCCGGCGAATTCCATCTCGGTGACGGCCATGAGCAGTTGGCCGTGTGGGGTGGCCGTCGCTGCCTCCGCGCGGGACGATCGCCGGTATGGGGGTAGGGCGAAACCGAAGCTGGCAGATCAGTGCGGTGTACTTCGTGCTGGCCCTGGGCGGGATGAGCGGGGCGCTCTGGATCGCCCACCGGTTCGCCCTGGGCGCCGCGGCCACGGCTGCGTCGCTGCTTCCCACCCTGGCCCCGCTGTTCCTCTCCTGGGTCACCTACCGGTCAAGCGCCCGGAAGGCGGCGGAGCAACAACTTGGGGAGATCGCCGACCAGTTGGCACGCGCCGTCCACGACCAGTGGGAGACGGAGGCCCGGGTGCGGCGGGTCAACGACCCGTATCCGCTCCGGGTGTCCTGGCGGGCCGTGCCGGACGGTCTTGCGGAGGAGTGGCCCCTGCTGCGGTCGATGGCCGTCGACTGGCCGGGCGGCCCGGCCGGTGACAGCGCGGCGTGGGCACGAACCCCTGAGGACCTGGCCGGTACGGGCGCGGAGATCACCGAGTTGTTCGCCGACCGCGTGCCCACCCGGAGGCTGCTGGTGCTCGGCCCGCCGGGAGCGGGCAAGACGGTACTGCTCGTACGGTTGCTCCTGGGCCTGCTCGCCCTGCGGGATTCCTCTCCGCAGGGCCGTCAGCAGGGGCAGAGCCAACCGGTGCCGGTGCTGTTCCCGCTGGCCTCCTGGAATCCGGAGGGACAGGATCTCTACGCGTGGCTGTCCGACCGGCTCGCAGCCGACCATCCCGGCCTGGCGGAGCCGGCGCCTGCCCGCCACGGATCGGTGACCCGCTCCCGCGCGCTGCTCGAACACCATCTGGTCCTGCCCATTCTCGACGGTCTCGACGAAATTCCCTTCGCCGTTCGCGGCAGGGCTCTCAGCGCCATCAATCAGGCGCTCCCGCTGGGGCGGCCCGTTGTACTGTCCAGCCGCCTCACCGAGTACCGAGACGCCCTGCGCCCGCTCTCCTACGGCGTGCCGGTGAAACTCTCCGGCGCCGCGGGGATCGAACTGCTCCCTCTGGCCGCCGCGGATGCCGCCGCCTACCTCCGCCGGGACGCGGGAGGCGCCGGCCCAGCAGCCGACCGCTGGGCAGCCCTCTCCTCCGAGTGGAGCAGTGCCACGCCGATGGGCGAAGCGCTGCGCACGCCGTTGATGCTCTTTCTGGCCCGGACGATCTACAACCCGCGTCCCGGTGAGCAGACCGCTGCGCTGCCGCATCCAGGAGAACTGTGTGATGCGCGGCGCTTTCCTGACCGTGACTCCGTCGAGGCACACCTGTTCTCCGCCTTCGTCCCCGCCGCATACCGTTCCCACCCCGGCCGTCCCTGCCGCTGGACGCCGCAACAGGCGCACGCCGCCCTGGTCTTCCTCGCCCGTCATCTCCAGCGTGTTCAACACGGCTCCCCCGATCTGACCTGGTGGCAACTGCACCGCGCGGTATCAGCGAGCATCCCGCATCTGCTCGCCCGGGCCATCGGATCGGTCGCAGCAGTCGTGCTGCTGATCGTGGTCACACCGCAGATCGACGGCAATGCCGCCAAGCTCGGGACGGCCCCGTCCCTGGTCCTGGGAGGGCTCATCGTCGGCTACACCCTCGTTCTCCCGGCCTGGCTGTCCTTCGCCCCCGACCGACAGCCCGTGACAGGGATCCTCTGGACGTGGAACTGGCCCTGGCTCGCGGTCGGACTGGGCGTCACCGCCCTGGTCGCCCTGGCCGGAGCCGCCACCACAGCGGTGATCGCTGTCGGTCTGGGCCTGACGCTCGCCGCCGGCTTCGGCACGAGCTCGGCCGACCCGGCTCGCGCAGTGGGACCGCAGGCGCTGTGGGCGCGGGACCGTCTCGTCTTCTGGCAGCTGACCCTCGCGGTCGGCATCCCGGCCGGGGGCGGGCCGGGGGTGGCCATCGCCCTGCACCACGATCCGCTGGCCGGCCTGCTGACCGGACTCGGTCTCGGGCTCTGGGCCGGACTGACCGTTGCCTTCTCCTCCACCGTCTGGGGCACGATGGGCATCGCACACCTCTACCTCGCACTGCGCCGACGCCTCCCGCGTGACTTCATGGGCTTCCTGCGCGACGCACACGAACACCGCGGCGTGCTGCGTCAGGCCGGAGCCGTCTATCAGTTCCGCCACATCGACCTGCAAAGACACCTGGCCGGCTGAGTCGACACCGATCTCCCCGCGGAAGCAGGCGGAAGCAGGCGCAAGGTGCACGGGGGCCGCAGGACGAGCCCACGGGCACCTTCGCGGGGGTCTCCTACTGCTTCCAGCCCGCCGGCTGAGCGGGGTCGAGCAGCCGCCACCGGGCCAGCACCTGGGGATCCTGTGCGTCGAGCCAGTTGGTCAGTTCGCGGAAGGAGACACAGCGCACCCCCTTGCGGGGGCAGACGTCCTTCATCACGTCCTCGACGGCATCCATGTAGATCCCGCCGTTCCAGTCCTCGAAGTGGTTCCCGATGAACATCGGCGCCCGGCTGCCATGGAACACCCGCTGGAATCCCGCGAGATAGGCGTCCCTGGCCTCCTTCCGCCACTCCTGGTACTTCGCCGGATCCCCCTCGGTGCTCCCCTTCGACTGGTTGTAGAGGAAGTTGAAGTCCATGGAGAGCACCTGGAACTTCTTCTGGGGGAAGGGCAGCAGCTGCAGCGGCAGGTCCCAGATGCCGTCCTTCTTGGCGGGCCAGATCTGGAAGTCCCCCGCAGAGCTGGCGTCATAGCGCCAGCCGAAGGGCTTGGTCGCCGGTATGAGGGTCTTCTGCCCCTCCAGACAGGGCGCCCGCCCGCCCACGACCTCACGGGTGGGGTCGAAGGGCAGCGGATCGAGATCCTTCATGCCCGTGTTCGTCTTCCAGTTCTGCACGAAGGAGTAGAACTGGTCGATCTCCGACGTCCACTCCGCCGCACTCCAGTCGCCGCCGCCCTTCTTGCCGCAGAAGTGGCCGTTGAAGTGCGACCCGATCTCGTTCCCCTCCTTCCAGGCCCCGCCGAGCTGCTCCAGCGTCATACGGATGTGTTCGTCCGTCGGGTACGAGATCGCGGCCGCGCCGGTCTTGTGCTGCGGCGGCAGATACTGGTTCTTCTTCTCCTTCGGCAGCAGATAGATGCCGGTGAGGAAGAACGTCATGTGGGCGTTGTTCTCCTTCGCCACGCGCCGGAAGCGGGAGAACAGCCGGTCGTCGCTCTCCAGCGCGCCGTCCCAGGAGAACACCACGAACTGGGGAGGCTGCTCACCCGGTTTGAGCCGCTCCGCCTTCAACTGGCCCGGCTGCGGCCCGGTGTAGGACGTGGAGCCGTCCCCGAGCACCCGCACCTGCCCGTCCCACTTCTCCTCCTTGCCCTTGCCGGTGCCCGGCGGCTTCTTCGCGGTGGGCTTCGGCGCGGCGGCGGTCGCCTTCGGCCCGGCCACGGGGTTCGTGGCGTCGTCCGACGAGTCGTCCGAAGCCGAGACGGCGAGCGCGGTGGAGAGCGAGGCGACGAGCACTGCGGCGACACCGAGACTGATGCCGGACCTGGTACGGATCCGAGCGCGCAGCGTGGCCGACTTCTTCCAGATCATCGCGACTGCTCCAGACAGAGGGGGGAGGACGGGGGCGAAGGCAGCACGGTGCGCGTCACCGGCGCAGGGCGGCCGTGTACCGGCCCCAGATCTCGGCCGGCATCTTCCTGGCGGCCGCGGGATCCCGGCCGAGCGCCTTGAGGGACAGGGGTGCGAGGCTCTTGGCGAGGTCCATGCGGTAGACGACGACCGCCGTGGACGCCTCCTTGGTGGAGCCGACGTACCAGCGCGCGGCGTCGTCAGGTGTGGTGCCCGTCTTGCCTGCGAAGTCCTCGCCGGTACGGGTGAGCGCCTCGGTGACCTGGCCCGCCACGGCCTGGCTCAGGGCGCGCGCCGAGCGCGGGCGGGGCAGCGGCACCGGCTCGCCGTTGCGCGTGATCTTCCGTACCGAGTACGGGTCCGTGTGCATGCCGCCGCCCGCGAACACTCCGTAGGCACCGGCCATGCGGATGGCGCTCGGGGTGGAGTTGCCCAGCGAGAAGGCGGGCACGGGCGGGCCGAAGTTGGAGGCGAGCATCCCGGACTCCTCGGCGGTGTCCCGCACCAGGTCGAGACCGACGTCCATGCCGAGTTGGAGGAACGGGGTGTTCACGCCCCGCGCCATCGCCTCCCCCAGCGGAATGTGCCCGTAGGAGCGGTCGCCGTCGTTCTGGCCCTTGACCATCTTGCCGCCGCGGTCCCAGTAGGGGCCCTCCGGAGTCATCAGCGGCGCGTCGTCGTCCCCGTCGTACACGGTCGAGGGGGTGATCGGAGTACGGGGGCCGGTGCGCTCGCGCTGGACGCCGTGCTCCAGTGCGGCGGCGTAGACGAAGGGGGTGAACGCCGAACCCGCGGGGACCGTGGCCGTGTTGGACTCGTTGAAGGCCTGCCGCTGGAAGTCGGGACCGCCGTACACGGCGAGTATCCGCCCGTCGGGGGCGACCGAGGCGGCCCCGAACTTCGCGTACCGGTCGGTGGCCCGCGCCTTCGGGTCCAGTGTGTCGCGCGACTTCTTGACCGCCGCGGTGAGGGCCGCCATCCTCGGCTTCTCGAAGGTCGTGTAGATCTGGTAGCCGCCGAGGTCGAAGGCCGCCTCGGGGATCTTCCCCGTGCGCTTCGCGTACGACTCCGCGAGCGCCACCAGGTAGCCGTCCTGCCCACTGGCGCTGGTCGTCCTGGGGGCTGCTCTGGGCTCGGGGAACTCGGTGTACCGCGCCCGCTCGGTCCGGCTCAGCCTGCCGACGTCCACCATGCGGTCCAGCGTCCACTTCCATCGATCGACGGCGCGCTTGTGGTTGCCGGGGCCGAGGGCGGGATCGTAGAGCGCCGCTCCCTTGAGCAGGGCGGTCAGGAACGCGCCCTCGCTGACGTTGAGTTGGGTGACCTCTTTGCCGTAGTACGCCTGGGCCGCACGCTGCAGTCCGTAGGAACCACGCCCGAACCAGCTGGTGTTGAGGTAGTCCTCCAGTATCTGGTCCTTGCCCCGCTGCCGGTCGAGCTTGATCGCCATGAGCATCTCGGTGAACTTGCGCGAGAAGGAACGGTCCTGTGAGAGATAGACGTTCTTCACGTACTGCTGGGTGATGGTGGAGCCGCCCTGGGTGTCCCCGCCGCTGACCGTCTGCCACAACGCACGCGTGACGCCCTGGAGCGAGACGCCGGGATCCGAGTAGAAGCCGTGGTTCTCGGCGGCCAGCACCGCCCCGCGGACGTGCTCGGGAACCTTCTCCAGGCTCATCTCCTGACGGCTCACCCAACCGGTGCGCGCCATGGGTGTGCCGTCCGCCCAGTAGTAGACGTTGTCCTGCTGGGTGGCGAAGGCGTTGAGGTCGTCGGGTATGTCGGTGCGGGCGTACGCGATGGCGACGGCCGCCGTCAGCAGACCGACGAACGTCACTGCCGAGCCCAGCAGTTGGCACCACGAAGGCACCCAGCGGCGCCAGCCGCGCCGCCCGGACCGGGGGTAGTCCGGTCTCTTGGGCAGTCGCAGCTTCATGGACCGCGTCCTGGTCCGCTTCCGTCTGCCCCGCCCGGGTGCCAGTGCCGTACGTGCGGCCTGCGTTGCCCTGTTGAACCTGTCGTGCTTGGTCATTCCCGTCCTGCTGATAGCGATCCCGGGCCGAAGCGTCACGGAGGGTCATGTCGTGAAGTCACGTAAAGATAACAGGCACATGACGCCGTCCATGACGCACCAGGTCATGAACGGCCGGTAAAAGACGGGGAGTTACGGTGTGCGCGTCTGAGTGCCGGTAACTGCCCACACCGTCGTCCCTCGGACGAGCGGGTCGTGCACCCGGTGGGCGCGCGCGGAGCGGTGTCCGTTCAACGGCCGGACAGCAGAGCCCAGAGGCTCAGGGCCAACCCGCCGGCTGAGATCCCCAGATGGATCCCGACCCAGAGTGCCGAGATCTTCACCCACGAGATACGCGGGTACTCGGCCCGATGCTCCGCGCGGTTGTCCGCGATGAGAGCGGACAGGTTCAACTCCGGGTGGCGAAGCCCTATCTCACGCCGCAAGCTGTCAGCCAGACCGGACTGGACGGCCCAACGCTCACCGTACTTGGCACAGGCCACGGCGCCGAAAAGCCCCAGGGCGAACATCGGCAACGTCACCCCGAGCGAGGACGTGCGAAGTCCTCCGTGCTGCACCAGGAAACCGAAGCCGGCCGCAGTAACCACGATCACGACGCTGGTGAGCGCCGCACGTTGATTCTCCATCTGGCGGGCCTCGTCACGCTGGCCCCGCCACAGCTCCAGCAAGATGTCCGTGTCGTCTGCCATCTCTCTCCCCCCCCGTGCCGCCCCTCAGCAAAGCGCAGAATCGCTCGTGCTCCACCACGTCCCGCAGAACCTCGTGCTCCACCACGTCCCGCAGAACAACGCAGGGAACCTTGGCCGTTGACCGACCAGAGGCGACTACAAACCACGCAGCGCCTCATGCAGATCGTCGTAGACGCCCCAGCAGAGGACGCTGCCGTCGTCGTTCAGGCTGCCCATGTACCAATCGTCGTCATGGGAGACCTTCACGATGCAGAGTTCGCCGAACCCAAGGACGAGCGTGGGGTGAAGAACCTCGTCAGGGGCGTCGCAGTGCACGACACTTCGATCCGGGCTGAGCACCTCGGCTCGGGTGTCCCCGGAGACGTCCCGAATCTGTTGGAGCGTCCACCCTGCGGGCGGCTGCCGGTTTTCCATGAGGCCGATCGTCGCACGGAGAATCGCACAGCCGGACGCGCGAGGGGTGCGGAGAACGTCCACCGTTCCAGCGGCGTCGGCCCAACTGCCGTTTGATGGGCTGTCGCAGACGCGTCGCGGATGCACGGGGATGATCCGTACGGAGGGTGCCGGCGCGGGGAGGCCCGATCATTCTCCTGTTCGCGGAACGCACCAGGTTCCTGGCGCTTCCGGCCCCCCGTGCGCGCCGTACCGCGCCGTACCGCGCCGTACCGCGCCGACAGGCGAACAGCAGACAGGCAACTCGCGGGACGCACTGCGGTCTTACGCCCGGAAAGTACGCCTGATTCCACCTTGATCGAACTGGCACCTTGATCGAACTGGGCGGTGGTGCCCCTGGGGCCGGGCGCCACCGCCCACCTGGTCGGCTGTTCTCAGCGTGCCGCGGGCTGCCGGGCTGCCGGGCTGCCGGGCTCAGCAGGTGACGACCTTGCCGTAGGAACCGCGGCCCCAGTTCCACTCCCACTGTTCGCCCTTCTGGTACGTCAGGCAGCGGGAGTCGGGGCCCCAGTCGATGACGACCTTCAAGTGCATCGCCTCGTTGCACGTATTGGTGACCTTCACGTACTTCTTGTGCTTGATGACATCGCGCTTGACGCAGGCCGGCGCGGTACCCATGACCTGGGCCGGTGAGGCCTGGGCCCCGGCGGGGACGGCGAGGAGCGCGGCGAGCACGGCAGCCGCGGTGAACACAGCCGTACGCAGCGGCTTCCGGGAGGCAGAGCGCATGTCATCACCTTCTGTAGGGATCATGGCGGAACAATTGCACGCAGATCGGTCCCGGTGGCGACATCCTTCGGTACAACCCCCGAAAGAGGTACCTGCGGCAGTGCCGGAACGCGTGGGGCATCCGGGGCAGGCGGTTGGTCGCTTCGTTCCGGGCAGGCATGCAGGCCGAAGAGGTCCAGCTCGCCCAGGCCTCGCCCAGGCCGTGTTCTAGGAAGCGGGTGACTCGTGGGCGGCGAGTTCTTCGGCCAGTTCCATGCAGCGCAGGCGGGCCGGGGAGAAGTCGTAGGGCATCTTTCCTATGGCTTCCAATGCGCTCATGGACCCATGCCCGCTGCCAGAGCTCGGGTCGGCCTCGTCCTCACCCCCATCTGCGGGAGCGGGGTGCAGCGCGTCCCAGGTGTCGAAGAGCGCGTCGTCGCTCTCCGCCAGGCCGGAATCCTCGATGACGGCATGCAGCGCCTCTTCGAAGGCGTGCCGTTCGGCAGCCACCCGGGCCACGCGGGGGTCGTCGACAGCGATCGTGTCATCGAGTGCCTCCTCGGCGGCATCAACACGGTCGGAGTCCTCCCGTAGATCCGGGTGAGTGGCAAGGGCGATGAACCGGCTGGCCTGGACAGCCGCACCGAGCGGGCCGAAGATCCGCTCGGTGACCAGCAGGCAGTCCAGGTCCGCCTGGCGCAGGGAGCCCTCGGGCAGGCTCTTGAAGCGGCTGGTGACGAAGTCGGAGAGCAGGCCCATCCTGCTGCCCTCGGTACGCATGCGCTGCACGGCAGTCCGTTGCCGCCGCAGTTCTGCTTCCTGGACGACGAGGGTTTCCTCCAGCCGATCCAGGGTGCCCGCGATGCCGTCGTCGCTGTCGGCACCGGCGGAAGCCGTGTCGGCGAAGGCATCACGGATGTCGTCCAGGGCGATCCCGGCATCGGCCATCCTGCGGATCCACAGCAGCCGGATCATGTCCTCGTAGCCGTAGCGGCGGCGGTCGTCGCTGCCCCGCTCGGGCTCGGGGAGCAGGCCGATCTCGTGGTAGTGACGGATCGCCCGCGGTGTGGTGCCGACGAAGGCCGCCGCGTCACCGATCTTGACCTGGCGCGGCGGGATGAAGGACGAGAACATGAGCTGGGGCCTTCCTCAGTGGGGCGGGAGTGAGTCCACCGGACCACATACCGCTACGGAAGATGCAACCCGAGCCACTCCGCCCGGCATCGTACGGCTGCCGGCCACCTCTCGGGCGGTGCCGCAGGAGGCTGGACAGGCGCGTGGAGCGGCGGCGAGTGCGGGGGGGCAGGGCGGGGTCTCCGTTTCAGAAGGCGGGGAAGGCGGCGCCCGACACGTGGAAGGGTTCGCGTGGGCCGCGGAAGGCGACGGAGGTGGCGGCCAGTGCGCCGGGGCGCAGTTCCTGGATGCGGCCGGCGGCTGCCAGGGCCGTCAGGGTGGGGCCGCCCAGGTAGGCCGCGCCCAGTTCGGCGGCGGACAGTCGCAGGTCGGCCTGCGTCCGGGTGCGTTCGCAGGTGACGGTGTCGGCGTCGGCGTGCAGGTGGTAGCGGCCGGTGTTCCAGGGGCAGAAGGTGTCCTCGACCTCCAGGACCACGTCCAGGCCGGTCGTGTAGCGGCGGGCGGCGAGTGCCCGGTCGATGTCGACGAGGCGTACCCACAGGTTGTCGACCACGGTGGTACGGGCGGCCCGCGGATTGAGGAGCAGGTGCGGCAGGGGTTCGTCGACTGCGCCTTCGTGGGTGAGGTGGTCGTGGCCGTCGAGATCGATGAAGAAGCGCCACAGGGCCGCGTAGGACTGGCGGGTGGTGGCGGCGAGTTCGACGATGTCCACGGTGCTCGCCCGGGAGCGGTAGAGGGCGTAGCCGGTGACCGCGCCGCTGGGCTCGGTGTGGACGGCGAAGCGGAAGGCTGTCGCGCCGTTGCGGACGTGTTCCGCGTCGTAGAGCCGGGCGTTCCAGTACTTCTCCGTACGGTCGACCCAGCCGACGGTCCGGCGGCGGGCGGTGTCGTGGACCTTCTCCAGGAGCGGGCGGGCCTGGTCGGCGTCGAGCAGGCGGATGGTGCCGGTGCCGAGGTCGACGTCCGGGCGCATGGCCATGTCCCGCTTGTCGCCGCTGAGTTGGGCCAGGTGGGCGGCGATGGCGTAGCCGAACCGGCCGTAGATGGTGGCCTCGGCGGCGTTGAGCGCGGCGATCGCCTCGCCGCCCGACTCGTGCAGCTCGGTGAGCTGCTTGCGCATCACGGCGGTGAGGATGCCGCGCCGTCGGTGCGTGGGCAGGACCGCGACGAGCGTGATGCCCGCGACCGGGGTGCAGGCGCCGGGCACCGTCAGGGAGCGACCGTAGATCGAGGCGCCGCCGACGATGTCCTGGCCGTCGTAGGCGGCGAGTGTGCGTGCCGGTTCGATCACCGAGCGGGCGCTGCGCAGGGCGCCTTCGCGCCAGTCCTGGCCGTAGGTCGTGGTGATCATGCGGGCCCAGGCGTCGAACTCGTGGGCCTCGATGGTGCGCAGGGGGTACGAAGTGGTCATGGGTCGAGCGTCGCCGGGTAAACACCCGGGCCGCATCAGGAGAGTTCGGTATTTATATGCTGGCGAGATGGTGGCGGAACGCGTGGTCAGTCCGGTGTTCATCGGCCGTGGCGACGCGCTGGCCGCGGTCGCCCGGGCGTGGCGCACGGCGCAGGAGCAGGGCCCGGCGGTGGTGCTCGTCGTCGGCGAGGCCGGGATCGGCAAGTCGCGGCTGCTGACCGAGTTCGCCCGCACCCAGGAGCCCGCGGTGCGCGTGGTGCGGGGCGCCTGCGCGGAGTTCGGGGGTGAGGGGCTCGCGTACACCCCCTTCGTGGCGGTGCTGCGCGGTCTGATCCGGGACGTGGAGGCTCCGGCCGGGGGCTACCGCGAGCTGGCGCACTGGTTCCCGGAGCTCGGTGGGGCGGGCGGGGCGGGTGCCGGAAAGCACCGGCTGTACGAGGAGGTACTCGCCCTGATCGAGCGGGCGGCCGCTGTCCGGCCCGTCGTCCTGGCCATCGAGGATCTGCACTGGGCGGATGCCGCGTCCCACGAGCTGCTCGCGTTCCTCGCCCGTAACCTGACGCGGCCCGGCGTGCTGCTGCTCGCCACCTACCGGCCCGGTGGGACGAGCGGCGGACAGCTCGGCGCGCTGCTGTCCGAACTCGCCAGGGGCCCGCGCACCACCACACTGCGGCTGCCCCCTCTGGCCGAGGCCGACGTCGCCCGTCAACTGGCCGCGATCCTGGGCACCGTGCCCGACGCCGCCACCGTCCACCGCGTCCACCGGCGCAGCGACGGCAACCCGCTCTTCGTCGAGGCGCTCGCCCACGGGGACGCCCGCACGCCGGACAGCCTGCGCGAGCTGCTCCTGCGAGGACCTCGCTCGCTGCCCTCCCCCGCCCGCCTGCTGCTGGGCCTCGTGTCGGCGGGCGGCGACCGGGTCGCGCACCGGCTCCTGGAGCAGGTGGCCGAGGAGAGCGGTGCGGAGCTGGACGCCCTGCTGCGCCCGCTGGTCGACCAGGGGCTGCTCGTCACCTCCGACGACGGCTATGCGTTCCGGCACGCGCTCATCCGGCAGGCGGTGTACGAGGATCTGCTGCCCGGCGAGCGCTCCCGGCTCCACGCCCGCTATGCGACGGCGCTGGGTTCGAGCGACGCCCACGCTGCGGAGCTGGCCGCGCACGCCTACGCCGCGGGGGACTACGTACAGGCTCTGACCGTCGCGTATCGGGCCGCGTCCCGGGCTCGCCGTTCCTACGCGTACGGCGAGCAGCGTCACCTGCTGGAGCGAGTGATCGAGCTGTGGGACCGCCTGCCGGACCCGTCGGACGGGATCGGCACCGATCTGGTCGGTGTCCTGACGGAGGCGGCCGAGGCGTGCATGTTCAGTGGCGCGTATCTGCGCGGCGTCGACCATGCCACGGCCGGACTCGCCGGGCTCGACGAACGAATGGCTCCGGAGCGCGCCGCCCTGCTGCTGGAGCATCGCGGCAGGCTGCAGCACCGTCTCGACGGCACCGGCATCGGCGACTTCGAGCACGCGCTGCGACTGCTGCCCGAGGAGGTCGGAAACGTGCAGCGGGGACGGGTGCTGGGCGTTCTGGCCATGGCGCTGTTGCCGAACGCCGACAGGGCGCGGTGGGCGTTCGACGAGGCGCTTCGCTCAGGCCGGTGCACCGGGGACGCGACCGTCACCGTCCGGGGGCTGCTGGGTGCCGGAGCCCGCACCGGGGACCTGGCGGCGCTGGCCGAAGCACGCCGGCTCGCCGAGCGGCTGGAGGGCCACGACCTGCTGCTGACGGTGCCGATGTACGAGGCGATGGTGCTCACCCGGGCCGGCGATCACCCTCGCAGCGTCGCGGTGGCTCTGGACGGCATCCGCCGTGCGCGCCGGTTCGGTCTCGGCCGAAGCCGTGGCACCGATCTCGCCTGCTACGCCGTGCACGGTCTGACGCTGGCCGGGCGGTGGGACGAGGCAGCCGTACTGCTCGAAGAAGCTCTCGCCGAGGGCCCGCCACCGGCCGCCGGGCAGCATCTGCGGTGCCTCGGCGGCCACTTGGCGCTGCTCCGCGGCGAGGTGGAGGCCGCTGCGGCGGTGGCCGCCGGGCCCTCGGACGCCCTGCGCGGTACGGGACTGTTCCACCACTCTCAGTTGCTGTGCCAACTCGCTCTCGCCCAGGGCGATGTGGAGGGCGCCGATCGCATACTCGGCCGCGCCCTCGCCGATCCGGAGTTTCCCCGGTTGCGCGCCGACCAGGCCCGCTCCGTCCTGGTCACCGGGGCATTGGTCCAAGAGGTACGTCTGCGTCGCGGGAGCGGCGCGGTGACCGCGGACAGGGTCGCGGTGCGGCGGGCCGAACTCACCGCGTTCGACGGCCGGTTCAGCGAGGACGGCCGGCTCGACCGGGCGTGGCGCGGCTACCTCCACGCCCTGCTCCACGACGAGGGGTGGCCCGGGGCGGTGAGCGCCTTCAGGGAACTGCGGCAGCCCTACCACCTGGCCCAGTGCCTGTGGTACGCGGGCAGGGCTGCGATCGCCACTGGTGACCTCACCACAGGAACAGCCCACCTCAATGAGGGCGCGGAACTGGCGGCCTCCTTGAACGCGACCCTGCTCCACCGCCAGATCGCCCTGGCGGCCCGACCCGCCTCCGCGCCGCACGCCGGGCTCACTGCACGCGAACATGAGGTACTGGAGCTCATCGCCCAGGGCCTGAGCAACCGCCAGATCGCAGGGCGTCTGCACATCTCGCCCAGCACGGCGGGCGTACACGTCTCCCACATCCTGACCAAACTCGGCGCTTCCAGCCGCACCCACGCCGCAGCCATCGCCCACCAGCAGGGGCTCACCACTGATCTCTCCCCCGCCCCGGCGCAGGACCGATGAACGCCCTGGTGGCAGGAGCGGCGACGCCCCTGTCGTCGGAGGTACGGGAACCCGGCGGTCACCAGGATCGTTGAATCAGCATGTCAGAGCATCAAGACTCCGCTTCCGTACGCCCGATTGCCGACGCCGATGTACCCGCTGCGATCGACACCCTCACCCGGGCCTTTGCCCACTACCCCTACACGCAGCATGTGATCGCCGCAGACGACCACTTGGACCGGATACGACGCTTCCAAGAGCTGTGCCTGACCCGCCTCGGGATGGTGTACGGGCGGGTATGGGTCGCCGGAGCGGGCCGCGCGGTCGCCGTCTGGGCCACTCCCGACCGGGACCCCTCGCCCGCTTTCGCCGAGATCGGCGCCCTGCTCGACGGCCTCGCCGGCGACCGGGCCGCTGCCTTCGAAGCCGCGGAACAGGCCCTCGCCCCGCACCGGCCGCAGGAGCCGGTGTGGTTCCTCAACACGGTCGCGGTCTCTCCTGAAGCCCAGGGACAGGGTCTGGGCAGCGCGGTACTGGCTCCCGGCATCGAGGCGGCCGCACGCGCCGGGCACCCTGCGTTCCTGGAAACCTCCAGCGAACGGAACGTCGCCTTCTACGAAGGCCTCGGCTTCACCGTCACAGCTGACATCCAGCTTCCCGACGGCGGCCCCCGCACCTGGTGCATGCGCCGGGATCCCCGCCAGGACGCCGGAAGGACAGCCGAACGGCCCGGGTCGGTCGGAGAGCGGTCCCGGACCGGGGAATAGAGCACGGACCCAATCGGTCTGCTGCTTGGCGGATCGGGGGACTGCTTGATTGCTGCCGCTGCACGTCAGACGTGGGCCGGCGACTCCGTACCAACCACCGCGCGCTGGGCCGCCGAGGCCAGGCTGCGACGGTCGGTGCCCGCGAGCGTACGGTGCGGGGTGATGCGTACGGACAGGCCGCGGGTGCCCGCGACGCGGCGCAGGCCGGTGCCGAAGTCCTCCTCTCCGAGAAAGGCGGCGACGGTGGTGGGCCTGCCGTGCTGGAAGTAGTCGAGGGAGACGGGCCTGACCGGGGCGCCCGCGTCGATCGCCGCCTGGAAGGTGGCGGGCCTGAAGGAACCTCCCGCGACCGTGCACCAGGTGGTGGCCTGCGGGAAGACCACGACGGACCGGCCTGAGCGGAGCGTGTCGGACAGGTCGGCGACCGTCTGCGGCAGTTGCCGCAGCCCTTCGCGGTCGATGAACCGGGTTCCGATGCGCCGGGCGAGTGTCCCGACGACCGGCCAGGCGCCGACTTCGCGCTTGGCGAGCAGGGTCAGTCGGGGCTCGACGGCGAGGAAGGCGACGATGTCGAGCCAGGAGATGTGGTTGGCCACCACGAGCGTGCCGACCGGGCCGGGCACTGTCAGCGGCTCGGCCCCGGGCGCCTTCCTGAGCTCGATCCGCACGTCGAGGCCGTCGAGTACCTCCCCGGCCCGTTCCCGCAGGGTCTCCGGGGCGCCGAGCCGCTCCCCCATCGCCACGCTGCGCAGCAGGGTCGCGGCGAGGGAGGCGTAGCGCCGGGCGATGCCGGACAGCGGCATCCGCGGGCCTCCGTCCGTGGCACAGCCCGGGGTGCACAGCGACTCGACGGACCAGGAACTCAACTGTCCTCTCCGAGGAAGTAGCGGCGGTAGCGGTCACCCAGCCGGTTCATGTCGAGCAGTACGAAGAAGTCGGCGACGTCGAACTCCGGGTCGTGGGCCGGGGCGCCGCACATCCAGGCACCGAGCCGCAGGTAACCGCGCAGCAGCGGCGGGAGCAGTGCGTAGCTCGGCCGACCGCCGCTCGGGCTCTGCGGGGTCCATGGGTTGTGTGGGTGAACCCGGTACGCGGCGGGGGCGGCGTGCTTGCCGTTGCCCAGCAGCCAGGCGTCGGCGGCTGCCGCGCCACCGTCGCCGAGGGGCACGGAGGCGCAGCCGCCCAGGTAGCGGTGGCCGGAGAGCAGGACGTAGCGGGCCATGGCGGCCCACATGGTGTTGATCACGGCCCCGTTGCGGTGCTCCGGGTGGACGCAGGAGCGGCCGACCTCGATCATCGAGGCGCGCACCGCGGCCAGGCCCCGCAGGTCGAACTCGCCGCTGGAGTAGGACTCTTCGGTGCGTCCGGGCGGCAGCATCCGGTACGTGCCCACGACGTCGCCCGAGGCGGTGTCGGTGACGATCAGGTGGTCGGCCGTCTCGTCGAAGGCGTCGATGTCGTGCCCGTCGAGCGTCGTCGGGATCTTCGCACCCAGCTCCTGCACGAACACCTGGTGGCGCAGCCGCTGCGCCGCCCTGATCTGCTCCTGGGTGTCGGCAAGGGACGTGACGTACTCGGAGGTGGCTGTGGTGGTGGCTGTGGTGGTGGCTGTGGTGGTGGCCGCCTTCAGCGTTTCGATGGCTGTCGTAAGCATGAAGTGCCGTTCTCCAATGGGGTGGTGGGAACTCCCATCCCTTCCTCAAGGGACCGCACTCAGGTAGCCCGGGAGAGACCGACCTGGCCTTTCGGATCGGTGTCCTTCGCGTTCAACGGGGATGAATTGTTGTGCGGGGCGCCACCGACGCCCCGCACGGCCCTTCGGCCACTCCGCTGCTCAGGTCCGGCGCGGTCGGAGCAGTCCCTCGGCGGTGAGGCCGCGGACGATCCGGTCGAGGAAGGGGCCGTCCAGCGGCGGCCGTTGCACACCCGCCCGGTCCAGGGCTTGCCAGGTGCGGTCCGAGCGGATGACCGGTACCCGGTAGTCAGGGCCTGTGATCATGGCGTACTGGCCGACCTCCCGCATGGCGGCCTGCGGCAGCACCGCCCTGTCCGCGGCGTGGTCGTCCACCGCGCTCCACCACTCCTCGCCCTCGACGACTTCCAGCAGGTGACCGGCCCTGCGCATCGCGGCGAACACCTCGGCCAGGGGCAGTGGCCGAGGGTGGATCAGGTGGTACGTCCGGCCTGCCGCTTCCGGTTGCCGGGAGAGCTCGACGAGGGCTCGGGCGACGACGTCGATCGCGTCGACGGGGATCGCGCCGACGCCTGCGGGGACGCGGCCGAGGACCGCCGACGCGCGCAGTACCGGCACCAGGAGGTCGGATGCGGAGGTACGTCCCGTCCGCGTGTCCCCCGTCACCACCCCCGGCCGGAACACCGTGAGCGGCAACCCACGGTCGGCGGCGGCCAGCAGCTCCCGTTCCGCCGTGGCCTTGGTCAGCGGATACCCGAGCGGTCCCGCGGTGCGTGCGGTGGCGGGCGTGAGCTCGTCGACCTCGGTCAGACCGACGTCACGGGCGGCGGCCAGAGTGCCCAGTGTGGAGACGTACCGGAGGGGGACGGGGCGGCGGGTGAGGCGGTCCGCCCGTTCGGCGAGGGCAATGACGTGACGGGTTCCGCCGACGTTGACGGGCGCCAACCGGTCGTATCCGGCCGCGAGGTTGACGTGCGCGGCACAGTGCAGGATCTCGTCCACTGTCTCGGCGAGCGCGTCGTAGGAGGCGGGAGACAGCCCCAGCCGGGGCCGGGCGACGTCCCCGCTGACATGGACGACCCGTTCGCCGGGGGCGATGCCCAGTTCTGCCAGCCGGTGGTCGACCCGATGGGCGTCACCGCGTGCGAGGCAGTACACGGTGGCCCGGGTGCGGGCCAGCAACTCGGCGCACAGATGGCCGCCGAGGCTGCCGGTGACCCCGGTGAGAAGGACGGCTCGGGGGCCCGCCGACGTACTCATGTCGAAGCCCCCCGGTCGTCGCCGGCCGCCAGGGCCGCGGCGAGTGTGCGGAGGCTTTCGGAACCCAGCAGCCGGGCCACCGGGATGTCGAGGTCGTGGTCCCTGCTCATCCGGGTGCGCACTTCCACGGCCATGAGGGAGTCCATCCCGAGACGGTTCATCGAACGGGAGCGGCTGATCTGGTCGGTGTCCGTACCGAGGACGGCGGCGAGGTGGGCGGCGAGGCGGTCCTCGATGGCGGGTGCGTCCCCGGCGGGACGGCTGCCGGAGGCGGGAACGCCGCACTGAGCAGTCGGCCCCGACCGGCCGGCGGCGTACTGGTCGCCGTCGGCGCCCCGGGTCCGCGAGGGGCGCGCCGGTGCCCCGGTGCGCTCTTCGCGTTCCGCCGCGTGCGCAGCGGCCCCGGCAGTCGCTCGTCCCGTGCGGGGCGGGGTCGGGATGCCGGACGTCGTTCGCCCGTCCTCCGCCGGTGCGGTCCTGCTCCCGGGGACCTGCCGACGCGGTGTACGCACCGGTGGCGACCCCGGTCGCGCGGCCGGGCCCTTCGGGCGGTGCCCGACGTGCTCGGGTACGGGCGGTGCGGCAGGCGATGCCGCGCCCCCTCGGCCCGGCTCCGCATGGCGTGCGTACAGCAGGGGGTTGTCCGCGTCGCCGGGGTAGGCCGCCAGGTAACCGTCCCAGTCGACCGGCGGGTACATGAGCCGCTGGCCGGGTGCCCGGAGCAGCTCGGAGAAGAGCGCCGGGGCGTCCGCCGGGCGGATGGGGCCCATGCCCCGGGGGCGCACATCGTGGCCGTTGGCCTCGCTGAGGCGTGCGGCGATGCCCACCTCTGTCCAGTAGCCCCAGTTGACGACCGTGGCGGGCAGGCCGGTCGCTGCCCGGTGCGCGGCCAGGGCGTCGGTGAAGGCGTTGGCCGCGGCGTAGGCACCCAGATGGTGGCCTGCGGTCAGGCCGCCCAGGACGGACACCGCGGAGGAGAAGAGTACGAAGAAGTCGAGTTGCTGGTCGGCGAAGAGCTGATGCAGTGCCCAGCCGCCGGCGACCTTCGGGTGCAGGGTGCGGTCGAGGTCGCGGGTGGTCAGGTCGGTCACCGGACCGGGGGTCAGGACGGCCGCGGCGTGGGCCGCACCGGCCACCGGCGGGAGTCCTTCGCGGTCACGCCTGCGCAGCACCTCTGCCAGTGCTTCGTGGTCGGCGGCATCGACGGCCGCGTACTCGATCTCCGTCCCGCTCTGCCGCAGCCGCTCCAGCAGAGCGAGCCTGTGGTCGTCGGACGGCAGCGTGGACAGGTCCGTGCGGCCGGTGAGCAGGAGGTGGGTGGCGCCCTGGTCGGTGAGCCACTCGGCGAGCAGCCCTCCGACGCCGCTGAGACCGCCGGTCACGAGGTAGCTCGCGCCGGGGCGGATCCGTGCTGGATCGGTGGTCCTCCGGGGCATGGCGAGGGCGACTTTTCCGGTGTGGCCGGACCGTGCCATCAGAGTGAAGGCCTCGGTTGCCTCGGTGGCCGGGAAGACCCGGGTGGTGGGCGGTTCGAGTGTCCCGTCGTCGACGAGCCCGGCGACGGTACGGACCAGCTCCCCCAGGTGCCGGGGGGCGTACCGGTAGAGGTCGAGCAGATTGACCGGCAGGTAACTGCGGCTGCCCGCAAAGACGTTCATGGGCAGCGGCCGGGCGGCGGCGATGTCGTTGATGGACAGGTCCACGTAGCGGCCGAAGGGGTTCAGTACGGAGAAGCCCGCGTCCACGCCCGCGCCGACGAGGGTGCCCAGGACGACGTCCACGCCGTCGCTGAATTCTTCGGCGAAGTCCGTCGTACGGGAGTCGGCGACCCTCTCCACGCCGAGACGGCGCAGGAGTTCCCGTTTCGCGGGTGTGCCCGCTGTGGCGTAGACCGTCGCGCCGCACATCCGCGCGACGGAGATCGCGGCGAGCCCGACGCCGCCGGTCGCGGAGTGGATCAACACGCGTTCGCCGGGGGCGAGTCGGGCCCGCTCCACCAGCGCGTAGTACGCGGTGGCGTGCGCGGCCGGCAAGGTCGCCGCCTCGGCCTGGCTGAGCCGGCCGGGAACCGGGGCGACCAGTTCCGCAGGAACGGTGAGACGGGTGCGCGCGGAGGGGTACGAGAAGGCCATGACCGGGTCGCCGACGGCGAATTCGGTGACGTCCGGGCCGGTGCGTACGACTGTTCCGGAACATTCACAGCCGAGCTGCGGCGGGCCCACCGCAGCGTCACCGTCCGCCCCGGCGGCAGCCAGGACGTCGTGGTAGTTCAGGCCGACGTGAGTGACCTCGATCTCGATCTCGCCGGGGCCGGGCGCGCACCGCTCGGCGGGGACCAGGCGGAGCCCGTCCAAACCGCCCTCGGTGAACAGGGCGAGCGGTTCGTCGGGCGCACCGGAGGGGGCGGCAGCCAGCCGGGGCGCCAGGAAGTCGCCTCCGCGCACGGCCACTTGGGACTCGGCCGTACGGGAGAGGAGAAGCCGGGTCAGGCTCTGGGCGTCGTCCTTCGGGTCGCTGTTCTCGTCCAGGTCGACCAGGACCGTGGCGAGTTGCGGGTGTTCCTCTCCGACGACCAGGCCGAGGCCCCACACCGCGGCCTGCCACGGCGCGGGGCAGCCGTCCTCACCGCGGGCCTGCCGTGCCCCGCGGGTGACCAGCATCAGCCGCCGGGGAGCACCGCCTTCGAGTACGGCCCGTACCGCATCGGTCAGCGAGGAGCACAGCCGTACCGCCTCGTCCTGGACGTTCGCAGGGGTTTCGTCGTCGTACAGACACACCACCGCGTCGATCGGTCCGTCCTCGGCGGCTTCGTCGAGCAGCTCGTGCAGGTCGGCTTCGTGGGTGGCCGTGGTGACGGTGTGTCCGGCCGCTGTCAGCGCGCGGGTCAGTCGGCGGTCGAGGCGCCCGGCCGTGCCCAGCAGCAGGTAGTTGCCGGGCTCGGGCACCGGGTCGGGGATCCGGGCGGGCTCCCAGCTCACGGCGTGGAGCCACTCCTCGTACGCGGCCGAGGTGTCCGGTGCCCGCGACGCGGCGGACGCCGTGGGAGACAGCGCCTTGGCCCGGAGGCCGGTCAGTTCGGCCACGGTTCGTCCTTCGGTGTCGCTCACGGTGATGTCGGCGGTCAGGCCCTGCGGACCGGTGCCGGTGACGCGTGCGTGGGCCCACACCTCACCGGCCGGGGAAGTTCCGGGCCGGACCCACAGCCGGTCGACCCCGGTCAGAACGAAGCCCCGGGCCGGGTCGGAGTGCAGCACGGCGAGCGGCTGGAGGCAGGCGTCGAGCACCGCCGGATGCAGGCGGCGTCCCCGGCCGGGCCGCGCGGTGATCCGGGCGAGGACCTCGCCCGGACCGTGCCAGAGCTCCGCCACGGAGCGGAAGTCGCCTTCCCAGCTGTTGCGCCGCCCGGAGTAGCGGCGGTAGAAGGCCTCACCGTTCAGCCGGGTGCCGCAGCGACGGCGTACGTCGTCGGGGCGCTCGGCCCGGTTCGGGGAGTCGCCCGCTTCGGCCGACCGGGCCGAGGCGTGGCGGGTCCAGTGCTCGCCGGTTCGGCTCTGCTTGCCGGTTCGGCTCTCCACCTCCAGCCGGCGGATGCCGTCGACGGGGCCCCGGTTCCGTACGCGGAGCTCGGGCGGGTCCTTCTCGTCGAGCGGCAGGAGTTCGTGGAAGGCCACCGAGGTGAGTTCGCCGGCCGGGCCGGCCGCGTCCAGGAGGAGTTCGAGGAACCCCGTGCCGGGCATCACGGACATCCCCCCTACCCGGTGGTCGAGCAGGAACCGGTCCCGTACGAGATCAAGTGCGGGCCCGGGGCACGGAACCGGCTCGACGACCGGCTCCGGCTCCGGCTCCGGGAACTCCGGGGAAGGGGCCTCCCCGATCGGGGGGTACGGGTAGCCGTCGGCCTGGTACCAGTGCCGTCGGCGCTGCCAGGGGTACGCCGGCAGCTTCGGCGCGCGGCCGCCACGGGGGTGGACCGCGTCCCAGTCGGGCTCGCCTCCCGCTTCGTACAGGAGGCCCAACGAGTCCAGCAGACAGCGCAGTTCGGGCTGGTCGCGACGGAGTGAGCCCAGCACGGTCGCGCTGCTGCCCGCGTTGTTGCGGAGCGCACTGCTCAGCACGGGGTGGGGCGACATCTGAAGGTAGACCACCGGTTCCGGTCCGCTCCGCGCCACCACCGGCTCCAGGAGGACGGTCTCGCGCAGATTGCGCCACCAGTAGGTGCGGTCGAGCCGGGTGCCGGACAGTTCGCCGCCGGTGACGGTGGAGAGGAACGGCACCGTCGATTCCGCGGGGGCCAGGTCGGCGAGTCCGGCCAGCAGCGGGCGGCGGACCGCGTCGATCTGCGCGCTGTGCGCCGCGTAGGCCACCGGTATCCGGCGGCACTCCACACCCCACTCGGCGCAGACGTCCACCAACCGGTCCAGTTCGGCGGGCGATCCGGAAAGTACCGCGGACGACGCGCTCTCGGCCACGGCGACCTGAGCGTCGATGCCACACTCCGTCAGCAGCTCGGCCGCGTCGGTGTGCGCAAGACCCACCCAGGCCATGGCACCGGGCGGCGCCAGTTCGTCAAGGAGCCGTGCGCGCAGACAGCTCAGGCGCCCCGCTTCCTCCAGGGTGAGTGCGCCCGCGCAGCAGGCGGCGGCGATCTCGCCCTGGCTGTGGCCCAGGACCGCGTCCGGCACGATGCCCCACGCCCGCCAGTGATCGGCGAGCGCCACGCCCATGGCCCACAGGGCGGGCTGTACGTACGCCGTACGTTCCTGCCAGGACGCGTCCTCGCCGCGCAGGGCATCCAGCAGCGACCACCCGGTCTCGGCCTCGATGATCTTCGAGCATCGCTCCAGCGTCGTGCGGAACGCCTCGCTGCGCGCCAGTAGTTCACGCCCCATCCCGTGCCACTGGGAGCCCTGTCCGGGGAAGACGAAGACGATGCGAGGCCGGTCCACCGGGCTTCCCTGCACGGGGTCTTCGAGGCTCTCGGCCAGCTCTTCGGCGTCGTCGCCCGTCACGGCCAGCCGCCACTCGTGGTGGGTACGCTGCCGGGCCGCGGCCGCGCACCAGTCACCGAGCGGAGGCGGCTCGTCGTCGAGCAGCAGTCGGCGGTGCGCATCCGCCAGCTCCCGCAGCGCGCCGGGCGAACGGGCGGAGAGCGTCAGCAGATGCGGCCCGAGCGCACCGCCGCCGGAAGGCGCACAGCCGGTGGAGGGCGTGCCGCCGTCGGAAGGGGTGCAGGGTGGGCAGTCCACGGAAGGTGTGCCGGAGGGCGCCGAAGCCAGCACCACGTGCACATTGGTGCCGGAAGCACCCAGGCTGTTCACCCCGGCCAGCAGTTCCCCCTCGGCGGGCAGCTCCGCGTTCTCCTTCGGTACGCGGAAGGGCGCCGTCTCCCAGTCCACGGCCGGGTTGGGCGTCAGCAGATGCGGATTGCCCGGCACCCTGCGCCGCTCCAGGCTCAGCACCGCCTTGATCAGCCCGGCGATGCCGGCCGCGCCCTCGGTGTGCCCGATGTTGGCCTTGCCGGACGCCACGAGGAAGGGGGCGCCCCGGCGCCCGCTCATCTCCTGGGCGAGCGCGGCCAGTTCCGTACTGTCGCCGAGCGGCGTGCCGGTGCCGTGTGCCTCCACGAAGTCCACTCCGGCAGGGTCCGCGCCCGCGTGGCGATAGGCGCGGCGTATTGCGTCCCGTTGCCCGTCGAGCGTCGGCGCCGCGATGCCCGTCCCGCTGAACCCGTTGTTGTTGACCGCGCTGCCGCGGATCACCGCACGAACGCGGTCCCCGTCCGCGAGCGCCCTCTCCAGCGGCTTCAGCAGGACGAGTCCGGCGCCTTCGCTGCGGACGAAGCCGTTCGCCGAGGCGTCCGCGAACTTGCAGCTGCCGTCCGGGGACAGGCCACCGGCCCAGGCGAAGGCGAGGTTGGTGTAGGGCGTGAGGGTGATGTTGACGCCGCCGGCGAGCGCCGTGTCGCACTCCCCGGCACTCAGGCTCTGGCACGCCAGGTGCACCGCCAGCAGCGAGGAGGAACAGGCGACGTCCACGGAAACCGCCGGTCCCCGCAGGTCGAAGGCGTAGGCGAGTCGGCCGGAGTGCGCGGACCTGGACGTCGCGCCGAGCTCCGTATAGAAGTCGATCCCGTCCGGGTCGGCGATGTGCCGCAGCCAGTAGTCGCTGGAACAGCTGCCGATGAAGACTCCCGCGGGCCGACGGGCGAGCCGGTCACCGGGAATGCCCGAGTCCTCGATCGTCTCGTGGGCGGTCTCCAGCAGGATGCGCAACTGCGGGTCCACACGCGCGGCTTCACGCGGCGAGATGTCGAAGAACCCCGCGTCGAAACGGTCGATGCCCGACAGGAAGCCGCCGCGGGTGGTGGGTATACGGCCCGGTGTGCGTGGCGCGGGATCGTACAACTCGTGCATCCACGGCCGGTCCGCCGGCGCGGTCCCGACAGCCTCACGCCCCTCTTCCAACAACTGCCAGAACGCGTCTGTGGACGGGGCTTCGGGGAAGCGCCCGCTCATTCCGACGATGGCTATCGGAGAGTGGGCAGGGGAGGCGGCAGCAGGCATTCGTACGTGTCTCCAGCGCATCGGGAGGTTGGTGTTGCTCCTTGACGGCACGCAGCGATCGCACAGGTTGAGACGTACATCCCCTTGCCCCAAGAACACTCGTACCCAGCCCAGACGCTACCCGGTGAACGATCTTGGACGCATCCCGGCCTCACACTGTTCCGCTCGACCGCTCGAATCCCGGCAACGAGACCCGCGACGCGCGGCACGGTCCCGGGCCTCTCACCTGTCCACCCACCCTCCGTCACGCAAATCTCGTACGGACAGCCGATCATGCGGCGCCGGACTCAGGCACTCCGACAGACCTCCTGGAACAGGGCGGGGAAGCCCCTGCTGCGGCCGGGGCGCACGAGTTCGCGGAACGAGACTCACCACCCAAACGGCGCCACCCCAGCCATGCTTCGCCCGTCGCGGCAGGCATCACCGTTGAGCACGGTTCCTTACCGTCGTCGGCCGGACCGCCAACGCCGGCTGCGACCAGAACGCCGAGAGCACGGGACCGGTAGCACCCACGCGGCCGGTCCCGGAAAGCTCACGCACCCGCACGAGGACGGGCACCCGCCAGCGGTGCCCGTCCCCGATGCCCGTCTGTCACGGCATGTGTGTCACCGCAGGTCCACCCTCGGCTGGCGGCACCAGTCCGGCCCCCACACCGACTCGCACACCGTGATGTACATGTACGCCTTCTTGGAGCTGATGGTGTGGGTCGTGCAGCCCTTGGTGTTGTCGTAGAGGACATCGGCGTCCAGGCCATTGCGGTGCCTCAGGTACGCGTAGACCGCGTGGCCGTCCTTTTCCTTGTCGCAGACCTTCACCTTCTTGGTCTTGAAATTGAAGTAGGCCCAGTCGTCGCCCTGGTAGATCAGGGCGCGATTCCCCTGGAGAACCTCTTTGACGGCCGGTGCCTCCGATGCAGCCGATGTACCCGATCCGGTCTGCGACACCTCGGCGGACGATGCCTGGGCGGCAGATGCCGGTACCAGCCCCGCCCCCGCCATGCTGAGCGTGACGGCGGCGAGCATCGCGGCGAATTTTGACTTCTTCATGTGCGCCTCCCCCGTGAGAGGTAATTTCCGATACCAAGGAAACTAAAGGCGTACGAACCGGGCCTGTCCACGAGTTTCGGTGCTGGCCGAAACAGGGTCCGGCTCCAGGTGTACGAGGTCTTGGTCGTGAACCTGCCCGCCAAGAGCTGCTTCACGTGGTGCAGCAGCCCAGCCCGCCCGCAGATCCCTCATCTTGGAATGGGCCTGCTTCGGGCGTAACCTGGCCTGGAATACGGCCAGTTGAGTCGCAAGGGAGGGTCTGTGCCGGATCGAGACAGCGTTACCCCTGAGGACCCCCCGAGCGCGAGGGACCCTGGAAACGAACCCCCGGCATCCGGCAGGGCGAGGCGGAGCGCGGCCCTGGACGACCTTCTGTCGATCGTCTCGCCAGAAACCGCAGAGTCCGGGAGAAGCCCGGGATGGAAAGCCAAACGCGTTGCCTTCATTGTCGTCGCCGCCGCCGTGGCAGGAGCATTAACCATTTACGTTACCGCGGAAATGGATCTTATTTTCACGGAAGAGCGAGCCGCCACGGAAGATCGGGCGACGGATGCAATCGACGACAAAAAGCCTCCGTTTGACTGGAAAATAATGCCCGCAGTGGACGGTGACGAAGGATGGTTCGCCTTCCACCTGGATCGATATCTCACAGCGGAAGAGAGAGCGAGACTGAAAGCGACTC
Source organism: Streptomyces sp. NPDC021093 (assembly GCF_044333135.1). NCBI lineage: Bacteria > Bacillati > Actinomycetota > Actinomycetes > Kitasatosporales > Streptomycetaceae > Streptomyces > Streptomyces sp. NPDC021093. The sequence continues at coordinate 984,199 of NZ_JBIRQJ010000001.1, read as the reverse complement.
GTGGCGACGGGAAGAAGATTTGGAGCATCGTCCGGCCGTGGGGTGCCAGGAGAGTAGGCGGAAGAGCGGACGGCTACTTGGCCCAGTTCACCAGCGAGCGCGCCAAGCCCGTATCCATCACAAAGCTGTTGGCGAAACCGACGCAGTGCCGGCCCTCCAAGGTGAAGACAGTGATCTCGACCAGCGGAGCCGGCGCCGTCACCTGGGGGGACATCCACTTCTTCTTCAACAACGGGGCCAAGGCCAAAGAGGCCGTACCGGCGATGGAGAAGGGCATCCCTGGGGCGCCAATCGAAGATACACCCCAATGGAACAAAGTGATATCGCTAGGGAACGGGGAAAGTCCCGGGTACTTCAAATTATGGCCTCAATCCCAGCTGGCCTGCGAATGGACCCTGACAGCCGAGTACAACGTAAGCTCAGGAAAGACCCAGCAGGTATTGATTAGCGAAGACGAGCACGGGAAGAAGCTCTTGACCATCGGTGAAAATCCCCAGGATGGTGTTGATTACATGACTCCGAATGAATTCGAAGCCGGAGGCTAGCAGGAGTGCGGAGTAGGTTGTGCCGATGACTGGTTCCCTGCCGCCCGGCGGCGCTGTGCTCGATTTGAACGAACTGGATGCCCGCTGGGCGGATGCCTGGCGCCCGGAACAGGTCGCGGAGCGGCTGGACGGGATCGGGACACCCTGGTGCGTCGCGGCGGGGTGGGCGCTGGATCTGTTCCGCGGGGAGCAGTCGCGGCCGCACGGTGATCTGGAGATCGCGGTACCCGCGGCAGGTTTTCCGGAGATCCGGGACCGTTTCCCCGAGTACGCGTGTGACGCGGTGGGTTCCGGACGGGTCTGGGCAGGGGCGGGAGCCGAGGCGCTGGCCGCCACTCACCAGACGTGGTTCCGCGAACCGGCGAGCGGCCGGTTCCTGTTCGACGTCTTCCGCGAGCCCCACGAGGGCGGGACATGGCTCTGCAGACGGGACGAGAGACTGCGACTGCCGTACGACGCGGTCATCGAGCGGACGGTGGACGGTATCCCCTATCTGATACCTGAGTTGGTACTGCTGTTCAAGGCGAAGGCTCTGCGGCCCCAGGACCAGGCGGACTTCGACGGCATGCTGCCGCTGCTGGCCCGAGCCCGGCAGGAAACCCTGAACGGGTGGCTGGAATTCGTGCACCCCGGGCATCCTTGGCTGGCGAAACTGGCGAAGCTGGCGAAGCTGGCGGGGTAGGCAGGGTAGGCGGTGCCGATCGCGCCGGCGGACAGCCCTGGACGGTTCAGCCGTCGGGTGCTGGAGGGATACGACCTCACGGCTCGCTCGGCTGGGTCGCCCCGGAAGAACCGCACCCAGGTGCGTTCTACAACTGGACGTCGGCTTACCCCTGTTGCGGGCCCAGCGCCCTGATCCAGGGCTGGTCACGGTGGCCGACGCCCTGGCAATGGCGGCCGTCCAGGGTCAGCAGCCGGGCAAGGCTGGGGCCCCTCCTGCTCGAACCGCTTCCGCCACCTGTGCAGCGATCGACGGGGCGTTCCGTGAACGTTGCACAGCCAGTCCAGCCGGTCCAGCCAGTCCAGCCAGTCCAGCCGGTCCAGCCGGGTCGGGCAGGTTCATCGCGAGCCGTAGCGACACCCCTCGTCACGGCCCACTCTCTGCTCTCCGGCCGGGACGTTTCACCCGTCTGCGCCCTCCGCACGCCGCAGCTCCGGTCGCGTGCCACGATCGGCCAGGAGGGACGGGGGTGCACCTGATCGACATGAAGGCGAGTGATGGCTGTGGCGAAGGCGTTTCTGGTGGGCAGCGGGATCGCGTCCCTGTCGGCAGCGGCACTCCTGATCCGTGAGGCGGGCTTCTCCGGTGAGGACATCGTCGTCCTGGAGGAGCAGGACCGCGAGGGCGGCAGCCTGGACGCCGCGGGCTCTCCCGAGACCGGGTACACGATGCGCGGCGGGCGCATGTTCGAGCTGCACTTCGAGTGCACCTACGACCTCCTCTCCTCCATTCCGTCACTGGACGACCCGACGAAGTCGGTGACCGAGGACACCTTCGCCTTCCACGACGACTTCGCGTGGAACGACCATGCCCGTCTGGTCGATGCGGACGGCAAGGTCCTGGACGCGCACTCGATGACGTTCTCCGAGCGCGACCGGCTCGAACTCGTCACGGCCGTGGCCACTCCGGAACACCTCCTGGACGGCAAACGCATCAGCGACCTCTTCCACGAGGAGTTCTTCCGGACCAACTTCTGGGCGATGTGGTGCACCACCTTCGCGTTCGAGCCCTGGCACAGCGCGATCGAGTTCCGCCGCTACCTCAACCGGTTTGTGCACCTCTTCAAGACCTTCGACAGCATGTCGGGGATCTACCGCACGAAGTTCAACCAGTACGACTCGATCGTCCGGCCGCTGCTGAAGTGGCTGACCGAGCAGGGTGTCACCCTCCGGCTCGGCACCAAGGTCACCGACCTCAGGCTCGCGGAGGGCGACGCGCTGACCGTCGAGGCGATCTCCGTCGAGCGCGGCGGCAGAACCGAGGAGATCACGCTGGCCCCCGACGACCTGGTGATGGTCACCAACGGGTCGATGACGGCCAACTCCACCCTGGGCAGCACCGACAGCGCCCCCGTCCTGGACACCACGACGCCCAGCGGCGCCTGGGACCTGTGGGAGACGCTCGTGGCCAAGAGGCCCGGCCTGGGCGATCCGAGCGTCTTCGACTCCTCCGTGGACGACTCCACCTGGGAGTCGTTCACCGTCACCACGAAGGACCCCTCCTTCTTCGGACTGATGGAGAAGTTCAGCGGCAGCGAGGCGGGCAAGGGCGGCCTGATCACCTTCAAGACCTCCAGCTGGCTGCTGACCATCGTCCTCAACCACCAGCCGCACTTCCGCGACCAGCCCGAGGACACCTTCGTGTGGTGGGGCTACGCCCTCTTCCCCGACAAGGAGGGCGACTTCGTCAAGAAGAAGATGCGCGACTGCACCGGTCGGGAGATCCTCGACGAGGTCCTGCACCACCTGCCGTTCGCGGAGGAACAGCGCGGCGGGATCCTCGACGGATCGATCGTCATTCCGGCGCTGATGCCGTACATCACCAGCCAATTCCTGGTCCGCAAGGGCGGCGACCGGCCGCAGGTCGTTCCGGAGGGGTCGACGAACCTGGCGTTCATCGGCCAGTACGCGGAGGTGCCCGACGACGTGGTGTTCACCGTCGAGTACTCGGTACGCACCGCCTGGACGGCCGTCGCCGGACTGCTGGGCCGGGGCAAGCAGCCGCCACCGGTCTACAAGGGCCAGCACGATCCCAAGGTGCTCGTCGAGGCGCTCCAGACACTCCACCGACGCTGACCGCCGGCCGGGTGGAGACCGAGGCACATGCAGCGCATGCGCCGGGCCTGGACATTCCCGTCCTGCGCCGCGCGGACGCCCGTCGCACGGATCCACGTCGCACCGACGCACGCGGAGGTCGGCGAGCAGGCCGGTGCGGCAGTCACGGATGCGACGCCGCACCGGCCCGGTCGGGCTCGGCCGGTGGTCAGGCCGTGTCGGCCGCGTCAGGCCGTGTGCAGGGTCAGTCCGTAGCGGTTGAGGATCTCGTTGACGGGCTGGTGCCAGGTCTCTCCCCCGCTGCTGCAGTTGCCCCAGCCGCCGGAGGTGACGCCCTGGGCCTGGTCACCGCTGATGAACGAGCCGCCCGAGTCGCCCGGTTCGGCGCACGCGTTCGTCTTCGTCATCTGGTGGACAGCGCCCTGGCTGTAGTTGACGGTCTCGTTCTTGGCGAGCACTGTTCCGCAGTGCCAGTGGGAGGTGGAACCGGAACGGCAGATGGACGCGCCGACGGGTGCCTCGGCCGAGCCGCGGACGAGTTGGTCGGAGACCGTGCCCCAGCCGAGGACCACCGGGACGGTCCACCAGCCGCTGCCGACGTTGACCCAGGCGTAGTCGTTGTCGGGGAACGAGGAGCCCTGGAAGTTGCCGATGTACGAGCGGTCCCAGCCGTTGACGCCCTGGCCCGTGCCGCCGCAGTGGCCCGCTGTGACGAATCCGCCGTGCACGGAGAAGCCGATGGAGCAGCGGACGTTGCCCGTGTAGTACGGGTCGCCGCCGACCGTGCCCGCAGCGAGGGTCGTCGGCTTGTGGTGCGTGGCCCGGACCGTCAGCGGCCCGGTGCTGCGCGCCTGCGCGAGGAAGCGCTTGACATCGTTGTCCTTCTGTCGTTCGGTCTGGACTTCCACCACGATCTTGTTGGTCTTCCAGTCGACGTGCCAACTGCTCACGCCGGTGGGCGCCTTGAGGGAGTCCAGGCGCCGCAGGTTCGTTTCGAGCTGCCGGGCGTTGCGGGCGACCGGTTTCACGGTCGCACCGGCGGCCCGCACCTCAGCGGCCTTGTCCTGACCGGCGAGGGCTACGGTCAGACGCCCGTCGTCCGGGGTGAACCACGAGCCGGCGTAGTCGGCTCCCGCCGCCGCTCTGGCCCGCTTCTCGACGGCGGTCGCCTCCTTCTCCGCGGCGAGCCGGGCCTCCGCCTCGCTCCGGGTGAGCCCGAAGTCGCGCTGCATGGCCGTGAGTACGCCCGCGGACGCCGGGGCGCGAACGGCCTCCGGGGCGTCCTCGGCCGCGGACGCGGGGGCGGATCCGACCGTTGCCCCGGCACCTGCGACGAGGAGTGCGGACAAGGCGGTGCGCAGAACTGCCATACGTCTCATGTGGGTTGGCCCTTCGTTCGTTGTTCCGGCGATGGGGGGATGGAACAGTACGATGCGATCTGAGAGCGCTCTCAGGGCGTGCCGGTGAGGAGACTAGCGAAGGAACGCGGGCAGGTCCATGCCAATGCAGCGCGCGCATGCGCCGGGCACGACGGGCAGCGGGCAGCGGGCAGCGGGCAGCGGGCAGCGGGCAGCGGGCAGCGGGCAGGACAGTAGTGATGACGCGAGTCGCGATGACCGCGTCGGATGCACATCACCGACGCACACCGCCGACGCACACCGCCGCACAGAAGCTCCCCGCCCGCTTACGCCCCATCAAGGCTCGAAGACGCAACGGACCGACGATGTGCCCAACTCCCCTACTGGCGCCCCCTATTGACACTTGCGTTTCCGCAGTCCTACGTTCCTTGACGTCTGAGAGCGCTCTCGATAGGCCCTTCCCGTCAAGACTTCGAGGTGCCGTCCATGCCAGATCCCCGCTCGCACCCCACCCCCCACAGCGAAACTCCCCGCAGCAGAACTCCTCGCAGCGAAACGCCCCGCTGCAGACCGGTCGCCGCTCTGGTCCTGGTCGCCGCGCTGGCCGCCGTCGGGCTCGGCCCCGCCGCCTCACCGGCGGCGGCAGCCAATGTTCCGGTGGGTTCCGGCAGTTACTCCGACACCCGCCCCGCAGGAACCTCGGGCCCCACCACCAACACCGGCGCCCCGGTCACCCCCAAGGTCACCCCGGCGGCCAAGGGCAGGCCCGTTCCCACCAACGACTGGTGGTCGTCCCTGGCCTTCCAGCGGTACGGCGACAACCCGTACTCCACCCCGATGTACGGACACCCGCTCACCTACCAGGCCACTGCGGGCGGCCTGGAGGTCGGCTACCCCACCACCCCCGCGGTCGTCGGCGAGGGCCGCCAGTACGAGTACGCGCACAAGCGCGACCTCACCCTCGGCCTCACCCGCCTCAACTCCCCCGACACGAAGGCCGATTCCTGGTCGGACTGGACCGTCACCCCCTACTGGTCGGACGGCGCCCGCACCCTGCGCACGACCATCGGCCACGGCCTGCCCTTCGTGTACGCCAAGGGCTCGGGCGGCAACGCCCAGATCACCACCGCCGCCGCACCGGCCGTCTTCGCGGACCAGGGCAACGTCCTGGGCATCACGGTCGCGGGTCACCACTACGCCCTCTTCGCCCCGACCGGCAGCGACTGGAACGTCTCGGGCTCCACGATCACCGCGGGTCTGGGCGCCAAGGACTACTTCTCCCTGGCCGTCCTCCCTTCCGCCGACGCGCTCGCCACGTACAAGAAGTACGCCTTCAGCTTCGTCACCGGCTCCAAGGCGACCTGGTCCTCCGCCGCGGGCTCGGTGAAGGCCGGTTACACCCTCACCACCCAGGCGCAGGAGGGCAGCGAGACCGGTACGCTCCAGGCGCTCTACCGCCACCAGTGGCTGCACACCACCGACCCGCTGACCTCCTACACCTATGTCTCGCCGCGCGGCACGATGAAGGTCCGCGAGGGCACGGCCTTCACCACCACCCAGAAGTCCTCCCCTGTACTGCCCGCCCTCCCGAAGTCCTCGGGCGTCGACCGGGCCCGCCTGAAGACGTATCTCGACGAGGTGGCGAACGCGGCCGACCCGTTCTCGGGGGCCACGGACACGTACTGGACGGGCAAGGCGCTCGGCAGGCTCGCCCAACTCGTCCCGGTCGCCGACCAGTTCGGCGAGAGCGCCACCCGCGACAGACTCCTCGGCCTGCTCAAGGGCCGGCTCCAGGAGTGGTTCACCGCGGGCGGCGCGAGTGAGTTCTCGTACGACAAGGACTGGCAGACCCTCACCGGCTACCCGGCCTCGTACGGCAGCGACACGGAACTCAACGACCACCACTTCCACTACAGCTACTACGTCTACGCCGCCGCGATCGTCGCCCAGTACGACCAGGCCTGGGCCGCCGACTCGGCGTGGGGCGGCATGGTGAAGACCCTCATCAAGGACGCGGCCAACCCCGCCAGGGGCGACACGGCCTTCCCGTTCCTGCGGGGTTTCGACGTCTACGCGGGCCACAGCTGGGCCTCCGGACACCAGGGCTTCGCCGCGGGCAACAACCAGGAGTCGTCGTCCGAGTCGACGAACCTCAGCGCGGCCCTCGTACTCTGGGGTTCGGCCACCGGAAGCACCGAACTCCGCGATCTGGGCGCCTACTTGCTCACCACCGAGTCGGAGGCGATCGCCCAGTACTGGTTCGACGCCGACGAGCAGGTGTTCCCCGCAGGCTTCGGCCACGACACGGCCGGGATGGTGTGGGGCAGCGGCGCGGCGTACTCGACGTGGTGGACGGCGAACCCCGAAGAGATCCACGGCATCAACGTCCTCCCGGTCACCGGCGGTTCCCTCCACCTGTCCGGGCACAAGGCCGCGATCCGGCGCAACCTCGCCGAACTCGTACGGGAGAACGGCGGGCCCGCCGTCGAGTGGCGCGACATCCTCTGGGAGTTCGAGTCACTCGCCGACCCGGGCGCCGCGAAGTCCAAGTGGGATGCGGGCAACGGCGGTTACACGCCGGAGCAGGGCGAGTCCAAGGCGCACACCTACCACTGGACCGGCACCCTGGACGCGCTCGGCGCCCCCGACACCGGGGTGACGGGCGACATCCCGACGTCAGCGGTCTTCACCAAGGGGACGGTACGCACCTACGCGGCGCACAACTTCGACCCCGCGCCCCGCACCGTCACCTTCTCCGACGGCAAGACCCTCACCGTCCCGGCCCGCTCCACGGCGACGGGCACCGGAACCGGCGGCGGCCCGGACCCCGACCCCGACCCGCCCACGGGGAACGTCTTCCAGCTCCGCACCGGAGGCACGCTCACCACGGCGACCGGAACCACGGCCGGCAGCGACACCCTCGCCCCGGCGGACGGCACGAACCACGACGGCATCCCCTACCGGCCCTTGGTCTACGAGGCGAAGCAGGTCAACGGCGTCCTTGCTGCGGGCGGTTCCACATCCTTCCGCCTCCAGGTGGACGCCGGAACCGCGGTCGGCCTCGGCCCGCAGGCCAGGATCAGCTACGACCTCACGGGCGACGGCACCTTCGAGCGGACGGAGACCTACCGGTACTTCGCGACCGACCCGGTGACCGGATGGGAGACGTACGGCGAGGGCAGCGGCCTGAAGTCGGCGACCGGTTCGCTGGGGAACCTGAAGGGCGGGACCGTACGCCTGGAGGTGTGGTCGGCGATCGGGAACGCCCCGGCGAAGCTGAGGACCGGGACGGCCGATTCGGTACTGACGATTCCTTTCGGCTGACCGGCTGACTGGCTGACCCAGCTTGATCCGACTGACCCGGCTTGACCCGGCTGACCCGACTGACCCGGCTTGGCCCGTGACGGGCGCCGACGGGGCTCTCCCGCCCCGCCGGCGCCTACGCCGAAGCTCTCCGCACCAGGACGGTGGGTGTGATCACCGGCTCCGGGACCGGCGCCCCCGACCCCCTCTCCCCCAGCAATCGCATCAGCAGCCGTACCATCAACCGGCCCATCTCCTCCACGTCCTGACGCACCGTCGTCAGAGGAGGGTCGATCCTCTCCACCACCGAGGCCATGTCGTCGAATCCGACCACGCCGACATCCTCCGGAACCCGCAGGCCTCGCTCGCGCAATGTCGCCAACGCCCCTGCTGCCATGAGGTCGTTGGCGGCGAACACCGCGTCCAGGCCCGGCTGCCGGTCGAGCAGTTCGGCCATCGCACGCGCACCGCTCTCCTCCGTGAAGGCCCCCTCGCTGATCAGCTCGGACCCGACACCCGACAGTACGTCGCGATAGCCGTCGGCCCGGTCCAGCGCGGACGTCTGGTCGAGCGGGCCCGCGATGTGCGCGATGTTCTTCCGCCCGAGCGAGACCAGGTGCCGTACCGCTTCCCGTGCTCCGCCCCGGTTGTCGCAGTCGACGTACGGCACTGCGGGTCCGGATGCCGCACCCTCGGACCCGGCCCGGCCCGGCTTCCCCGGCCGCCCTCCGAACACCGACGGCACCTTCGTCCGGCCGATGATCGCGGGGAGTTCGTCGTCGTCGTGCAGCGAGAAGGCGAGCGCCCCGTCGACGTGGCCACCTCCCAGGTAGCGGGCTATGCGCTCGTAGTCGCCCGGTCCTTCCACCCACAGCAGGACGAGTTGGGAGTCGTACGCCGTCAACTCCCGGCTGATTCCGCGTATTTGCTGGGCGAAGAAGGGGTCCGAGAAGATTCTGAACTCCGGTTCGGCGATGATCACGGCGACCGCGCCATTGCGCCGGGTGACCAGGGTGCGGGCCGCGTGATTGGGAACGTATCCCAGCTCCTCCACCGCCTGGCGCACCTTCTCCACCAGGGACACCCGGACACCGGCGCCGCCGTTGACGACGCGGGAGACAGTGGCCCGGGAGACACCGGCACGGGCCGCGACCGCTTCCAGGGTGGGGCGGGCCGTACCGAACCCAGGAGTCTGCTCGGGCAAGGGGTGCTCCTCGGCTACGTCACTCGGCTGCCGGGACAGGCTACCCGCCCCGATCCACGTCCAGGAGGGCTCCCACCGACCGCACCGGCACTCGGGAGATTGCGCCATACGAGGGACCTCTTGTGCGCTCGCGCGCCCTCGGGGCTCCGCATCAGTAGCTTGGTGAGTCCATGCCCTGATGGGCGGCATCGTCGGTTCGGGAGGAACGTGCCATGCGCAGGTTTTCCGTTGTCGCGGCAGCAGTTGCAGGAGCCATCGGCCTGACCCTGGGAACCACCGCTGTGGCAGAGCAACCAGGAGTGCAGCCGGCCGAGCGCTATCTCAACCTCCACCAGTGCGTCTACGTCGGCAGCGGCGGGCACTACACGAACGTGCTCCCGAACACGGCGAATACCGCCTTCAACACGGGCACCAACATCTCCAGCACACCGGACAGCGCGCTCTCCTGCAGTCCGGGTGGCGGGGGCTGGAAGCCGGCACCCGCCAACTCTGCGGTGAAGGACTTCGATCTCACCGCCGGTCGGTACCTGAACATGCATCAGTGCGTGTACTTCTCAGCCGGGCAACACTACACAGCCGTGCTCCCGAACACCCCGAACGTCAACTTCAACACCGGCACCAACGTCTCCGACACGGCCGATACGAAGCTGAACTGTGCTCCTGGTGGGGGTGGTTGGCGACTGCTCCTGGCCAACTCCGCCGTCAAGTCGTTCGACCTGGCCAACAACCGGTACCTCAACCTGCACCAGTGTGTGTGGACTTCGAGCGGGCAGTACTACATGGGTCTCCTGCCCAACAGCCCCAATACCAACTTCAACACCGGTACCAACGCGTCACAAACAGCCGACACCGCCCTGAACTGCCGCGTCGGGGGCGGAGGTTGGGCTCTCGACCGTATCGACTCGGCGTATCTCCCCCTGGGCGGTTGATTCGACTCGGGCAGTGCTCAGACCGGCCGCAGCACCGTGTCCCTGCCCGTTCGTCAGGCAGGGGCCGGGGCGCGGTCGTCTTCTTCTCGCGGTCCGAGTGGGCCGAGCCGGTGGTCGAGCGCGGCACCGACCACGGGGCAGTTCCCGCGGATGACGTCGAGGAAGGCGTTCAGTGCCGGGGAACGGTCCCGGGCGCTGAAGGACAGGACCAGATCGGGCAGCGGCGTGCGCGGGGTCACCTCGCAGAACCACGTGCCCCGTCGTGGGGCCGTCAGCATGCGAGAGGGTCCCAGACCGACGCCCACCCCGCAGGCGGCGAGGCCGATGATGGTGTGGATGTCCCTCGCGACGGTCGCGCCGGAGAGCGCCGGGGAGTCCTTGCCCAGCAGGGTCCGCAGCCCGGCGACGACGGCGGGCTCGTCCTCCTCCGACGCGACGATCAGCGGCTGTCGCCGCAGCCGGTCCACGTCCACCGACGACTGACCCGCGTACGGGTGTGTGCTGTTCACGACCGCGACCAGGTGGTCGTGTCCGATCGGAACCGATACCAACTGCTCGGCCCCGATGCCCCCTGGCCGGCCGAGGCCGATGGCCACGTCCAGTTCGCCGGCGATGAGCCCGGTCGTGCTGCGCCTGGTCGCCATCTCGTGCAGTTCCAGCCGTACGTCGGGCCGTTCGCGGCCGAACCGGCAGAGGACGTCCGGCAGGGGTTCGAGCAGCGCCGAGGCGATGAACCCCAGGCGCAGCCGTCCCGTCTCGCCGCGCGCCGCCCTGGCCGCGTCGACCGAGGCCGCCGTGATCTCGTCGAGCGCCCTGCGCGCCCGGGACAGGAAGGCCGTGCCCGCAGCCGTCGGAAACACCCCCTGGCGGGTGCGATCGAACAGGCGGGCACCCACTTCCCGTTCGAGGTCGGCGATCTGCTTGGAGAGCGGAGGCTGCGCGATGCCCAGCGCACCGGCCGCCCGGCCGAAGTGTGCGTGCTCGGCGAGGGTCAGTGCGTACCGCAGGTGCCGCGCCTCCATGTCAGCCTCCCAGCCATATCTCCCAGGTATCGTCGGCAAGCTTGTCAGATCTTTCGCTGGATGGTCGGGGCCGGGTCGCGTGGAATGCGGTCATGACTGATTCCTCCTCCACAGACGCCGTCTTCGTCTTCGTGCACGGGGCCTGGCACAGCTCCGCGCAGTGGGCGGCGACGCAGCGCGCACTCACCGCACTCGGTGCCGCGAGCACGGCCGTCGACCTGCCGGGACACGGCTTCGAAGCGCCGCTGCCCAGCGGATACCTCCAGCCGGGCCAGCCGGGCCTGCTGACCGAGAAGTCCGCGCTCGCCACCGTGACGATGGACGACAGCGCCGAGACCGTGCTGGACACGCTTCGCCGGGCCCGCCGCCACCGTCGTGTCGTGCTCGTCGCGCACAGCGCGGGCGGCGGCCCCGCGTCACTGGCTGCCGAGCGCGCACCCGAACTCGTCGACGAGATCGTCTACCTCTCGGCCTTCGTGCCCGCCGGACGGCCCCGGTTCTACGGCTATCTCGGCTCGCCCGAGAACGCCACGGAACGCGACCAGGGCCTCAACCTCGGCGACCCCGAGGAACTGGGCGCCGTGCGGATCAACCCGCTCTCGCCGGATCCCGCCTACGTCGAGGAACTGCGGCAGACCTACTACCAGGACATCGCTCCGGACCGCTTCGACCGCTGGCGCACGGCACTGAGCCCCGATCTGCCGCTGTCGATCCCGAGCACCCCGGTCATCGTGACTCCGCAACGGTGGGGGCGCGTCCCGCGGACCTTCCTGCGCTGCGCGGACGACCAGGCGATACCGACGGCCGTGCAGGATCTGATGATCGAGGAAGCCGACCGGGCCGTGCCCGGCAACCCGTTCACGGTGCGCACCCTCCCGGGCAGCCACAGCCCGTTCGCCGCCCGGCCCCGTGAGCTCGCCGCGGCTCTGCTGTCGTGAGCGGTGGATTCCCTGTGCTGCCGGTGGTGCTCAGCGCCACCTTCGTACAGGGGTGCAACATCCTGGCAGTGGCCGGTTCCGCCGCTGCCTGAGCCCTACTGCCACTGATCGTCCTCACGGTGCACTTCGGGGATCGGCCCGAGGAGCGTCCACCCCGGCTTCAGGGACCGGGTGCTCCGGAACCCGCGGTCCTTCGCGTACGCCGCCACGTCCGTGCCGTCGGACACGTGCATGATCGTGTAACGCGGCGGGTCGTCCCCGTAGAAGCGGAAGAACGTGCGCCCGTCGTCCTTCGACTGACGCACGATCACGTCGACGCCTCGCAGGGCATCGCCGAAGGCGCCCCCGATGCGGTACCGGTCAGCAACCGTTTCCATCGGTGGCAGGGCCTGTCGAAGCGGGTCGGGGACATCTCCGCCGCACAGCGCAGCACCCCGTTCGACCCGCTGCTCGCCGAAGCGTGATGCCTCGGTGCTGGTACCGGTGCCGGTGCACGCCGGTGCGCGCCGGTGCCCGCAAACGCCGGATCGGGCAGTGGCCCGGCCGCGGCCCGGGAGGTTGCCCCCGGGCCGCGGCGGTCACGCAGGGTCAGCGGGATCGGGTGGTGACGCGGAAGGTGCTGAGCACCGCCTTGTGGTCCGTCGGCCAGGTCCAGTCCGGTTCCAGGAACCTGTCCCTGCCGGTCTCCCTCGTGCGGACGTTGCGCACGATCGATCGCGAAGGACCGACGACCACGCTGTCCAGGAGCCGGATCCGGCGATCCGGGTGGTAGAAGACGAAGTCGATCCGGTCCCGCTCGTCCGCCTTCGGGGCCCAGGTGAGTTCCTCCACCTTCGCGCCCGGGTTGTCACTGGGCCAGGTGAAGCCCGGAGTGCGCACCGGGTCGGGGTGGATCTCGCGGTAGCTGTCGCGGAAGCCGGCGTTCTCGATGGCCTTGGTGGTGGACCACTCGATCTGCGCACCGTGGTGGTCGAACAGATTCCGCGTCCTGCGGGTCCAGTCCCGGTGCGAAGGTTCATTGAAGTCGCCCGCCATGACCGTGAGCCGTCCCCTGCGCCTCTCCCGCGCGGCGTCGGCAAGCACGGTCCTGGTCACGGCAGTGCGCCCCGACGCCTCGTTGAGGCGCATGATCAGGGCGGTGTCGGTGATCGGGCCGGTCGGAATCTCGCCCCAGCCGTACTCGGACGTCTCCAGCGGCGACGGCGTTCCGCCGCCGTAGCCCCGGGGCAGGTAGGTCACGTAGTAGCGGTACTCCAAGTGCCCGGAGTACGCGACCACTTCGGTGCCGCCCACCGATATCACCGCCTTGGACCAGGACGGGAACGACTGGTGCTCGATGATCGGATACCGCGAGATCACCGCGGGGTCGGTGGGATTGGCGTTGTCGTAATAGGTCAGACCCCGGGCGGCGAGATCGGACAGCAGGTGCGCGACCCGCTCGGGATTCGACTCGCTGAGCATGACCACGTCGGGACTGACCGCGGCGACGGTGTCCGCGATGCCGGCGCGGCCGCCCTGCACTCGGCTGCCGCCGAGCCAGATGTTGAACTGGAGGATCTTCAGTGTTCGGTGTGTCCCACGGCCGCCCGGGCCGGAGGGCCTGGCCTCGGCGGTACCCGCACCGACCACCCCCGCCCCCACCGCGGCACCCACCAGACCGAGCAGTTCACGACGTCTTACCACGCGGAGCCTCCATGTTTCACAGACCGGACGCGGCCGAGCACCGCCCGACGCGCTGGTCGGAGTCTTGAGGCACCCGGCATACGGAACCTGAACGTCCGCCGAACTCTTCGCCGCTCCGGAGGACGGGGCCGGGCGTTCGGCCGTTCAGGAGTTCGGCAGTCCGAGAGTTCGGGCGTTCAGAGAGACGCTACTCATGCCGATATCCGGAGAGGCCGTTGCCCCCCTCTGACAACCCGGAGCAGTCCCCATGCGCCTCGTCGCCGCCTTCGTCCTGTCCGCCACCGCGATGCTGCTGTCCCTGAACGCGTCCCAGGCCGCCGTGGCGAACGTCCCCCTGCACGCCTGCTACATCGACGAGTACGACACCGCGCACTGCGAGAACCACCCGGTGTGCAAGGAGCACCCCGACGGCTCGATCAGCTGCGTCGTGTAGTGGCAGGTGGACATCTCCTTGTGGCACACACGGCGTCATCGCACGCCCTGTCCCCCGGCCCGGAAGCGGCGGAGCCCGGCGCCCGCTCCCACTGAACCGCCCCCGGACCGAGACGGTGATCAAGGGCGCCCGGCTGCTTGAGTCGTACGGGACGTACGCCGGCCGGGAAGCCGTGAACGGGAACACCCCGGGTCCGCGGTGCGCGTCGCGCGGGGACGGATCCCCGCGCCCACAGGCCAGGGCGTCTCCCCGGCCGTCGGGTGCATCCACAGACGTTATGACCGGCTGACATTGGCGGAGGCCGACGCAGTGCCCCCACACTCCCAACCAGTACACCTTGACAGTGCATCGACAAGCGAGGCGGTTGCTCCTCCCGGGAGGTGCCGATACCCGCCACCCGCGCCACCGGCCCCGTCTCTCTCCCCTCGCCTCGCCCCCCCGCAGAGACCAGCCCAATGAAGGGACAGCCATGCCCCACTCGAAGTGGATCGCAGCAGTCGGCACCGTCGCAGCCATCACTGTGATCACGCTGCCCGCGGCGCACGCCGCGCCTGCGCCCGCGCCCGCGCCCGCGCCCGCAACGGCTGCACCGGCCGGCGTCTCCGCAGCCACGACCCTCTACTACGACGACACCCGGGCCCGTGGCTGGGAAGCCGCCATAACGGCCGGAGTTGCCTCCTGGAACGCGAACACCACCCAGGTCAAGCTGGCGAAGGTCAGGCCGGGCACCCGCGCCGAGATCCAGATCGTAGCCACCAACGGCTGGCCGCAGGCCACGCTGGGTCCGGTCCGTCCTGGCGGACTGGCCAGGGTGGAACTCGGCAACCTCGCGGTCACCGAGGGCCATGACAAAACCCGCATCGCCGCCCACGAGATCGGTCACAATCTCGGCCTGCCCGACACCAAGCCCGGACCGTGCTCCCAGCTGATGTCGGGTTCCAGCGCCGGTACCAGCTGCAAGAACGCCGTCCCCAACGCGACTGAACGGGCCCGGGTCGAGGCCGCCTACGCCAACCGTGCCGCCACGCGCACCCCGGCCGACGGTCGCATGCTGGTCGACGCGCCCTGACCGGGCGCACCGGACGACGTGCCGGAAAGCGTTCGAGGGCGCTTTCCAGCACGTTGGCATCACACGGCTTCCGTCCGCGGCGACCCCCGCAGAACGCTCGGCGTAGATCGGCCGGCCGCCACCCGCGGCCGGGTCGGGCGCGGTGCGGTGCGGAAGACACCCGTGTCCTTGTCGAGGAGCTGGCGCAGGTTTTTAGGACAACCTTCAACTCGCTGAATCTCAGGGGATATACGACCGGACGACCGACGTCTCACGGAGTGTTCGCCCCCGACTGACCGCAGCCGGAACAGGCCTCGGAGGAAGTCCTGCCCGTCCTCCGCAGCCGCTGCCTGAACGGTCCACGGCTGCGGACCGATCTCCAGCGGCGCCCCTGCCGCCCGGCCGGTACCACCCGGGTTCATCGGAGCGAATAAGTAGGGTAATACGAGCGCCGACATCGAACGGTGCCCTCCACCTGCCGCCGACGAGAATCCATGAGCCTCACGTGACAAAGGCCGGGCCCACCGCCAGACCCGAACCTCTCATATCCGCACCCGCACCCCCCTCCCGGGCCACCGCCGCCCCGGCCCCCGCCGCCCCACGCCGTCTCCTCGGCGTGGACGTGGCGCGTGCCGTGGCCGTGCTCGCCATGTTCGCGGCGCACGTGGGCCCGAACCCCGAGCCCTCGGGCGCGGGTTGGCTGATGGTCGCGGCCGACGGCCGGGCCCCTGCCGTCTTCACCCTGATAGCGGGCTTCTCCCTCGCCCTGGCGCACGGCGGCCGTCAGCCGCGCCGCGCCCCGGGCGGCTTCCGGGCCGTCGCGGTGCGCTGCGCCATCATGGCGCTGCTGGGTCTCCTCCTCACCGCGCAGCCGGGCGTACTGATCATCCTCACCTTCTACGCGGCGTACTTCCTGGCCGCGGAGCCCTTCACCCGGCTGCGCCCCGCCGTCCTCACCGCCTGCGCGGCGGCCGGGGTCGTCCTGGGTCCGCTCCTCTCCTACGTGATCGGGCCTCTGACCGGCCACTGGGCGTCCGGACGCGGCGGTACTCCCGCGCTGTCCGACTTCACGACCTGGTCGGGCGCGTTCGACTTCTTCGACAAGCTGCTGGTCACCGGCGCGTACCCGTTCCTCACCTACTTCCCCTACGTACTCGTGGGTCTCGCCCTCGGCAGGCTGGTGGACGTCCACCGCACCCGGCCCGTGCTCCGGATGACCCTCTGGGGAGCCGCGGCCGCGGTCGCCGGTCACGGAATCTCCTGGTGGGCGGTGGAACACGGCGGCGGCAGGCAAGCACTCCTTGAGGGCATAGCCCGGCACCACTCCTGGGCGATGGACAGGCCCGATCCGATCGTGTCCGTGCTCGCCCACCAGGTCGGCGCGATCCCTTCGACCGACTGGCACTGGCTGCTGCTCTCCCGGCCGTACAGCCAGACGCCGTTCGAGACCCTGGCGAACGCGGGCGTGGGCGCGGCCGTGATCGGACTGTGCCTGTTCGTGGTCCGTGTCCGCCCGCTGGCCGCCGTGCTGAATCCGCTGGCCGTGACCGGGACCATGGCCCTGTCGGTCTACGTCGTCCACGCGTTCGCGATCTCCAACTTCGTCCACGGCCCGGACGGCTGGGTCAAGCTGCTGTGGTTCTGTACGACGGCGGTGGTCGGCTGCTGGGTCTGGCAGCGCTGCTTCGCCCGCACCGCGCTGCGTTACGGGCCGCTGGAGTCAGCTCTGCGTGCGGTGACCCGCAAACTCTGAAGCCGCTCGGCCGGCGAGCAGTGCGTGGCCGGACCGGGCGGGGCGTGCAGTGCGCGGCGGCCCGCCGCGTCCTGCACGGGGCCCGTCACCGCCTCCAGTCGGGTTGCCCCAGCGCGAGCGAAGCACGGTGCGCGGCAAGGGCCCGGACCAGAGGATCGGAGAAGCCAAGTCCTTCGATGATGTCTGCGAGGCGGTCCTCCAGCAGCTCCTCATGGGCTTGATCCTGCTGATCCTCCAGGAGGAGGACGATGACGTTGGCGGCCGTGACCAGAGTTTCGTAGTGAGTGCGGCCCAGGCTGCGGTCCGCCTCCGCCAGCGCTGCCTGGGCCGCGGCCAGCGCCACGTCGGTACGGCCACGCAGTTGGTCGATGTGCATGAGCCGGTATCGGGCGGAGACGATCAGCGGATGGCCGTCGCCGAGGACGCCTCGTCCTTTGTCGATGGCTTCCGTGAACGCGGCCTGGGCCTCGTCGTGCTGCCCTGCGTCACGCAGCACCGTGGCCCGTTCGATCATCGCTGCGAGCGCCGACTGTGAGATGTGCTGCTCGGGGTCGGCGGAGCGGAGTGCCGCCCGGTGCTCGATCTCCTTCAGGTCCCGGGCGCTTCCCTGCCGTTCCTCCTCCTCGGTACCGTGCTCTTCCTCCAGTGACCGGCGGGCCCGGTACAGCGCTGCCCGGATGTCCAATGTGTCGGAGTCCCCCGCTCCCAGCGCCTCCTCGAACCGGGGGAGGATCTCCTCCCAGAGCGCGACCGCCTCGGCGGTCCGCCCGGCCCGTTCCCAGATCACAGCAAGGTTGTTGCGGGCCATGAGCGTGTCACGGTTTCCGGTCCCCCGCGTCGCGGTGCTGTGCTCGATGATCCGTTTCACGATCTGCTCGGCGCGCTCGTACTCGCCCGCGTGCAGGAGGATGCCACCCAGGTTGGTGTATCCGTCCCAGACCGAGGGGTGTTCCGCGCCCTGGGCCTCGATGCGTGCCTGAACGACCTTCTCCAGCAGCCGTGCGCCGCGAAGGGGTTCGCCCGCCTGGTCATGGGCGGCCGCGAGGTTCGAACGGGCGGTCAGGGTGAGGGGCGCGTCCCTGCCGACGTGTGCTTCACAGGTCCGTACGAAGCGCTGGGCGAGGGGTACGGCCCTGGCGCCCATGTCGTTCTCCAGCAGGATGACCACGGTGCGTGCGACGATCACGGCCCCGTCCGCGAAGTCGTCCTCGGGCCGGGTCTGCTCCGTCCAGTACGTCAGGTGCGGCAGCATGGCGAGGCAGTGTGCCGTCTCGCTCGGGCTGTCCGGTTCTCCCAGGAAGTCGCCGAGAGCGAGGATCGCCTCGTCGCGGCCACGGATGCCGTGGGTGGCGCGGACCTGGCGGCGGGCTTCCTCGGAAAGGGTGCAGCGGCCGTCCTGGTGCCGGATGAGCATGCCCTGTGCCGCGAGCTCCGCCACGGCTTCGGCCGAAGCCGTCGGCAGGCCCGGCGGAAGCGGGTCGGGGCCCAGCCAGGCCGCGGTGGTCAGCAGGGCGGTGGCGTCGTCCGAGAGGCCGTTCGGCTTGTTCATCGTCAGGCTCCCGTGTGTACGTACGAAGCCCAGATCGTCGGCGTCGCGGGGTAGCGCTCACGTAGTTCTCGTACCGCGGTGTGCAGTGCGCGGGCGGAGTCGTCCGTGTGCGGCGGATGGCTGCCGGAGTCGGTGAGGTGGCCGTAGAAGGAGCGCGTGACCTCGTCGGCCACGCCGTCGCTGACCGGCCAGAGAGCACCGATGACGTGGCGGAATCCGGCGAGCTGGAAGGCACCGGTCAAGTGCAGGCTCTCGTCGGTGAGATCGGGGCTGACCTCGGACGTGCTGCATGCCGAGAGCATCGCCAGCTGTCGGCCGGACAGCTGCAGGGCGGCGAGGTCGGCCACGGTCAGCGGAGCCGCCTCGTGGTCGGCGAGCAGCAGCTTGCTCGTGCCCGGCGAGTGCACCTCTGTCATCGCATGGCAGGCGAGGTGGACGTTGGCGTGGCCCGGGAGGGCGGCCAGCACGTTCGCCCGGGTGGCCGTGGGGCCTGCGAGCAGCGTGGCGTCGCGCAGCAGTGGGCGCAGGGCGGCCACCTCGGCCTCGACGCCGTGCAGCGCGGGTGCGGAGGGCGGCTCGGACTGGGCGACGATCAGCGTCCGGCCGTGGAGAGCGCTCGGCTCCATGCGTCGCACGAAGTCCAGCGCGCGAAGGCTCGCGGTGTACGAGGAGATCACTCGGTCCAGTGCGCCCGTGTCCGCGCCGGCGGCGTGCCAGGGCAGGTAGTTGAGGAAGCCCAGCGGACACCACCACAGTCGCGGCCAGGCGCCCTCGGGCGTCGAGGTCAGGCCGAGTGCGCGCAGAACGGGTTCGACGGCGCACTCCCACAGCCAGGCCAGGGTGTCCCGCACCTCGGCCTGCGCCGTCAGGCGGACCCGGAGGGGGTAGGCGTCGCTGATGGCGTAGTGGCGGGCGGTGAGGAAGGTCAGGACGCGTTCGCTCGCGGTGCGGAAGTCCAGTTCGGGAAGGTCCAATGCGCGTACGGGCTGCTCAGGGTCGCCTGTCAGGAGGAGTGCATGGGCGCCCGAGGAGGCTGACGCCACCATGACGACGGGTCCCTCTGCGGCGATCGCGGCCAGGTCGAGTGGTGGGGGCTCCGGGACCGTGGCGCGCAGCCGGTTCCAGCGGGTGGTCAGCTCGACGCGCTCGGCGGCGATCCGGCGGTCGAGTTCCCGTTGCCGTCCCATGCCTTGGGGGAGGGAACGGTCCCGGGCGTCCAGTGCGCGCAACTGTGCGGAGACTGCGTGCAGTTCGACAGCCGTGGCGGGTTCGAGCCGTGTGTCGTTCCGGATGTCCATGACGTCTTCGGACAGCAGGCCACGGCTGCGTTCGAGGAGGTGCACGGTACGGACCGGGTCGTCGGCGGCCAGGCCGATGGCGATGATCTGTTCGGTCAGCAGCGAGTAGCTGCGCAGCGCGTGCTCCCGGTCGGACCACAGTGGACCGGACGCCACGTTCAGCCGCAGTACGTCGACAGCGTTCGCCAACCGGTCCATCGCGGCTGCGCCGCCGGCGCCGGCCAGGGAGGTCTGCATCAGGGCGGCCCGCATCCGGGTGGTCGGCTGGGCGTCGGCCGCTCCCACGACGCGGTCGAGTCCGGCGAGGGCCGATTCCCGCATCTCGTCGTCCTGGGTGAGTCCGGCCAACTGGATCTGTGCCGTCGCGCGTTCCACCCGGACGGCTGTCAGGGTGACGGGGACCGCGGATTCACCGAGCGCCAGCGCCCGGTCGGCCAGGGCTATCGCGGCGCGCAGTCCGTCCGCGTCGTCCTCGGTGGCGGCCAGCAGTCTGCGCGCACGGCACAGTTCGTTGAGGGCGAAGGACGCTGCGCGGTCGTCGGCCGCGGTCAGCGAGAGTGCCCGTTCTCCGTGGCTCACCGCCTCCCGGATCGTGGTGACCGGTTCGCCGGGTACCAGGGAGTAGAGGTCCGTGAGGATCGCGGTGAGGCCGCACAGCATGTTCACCTGGACGTGCTCGGGCAGGTCGGGCAGCTCCCAGGCCCTGCGGTGGGCGTCGAGCGCCTCGTGCAACAGGGCCTGGTCGTTCAACCGGGTTGCGTACCGGTGCAGGATCATGCCGTGCGTGGCGATCAGGGACGCGCGGTGCACGGCATCCGTAGACTCCAGTTCGGCGACTGCGAGCCTGCTGTGGTGCACCGCCTCCCGTTGGGCCTCCAGATCGCCGGTCAGCTCGAAGAGGACGCTGTGTGCCTGCGCCAGATTGGCCAGGGCGACGGACGGGTCGAGGGCCTCGGCGCGGCGGGCGTGTCCGACGGCCCGTTCGGCGAGGTCGACCGCCTCCCGTGCGACGGCCGGGTCGTGCATGAGCTGAGCCAGGCGGACGAGCGAACTGGCGATGTTGTTGGCGGCCTCCCCGAGCGCCTGGTCCTCCTGGGCGACGGCCAGGATCCGGCGGCCGAGCGCGATGAGATCCCGCTGTGCCTCCAGGTCGCGGTGGCCGTCCCGTTCGGCGGCCTGGAGCGCGAGAAGGTACAGCGCACGCAGCGCGGGTACGTCCGCGGGGAGTTCCGGCGGTGGGTGGGCGAGCGCGGCGCGGCAGAACTCGGTCACCGCCCGTTCGTGTCCCGGAGCGGACAGCAGATCGCGCAGCAATGCGCTCAAGTTGCTCAGCGCCACGGGCCCCGCCGTGGCCGCGGCACCGCGGAACACTCGCAGCGCCTCGTAGCAGGGCTCGTGGTCGTCGGTCAGTCTGCCGAGTTCGACGAGCGCACCACCCAGGTTGACCGCATGTGTGGCCTCCGGATCGTCGGAACCGAGACGGCATCCGGCACGGAAGCAGTCGACAGCCAGTCGCGCCGCGTCCACGTCGTCGTCGAGTTTCGCCAAGGTCAGTGCGGACAGGCCCTGGTTGCCCCACACGACTGAACGCGACGGGTCGTCCGGCGGAATTCTGTCCAGTGCCAAGCCGCAGACCTCCAGCGACTCGCGGCAGACCTCCCGGTCCTCGGTCAGCGCGGCCCGCAGCAGACCGAGCTGGACGCTCAGCATGGTGAGGAGGCGGGTGAGGGAAGGGTGGTCAGGGCCCGCGGCCTGCCGGGCAAGTCGCAACAGGTCGACGCAGAGCAGGAGAGTGGCTCGGTCGCCCGACCGGGTGTAGCGAGCGGTCGGCTCCAGATGCAGCACCCACCACACATCTGGGTCGGTCGTGAAGCCGGTGTCGGCGGAGAAGTGCTCCCAGGGGCAGATCCCGCTGTCGTACGTGGACGTGATCATGCCGGGCAACGGCGTCGTGCCGGCCGCGTGCACCGGGCCCAGTAACTGCACCGCGGCGACGAACTCGACGAGCTTGCGTTCGGAGGACTGGGCCAGGAAGCGGCGGAAGAAGTACAGGCCGCAGACAGTGAGCACCTCCAGGTCGATGCCGGGGCCGCGGTGGCGCAGCAGCCGCACCGCGTCGTGGAGCGCCTTCTCGGACAGAACCTCGTCCGAGCCGGCCCCCTGCTCGGCGACCTTGTGCAGCAGGTACGAACGCACGCCGACCCCCCGACGCTTAAGTGCTTACATATCAACTTACCGCCGATACCATGCAGTTGTGCCTGACGACTCGAATGTGCGCGGCGCCGGGGATGCGCTGGTCGAACTCGCCGAACGCGTGGGACGCCTCTGCCGCGAGCACGCACGCAACGGACAGCTTCTGGGCCTGCTGGAGGCGGCGGGAAGAGAAGACCTCATGGAGACCGTCACCGGCTTGCTCGCCGCTCCCGAGCACGCCCCGGACCTGATGAGCCGGACTCTCGACGCGGTCGAACGGGTACTGGCCGAGCAAGGGGTGCACGGGCTGACCCGACCGAACCGCGAGTGGGCACGACTGCCGGGTGTCACGGCCCGTACCGAACCGGTCGTGGTCCATGTCTGTCCGGCGAATCGCTGCACCCGGGCGGAGCAGGCGCCCGCCCACTGCTCGCTGACGAACCAGGCCCTGGAGCCCGTCACCCTGTCGCCATGACCACCTTCCTCCAGGAACTGTCGAAGAGGGCTGCCGAGCGGTGGGCGACGCTGTTGCTCGGTCCGGGCTTCCTCTTCGTCATCTGCGTGGTCGTAGGCAATCACCAGGGGTTCGGCCACGCCCTGGACCTGGACCGGCTGCGTGCCTACGTTCGGGCGGTGGCCACCGACAAGGCCCTCCAGGAGACCGGGGGACTCGCCGTCGCGGTGGGCGTGGTCCTGGTCTGCTCCGCGGCGGCCGGTCTCGCTGCGGCAGCTGCGGGGCGGCTGTGCGAACGCGCCTGGACGCCGACCGGGCCCCGCTGGTACGTCCGCCTGCTGACCCTGTGGCGAGCCAGGCACTGGGACCGGGTGGACCGGGCCCTCACCAAGGCCGTCGCAGATGCCGGCCGGCAGGTGGCGCGTGAGAGGCTGCGCGGCCCGGCACCGCAACGAACGTTCCCGGCGGTGGAGCGGCTGCGTGCCCGGCGGAGGGCCCTGTCGCCCGGCCGGCCCGACCGCCCGACCAGGTCGGGTCAGCGGATGGAGGACGCGGCACGGCGCGTGGAACGCCGCTACGGGCTGGACCTCGCCGAGATCTGGCCCCATGTGTGGGCGGTCGCCGACGGCCAGGTCCGCGACGACATTCAGCTCGTGCGCGACCATCACGCCGCGGCGGGGAGGCTGGTGGCATGGAGTGCGGCCCTGCTCGGCCTCACCGCGGCCACCGGGTGGTGGCCCGCGGCTGTCCTGGCAACCGCCTTCGCCGGCATCGCACTTCGGAGGGGGCGCGCGGCGATCGACACCCTTGCCGTCCTGGTCGGCACCGCGGTGGATCTGTATGTCCGCGACGTCGCCGATCGGATGGGCGTGCCCTCCCCCGAGCCCTTCACCGCGACCGGGGCGGCCAGGCTCCGGGCGATCCTGCGACCGGAGCCGTTCTGACCGTCCCTGCCCCTTCCTGACCCTCCCTGCCCCGCCCTGACCCCCCTGCCCCGCCCTGCCCCTGCCCCCTGCCCCGTTCCGACCCGGCCGACTGGCCGTGATGTGGGGGGTGTTGGCAGGTCACAGGGGTGCGATGAAGTCCTGGACCAGCTTGATGAATTCATCGGGCTTCTCGAAGAAGGCCACGTGACCCGCGTCGATCTCGGCGTACGCACTGCCCTGTATCGCCGCGTGCAGAGCCCGGCTGTGGTCGACCGGCACGGTGACGTCCTGGGTGCAGCCGATCACCAGCGTGGTGGCCTGGATCTTCGGCAGCAGGTGGCGGACGTCCACGCGCAGGTCCAGGTCGACATGGCGCAGGGTGCCGGGGGTGGGCGGCATGTTGGGGATGAGCTTTTCGACTTCGTCCCGGCCGATGGAGTTGAGGAAGGAGCGGCTGAAACCGGTCATCGTGACGCTGCGGCCGAAGGCCTGTGCGTCGGTGGTGCCGAGCTGCTGCCAGAGGGTGAACAGGTTCCTGAGGTACTCGTCGCTGTCCGTGTGGGCCCATCCGGCGACCGTGATCAGTCGCCGCACCAGGTCGGGGCGGGTGGCGGCGACGGCGGCGACCACGGGCGAGCCCATGGAGAAGCCCAGCAGATCCACCGGGCCGACCGCTGCGTCCTCGATGACGGCGACGACTTGTTCCGCCAGACCTTCGACGGTCAGGGGTGCTCCGTCGTCGTCGGTCAGTTCGGTGCCGGACAGGTCGGGGGTGATCACCGTGCGTCCGTCGGCGAGTCGGGGGGCTATCTGTCCCCACGTCAGCCCGGCGCCGGCCGAGCCGGTCCCGTGGACGAGGACGACGGCCGGCCCGGTGCCGGTGCGGGTGTAGTGAACGCGGGCGTTGCCCACAGAAACGGTGGTCATGACTGCCTCTTTTCGCGGTAGGTGACGGACGGCGGGAGGGGATACCTCTCGCCGCCATGACCGCACCCCAGTTGTTTGACGTGCGGAATATCGCTGAGGCAAATAACTACACCCAGTTATTCCTCACGTCAACTATCCGCACGGCAAGCACCGCTGTTACGATCGGACCATGCCCGCTCCCGATGTCTTCGACGACCCGCGCCTCACCACGATGGGCCTGCTCCTGGAGGCCCACGACGGGCTTCTCGCCAAGCTGGCGCCCACGTTGAAGAAGGGCGGCCTGTCCGCACTGGACTTCAATGTCCTGATGCGGCTGAGCCGCTCCCCCGGCCAACGGCAGCGCATGAGTGACCTGGCCGCCCAGACGATGCTGTCCACCAGCGGCATCACCCGCGTCGTCGACCGCCTGGAGCGGGCGGAGCTGGTCAGCCGCGAGCCCTGCCCGGACGATCGCCGCAGCACCCTCGCGCTCCTGTCCCCCGAGGGCGCCGACCGTCTGCGCCAGGTCCTCCCCGACCACCTTGAGGCGATCGAGCACTGGTTCACCGGCCGGCTGGCAGCCGAGCAGCTGGATGCGCTGATCGCCGGGCTGCGCACGCTCCGCGACGCCGTCCACCCCGACGCCGCCGGCTCGCCGGCACTCTGATCGGCCCTCATTCCCGACTGTGACGACACCGGCCCAGCGAGGTCGGACCCCTCTGGACCGGTCCCGCACCTCCGGCAGGTCAACAGGGTGGGTACGTCACCTGGTCCGCGGGCGCTGCGCGGCGCAGCGCCCGCGGCGGAGCACGGTGACGCCGTGCACGGCCGCTACGGCCAGACCCAGGGCCAGGCAACCGAGCCAGAGGGCGCGTGAGCCCCAGCCCTGCAGGATCGCCATCCCCAGAGGGGCGCCGAGCACCAGGCCCAGGTTCCACACGAAGAAATAGGCTCCCTGGTACGAACCCACCCGGCCCTCGGGGGCGTGACGGACCAGGAAGGCCGAGGCCTGCGGGACCAGGAGGATCTCTCCGGCCGTCCAGACGAGAATCGCGGCCGCGTACGTCCAGGGGGTGTGGGCCAGGGCGTTGCTGCCGAAACCGATCGCCAACAGCAGGGCTGCCCACAGGAATTGGGCGGACGAGCCGATCCGCTTCACCAGCCGGGCCACCAGGGGCAGGGCTGCGATGATCAGCAGTCCGTTGAGGGACATCACCAGTCCGTACTGCCGAGGTGACAGACCATGGCCGGCCATGTCCAACGGCAGGGTGGACTGCTTCTGCAGGTAGATCGCGGCCAGGCAGAACGACAGCAGCAGGAAGGGCGCGACCGGTGCGGACCGGAAGGGTTCGGTGGCTCGGGACCAGACCTGCGTACGGCCGGCTGTCGGCTCATTCCCGTCGTTCTCGCACGGTCTGCCGCACCCGGCGGACCCGGGCAGCCGCAGGGCAGCGGCGGAGTACAGCAGCGCCGTGGTGACGTTGAGAACGACGAGCCAGTGTGCGGAGGTCTGCAGGAGGAATCCGGAGACGACAGGCGAGACGGCCGCACCGATGTTCCAGGCCCAGTAGAGCAGGCCGAACGCACGAACGTGCTCGGAGGCCCGAACGGTGGCCGAGACCACCACGGTCCCGGAAGCCCTGTGGAGGGTGGAGGAGACGCCGCACAGGAGGACGAGGGCGGCGAGCGCCCCCGGTTGACGTACCGTCAGGAGCGGCAGGAGGGCTACGACGGCGGCAAGCTGCGAGATCAGGATGGTGCCGCGGGGGCCGACGCGATCGGCCAGCGCCCCTCCCGCCAGGGCTCCGGCCAGGGCCCCCGCACCCCAGCAGCCCGCGAGGATGCCGAGCACGCCCGGGGGCGTGCGGGCCTGGGCCGTCAGGTACAGGGAGAGAAAGGCGGGCACGAGAGTACCCAGCCGGTTGAGCAGGGTTCCTGACCACAGCAGCCAGAAGGTCGCGGGAAGCGCGGACCCTGCCTCGTGGGCCCCTTTCCTTGAGGGCTGCCGCAGCCTCACGCCGTCTCAAGGCCCCGCCAGGCTGTCAGTTGCTGTACCGCGAAGATGTCGCCGACTGACGCGATCTGGCCTTCCAGATCGGTGGTGGTGCCGTTGTCGAGGATCGACCGGTAGGCGTCGCGGAGCGCATGCATGGTGGCGCGCAGACCGTGGTTGGCGTAGATGACCGCCGACACCCCGGCTTTAGCCGCGTCGTCCACATGCCAGTCGGGGTAGGTGGTGGGCACGATCACGACGGGTGCCCGGTCCTCCCACTGTTGGAGAAAGGCGAGAATCGGCTCGTTGGTACGGTCCTTGGAGTGCACCAGGACCGCATCGGCCCCTGCGTCCACATAGGCATGGCAGCGGTCGAGTGCGACGGGCACGCCGAGGCCGTCGATGAGCGCCTCGGTACGGGCGATGACGAAGAAGTCGTCGGTGCGCTGAGCCTGCTTGGCGACCCGGATCTTGGAGCAGAACGTCTCGGCGTCCAGGAGGGTCTGGGGAGCGGAGACGAAGCTGTTCATCTTCGGATAGAGCTTGTCCTCCAGGCACACCGCGGTGATGCCGGCCGCTTCGTATTCGTGCACCATGTGCGTGACGTTGAGGTTGTTGCCGTATCCGGTGTCCACGTCCGCGACCACGGGGATACCGGTTCCCCTCTGCGTGTGGACGGCGGAGCCGAGGTATTCGGTCATGGTGAGCACGCTGGCATCGGGTAAGCAGCGTGCTGCGGAGATTTCGAGGCTGGAGGCCCACACTCCGTCGAAACCGGCTTCTTGGGCGAGCCGGCCGCCCAGCGTGTCGTGCGCTCCGACGAGGCGAGCGGCCTTCCCTTGCGACTGGCGGTGTGCCAGGACGGAGCGGAACGACGGGTAGGTGACGGGCTTGAGCATGGCGGTGCTCCTCGTGTCGACGGTGCGGATGTGTGTGGTCGGGTCATGGTGGGCGTGCTCGCCCCTCATGTGCCCGTTGCCGGCCGGGGAGTCCGGTCCGACATGTGCGCGTGTTCTTCGGGAGCGGCTTCGGGAACGACCTGGAAGAGGCTTTCGCACAGCAGCCGGACCTCTTGCAGATCGGCCCACAACTGCTCCGGCCCGTCGGCGTACAGGGCGATGTGCAGGGGGATGAGCGCGCCGTCCTTGCGGGGCCGGACGGAGTCGCCCGGATGCTTGTGCAGATCGACCTGTACGACGCTGGACAGTGCGCGTATCTCATCGAGGCCGTGGTAGGCGGTGAGGATGCCAGGCCGTACGGGATAGGGGGTGACGACAGCAGCCGCGCCCTCGCGTGAAGGAGTGACCGCGGGCTCCCGGTCGCGCAGGACGTCGCGGTACCCGGCCAGCAGGTCGATGCCGTGCGCCGCGTGGATGAGGGAGATGCGGTTGCCCCCTGGGCGTCCGCCCACTTCGATCAGCTTGGGTCCTTCCGGGCCGTGGACGAACTCCGCATGGGCGATGCCCCGGTCGATCCCCACGGCGCGCACGGCGTCCGCGGCCAGTTCCCGCAGGTGGCGCTGTTCCTGTCCGGTCAGACGGCTCGCGGTGACCCGCGCGAAGTGGTGGAAGTCGTGTCCGCCCAGATCGGCCCCGGTCACCACGTCGACCACCGGTGTGGTCCACACCCGGTCGCCGAGGGCCAGGCATTCGACCGAGTGATTGGTACCGGGCAGGAACTCTTCGACCAGGACATCGACCGGCGGGGCGTCAACACACTGCGCGGCCGCGAACCGGGGCCCCGCCACACGGATGTCCCGGTACGCGCGCAACAGCGCGTCGGCGTCGTCGCACCGGGAGACGAAGTAACTGCCCCAGAGGTTCTCGGGCTTGACCACCACCGGGTAGCCGACGTCCGCCGCGAACCGGAGCGCCTGGGCCTCCCCGCGGACGGACCGCGACCGGCACGAGACATGCGCCCCGACGTCCTCGGCGAACCGTCGGCGCATCAGGGACTTGCTGCGGACGGTGGCGGCTGCGGTGCGGCTCATCGACGGCAGCCCGAGCCTGGCACAGACCTCGGCCCACATCTCCACCAGTGCCTCGTCCACGTTGATGACCGACTCCAGATCCCTACCGTGTGCGAGCTCCTTGAGGTGCCGGCAGACCGCCTCCGCCCCTGCCGAGAACGGCACTCGGCCGATGACATCGAATTCCTCCGGCTCCAGGGAGTGCACCGAGCCGGTGTCCTTGAGCAGTCCCAGTGCGACATCCGCTCCCAGCAACCCGGCATAGCACTCGGGGCGCTGGACCGAACCGAAGTAGACGATCAAGGGCCTGCTGTCACTCGGCACGGCTTATCACCCGCTTCAGGGCGGTGAGGCCTTCGGCGATGCGGTCCGTTCCGATGGCGTAGGACAGCCGCAGACAGGTGTCGGCGCCGAAGGCCTTGCCCGGCGTGAGAGCGATGTGTGCCTGCTCCAGCAGAACGTCCGCGAGCGCCTCGGAGCCGGCCACCGGAACGCCGCCCAGCTTGCCGCCGACGACCGTACGGAAGTCGAGGAAGTAGTAGAAGGCGCCTTGCGGAGTGACGGCTGTCACCTGCGGGATCTCCCGCAGCGCCGCTCCGACCAGAGCATGTCGTGCCCGCAGGGTGCTGCGCACGTCGGCGACGAAGGTGTCCAGTTCCCCGCGCGCGGCGGGCAGCACCGCATACTGCGCCACGCTGCTGGCGCTGGAAGTGGTGTGGCTCTGCAGGTTCTTCATCGCCTCGATGACCGGAGCCGGGCCGTGTACGTGTCCCACACGCCACCCGGTGACCGCGAAGCTCTTGGAGAACGAACCGACGGTGACGGTGACCTCCCGCGCCTCGGGCACCAGGGCCACCGGGTGGGCGTGCACGGCTCCGGGAAGCACCAACTCCCCGTAGGACTCGTCGAAGAGAATCCACAGGCGGTGGCGCACCGCCCATGCGGCGATGCGGGCCAGTGTCTCGGGCGGACAGACCACACCGGTGGGGTTGTTGGGGGTATTCACGACGACCATGCGCGTGCGCCCCGTACGCGCTCGCTCCAACTGCTCGGGCAGGGGGACGAATTCGGAGCCGGAGGTCTCCACCGGTACCGGGGTGGCTCCGGCCAGCCGGACCTGGGCCGTGAAGGTGCCCCAGCCCGGCTGCGGGATCAGCACCTCGTCACCGGGGTCGAGCAGAGCCAGACAGGCCAGATACAGTCCGTGCTTGGCACCGGTGGTGACCATCACTTCACCCGGGGTGCGGTTGACCTCCGACAGCGAGGAGATCCGGTCGGCGAGGGCCGCACGCAGCTCGGGAAGCCCAGCGGTTTCCGTGTAACGGTTCGTGGCACCCCGCGCGGCCTCGTACAGCGCGTGGCGAAGAGCTTCCGGCGGGAGGAGATCCAGCTCACCGGCCGCGAAGTTGACGACGTCGACACCTCGCGAACGAAGCGCCTCGGCCCGGTTACGTGCTCTGGTCGTCCGGGAGCCCAGTACCCGGCTCGCTTGCTGGGACAAGTGCACGACAGCGTCCTTTCACAGAACGGGACACGGGGCGCCCGGCGGGCGGGGCCGCCAACGGTGGTGCAAGGAATAGCTGTGCAAGGAACGGTTGTGCAAGGAACCGCACACGACACCGTCCGCGCCGACCGGCAAAGCCTCCCGGGCGTCCGGCTCGGGCCGGGGCGGAGGAGAAGAGCCGTAGTGCCGGCGTGGGGCGGCGAGACGTCGTCCACGCATGCGATGCGCGAAGCTCACCCCGGGCTCGGACCACTGCCCCCTGGGCTCTGCTCCCCATGAGTTCACTCATTCACCGAATTCTCGACATCTCTCGGACATCCGATGTTCTCCCTCCAGGTGCTCTTCAGGGTAAGAGGCGCCCTCCGTCGCCCGGTGGGAGAGGAGCGAAGTTCCGCCTAGCTTCAAAAGCCGGCCCGCGGAGGTTGACAAACCTTGGTCCGGAGCGTCCGGATGC
Source organism: Streptomyces sp. NPDC021093 (assembly GCF_044333135.1). Classification (NCBI taxonomy): domain Bacteria; kingdom Bacillati; phylum Actinomycetota; class Actinomycetes; order Kitasatosporales; family Streptomycetaceae; genus Streptomyces; species Streptomyces sp. NPDC021093. Next base: position 953,962 of record NZ_JBIRQJ010000001.1, on the reverse strand, counting down.
GGAGACGGCGTCGTCCCAGTCCGCCGAGGACCATGGCTCCCAAACCCGCATCCAGGGCGTGTCCTGTCGGTCTGGCTGGCTGGCTGGCTGGCTGGCTGGCTGGCTGGCTGGCTGGCTGGCTGGCTGGCTGAGTAAAACCAGGTGCGACCGGTCCCCGTGATGGTGTGGGATGCGCGACATGAAGATCGTTCTGAATGAGCCCGGTGTCGACGGGCTGACCAGGGCCGTGGATGCCCTCCGCGTGTGGCAGGACGACCGCACGCCGCTGCAACTCCATCCGGGAGACCTCGGCTGGGCCTGGGCGCTGGGTGCGGAGAGGCTGGCCGCGGCCGTCCGCACCTGGAGCGTGGACGGACGGATCGTTGCCGTCGGATATCTGGACGACCCTGATGTACTGCGCCTGACGACCGCGCCGGACCTGCGACAGGACGGTGATCTGGCGCGCCGGCTGCTGGCGGACCTCAATGATCCGGAGCGCGGGGTCCTGCCGCCCGGGAAGGTCGGCCTCGAAATCCCCCACGGCGCCCTGCTCCGCGAGGTCCTCCTGGAGGCGGGCTGGCATCTGGACGAGCCGTGGACGCCGCTGCGCCACGACCTCGCCGAGCCGGTGAAGGACTCCGGTCTGCGGATCGAGGTAGCCGGTCCCAAGACGGCGGGGGTGCGGACCGCGGTGCACCGCTCGGCGTTCGGCAGCCCGAGGTTCACCGAGGAGATCTGGCACGTCCTCGCGGCCGGGCCGGTCTATGCCGACGCCCGCTGCCTGATCGGCTACGACGACCAGGACAACGCGGTGGCCGCGGCGACGGTCTGGTCGGCCGGACCCGGCAGGCCCGGCCTGCTGGAGCCGGTGGGCGTGCACGCCGACCATCGCGGTCGCGGCTACGGGACGGCGATCAGCGTCGCCGCTGCGGCGGCGCTGCGTGAACTGGGTGCATCAAGCGCACTCGTCTGCACCCCGAGTTCGAACGTTGCCGCCGTCGCCACCTACAGCGCGGCTGGATATGAGCCGTCGGCCGAACGGCTGGACGTCGGCCGAGCCGCCTGAAAAGGATCAGGCGGCGGTGTCGGACAGGCCGCGTCGCCGACCCTGACCGGGCCGAACGCCCTTTGGGGACATGGGTCAGGTCGGGGTTCGACGATGGTCGGATGATTGGTCGTGAACCAGGCCGAGTTCCGTGCTCTGGAGAGCACACGGGCCCAGGTCGGCTCGTACCCGCTCGGTGAAGAACCTCCGACGGCGTCCCCTCGTACGGGCGCTACCGTCGCGGGTCCGGGGTGCGGGCATCGGCCGCGGCGAGCCAGGCATCGGCGATCAGCCGGTGGCCGAGAGGGCTCGGGTGGACGCCGTCCGGGGCCAGTTCCGCCGCCGCCCGGTCCTGTGCCGCGCTGAGCAGGGCGAGGTCCGCGCGGACCACCTGGGCTCCGTTGCCGTGAGCTGCCCGCAGGACGGCGTCGGTACGGGGCAACAGGTCGTCGAACCAGCCTTCCTGCTCCGGGGTGACGGGAAGCAGGAAGGGGGTGATGACGACCAGCCGTGCGGCGAGGGTCTGCGCGGTGCCCGCCAGGAGACGGTCGAGGCACGCTTCGAACTCGTGGACCGGGCTGGGGAGTCCGCGGTCGTAGCGCCGCCAGGTGTCGTTGATTCCGATCTTGACCGTGACCACGGTGGGCCGGAGGTCGGTGACGTCGGTGCTCCAGCGGGATTCGAGGTCGTACACACGATTGCCGTTGAGTCCCTTGTTGATGACCCGGGGGGAGGGTCCCGGGGCGGGTCCGGACCCGGCGTTCGCCCGGTCGTTCGCCCGGTCGTTCGCGCGGTCGTTCGCGCGGTCGTTCGCGCGGTCGCGCAGGGTCTGCGCGATCTCGTGGACGTACCCGTTGCCGAGCGACGCGGAATCTGCCCGGTCGCGGCCCGCGTCGGTGATGGAGTCACCGATGAACAGGAGCGTGTCGTCATCCTTGATGTGCATGTCTGCCGTCCTGCGTCGCGTGTGGCCTGGGGTGGAGTGGGGTGGGGTGGAGTGGCGTGGGAGACGAGGCGGTCGTCGTTCTCTCGCATGCCGGTCAACTACCGCTGCTGAAGCGGTCGTTGCACTGCGGCGCGCCGCAGCGTCGCGGCCTCGCGTCCCAGCACGGCGGGATCGTCGCCGGGCACGAACTCCAGCAGCGCCTCGACGCGTCGGCCGTCCAGCAGGCGGAGTGCGGCGGCCCACAGGCCCTCGCGTTCGGCCAGCGGCAGCCGGCTGTTGCCCGGCCACCACGAGAAGGCGTGCACGGCGGTGACCCGGTCGCCGAGCTCGGCGAGCCCCGCCAGCGCCTCCTCGTCGGGGACGTCGAGCGGCGGCTGCCAGTAGGTGCGGACGTTGTCCGCGCCCACCTCGTCCAGTAGTTGGACGGTCGAGGCGACGGTGTCGGTGAGCGTTCCCGGATGGAACTCCGGTGCGAGCTCCAGTCCGTGGTCCGCAGCGATCCGGCCCGCCTCCCGCAGACAGGCCACGGTCGTGCGCCGCGCGTCCGGCGGGGTGGCCGCCGATCCGGTTCCGCCCGCCCAGACCCGTACCCGCGGCGCCCCGAGGAGGACCGCGGCCCGGGCGACGGCCGGGAATTCGGTCAGTTCGCCCGGCGCGGCGCGGAAGTACGAACCGTACGAACAACAGGCGAGCCCGTACCGGTCGGAAATCTCACGGACCGCGCGGACGGTGCCGGGTTCCCCCGGCGGCGCGTGTACGTCCGCTCCCCACTCGACCACCTCCAGGCCCGCGCCCGCGGCGCACCGCGCGACCTCGGCGGCGGGCAGCCGACGGAAGGTGACCGAGCACAGGCCGAGCCTGGTCACACCGATCTCGTCGGTCACTTCCTCGGTCACTTCCTCGGTCACTTCACTGCCTTTCTACCGTTGTCCTGCGGAAGCTCTTGCGTGATCCACCCGAGGACGGGGCCGGTCGGGGCCGGTCGGGGCGGGACTGGGCGGACGGATCGGGTCGTCCGTCCCCGTCCCCGGGTGCCGCTCATGCTGCGTTCGGGCCCACGTCCGCGGCGGTGAGAGGGTGCCGGAGAGCGGGAGTTGTCGCGTACTCGTCGGCGCCGATGTCGCGCGCGCTGCCGCGCTTGTCCCCGTCGATGTCGTCTGCCACGTCCGGGCTGCCCAGCGTGGCGGCGCCGATGGCCGGGCTTCCCGACGACAGTCGCAGGACACCGTCCTGGCCCCGGACGAGCCGGGGATCGGCCCGGGTGAAGCCGCCGGAGGGGATGTTGCCGTTGCTGGCACTGCCCCACACCATGTTGGTCTGCCAGGTGAAGCGGGTGGTGGCTCCCATCGCGACGAGACTGCCGGAGTTGCCGACCAGCAGGTTGTCGGCGACGACCACGTCCCTCGGCTCGTACTTACGGGTCTCGCCCGAGAGCGTGCCGGTGTTGTTCAGCAGGGAGTTGTGCACGATCACCGCGCGGTCGCAGGCGTCGTTGCCCCGCCTTTCGTCCTGCGTCTCGCCCGAGTTGTGGTCGCGCGTGGTTCCGCTGCCGATCACCAGCGCACGGCCCGACAGCCCGCTGAGGTAGTTGTTGACGATTCTGTGGTCGTTTCCGTAGAGGCGTATTCCGTCGGTGCCGTCGATCAGGTAGTTGCCCTCCACCCGGTTGCGGTTGCCGTGCCGCAGCACGATTCCGCCGCGGCTGTCGCGGATGGTGTTGTACCGGACGGTGTTGTCCGAGGACTTCACCGAGATCGCTTCGGGGGCGCCGTCGCAGCGCTCGAACAGGTTGTACTCCACGACCGCCTTGGCACCGGACAGCGCCCGGCCGCTGACTCCGAGCCGGATCGGCTCCCCGCCGTTGGACCCCGTGAAACTGTGGTCGGAGAAGTGGTTCCTGAAGATGTGCAGGTTCTGGGCCATGCCGGTCGAGCCCGGGCCGTCGACGACGATGAAGATGCCGGCGGTGGTCTTGTCGTGGAAGTGGTTGTGGTCGATCTTCGAGTCGTTCGCCCGCACGACGACCCAGTACGGGTCGCCGGTGTCCGCGAACTGGAAGTCGTTGCGGGTCAGCCGGATCGACGAGCAGCTCGCCGGGATCTCCATCGTGGTGCTCTGGCGGAACGAGAAACCGCTGATGGTGATGTTGCTCGAATTGCTGAGGACGAAGCCGCGTGCGCCGCGCAGCACGGCACCGCCGGGGGTCTTCGAGACGATGCTGATCTGCGAGGTACCGGTGCCGTTCTTGCCGGAGATGTTGATCGCGCTCCCCGACGGCACGGTGTAGGTGCCGTCGGCGACCACTATCCGGTCACCGGGTGCGGCGCCGTTGATCGCTCTCTGAAGTTCGGCCAGGGAGGCGACCGGTAGTTCGGTCGCCGATGCGCTCCCCGACAGCGAAGGAGCGAGGGGCACGGCGACGAGTGCTGCCACCGCGGTGCTTCTGAGGAACGTGCGTCGTTGCATGGTGCCTCCTGATGGGGGGGGAAGTTGCGGACGGGGACTCCGCGCCGCCGGGTGTGGGGGGGCGTACGAGGTGCGTACGGCGTGCGTACGAGGTGCGCTCAGCGGGCCCGCGGACCGACGTCTGCCGAGGTCAGCGGCGCGCGCCTCGGTGCCCGCCGGGAGTATTCGTCCGCGCCCACGTCCCGGGCCCTGCCGCGTGGCTGCCCGTCGATGTCGTGGGTGACGGGCGGCCACCGGAGTGTGCCGGCGTTGATCGCCGGGCTGTCGGCGGCCGGCCGGACGATCCCGTCCGGGCCCGGAACCAGCTTCGGGTCGATGCGGGTGCCGCCGCCGGCGGGGATGTTGCCGTCGCCGGCTCCGCCCCACAGGAGATTGCCCGACCAGGTGAAACGTACGGTGTTCGCCATCGCGACCAGATGACCCGAGTCCGCGACGAGCAGGTTGTCGGCCACGGTGACGTCCCGCGGCTCGTGCGGGCGCTGGCTCTCCCCGGAGAGTGTGACCTGGTTGTTCACCAGGGTGTTGTACGCGACGAGGACCCGGTCGGCGGCGTCGTTGCCGCGCCGCGCGTCGGGCGTCTCGCCGGGCACGTGGTCGCGCGCCGAACCGCTGCCGATCACCAGGGCGCGGCCGGACAGACCGGCGAGGTAGTTGTTGACGATCACGTGGTCGTTGCCGTAGATCCGTACGCCTTCCGTGCCGGCGACGACGTAGTTGCCCTCCACCCGGTTGCGGTTGCCGTGCCTCAGCACGATCCCGCCGAAGCTGTCGCGGATGGTGTTGTACCGGACGGTGTTGTCCGAGGACTTCACCGAGATCGCTTCGGGGTCGCCGTCGCAGCGCTCGAACAGGTTGTACTCCACGACCGCCTTGGCACCGGACAGCGCCCGGGGGCTGACACCGAGCCGGATGGGCTCCCCGCCGTTGGCCCCGGTGAAGCTGTGGTCGGAGAAGTAGTTCCGGTGTACGTGAACGCGCTGGGCCATCTCCGCCTCGCCCGCGCCCTCGATACCGAGGTAGATGCCCAGCGTGCTCTTGCCGTGGAAGTGGTTGTGGTCGACCTCGCTGTCGTCCGCGCGCACCATCACCCAGTGCAGGCCCTCGATGTCGGCAAGCTGGAAGTCGTTGCGGGTGAGCCTGATGTGCGAGCAGTCCGGGGGGATGTCCAGAGTGCTGCTCTGCCGGAAGGAGAAGCCGCTGAGGGTGATGTGGCGGGACGCCGCGAAGACGAAGCTCTGTTCGCCGTTCAGTACGACACCGCCCCGGGTCCTGGCGACGATGGTCACGGGCGCGCGCTCGGTGCCCCGCTTGTTCCGGATGGTGAGGGGCCGGTCCGAGGGGACGGTGTACGTGCCGTCGGCCACGACGATCCGCTCCCCCGGGCGGGCCCGGTCGATCGCGGCCTGGAGCTCGTCCAGTGAACCGACGGCCGCCGGGGCCGCCGTCGCGCTTGCGGTCAGCGGTCCTCCGACGGGGGCGGCGGCCAGCGCCGCCCCTGCCGCGGTGCCTCTGAGGAACGTGCGGCGTTGCATGATGCCTCCGTGAGCTGGTGGACCGGGGTCCGGGGGAAAGGAGGTGGACCGGGGTCCGGCTCAGCCGTCGGCCCTGTCGGTGTCGTCGTCGGCCGAGGTGTCCAGGAACAGTTCGATGACGGGTACGGGGGTGTCGGGGCGCCGGACCGGGATCTGGAGGGTGAGCGTCCCGGCGGGCTGTCCGCCCATCTCGGTGTTGACCGCGGGCCGGTCCGGGGCGATGTGGATCCGGACGATCTCGGACGCGTCGTTCAGCAACTGGGCGTAACGCACCCGGCCTGCGAGGCCCGGCAGGTGCAGATGACGCAGCGGCCAGGCGAACAGGTGGACGTAGAGCCGGTCGCCGCGCTGGGTGTACCGGCATTCGGCGGGGGCGGTGTACGGCGATGGGCCGCAGCCGCGGACCGACCTCTCGTGCAGTTCCGTCCACCGGCCGATCTCCCCGAGGACCGCGAGATCGCGCGGGTCGAGGTCGCCGCGGCCGGTGGGGCCCACGTTGAGCAGCAGATTGCCGCCCTTGGACACCCCGTCGACGAGCATCCGGATCAGCAGGTCGGCGCTCTTGTGGTCGAGGTTGTCGCGGTCGTATCCCCAACTCCCGTTGAGCGTCTGGCAGGCCTCCCAGAGCACGGGGCGCCCGTCATCGGCGGTCATCGGCCCTGAGGGCTGGTACTGCTCGGGGGTGACGAAGTCACCGGGAAGGCCGGTCCTGTCGTTGACGAGTACGTGCGGCTGGAGTTCGCGGATCGTCTCCAGGAGTCGCGGGGAGTCCCAGTCGTCGGGCCCCTTGCCGCCCCACCAGGTGCGCCCGGCGTACGAGAAGTCGAAGAAGAGGTAGTCGACGCGTCCGAACGAGGTCAGCAGTTCGCGGACCTGGCCGTGCAGATAGCGCTGGTAGTCGCGGATGTCCCGGTCGGCATGCGCCGCCTTGAACTCCTCGTCGTCGCGCTGCGGATGGGTGCCGTCCACGGGGAAGGACGGATGGTGCCAGTCGATCAGCGAGTAGTAGAGGCCGACCCCCAGCCCTTCGGCGCGGCACGCCTCGACGAACGGGCCGACGAGATCGCGGCCGTGCGGGGTGTTGGTGACCTTGTACTCGGTGAGGGCGCTGTCCCACAGGCAGAAGCCGTCGTGGTGCTTGGCGGTCAGGACGACGTACCGCATGCCCGCGGCCTTGGCCGACCTGGCCCACTGGACCGGGTCGTAGCGGTCGGGGGCGAAGTGGTCGAAGTAGACCTGGTACTGCTCGTCGGTCAACTCCTCCCGGTTCTTCACCCATTCATGCCGTGCGGCGAGGGAGTAGAGGCCCCAGTGGACGAACATGCCGAACCGGGCGGTGCTGAACCAGGACGTGTCCGGGGCTGTTTCCGTGTCCGGGGCTGTTTCGGTGTCCGGGGCTGTTTCGGTGTCCGGGGCCCCGGACGGGTGCGCCGACGGAGTGTCTGTGTGCGGGGGCATGGGGAATCGCTCCTTGTCGCAGGGGATGTTGGATGTGCGGCGTCAGCCCTTCAGGGCCCCGGAGGACAGACCGCTGACGAACGAGCGCTGGAAGAACAGGAAGACGATCACGGAGGGCAGCAGGGCCAGCAGGGCGGCGGCCATCACCACGCCGGGGGTGACGTCGGGGTCGATCCGCAGGGTCCGCAGTGCCAGCGGGAGCGTGTAGGAAGAGGCGTCGACGGAGACGAGGAGGGGCAGCAGGTACTGGTCCCAGATCATGGTGAAGCCGAAGACCCCGATGACGCCCAGGGCGGGCTTGCACATCGGCAGGATGATCTGGAAGAAGATGCGCAGATCTCCGGCGCCGTCGATGCGGGCGGCCTCCTCCAGTTCCCGGGGCACGTCCTTCATGAACTCGGTCATCACCAGGATGGAGAATCCCCAGGCGCCCAGCGGGACGATCATTCCGGCCAGTGTGCCGATGAGGTTGAAGTGGAGGACCGGCAGGTCGGAGAGGATCAGGGACAGCGGGAGGGCCAGGATCTCCTCGGGCAGCATCAGCGTCGCCAGGATGGCGACGAGCACCAGCGTCATCCCGGGAAATACCTTCCTGGCCAGCGCGTATCCGGCCAGGACGGACACGGTCACCTGGAGCAGCAGCCCGAAGCCGACCACGAAGAACGAGTTCAGCAGGTACGTGAGCACGCCCTGGTCGAAGGCGACCTGGAAATTGTCCAGCGTGATCCCCGAGGGGATGACGCTCAGCTGCGTCGGGTCCTTGACGTGGCCGAAGGCGCTGACGAGCAGAGCGAGCAGCGGCCCGCCGAAGACGATCAGGACCAGCAGGTAGAGGACGGCCTTCAGGATCCGTCCGCCGGTGCTCCGGCTCTCGGTCAGGCCCAGCGCGGTCTCGGTCGGCGCGGTACTGGTCGGCACCGTCTTGGTCGGCGCGGTCATTTGCTTTCCCTCCGCCGCAGCAGTTGGACGACGACGGTCAGGATCAGCGTCGCGACGAACAGCAGGACGGCTCCCGCCGCACCGACGCCGAGCCGGTTCTGCTCAAGGCCGAGCTTGTAGATGAGGGTCATGACGACCTCGGTGGAGCCGTCGGGCCCTCCGTTGGTGAGCAGGAACACCTCGGTGAACACCCGCAGTCCACGGATCGCGGCGAGGATGAACAGGATCGAGAACACCGAGCGCAGTCCGGGCACCGTCACGTACCGCACCCGCTGCCACCTGGACGCGCCGTCGACCTTGGCGGCCTCGTACAGACCGCGGTCCACGCTCGTCAGACCGGCGAGGAAGATCATCATGTCGTAGGGGGCGCCCCGCCAGATGCCGGTGAGCATGATGGAGGCCATCGACGAGTCGGGGTCGTTGATGAACCCCGAGGGACCGAACCCCACCAGGCCGAGGAGGGAGTTGAGCATCCCGTCCTCGGTCGGGTGGTACATGATCCGCCACAGCTCGGCGACGACCGCGATCGGCACCACCACCGGGAGGAACGCCGCGGAGCGCACGAATCCCAGGCGGCGGCTCTGCCCTTCCATCAGCAGCGCGAGGGCGAGGCCGAGAGCCATCGAGCCGGCCGTCTGCCCGGCGGCGAGGACGACGGTGTGCCACGCGGCCTCGCGGAAACCGAGTGACTGGAGCACCGTGGCGTAGTTCTCGGTACCCACCCACCTGTTTCCCAGGTAGGGCTGAACCTCCTGGAAGGACATGGTGAGTGCGCTGAGCATGGGGATGAACTTGAAGTACAGGAAGAGGAGCAGGGCGGGAGCGAGGAACAGCCAGGGCGTCCACCACCGGCCCGACCTGCGGCCGTTCCTCCGGCGGCCGGCGGCCCCTCTGCCCCGGCGGCCCGCTGCGCGGGTGGCAGGGCCGGCCGCCGGAGGAGCGGCCGGGTCGGCCTGGTCGAGGCTCATGACGCGGCGATCCCCTGCTCCTTGAGAATGCCGGCGAGCTGCTTGTCGAGCTCACCCAGCTTGGCCTTGATGTCCAGGCCGCAGTCGGCCATCAGCGCGTTCACGGTGTCCGCCGTCGCCTGCCGCACCGGGGTCCAGTTCGGGATGGAAGGCGCGTAGCGCCCGGAATCCCGGTACACCTCGGAGTAGGTCTTCCAGCGGGGGTCGGGACGGACCTGGGAGATGTTCACCGTCTTGTTGACGGGGAGCTGTACGACGAAGCCGGTGTCGCCCGCCATCCCGATCTTCTGGCCCTGGTCGGAGACGGCGAAGTCGGCGAAGGCGTCCTGGCCGACCCGGTTCTCGGAGCCGGCCATCAGGTAGACGGAACCGCCCTCGGCGAGGACGGTGGCGTCCTTCGGCCCCTTGGGCATGGGCACGACCTCGTACTTGTCCTTGCCGAGGCTCTCGTCGAACCGCGGCAGCATGTACGGGCCGACGACGTACATGCCGGCCTTGCCCGCCTCGAACGTCTCGTTCGTCGGCGGGGTGTCCATGGTCACGGAACCCGGCTGGACGGCCTTGTCCTTGCAGCCGAGGTCACGGAACCACTGCATGGCCTCGACGGACGCCTTGCCGGTCATCGCCGGTCGGTACGTGCCCTTGCCGGCCTCGGTGATGAAGTCCCCGCCCGCGGCCCACAGGAAGTTGGAGAAGTACCAGGAGGCGTAGCCGCGCTTGGTGGAGAGCGGGGCGGCGAGGCCGGAGGTGTCCGGCCTGCCGTTGCCGTCGGGGTCCCGGGTGGTGAAGGCCTTGGCCATCGCGGCGAAGTCGTCCCAGCTCCGCGGGGCGGCGAGCTTCAGCTTCTGTCGCCAGTCCTTGCGGATGAGCAGCGCGGACGCCTGCGCCGAGTACGGCAGTGCGTACTGCTTGCCGTCCACGCTCTTGCCGGAGTCCAGCCCCTGGCCGATGAGCTCCTTGCTGTTCTTGATCCTGCCCAGGTCGATCTCCCGGAGCAGGCCCTGGCTGTGCATCGCCCCGAGCTGCGTCACGTCGTTCATGACGATGTCGGGGAGGTGCTTCTGCGCGGCCCGCTGCTGCAGCTTGGTCTCGAAGTCGTCGAAGATGGCCGTGACCTTGACCTTGAAGCCCGTGGCCTTCTCGAAGGCCTTGGCGAGCCTGAGCGTCCCCTGCTCCCCCGGTCCGCCCGGTGTCGTCCTGGTCCAGAGTTCCAGCGGCGCTTTGGAGTTCTGCTTGGCATCCACTCCCGCAGACCCGGATGTACAGCTGGTGAGGACCAGTGCCGAGGCGAGAAAACCCGCACCGATCCATCGCGATCTCTGCATGACAACTCCCGTTTCGCTGCTGCGCAGTTGACCTAGAAAGCGCTTGCTGGGACGGTAACGGGGTCCGATTCAGCGGTCAATAGTCCGATGAATATGAGGATTCAATTTCCGAAAGAGGCCAATCCGGCGAGGACCGGACATCCGGACTTCAGCCGATGACATTCCAGTGATCCGATGTATGGTCCCTGCGAGTCGCCTGGCCCGAGTGGTCAACAAGCCACGCCGGTCCGCGGCATCCGGTCGGACACTTGCCCACGCATCCGACCAGAGGCCGCTGGCCGGCCGCCTGACGGGCCGCCGGTGAACAGGCAGAGGAGAACCGACATGAACGAGCCGACCACCGTACCGACACCGACAGCCCTGTTGGTCATGGAGGAAGAACGCCGGGCGGACGTCTACCCGCCCGAGGTACTGGCCGGGATCGACCGGCTGGTGGACCGGCAGGGACCGCCCCTCACCCGGCAGCAGCTCGCCGAGGACCCCGCCGTGCTGAGACGGGTCGACGTCCTGCTCACGGGGTGGGGCGCGCCCGTCCTCGACGCCGCCCTCCTGGGGCACGCCCCTCGGCTGCGGGCCGTCCTGGTCGCGGCGGGATCCGTCCGGCACCTGACCACGCCCGCCTTCTGGGAGCGCGGCATACCGATCGTCTCCGCGGCCGCGGCCAACGCCGTCCCGGTGGCGGAGTTCACCCTCGCCCAGGTCCTCCTCGGACTGAAGCAGACGCACCGCATCGCGCGGGACGTGGCGAGCAGCCGCCGCTACCCGCGCGACGTCGCGGTGCCGGGCGCCTACCGGTCGCGGGTGGGCCTGTTGGGGCTCGGGCACATCGGCCGGCTCGTCGCGGCCCATCTCGGCCGCTTCGACGTCGACGTCTGCGCCACGGACCCCGTCGCCTCCCCGGAAACCGCCCGGCAGGCGGGCGTCCGGCTCATCGGCATCGAGGAACTCTTCGCCACCTGCCACGTCGTCAGCCTCCATGCACCGCTCCTGCCCGAGACCCGCGGCACGGTCGGGGCACGGCTGCTGAACTCCCTGGGTCCTGGCGCGACGCTGATCAACACCGCGCGGGGCGCGCTCGTCGACGAGACGGCCGCGGCGCGGGTGCTGCGCGCCAGGCCCGACCTCACCGCCGTACTCGATGTCACCCACCCGGAGCCCCCGGCCCACGGCTCGCCACTCTTCGACCTTCCCAACGTTGTCCTGACGCCCCATCTCGCCGGTGCACTGGGCGCCGAACGCCACCGCCTCGGGCTGCTCGTGCTCGACGAACTCCACCGCTTCGTCCAGGGCCTGCCGCTCCAGCACGCCATCGACCCCGCCCACGCCGCTTCGCTGGCCTGACTCCGTACGGCCTCTACCGGCCGGGTACCGTCCGCCGGCCGTCCGTACGGCGCGGGAGGCTCCACGGGTTGTCGTCCCGCAGGGCGTCCGGCAGCAACGCGTCCGGGAAGCCTTGCCAGGCAACGGGCCTGACGAAGCGCTCGACGGCGGCGGTGCCCACGGAGGTCGACGTCGGCGAGGTGGTCGCCGGGTAAGGACCGCCGTGCTGCTGCGCCCAGCTGACCGTGACTCCGGTCGGCCATTCGTTCCACAGCAACCGGCCCGCGCGCTTGACGAGCGACGGCAGCAGGCCGCGCACCAGCTCGGCTTCGCTCGTCTCGCCCTGCACGGTCGCGGTGAGTCCCGGTTCGAGTTCATCGAGCAGGCGCACCAGTTCGGCCCGGTCGGCGTAGGTGACCACCAGCGACGACGGACCGAAGCACTCCTGGTGCACGCCCGTGCCCGCGGCCAGGAACTCCTTGCCGCCGATGCTCAGCAGGGCCGGTGTGAACCCCGGACCGTCCTGTACGGACTCCGCCAGCGCCTCGACACCCGGCACCTCACGGATCCCGGACAGCACGCGCGTGTAGCCCTCCGCGATGCGCTCGTTCAGCATCGGTTGGGCGGCGACGGCGGAAACGGCCTCCTTCAACGTGCCGTCGAGGCCATGGCCCTCCGGCAGGAGGAGCAGGCCGGGCTTGGTGCAGAACTGGCCGGCGCCCAGGGTGTACGAACCCACGTACGCCCTCGCGACAGCCTCGCCGCGCGCGGCGACCGCACCCGGTGTGACGACGACCGGGTTGACGCTGCCGAGTTCGCCGTAGAACGGGATCGGGCGCGGGCGGCCGTTCGCGATGTCGAACAACGCGCGCCCGCCCGGCACCGAACCGGTGAACGAAGCCGCCGCGATCCGCTCGTCACGCAGTGCCGTGACACCGACGTCGACTCCGTGGACGACCGCGAGGATCCCCTCCGGCGCCCCTGCCGCGACCAGCGCCTCGTGCACCAACGAACCTGTCCTGTCGGACAGTTGTGGGTGCCCCGGGTGCGCCTTGAGGACGACCGGGCAGCCTGCGGCCAGCGCGGACGCCGTGTCCCCGCCCGCGACGCTGAAGGCGAACGGGAAGTTGCCTGCGGCGAACACCAGCACCGGGCCGACCGGAATCAGCAGCCGCCGGATGTCGGGACGCGCACCCATCGGCCACGCGGCGTCCGCATGGTCGATCGTGGCTCCGAGGAAGTGCCCCTCGTCGAGCTCACCGGCGAACAGGCGCAGTTGGAACGTCGTCCTGGCGAGCTCGCCCGTCAGCCGCGGTGCGGGCGGCAGGTGCGTCTCGGCCGCTGCCAGGGCGATGAGTTCCTCGGCCGCGTCGTCGAGCGCGTCGGCGACGGCGATCAGCCGGGCCGCGCGCTCGGCGGGGGTCGCGGCGGCTGCCGGTCCGGCCGCTGCCGCGGCGCCGACGAGCACGCGCTCCAAGGTGGCGGAATCGGTGTCCTGGGTCATGAGCCCTTCCTTCGCGAAGCGTGCGCCACGTCCGTGGCGGCGCGCATGTCCTCCAGGCGGCCGGGACCGGCCAACCCGAGGTGGTAGAGGTGCAGTTCGGCGGCGCCGGCCTCGGCCAGTTCCGTGACGTAGGCCAGCATGTCGGGGACCGGGCCAGCCGCCACCGCGGTGACGTAGCTGCCGACGTCCACGGTGGACGGAAGCTGCTGCCGGGCCTGCGCGACGGCGTCGACACTTGCCCGGCCGGGTGCCCAGTTCTGCAGCACCACGGCATCGACGTCGGCGGCCGCGGCCGGGGTCAGGCCGGGAAGTGCCCCGGTCGCCCAGGGGTCGAGCGCGCCGTGCAGGACGACCCTGGTGCCGGGCCCGATCGCGGCGAGCACACCGCGCCGAAGCCGGTCGGTGCCCCGCTGCCGGGTTCCGAGGATCGTGGTCCTCAGCTCGGCGGGCAGCTCGTCCTCGGTGGTGGAGAGATCGGCACCGTCCACCAGGCGACGGACCTCGGCCCGCAGGGCGTCGCGGACGTCTTCGGCTTTCGCACCGGACTCGGCCCAGCCGTCGGCGCAGGCCGTGCAGCAGCACACCGAGATCAGCCGCGCAACGGCGGGAGACCAGACGCCTTCGGTCTTCTCGTGCTGGTGCTGGTGCACCGCGCCGAGCTGGCCACAGGCTTCGAGGATCACCGACGCGACGTCGAGCCCCTCCAGGCACTCCGCGGTCAGCGTCGCCGCGTACGCCTGGACCGCCGGCTGCGACGGGCACAGCGCCCACGGGTAGCTCTCGCCGAAGCAGTTGCGTACGGCGTACTGAGGGAATTCCGTACCCAGCCGGGAGTCGTGGGTGAGCACGATCCACGCGGCGGCGGGCACACCGGCCGCGTTCAGCACGCGGACGGCGTCTCCCGCACTGTCGGAAACCGAGGCCCAGTCCGGTGCGGCCGGACGTAACGTGGCGTCACGCCAGGCGTCCTCGCGCACCGGACGGTAGAGCGCCGCGTGCCGGGCGAGTACCGAAGTGCCCGATGGCGACCAGGGGGTGGCGGCGCGGGCGCTGTGGTAGGAGAGGGCGACGGCCACTTCGTCGACCCCGAGTTCCCGCGCACGGTCCACGAAGCCGGGTGCGTCGAGGACGTCCCACGGATAGGCGTATCCGACTACGCGCACCGTGTCACCACCGTGCTGTGTTCGGTTCGAAAGAGGGGACGAACTTCCGCATGTACGTCACGTCGTCCCGCTTGGTCTGTCCGCAACGGACGTAGTCCTCGTGCGCCCTGGCCAGCGCGTCCGGATCCAGTTCGATGCCCAGGCCCGGCCTGTCGGGCACGGCCACCGCGCCACCGCGGAACTCCAGCGCACCCGGCGCGATGACGTCGACGCCGCGCCACGGCCAGTGCGTGTCGCAGGCGTACGTCAGATGCGGGGTCGCAGCGGCGACGTGCACCATCGCGGCGAGGCTGATGCCGAGGTGGCTGTTGGAGTGCATCGAAAGCCCGACGTCGAAGGCCTCGCAGGTCTTCGACAACGCCTGGGTGTCGCGCAGACCGCCCCAGAAGTGGTGGTCGGAGAGGACGACACCGACGGCCCCGGCCCGGAACGCCGGCTCGACGTCCTCGAACCGCACCACGCACATGTTGGTGGCCAGCGGCATGCTCGCCTGCTCGGCGACCTTCGCCATGCCTTCGATGCCCGGGGTCGGGTCCTCCAGGTACTCAAGGACGCCGTCCAGTTCCCGTGCGACCCGGAGCGAAGTCCCCACCGTCCAGGCCGCGTTCGGGTCGATACGCAGCGGGTGGCCGGGGAAGGCCTCGGCCAGCGCGCGGATCCCGTCCATCTCCCGGTCGGGGTCCAGCGCGCCGCCCTTGAGCTTGATCGACTTGAAACCGTACTGGCCGATCATCCGTTTCGCCTCGCCGACCAGGGCTTCCGGTGTGAGCACCTCGCCCCAGACGTCCTGTTCGGCGTCCAGGTGCGCTCCGTACTTGTAGAAGAGGTACGCGGAGAAGTCGACCTCGTTCCGTGCGCGCCCGCCGAGCAGGTCGACCACCGGACGGCCCAGGCAGTGCCCCTGGGCGTCCAAGGAGGCGACCTCGAACAGCGCGTAGACGCTGGCGACGGTCTTGCTCACCGAGAAGCCGCCGGTGAGGCCGTGCTCGTCGGCGAACACCGCCCCGCCCAGTACCCGCGTCACGGTGCGGCGCAGGCCTGGCAGGTCGAACACGTCGTGCCCGGTCAGTTCCGGCAGCACCTTCCGCACCTGATCGAGGAAGGCCAGGTCGCCGTAGGACTCGCCGAGACCGACCACGCCGTCCTCACAGCGCAGTTCGACCACACTGCGCAGCGCGAACGGTTCGTGCACGCCCATGGCGTTGAGCAGCGGCGGGTCGCGGAACGCGACCGGGGTCAGGACCACGTCGACTATCTTCATCGGCGCACACCGTCCAGTGCGGAGAGCAGCGCGTGGCCGTCCTCGACGATCTTTTCCAGGCGGTCGATCTGTTCCGCCCCGGGTTCGACGAGCGGTGGCCGGACGCCGCCGACCCGGTCGCCCCGCAGCCGTGCGGCGGTCTTCACCAGCGAGACCGCGAACCCCGGTGTCTCGTCCCGCAGCGCCACCAGCGGCAGGTAGAACCCCGCCAGCAGCGCGTCGACGACCTTGTCGTCCCCGGCCGCGAGCGCGCCGTGGAAGCGGATCGCGATCTGTGGCGCGAAGCAGTGGACCGCCGACGAATAGCGGGCCACCCCGATCGCCTTGTACGCACGGGCCGAGACCTCGGCCGTCGGCAGGCCGTTGAAGAAGAGGAAGTCCTCGGCCCGCGGCGACTCCGAACTCCGGATCGAGGTGACGATCCTGGTCATCAGCTCGACGTCGCCAACGCCGTCCTTGAGACCGACCACGGACGGGATGTCGAGCAGCGTCACCGCGGACCTCGGGGTGAACGCGCCGTTGGAGCGGTGGTAGACGACGACCGGGACGGACGAGTCGTTGACCGCGTACCGCACGTGGTCGACGAGGCCGGACGGCGGCCCGGACACGAGGTACGGAGGCAGGAGGAGGACGCCGTCGGCGCCGCCGTCCTGTGCGGCCGCGATCCCGGCCCGTGCCGTCGCCGCGCCGCCTCCGGCGCCCACCCAGACCGGCACCCGGCCGGCGACCACTTCGCGCGCCCTGCGCAGGAGCGCGGCCTGCTCGTCGGGCGCCAGCGCGCTGAACTCGCCTGTCCCGCAGGCGACGAACAGTGCTCCGGCACCGGCTGCCACGTGCCCCTCGACCGTTTCGGCGAACGCGTCCAGGTCCAGGGCGAGGTCGTGGGTGAAGGGGGTGAGGGGAAACGCGAGCAGGCCGTCGAGCTCGACGTGGTGCGGTGCCATCAACTTGTCGCTCTTTCGTCTTTGAAGGGTCATGCTTGAAGGACGTGCGTTCTTGAAGGGACATGCTTGAAGGGGCATGCGTTCTTGAAGGGTCATGAGCGGGAACTGGCTCCGCTCATGCGGGTGTTGCCGGCGCGACCGGCGATGTCGTCGTCCTCCCTGCCGACCAGTTCGATCATCTCGTCGGTCGACTCCCTGCGTTCGGGGGCGAGCAGACCGAGTCCGCCGAAGAGGGCCAGCGAAACCAGTACCGGCATCGCGACGGTGACCGTCGCGTTGGCGGCGAACGCGTAGTAGCAGAGCGCGTAGGCGATCAGCCCGCCCGCCCACGAGACCAGCGCGGCACGCGGCCCGCAGTTGCGGAACGCGGGGAGCATGCCCAGCAACAAGGGCACCGATATCGGGCCCATCAGGGCCGCGACCCACGACACGACGATCTGGAGCACACCACCGAGGTTCTGCGCCTGGGTGGCGACGACCATCGTCAGGACGACGAACAGGACGGTGGCCGTCCGGGCCACCCGCAGGCCTTCCGCTTCGGTGAAGCTCCTCGCCCGGCGCCAGAGCACCGGCAGCATGTCCCGGGTGATCACCGACGAGATCGCGTTGGCGTCGGAGGAGACCATCGCCATCGTGTGCGAGAAGATGCCGGCCAGCACCAGACCGATCAGGCCGGGCGGCAGGAACGTCATCGTCATCACGGCGTACGAGGTGTTGGGGTCCCCCAGGCCCGGGACGAGCAGCGGGGCCGCGAACATCGGGAACATCAGGACCGGCGGCCACAGAAGGTAGAGGGCCGACGAGAGCCGTGCACCGCGACGTGCTTCGCGGGTGTTCGGCGCGGCCATGTAGCGCTGCGCCAGGTTCCACATGCCGCCGTTGTACTCAAGCGTCTTCACCAGCACGTAGACCAGGAGGAAGACGGTCGTGTACCGGGAGGTCGCCGGGTCGAGGTGGCCTTCGGGAAGCTTCGCCCACATCGTCCAGAGACCGGACACACCGCCGAGCTTGCCGAGGATGACCCAGATCATCACGAGTGCGGCGACGGCCTGGATGACGAACTGGCCGAAGTCGGTGAGCGCGTCGGCCCAGAGACCTCCGGCGGTGCAGTAGATGAGGGTGACCGAGCCGGTGAGGAGGATGCCCCAGAGGTAGGGGACCCCGGCGAAGGCGTTGAGCAGGGTCGCCACCGCGTACCACTTGGCCGCGATGTCGAAGATCTTCAGCAGGCTGCCGCTCCATGCGAGTGCCTGCTGCGTCGGGACGTCGTACCGCTTGGCCAGGTATTCGAGCGGCGAGGCGACGCCGACCTTCGAGCGCAGCCGGTTCCACCTGGCGGCGAAGAGCCAGCTGCCGATGCCGACTCCGATGCCGATACTGGCGAAGCCCCAGAAGTAGACCGTGATCCCGCTCGTGTACGCCACGCCTGCGTACGCCACGAAGAGAACCGCGCTGTAGCCGGACATGTGATGGGAGATTCCGGCAAGCCACCAGGGCATCCTGCCGCCGGCGGTGAAGAAGTCGCTGACGTTGGAGACCTTCTTGTGGGACCACCAGCCGATCACCACCATCAGCACGAAGTAGCCGCACACCACTGTCCAGTCGAGGAGATGCACCACTGACCCCTCTCGCGGTTCACATTCATGAATGGAGTCTGTTAACGTGATAGCGGTTCATGCATGAGAATGCTGTCCCGGGACGTTAATGTGGTGTGCCGTACGTGTCAACGGCTGGACGAGGAGCACCTCATGCCGCAGAAGGCGGGAACCCCGGCAGGCGAGAACGCCGTCGAGCCGGCGGGGGTCAAATCGGCGCGCCGCGCCATCGATCTGTTGGAGACCTTCGCGGCCAACGGCGTCTGGCTGTCGCTGGCCGATCTGCAGCTGAGTACCGGTTTCCCCAGGTCGAGCCTGCACGGACTGCTCCGCACACTGCTCGACGCCGGGTGGCTGGAGGTGGACTCCCACACCGGGCGATATCGCCTCGGAGTACGGGCGCTGATCTGCGGCACGGCCTATCTCGATCGTGACCCCGTGGTCCCCTACGCGACGGAAGCGCTCGAACTCGTCCGCGAGAAGACCGGGTTCACCGCGCACTACGCCCGCCGCATCGGCGCGGAGGTCGTGTATCTGGAGACCCGGGAGTCGGTCAGGTCCACCCACCTGGTGTCACGCGTCGGCCGGACCCTTCCCGCGCACGCCACCGCCCTCGGGAAGGCACTGCTCGCCGAGCTGACGCACGACGAGATCGAAGCCGTACTGCGCGACCCGCTGACCGCGCTGACCCCGAACACGATCACCTCGGTCGAAGCCCTCCACGCCGAGTGCGCCCTGACCCGGGAGCGCGGCTACGGCGCCGAGATCGAGGAAGGCGGCCTCGGGGTGCGGTGCGTCGCCGCGGTGATCCCGTACCGGATCCCCGCCACCGACGCGATGAGCTGCTCCATGCCCGTCGACCAGGTCACCGACGACGACGCCGAGCACGTCGGCGAACTGCTCGCCGAGGCCACCGCGGAGCTCGGGCAACGCCTGCGCCGCGCGGGAATTCGCTGATTTCTCCCCCTGCCCCTGTTGGTACGCAGAGAAAAGAGAACACCGATGGCAGACCAGCGCGTCCTGATCACCGGATCAGCGGGCATAGTCGGCGGCCTGATGCGCCCTCGGCTCCGCCGAGACGGCCGGATCCTGCGCCTGCTGGACCTCTGTGACCAGCCGGCCGCGGAGGCGGGTGAAGCAGTCGAGCTGGTCTCCGCCTCGGTCACCGACCCGGCCGCGATGGCCGAGGCCTGCGCCGGCGTCGACGCCGTGATCCACCTCGGCGGGCACAGCCGCGAGACGTCGTGGGAAGAGACCCTCGACGTCAACGTCCACGGCACCAGGACGGTCCTGGAAGCCTGCCGCGCGGCCGGTGTCCCGCGCGTGATCCTGGCTTCCAGCAACCACGCCGTCGGTTTCCGGCGCAACGACGAAGCCGGCCGGACGGGCCTGGCCGCCGACTCCACTGCCCGCCCCGACACCTTCTACGGCGTGAGCAAGGCGGCCGTCGAAGCACTCGGAAGCCTCTACCACTCACGGTTCGGCATGGACGTCATCGTCGTCCGCATCGGCTCCTGCTTCCCGAGCCCGGTCGGCCTCGGACCGCGCGGCCTGGTCACCTGGCTCTCCCCCGGCGACGCCGCGCGCCTGTTCGAAGCCTGCCTGGCCACCCCGTCACCCGGCTACCGCCTGATCTGGGGCGTCTCCGACAACACGCGCCGCATCTACTCCCTCGCCGAAGCAGAGGCCCTGGGCTACGCGTCCCAGGACAACGCCGAATCGTTCGCGGACCAGATCAACGCCCCCGCCCCCACCGGCCCCGCCGCGGAGTACGTCGGCGGCCCCTTCGTCACGGCCCCCCTGGGCGAACCCAACCCCCTCTGAACGACCGCGAACCGGTCGGCTACTTGGGGCACTTGCCCTTCTTGCAGGGCTCGCCGCGCTCGTTCGTCAGCGTGACGGGCAGGGTCGTGGTGCGGTCCGTGATCCGGTACGGGCCGAAGACGGGGTTGCGCGGCAGCAGGTAGCCCTCGGGAACGGCGGTCTCCTCCAGGTAGTACGTGCCGTTGGCCAGACCGGTGCAGGTGCAGCGGCCGCGGCGGTCGGTGGCACAGCCCGGTCCGGTACGGGTGTCGGTGGGCTGGAGGCCGGGCCTGCCGTTGCTCTCGCGCCACAGGGTGAAGACCGCGCCCGGCAGCGGGCGGCCGGTCCTGGCGTCCTTCTTGAGCAGGACGAGGGCGCCGCCCCTGACCTGCACGATGGTGGTGCAGGGCAGCGGCTTGTCGTCGGCGCAGGTGGCACCGCGGACGTCCGTGGTGACGGCGTTGACCAGGGTCGTGCTCTTGGCGTCGGCGGGGATGCGCACGCTGTAGGTGACGGTGGCCTGCTCCCCCGGCAGCAGTGCCAGGCCCTGCGCGTCGCGCCAGGTCAGACGGGTGCCGGAGAGTGTGGCCGTGCCGCGTGAGGCTTTGGCGTCCCGGTTGTACGCCGACCGGTCGAGGACCCGGGACAGGTCGTCGGTGAAGGTGGCGCCTGTGAGGGGGGCCGTACCGGTGTTGGTGGCGGTGACGGTGTAGGTCACTGTGCCTCCGGCGGCCGTCGTGGTGGGCGTCGCCGTCTTCTTGAGCTCCAGCTTCGGGGTGTCGAGGGTGTCGGTGTAGAGGCACGAGATGCGGGGCGTGGCCGCGGACAGCTCGACCACCTGGGCGGACTCGTCGGCCGGCAGGGGCTTGCCGTTGCAGCTGACGCTGGTCAGGCGCCACTGTCCCGCGGGCGGGTCGTGGGGCAGTTCCACCAGGGCGTAGCGGCCGTAGGGCAGATCGGTGACGGGCGGTGCGGGGGTGGCGGTGTCGGGGTCGGTGGTGGTCACTCGGGTGCGCAGCACGCCCGTGGAGGCCAGGTAGGGGCCGTACGTCGGTGCGATGGGCAGGATCTGGAAGTCCATGGTGCCCGTGCCGCCCACGGTCTTCTTCGAGATCTCGATCTGCCCGGTGGGGGTGTACGTGTTGGTCAGGACGCAGTCCAGGGCGCTGTTGGCCCTGACCTCGACGGTGAAGGAGCGTGCCCTGCCGGAGCCGGACGACGTGCTCGGCCGGTCCTCGCCGTTGCACTGCATGCCGTCGGCCGTCCAGTGACCGACGCCGGAGGACTCCGGGAGGGTCTCCGTGACGGTGTAGGTGCCGGGGGTGCCGTTGTCGAAGCCGCCGACCTCCACGGGCACGCCGATGTCGGTCGTGCTGGCCGATCCCAGGTCGCTGGTGGTGCCGTCCGGCCGGGTGACGGTGACCGGGAAGGGGCCGCCCGTCTCCCCCAGGGTGCGTTTGAAGATGGAGACCTGACGGGCGGTCACTCGCTCGTCGACGTAGGTGCAGGTGACGGTGTCACCGGCGGCCAGGGTGATCGAGGCGGTCTTGCCCGAGGTGTCGGTGGTGCTGGTGTTCTTGGCCGATACGCAGCTGAGTGACCGCACGTCCCAGCCCGGCGTGTTGTGCTCGGTGATCGTCCACGGGGCATCGCCCGGCTCGGTGGCCTGGCGGCGGAAGCTGACCTGGTTGGGCTTCCCGTCGGTGAGGTCGACGGTGAACTCGCCGTCCGGGTTGTAGGAGACGTTGCCGCTGAAGTGCGCGGTACCGGTGTCGGTGTACCCGGGCGGGAGTTCCTTGCGCACCACGATGGTGCCCGGCTCGGGCGGCTCGGTCACCGCGTAGTAGTAGCAGAAGACATGGCGCGTGTCGTGGGGGAACTCGCTGTACTCGACGTTGTCGGCGTTGCGGTTGTCGATGGCGCAGCGCAGCACGCCGAAGCTGTACCGGTTGCCGAACCGGGCCGTGTTCAGGGGGTCGGTGGGGGTGCCGCCCTGGGTCCACAGCCGGTAGCTCTGCGCCCGCCGTGCCTGCTCCTCGGTGAGGGTGGTGGTCACCGCCCCCGGCAGGCTGCGCCCGGTGTCGCGCCCCTGGCCGTCCAGGAGCGGTGTGCTGGTCCCGGTGACGGGCTGGACCGGGTCGGGCCCAGTGACGGTGGTGAGCCCGTTGGTCCGGCCGGAGCTGTAGCCGCGCCCGTTGGTGAACTTCCAGCCCACCAGTGGGGTGCAGTTGGGGTGGTGGGGCTCCTCGACGTCCGGGGTGACCAGCTCGCCGGCCTGGTAGACGCTGTCCTTGCCCAGGTCCCGCAGCGATTCCATGACGTTGTTGCGCGCCAGGTTCGCCATGATGTCGGTGTACTGGCGGCACTGCCGTGCCACGTAGGTGACCTTGTACGTGGTCTCGGGCGGAGCCGCCGTAGCCCCGGTTTCGAGCAGGGCGGCTGCCACGGCGATGACGAGCAGCAGGCAGAGGCCGCGGAACAGAGCGAGGATTCTCACGGACGCAGCGTAGGAGCCCTCCGCCGGCCGCACTCGGGCTCGCGCGCCGAATGGCGCTGAACGGGCGCCGGACACGACTCTCGCGAGGGACCGGCAGGTCCCCGTACGCTCCTCCCGGGGTCGCACGAACTTCCGGAGCGAGCGCCTCCGTGCCGAGCCGTCATAGGGAAACAAGCCAACCTCGCAGCCGTGCAGCATGGTCGTCGCGCCTGCGGGGCACGGTTGGCCCCGTGCAGATGACAACGGACGAGACAGACGGTTTCACCGTGCTGTCGGCGCAGCTCACCGGATTCGAGGCCGAGCACCTTCGCGCCTCGGGGCTCGTCGAGGTGTACGGGGCCGTGGCAGCGGAGCAGCTCGGGGCGGACCGCTTCGGGCGGCTGCTGCGCGAGGAGGGCCGGCCTGTCGGGGAGCTGGACGGCGATCTGCTGGACGCCGCTCGCACCGTCACGCTCCTTTGGTACACGGGCAGTTGGCCCGGACCGCCGCCGTTCGTGGTGTCACCGCGCGCCTACGCCCACGGGCTCGTCTGGCGGGCGGCCGGGATCGCGGCCCCCGCCACCGCGCCCGCCGGATACGGGAGTTGGGCCGAGCGACCGGCCGGGGCGAGACTCCGGTGACCCGGTACGACGTGATCGTCGTGGGGGCGGGCGTAGCGGGCTCGCTCGTCGCGCAGCGCATCGGCCGGCGCGGTCGCCGTGTCCTGGTCCTGGAGGCCGGTGCGAGCGCCGCCGACGTCGGACAGGGCGGAGCGGACCCCCTGACCACGTACCTGACGGCGTCCGCGAAAGTGCCCGGCTCCGCCTACCGGCCCCGGCCCGCCGCACCCTGGCCCGAGGTGACCGACCTCGTCGGCACCGGCGACTCCTCCGGTTTCCGGGCGGCCGGCCATCTGCTCCAGGACGGCCCGCTGCCGTACGCCAGCGGCTACGTCCGAGTCAACGGCGGCACCGGCAACGTATGGACCGGTCTGGCGCCGCGCATGGTGCCGGAGGACTTCGACACCGAGGCCTTCGGATACGGGCGGCGCTGGCCGCTCACGTACGACGATCTGGAGCCCCACTACCGTACGGCCGAGGAGGAGCTGGGCGTGGCGGCCGACGCCGAGGAGCAGCGCGCGCACGTGGGGCTGCCGCTCCCCGAGGGCTACGTCTTCCCCATGCGGCCCCTTCCCGCCAGTTACCTGGACCGGGTCCTCGCGGAACGCCTCGACGGGCGGCGCGTCAAGGACCCGGTGGCCCTGAGCGAGGCGGCTCTGCGCGTGGTCGGCACCCCGCATGCCCGCAACGGCATCCCCGATCCCGCCTACGACCACGGCCGGGGCTACGTTCCGCGCGGGGCGCACGGGCGCCCGGATCCGGCCAGCCGGTGCGTGGGCAACGCCACGTGCATCCCGCACTGCCCCTCCCACGCGAAGTACACCCCGCTCAAGACACAGGGGCACTGGAGCGCCTCCGTCTCGCTCCAGGACCGGGCCGTCGTCAGCCGTGTCCTCGTCGACGCGAGCGGCCGGGCCACGGGCGTGGAGTACCGGTCCCACGACGGCACGGTGAACGTCGCCCACGCCGATGTCGTCGTGCTCGCCGCGCACGCCATTGAGAACGCCAGGCTGCTGCTCCTGTCCGGGCTCGCCGACAGCAGCGGCCAGGTCGGGCGCAACCTGATGGACCACCCGGTCCTGTTGACCTGGGGACTGTTGCCGCACGCCGTCGGCCCCTACCGCGGGCCCGCCTCCACCTCCGGTTTCGAGGGCTTCCGCACCGGACCCGCGCGGCGGTCGCGGGCGCCGTTCCGCATCGAGATCGGCAACTGGGGCTGGGTCTGGGCCACGGGCTCCGTCGACGGTGACGTGACCCGACTCATTTCCGAACAGGGGCTGTTGGGGGCCGAGCTGCGGCGTGCCGTCGGCGACAGGGTCGGCCGCCAGTTCACCCTGCAGTTCGAGATGGAGCAGGGCGCCGACCCCGCCAACCGCGTCAGACTCCACCCGCACGCACTCGACCCGCTCGGGCTGCCCCTGCCCCTGGTCACGTACGACCTCGCCGATCACGTCAAGGACGGCATGGCCGCCGCCCGGACGGTATCCGACCAGATCTTCGCGCTGCTCGGAGCCGAGGACCACACCGACTACGTGCCCCGGGACGCCTGGCCGGGACGCTTCGTGCACGGCGGCCGTACCTACGGCTACCGCGGCGCGGGGCACGCCGCAGGCACCCACATCATGGGCGACTCCCCTGCCACCTCGGTGGTCGACTCGTGGCAGCGCTGCTGGGACCATCCCGGCCTGTACGCCGTCGGCTGCGGCAGCATGCCGTCGGTCTCCACCGCCAACCCGACCCTGACCATGGCCGCCCTCGCCCTGCGCAGTGCCGAACGCATCGAGGCGGACCTGGTCGCACGCGACCGCCCGGCCCTTCTCACTCCGGGAACCCCGGGAACCCTGGGAACCCCGGGAATCCACGGAACCCCCGGAATCCACGGAACCCCTCTCACCCCAAGAATCCCAGGAGCACCCGCATGAGTCCGCTTCCCCTGCCGCCGGTGCCCGAGCCCTTCCAGCTACCGTTCTACTATGGGGCCCTGCACCACCTCGGCGTCGACTGGCTGGTCGATCCGGGGCCGGTCCGTGAACTGCTCGCCAAGCACCACCCAGGCCTGTCCGCGGCCGAGTTCGACGGGCGGGCTCTGGTGTCGTTCAACTACCAGCTGTACTTCGCGCAGTACGCGTTCGGCGGGGGAATCACCCAGGAGATCGAGTACAACGTCATCGCCTTCCCGACCGCCGAGAGCGACCGGATCCCGCGGCTGACCTACGCCCAGTACGCGCAGGGCTGGGACCAGACGAAACTGCTCGGCATCGCCCGCATCCACGTCCTGTGCGACAACCCGTTCGCCATCAGCGCCGGGCGCGCACTGTACGCGGAACCCAAGTACCCCGGTTGGTTCGAGGTCGACCTGCCCTCGCTGAACGGCCCTGCGGGCGAGACGTGGACCGTGCACGGCAAGGCGGCCGCCATCGGCCCTGACGGAGCCCTGCAGAAGAACGCGGCACCGCTGTTCTCCCTCACTGCCGCACTGGACGGCCTCGCCGCCGCCCCCGCCAACAACACCCCCATCACGGGCTACGGAACCGACCCGGAC
This sequence comes from Streptomyces sp. NPDC021093, assembly GCF_044333135.1. NCBI lineage: Bacteria > Bacillati > Actinomycetota > Actinomycetes > Kitasatosporales > Streptomycetaceae > Streptomyces > Streptomyces sp. NPDC021093. The sequence continues at coordinate 928,076 of NZ_JBIRQJ010000001.1, read as the reverse complement.
AGCCGCGTGCTCGCCGGCCCCATGAACGTCTACCAGCCCTACCGCTGGTACGACCTCAGCGCCCCCGAGCACACCGACCGCGTGCGCCTGACCCTCCACGCCCCGGACAGCGACCTCGGCCAGGACACCCGCTCCCTCATCGCCGACACCCCGGCCGCCGGCGCCTGGACCTACCAGTCGCCTCCGGTCGCCGCCCACAACCGCCCCTACTACCTGCCCACCCGGCCGCCCACCGACTGAACGCGGCCCGGGGCGGGGCCACGCACTTCGCGGCCCCGCCCGTCGGCACGGCACACACCTTTGCCATCCTGGCTTCGTGCAGCAGCCCGCTCCGATCACTCCCGTCGCCCCCGTCGCGATACGCACCCCGCTCCTCACCCAGCAGTGGCTGGACCTCGCCTTCATCCACTGGGCGGTCGAACCGGACACCGTGGCGCCACTGTTGCCGAGCGGCACCGTTCCCGACACGCACGACTCAATGGCCCACGTCGGGCTCATCGCCTTCCGCATGCGCAAGGTCGGCTGGTTCCAGCTGCCCGGGGTGCCGTACCTGGGGTCGTTCCCGGAGACCAACGTGCGGCTGTACTCGGTGGACGCGCACGGGCGCCGCGGCGTCGTCTTCCGCTCCATGGACGCCTCCCGGCTGATCCCCGTGGTGGCGGGCCGGGTCGGTTTCCGGCTGCCCTACCTGTGGTCCCGGATGACCGTCCGGGCCGCCGGCGACACCGTCACGTACACCAGCTCCCGCCGCTGGCCCGGACCTCGCGGCGCACACAGCCGCATCACGGTGCGGATCGGCGAACGCATCCACGAACCCAGCGAGCTGGAGCACTTCCTCACCGCCCGCTGGGGCATGCACAACATGTTCCCCGGCGGGGTGGGCTATCTGCCCAACGACCACCCGAGCTGGCCGCTGCACCGCGCCGACCTGATCTCCTGCGAGGAGAACCTGCTCCCCGCCGCCGGCCTGCCCCGACCGACCGGCGCCCCCGTCAGCATCCTGTACTCCCCCGGCCTCCCGGTCCGCCTCGGCCGCCCGGGGCCCGCCCCTGCGTGAACTGCCTCTGTCAGGTTTCGTACCGCTTCCAGAACTTGACGGCACCCTTGGGGTTGTTCGCCGAGTTGGACTTGTGCGCCACCAGGCAGAGGTAGTGCTTGCCGTTGAGGGTCGTGCGGTCGTTCACCGCGTACTGCTGATTGACTTTCCACGCCGAAAATCCTGCGGCCATGCCATGGCCCCCTTCCCACCGTCGGCGCGCTGCCGACATCGGAGATCATCCCACGGGCGCGTGACCCGGGCGCCCTGCGGCCGGTCGCCGGGGTCACTCCGCTCCCACCGCTCCCACCGTTTCCGCGTTCGCCCGGGGTGTGGCCGCCAGGCGCCGGGACCGTACGGCCAGGATGATCATGACCGCCGGGATCAGGAGGTCGTTGACGAGGACTCCGCCGGTGTTGCCGGGGGCGTGGTCGCCGTGGGCGAACCACTGGTAGAGGTGACCGGCCAGGGCTCCCCAGAGGAACATCCCGCCGCCGATCCCGATGGTGATGCGCTCCCGCGCGGATGCCGAGGCGGCCCGGAAGCCCATGACGGCCAGTCCGAGGTTGGCGAAGGCGATCTCGAACATGAAGGGCGTCCGGTCGAAGCCGATCGCCGTGGCCATGACGTCCGGGAAGGCGAGGAACGCGACCGTCATCCACAGGCTGCCGCAGCCGAAGGCACCGATGGCCCACCAGCGCTGCCAGGTTTCCAGCGCCTGCTGGGGCGACTGCGCGTGGCGGGTCCTTACGAAGGCCCCGACGGCCGGCACCAGGATCCAGACCAGCGGGAAGGCCGACTGAGCGAGATAGGAGTAGTTGTCCATGACTCCAGTCTTAACTAGTTAATATTAACCCGTCAATGGTCGGGTACAGTGGTGGCCGTGGATGACGGACTCGCAGACGCGCTGCACCGGGTGGTCATGCTGCTGGGCGAGGCCGCCCGGCGGCGCACCGACGACCCCGACGGCCTGACCTACAGCCAGATACGGCTCCTGGGCACACTGGAGGACATCGAGCCGACGACGCAGCATCGGCTCGCGCAGGCGCTGTCGGTGTCCGACCCGGCGATCAGCCGGGCGCTACGGCCACTCGAAGCGGACGGCCTGGTGCAGATCACCGTCGACCCCGAACACGCGCGGCGGCGGCTGGTCCGCCTCACCGAGGCCGGCCGGAATGCCTTCCACACCGCCGGAAAGCCGCTCGGCGACGAGTTCCGAGCCGGGCTCGTCGCGGCCGATTTCCCCTACGAGCGCTACCTGGCAGACACGCTTCGACTGGCCGAGCTCCTCGCATCCGACTGAGAGCGCACCGGGACTCCGGGGCGGGCCTACGCCGGCTTCGGGGACGCTGACCCGGATCGCGCAACGACGCTTCCGCAACTGGCAGTTGGAGTCGCAGCCGTGGACACCGGCCGGCGCCGGCCGCCGGGTCGTCACGGGCCTTCAGGAATGGGACTACCGCCGCTTCGACGCCGAACAGATCACCGCAGTGGTCAAGCTGCTGGTGACGGCAGCCGTGGACGACGACGGCGACCACCTGAGCGTCCACCTCGCCGACCACCCGGAACACGCCATGGTGCTCGCCCTCAGTAGCGGCCCCCACACCGGACGCCCGGACGACGGCTCACTCCTGCGAGCGATCGCGGCCCGGGGCACGACCCGCCGCTTCCCCTGCCCGCCGCACGGGCTTCATCGCGGTGCCGGTGGCCCGCTACTGCGGTCCGCTGGCGTTCAGGTCGGCCAGCAGGTTGGCCTGGTCCTGGAGGAGGCCGGAGAGGATGCCGCGGGCGACGCGCAGGAGTTCGGCGACGTCGGGGCTGGTGAGCCGGTAGTAGACGTTGGAGCCTTCGCGGCGGGTGGCGACGAGATTGGCCTTGCGCAGGACGGCGAGCTGCTGGGACAGGGAAGCGGCCTCGATGCCGACTTCCGCCAGCAGCTCGGCCACCGCCTGTTCCCGTTCGGCAAGGAGCTCCAGTACGCGGATGCGGGCCGGGTGCCCGAGAGTCTTGAAGAACTCGGCCTTGAGCTGGTACAGCGGAGTGGTCACCGCAGAGTTCCCAATGCCGACGGGGCCTCCGCGGTCCTGGGCCGTGTTCTCCGCACGCGCACGTGGCACCTTATTCACCCGAACTCTTCCACAGGGGGGACTTGCTTGAGTATCCCCGCCGACATCCTGTCACCTCTACAATTGTAGATTTTTGCAACTGCCGGGCACCTGTCAGGGTGGACGGGACGCCGCTCACTTCTGGGCGTGTTCGCCCAGGTAGAACAGCAGGTACAGGAATCCCGCCAGCAGGTGCGTGCCGGCGACGTAGAAGAAGACGCGCAGCACGAGGCCCTTCGTCTCCCAGCGGTCCGAGTCCTGCGTGACCGGTCTGCCGGGCCGTTCGTCGTTCATGGAGCCGACGTTTCCTTCCTCTTCGGCCCGCCGTCCTGGGGGATCACGGGGTGGGCGCAGGGGCGTACCAGGACCCTCGCGCCGGTGAGGCCCGCGCGGGCGACGATGCCCGCCACCTCGCTCGCCGTCACCCGGCGGGGTGCCGGAACCGGGTCCGCGCACAGGTAAGTGATCTCGTACATGTGCTCGCGAATGTGCTCGTGTCCTTCGCTGGTCACGGTGCTCCGGTCATGATTCGCCGGTCATGGCGCGGGGTCCGGCAGGACGAAGCGGACCACTACCGTCTTGCCGTTCCCGTCGGCGGCGGGCTGCACGTGGACATCGCCGTCGTAGGCCCGCGCCAGATCCTCGACCGTGCGCAGCCCTTCCCCGGTCGACCGGCTCGCGAGCAGTATCGGGCAGGGGTCCAGGTCTCCCACCCGGACGACCAGCAGGCGGTCGGTCTTGGTCAGGGTGATCTCCGCGTCCGGGGAGCCCTGGGCGTGACGCACCGCGTTGGCGACCAGCTCGCTGACCACCAGCAGCACCGCCCCGCCCAGCGACGAACCGGCATCCATGCCGAAGAGCGCCAGGGAGCGTTCGGCGCGCTCCCGCGCGGCCCGCACCGAACCCGGCACCAGCGGCACCGTGCACGAATGGCGATGCTCCATCGCCACTTGCTGCTTGCCCGGATGGTGTCCCATCTAGTGGCCCGCCTCCTTCTTCACTGGGTATCTGTTTCCGGCACGGCGATGCCGTGCTCACGGGCCAGGCGCAGTGCGTCCTCCAGTTCCCCGGCGGCGAGCGACTCCTCGAAGACGTCCTCCGCTTCCCGCGCGGCCACGAGCAGGGCCCGTGCGACACGGACCCGCTCCAGCGCCGCTGCTTCAAACTCAGTCACCGCAACCCCCGCCCAGTCGCCATGGAACTAGTTAATTGCATAACTCTGCAAGTCTAACGGGCCAGGTCCGCCCGCAGCCGCCGCCCGGCCAGGTGGCTCGTACCAGCTTTCCATCAATCTATGAATTGCGAAATTCTGCAATTCCCTCCATGCTGTGTGGGCTGTGCCCGCAGGTAGCCGCGGGCACAGCACCAGACGACGCCCCGGGGGTTCGGGGGTGGTGACGGGAGTCCCAGATCGTGCCGGTTCCGCTGTATCAGGCCAAGGCCGAGTTCTTCCGGATGCTCGGGCATCCGGTCCGCATACGCGTACTGGAGCTGCTGCAGGACGGGCCGATGCCGGTACGGGACCTGCTGAGCGCGATCGAGGTGGAGCCTTCCGCGCTCTCCCAGCAGCTGGCGGTACTGCGCCGCTCGGGCATCGTGACCTCCGTCCGGGAGGGCTCGACGGTGGTGTACGAGCTGGCCGGCGGGGACGTGGCGGAGCTGATGCGGGCCGCCCGGCGGATCCTGACCGAGATGCTGGCCGGGCAGCGGGAACTCCTGGACGAACTGCGGGATGCCGAGGTCTCCGCCCGGTGGTGACGTTGCCTGCCCATTCCTGGGGCCGAGTGCGGTCGCCGCTGCCTGTCCTGCACCGGGCCGGACTGCTGCCCGGTGCTCCCGTCGCCGAGGAGGCTTCCCGATGATCACCCCCACCGCACGCCACATGGTCGAGGTCTCCGGCACCGAGACGCTGTGGCTGCTGGAAAGCGCAGCCCAGGGGCGCCTGGTGCACATCCAGCGCGAGCAGCCGGACGAGATCAAGTCGACCGGCGGCACCGGCTGGACGGTGCCCGCCACCGGCCCGGCCGAGGTCGTCACGGTGACCGGGTTCCGCCCCGCCCACGCCGAGACCCTCCGGTGAGCGTCCAGATGGAAACCCTGCCGCTGCGGCACGTCCTGACACTGCCCGCGATGGGCTCGGCGGTACGGATCGCGCGCGAGACGACCGAGCAGGTCCTCACGGAGTGGGGCATCAGCCGATGCCACCCCACCGTGGACCCGGCACTGCTGATCCTGTCCGAGCTGGTCACCAACAGCGTCCAGCACGCCGCCGCCCTGTCCCCGAACGTCACCGTGATCTACGCGGCCGGCAAGGGCACCTTCGCGTTCGCCGTCCACGACCGCCACCCCGACAAGCCCGCCCTGTTCACCGCGGTGACGGGAGGGAGCAGCGGCGGACTGGGCACCGTCATGGAGCTGACGCTGGGCCTGGGCGGCACCGCCGTCGTCCGCGGCGACGCGGACGGCCGCGGCAAGAGCATCTGGATCACCCTCCCCCTGTAGAACCACCGTGAGGAACGGAAAACAGCAGCCGATGACCATCGAGTGGCGCTACACCACCCACCCCCACCTGGGCGTTCCCTCCCTGGCAGGGCACCTCGGGCCGGCGGCGGTCGACCGGTTCGCCGGAGCGGTCGGCTGGGTCCTGGCCCGGGGCACCGGGCCGGTCGTCCTGGACCTGACCGCACTGCGCGGCTGGTCGGCCGACGGCCAGTCGGCCGTCGCCCTGGCCGCCCGCCAACTCGCCGACGAGGGAAGGCGCCTGGAACTCGCCGCGATCCCCGCGGACGGCACCGTGGTCCCCGACGCCGCCTGTCCGCTGATCCCCGTACACGTGGACCTGCCCGCCGCGCTCGCCGCCCACCGGGCGGTTCCCGGTGAGCAGCGCCAGTGGCGCAGCGACTCATGGCCGGGCGAGCACCCGGCGGCAACTTGAGGCCTGACGCCGGCGCGGCCGGGATCTGCCGCCGCAGGGTCAGCGTTCGCCGCTGCCCGTGAGTGCGGGCCGGACTCCGGCCTGCTCGTCCCGTGCGGTGCGGGTGGCCGGTGCGGCGGGCTCCGGTCCCGGGGGCAGGCAGGCTCCGGCGAGGATCGCCGCGTTGAGGCCGTGGGTCCGACCGGTGGAGGAGAAGGCCGGTACTCTCCCCGGCCTGTCGTCCGCTTCCGCGGCCGGCTCGTCGCGCAGCGTCCGTGCGGTCGCGCTCGCGTTCGCGCGCAGGAAGGCGTGCGTGAGCGTGGTGGCCTGGGGCTTCACCGCTGGTTCTCCCGCGCCGAGCGTGACCGCCGGATCGCCGTCGGCGCGCCGTACTACGCCGGGGCGGTGCGGCCAGAAGGCCAGCTGGTCGAGGAAGTCGGGGCCCACCGGGATGAACGTGGTGTCGCCCGTGTCCGATTCCCTGGCCCGCTCCGCGTCGTCCGATACGAACACCAGTCGCGCGCCGCGTGCGGCTCCGCGGGGCCGCACCGCACCCGGCCGGCTCCGGAAGTACAGCGGCATGACGATCGCTCCGACGCGGAGGGCCCCGAAGTAGAGGACCGGGTAGACGCAGGAGCGGTGCAGGCTCAGCCCCACCCGGTCGCCGGGGCGCACTCCGTGGGCGAGCAGTCCGCCGGCCACGCGGGCGCTGTACTCGTCCAGTTCGGCGAAGTTCAGGAGCCTTCCGTCGAGCAGCACTGCCGGTCGCTGCGGGTATCGCTGGGCCGCTTCCGTCAGGGCAGTGGCGAGATTGGTCAAGACAGTTCACCTTCGTGCGAGGAGTCGTCCGGCAACATGGCGATCCTCGCCGCGGAGACCTTCCCGCACCATGTCTGCGCCGCCAAAGGCTTCTGTCTGCGCCGACAACGACCGCACGGGGATTGGGTCGTTGGGAGGTTCGCGGGCCTGACGCTGGCCTAGGGTCGGCCCTGTGTATGCGACAGCTCCCAGACTCCTGGTGTCCGAACTCGCCAAGACCCTTGTGGGCAGGATCGATACCATCGCCGCGGAGATGGCCGAACTGACCTACGAGAACGTCGCGCTCTACCGGACCCTGGTCATAGGCCCGGACGACCTCCGGGCGTCCATGCGCCACAACTTCCTCAACTCGCTCGGCCACCTGGCCGACCCCCACTCGTCCTCGCTCGACCTGTCCGGACCCGCCGCGACCGGCCGCAAGCGCGCCCTGCAGAACGTACCGCTGCCGGAAATCCTGCACGCCTACCGCTTGGGCGCGCGGTACCTCTGGGAGCAACTCCTCCACGAGGCGCGAGAGCTGGGCGGGGATGCGCCCGAAGCCCTGCTGGAAACGGCGGCGCACGTGTGGGAGATCTCGGACGCACAGTCCACGGCCGTCACCGACGCCTACCGGGAGAGCCTCGCGGAACGAATGATCGAGATCGACCGGCGACGCTCCGCCCTGGTCGGTGAGCTGATCGACGGGCCCTCTTCGAACGGTGACACCGTGTGGGAGATCGCACGGATGCTCGACTTCCCGTTCCAGGGAGCCTTTCTCGTCGTGACGGCCGAAGGCATCACCACCAGCGATCCGACACTCCCCGGGCTGGACAGCCGGCTGCGCGCCCTCGACGTCGGATCCGCGTGGCGCGCGCAGCCCGGTTCCGAGACCGGAGTGCTCTCCTGCTCACCGCAGCAGCCGCTGGAAAGGATTCTGGACGCCGTACGGAGTGCGGCGACGGGCCGTGTGGGCATCAGCCCGCTCTACGACCGGCTCGACCAGACGGACCGCGCACTGCGGTACGCCCAGGTCGCGCTGGAGTCACTGGCCCCCGGCGTCGCCGCGGTGCGCCAGCTCGACGACACTCCTCTGACGGAACTGGTGATCAACAACCTGCAGACCACGCAGCGCGCCGTGAACCGCATTCTCGGCAGCGTGCTGTCCCTGCCCGAGGACGACCGCACCACCCTGCTCGCGACCGCCCGGGCCTGGCTCGAAGCACGCGGATCGGCGGCCGCGGCGGGGCGGGCGCTGTACTGCCACCAGAACACGGTGCGCTACCGCATGAACCGCCTGGAAGAATTCCTGCGCGGCCCCCTGGACGATCCGAAGATCGTCGCCGAACTCTCCATGGCACTCGACGCCGTCGGCACCTTCCCCACCCTGCTGGAGCACCGACACGTACCGCACCGTCCCTGAGCGGAGTCGGTGACCTCGTGGACGCGGCGAAAGTCGCAGGTCAGCGTTTATTGAAGCTGAAATAGAGGGTTCATGTACGGGCCCGTTTCCGCTCTTTGGGTGGGATAGCGTCGCTGACTGTGACGGCACGCCGCAGGCGAAGCCGTCCGACGGCCCGCGCCATCGCCGTACTCCGGTGACCCCGGCCGTACAGCGGTGACGCGCTGCCGAGAAGTCCGTCGGCCGAACCACCGGCGTGACCGCGGCCCACAGGCCGCCGCGCCCGCACCCTGACCACCCATGGAGTGATTCCCGATGCACCGTTCTGCGCTCAGTCGCCGTACCGCCGTAGCGGCGGCCACCGGTACCGCCCTCACCGTCCTGCTGTCGGGCTGCGGTCTGATCGGCGGCGACGACAGCAAGACGATCAAGGTCGGGGTCAGCGGCGACGCCCAGGAGTGGGACACGCTCGTCGAGGAGGCCAAGAAGGAGGGACTCGACGTCGAGCCCGTCTCCTTCGACGACTACTCCCTGCCCAACAAGGCGCTGGCCGCGGGCGACATCGACCTCAACGCCTTCCAGCACCTGGTCTTCCTCGCCCAGTCCAACCTGGAGAACAAGACCGACATCGTGCCGCTGTCGGCCACCACCGTCGCTCCGATGGGGATCTACTCCAAGAAGATCACCAAGCTCCAGGACCTCAAGGCGGGCGCGAAGATAGCCCACCCCGACGACCCCGCGAACGAGGGCAGGGCGCTGCATCTGCTCGACCGGGCCAAGGTCATCGAGCTGAAGCCGGGCACCGGTCTCTACGCCACGCCCGAAGACGTCGCCAAGAACCCCAAGAACGTCACGTTCACCCCGGTCAACGCCCAGCAGACGCCGCGTCTGCTGCCCGACGTGGACGTCGCGATCATCAACGACGGGGTCGCGAGCCTCGCCAAGATCGACGCCAAGTCGGCGCTCTTCCACGACGACCCCAAGGACCCGGCGATCCGCCCGTACGTCAACGTCATCGCCGTACGCGAGGGGGAGAAGGACAACCCGGACTACGCGAAGATCGCCAAGCTGTACGCGAGCAAGCCGGTCCAGGACGCCCACCGGCGCTACGCCAACGGTACGGGTGTCCATCTCGACCTGTCGCAGCCCGAGTTGGAGAAGGAGCTGGACCGTGTCGCACAGCAGCTCAAGAAGTGACGCGACGGTGGCACGGGAGATGATCCGGCTCGACGCGGTCGGCAAGGAGTTCGCGGGCGGCGTGCGCGCCGTCGACGCGGTCGATCTGACTGTCGACGAGGGCAGTGTCTACGGCATCGTCGGACACAGCGGCGCGGGCAAGTCCACCCTGCTGAGGCTGGTCAACCTGCTGGAGCGGCCGACGTCGGGCACGGTGACGGTGGGCGGCCAGGAGCTGACCTCGCTCGGCGAGCGCCAACTGCGAACCGCACGCCGGGACATCGGCATGATCTTCCAGCAGTTCAATCTGTTCCGGTCCCGTACGGTCCTCGGCAACGTCGCCTTCCCGCTGCGCCAGTCCGGCAGCGGACGTGCCGAGGCGCGCGCCAAGGCACGGGAGGCGCTGCGCTTCGTGGGCCTCGACGAACACGCCAAGCGCTACCCGGAGCAGCTCTCCGGCGGCCAGCGCCAGCGCGTCGGCATCGCCCGCGCGCTCGCCACCTCGCCCCGCGTGCTGCTCTGCGACGAGGCGACGTCCGCGCTCGACCCGCAGACCACCCAGGAGGTGCTGGAGCTGCTCAGGCGGGTCAACACCGAACTGGGCGTCACCATCGTGGTGATCACCCACGAGATGGAGGTGGTGACGGCGATCTGCGACCGGGTCGCGGTCATGGAGGACGGCCGGGTCGTCGAACGGGGCGAGGTCCACGAGGTCTTCACCCGCCCGCAACACCCCACGACCCAGGCGTTCGTACGGGCGGCTCTGCACGCTTCCCCCGTGCTCGGCCTGCTCCCGTCGCTGCTGCGGGAGCACGGCGTGGACGCGTCCGTCACGGAGGCGGTACTCGCCCAACTCGACGGCGGAGGAGCGGCGTTCGAGCCCGACGCAGACTTCGAGCCCGACGACTTCGCGAGCAAGGACAAGGCGGTGAGCGCGTAATGCAGCAGGACTGGGACGTCCTCTGGCCCAAGATCGTCGACGCGGCGGGCGAGACGGTCTACATGGTGCTCGCCACCCTCGTGTTCGCCACGCTCCTCGGTACGGCCTTCGGGCTGGCGCTGTACGCCACCCGCAAGGGCGGCATCTTCCAGAACCGCCTCGTCTTCGTGGTGCTGAGCTTCCTCGTCAACGTCATCAGGCCGGTCCCCGCGCTGATCGCGATCGTGATCCTCAACCCTCTGACGCGCGAGCTGATGGGTACGGCGGTCGGCACCGACGCCGTCATCTTCCCCATGACGGTCATCGCGACCTTCGGGGTCGCCCGGATCGTGGAGAGCAACCTGGTCGGTGTCGAACCCGGCGTGATCGAAGCCGCCCGGGCGATGGGCACCAGCCGGATCCGCATCCTGCTGACCGTGCTGGTCCCCGAGGCGCTCGGACCGCTGATCCTCGGCATGACCTTCATGCTCGTCGCCCTGATCGACTTCTCGGTGATCGCGGGCACGGTGGGCGGCGGTGGAGTGGGCAACCTGGCGATCACCCATGGCTATCTGCGGTTCGACGACCGGGTCATGGCGGTCACGGTGCTCATCCTGATCGGGCTGGTCCAGGCGGCACAGCTACTGGGCAACATGCTGTCCCGCAAGGTACTGCGCCGCTGAGAGCTGTCCCACCCCGGGCACCACGAGGTGTTTCGGACAGGACCGAAGGTCATTGTCCGGCCCTGATCCCCTCGGCAAAGCTGCTCAGCACGCGGCAGAAGTCGTGCAGAGCTGACAGAACGAGGACATGTCATGGCATTGACGAGTATCAAGCGGCGAGCGGCTGCGGTATCCGTTGCCGGTGCAGCGGCTCTGGCGCTGGGCGCCGGCGGCGTCGCACCTGCCGAGGCATCGGCGCCGGCCGACGTATCGGTGCAGAAGAACTGCCCCTCCGGCGCCCTGTGTGTGCAGTTGCGCAACACCTCCACCGGGAAGTACACGTGGAAGGACCTCTACTACTGCAAGAACTGGTACATCAGCGGGAAGTGGGTCCCCACCCGCTACATCAACAACCAGACGTCGGGAACCAAGGGAAAGTTCAAGAACCACGACAGGAAGACGATCCTGACCACCAAGGCCCCGTACGCCGACGAGAAGGTCAAGAGGACCATCGGCGTCCGTACCTGGTACATCAAGCCCTGCTGATGTCGCCGTCCTGAACGGGCCGTCGCCGCACTCGTCGCGGCGACGGCCCGCGCCGTGTGCGGCGGCACCGGTTCGACCGGCTCAGCACCTGGTCATCGCGGCCGTCCTCCCCTGGTCATGTCGCCTGCGGTGGCGGCCAGGAAGTCAGCTCCCAGGGCGGGTCCCAAGCCGGGCACGGCCGGTGGTCACGTCGGAGGTGGAGTCTTCGTGGAAACCGTCGGGCAACGCCTTGAGCCGGATCCGGCGGTGATCGGATGCCGAACAACGCCGAGCCGCGTTCACCGATCGGCGGCCAGCACTGCCGCGAGACCCTCTTGCAGATCCTTGACGAAATACTCGGGAACCTCCAACGACGGGAAATGTCCCCCGGATTCGGGCGAGTTCCATCGGACGATCTGTCGGTACCGCTCCTGTGCCCAGACACGCGGATACTTCTCGATGTCGCGGGGATACACAGTGATTGCTGACGGGACGTCGACCCGGAGTTCGGGATCGAGCGAGTTGTGGCTTTCGTAGTAAATGCGGGCCGCCGATGCCCCGGTCCGCGTCAGCCAATACAGGGTGACGTCGTCAAGAACCCTGTCCATGGAAATCGTCTCGAACGGGCTGTCCTCGGTGTCCGACCACTCGGCGAACTTGTCGAGGATCCAGGCAAGAAGCCCGACCGGTGAATCGACGAGCGAGTAGCCGATCGTCTGCGGCCGGGTCGCCTGCTGCTTCGCGTACGCCGCGCGGTGGCGCCAGAAATCGCGGGTTTCCTCGGTCCATTTACGCTCGGTCTCCGTCAGCCCGTCCGTTGTCAACCCGGGCGGTGCCTCCGCGAACGTTGTGTGGATGCCGAGTATGTGCGCCGGGAACCTGCCGCCGAGAACCGTGGTGATATTGCCTCCCCAGTCGCCGCCGTGGGCTACGAACTTGCCGTAACCGAGCCTTCCCATCAATTCCACCCATGCGGCCGCGATCCTTTCGGTTCCCCACCCGGTGGTGGCCGGCTTGTCGCTGTAACCAAAGCCTGGCAGCGACGGGACCACGACGTGGAACGCCGGCGCGTCTGCGTCTTTCGGATCTGCCAGCTCGTCCACTACGTCGATGAACTCAGCAATGCTGCCCGGCCACCCGTGCGTCAAGATCAGAGGAGTGGCATCCGCCCGCGCGGATCGGCGGTGCAGGAAGTGGATTCCCAGATCGTCGATGGTCGTGCGGAACTGGCCGATTCGGTTGAGGCGCTCTTCGAACGACCGCCAGTTGTACCCGGTGCGCCAGTGGTTCACGACATCGATGAGGTCGGCGAGAGGAACGCCCTGTTCCCATCGTCGGGAGTCGGGCGCGGCGCGATGGACCGTCTCGACCTCCGGCAGCCGCGCCGCGGCCAGTCGCGCGCGCAGATCGTCGAGGTCAACGTCGGTCGCGCGGGTTTCGAATGCTTGCACGTCGCTGGTGGGACGGGGCATGACACCTCCTGGCCATCGCGGAACCGGCCATGACCTTCGCGAACCGGCTAAGACGGTTCTAACACTCCTTCTTGCCGACTGGCAACCGGCTAAGGTGGTTCCATGCGTCCTGAGTTCCCTGACTTTCGCCTCGGCAGCGTGCTGGCGACCAGCTTCACCGCGACTCTGACGGAGCGTCATGGCGGCGCTGTGGAGCGCATTCCCACGCCGCACCGACTCGTCGACTGGCTGGCAGTGAACGGTCTCGCCGTGGACTCCTGCACCACTGCCCAGCTCGACCTCGCTCGGGAACTGCGGGAGTCGATTCACGCCGCCGCGACGGCGGCCGCGATCCAGGACGCTCTCCCTGCGCCTGCTGTCCAAGTCATCAATGACCGCAGCGCTCAGGGGCGGGCCGCGGCGATCCTGACGCCCGAGGGCAAGCGGCGCTGGCGGCTCGGCTCGGCTTCCTGCGTGGAAGATGCCCTCGGCGTGATCGCCAGCGACGCGATCAGCATCATCGCGGGCGAACGAGACGGAAAATTGGCCTTGTGCGCATCACCAACCTGCCAAGCCGCCTTCTTCGACACCAGCCAAAGCCGCACCCGCAAATGGTGCGACATGAACACGTGCGGGAATCGTCAGAAGAAGGCGCGCTTCCATGCCAACCAGCGCAAAAACGCCAGATCAGCGGAGTGATCGTTACCCCGCACCGTTGTGCTCGGGCTCTCCGTTCCTCCAGGACGCGGAGCAGTGTCGAAGGCCGGGAGGGCCTGTTGCCGTGTCGCTCGGGCGCCCGAGTAGGGTCGGGGGCTGCGTGACGGCTGACGGTCGCACCCTGGCCTCCCGCCCCTTGTGAGGGGCACATGCCTACGTGGCCCTCCCGGCCCCACCCGGGAAGGCCGCACGGCATGCGCAATGCGCACGTACGGGACCCCTCCGTGCGTGCCGGGCACCGGGATGCGGCTCCGACGTCTCACGGGCAGTACAGCGGACCCCCGGGTCCGTCACCCCACAGACAAAGAGTCGCGCGTGCGCGGCCGCAGATCAGGAGAACCAGTGCAGGGCACCCCCCACATAGCCAGCACACCGCACGACGGGCGATCGTCGCCCGTACCCCCTGCCCGCGGGGAGCAGCACACGGCCCAGCACACAGGGCTGGACATGACACGACGCGTGCCGCACCGGGTGGCGGAGCCTCGCGTGAATCCGGCGGCGCGGCGTTCCCGGGCCGACGCGCCCCAACTCCCCGTCTTCATCGACCAGTCGGGCTGGCGCAGGCGGACGCTGCAAGGCGTGGCGCTGGCCGTGGGCTGCGCCTGCCTCGGGTATCTGCTGTTCGTCGGCGCGCTGATCAGCGGACTCCGGCAGCCCGTCGGCACGCACCCGCCGAGTACGGGCGTAACGGCGCCTTCCGGTCCGGACACCGGCACGTCGCAGCGCGGTCACGGCACACCGGACCGAGCCGAAGGCGACAGGGCCCAGACCGACCGGACCCAGACCGACCGGACCGAGAGCGGCCGGACCGCGACCGACCGGTCGTCGGCCAGGGCCGTCGGGGACCGGGACGACCACCACCGCCCGCCGCCCGGCAGATCCGTCCCGTCGGCCGGAGGCCCGAGGCAGTGAGCCGGCGGTCCGCTGTCCGCCGCCCACCGCGCGGACACTGGCTCGTCCTCCTGCTGGTCCTCCTGGTGGTGGCCGTCACTCTCCTCTTCGAGGGCTGGACGACCCACCAGGTCGACGCCGCGCGCACCAAACCGCCGTGCACCCGGCCGATCCCGCGCGAGGCGGACGACGGGAAGCCTCTGCTGCGGTTCGGCCCGCAGGGGGTGGCCACCGCGGCCATGCCGCCGGGTACCGTCGCGCTCACCTTCGACGGCGGGCCCGACCCGGTGTGGACGCCGCGCCTGCTCGACCTGCTGCGCAGACACCACGCACGGGCGACCTTCTTCGTCTACGGGAAGGACGCGGCCCGGCACCCGGAGCTGACGCGGCGGATCGTGCAGGAGGGTCACGAGATCGGCTCGTACACCTACAGCGGCGGCGACCTCGGTGTCGCCTCACCGCTGCGCGCACGGCTCGAACTGTCGCTCACCCAGGCCGCTCTCGCCGGTGCGGCCGGCATCAACACCACCCTGCTGCGGCTGCCGCACACCACTGCCGCGGACACGCTCTGCGGCGCCGAGTGGACGGCCGCGGAGCACGCGGCGGCGCAGGGGTACCTGGTGGTCGCCTCGGACCACAAGGACCGCAAGCCGTGGCGTGGCCTGGTGACGCAGCACAGCCAGACCGACCTGGGCCTGCGCGAAGCCGAGAAACTGCTGCAGGACCGCAGCGTGAAGGAGTTCACCACGGTCAGCGGCGGCCTCGGACGTCCCTCCTTCCTCGACGAGGTCCGGGTCGCCCAGAAGATCAAGGGCGAGGGCCTGATCCAGTTGCAGCGGTTCGGGCATGCCTTCCTCACCGTGATGGTGTGGACGCTGACCCTCACGGGCGCGCTCGGCGTCCTGCGGATGCTCCTGTTCGCGGTGTTCGCCCGGCTCCACGTGCGCAGGCTGCACCGGTACCGGCCCGGCGCACCACGGCTGCGCGAGGTGCGGGACCCGGTGACGGTGCTCGTACCCGCGTACAACGAGGAGGCCGGAATCGCCTCCACCGTGTACTCGCTGCTCGCCTCCACGTACCCGCACTTCCAGATCATCGTGATCGACGACGGCTCGTCCGACGCCACCGCGGACATCGCCGAGGACATCGACGACCCGCGGGTGACGGTGATCCGGCAGCGCAACGGCGGCAAGCCCAGCGCCCTCAACACCGGCCTGGCACACGCCCGGCACGACATCGTCGTCATGGTCGACGCGGACACCATCTTCGAACCCGAGGCGCTGGCCCGGCTGGTCCAGCCGCTCGCCCACCCGGCGGTCGGTGCGGTCAGCGGCAACACCAAGGTCGGCAACCGGCGCCGTCTGCTGGGCAAATGGCAGCATCTGGAGTACGTACTCGGCTTCAACCTCGACCGGCGGATGTTCGAGGTCCTGGAGTGCATGCCGACGGTGCCGGGGGCGATCGGCGCCTTCCGCAGGGACGCGCTGATGGGTGTCGGCGGCGTCAGCGACGAGACGCTGGCCGAGGACACCGACCTCACGATGGCGCTCTGGCGGGCCGGCTGGCGCGTCGTCTACGAGGAGTCCGCGGTCGCCTGGACCGAAGTGCCCAGCACCGTGCGGCAGTTGTGGCGCCAGCGCTACCGCTGGTGCTACGGAACCCTCCAGTCGATGTGGAAGCACCGCCACGCGGTGACGGAGGTCGGTCCCGCCGGACGCTTCGGCCGCCGGGTGCTGCTCTACGTCTCGCTGTTCCAGATCGTGCTGCCGCTGTGCGCACCGGTCGTGGACATGTTCGCCCTGTTCGGGGCGCTGTTCCGCGACCCGGTGGAGGCCGCGCTCGTCTGGTTCGGGTTCCTCTCCATCCAGTTGGTCACCGCCGCGTACGCGCTGCGGCTCGACCGCGAACGGCTGCGCGTGCTGTGGGTACTGCCGCTCCAGCAGTTCGTCTACCGGCAGTTGATGTACCTGGTGGTCATCCACTCCGTGACCACGGCGCTGCTCGGCACCCGACTGAAGTGGCACAGCATGAAGCGCACCGGAACCGCCGACCCCTATCTGCTCGAAGCGCCGTCCGGGGCGACGTCCGGAGATCCGCTCGACGCGCCGCCCCCGCGGCGGAGCCTGTCGTCGCAGTGATCCGGGTGCGGAGGGGACAGGAGGGGACGGGAGGGGAACCGGTGAGCGGCCGCGCGAGTCGGACCTGGGACATGACCAAGGGAGTTGACCATGACAGACCCGCTTGACCGGCGGGCCGGACGCACCACACCCACGGGAGAGGAGGGCTGGGGCGGCGACGCCAGGAGCCGTCCCGTGGATCGGGGGCCGGTGCGGGTGACGGGCGAACTGTGGCGCCCGGATCCGGAAGGCGCCGCCGCGCGCGAGCGGTTCGCCGAACGCCCCAGCTCGCACTACGGGCCCCGGCGCGCCCACGCCCGGCAGCCGAAGAAGCGGAGGAGGCTGCGGCGAACGGTGTTCGTCCTGCTGGCCATTGTGGCCGTCGCGGCGGGCGGCACCTACGGCTGGGCCGAGACCCGGCTCAACCGTGACGTCGACCTCGGCACGTACGCGGACCGTCCGCCGCCCGGCGAGGGCACCAACTACCTCCTCGTGGGCTCGGACAGCCGCGACGGGCTCTCCCCGGACGCCGTGAAGGACCTGCACGCCGGCGGGGGCGGCGGACGACGCACCGACTCGATGATGCTGCTGCACACCGGGGCCCACGGCACCAGCATGGTCAGCCTGCCGCGCGACTCCTGGATCACCGTGCCCGGCCGCCTCGACACGACGACGGGCAAGACGAAGCGGCCCGAAGGGGACAAACTGAACGCCTCCTTCGCCTACGGCGGCCCCGAACTGCTCGTGCACACCGTCGAGAAGAACACCGGGCTGCGCATCGACCACTATGCGGAGATCGGCTTCGCCGGGTTCGTGAACATCGTCGACGCCATCGGCGGTGTTCGGATGTGCCTGGACCGGGACATCAAGGACGAGAAGTCGGGCGCCGACCTGCGCAAGGGCTGTCACACCCTGACCGGCAAGCAGGCGCTCGCCTTCGTCCGCCAGCGGCACCAGGAGAAGGAGGGCGATCTGGGCCGTTCGAAGAACCAGCAGAAGTTCCTGTCGACCCTCGCCCACCAGGCCGCCCGGCCCGACACCCTCTTCGACCCGCTGGAGATCGGTCCGGCCGTGCAGGCCGGGCTCGACACGCTCATCGTCGACAAGGACACGAACTTGCGCGATCTCAGCAGGATGTTCCAGGCCGTGCAGAGCGTCGCGGGCGGACACGGCAAGCAGATCAACGTGCCGGTGTCCGGCATCGGCGTCCCCACCTCCAAGGGCAACGTGCTGAAGTGGGACGCCAAGAGGTCGGCCCGGCTCTTCGACGACCTGCGGCACGACCGGCCGGTGACGGAGACGGGGAAGACGTCGCGGCACCGGGGCGGTGCCGTCAGCCGCGCGCCGTCGCGTGACGACCGCCCGTAGCGGCAGGAAGAGCAACAGGAAGAGCAGCACGCTGAACGACGACAAACGACGACAAGGGGATCGTGCGGAGCGGAGACCGTGGACAGTCGGACCGGGGCGGGGCCACGGACCAGCAGGGCGGGGCGAACGACCCCATGCGTCAGCGACGGCCGAATGCCCGTACTCCGTCCTCCGCACCCCGTCCTCCGTAGCCCGCCTCAGTCACGCAGCGGGAGACCGCGGCGCCCCGGATCCGCTACCGCATCGGCGGACACGACCGGCCAGGTCGTCCCACGGGCGCGGAGCGACGACCGGCACGGGCGGGACGTAGTCCCCTTCATGGGGCTGCGCGCGAACCTGGACTTGCCCGGGTGCGCTCTGGGACCGTCGGTGTGCCCTCGCGCGTGCGAGGGGGAGCACCACCGTCCCGGGGGCGGGGGAAACCAGGAGGACGGTGAGATCCGTGGCGGGGATCTGGCTCGTGGGGCTCGTGGCGACAGCGCTCCTGGTGCTCTTGATCGTCGTCGTCGAGAAGGTCAGGAACAGGGCCGTACGGAATCCCGGCAGGCGCTCGCCGAGTACACCGCGACGGGGCGAGGGCGAGAGCTGGGTCGCGGGCGGCGCGGTGGCGGGCTGCGGCGGTTGGGCGCCCGGCCGGAGTGCGTCGTCCGACAGTGACTCCTCGTGCGACGGGAGCTCGTCCTCCTGCGGGAACGGGGGCGGATGCGGCGGCTGCGGATGCGGCGGGTGAGCTCCGGCGGCCGCGCCGCCCGGGATACGAACGACTGGGATACGAACGTCCGGGATCCGAGCCTCCGGGGCACGGCGGCTGCCCTCAGCGAAGAGTCACACCGATCGCGCCTTCGCCGAGGCGATGCAACCGGTCGTCCCGGACGCCAAGACCGCCGCCCTCCACGCAGCCCCCTGGCCCGGAGGCTCGGAGCGCGGGTGGCGGCAACGGTCTCGGAACTCGCGACACCACCCGGGTCCGGAGCAGGGTCCGTCCCGCGGATGCCGTCGGCGGCGATACGGAGCCGGGCGGCGCATCCGGCAGTTCTCGCGCACCGAGCCCATCTCGCACGCCCAGCACATCTCGCACGCCCCGCACATCTCGCATGTCCGACACATCTCGCAAATCCGGTACGCCCGTCACGTCCTGCAGCACCGGTACGGGCCGGGTCGGCCCATACGTCCCGCCGCCACCTGCGCTTCCCGAGCGAACCAGTCCAACAGCGCCTCGGGGGCGGTCCGTTGCGCCGCACGCCTGCACAGCCTGCAAGGCCTCCCCCAACGCGGCACCCGGCAAACGCAGTTGAACCTCACCCACCCATCGAGCCACGCACGGCGTGCAGTCCCGATAGCGTCGGCCAATGCCCTCTCGGTGTCCCACCATCTCGCGCACATGCCGGGCGGTAGTGGGCATGGTTCTCGACAACATGCGCAAGAGGGTGGGCAGGCTCACCGACGAACGGTGGGAAAGACTCGACCGGTTGGGCATGCGGTGGGCAGCGGGCACGACCAGGAGGAGCACGGAATGAGCACGGATGCGTACACCAGCAATGTGGTGGACCGGGCGGCGGAGGATGTGCGGGAGGGCGATGCGGACGCGGTGCTGGCGGTCGCGGTGCGGTCGTACGCCGCGTTCGCGGTGCATGTGCGTTTCGACGACGGGATGACCGAGGAAGTGCTGCCCGTCCTGTGGTCGGTGATCCCTGCGGAGGAGCGGGAGGGGTACCCGGAGCGGCTGGAGGAGTTCGTGAACCGGTACCAGGAGCGGCTGGTACGGCTGTACGCGGAGTACGGGCCCCAGTCCGCGACCGCCAGGCACGGTCGGCACGAGCTCCTCGCGCACCCGGTGTCGCTGATCGCCCTGGAAAGGCTGTCGACCGCCCGCCCCCGCTTCGCCCTGGCAGCGCGGTGGAACGGGGAACTTCCCGACCGGTGGCTCAACGACCTCTGCGCCCCGTGGGGCATCGTCGAAGTGCTGTGAACCAGTGCCCTGTCCCCCGTAACCGGACGCCCTCGCCCTCACCCACTGGCGCGGGCCGAGGGGCGCGGAGCCGCCGCTGAGGAGGGTGGGCAGAAGACGGTCTCCACCGCCTTGCTCACGTCAAGCTCCACGGCGCTGGGCTTGACGCTCAGGGTGAACGACATCGCGAGCTGGCGACGGCCGTCTGCCGAGTAGAAGGTCATGGCGATGGAACCGGGGGCCGCCCCGCCCACGATGTAGAAGTCGTCGCCGCAACGGCTGCGGCCGCTGCCCCGGGGGTTCGGGGCGTCGGGCAGCCGGTCGGTCAGGATGCGCTGGAGTTCCGGCGGCAGCAGTTTGCCCTGGGTGAACGCCCGGTTGAAGACGCTCACGTCGTGCGTGGTGGAGACCACTCCTCCGGCGCCCGCACCGGCGAGGCTGGCGTTGAACCGGTCGACGTCGCGCAGCCTGCCCCGGGCGTCGGGGTAGTAGCCGTGGCCGTGCGGCCCCTCGACGCCGTCCGGCGGCTTGACCATGAGATAGGTCCTGGTCATCTTGAGCGGGCCGAACAGGCGCTTGTGCAGCTCGGTGGCCAGGTCGTGGCCGGTCAACCTCTCGATGATCATGCCGAGGAGGGTGTAATTGGTGTTGGAATAGGACCACTTCTCGCCCGGGTCCCCGGTCCGGGGCCGATCACGGCTCCATCTCACCAGATCCAGCGGCCGGTTGTGGGTCGTGAAGTCGAACACGTCGAACGAGGGGTCTCCCTCGCTCCCGTCCGGGTTCGGCTTGCCTGCGTACCAGTCGGGAATGCCGGAGGTGTGCCGGAGCATCTGCCGTACCGTGATCTCGTCGGCCCGCGTCACCAGATCCTTCTCCACCACCTCCGGCAGCAGGTCCCCCAGCTTGTCGTCCACACCCAACTCGCCCTTCTCGACCAGTTGCAGCACCACGGTGGCCACCATCTGCTTGGTCTGTGACCAGATCCGGAAGCGGGCGTTCGCGGGTATCCTGCCGCCCCGGCCGTCCAGCAACCGGGAGCCAGCGCTGCCCAGCCCGACGGATCTCCCGTCGACGTAGGCCCCGCCGACGACCCCCACAACCCCCGGAACCCCGGCCAGCTCCTCCATCGCCTTCTGCACGCTCCCGACCTGCTCCGGGGCGGCGGCGGCAGGCCCGGCGTGAGCCATCATCAGCATGACGACACCGGCCGCCAGACCGGCCCGCCTCAGCGGCGGACGAACATTCTCACAGGGCACGACATGCTCCTTCTCGTCATCGTCATCGTCATCGTCTTCCGAAGCCGGGGCACCCACCGTGCCCCTGCACGGACTGCTGTGGTCCGTGCCTCCAGGGAAGGCAGGAGACTGTTGCGGCGGCGTATGCGTTCATCGATACGCCCGCGATACACCCGCGATACGCCCACTCCCCCGTATCGGGGAGGTGTGCCGAGTCCACCCGCTTCCGTGGGTCGCGTGGTGTCCGGCCCAGGGTCGGTACCGGTTGGCCATTGCCGTACGCGGATCGGAGGCGTCACGCTGGTCCTCCAGTCGTGCGACGAGCGTGGGAGGACGGATGGAACCCATCGCGGTGGTGGCGGCCACGGCGTTGGTGGGAGCGATGGCCACCGACGGATGGCAGCGGGCGCGGGACGGCATCGTCGCGCTGTGGCAACGGGTGCACCCGGAACGGGCCCAGACGATCGAGGCGGAGCTCACCGAACTGCGCGATGACGTCCTGGCCGTCCGCGCGCAGCAGGACGGCGACAGCCGGGCGGAGGAGGGGCTGGCCGCCGAATGGGAGCGACGACTCGGTCGTCTGCTGCGTCAGAACGCGGCGCTGGAAGCGGAATTGCGGCGCGTACTCGACGAGGAGCTGACTCCGTTGCTGCCGCGGCAGGAGCGGGAACGCGTCACGAACATCGAGATGCGGGCGATCGCCATGGACCACGGCAGGAACTATCTGGCTGCCGGGGACCTCCATGTCAACGACGGTCCGTAGAGCCCGGCCCCACGCCAATGAGCGAAGGAGGAGAGCGCCACAGGGACTGGACCGCCCGCGGTGAGCAGCGGGGCGACATCGGTCAGCGGGCGGCTGCCAGCGGGCACGGCCGGGTCTACATGGCGGGCCGTGACATTCGGTTCCAGTTCTTCGGGCGGAAGCAACCGTCGTTGGCGTCCCGCGCGGACGATCTGGCGACGGCGGTGCACGGCCTGTGGGAGAAGGAGTCGCTGCGGCGCATGCTGGGCGACCCGGCGCCCCTGTCCGTGCGCTGGGAACCCGTGGACCCCGGGCTGGTTCAGGGCTGGCCCGACCTGGTCGCCCTGGCGAGGACGGGGGCGGGCTGGCCGGGGCCGCCCGGCGGGGGCTCCTGGGCCGACGGCCCCGGCGGACTCGCCGGTGAAGGGCGGTTGGCCGACGTCATCGGCCGGGTCCCGACCGGGCGGCTGGTCGTACTCGGCGAGCGGGGTGCGGGCAAGACCATCCTGCTGGTACGGCTGGTGCTCGACCTGATCGCCCGCCGCACGCCCGGTGCACCGGTGCCCGTCCTCTTCTCCCTCTCTTCCTGGGACCCCGTGCACCAGGACCTCCGCACCTGGCTGGAGCAGCGGCTCACCGTCGACTTCACCGGGCTGAACCGCAAGGTGCCAGGCCGTCTCCACGGGCGCCGCACGGTGGCCCGGGCGTTGCTGGACGAGGGGTTCGTGTTCACCTTGCTGGACGGGTTCGACGAACTGCCCGCCGGCGTACGAGGCCTGGCCGTCGGCCGTGTCAACGACGCCCTGCGCGGCGGCCAGGGCCTGGTCCTCGCCTCTCGCAGCGCCGAGTTCCGGGCTGCGGTACGGCCGTCCGGAGGCATCCACGAGGTCGAGGTGGCGGGCGCGGCAGGGGTCGAGCTGCGGCCGCTGCGCATCGAGCAGGTGGCCGCGCATCTGAGGTCCACGGCGGGTGGGCCGACCGGCGCCGCCCGCTGGGACGAGGTGCTCGCCGTGATCCGGGCCGATTCCGCCTGTCCGGTGGCACGCACCCTGAACACGCCGCTCATGGTCTGCATGGCCCGCGTCATCTACAACCCCCGGCCGGGAGAGGCGCTGTCCGGACTTCCGCGCCGTCCCGCCGAACTCCTCCAGGAGACCTTCCGCACGCCCCGTGACGTCCGGGAACATCTCCTGGACGGCTTCGTCCCCGCCGCGTACCGACTGGAACCAGGGGCGGCCGAACGGGCGTTGCGGTGGCTCACCTTCCTCGCCCGTGACCTCGGGGAACGGCTCGGCGGCAGCACGGACCTCGGCTGGTGGCGGCTGGCGGGTGCCGCGCCCCGGGTGCTGTCCGGGCTGCTCGTCGGGGCCGTCGCGACAGGACTGGGCGTCCACGGGCTGCGGATCCCCGCCTCGGCCGGGATCGGGCTGATCGCGGCGGTCGGCGCCGGGCTCGTCGGGCGGCGGCTGTTCGGCACCGGGTCGGGCATGGCCTTCGCGCTCGGCGGGGGTCTCCTCGGTGGTGTTCTCGGCACCCTGCTGGCCATGCTCCTGTTCGGCGCGGTGCAAGGAGTCGGGCCCTCGCTGACCGGGGCACTGGCCGCGTGCATCGCGGTCGGCTCCATGGGCGGGTTTCGGGCGGGACTCGTCGGAGGGTTCGCGGGAGGGTTCGCCGCCGTGCTCACGGGACGGCCCGAAGTCGTCCCGGCCGCTCCTCTCATCAACGGGCTGGGGCTCGGGCTCGGTGCCGGAGTCGCCGCCGCGCTCGCCCGGCACGTCAAGCCTGCGAGCGGGTTCCACTGGTCGTGGGCGGGGCTCGTGACGGGGCTGGTCGCCGGGCTCACCATGGGACTCGCGGCCGGCCTGCAGGCGGGCCCGGCCCGTGGGCTGCTCCTCGCCGTCGTCACCACCGTCCTGGGCAGCCTCGCGGGCGGTCTGGAGGCGGCGCCGGCGGACACCACGGCAGTGGCCGACCCGGCGGTCTCCCTGGCCGGCGACCGCCGGACCTTCTGGGCGACGGGAATCGTGGGAGGCCTCGCAGTCGGGGTGAGCACGGGCCTGGGCCCCCGATTCCCGCCGGGGCCAGGGGACGACCTCGCGTTCGGGCTGGGAGTCGGGCTCGCCAACGCCGTCGCGGTGGGGCTGGCGTTCGGGTTCCTCCGGGCGGCGTACGGGCGCTTCACCGTCGCGCGATGGTGGCTTGCGCTGCGCACTCGCCTGCCCTGGCGCCTGATGCGCTTCCTCGACGACGCCCACGATCACGGTGTGCTCCGGCAGTCCGGGGCGAGCTACGAGTTCGCCCACGGGGAACTGCAGCAACGGCTCGCCTCACGGCCACCGCCCGCCCGGGGCAGGCCACCTGTTTCCGACGTACCGGGACAGCACATCTGACCGCAGGGCTGCATGGCCGTCCCCCACCCGCCGGCGTCAACGGAGCATTAGCTCGCCTGGCAGTCGGCAGTACGTGCGTTCCCCGGTCGGGCGTCGGGTGTCACCCGGCCGGGGAATGGATCACCGTTCCGGGGCTCCGCACCATGGAGTCATGCCGCTGCTCGGGATCCTGCTGCTGTCCCTCGCCTCCTTGCTCGCGACGGGGCTCGTCTTCGGAATCACCCGGATCGTCCCGCTGGCGAAGCGGAAACCGCACAACGACGTCCTGGGCTTCGTCTACGCGGAGATCGGCGTGATCTACGCAGTGGTCCTCGCGCTGGTCGTCGTCGGGGTGTGGGACACCCGCTCGCAAGCCCATGCCAACACGTACACCGAGACCAACGCCCTGCTCCAGATCGCCTGGTACGGGCGGTCACTGCCCGCCCCCGAGCAGGCCACGCTCGAAGGCCTCACCGAGAAGTACACGGTGACCGTGGTGGAGGTCGAGTGGCCGCTGCTGAGCGAGCAGCGGGCCAGTCCGGAGGCCTGGGCACTCTTCACGGCGCTGCGGGACTTCATCAACACCCGGCAGCCGAGGACCGGCGCGGACGAGGTGCGCTACGGGACGGCGCTTGAGGCGGTCGCCCAGCTGGGCGACGCGCGGCGGGAGCGGGTGAACGAGGCAGCCACGGCGGGGGTACCGGCCCTGCTGTGGGTGGCGCTGCTGATCGGGGCGGCCGTGACGGTGGGGTTCGTGTACCTGTTCGGGATCAGCAGTCTGCGGATCCACTCGGGGGTGGTGTTCTGTCTCAGCCTGACGGTGGGTGTGATGCTGCTGATCGTGTACGAGTTCAACCTCCCGTTCAGCGGTGCGCTGAAGGTCGATCCGACCGCGTTCCAGCTGGCGCTCGAACGGATACGTGCGGTCGCCTAGCCGCGGGCCGGGAGCGGTCCGGTCCCACCGCGACCACGCGTTCGGGGAAGGACCCACCGCCGCCCGCTGCTGGTCATCCCATCCGTTCCACAGCGTCCTTGGACTCCTTGAGCCCTTCGCCGGTGAGCTGTCGATACACCTTGATGGCCTCGATCTTCTTGCCCTGCTGGGTCAGTTCGTGCACCCGCTCCATGCCGGGTATCTGCGGCTCCTCCACGCCGAGGTGGTCGAGCAGCAGATCCACTTTCCGCTCCAGACGGGCAAGGCGCCGCTCGGCACTCACGATCTTCCCCGACGGGGACGACATGAAGATCAGGACGACGAGCACAAGGGTGGCGGACAACAGTACGGATTCCATACCCAAACCCTATTGCTTCGCGACGCATCTCCGCGCCGAGCCGGCTTGGCGCCGGGCGGAGTACCGGCCTGGCGCCGGGCGGGGTACCAGGGCTGCCCGAACCTCGCCCAAGCCGCTCGGCAGCGGACGACACCTGCGGGACCGTCCCCGGTCGCGACGGCGGCATACGTCGGGGCCGACCGCCCGTGCGGTCGGCCCCGACTCTGCGCGGTGCGCCTTTCCGTCAGTACTTCTTCAGGCGCCAGTCACTCGGTGCTTGCTCCTGTTCAGGCGCCGGCCACTCGGTACTTGTTCAGGCGCCAGCCACTCCACTTGCCGCTGACCGCACGCTCGTTGTAGTAGCGCTTTGTGTTGGTACCGATGCAGGTGATGGCGAAGTTCCACTTGTTCTTGCCGACCCATGCCATGTCGATGGAGTGCTGGCCCGGCCTGATGCACTGCCCGCGGAGGGACGTCCACCGGCTCACGCCGCCGCCCGGCGACGACCAGCGGCTGTACGCCTGCTTGTTGGTGCCGATGACGAACACCTGATTGTGCTTGTTGGGGAGCTTGTGCTTGACCTCGCTCTTGCACAGGAAGGTGCCGCCCCACTTGGTGTACGTGCACTTGCCGCCGCCGATCTTCTTGGGCACGCCGGGGTCCGGAACGGCTGCCGCCCGAACACCCGAGCGCTCCATCGTCTGAGCCGTGGGTCCCGCGAAGGCGGCACCGCCGCCCGCGAGGACGGCGCTCGACACCAGGGTGATGATCCCCGTTTGCAGCTTCGATGTCACTGAGACCTCAATTCTCCGCTGTGATCTGCTTGATCCGTCACGGACGCCCACTGCGGCGCGCATCCTGCCGCTCGTACCGCACAACACGCGGCGCCGGGGGCGTCCTGGAACGAGTTCACCGGCTCTGGGGTTGTTGCGAAGCCGTGTCCCGGACATGAAACAAAGCAGGTCACAAGCCCGGGTTGGCGAGATGGCGCCTTTCACCGTGGTGGAGCACGTGTTGGGATGAGACGCCGCTGCTGCCCGCGCGGGACGGCTCGGGGGAGGAATCGTATGGGGCGTCCGGAGGCGGACCTCGATCCAGGGCTGGGACCGGTTCAGCGGTTCGCGTTCGAGTTGCGCAAGCTGCGCCAGGAAGCGGGCAGCATCACCTATCGCCAGATGGCCAGGCAGGTGACGGTCTCGGTCTCCACCCTGTCGAGGGCGGCCGGCGGGGAGCAACTGCCCTCCCTTCCGGTGGCCTTGGCCTATGTGCGGGCGTGCGACGGCGATGCGCAGGAGTGGGAGCGGCGCTGGCGCGAGGCAGTCACGGAGCAGGCCCGGGCGGCCGACCTCGTGGCGGACGAGACCGCTTCTTCTTCCCCCTACCGTGGCCTGGCCCGGTTCGACGTGGGCGATGCGAAGCTCTTCTTCGGCCGGGACGAGGTGACCGACGAGCTGGTCCGTACGGCGACGAACCACCGTGTGTTCGCGGTCTTCGGACGGTCGGGCAGCGGCAAGTCGTCCCTGCTGCGGGCGGGGCTGATTCCCCGTCTGCGGAGCCTGGAGGGGCCGCACCGGCCGGCGGCGGTGCGGATCCTCACCCCGGGCGAGCATCCGCTGCGCACCCACGACACCGTGTGTGTACCGGCCCCGGGCGAGCAGGACACCTGGCTGGTCGTGGACCAGTTCGAGGAGGTCTTCACCCTCTGCCGCGACACCGGCGAGCGAGCCGCCTTCGTCGCCCGCCTGCTCGCTGCCGCCGAGCCCGAAAGCCGGCTGCGCGTCGTGCTCGGCGTACGCGCCGACTTCTACGCCCACTGCCTGGCCCATCCCGGACTGGCCACAGTCGTGCGAGAGTCCACCGTGCCGGTGGGGCCCATGGGCGCTGACGCGCTGCGCTCGGTGATCGTCAAACCGGCCCAGGCACACGGACTGATCGTGGAACGCGCCCTGACCGCCCGGTTGACCGAGCAGGCGGCAGGAGAGCCGGGCAGCCTGCCGCTGCTCTCGCACGCCCTGTTGGAGACGTGGCGCCGCCGCAGAGGCCGCATGCTGACCCTTGAGGCGTACGAGGCAACCGGCGGGATCCACGCGGCCATCGCCCAGACCGCCGAGGACCTGTACGCGCGGCTGACCCCCGACCAGTGTCGGCTCGTTCGGCGGATCCTGCTGCGCCTGATCACCCCGGGGGACGGGACGCCGGACACCCGGCGTCCCGTCCCCCGCGCGGAATTGGATCTCAGCGACTCGGACGGTGTTTCCCGCGTCCTGGGCCATCTTGCCGCTGCCCGTCTGATCACTCTGGACGACGACAGGGTCGACCTTGCCCACGAGTCCCTGATCTCCTCGTGGCCTCGCTTACGGCAGTGGATCGAGGAGGATCGCGAGTGGCTGCGTGCCCACCGGCAGTTGACGGAGGCGGCCCGGGCGTGGGCCGACCTGGGGCGTGACCCCGGGGCGGTGTACCGGGGAGTCCGGCTCGACCGGGCCGACGAACTGTTCGCCCCGCCCGAGCGTACGGCCGCCCTCACTGCGCTGGAACGTTCCTTCCTGGTCACGAGCCGCGCCGCCCGCGCCGGTGGGCGGCGCCGGAGGCGCGGACTGATCGGCGCCCTCGGCCTCCTGGTCGTCCTGTCCCTCGTCGCCGGGGCCGTTGCCTGGCAGCAGGGACGGACGAGCGACCGGCGGCACGCGGAGTCCGAAGCGCGGCGGATCGCGGCGGTCGCCGAGCGCATGCGGTACTCCGATCCGGTGCGGTCGATGCGGCTGAGCGTGGCGGCGTGGCGGTTGGCTCAGACGACGGAGACGCGGTCGGCGCTGCTGGGGGCGGTGACGCAGCGGGAGGAGGACACGTTCGCGGTGCCCGGCGCCGAGAGCGTTTCCCTGGGTACCAGTTCCACCAGCGGGCGGCATCTCGTCGCGGGCGGCCGGACCCTGGTGTCGGTCGCGCCGGACCGGATCTCGACATGGGACATGCGCACCCATCGCCGTACGCATGCGGCTCCTGGGCTGGGGAATCTGAACGACTCGGGCACGGTGGCGGTCCGGTCGGACGGCCGCCGGCTGGCGGTGGCGACGTACGACGGGGTCGCGCTGTGGGACGTCCGAGCCGGGCGGGTCACGGACACGCTTCCCACCGGACCGTCGGACACCGCCCTGTTCGGCCCCAGCGGGCGCACCCTCGTCATGGATCCCGGGGACGCCGTGGAGGGCGAAGGACCGAGGGCCGTGCAGGTGTGGGACCTGCGGGCCCGCCGCGCCCTGCTGCGTGTCCCGCTGAAGACCGGCGAAGCCGTGCGGACAGCGCTGAGTACGGACGACCGGTGGCTGGCGCTGTGCACGAACCGGCGGCCGCTGGAGATCTGGGACGTCACCGGCCGACGGAAGTCCCCCCTGCCCTGGCCCGCCGGGGTGAGCCCGCACAAGTGCAACATGGACAGGCCCGGGTTCGCCTTCGGCCCGGACAACCGGACCCTGGCGTTCCTGACCGAGTCCGGCATCCGCCGGGTGGACGTCCTCTCCGGCAAGGAGTTCACGAAGATCGAGGAGCATGAGCCGGTCGGGCTCCGGTTCAGCGCGGACGGCCGGTTCCTCGCCGCCACCGGCCTCCGCGGGCTCCTGCTGTGGCGCCTGTCGGACCCCGCCGCCCCGGTCTTCCAGCAGCCGCTGCCCCCCGAGGCGTCCACCGAGACCACCGAGTTCGAGATCGACCCGGACACGCGCGTGGCGCGTTACCTCAACGCAGCCACGACGGTGGTCCGTTCGCTGAACCTGGGCCCGGTGGCCACTGCACACTGGCCGAAACACCGCATTGACGAGGCATACGCGGCTCCGGACGGCAGGACCCTGGCCGTCCTCCGGTACTCGGGGAGCCCGGAGGCGGGATTCCGGCTGCTGGACACCCGTACCGGTCGCATCC
Organism: Streptomyces sp. NPDC021093; assembly: GCF_044333135.1. Taxonomy (NCBI): domain Bacteria; kingdom Bacillati; phylum Actinomycetota; class Actinomycetes; order Kitasatosporales; family Streptomycetaceae; genus Streptomyces; species Streptomyces sp. NPDC021093. The sequence continues at coordinate 898,515 of NZ_JBIRQJ010000001.1, read as the reverse complement.
GCCACGAGCCGCCGGAGAAGCCCTGCCCGGATCCGGAGTCGCCACCGGACGACATGCCGACGGACGAGCCTGCGCTCTGCGTCGACCTCATGGCGTTCAGCGGGGACAGCAGGTACTTCGCCTACGGACGGGGCTGGAACGATTCGAGGCCCGACTCGCCGACGCGGCAGCGGGTCACCGTCTGGGATGTCGAGGCCGGGCGCGAGCACGCTGTCGTCGATCTGCCCGGCGGCAACGCGGAGGCGGTCCAGAGCATCGCGCTCAGCCACGACGGCAGCGTCATGGTGGCGTTCCGGACCGCCCTGGGTGACGCCGTCGATGTGTGGGACGTGCGCTCCGGCAGACGTCTCAAGAAGCTGCACCACGACAACCGCGCGCCTGGCCAGGAAGTGGCCTCCAAGAGCGGAAGTTTCGGGCTGCAGGGGCAGCGGCCGGTGCTGAGCCCGGACGCGGACACCGCCGTGGCCCTGGACGGCGTGATCGCCGACCTCTCCACCGGGCGGGTTGGCCAGCGCGCGCTCGCCGACGACCTGGCCATGGCGTTGGCCTTCAGCCCGGACGGCGACCGACTGGCCGTGGGCGACGCCTCGGGGCGCGTCGCGCTCTGGGACGGAACGGCCGACAACCGGCTCGGTCAGCTGTCCGGCACACACCTCACCGCGTACGAGGGCGGTGACGTCGGCCACAGGATCAGTGCCCTCGCCTACTCGGCCGACGACCGCACCCTCGCGGTCGGCGGGGCCTCCGGCACCGTCCAGCTCTGGGACGTCCCGTCCAACCGGCCCCTCGGCTCCGCCCTGCTCACCCCGGGCGGCCCCCTCCTCGCCCTCACCTTCAGCGCGGACGGCGGCGCACTGTACGCATCCAGCGCGCACATGCCCCTGCAGAAGTACGCCCTGGCCCCGGACCGGCTCGCCGAACAGAGCTGCGAACGTGCCGGGGGCGGCCTGACCGAGGCGGACTGGAAGACGTACCTGCCGGATCTGCCGTACCGGGCGACGTGCTAGGTGCGGGTGACGGCCGACTGCCTTGGCAGTCACGACCGTCAGCGGGCTCGGCATGGCCTTCGACAGTCAGCCGAGGAAGTCGACGTGGTCGATCAGGCCGTCGCGGACCCGGTAGGCGACCAGCACACGGAGCGGGTCGTCCATGATGCCGTGGGCAATCTCGTGGTCCACCACCCAGTCGCCCTCGGTGAGTCGGCCGACGATCTCGGCCCGGCAGCGGCCCTTGGCGAACATGTCGGCGTACGCCTCCCGCACGGCGTCGCGCCCGATCAGGCGGTCGCCGCCGCGGCGGTTGACGCAGACGTCGGGGGCGTACGTCGCCGCGAAGGCTTCGAGGTCATGGCTGTTGTAGGCGGCGAGCTGGCATTCGACGACGGTCTCTGGGGTGGTCACCCGTTGATCATGCAGAGTGTTCGCCCGCTCGTCCAGGAAAAACCGGAACCACCCGTCTCGCCTACCGCCGGCTGCGACGGTTCCCCCGAGCACACACGGGGCTGCACGTGAGGCCTGCACCACGTTGCCACCCGCCACCCGCCACCCACGCGACCTGACCGCACGTAATCCCCTGAGAGACTTCCGAAGCCGACCGCTGAGCGCCGCACCTCGGCACGGCAGCGGCTCCTATGTCAGCCGGCTCCGGGTGCTCAACCCGTCGATCTCGGCGAGCACGCGGTCCACATGCGGACGGACCTGTGTCTGCAGCGTCTCGCTCCAGCTTTCCTCGGAGTAGCGGCAGTTGAGATAGAGCTGCCTGGCGTGTTCGAGCACGGGGCGGTGTTCGGGAGGGAGCTGGGCGAGGGCCCAGTCGGCGGCAACGTCCTTCGGCCTGATCCGGCCGGTGGCGAGCGTGGTCCAGATGCGTGCGAAGGTCAGCAGGACGTTGCGGGTGTCGCCGTCCAGGTCGTCGAGCAGGTCGGGGATGCCCGCCACGCTTGCCCGGACCAGGTCGGAGCGCGGGACGGGGTCGAAGACCTGCGTCGGCGGCGGACCAGCGAGGGGGCGGTCGCCGGTCAGCGCCATGGTGATCAACAGGGCCAGATCGGGCAACGGCTCCGGCCGGGGGACCTTCCCGGCCTCGTACTCGGCGCGCAGCCACTCGCCGTACAGGAAATCGCAGGTCGGAGGGTATCGCCATGGCTGAACCTCGGACTGGACGACCACGGTGAGCTCGACCGGGCGGGCCATGTCCCCGGAGCCGGAAATTCCGAGCAGGCCGCCGAGAAGCGCCCGCCGTTCACGCTCGCCCATCGACCTCCGGGAGACGAGCAGTACGTCCACGTCGCTGGCTGGTCTGAGACCTCCGAGCACGGAAGATCCGTGCAGGTAGGCGCCGATGAGATCCCCGCCCAGCACGCCACCGGTCAGTCGTGCGATCTCCTGAAGCTGATTCACCGCGCCAGTGTCTCCCGTCGTCCGGTCCGACTGCACGGCATTACGGGGCGGCTCACGGTCCCGCCGTCACGCGAGCGTGCTGGTCGCAACCGTCAACGAACGGCTGTGACCAGCAATTTCGCAACAAGCTCTGGGGCCCAGGATCACCGACAACTGCATCCCCCTCCCTGACCCACCTCCTGGAGACGATCGCCCATCGCCCACGGACGGACCTCAGCGCACGCCGACGCCGAGCCGCCCCTGCAACCGTTCCCGGACGTGAAGCTCTGTCTGCGCAGCGTCACGCTCACCCACCTCCACGACCACCACGTTCCATCCCGTCAACGCCAGCACGCGCAGGGTCAGTTCGCTCTCCCGGCGCAGGTGATCGACAGCGGAGCGCAGGTCGCTGACGGAGCTCGTCCCCGACGAACGTCGGAGCTTGTCGACATACCAGTCGGCCCACTGCGGACCTTCGCGCTCAATCGCTCGCCGCAGGGCGGTTTCCGGGTCGTCCCGAAGGAAGACGACGCTGACCTGTGTCGGCGCCACGGCATCCGCCACATCCTGCACGACCTGCGCAATCGCCTTCTCGTCATGTCCCCAGGCCACCAGCGAAGGAATGAAGGGGATCAGCGCATCCGTCACCAGCACGTCCACACCGTCAGCCCGTGCCTGCTCGACATACGACCGGGTGGCTGCGACCAGCGTGCCGGGCCGGACACTGCCTGTTCCTCCGCCGAACTCCTCGGACACAGCGCGGAAGGCGGTACGCGTGAGGATGTCCGCCTCCTCGAAGTGATCAACTACGGCCCCCGTCCGGCCGAGCCACTCGGCCAACGCACCACAGAGGGTCGTCTTTCCGACGCCGGGACTGCTGCCAACAACCGCGATCCAGTGATCTGCCATCGCCCCAGCCTTCCGCACCCGCAGCTGACAGCGACAACCGCTCCCGCCACCCGCGCGACCAACTACCCGTAGTCGCAGCCGATGCCGCTCTTCATCGACATACTCGACGCCCCCTCACCCCTCACCCCTCACCCCTCACCCCTCGCCCCTCACCCCTCGCGCCCGAGCCATGCACGCGAGGTCGCGCTCCGCCGATCACGTGATGACCCGCGCCATGGTGTTCGGCACGAGGAGCGCGTACGCGTACAGCTTCGGCGCGGTCGCGAATTTGCAGGTACCCGTGCGCCGTCGCCCACGCGATGTCCTTTGGGACACCCCCCGTCCCGCGAAGTGCGGCACAGCACGGTCGATCCACTGCTGCCGTACTAATGCCTGTCGCGGTTGCGAAGGGTGATCAGTGCGGTAAGCCCGGACACGGCAACAGTGATCATGGGCAGAATCTCGCCGAGGTTCCCTCCCCCCGCGAGGAGGACCATGACGGTCGCCCCCGCCAAGATCAAGATCACGACGGTCGACGAGAGGGCCACGGCCAGCCGGGACCGCTCAGGAGGCCTCTGTGTCTTACGCGCCATACGCCTTCACCCCCACCACGACACATGCGAAAAGGATCGCGAGACCAACGAGGTCAGCCATTGCGACATGGACCCAGCTCTTGAACCTGCCCGTACCGTCGTAGCAGAGCTGCTTCACACACCAGGGAAACACGCCACCGCCGAGAAACAACACGGCCGACGACACGCAGACCAAGGGGGCACTGATCGGATCACCTTTCAGTGAACTCCCAAGCTGGGCAAGGAACATCGCCACCATCGCCGTGACGACCCAGTCGATCCAGAACGCCGCGTCGTCGAGGGTGAGGGGGATCTTGGGCCCGCCGGGGACCTGTTCCCGCGAGGATGCCCTCATCCACGTCTGCAGGGCCGCCACACCGGCGGCCAGAATGAGAGTGATTAGCCAGGGTGGCAACGTTCGCCCCTTCAGCCATTCGCCATAGGCACCTCCGCTTCTCGGGGTGCCTGAAGACGCAGACGCGCGTTCATTCCTCGATGGTTCCAGAGCACTTGGCGCACGCGCGCCTCGCTGTGGGGGGCTGAGCGGGGGTCGTTTCGCGGTGTGCTGGTGTCCTTTGTCAGCGAAGACAGTCGACGGCGATCCGCCGACCAGGGCGGACTATGTTCGTTGGCAAGGGCCTTGGGACGTGCGTGCTGATAGCCGCAGTTCGCCCCCGGGCATGAAGTCGACGACGACTGCGTCGAGCGTGCTGCCGACCGCTGGGAAGTCCTTGGGGAGCGGGTGTTCCGGGCCGTCGGTGAGGTTCACGAAGTCGATGAAGGCCAGGACGTCGATGGCGGGATCGATCACAGAGACTTCCACGCCGAAGCGTCCTCGATGCCCTGTTACTCGGCACCGAACTGCTTGCCTCGGGCGGAGCCCGCTGTGGATCCCTTGGTGGTCATCGCCAGTCACAGCCGGTCAGCCTATGCGACATCTGCCTGTCGACGACGGCCGTCGGCATGTGCTGGCCTGGGCAGGCAAGATCCACTCCGGCAGGGACAGCCGTCCAGCCCCCCCCCCCCCCAGCGCTCACCTCACACGACTAGGTTCACCGGCCGGGAAGCCGCAACGGCTGGGTTCGCTGTCGAAACGCCTCGCTGGGACGGCAACGGACGGTTGAGGAGTAAGTGAGCGCGTCTCTGCACGATCAGCCGCGGGTTCGTCGGCGGGACAGGAGAGGTCGACTGCCCACTTGCACCCCGGTGTCTCCGGGGTGTTCGCCTCGTCGGAGACCTCGTCGGAGAACCATGCCGCGCTGATCGCGCTGCTTCGCGCGAAGCGTGTCGACAACGCCCATGTCTTCGGCTGGAACAGCATTCCCGGGCTGTTCGTTCTTCGAAGCAATGGGGTGCTGTCCCCGTACGTCCCGGCCCTCAACACCAGTGACCGCGCAACTCGGTGTCCGCCCTGATCACGCCAGGACAGGGCGACGGTTCCGCTCCGCGCGCGCGTGCGCCGGTGAACCCCGGTCAGCGGCGGCCGGTGGCCAGGATGACGAGGAACTGGCCGCCGCCCGCCTGGATATCGGCAGTCACCGGCAGCCCCGGTACCAGACGGGAGAACCGGTCCACCAGCCAATCCGCCGCTTCCTGGGCGTCCCGCCTGGTCGGGCAACGGCCCACCATCTCGCGGCCCCCCTTGCGCTCCAGCCTCCCCGCAACGGTGATCAGCGACGCGGGTTCGACCACGTACAGACGCTCGGGCCAGGCGATGACCACCTTGACCGCGCCCTTGCGGGTGTTGCACCCGCGGTGCGCGAGCCGTTCGGCGACCTTGGCCTTCCGGTCGGCGGTCCGGCTGTCGACGCTGGGCCCGCGCGGGTCGTTCACCGACTCGTCGGGGTCGACCGGTTCGTCGCACACCCAGCACAACCAGTTGTCACGCTCAGCCACATCATCAAGGAGACTCACCCGAGCAAACTAGCCTGCCCGGCCGCCACCCCGCACACCAGGGCCCCGGCAGAGCCTCCACACCGGCCGACAGTGCTGCGCCGTCCAGCGCTCCTTCGGCCTCGCTCCCGCTGCCCTCGCCACTCGCGAACGTATCCCTCGTCCTTCAGCTGCCCCTTGGCGCGCAGGAATCCGGTCGTCCGATGCCCTGCGCTCCGCGCGGCGGCCGAGAGTGGTTCGTCCGCCCCGCCCGAACGAATTGTCAGCGCACTCACTCCTGCCGGTAACGGAGGCCGCCTCACCGTCACGTCTCCCTCTCAGCGCTGTTGCGTGAAAGCACTCATTGAGCCAGGCCCGGGATCGACGGGCCGCGGAAGACAGGTGACGAAATGCCCGGGGCGATGATCCGGCGAGACAGTACGACGGTCCCGTCCGGCACCCGGACCGCGAGCGCGGCCGGGCGCGCACAGGCACCGTGCAGCCGACGACGTCGCCGCCCACCGTGTCCGTGCGCCGGATCTTCTGCCTCAACTGCGCCTTCTCCAGGCGGACATGAGCCCTGGCCTCGACTTTCGTGACGGCCCGGCTGTCGCGTCGGGTGGAGCCAGGTTTCAAGGCTCCAGTCGAGGTGGGGCTGCTCGCAGAGACGGGAGGCGTCTGATCATCGGGGGCGGAAGGGTTTCGAGCCTGGCCAGGGCGTCAGTAATGGCGTCGGCCCAGGGGCAGTGGGGGTGCGATTCTCAGGTGCTGGGCCTGCGGGATCTCCGGCGCGGACCGGACTCCGCCCGGCGTACAGTCCGACGGGCTCCCGGCCCCCGGTCCTCGGAAAGCGAGCTGCGAATGACTGAATGGCAGGAATTCCGCGGCGGCGTGAACATCGTGCGCCGCCGCGGCGACATCGTCCACCGGCCGACGTCCCCAGCAACTCCGGCGATCCACCGGCTGCTGCGGCACCTCCGCGACCAGGGGTTCCACGGCGCACCGATGCCGCGCGGCTTCGACGCCGACGGCAACGAACTGCTCACCTTCCTCGCCGGCGATGTGCCCGATGCGCTCACGCCGGACCTGCGTACGCCCGAACTCCTCACCTCCGCAGCCACACTCCTACGGCGCCTGCACGACGCGAGCGTCACCTTCCGGCCGCGCCCCGAGGACGCCTGGTTGTTTCCGGTCAGAGAGCCGGCCGAGGTCATGTGCCACGGTGACGCCGCCCAGTACAACTGCGTGGTGAACAACGGCGCGGTGGTGGGTTTCATCGACTTCGACGCGGCGCATCCCGGTCCACGCGTCTGGGACGTCGCTTACGCCGTGTACCGGTTCGCGCCATTGCAGGGGCCGGACAACCCGGAGAGCTTCGGCACACCGCGGGAACAGGGACGTCGGGTCGCCGCATTCTGCCGGGCGTACGGGCCGGGCGTGGGCGCCGAGGTCATCGATGTCCTCCCCGAGCGGCTGCACGCCCTCATCGACTTCATGCGCAGCCAGGCCGCGCAGGGCAACGAGGCGTTCCAGCGACACATCGCCGAAGGCCACGCCGACCTGTACGAGGCGGACATCCGCTATGTGCGCACCCATCGCAGCACCCTGCGCGCGGCCTTCGAAGTGGGCTGACCGAGTGCCGCACGACCCGACGGCACGCCCCTCTACGCCCGCGTTGCGCGACGCCTTCCTCGCCCACCACCGCGCCGGGCGGCCTCCCCATCCGGGTGATGGGGAGGCCGCCTCTGTCCTGCCGGGGAGAAACCGATCGAGCTACTTCTTCTTCTTGGTCTCCTCACCGGGCTTGTTGGTGAGCGTCACCGAGAGGACCTTGGTGTTCTTGGTGACCTTGTACGGGCCGAAGACCGTCCGGGCGGGCATGAGGTAGCCGTCCGGGACTGCGGTCTCCTGGAGGTAGTACGAGCCCAGTCCTGCCTCGTACTCGCACGCGCCGGCCGCGTTGGTGGCGCAGGCCGGGCCGATCTTCTTGTCCGCGCGGGCACCGGTGCGCTGGAGGCCCGGGGTGCCGTTGGACTCGCGCCACAGCTGGAAGACGGCGCCCTGGAGCGGCTTGCCGGTCTTGGCGTCCTTCTTCAGCAGCTTGAGCTTCGGCGGGATGCCGTGCCAGGGGTCCTCGTCCCTGACGGGCTTGCCGGAGAACTCGCCCTCACCGTCCACGACGGACCTGTCGCCGTGGATCTGGGTGGCGACCAGGCCGGTCAGACGGGCGGTGCACTTGTAGGTGGCACCGACCGCGAAGCGGGACTTCGGCTTGGCGGGCGGGGTGGCGAAGGTGTTGTCCCAACGCACCCTGGTGCCCGTCGGGTCGAAGCTGGAGGTGCCGTCGGGCCAGTTGCAGCGCAGGTCACGGACCTTGGCGGTGCCCTTGGTGACGACGTCACCGACCGCGACCTTGATCAGCGGCTCGGTGCCGTTGTTGGTGATGTTGAGGACCAGGGTCTTGTCCCGGGTGTCCGGGAGGACGACCTTGTCCCCTTCGGTGTCGGCGTCGGAACCGGTTTCCTGGTCCGTCTTCTCGATGTCGATGTCCGGCTTGTGGTTCACCGCCGTGATGCTGACACCCGTGGTGGCGTTGTCCCTGTTCACCACGAGGGGGCCGAAGACCGGGGGCCTGGGCGCGGTGTAGTCCTCGGGCGCCTTGGTCTCTTCCCAGTAGTACGTGCCCGGCTCCAGCGAACCCGCGGCTGCGACGCCGTCGGTGCCGGTGGTGACGGGCTGGTTGACCTCGGTGTCGGGGGCGTCGCCGTCACGCTGCAGGCCGTCGGTGCCGTTGGTCTCGCGCCACAGTTGGAAGACCGCTCCGGCGAGGGGCTTCTTCGTCTTGGCGTCGACCTTGATCACCTTGACGCCGCCCGCGATGGGCTCGCCGTGCCAGGGGTCCTCGTCCTCGACGTGCTTGCCGGAGATCTCGCCCTCGCCGTCGACGCGGGACATGTCGGCGTGCAGTTCCTCGACCTTGGTGCCGGTCAGCAGCGCGGTGCACTTGTAGGTGGCGCCGACCGCGAAGCGGGACTTGGGCTTGTCGGGCGGGGTGGCGAAGGTGTTGTCCCAACGGACCTTGGTGCCCGTCGGGTCGGAGCTGGACGTGCCGTCCGGCCAGTCGCACTTGAGGTCCGTGACCTTGGCGCCGCCCTTGGTGACGACGTCACCGACCTCCACCTTGATCAACGGCTCCTTGCCGTTGTTGGTGATGTCCATGTAGAGGGTCTTCTGGAGCGTGTCCGGAAGAATGACCTTCTCCGCCTCGGTGTCGGCGTCGGAGTCGGTCGCCTCGTCCTTCTTCTCGATGTCGATGTCCGGCTCGGGCAGGTTGTAGCCGAAGTCGTACGTGTGGTTGTCCTGGCCGGCGGTGCCGGTGGTGATGGTGTGCTCGGGGAACTTGCCGCCCGCCGGGACCTTGCCGTCACTGTCGATGAAGTCGTTGGTACCGGCGTCGTTCCTCGTGACGGTCCAGTTGTAGAGGGGACCGCCCTCCGCGTAGTCCGCCGGGTTGTCGATCTTGATCGTGTACTGCGTCTCGAACTTCAGACCGTCGTCGATGCTGTCGAAGTAGTACTCGCCGCGGCTGGTGGTCTTCGTCGTCGCGACGAGGTTGCCGTCCTTGTCGTACAGGTTGACCGTCGCACCCGGGACCGGCTTCTCGCCCGGGTCCTGGACGCCGTCCTTGTCGATGTCGTACCAGACGCGGTTGCCGATCTGGATCGGCGCCTCGTCGCAGAGCACCTCAAGGTCGGCCATCGAGCCGCCCTTGCCGAAGGTGGTGGTGAGCTGATTGCCGGACTGGGTGCCGTTCGGGGGCTTGGTGCCGTCGCGGTTCACGTGCATCGTGCCGCTGTTGTACGTGGTGTCGATGACGTCGATGCCCGAGGAGGCGATGGTGTTCTCGACCTTGGAGAGCGCGATGCCCGCGAACGCCGACTCCAGGTGGTAGGGGGTGCGCCACTCGCCCGGGTAGTACTCCAGCACGTCGGCCGGCTGTCCGCCGTTGTTCCGGCTGGTGCCGTTGTTGGTGCAGCCGCCGTTGCCGTCCAGGACGAACTTGCCGCTTGCGTCCTTGCACGCGCGGTTCAGGTCGCCGCCGGACGAGACGTCGACCGTGGGGCCGCCCGGCTTGTTCCGCAGGCCGTAGCCCGTCTGGTCCGAGTGCCGGTCGCGGAAGCCCAGGATCAGTTCGCCGTCGGTGTCGACGACGATGTCGGCGAGGACCGGCTGCGGGTAGGCGTAGCGCGCCCCGCAGGTACGCCCGTCCTGCTGGTCGCGCCAGCCGTCCGCCCACGGGTACCAGGCCGCGCCCTTGCAGTTGCCGCCGATGGTGTCGGTCTGACCGCGCGGGTAGTCCAGCTTCTCGTTCATGATCACGTCGGTGAAGCTGCCCGCGTCCGGGTCGAACGTCTGCACCACGGCCCGCATGTCGGCCTTGTCCTGCGTCGACTCCGCCGAGCAGACACCGCCCACGTACACCGTGCCGTCCTGCACGCCCAGCCCGAACGGACGCCAGTCGTCCTCCGAGGTACAGCCCGGGTCGGGGATGTCGTACGAGGCCTTCGGCGCCGCCGCGGTCTTCTGGGTGGCGTCGTAGCGGTAGAGCTTCTTGTCGTTGAGGTTGACGACGTAGAGGTCCTTGCCGTCCTCGGACACCTCGACGTCACCGAGTGACTCCTTGGTCACCACCGGGCTGAACGGCAGGTCCATGTTGGTGGCCATGGCATGGTCCGTGGACCCTACGTCGGGGACCGTCGTGAACTGCGACAGGGCGTCGCCGTTGGCGCGGTCGGTCAGGTAGATCGCGCCCGGTCCGCCGGGACCGTACTTGGCGGCCCGGCGGGCCATCGCCCCCGAGAAGATCCACTTCTTCTGCTTGCTGTAGCCGATGCCGTACAGCGCACCGGTCTCGCCCTTGGTCGCCAGGTTCGTCGTCTGGTTGTCGTTGCCCCGGGCGTTGTACGGGAAGGACACCAGGGTGCGGCGGGAGTCCGGCTCCGGCCCGTCGGTGGAGTCCTTGCCGATGCAGGCGGTGACCAGGTCGGCGTTCTTCTGGCAGTAGTCGGCCGGGTTCCAGAACGCCGTGGTGACCTCGGCCTTGTTGCCGCCGTTGACGTCGACGAACTCCTCGGTGCTGGAGAGGGAGTCCGTGTTCGTGCTCAGCCGGCCCTCGCGGGAGGCGAACGCGGAGAAGAGCACGCCCGGCTTGGGGTTCATCACCTGGACCCGGTACTTCCCGCCGGTCAGCGGGCTGCTCGCCGGATCGAGCGTGACATTGCCGTCCGCACCGGTCGTGCCGGTGATCGTCTGCCCGGCATCGTCGGTCAGCCGCACCTCCACCCCGGCCATGCCGGGCTCCAGCACCCGGTCCCACAGGCCGTTGGCGTTGACCTCCCGCACCACGTGCACCGTGACCGTGCCGTCCCCCGGCGCCTTCCCTGCCGCCTGCGCGAACGGAACCGCCGACAACATGAAGCTGGAAGCCAGCAGAGGCAGCGTCACACCGAGAGCACCGGCACGACGGACTCGCCCTCTCGGCTCGGGTCTCGGCTCTGGTCGATTCGTTCGGGGCAGCAAGAACGCCTCCTGGGGATGTGATCGGAGTGGTCCGCCGTCAAGATCGGCGGACCACTCCGCCCTTTATCCCGAATCCACCGACGCATTTCGCCAGGACACGTACCCTCAGTACGACGTCCCGCTCCCGACCACCTGAATGGACCCCTCGACCGATACGCGCACCCGGCGTGGGTCATGCCCCTTGCCTGCACGTTCCCTGGTCCGCAGCGAGGCCAGGTCCTCTTCCCAGCGGCCCTCGATCGGCCACTGCCGCCAGTAGTGGCCGACCGTCCGGCATCGGCGCGCTCGAATGCGGGACGAGAAAGCGGGGCGAGCGAGCGGGAAGAAGCGACTGCTTCCGGAAGCGCACGAGGCCCCGCCCGCACACCCTCGAAAGGTGTGCGGACCGGGCCCCTTTACTGAAAGGCGCGACGTGCACGGCTCGTTCGCCATTCGGCAATTGCCGAATGGTGTCGGAGCCGTGACCGTGCCCGCCGTCAGTTTCCGTGCAGGGTCGGTTGACGCGCTGTCAGGAGACGCGCTCGAATCGCCAGCACTGGTGCGGCAGCGGAGCAGGGTCGTCCTGCAGGACCAGCTGGGTTCCTGCCTGTTCACTCGGGAGGGAGACGCGAAGGTCGGTGAAGAGCAGGGTGACCTGGTGCGTACCCGGCCCGGCGGGGTCGATCGCCCAGGTCTGAGGGTGCTCTTGAACCGTGACCCTCGGCCACCTCGTCGGCACGACGGACGTCCCCAAGTAGGCATCGCCCGATGCGCTCTGGAGGTAGTACAGATTGAAGTTGTTGACGGACGTGAGTACCCAGATCTGGTTGTCGGCCTTGCTCCATTCCCACCCGACAACAGGGGTGTTGGGCTGCACGTTGCCCTCGCTCAGGTCAGCGACCCGATCCGGATAGCCATTGCACTTGAGGAAATACCGACCCTCTTCGATCACCGGTTTCACTGTCATTGGCCCTCCCCATGGTGGCGTTGGTGATGATTCACTTTCAGCACACACCTTAGGAGCGGATCAAGAGATCCGTAACGAACATTTCCAGTCAGAGATCTCCTTACCGGAGTAGTCGATTTCGCTTTCCGGCTGCATTGTCTTGAATTCTTGATGTGTGATTCGATATTCAGCCACGAGTACTGGATCCAATTCTCGACGGGCGATGCGGCGGTGAACTGGTGGGGCCATTGTCCCTGGTGGTTGACCTCTCTGTTCCGCCTGTGGCGAGGGGCTTCACTGAGGGGCAAGTGCCGTGTGGCCGGGATGATTTCGGCGCACCCGCTCGCTTGCGCGATGCCATGACCCGAATTCGGTCCTTGACCTGGCCTGCAAGGACACGTTCGCCACGCCCTACTACTGCGGAATCCCCCGCTCCGGGTGTTCACGGCGGGATCGTGCGGGTCCGTGAACGCCTCGAACCGCCCCCTCCAGGAGCGGGGGTCGCGGAAGAGGACCTGGCGGCGGTGCCGCCAGTCGGCCCGCTCCCGTGCCCGGATGTGATGAAGAATCAGGGCATTCGGCTCACGTCTCCACCCGTGAGTGGCGGACGGGTTCACGCTCCTGGTGCACGGTTCCGCACGGGGAACTGGTGGACGAAGGAATGGGTGAATGAGACGTAAGAGCAAGGGAGAAGGGCGCCGTTCCCTGCGATCGGCCTGCGGGTGCATGCCGGGCGGGTGGGCGACGGGTCAAGCTGCTGCCGGGGTCGCGTTGGCTCTGGCCTGCGCGCTGGCAGCCCCCGCAGCGGCGGTTCCGGGCACGAGTGCCGAAGTCCTGGCCTCGGGAGAGGTCATCGCCGCAGAGGTGGCGGGCGGCAGCGGCGCGGCGACAGGTACCGCCAAGGAGCCCGCTGTCACCCGGCCCGCGGTCGTGGCGGCCACGATCGGACGGGTGGAAGGCCCGACCGTGACCTTGCGGGCGAAGGAGGAGAGGACTCTGCCCAGGGTGCTGTGCCCGCAGGGGCAGGCATCCACCGGAGGCGGCCTCAGGATCAACCCCAACAACGGGGTCTTCATCCGAGAGGCGACCCCCGGAGGGTCCGGCTATGACGTCGTCGTCGACAACCAGAGCGATGAGCCGCGCACGGTGACCCCTCTGGTGATCTGCACGACGGATCCGACCCTCACGCACCAGATCGGTCCTGCCGCGAGCGGCGACGAGGCGATCAGCGACGCGGTGTGCCCGGCGGGACAGGTGGCGGCCGGTGGAGGGGCCATCGCCGCGCCACGGAACTACCTCAGCAGGTCGTTCTCGGGCGGCAGCTACTGGTCGGCGCGGGCCAAGAACCAGGGCAGCATCCACTCGGGTGTGAACGCGTTCGCCCGGTGTTCCTCGCGACCGCACTCCAGGGCCTCCCACTCCATCACGCTGCCGGCGGGGGGAGTGGGAACGGCCCATGCCGAGTGCCCGAGCGGCCAAGTGCCGACCGCGGGCGGTGGACTCGGCCACTCCAACGTCCTCCACAACGCGTCGAGCCCCACGGCGACCGGGTGGGACCTCCGCGCCACGAACGCGGACAGCGCCCCACGCACACTGATCGTCGAGGTGGTCTGCACCGCTCCGTGAGAGCAGCGGCAACCTCGCGACCGGCTGGGCGTGAGTCCGTCGGCCCGGTCGGCCCGGTCGGCGGACCGCCGCCGGGCGAAGCGCCCGGCCCGGGGCGCCGTCAGGCCGCCTGAGGTGTCGGCAGCATGATCAATGCGGCTGGCTCATCGTCTGCCTGCCCTGGTCGGCCGCTGCGGGTGCGGGCCGCCAACGCGCCCGTACCACCCCGTCGTTGTCAGGCATGACAGCCGTGTACAGCGGCAGGTCCTCGCCCTCGTACCCGGAGATGAGGACGGCGGCGGAGGCCTCGGACATCCGGGAGGCCAGTTCGCGGAACTCGTCCTCGTCGCAGACGGTGCTGTGGAGACGGCCGTCCTTGTCCTGCCAGACCCCCTCAACGAGGCCGTCTGCGGGGAAGGACGCGAGAACCGCGTCGATGTCGGACGACAAAGGCGGCCGCACGGCCAGGCGCGCACGCGGAGCAAGGCCTGCACGAACCGGACCGAGGGTGTCGACGGTGAGGCGGTGCCAGCGGGTCGCACCGTCGACGAACATCTCCTCCAGGACCCCGGCGCGGCCTGAGGCAACGGCCGCACCCAGGTCGTCCCAGAAGGCGTCGTCCCCCGGCCGCGGACAGCCCGCTCCCTCCGCTTCCGGGTCGAAGTCGTACGGAGAAGAGGTCAGGCGCTCGGGGAACAGCCCGAGCGCACGGGTCCCGGCGAGGGCCTCCTCACAGGGGTGGTCGCTGCCGATGTAGAGGTACTGGTCCCAGCCCACGTGCACCGCAAACACGTCCTCGACCTCCAGTCGGCACCATGCTCCGTTGTCGCGAAGCATGCCCCTGACCAGTTCGAGTCCGGTGTGGAGCGGTACCAGCGCCCCGTCGTGGAAGCCGGGCGGAAGACTCGGGCCTGCTGCGGCGTCGGGAGCGGGCGGGAAGAGTCCGTGAAGCCCGTATCCGTCCACCGGAGGTTCGGCCCCGAAGTGCGCGAGGGAAGGGACCCCCGGCTCACGGACGGCCAGGTGATCGACGCCGGTTTCCGCAGCGAACGCTGCGACCGCCCGGAGGTACGCCGCCTCGACCTCGCCGTGGTCGCTGTCGGTGTCCTCCGGACCGGTGTAGTGCCCGTGCTCGTCACGATCGGCGGGATCGTACTTCGTCACGCGGTGGACGTGGGCCAGCATGGCTTCATCCTCCCGCACGCGCCTCGTCCGGCGGAGGCGGGGCCAAGGCTCCGGGTGCGGGTGCGGGTGCGGGTGCGGGTGCGGGTGCGGGGAGCGTCCTCGCGGTCGTCATTGTGGAGCCTCTTCTTGGCCTTGCCGACCGTGCGGACCGCCGCCGGCTGCTGACATCCGGGCGGCCGTCACCGGCGTCCCGTGCGCGAGGCCCCCTTCCCCGCTCCGGCTTCCCCCTATATGTTTCCCCGCCCGCCCTGTGGCGGTGCCGGCCCGACGCGGCGCCCGACCTCCTGGAGGCAGTGATGACAGCAGTCCCCCGAGCGCCCGGCGCCTTGTCGCGGCGCGGTGTGCTGCGTGCCGGCGGTGCCGGAGCACTCGTGGCGGCCGGTGGTGCCGTGTCCGGCTGCGCGGCGGGCACCGCCGACGGGATCGGGTCCGACGGCCGCGTCACGATCCAGATGTGGCACGGCCAGAACGACATCGCGGCGAAGGTCCTCAAGAGTCTGGGATCCGAGTTCGAGCGCACCCACCCGGACATCCGCGTGGACATGGGCGGCGGAGTACTGGCCGACGCCATGCTGCAGAAGGTCACCGCGGCACTCGCTTCCGGCGCCTATCCCGACATCGCCTACATCTTCGGCTCCGACCTGGCGAGCGTGGCCCGCAGCCCGCAGGTGGTCGACCTGACCGCGCACGTACGGCAGGGGCCGCTGCCGTGGCACAACTACCACGCGCCGGCCCGGGAGGCCGTCACGATCAACGGCCGGGTCCGCGCGGTGCCCGCGCTCGTCGACGCCCTGGCCGTGATCTGCAACAAGAAGGTGTTCGCCGGGGCCGGGGTCGACCTGCCCGAAGCGGGCTGGACCTGGCGGGAGTTCACCGACACCGCGCGCCGCCTCACCGACTCGGCCGAGGGGCGGTTCGGCACCAGCTGGCCCGGCACCGGCAACGAGGACACCGTGTGGCGGCTGTGGCCGCTGGTGTGGGACCTGGGCGGCGAGGTCATCGCCGATGACGGGCGGAGCATCGGTTTCGCGAAGGAGGGTGTCCGCGCCCTTGAGGTCGTCCAGGACCTGGTGCGCGACAGAAGCGTCTACATCGACCCCAAGCCCAGCAGCGAGCAGATGTACCAGGTCTTCCTCTCCGGGCGGATGGGCATGGTGGTGACCGCTCCCTGGCAGCTGCCGGACATCCGGCAGGCGAAGGTCGACTACCACGTCGCCCCGCTGCCCAGTTTCAGCCGCCGTCCCATGACCATCTCGGGTCCCGACACCTGGACGCTCTTCGACAACGGCGAGGCCCGTACGAAGGCCGCGCGCACCTTCGTCACCTGGCTGACCCAGCCCGCCCAGGACAGCCGCTGGGACGTGGAGGCGGGCAGCCTGCCGCTGAGCCGCCGCGCCGAGGAGCGCCCTGCCTGGCGCGAGTACTCCACCCGTACCCCCGGCCTGTCCGTGTTCACCGAAGCGATCCGCTCGGCGCGCGTACGGCCCGTGCACCCGGCCTACCCCCGCGTCTCGCGCGCCCTGGGGCAGGCCGTCGTCGCCGTGCTGCTCGGCCGCAAGAGCCCCGCCGACGCGGTGCGCTCGTGCGCCGACGAGTCCAACGCCGCCCTGCTGATCCCACGCTGAGGACCTGATACATGCCCCGACTTCCCACACCGCTGACCCTGCCGCAGGACCGTCGGGCCCCGCGTGCGCTGCGCCGTCGACGCCGTCAAGAGGCCGCCACCGCCTGGGCGTTCATCTCGCCCGCCGTACTCGTCATCCTCGGCCTGAGCGTGCTGCCGGTCGTCTGGTCGCTGCTGCTCTCCTTCCAGGCCAACGACCTCGTCACCCCCAGTCGCTGGGTGGGCCTGGACAACTACGACGCCCTGCGGCAGGACCCGAAGTTCCACCAGGCCGTGCGGAACACCGTCGTCTACACCGTTCTTTACGTGCCCCTGAGCATCGCTCTCGGGCTCGCCCTCGCCCTCGTCCTGAACCGGCGGATCCGCTTCGTCGGGCTCTACCGGACGCTGTTCTTCGTACCGTTCGTCATCTCCGCCACCGCGCAGGGTGTGCTGTTCTCCTTCGTCTTCGACCCGGAGTTCGGCGCGGCCAACTCCGTCCTGCACCGCCTCGGCATCTCGCCCCAGGGCTTCCTCACCGACCCCGGGCAGGCGCTGCTCGTCCTGGTGGTCATCACCGTGTGGAGCGGCACGGGTCTGTGCACCGTCATCTACCTGGCGGCGCTGCAGGACGTACAGCGGTCCCTGGTCGAGGCCGCCCGGCTGGACGGCGCGGGACGGCTGCAGATCCTGCGGCACGTGACGCTGCCCGCGCTCACGCCGGTCAGCGTGTTCCTGCTGCTGTGGCAGACCATCCAGGCCCTACAGGTCTTCGACCTCGTGTACGTGACCACCAAGGGCGGGCCGCTCGGCTCGACCACGGTGATCGTCTACTTCATCTGGGAGCAGGCCTTCAAGGAGTTCACCGCCGGGTACGGAGCGTCCGCCGCCTACGTCCTCGCCCTGGCGCTGGCCGTCGCGGCCGTCGTGGTGCGCGTGGTCCGCCGCGGGCGCACCCCTCGCACGGGAGACGGGCGCACCCCTCGTACGCGGGGCGGGCGCATCCCTCGTACGAAACGCGAGCGCACCCCTCGTACGAAAGCAGCCGCCTCATGACCGCCGCCACGACCGGACCCACGCGTGCCACGTCCGGCCCGGCGGCGGCACCGGCCGCTCGGCGCCGCTTCCGCCTTCCGTTCAGCGCCTGGCATCTGCTGCTCGTGCCGCTGGCCGCCGTGTTCGCGGTGCCCCTGGTGTGGCTGATGCTCAGCTCGTTGATGAGCGACACCGAGATCAACCGCTTCCCACCGGCCCTCTGGCCCTCGAAGATCGACTTAGGCGGGTACGGCTATGTGCTCGGCAACGCCATGTTCCCGCAGTGGCTGCTGAACTCGGCGATCGTCTCCTCGGTCGCCGTCATGTCCAACCTCGTGTTCGGCGTGCTCGGCGGATACGCGTTCGCCCGGATGCGGTTCGCCGGTTCACGGGCGCTGCTCGTACTGATGCTGGCGACGATGGTGATTCCGTTCCAGCTCACGATGATCCCCACGTTCCTGGTCATGAAGAAGCTCGGGCTCATCGACACGCTCGGCGCGCTGATCGTGCCCGCGCTGGTCACGCCGTTCGCGGTGTTCCTGCTGCGGCAGTTCTTCCTCTCGCTGCCCAGGGAGCTGGAGGAAGCCGCCTGGATCGACGGCTGTTCCCGGCTGCGGGTCATCCGGTCGATCGTCCTGCCCCTCGCACGGCCCGCGCTCGCCACCGTCGCGGTGCTGACCTTCCTGACCACGTGGAACGACCTGACCTGGCCCCTGATCGCCATCAACCACGACACCCAGTACACGCTGCCACTGGGCCTGACCACCTTCCAGGGCCAGCACCACACCCGGTGGTCCGCGGTGATGGCGGGCAACGTCCTGACGGTGCTTCCGGTGCTGATCGCGTTCCTCCTGGCGCAGAAGGCCTTCATCCGCTCGGTCACTTCGAGCGGCGTCAAGGGGTGACCGCCCGGATGTCCTTCTCTGCCCGCGCGTGGCCTTCGCAGCCGTGTGCGGAGCGCTGTCCACGGGGGCCCGTGGAGGCGCCGCCGCCCGGCCCGCCCGGGACCAAGCCCTCGCCCACCTCTCTCCCATCGGAGCGCACACCTCATGACCCCACCCAAGATCGCCTTTGTCGGCGCCGGAAGCGTCGTCTTCACCCAGGGGCTGCTCGCCGACCTCTTCGCCTTCCCCGAGCTGAGGAACGCGCACATCGCCCTGCACGACATCGACGCCGAACGACTGGCCACCGCCGAGGCCGCGGCCCGCTACATCGCGCGCGAACTGGGCGCCGACGCCCACATCACGGCGCACGCCGACCGCCGCGAGTCCCTGGCCGGCGCCGACTTCGTCATCAACATCGTGCAGATCGGCATGGGCGAGTCCACCCGTACCGACTTCGACGTCCCCGCCCGCCACGGGCTGCGCCAGACCATCGGCGACACCCTGGGCGTCGGCGGCATCTTCCGCGCCCTGCGCACCTTCCCCTTCCTCAAGCGGCTCGGCGCGGACATCACCGAACTCTGCCCCGACGCATGGCTGCTCAACTACACCAACCCCATGGCCATGAACGTCCAGTACCTCACCGAGGCCACCGGCCTGACCAGGGTGGTCGGCCTGTGCCACTCGGTGTACTGGACCATGCGGGACCTGGCCGAGCTCGTGGGCGTCCCCTACGAAGAGATCACCTACCGGGCCGCGGGGGTCAACCACCAGTCCTGGGTACTGCGCTTCGAGCACCGGGGCACCGACCTCTACCCCCGCCTCGACGAACTCATCGCGAAGGACGAGCAGTTGAGGCGCCGGGTGCGCATCGACATGTACCGGCGGCTCGGCCACTACCCGACCGAGACCAGCGAGCACTCCTCGGAGTACGTGCCCTGGTATCTGCACCACGACAGCGAGGTCGCCCGGCTGCGCCTCCCGATCGGCGCCTACCTCGGCATCGTCGACGAGAACGTCGCCGAGTACCACCGCACCCGCGATGCCCTCGCCACCGGGGCCCCGCTCACCGTTGAGGGCACCATGGAGTACGCCCCGCAGGTCATCCACAGCATGGTCACCGGCACCCCGCGCACCATCTACGGGAACGTCCCCAACCGCGGCCTGATCGACAACCTCCCGGCCCACGGCGTGGTCGAGGTGCCCTGCCTGGTCGACGCGTCGGGCGTCCAGCCGACCCGCGCCGGTGCTCTGCCGCCGCAGCTGGCCGCCCTCAACCGCACGTATCTGAGCATGAACGACCTCGTCGTACGCGCCGCCGTCGACGACGAGCCACGGCACATCCGACACGCGGCCATGATCGACCCGGCCACCGCCGCCACCCTGACCGTGGAGCAGATCTGGCGGCTCTGCGACGACATGGTCCGTGCCCACGCGGACCTCCTCCAGCCGTCACTGCGGGTCGAGCTGGCCGACGACTGACCCCAACCCCGCACCCGGCCGCGCGTCGCTCCCGCCATGAGGCGGGATTCCGCCTCAACAGCGGGAATCCGCCCTCAGATCGGTGTCGGCACTCCCGCCTGCCCCACCGTTCTCGGGTCCGGGCGGCACCCCCGGATCCCCCGTCCTCCGCAAGCAGCGGCGTCAGCGCCTGCGCCTCGCCCGCTCCGGGCACCGCGACGGGCTCGCGTGTGGCGGGAGATCGGCTGCGGCGGGTTCAGGGCCTCCGCAGCCGAGATCGGCAGGGGTCTCTGGGCCTGGGCGTGCTGAAGGTGCCGTACGAGATCGTGGTGGCCGGAGCCGCCCGGGTCCGGCCTCCGGTCACGACACCTCTGGACCGAGCCGAGCGGTGACGAGCCAGCCGCGGCCGGTGCCCTCGATCGCCGGGTCGAACGCGGACGGCGTCGGGCGACCGTACGACTCGGCGACCGTACGGAAGTCATGCACCGCCGCCGCCCAGCCACGGCTTCCCAGCCACGTACCGAGATCGCCCGTTGGCCCGCCCTGCCACAACTCCACCAGCTCCGGCGAGATCGCCCCCCGCGCGGCACGCAGCGCCTCGGAGTCCTCGGCGTGATCGCCGGCCAGCTCGCTGCCCGGCGCGGACAGCTCGGTCACCCGCTCAAGGAGCAGGTCCGCGGCCTGCTGCGGCAGTGCGTACAGAAGGCCTTCCAGCAGCCACACGGTGGGAGCGTCAGGTCGGAAACCCGCCCGCAGCAAAGCCCCTGGCCAGTCCTCCCGCAGGTCCGTCGCCACGTCCACGTGCGCGCAGCGTGGCACGGCTCCGCTGCCGGCGAGCGCGTGCCGCTTGAAGTCCAGCACATCGGCGAAGTCCAGCTCGAACAGCCGCGTTCCGGCCGGCCAGTCCAGCCGGTACGGCCGTGAGTCCATGCCGGAGGCGAGCAGCACGACCTGCCCGCACGGCTCCGCGGCGGCTGCCAGCAAGGATTCGTCCAGATACCGCGTCCGCACCGCGACCTGCTCGGCCATCAGCGCGACGAACCCCGCCCCCGTCGATGATTCCGCCGACCACTGCGCCGGGGTGACACCGGCCGCGGTCAGGAACCGCTCGGCATACGGATCCGCGAAGAGCCGGTCGGCCCGGCCGTTCTCCTTCGCCCGCAACGCCGCCACACCCAGCGACGTCGCACCGATCCCGCTCAGCGAAGGAGACATTCCCGACTGCTGCGATGCCGTCTCGCGCATTGCCACTCCTCTCATAGAGAACGAACGTTCCTTTTGGATGGTGCCCGCGCCGGGACACGTCTGTCAATCGTTCGGCTCTCTCTTCTCTCGCTCCGCTCTCCCGCCCTGCGCGGCGTGCGGGTGATTGTCAAAAAGGAACGTTCGTTTTAGCGTGTGGCCATGGCACGCGTACCCCAAGCACACCTCGACGCCCGGCGTCAGCAGATCGTCGCCGGAGCCCGACGCTGCTTCACCCGCAACGGCTTCCACGCCACGTCCATGCAGGACGTCTTCAAGGAAACGGGCCTGTCGACCGGCGCCGTGTACCGCTACTTCAGCAGCAAGGAAGAGCTGATCCAGGCGGTGGCGGTCGAAGCGTTCACCGCGATGCGCGGGGCCTTCGCCGACGCGGTCCGGGACGCGCCGGTCCGTCCGCTCGACGAAGTGCTCAGCAGCGTGCTCAGCGCAGCGCTGTCGGAGCAGGCGACCCGGGCAGGCGCCGAGGACACCCGCGCCTTCGCCCGACTGATCCTGCAGGTGTGGAGCGAGACCCTGCGCAGTGAGTCGCTCGCCGCCACCCTGCAGCAGGGCTACGACGACCTGCGCGCGGTGTGGGCCGACCTCGTCCGGACGTACCAGGCGGCAGGACAGCTGCCCGTCGATGTCCCCACCGATCACGTCGTACGCACCTTGATGGCCCTGGCTCAAGGGTTCGTCGTCCAGCAGGCGTTGCTCGGCGACGCCAGCAGCGAGATGCTGCGCAACGGACTGCACACGCTGATGACGGCGGACCTCGACGCCGACCCGCAGTCGGTCCGATGAGGGTGAGTACGTGCGGGTGACCGCGAGCGAGTCGGCGGCACGCCACGGCCGGACGCCCACCCGCAGCCGAGCCCGGCGCCGACCCGATGCGGGTGCCAGGTGGAGCCTTCGCGTCGGCGCAGCCGGCACCCTCTGCGGCCGCCCTCCCCCTGCCGACCAGCGGAACCTGAACCCTAAACCTGAGGTTGAGACTGGGCCTGCCGAAGCGTCACTGGATCACCAGTGACAGCAGCAGGACGAGTGCGCCCGCGACGACCGAGATGATGGTCTCCATGGCCGACCAGGTCTTGATGGTCTGACCGACGTTCATGCCGAAGTACTCCTTGACCAGCCAGAAGCCCGCGTCATTGACATGGCTGAAGAAGAGCGAGCCCGCGCCGATCGCGAGGACGAGCAGGGCAGCGTGCGTGGTCGACATGTCGGCTGCGAGCGGCGCGACCAGACCGGCGGCGGAGACCGTCGCGACGGTGGCCGAGCCGGTGGCCAGGCGGATGACGACGGCGATCAGCCAGGCGAGCAGGAGGGCGGGGATCGCCCAGTCCTCGGAGATCTGCAGGACCATCTGGCCGACACCGGAGTCGATGAGGGTCTGCTTGAAGCCGCCGCCCGCGCCGACGATCAGGAGGATGCCCGCGATCGGGGCAAGCGACTTCTCCACCGTCGCGGTGATCCTGCCCTTGGAGAACCCGGCCGCGCGGCCCAGCGTGAACATGCCGACGACGACGGCGGCGAGCAGGGCGATCAGCGGCGAGCCGATGACGTCGAAGACGCGCTGCACCGTGTGCTCGGGGTCGTCCACGACGATGTCGACGAGGGCCTTCGCCAGCATCAGGACGACGGGAAGCAGCACGGTGGCGATGGTCGCGCCGAAGCTGGGCAGCCCGGCGGTCCTGGCCGGCTGACCGGTGGCCTCGTCCAGTTCCTCGGACGGGCGTCGCGGCATCATCTTCTCGGGCACCGGGATGTCCACCCAGCGGGCCGCGACCTTGGAGAACAGCGGACCGGCGATGATCACGGTCGGGATCGCGACGAGCACACCGAGGGCGAGCGTGACGCCCAGGTTGGCGCCGACCGCGTCGATGGCGACGAGCGGGCCGGGGTGCGGCGGGATCAGGCCGTGCATCACGGAGAGACCGGCGAGGGCGGGGATGCCGATGCGCATCAGCGAGTAGTTGCCGCGCTTGGCGACCATCAGCACGACCGGGATCAGCAGCACGATGCCGACCTCGAAGAACAGCGGCAGCCCGATGACGCTGGCGATCAGCACCATCGCCCAGGGCATGGACCGCCCGCCCGCCCGGGCGAGGATGGTGTCAACGATTCTGTCGGCGCCCCCGGAGTCGGCGAGGAGCTTGCCGAGGATCGCGCCGAGTGCGATCAGCACACCGACGCCCGCGACCGTCGAGCCGAGCCCGGCGGTGAAGCTGGTGATCGCCTTGTCGAGCGGGGCGCCCGCGAACGCCCCGAGCGCGAGCGACCCGATGGTCAGCGCCAGGAACGCGTGCACCTTGAACTTCGTGATGAGCAGGACGATCACGGCGATGCCCGCGAGGACGGCGATCCCGAGCTGGGCGTGGCCCGCCGAGGTGATCGGCTCTACGGCAGCCGCTGCCAGCGTCTCGACGTTGAGACTAGTCACGGTGTTTCCCTTGCAGGAGAGGTGGGTTACGGGGGGAGGGGCGCGTCCGCGTGGGGTGGACGTACGCGTCGGGGGGCGCCGCCCGCGGGGCGGCGCGGGCGTCAGTGCGGCGACAACTGCGCGGACCGGGCGCTGCCGTCCGCCGCCGGGCCGAGGGCGCGCAGGGCCGCGACGGCCCGCTCGGCGATCTCCTCTGGGCTGCCCGCGACATCGACGTCGACGCCCGCCTCGTCCGGGCCGAGCGGCTGGAGCGTGGCGAACTGCGAGTCGAGCAGCGCGGTCGGCATGAAGTGACCCTGGCGCTGCGACATCCGGCCCTCGATCAGCTCGCGCGAGCCGGTCAGATGGACGAAGGCGATACCGGGAGCGGCGGACCGCAGCCGGTCGCGGTAACTCCGCTTCAGCGCCGAGCTGCTGGCCACACCGCCGAGTCCGGCCCTGCCGTGGGCCCAGGAGCCGATGGCGTCGAGCCACGGCCACCGGTCGTCGTCGGTCAGCGGGGTGCCCGCCGACATCTTGGCGATGTTCGCCTCGGGGTGGAAGTCGTCGCCCTCGGCGTAGGGGACGCCGAGCCGCGCTGCGAGCAGGGGGCCGATCGTGGTCTTGCCGGTTCCTGCCACGCCCATGACTACGACGACGTGAGGGGTGTGCATTGCTGCCTCGCTGTCTTCTTCGACATCTCGCACGGCGAACCGGTCGTGCGTCACGCCACTGAAACCCATTAGGTCAGAGGAATTCAAGAGCCTGTGACTTAAAAGTCATACTTATTGCGACCGGGGGTGCCTCGTAGGCTTACGCCATGACTCCACAGACCCGAGGGCTGCACGCCCGCGTACTGGAAAGCCTCGGGCCCGCCATCACCGGAGGCGAGTACCCGCCGGGGAGTGTCCTGCGGACGGACGAGCTGTCCCAGGAGTTCGAGGTGTCCCGTTCCGTCATGCGCGAGGCGGTACGGGTCCTGGAGTCCATGCACCTCGTGGAGTCACGGCGCCGCGTCGGCGTGACCGTGCTGCCCGCCGAGGAGTGGAACGTCTACGACCCGCAGGTCATCCGCTGGCGCCTGGCCGGCGCCGACCGGCCCCGCCAGCTGCGCTCCCTCACCGTGCTGCGTTCCGCCGTCGAACCCACGGCGGCGGGCCTCGCCGCCCGTAACGCCACCGCCGAGCAGTGCGCGGCCCTCACCGAGTGCGCCATCGGCATGGTCGCCAACTCCCGTGGAAACCGGCTGGAGGGCTACCTCCTGCACGACGTCGAGTTCCACCGGACGATCCTCAGGGCGTCCGGCAACGAGATGTTCGCCCGCCTCGGCGACGTGGTCGCCGAGGTGCTCACCGGCCGCACCCACCACCAGGTGATGTTCGAGGAACCCGACCCGGCGGCGGTCACCCTGCACGTCAAGGTCGCCGAAGCGGTACGGGAGCGGGACGCCGCACGGGCCGAGGAACTGACCCGCGAGATCACCATCGGCGCCCTGGAGGAACTGGACGTGCTCGCGCCCTGACGACTGCCCCGTGGCCCGGCGGCTCTATGATGGTGCGCTGGTTCGCACCCGCAGCGGACGGGGCCAAGGGGGAGGTCGAGGGATGCCGGAGTACCGCATTTTCGTGGACGGGGACTCTCCGGGACGAGACCTGCGCCAACTCGCGCAATGGCTCCGCCAGGACACGACGGTCAGGACCGGGGCGACCATCGCCCTGCGGCCGGCACCGCCCGCCGAGGGTGAGATGGGCACGACCCTCGACGTCATCACGTTGATCACCCAGACCGGCTTCTCGACCGCCGGCCTGGCAGTGGCGGTTTCCGCCTGGCGCCGGACCCGGTCGTCGACGCCGGTCGTCGTCATCGAGCGCAACGGCGTGCGGGTGACGGTGGACTCCGGTGACCCGGCGGACATCACCCGACTCATCCGGGCGCTGGAGCTGGAGAGCGAGTAGCCGCCGCATGCCACTCCCCTGCCCGGAATCCTCACGGGTGGTCCTGATCGGCGCCGCGGACTACGACCATCTGCCGCCCCTCCCGGCCGTCCGGAACAACCTTGCGGCGCTCGCCGGCTTCTTCACCTCGGCCACGGGCTGGGACCTGCCGCCGGAGCACTGCACAGTCGTCGCCGACCCCGCGCAGCCGTCCGAGTTCATCGACCCCGTACGGCAGGCGGCCGCCGAAGCCACCGACACCCTGCTCGTCTACTACAGCGGGCACGGCCATCTCGACGACGAACTGCAGTACTCGGTCTCGGTCACCGGCTCCAGGCAGGGCGAGCCGTGGACCTGCCTGCAGTACTCGCACCTGCGGTCCGTGCTGGCCCAAACCCGGGCGGAACGCCGGGTGGTGATCCTCGACGCCTGCTTCAGCGGGCAGGCGCACGGGCTGATGGCCGACGCCGCCGACGTGGTGCGGGCCCAGGTGGCGACAGCGGGAGCGGTGGTCATCAGTGCCTCCCGCCACGACCGGCCCGCACTCGCGCCGGTCGGGGAGATCCACACGGCCTTCACCGGTGAACTGCTCCAGGTGCTCACCCACGGCATCGCGGAGGGGCCATCGGAAATCACCGTCGACACCGCGTACACCCACATCAAGGCATCCCTGGTGGCACAGGGCCGTCCCACACCCGAGCGCACGGGCACCGACACCTCGGGCGCGCTGGTCATCGCCCGCAACCCCGGGTTCAGGTCGCACTCCCCCAGGGCCGCTCCGCGCCTCCCTCCCGGGACACATCTACGGGCACTGGCCAACCGGATGTTCCCGGTGTCGACGGACGACCGGGGCCCAGCCGGACGCTACGTGGAGCCGGACGCGGCCGGCGAGCGGTACGAGATCATCCACCCCATCGGCAAGGGGGGCATGGGAGCGGTACATCTCGCCTACGACCGTCTCCTGGACCGGCGGGTCGCGTTGCGGACGATACAGATCCACGGGTTCGACGAACCGGCCGAACGGCAGGTCTTCTGGACCGCGGTCCGGGTCGCGGCCGCACTGAACCATCCGAACGTGGCAGCGGTCTACGACGTCGTCGAGGTCAAGGCCGGACGGTTCTTCGTGATGGAGTACGTCCAGGGAACCGATCTGCGCGACGTGGGCGCCGAGGGGACGCTGTCGCCCGACGAGGCCGCTGAGGCCGTCCACGACGTGCTGTCCGGCCTTGAGGCCGCCCACCGGGCCGGGGTGGTGCACTGCGACGTGAAGCCGTCCAACATCATGCTGACGCCGAATGGCACGGTCAAGATCAGCGACTTCGGGATCTCCCACGTCATCGCAGACGAAGGACAGGGGCCCCTGCACCGGGGCGACGGAACCATGGTGGGCACGCCCGCCTACATGGCACCGGAGATCGTCCACGGCCAACTGCCCACCCCTTCGGTCGACATCTACGGGGCCGGGGTCGTGTTCTACGAACTCTGCACCGGACAGACCCCGTTCCGCTCCGACAAGGCACACGAGCTGCTGGCCCGCAAGCTCCACGAGCCCGCCGTACCGCCGAGCCGGATCGTCCCAGGGCTTCCGCCGCAGTATCAGGCCATCATCATGCGGGCCTTGGAGCGCGACCCCCGGGAGCGATACGGCAGTGCCGCGGAGATGCGTGCCGCGATCGCCGCCGCCCTTTACGGCACGGGCTGACCCGCGCCGCCCTTCACGGCACGGACTGACCCGCCTCGGACATCCATTCCGTGGTTCGGCGGGCACGGTGGGTGCGGTGCCTTGCGCAGGGAGGCACAGGGCGCACGGGCTCATGGCTCTCTGCTTGCCACGGCCGTCCGCGCCTGTGCCTCCACCGCTCACCCTCGCGGTTTCTCCCGTCAGTCGCCTTCGCCCAGGGCTGCCGTGGTTTCCCTGGTGAGGAGGTCGACGTAGGCCACGGTCCAGGCCTCGACCGTGGCGCGGTCCCACAGGTCGCTCGAGTACTCCACGTAGCCGGACAGCACGTCGCCCGTGGGGATCAGGCCGAAGTTGAACTCGGAGCGCGCGCCAGGGATCACGAGGTCCTCGACGGCCGTGGTCACGCCCGGCAGTTCGATGTCCGTCTCCAGAGAGCTCTGGTACTGGAAACCGAACGGCAGCTTGTCGGGGACCTCCGTGGACCACGCGGCACCCAGTTCGGCCGTCATCTCGCGGATCGGCGCGGCGTGGTCCATCGCCTCGACCGCGCTGCGGGCCACCTGGTCCACGAGCGCACCGAACGACTCGGCCTCACTGCCGCGGACCCGCAGCGAGAACGACGAGACCGTGCAGGCCGCCAACGACTCGAACTCCCGGCGCTCGCGATTGGCGTGGGAGATGCCCAGAAGGACGTCCGGCTCGTCCGTCAGTCCGGACAGCAGCCTGGCCAGGGCTGTGGCCGTCACCACGAAGGGCGTCGTGCGGTGCCGCCGCGCCAGCGCTTCCAGATCGGCGCGCGTTTCCCGCCCGACCGTGAAGAGGACGACGTCTCCCTCTCCCGTCGACTTCTGCGGGCGGGGCCGGTCCAGCGGCAGCGACGAATCGAACCGGGCGCCCTTCAACTCCCTGGCCCAGTAGTCGATCAGGCGACCCTTGTCCTGCGTGTGGCTCCGTTCGCGCTGCCACCGCGCGTACTCGCTCGGCTGCGGCACGCGCTGCGGGAGGCCGTGCGGCACGCCGGTTGCCGCCGCCCGGTACAGCTCCGCCAGTTCACGCAGCAGGACGCTGACCGACCATCCGTCGCAGGCGGAGTGGTGCAGGACGAAGAGCAGCTCCCAACGGTCATCACTCGTGCGCAACAGGCGGAACACCGGGGCGAGTTCGGCCCGGATGTCGAAGGGTGTCTCGGCCGTCTCCGCCGCCAGGCGTTCCGCCTCGGCCTCCGGGGCCGACTCCGCGGTCAGGTCCTCCTCCGGCAGCTCCACCGGCCGGGGCGGCAGCGCCTCCTGCCACCACTCGTCCCCTTCCCCGTCCTGTACGAAGCGCGTGCGCAACGCCTCGTGACGGGCGACGAGCCCGGTCAGCGCGGTGCGCAGAGCCGGTACGTCCAGCGCGCCCGTGAAGGTGAGGCGCATGGCCACGTTGTAGACCTGCGGGTGGGCGTGCCCCTGGTGGCGGGCGATGAAGGCGCTCTGCTGGGCGGTGACCGGTGCGCGGCCGAGCACCACCTCGCTTTCGGGGGCGCCGTCGGTGTCGCCGGCGTCCTTGCCACCGGCGAGATACGTCGCCATGGCCCTCAGCGTGGGCTCCGCGTAGAAGCGCGCGATGGGGTACTCGACACCGAACGTCTCACGCACCCTGTTGCTCAGCCGGATCGCCGTGATCGAGTGGCCGCCGAGGTCGAAGAAGGAGGCCTCGGGGCCGATCGCCGCGACGTCCAGCTCGAACTCCTCGGCCCACAGCCGCCTGAGGCGCGCCTCGTCGTCGGCCGGGGCGGCCGTCGGGCGGGCAACCGATTCCGACACCGGGCCGGGCGTCGACACCCGGCCGGGCGCGGAAGCGGAGGTCGCGGGTGCGGACGTCGCGGGTACGGACGTCGCGGTCACGAGGGAGGGAGCGGGCAGTGCGGCCCGGTCCAGCTTGCCGTTCGAGGACAGGGGGAGTTCGGGCAGCACCGCCCAGGCGTGCGGCACCAGGTGGTCCGGCAGCCTTCCGGCAAGTTCCTCCGTGAGGCGGTCGGCGAACTCCTGCTGCCGTCCGACCCGCCCCACGGGGACGACGTAGGCGGCGAGTTGAGCCTCGCCCCGCCGGTTGCGGCGGGACAGGACCACCGCTTCGCCGACCCCCGGCAGGCCGTTGAGCGCCTGCGAGACCTCCTCGGGCTCGACGCGGTAACCCCGTATCTTCACCTGGTCGTCGGACCTCCCGCGGAACTCCAGTGCTCCCGACTCGTTCCAGCGCACCAGGTCGCCGGTGCGGTACATCCGCCCCTCGGCACCCAGCGGGTCACGGACGAAGCGCTCCGCCGTCAGGTCCGGCCTGCGGAGGTAGCCGGTGGCCACGCCGGGGCCGCCGACGTACAGCTCCCCCACCTCTCCGGCGGGGACCTCGCTGCCGTGCCCGTCGAGCACCCGCAGTACGACGTTGTCCACCGGTCGGCCGATCGGGATCGGGACCTCCGCGGCACCCGGCGCCTGCGGTTCCACCGTCTCGACCGTGCACAACACGGTCACCTCTGTGGGGCCGTAGACGTTCACCGTCTCGTACGGAACGCCGGGGCGCGGGCGAGTGCGCAGCACGTCGCCGCCCAGCAAGAGGTGGCGCAGCGGCGGCTGTTGCGCGTCCGGGAGTACGAGGACCGCCTCTCCCAGGGCCGTCGGAAGGATGGAGAAGCTGATCCGCTCGTCCGCGTACCAGCGGGCCAGCGCGGCAGGGTCCTTGCCGACCGCCTCGTCGGCCACGACGACCGTCGCTCCCGCGGTCAGTGCGGGCCAGATCTCCAGGGCCGCGGCGTCGAAGCCCTGGCTGCACACGGCGGCGCTGCGGTCGTCCGCGGTGAACCCGAAACGCTCGTGGTGCCATTGGCAGAGGTCCACGACGGCCCGGTGCGGGACGGCGACGCCCTTGGGGGTGCCGGTGCTGCCTGAGGTGTAGATGGCGAAGCAGAGGGATTCGGGGTCGGACACGAGGGTCGGGGTCGAGGCCGGGGTCGAGGTCGGATCCGGGGCCGGGTCGTTCAGCGGGTCGGGTGCGGCCTGGGCGTCGACGGCGACCACGGCGATCCCGTCCGGCGGCGTCGACGGTGTGTCCGCCCCGCTGCCGCTCACCAGGATCCGTGCGCCGCACTCCCCGAGGATGACCTCGGCCCGCGCCCGGCCCTGCCTCGGGTCCAACGGAACATATCCGTGGCCCGACTTGAGGGTCGCCAGCATGGCGACGACCAGGTCGGCGCCGCGCGGCAGCCACAGGGCGACCGGCGCGCCGCTCTTCCCCTCGGCCCGCAGGACCGCCGCGAGGCGATCCGCGCGTGCGTTCACCTCGCGGTAGGTGAGGGCGACTTCACCGCAGGTCACCGCGGTGCGGTCCGGGGCGACCACGGCCCAGCGCGAGACCAGGGAGTCGACGGTGCTCCGGGTCAGTTGCCGGACGTTCCCCCGCCGCCACTCCTCCGGGATCGGGGCCGATGCCGGGATCGAGGCCGATGCCGGGGCCGATACCGACGCGCCCTCCTTTCGTACGAGAGAGGCGTCGTCGGCCCCCACCGCCTCGGCGAGAACGTCCCGGAACGTCCCGAAGAGCGCGTCGACCGTCGCCTCGTCGAAGAGATCGGTGTTGTACTCCAGGTGACAGCGGATGCCGTCCGCCTGGTCGGTGAAGTACACGCTGATGTCGGTGAGCGCCTTGTCGGGACCCGAGTCGAGCGGCGTGGCCCGGACCCCGGGCAGGTCGAAGCGGAAGGGCTCACCTGTCTCGAACTCGGCGAGCGTCTGGAAGACCGGAATCCGGTCGAGTGCCCGCGTCGGCACCAGCTCCCGCACGACCGACCCGAACGGCACGTCGGCGTGGTCGTACGCGTCCAGGGCGACCCCACGCACCCGGTCCAGGAGCGCACCGAAGTCCGGGTTGCCGGAGAGGTCGATCCGCAGCGCCAGGGTGTTGACGAAGAAGCCGATGACGTCCTCGTACGCGGGCGTGCGGTCGGACATCGGGGTGCCGATGACGAGGTCGTCCTGACCGGTGACGCGGTGCAGTGCGGCCGCGTATCCGGCGAGCAGGGCCATGAACAGGGTGCTGCGCCGCTTGCGGCTCAACTCCCGTACCTGCTGCGACAGTTCGGGGTCGAGCGTACGGAACAGGGCGCGGCCGTTGGAGGTCATCACGGCGGGCCTGGGCCGGTCGGTGGGCAGTTCCAGGACGGGCAGGTCGCCGGCGAGCACCTTCTTCCAGTAGGCGAGGTCCTCCGCCGTCTTCGTGTCGCCGAGGGAGGCGAGCTGCCGGCGGGCATGGTCGGCGTACGTACGGGAGAGGCCGGGCAGTTCCGCTTCGGGTGCGCCCGGCAACTCGGCGCGGTAGAGGGCGGACACGTCGCGGGCGAGCACCGCGGCCGACGCCGCGTCCATCACGATGTGGTGCAGCGACAGGACCAGCACGTGGCGCAGGTCGCCGAGCCGGACGAGGCGCGTGACGAACAGCGGGCCCCTCGCCAGGTCGAAGCGGCGCTCGCTCTCGGCCTTGAGGGTGTCGGCCACCGCGTCCCCGGTGCCCGTGCCGTCGACGACCGCGAAGTCCACGTCCACCAGAGCCTGGACGAACTGTCGTGGCTCGCCCGCCACTTCGCGGAACACCGCACGCAGCTGCTCGTGCCGCCCGACCAGGGCGCGCAGGGCGGACCGCAGCGCGGGGACGTCCAGCGGGCCTTCCAGCTCGATCGCCTTGGTCTCGTTGTAGGCGGTACGGCCGGGGAGCATGCGCTCCAGGAACCAGATCCGCTGCTGACCGGGCGACAGGGGCGCGGAGTCCGCCGCGGGAGTCTCCGTGAACGTGGGACTCTCCGTGGACGCGGGACTCTCCGTGACCGTCGGCGTCTCCGTCACCGCGGGCGCCTTCGTGACCGTGAGGGCCGTCGTCGTCACGGGGGCGGACCTCGCCACAGGGGCAGTCGTGAAGTCCCGGCGCAGGGCGTCGAGTTGTACGAGTCCGGAGCGCATCGCGTCGGGCTCGACGCCGAAGTCGACGAGCGCGACCACCTCGTCGGCGCCCGCGGCACGCACGGCGTCCACGACGGGCCGCACGCTCTCGGGGCTGCCGATGAGGGCCCGTTGGTCGCAGTAGCGGTCGTAGGCCCGCCGGAACACCACGTCCAGATCGTCCTCGGTCATCGCCGACAGGTCGACCCGGTGGCCCAGGCTGTTGGCGACGTTTCCGAACAGGGACAGGGAGGCGCGCATGTACCGGGACAGCGGATCGCGCGCCTCGGCACGTGCCTCCGCGTGGTCCTCGGCGAGGAAGGTGTGCAGCAGGACGGCCACGCGCCCCGTATCCGGGTCCAGGCCGTGCTGGGCGCGGGTACGGCGGTAGAGCGCGACGTTCTCCTGGAGCTGCTCGACGCCCTGCGTCATCAGATTGGTCACGATGCCCAGGCCGTGGCGGCCGGCCAGCTCGTAGGACGCCGGGTTGCCGACGACTGCCGTATACATGGGCGGAGTGTCCTGGACGGGGCGGGGGAACAGCCGCAGGTCCTTCTCGCCGTTCCCGGTGGTGCGGCGCACCGGCTCACCGCGCCACAACGTCCGTATCTGTTCGACCTGTTCGTACATCAGCTCCTTGTGGGAACCGAAGCGGTCGGGGAAGAAGGCGAAGTCGTCGGCGTGCCAACCGCTGGCGCAGCCGATGCCGATCCGCCCCCCGGAGAGGTTGTCGACCATCGACCACTCTTCGGCGACGCGGATCGGGTCATGGAGCGGCAGCACCACGGAGCCTGCGTTGATGCGGACGCGGTCGGTCTCGCGGGCGAGGGCCGCGGCGAGCACGGCGGGGTTGGGGAACAGGCCGCCGAAGGAGTGGAAGTGCCGTTCGGGAATCCACAGGGAGTGGAAGCCGTGGCGGTCGGCGAAGCGTGCGGTCTCCAGGATGTGGTCGTACTTCCCGTACGGGGAGGCCGTCTCGTCCTGCGGGTAGTCGCCGAAGAAGTAGACGCCGAAGTCCAGGGGGCGCGCGGGCTGTTGGACCGCCGCCCTGGAGGTGGGCCGCGGCTCCGGCTGCTGTTCCGGCTGCCGCTCCGGCTCCGGCTCCGGGCGGGCCGTGGCCACCCTGTTCCAGGCCATGGCCTTGGCGTTCACCTTGGGCTTGGGCTCGACCTTCGGCTCGACCTTCGGCTCGACCTTCGGCTTCGCCTTAGACGAGGCCGCGGGGCCGACCCCCGCCTTCTCACGGAAGAAGCCCCCGTCGCGCAGCTCGCGCAGCGATCCCTTCACCGCTTCCACGATGAACTCGATGTCGCTGTCGGAGTGTTCGGTGGAGAGGAAGAAGTTGCGCCACTCCCACACGTGGACGCCGCGCAGCATGAGGTGGGGGTAGAGCAGCTCCATGTCCGCGCGCTGCTCGAAGCGGAACTGCGAGCCGAAGTGGCTCATGCTCAGGGCGAACCCCTCCGCATCGAAGAACGCGTTCAGCGTCGCGGCCAGCTCGTCGGTGCGCGCGTTCAGGCGCTCCTGCAACCGCGGACTGTGCTCCTTGAGATGCGTCAGTACGGCGCGGGCGGCGACCATCGACACCGGGTGCTGGATGTAGGTGCCGCCGAAGAACGTGGTGTCGGCCGCCGGGTAGCTGTCGTCCCCGTAGTTCCAGTGGCCGCCGTCGATGCCGTCCATGATGTCGGAGCGCCCGGCGATCGCCCCGATGGGGAATCCGCCGCCGAGCACCTTGCCGTAGGTGGCCAGGTCGGGCGTGACGCCGTAGAGCTCCTGGGCGCCGCGCAGTGCGGGGCGGAAGCCGGTCAGCATCTCGTCGAAGAGCAGCACGATGCCGTGGCGCAGGGTCAGTTCGCGCAGTCGGCGTACGAAGTCGGCCGGGCGCAGCGACGGGTGACGGCTCTGCACCGGCTCGACGACGACCGCCGCGATGTCGCCCGCCTGCTGCTCGATGACGGCGAGGCTCTCCGCGCTGCCGTACGGGAGGACGAGGAGGTCGGCGACGGCGTTGTGCGGGATCCCCCCGGACAGGGGGACGGTGGTGAGTCCCTCGCTGCCGGTGCCCGCGGAGCGGCCGAGGACGTTGTCGGCATGGCCGTGGTAGGCGCCCTCGAAGGTGACGATGCGGGAGCGGCCGGTGGCGGCGCGGGCGAGGCGGATGGCTGCGGAGTTCGCCTCCGTGCCCGAGTTGGCGAAGGCGACCCGCTCCAGGCCGGTCAGCTCGGCGAGCAGCTCGGCGGCTTCGCCGGTCTCCACGTTGCGCGGGCCGAGCTGGACGCCGCGGGAGAGGTGTTCGCGGACCGCCTCGGTGACGAAGGCGGGCTCGTGGCCGAAGAGCAGCACGCCGAAGCCCATGGTGATGTCGACGTAGTGGTTGCCGTCGATGTCCTCAAGCCGCGAGCCCTGCGCACGCCGGCCCGCGATGGGGTACAGCATCTCCTTCGTGCTGCTGCGGAACCCGACGGCCGCGCGGCTGTCGGCGAGCACCCGGCGGTAGCGCTGGACGATCCGCTTCGAGGTGGGTGTCTTGGCGGTGTAGCGGCGCACCAGGTCGTCGAGGTGGGTCCGTTGGGCGTCGGACGCGCCGCCGCGGACCATGCCGGAGGCTCGGGCGACCTCCAGGCGCGGCCCGTGCTGGGCGGCCCCGGCGGCAGCGGGCCGCTCCTCCTCGGCCGCCGGCGCCTCCTCGATTTCCGGCGCTCCCATCTGGCGGGCGATGCGCTGCGAGAGCTCGGCCATCGCGGCGAGGTCCTGGTCGACCGCCGCCGAGAAGCTGCCTGTTTCGGCCCCGGTCATCGGTCCGCCTTCCCGGTCTGGGCGGCCAGCAACTGCGAGAGCTGGCCCATGAGTTGGAGCTGCATCTGGGAGAGCTGGTGCACCTGGCGTACGAGATCGTCCACTTCGCGGCGCGTGGCGTACTCGGCCGGGGCGGGGGCGAAGGCGGCGGCCGGTGCGGGCGCCGAGGGGAGCGGCAGGGGTTCCGGGACCGTCGGCGCGGGCTCACGGACCACAGGGTCCGGTGTGCGAACCACGGGCTCCGGTGTGCGAACCACCGGCTCCGGCGCGCGGGCGGGCACCACGGCGGCCAGCGGAGGGGCGGGCTTCTCGGCCGGAGGGGCAGGTGTCACGGGCGGCGCGGCCGTTTCCGTGCCGCCCGCCTTCCGCACGATGATCCGCGCCAGCTCCTTCGCCGTGCCCGCCTCCTCGAAGAGCTCCCGCATCGACACCTTGACCTGGTGCTCTTCCTCCAACTCGCGGAGTACGCCGATCATTTGCAGCGAGTCGGCGCCGAGATCGAAGAAGTTGGCGTCCTCGGCCACCTCGTTCGTGTCGTAGCTGAGATGCTTCGCAGTGACCTTGATGATGTGCTGGAGCACACGCTCGACCGCTGCTTCGTCCTGTGCCACTTCGAACCCATCCCTTGCCGGTTGTCCTGATGTCGGTTGTTGTACGGATGTCAGCTGTACGGATGTCAGCTCTGCGGACCGGGAGAAGTGGTTCTCCGGTCCTGTCCAGTAGTCCTTGTGCTGGAATCGGTAGCCGGGCAGCGGAATCCTGCGGCCCGTCCCCTCGGTCAGCACCCGCCAGTCGACCGGTGCCCCGCCCCGGTACAGGCCCGCGACCGCGTCCCACAGCGGTTCGAGCCCCGCACCGCGCCGCAGCGTCGGATACGCCGCCCTGTCCGGCAGCTCCCGCCGCGCGAGCCCGCTCAGCGTGGTGTGCGGTCCGATCTCCACCAGCGCGCCGGCTCCCTCGTGGGAGGTGCCCAACTCCCTCAGTACGTGGGCGAATCGCACCGGCTCACGCGCCTGTCGTACGAAGTACTCCGCGTCCGGCACCCAGCCCTCCGGCCGCGTGCGCCCGTCCAGACCGCTCACGAACGGCACGGCGCCCGGCCGGAGTTCCACCCCCGCGAACAGCTCCCGCAGCCCGTCGAGGACGGGATCCATCAGGGCGGTGTGGAACGCGTGGTGCACCGGAAGCGCACGGGCCGGTACATCGCGCTCGGCGAGCAGGTCCTTCAGGCGTGCCACGGCATCGGCCGGGCCCGCGAGGACCTGGCTGCGTGCGCCGTTGGTGACGGCGAGCTCCACCCCCGGTACCTCTGCGGCCAGTTCGCGCGCCACGTGCACCCCGGTCGGGACCGCGAGCATCGCGCCCGGCGCGCAGTGCCGCCCCATCAGCCTGCCTCGCTCCGCCGTCAGGCGCAGCCCGTCCTCGGCGGACAGCACTCCGGCCGCGTACAGCGCCGCGTACTCGCCCACACTGTGCCCGGCCACCACTCGGGGCTCGATCCCGGCCGCGCGCCACAGGCGGACGAGTGCGCACTGGAACGCGAAGAGCGCGGGCTGTGCCACCTCGGTGGGCCAGGCGGGCTCGGCCCCGCCCTCGTACTCCTCGCCGAGCAGCGGTTCGAGGAGGCTGTCGCCGCCGGTGAGTGCGGCGTACTGCCGCTCGCAGGAGTCCAGGACCTCGCGTACGACGGGGAAGCGCGCGTAGAGGGTGCGTGCCGCGCCCCGGTGGATGCTGCCCTGCCCGGTGAACAGGAACCCGACGCCCGTGGCCGCCGCGTCTCCCGTCGCGGGCGGGTCCGTGATCCAGGTGTCGAGGGCGCGCGTGAACGCGTCCACGGTGTCGCCGCGTACCGCGAGGCGGTGTCCGCGGTGGGCACGGCCGAGCGCCAGAGTCGTCACGACGTCCGCGGGGTGCGTGCCGGGGTGCGTGCGCAGGTGGTCGCGCAGGGCGCGGGCGTTGTCGGCGAGGGCCGCCGGTGTGTGTCCCGCGACCGTCAGGACGGCAGGGGACGGCGCCTCGTCGGCGGGGCGGGGCTCGGGCTCGGGGGCCTGTTCCAGGACGATGTGGATGTTGGTGCCGCCGACGCCGAACGAACTGACGCAGGCCCTGCGCGGTACGTCGCTCCGCGGCCAGGGCCGTACGGAATCGGGAATGTAGAACGGGCTCACCGCGAGGTCGAGTGCCGGGTTGGGACGGCGGAAGTTGGCCATCGGCGGGATGACCCCGTGCTCCAGCACGAGCAGTGCCTTGATCATGCCCGCCAGACCCGAACACACGTCGAGGTGCCCGATGTTGGCCTTGACCGAGCCGAGGGCGCAGTACCCCGTGCGGTCGGTGTCCGCGCGGAACGCGGCGGTGGCACCCTCGAACTCGATCGGGTCGCCCTTGTACGTTCCGGTTCCGTGCGTCTCCAGATAGCCGACGGTGCCCGCGTCGACGCCCGCCCGGTCCAGGGCACGCCGGATGGCCTTGCGCTGGCCGTCCGCACTGGGCGCGGCGAACGCCCTCTTGTCCGCGCCGTCGTTGGTGACCCCCCGGCCCCGGATGACGCCGTGGATGTGGTCGCCGTCCGCGACGGCCCGGTCGAGGCTCTTGAGCACCACGGCTGCCACACCCGTGCCGCCGACCGTCCCGTCCGATGCGGCCTCGAAGGGGCGCAGCCGGCCGCTCTTGGAGAGGATGGAGCCCTTGACGTACTGGTAGCCGAGAACCTGCGGCACATGGATGGCGGTGGCACCGGCGACGGCGATGTCGCAGTCCCCCGAGGCCACGGCCTGCGCGGCGAGGTGCACCGCCATCAGCGAACTGGAGCAGGCCGTCTGCACGTTGACCGCGGGGCCGGTCAGGCCGAGGCGGAAGGCGGCGCGGTTGGCGGTGAAGTCGGTGTAGTTGCCGACGGTCGCCTGCATTCCGGCGACCCAGTCGTCGATGCCGCCCGGGAGGACGTTGTTCTGGAGGTAGGTCTGCAGGGAGTAGAGGTGGTAGCCGGTACTGGCATAGACGCCGACCTCGTGGCCTCCGGCAGCTCCTGCCCCCTCCGCAGCACCTTCCGAAGCCTTCTTCGCAGCTCTCTCCGGAGCGCCTTCCTGACCTCCTGCGTACCCGGCGTTCTCCAGGGCGTGGTGCACGCACTCCAGGAACAGCCGGTGCTGCGGATCGGTGATCTTGGCCTCGTGCGCGCTCATCCCGAAGAAGCCCGCGTCGAAGCCCGCGATGTCCGCCAGGATCCCGCTCGCTCCGACGAAGTCGTCGGAGCGGTACTGCTCTTCGGGCACGCCCGCGGCGGCCAGTTCCGCCTCGGTGAAACGATGGATGCGGTCCGTGCCGTCTCGGATCGTGCGCCAGAACTCCTCAGGCGTGTCCGCACCGGGGAAGCGGAAGGACATCCCGACGACGGCCACGGCCGCATCGCGTCCGACGGTCATCGGGCCTCGCTCTCTACGGACGGTACGTTCTGCTCGTCAGGGGGCACGGACCGGGACCGACGCGCATGCCGACGCGTGTGCCGCACCAGAACGACGAACAGGCCGACGCACAGGACGATCGCCAACCCGTGCAGGAGGCTCACCACTTGGAGCGGTGTGAAGCGGTCCAGGAGCGCACCGCTGACCAGCATCCCCAGGCCGAATCCGGTGTTCTCGACCGACGCGGACAGACCGAAGAGCCGGCCGCGCTGCTCGTCCGGGGCCGCCTGGAGCCGGGTGACGTAGGCGATCTCGGTGAGTCCGTCGGCCATGCCCGCCACCAGGGCCGCCGCGACGGCCACGCCCGTGGGCAGCCCGGCGAACACCACGATGAACGCGGCCGACATCACACAGGCTCCGATCGCGAAGGCCCGCTCCCCTGGTCCTTGCCGTCCGCCGCGCCCGGCCCACCGGCTGCACACCTGCTGCATGACGATGTTGCCGATGGCCCACGTCGCCCAGAACTGGCTGACGAACGTGGCCGGATGGGACGGGTCGAGGCCGCTGGAGTAGACGGGCAGGGCGACGTTGTGCGACGAGGAGCCGAGGCCGTCGGCAGCCCGGACCACGAGCATGACCGCGAGCACGGGGGCCGCGCGCAGCAGCATGAGCGAGCCCGTCTTCCGCATCCGCCCGGACGCCGCGCCGTCCGCCTTCTTCTCCTTCCCCTCCTCCCCCTTCTCCTTCTGTGCTCGCGTACGGATCGGCAGCGAGAGCAGCACGCAGGCCGACACCGCGAACGTGACGGCGTCCAGCGAGAGGGCGGCGACGTATCCCCACTGCGAGACCACCACACCGGCGGAGGCGAACCCGGCGATCATCGCCAGTGAACGCCCGGTGGCCAGCAGCGAGTTGGCCCGCAACCGCAGATCACCGCCGACGATCTCCGGGATGCTGCTGCGCAGCGCCACCCCCGACAGGGTCGAACAGAACCCGGTCACGACGGCCAGTACATAGAGAAGCCCCGCACGCGAGGCGTCAGGAGCGATCAGTAGGGCTATCATGGCCGCGCACTGAGTCAGATCGGCGCCGACCATCAACCTCTTACGGTCGTACGCCGAGACCAGCCGCCCGCTCACAAAGCCGGAGACGACGCTGGTCAGCAGCCGTACGGCCATGAAGAGCCCTGCGGCCAGGGCGCTGTCGGTCACGTCGTAGATGAAGACGTTGAGGGCGACCATGTTCAGGTAACTGCCGTACGCCGAGACGCCGTTGCCCACGACGAGCAGGCGAAATTGCCTCAAGTGTTCCCCCTGGTCCACTGCTGAGCTGTCACTCACGGTTCGTGCACGGCTGCGCTCAGCCGAGGCCGCCTTCACACTCACTCGCACGGAAGCACGCTGAAAGTCACCTGAACTGGTGACTTGACAGGACCGCTGGAGTCCCTGCGCCGATCTCCTCGAAGGCGGAAAAGTTGAGCCGGGTGCTCCGGCCCGGCTCAGTGGCGTCCCCTCCGACTCCGGGACGTGGAGGTCCCTTTGTGTTTCCACATGGCCATGGTTAGATCCACTTGTGTGTTCGAGGCCGCCGTAGAGTCGACATAACTCCGGGAAGGGAAATGCCAGTAGACAGCCGCCCGGAGAGCAGGCCGGCGCTATCCCGCAGGGAGAGGCAGGTGTTGGCCCATGTCGCGGCAGGCCTCTCGCACAAGCAGGTCGCCAGCCGTCTGGGCATCAGCGTGCACACCGTGAGCACCTATCTGCGCCGCATCCGGAGCAAGCGCACCGCACCCACCGTCGCGCACCTGATCCACCTGAGCCTCGTCGAAGGCGTGGTCACCGCCTCGAACCCCTAGCCACTCCCGTGGGCGGGGTCGGGGTCGGGGTCGGGGTCGGGGTCGGTCCAGCGTGAATGTCAGACCTGTATGTCAGGCTCTTGCTCATGGAGATGACGCTGCAACTGACGATCGATTGTGCCGACCCGCAGAGAATGGTGGCGTTCTGGAGCGAGGCTCTGGGGTACGCACCCGAGCCTCCGCCGGGCGACCACGCCACGTGGCGGGAGTACTGGGCAGCCATGGGGGTGCCCGAGGAGGAGTTGCCCAGAGGCGCGGGCGACATCCCGGAGTCGATCGTCGATCCCGCGGGACAAGGGCCTCGGGTGTGGTTCCAGCAGGTGCCGGAGCCCAAGGCCACCAAGAACCGCATACACCTCGACCTGAAGGTCGGCGGTGGGCGCGACGTCCCCCTGGCGGTCCGCAAGCAGCGGGTCACCACCACGGTGGAAAGACTGGTCAAGGCCGGCGCCAGCGTGCTTCGGATCGCGGACGAGCCGGACATGGGGCAGTACGCCGCCCTGCTGCAGGACCCGGAGGGCAACGAATTCGACGTTGTCTAGGAATCGTTGTCCAGGAATCGTTCGGCCATGCCGCTCACGGCCACTCGCTGATCGCCGCAGGGAAGCCGGAGAGAGAGCTCGGGCTCAGCCCAGCGTGTCCAGCAGGGCGGTGATGTAGGCGTCCAGCCGTTCCTCCACGGCTCGCGTCGTCAGCTCCGTCCGTCCTGCCTGCCGCCATGGCCGCGCCACCCGCTGCACTTCTTCCGAGAGCGCCAGCCCGTCCCGCACCTGCCAGTACAGCCGCTCGCTCGTGGCCGCTGCCAGCACCCCGCCGGCCTCCTCGTACGCCTCGGCGAACCGCAGGCCCCATGCCGGGCCGTGCAGCAGCGCGAGGTTGGCGGAGCAGTGCGCGACATCGAGGTCCGCCGGGCCCCAGGAGGTCATTGCCCAGTCGACGACGCCGGTGATCCGGGGTCCTGCCGGGCCCGGGGGCCGCACGTCGAAGAGCACGTTGCCGGGGTGGAAGTCCCGGTGCAGGAAACGTCCTTCGTACGGCGGCGCGGGCCGGCGGATCACGTCGATCGCCGCGGCCCATGCCACCGCGTCGGCGCCCTTCGGGGTCACGACGGTGTCGGCGGTCGTCCACGCCACGTACTCCCGGGGCCGCTCGGCGGGGCGCAACGCGTGGATCGCCACGAGTTGGCGGGCCAGCAGGGGGACACGCGTCTCCAGGCCTTCATCCTCCAGGGCCGTCCGGCCCGCCAGATGTGTCATCAGGAGCGAGGGGTACTCGCACCGCGCCGCCGTCGGATCGACCGCGACCAGTCCAGGAGCCGCCACGCCGGTCCCCGTGAGCTGGGTCAGGGCGCCGGCCTCCCTGTTCAGCCCCTCCTCGGCGTGCTCCACGTCGACGAAGGTCCGCAGCACCAGGCCACGCGTGCCTCCGTCCCGACCGTCGATGGTCAGCAGCCGCATTTCGGCGGTGATGCCGCCGTGCAACACCTCGGTTCCGACGATCCGTTCGCCGTCCTCCAGGTGCCGGCTCACCCAGGCCAGTGTCAACGGACGGACAGCCGCGGCATCATCGTGGTGGGTCACCCGGCCACCCCATCATCCGGACGACGGCACGCGCAAAGCCTTTCGCTGGAGGAGCAGTTCGCATCCCGCTCGCCCGACGGCGCCTTCGACATGGATGTCGTACGGGTGGGAGGGCGCGACGGATCGCGCCCTCCCACGGTCGGTTACGCCCTCCGTCTCCGCCTGATCAGACCGGCGGTCACATCCACCAGGAGGAAGCCGAGCAAGGTCACGCCCAGTACGGGCAGCGCCCAGCCGAGTGCGGCCGTCACAGGAACGCCCACCACCAGAACGGGCAGCGGCAGCCGTCGCCAGGCGCCCCGCACCGGCGGCTTGCCCAGGGCCGACTTGCGGCCTTCACGTGTGGGCCGTCGCTGCCACCACATGCGGTAGCCCCAGACCGTCACGAGAATCAGCCCGATCGCCACGAGCGCGAGCACGATCTGGTTGGCGAGCCCGAACAGCACACCCATGTGGCCCTGTACGCCGAGCTTGCTGAGCTTGGCGGTCAGGGGGTAGTCGGCCCATCGGGTGCGCGAGGTGACTTCGCCGGTGGCGGTGTCGACGGCGACCTTGTCGTAGTGGACCGGCCAGACGTTGTCGCTCTGGGCCACCACCCAGGCGCTGGACGCGTCGGCGGGAGGTGTCAGGGTGACGGTGCCGTCGAGGTCCGCCTTACGGGCTGCCGCGAGGGCCTTCTCGAAGTCGGCCGGGTCCGCCGCGGCACTCTGCCCGGCGCCCCCGTGGCCGGCGTGCTCCCCGGTTCCGTCCGCTGCCGCGGGCGGCGCGCCGGGCAAGCGCGGGTCCAGCTTCGGTGCGCCTCCCTTGACGACGTCGAGGAACTGTCCGAACCGCTCGCCCGCGTACTGGGACCAGGTCAGCCCGGTGGCGCTGAGGAAGAACAGGCCGAGGGCGAGCCACACTCCGGTCGCCGCGTGCCAGCTGCGGGTGCGCCGCACCCCTTGGGCGGAACGGTCGGGCAGTACGACGCCCCGTACGGACTTGGCCCGCTGACCGCGGCTGCGGCCGAGCCACAGGACGAGACCGCCTGCGGCGATCACCCACAGCCAGCTCGCCGCGACCTCGGAGTAGAGCCGCCCCGTCTCGCCCAGGTGCAGATTGCGGTGCAGGTCGTCCAGCCAGGTGGTCAGGGGCGTCGACCCGGACCACGTGGTCAGCGCGCCCTGGACCTTGGCGGTGTAGGGGTCCACGAAGACGGTGCGCTGCTTTTCGCCCAGTTCGGGCACGGACAGCACCACGCGGGTGGTGTCGTCGGGACCGGGCGGGGTGATCACGGAGGCCAGGGTGCCCTCCGGGTGTGCGGTACGAGCGGCGGCTATCTGCTCCGCCAGCGGACGCGGCTGGCCGCCCGTCTGCTCGACGCGGAGCTGGTCCCCGTAGACGAGCTGGTCGAGCTGCGGGGTGAAGGCGTACACGAGGCCGGTGAGGGCGGCCACGAGAAGGAACGGTGCGACGAATACACCGGCGTAGAAGTGCAGCCGGGTCAGCAGCGCCCGCACTCCCTGCCAGGAGCGCCCGGGTGGTGGCGGTTCCGCTGGTGCGGAAGGGGCGGTCGGTGGTGCGTGTTGCGAGGTGGAAGACATGCGCGATTCCTCAGTGGGGGCGCACGCGGGATTTCGGTTCGCGCGCGCGGAGAAGTCGACCGGTGGGCCGACGAGTGAATGGGCCGCCGCGAGGGGCGGGTGTCGCGATCGCGTGACCGGGCGATCAGGCGGACATCACTCGGGGAGGACCCCTCCGCGGGCAGGAACGGGCGAGGAGGACGCCGAAGAGCGGGCGGGCGGCCGTGGGCGGCGGCGCCGGCACCTCCGGGGGTACCGGCGGCACCACCCGGGCGGGGGCGGAGAGGAAACGCGGCAGAGCCAGGGAGGCCAGCCGCCGCAGAACCCTCTCCCCGTGAATGACGCACAGGGCCGTCCCGAGTGTGGCCAGCGCGTGCGCGGCCGTCATCGCCGCGCCCATCGAGTGCCCCGCGCCGTGCGCGGCCGTCTCCGCGGCGCCCATGCCGGCATGGTGACCGGCCATGGCATGGTGCATGCCGCCGCCGTCACCGGTCGAGGGCGGCAGGTGCCCGCTCGCGCTGGGCATGGTCAGGTGATGGAAGGCGAGGTGCAGCGCGAACTGGGTTCCGCCAAGGATCAGCGTGACGACGTCGAAGCGGTACCGGCGGTTGCCGAAGAGGGCCGTTCCCAGGAGGGTCAGCGCGACGAAGAGCATCCCGAGCGGCCCCGGGCCCGGCAGGCTGCCTCCGGCGGCGACATGGCTCAGTGCGCCCAGCGACAGGCATGCGGAAGCGCAGAGTAGCCCGCCTCGGGACCGCCTCAGCCAGCTTCCCGGTCTGTGCACCGCCACAAGATATCCGTCGCT
Organism: Streptomyces sp. NPDC021093; assembly: GCF_044333135.1. Taxonomy (NCBI): domain Bacteria; kingdom Bacillati; phylum Actinomycetota; class Actinomycetes; order Kitasatosporales; family Streptomycetaceae; genus Streptomyces; species Streptomyces sp. NPDC021093. The sequence goes on along the minus strand of NZ_JBIRQJ010000001.1, from coordinate 854,279 downwards.
TCCCCGACTGCCGACGGGCTGCGCGACGTTCCTCTCCTCACCGCAGCAGGGCGCAGCGGTCTGCCGGGGCGTCAGGGGCCGTACCGGGGAGGGACGTTGTCCGACGGGGAGGCGGTGGGCACCGTTCCACGGACGGCGCGCGAGCCATGACCAGTGGGGCGTATCACAGGAGGGATTGAAGGGCCGAAAGGAGCATCCCTGGACATCGGGCCCGAATCGCACCCTGGAAGAGCGACCGCTCAAGATCGCTCAGCGGGGGGGCGGGCGGCCCCGACCTGGTGGGGCGGCACCGCCGCGTGGCCCGCCCTGCCGTTGGGCCGAAAACAGTCGTTGACGCTGCGACCGTCGACTGTCCAAGATGGCCGTAGTACCGGGCCTCCGGATGCTGGTAACCAGCATCCGGACGGGCAGAAATGCAGGTAACCAGCATCAGTTCGATACGGGGGAAGGCTCCGCATGGGCTTGTCGCGCTTCGAATGGGACTTGGTGGTCGCGCTCCAGCGTGACCCCCGAGCCCCGTATGCGGCGCTTGCCGGTGAACTGGGTGCGGACGAAAGGTCCGTCCGCCGCGCCCTCAACCGGCTTCGGGACGACCAGGTCCTGACCTGTTCGGCCACTGTCGCGCGCGAAGGCGCCTACGGCTGGCTCGCCGCCCAGCTGGAGATCGGCTGCCGTGCCGGGACGAGTGACGCGGTCGCCGGCGTCCTCGCCGATCGCCCGGACACCCGGTACGTCGCCGCGACCACCGGCGACGTCGACCTGGTCGTGGAACTTGTCGCCGCCGACCCGGCCACCCTGCACAGGCTGGTCGTGGACGAGCTGGAGGTGCTGGACGGCGTGCGGTCGGTCCGTACGCAGGTCGCGGTACGGGTGGTACTGACCGCCATGGACTGGGCCCCGGACGGATGGCGCAGCCCTCGGCGGCAGCGGGTGATCGACGGCAAGCCGGAAGCCGTCGGCGGCGAACTGGACGAGAGCGATCTGGCCATCGTACGAGCGCTGGGCGAAGACGTGCGCATGCCGGCGGTGCGCATCGCGCAGCAGGTCGGGCTGCACGAGACCACGGTGCAGCGGCGGCTGCGCCGGCTGACGGAATCGGGCGCCGTGCACATCAGGGCGGACGTGCCGCCGGCGGACCTCGGCTTTCCGCTGGAGGTCCGGTTCACGCTGCAGGTGCGTCCCGACAGCCTGGACGCGGCGCTGCGGCACCTCGCGGGCGAGCCCACGCTGCGCGCCCTCTACATCGTGACCGGTCCCTCCAGCGTCCTCGGGTACTCCGTACACCGCTCGACCGCCGCTCTGGAGGAATTTCTCGCGGGCCCGTTCGCCGCCCTCGACGGCTTGCTGGGCTGCGACATCCGAGTCGTGCTGCGCGCGTACAAGCGCAACGGCGTCCGCGTGCCGACGGCTCGGGAAGCGGCATCCGAGTAGCACCCCGTCACCAGAGCGAAAGCTGAAGGAGGGACAACTCCGTGCGGCTGAGCCAGAACGTGCCAGGAACGGCAGGCAGTATCGGAAAGGGGCCGCGCAAGCGGCTGGTCCTGCGGGGCGTCACGGTCATCGACGGCACCGGTGCCCCGCCGTACGGCCCGGCCGATGTCGTGCTGGAGGGCGGGCGCATCTCGGCGATCGTGTCGCCCGGCCGCAACACCGACATGACACAGGCCGGTCAACGTACGGTCGCGGGCGCCGACGTGTGGGAGCTGCCGGGGCACTACGTCCTGCCCGGCCTGATCGACGCGCATGCGCACATCGCGGCGTCCGAGCAGGGGCCTGACGCCGACTACAGCTACCGGCTCTGGCTGGGTCACGGAATCACCAGCGTGCGGGAGACCGGGTGCCTGGGGAACGGGACCGCGTTCACCGCACGGGAGGCCCGCAGGGCCGCTGCGAACGAGATCACCGCGCCCCGCATCACGCCGTACGCCGCCTTCGGTGCAGGACGCACCGAGCCGTTCCGGACCCCCCGGGACGCCGAGGCGTGGGTGGCGGAGCAGGCGGGACTCGGGGCGGCCGGAATCAAGTTCTTCGGCGCGCCGCCGACGATCTTCCGTGCCGCGCTCACCGAGGCCGGGCGGCTGGGGCTGGGCAGCGCCTGTCACCACGCGTCCTCCGAGTTGCCACGTATCAATGCCCTGACGACCGCCCGTTGGGGGCTCGGCAGCATCGAGCACGGCTACGGCCTGCCGGAGGCCATGTTCACCGACCACAGGGTCCAGCGCTTCCCCAGCACGTACAACTACAACAACGAGCACGACCGGTTCGCCCAGCTCGGGCGGCTGTGGCAGGAGACCGCGGGACCCGGCAGCCGGGTCTGGGACGACACGCTCGACGAGCTGGTCTCCCTCGGTACCGCCCTCGACCCGACGTTCGTGATCTACACGGCCGCGCGGGACGCGGCCCGGGCGCGCGGGCGGGAGTACCACCGTGACTACTCGGCCCCGCAGTCCTGGGAGTTCTACCAGCCCAACCCCGCCAACCACGGCTCCTTCTTCTACAACTGGGGCACCGAGGAGGAGGTGGCCTGGAAGGACAACTATCGGCTGTGGATGGCGTTCGTGCGTGATTTCCATCAGCGCGGTGGGCTGCTGACCACCGGTTCCGACGCCGGCTTCATCTACAACCTCTACGGATTCGGACTCGTGGAGGAGATGGAGCTGTTGCGCGAGGCCGGGCTGCATCCGCTGGAGATCATCCAGTGCGCGACCGCCAACGGCGCCCGGCTGCTCGGACTTGAGGACACCGGGACGCTCGAACCGGGCAAGACCGCCGACCTGTTGGTCATCGCCGAGAACCCGCTCGCGAACCTGAAGGTGCTCTACGGACATGGCCACTTGCGCATGGGGGACGCGGGCTCCCTCGCACGGGTCGGAGGCGTACGCCACACCATCAAGGGCGGTGTCGTCTTCGACGCCGTGAACCTGCGTTCGCTGGTGCGCGACCAGGTTGCCGCAGAGCGCGAACGGCGCGCTGTCCCCGCTCCTTTCACTCCATGATCTCGCGGGACAGAACCCCCACCAGCCCCTGCTCAGCCCCGCCATCCTCGCCGACCTGACCGGCTTCCCCCCGATGCTTCTGCAGGCGGGCAGCAACGAAATGCTCCTGGACGACTCCATACGCACAGCCACGCGCGCGAGGGACGCCGGAGTGAACGTCGTCCTGGACATCACCGCTGACGTTCCACATGTCTTCCAGGCGTTCGTCGGCGTCCTGGACGAAGCCGACGAGGCGCTGGACCGCGCTGCTCTCTTTCTCAGCCAGCGCATCCGCACCGGGGACACGGCAGGCACGTCGGCGGGCTGAAGTCGCAGACGGTCTCATACGGACCACGGACCGCGGACCGCGGACCGCGGACCGTAACCCGGGCCCTGGCTCGCCGTTCCTGTTCCTGTTCCTGGCGACCGGTGCCCCACCCCGCCCGAGGGCCGCTCAAGACGCCAAGGGTGCGTTCTCCGTGGGCGTGGGCGTGATCCGGTGGTTCAAGGCGGGCGGGCCATGGCGGGAGATACCGGCCGAGTTCGGCGCCTGGTCGACCCCCCACAACCGCGTCCGACGGCGGCGGAAACTCCAAGTGGAGGCTGCGTTCCTCGGACGCCGCCAGGGGCAGGCAGACCAGCAAGGTCCACCTCGCCGCCGACCGGAAATGCCGCCCGCTGGTGTTCGTCCTGACCGCACGCCAGGCCTCGGCCTGAGTGTGTTGCCCGCTGGTGGGTGCGGTTCGAACCTCGTCCCGGGGTCAGGGGGAGCGCAGTACGCAGGGGTGGACCAGGTAGGCGCCCAGCCAGCCTTCCCGGTCGCCGTCCTTGAACGCTGTGGCCCTCCCGACCAGGCGGTCCTGCTCGATGCGCAGTTCGAGAGCGACGTTGGGGCTGTTGAGCCGGGCGTCTGCGGTGGGCAGTTGCAGCGGGGCACTTACGCGCAGGTCCCATGTCCGGGAGGCGGTGGCCGCCACGGTGACCGGCGCGCTGTCGGCCATTCGAATCTGTATCTGGCGATCCGCCCGGATATCGATCCTCAGCGGGATCTCGCCTTCCGCAGTGCTGATCTCCCCGTTCCACTCCCCCTGTACGAGTCTCATGGGGCGGGTGCGCTCGGGGCTCGGGTTGAGCTGGCCTCTGTGGAAGCCGGGTACCAGGCTGCCCATCAGGTGGCCGACGATGGTGTCGCGGGCCGCCTTGTTGGTGGAGTTGGTCAGGACGGCGACCGAGGTCTCACGCTCGGGGATGTCGATCATCATTGCGGCGATGCCGCCCATGCCGCCGCCATGGCTGCGGAGCACAGGTCCGGCTCCGCGCGAGACGATCCGGCCGAGCCCGTAGCCGAGGTGTTCGCTGAACGGCACTCCGTCGTACATGGCCGCGACCGTGGCAGGCTTGAGCAGTCGATGAGACGTTCGCGCGAACAGCGCCACGTCGGCGGCGGTTGCCCAGCCGGCCCCCGCAGCGGGGTGCCCGCTGAAACAGGTGGCGTACGCACGGCCGTCGGCGGAGTAGCGCTGGGCGACCGGGAGCGAACCGGGGTAGGCCGACCCGTATCCGAAGCTGCTCAGGCCCAGTGGTTCGAAGATCTGCCCGCGCAGGTAGTCGCCGAGCTTCTGGCCGGTCACGGCTTCCACCAGCCTGCCCAGTTCGCGGTAGCCGATGTTGGAGTACTCGAAATCGGTGCCGGGCTCGCGTACGAGCGTGCGGTAGTGGTCGATGTCGATCGGCAGCGGGCCGGTCTCGTAGTGGAAGTTGTAGAACGCCGGGAAACCGCCGCGGTGCTGGAGCAACTGACGCGGCGTCGGCGCGGGCCACTCGTAAGCGCCGGAGATCGGGGCATCAAGGTCCAGCAGGCCCTGTTCAGCAACCAGACAGACGGCCATGGCGGTGAATGCCTTGGTGACGGAGGCCAATCCGTAGACGGTCTCCGGGGTGGCCGAGCGGTGGTTGGCGTCGTCCGCCTGGCCGTAAGCCCTGGTCAGCGTGGACCCGTCGCGTTCGGCCACTGCGATGGAGACCGACGCGCAGCCATGTTGCGCCAGGGCCTCCGTACAGAATTCGTCCAGCCCGCCCCATACGTCCAGCAATGCGAGTGACCTTCCGCTCGGAGTCGTGCGCTCGGCTGAACCCTAACGCTCCGCCCCGAACGGGTCGGTGGGGAACGGGCCGGGCCTGAGACCGGCACTCACTCCTGCCTCCTCGCGCCACCACCCGCGCCCGAGCCACCACCCGCGCCCGCGCCCGCGCCCGCGCGAGCCCACGCCGCGCCGCGCCGCGCAATAGCCGATCAGCTGGACCGCGACGGGCCGAGCCTCACCGAACGCTTCCAAGGCCGCCAAAGGCTCGCACAATCCACTGATCCGTCCTGGCCGCGAAGTCCGCTGCCGATTCGATGTCCGAGGCGGGGAGGGCGCCACCGTCGTCGAGGCCGTCGAAGAAGTCCACGTCGGCCCAGCCACCACGAAACAGAACCACCGACAGCCAAGCCTCCGCAGGACCGGAGATGACCAGGCCGAGCGAATCAGGGTCATTCACCCGAGCCCTGTCGGTCTCCAGAGGCTGAGGCCACTCAGCCTCCCCGTCCCTCCAGGTCAGCTCTCCCACCGCAAGGCCGGCCGACCTCCAGCGCGCGACGCGCTCCGCCAGCACCGCAGCGGCCTCGTCGAGATCAACAGCTCTGTCCATGACGGGGATCATCCCTCATGGACAAACCCTGGCGGCCCCAGGGCATCTGACCTTCGGATCGTGAAAGCCTCCACGCCGTCGGCTTGGGCGGCCTGCCCGTTCGTGCAGCGGTGGACGAGCGGAGCCGGGTAGTCCGCCCGGGGCGGTCTTCTTCTCGCAGCCGTGGCAGTAGGAAGGCTCATCCGTAGGTGTAGAAGGGGGTGTGGTCCAGCATGCTCTGCGGGGTCGTGTCGGTCCAGGGCGGCATGGGCTCGTTCAGGTCGATCACATCGGTCGTTCCCCCGGTGGGGAGATACTTCTCGCTGGTCGGATGCAGCGCGTGCCAGTCGGCCCAGAGCTTGTCGACGAACGCGTGGTGCAGCCAGAACACCGGGTCGTTCGGGGAGACGCTCGTCTCCATCTGCCCCCAGATCCAGGTGTGCACCCTGTTGTGCATGCTCATGTACCCCGCCGAGCCTTCGAGCGTGGCGCGGAAGCCCGCCGAGCCGTCGCGCCAGGGCGCGGAGTCGTAGGTGGGGAGGGCGAGGGCGGCGTCGACCTCGGCCCGGGTCGGGAGCGTGGGGACGCGGTAGGCCAGATTGCGGGCGAGGAACGGGCGGCTGTCCACCTGGATCGTGATCGGCCATTTACCGGCGGAGTACGCGAAGGGGCCGTCCATCACCTGGTCGTCCAGGGCGCGCCCGGTGCCGCCGAGGAGGTCGGGGCCCCAGACCGAGGAGGCGACGGTGTTGTCGGCGGTCCAGTCCCAGTAGGGGATCGACACCGACGGGTCGATCTTCTGGAGTTCGTTCTCGAAGTCGATGAGGAACTTGCGGTGCCAGGGCAGGAACGAGGGGCCGAAGTGGCCCACGTAGACCCCGGTGTTCATGTCCAGCGCGAAGCGGAGACGGTGAGCGGCGACGAACTCGTCGTACACGCCGATGCGTTTGACCTCCAGTACGGCGTCGACGAACGCCTTCTTCTCGGAGGCCGTGAGGTTCGCCTGGTTCTTGCGTACGGTCATGACGGCTGCTCCCGGCTCAGGCGGTGGGGTTGAAGGGGACGACGGAGGCGCCCTTGAGAGAGGTGACCGCGGTACGTGCGGCGTCGAGCGGGGTCGCGAACCTCTCGTAGTGGTTGATCGCGCTGCTCCAGCCGCTCTTCCCGTGGAGCATCACGTGGAGTTCCCGGCCGTCGATCAGGACTCGGTAGCCGGCGCCGTGGCCACCGTGCCCGCCGTGGCCGGACATGTGGTGGGACCCTGACCCGGACCCGGCCCCGGCCCCGTCGACCGGCTGGCCCTGGATGCGGCGGCCCTGGAAGACCTCGTCGAACGACGTGGGATCGCCGCTACCGGCGGGCAGGGCGGCCTTGCTGCCGCTGCTGTCGTTCTTGGTCGACGCGGTGGCCGCCCAGGAGGTGGCCGCACAGACGAGCGCCACGCCTGTGGCAGCGCCGGTGGCGGCTTTCACGGCCTGACGACGGGTGATTCCGGACATGACAGATAGCCCCTAGGAATATGACTGTGACGGTCCTGGATTCGACGGAACCGCCTTGGCCATGCCTACACGGAGGGTGATCATTCGCAGTAGGGGCGCCCGGCCGGTTGGCTGTCATACGGACACGTCTCGCCGGGCCGGGCGGCGGCCATCGCCGTCGATCTTGCTTCCGGTGAGCACCCGCTCCATCCGAAAGAGGAGATTCCCTTGTGAATATGACCTTCTCGTGAAGATCCTTCGGGAATCCGCACTCCCCCACGCTGTACGCGCGGGGCGGAAGTATGACCGAAAACCGAGGCGTGAACCGTGGTTCACCGGACCATCGCCGTGGACGCCAGGGACCCGGTGGTGATCAACGATCTGAGCCAACTGGCGATCTGCGTGCGGGTCTTGACAGCGCTGGCACTCACCACGCGCAGCCCGCCGATCGGATCGCCTCGATGGGCTGCGACATGGTCACCGGGTTCCTTCCGCGCGCGGCGCACGGGCTCGCGCGCACCGGTCGGCGGACGGACACGACCGTGAGGGGGCCGTCCTGCTGGAGACCCTGGCGACGCATCGCGCCCTCCTGCGCACCACGGACAGATGGGCGCGGCGGCGGACCGCCGTGATCGAGTCGTCCCTGGGCGAGGTGCTCACGGCGTACGAGGCGACGGCCCTGCGCACCGATGAACTGGCGGTGCCCGTACCGGACTTGGCGCCCTGTCGGTGGGCCGGCAGTGCACCGGCTACCGCGTGAGGGTGAGGGTGAAGTCCTCGTTCTCCTGGCCGACGTGGAGGTCACGGAAGCCGCGCGGCCGGCCGTCGGGGCGCTCCGGCCACCTGCACATGTTGAACACCGTGTTCGGAAGCGGGACCGCGTACGTCCCCGCCCAGAACACACCGCCGTCGGCGGTCTGGGCGTAGTAGAGCCACTGCGGGGAGTACTCGTTCACGTCGTTCGCGTAGACCAGCGCGCTGCCGCCGGGGTCGATGCCCCACCAGCCCATGAAATGCGGGCCCGTGCTGCGGGGGCAGGAGTGGTCGGAGAAGCCGATCGCGGTGTACACGCGTGCGGGGTACTGGTTGCGGATCGTCAGGCCCACGGTTCTCACCCCTCCGGCTGCGGGTCCGGAGTGCCCACGACACCCGGCGAGTGCGACGCCGTACCGTGCGAACGCCCCGGTTTTCCAGGCGCGGATACGGATGCGGACACGGACACGGATGCCGGTGCGGCGGCAGTGCGGGGGACGGGTGCGTCGCCCAGTGCCCCGCGCGGGTCGGCGCCGGGCTCCGACGGGTCCGGCAGTCCGACGTGCCCGATCCGGTGTTCGGGATCCTCGTGTGCCATCGGACAGCTCCTCCGCGCGGCGGGTTCGGGCTGACGCCGAGCATGGCACGCGAGCCGGTTCGGCGCGTTGTCGGAGGGGCCGGAGTGGGGCGGGGACCTGCGGGGGCGAGTGAGGGGAATGCGCAATGGCGCGGGCCGTGCGCGGTCCTTCCCGCGGTGGGCACGGCTGGCCATGATGAGTAGACCTCGGGCATGTCCTTTGGGGGACTCATGGCTGCACGAATCGCGTGGCGCAGGTGCTGGGGAGTGCTGGCTCCGGGAGTGTTCGCCACGGCCCTGGTACTCACCGGCTGCGGTGGCGGCGGAGGCGGAGGCGGCGAGAGCATGCCGCCGCCGCGGGTGAGCGGGAGTGCGGACGGCGGCGAATGGAGTTCGGGACCGCGTTCCGGCGGACCGACCTGGAACCCCTCCGAGGACGACGGGTACGGCGATGGTGGGAACGATGGTGGCAACGGCGGGGGCAACAGCGGGAACGGCGGGGGGAATGGCGGCAACGGCGGCGGGAATGGCGGGGGCAACGGCGGAAATGGTGGCGGGAACGGTGGGAATGGAGGCGGGAACGGAGGCGGGAACGGAGGCAACGGAGGCGGGAACGGTGGCAACGGCGGGGGCAATGGCGGGAACGGCGGCGGCCGGAATGCCGAGCTCGACTGGTTGCCCTGGGGGCCCCAAGTGCCCAACACCGACACCGTGATCGACACCCCGGCCGACGTCTACGACCAGTTGCAGGATCTCCGGTGCTCCGATGCGCGCGAGACCGTCAGCCGGCACAGCGACGGCAGCAAGCCGTGGAACCTCGTCTCCGGCCTGGTGTCCGCGTGCCTGGCGGCGAAGGGGGACACCGCGGAGTGGGCGGAGGCGGGGCGTCTGTACGACTCGCTGGGCGGACCCGGGTTCGTACAGGGAAAATGCCGTGAGACAGCGGCGTACCGGACACTGAATCAGGCGATCGGCTGGGCCCGGCAGAACCCACGGGGGACGGCCACGTTGCATCCGGTCCGTGGCGGCACCACCGCATGCCGTCCGAGCATCACGGAAGTGGACCCGGCGCCCGAAACCACGCTGTCGCCCGGCGACTTCTTCCGCGTGTACGGCACCTGGCCTCAGAAGATCACCGGCGCTGTCCTGAAGATCGACGGAAGCACGGTGCTGGGGCTGACACCGGAGTACAGCGAATGCTGTCATGGCGCCCAGGTCGGATTCGCACTGCCGGAGGCTTTCGAAGGTGCCGGGCTGGTGGACCTGACCCTGACCTACCAGGGCGGCACGTTGAGCAAACCTGGCGTGTTCAGGATCAAGGGAACAACGAAATCGCCCGCGGAACCGCCCCCGGAACCGCCAGTTCCGGGCCCCTCCACACCTTCGCCGAAACCCTCCCTCTCCCCTTCTCCCTCCGCGTCTCCGCTTCTGCCGTCCCCTTCTGAGCCGTCGTGACGGTCCCCGATCCGGAGCCGGCCCCACCCCCCGGTCCCGGTCCCGGGCCTCGCCCCGAACCCGGCCCCGAGCCCGGCCCGAATCCGGAACCCGAGCCGACTCCCGGCCCCGACCCCGAGCCCGGCCCGAATCCCGAACCCGAGCCGACTCCCGACCCCAACCCCGATCCCGTCCCGGACCCCGACCCCGATCCCCTCCCGGGCCCGGACCCCGACCCCGACCCGGACCCCGACCCCGACCCCAACCCCGATCCCCTCCCGGGCCCGGACCCCGACCCCGACCCGGACCCCGACCCCGGCCGGGGCCCCGCGCCGCCCGGCGGCACCGGCCCCCGGCCGTCGGACCCGGTCCCGCTCCCGGCCCCGGACCCGGTCCCCCGGGCCGGTCTCACCGAGCTCGTCGGAACCATCGGTTCACTCGTCTCCCTCTTCACTGCCGTGCTCTTCTACTTCGGCTGGTCGAGCACCGATGCCGAGGCCAAGGCACTCGGGCTGCGGGACACGGTGTTCCACTTCTCCACCCGCGACTATCTGCTCCGTAGCGTCGATGCCCTCTACCTGCCCGTGCTGCTCGGCACGGCTGCCGCGTTCGCCGCACTCACCGTGCACCGCCGCATGCAGCGAGAACCGGGCGCGTCCGTACGGCCGTTGCGGTGGATGCGGCACGCCTGGACGCTGCCGGTTCTCCCGCTCGCGCTCAGGTCCCTCCACCCCGCGCTCTTCGAGCTGCTGGTGGCGCTCCTGACGATCATCGGGTTCCTGCTCACCGGCTACGCCCGCACCCGCGACGGCCGCGACCCGCGCATGTGGGCCCTGTGCCTGCTGGTCGCCGTCCTCGCACTGTTCTGGGCGGTGTACTCCTACGCGGGCATCGTCGGCCGGGGCCGGGCGGCGCTGACCGCGCGGACCGTGGAGACGCAGTTCCCCGCTGTCGCCGTGTTCAGCAGCAACGACCTGCTCATCCACGGACGCGGCAGCTGCCGTTTCACGATCGCCGACAAGACGAGCGCCTTCCGCTACCGGTACGCCGGGCTGCGGCTCTTCCACGTGTCCGGCGACCGGATCTTCCTGGTCTCCCGGGGGTGGAGTCCCGCTGGGGGCACGATGTTCGTCGTGCAGGAGAGCGAGAAGCTGCGGGTCGAGTACGTCAGCGGGGAACGGGCGCGCTCCGCGGAGTGCCCCGGCACGGCCCCCTAGTAGGAATCTGCTTGCTGCGGTACGGCAGCGGCCGGCCCGGCGGGCGGCGGCCGCTCGCCCGCGCAGTACTGTCCGCCGCTGGGCAAGACCGCCAACTGCCAACTGCCAGGCGGCGGTGGCGTGCACGCGACCACCAATACCGCGTCCTGCCCGCTGTTCCCGGCGGCTGTTCGTGCCTGCGTGCTGGGGCGCGTCCGCTGCCGCGGAGCGGCGCCAGCACTGCCGCATCACGCCCGGCGTGCGTCACCGGCCCCGTGGCAGCTGGTGTTGGAGATGCTCGACGAGCCGGCCGGGCTCGGACTGCGGCCTTGGGCGGGCGCCCCGCACCCGCCTCAGGCCCGTGACCAGCCGTAGCCAGTGGGGCCTGTCCGCAACAGGCAGCAGGCAGCAGGCAGCAGGCAGCAGGCAGCAGGGCGTACCAACTCCCAGAGCGACGCGAGTGGTTGACGGGAAGTCGGAGTGGGCACCCGGGACGTTTCCGTGTGGTGGCCGACGAATCTGGCCGAAAGTCTTCCCGAACAATGCGACATGTGAAATTTTACACGTCACGTGTTCACTGCCCGTGCACCCCAGCACGTGGCCACTACGGCCCGGAGGCCCCCACAGATGCATCCCTTCCGCATATCGAAGACCCGCGCACGAAGACTTCCCGCGCTCGGCGCAGCCGTCTTCATCACGCTCGGACTGTTCACACCGCAGAGCCAGGCCGCCCCCGTCGGCGCCTCGACCCCGGTCGGTGCGAACGCAAGTGGGACCGCGGCCTCGGCGCCGCGGTCGATCCCCGTCCCCAGGTCACCCGATGCGATGAACAACCGCTCCCGCTTCCGGATCTCCTCGCAGGACAGTGCTGAGGAGTCCGCTCCGGCGCCCGCCCCCGCCGTCGAGCCCGGCAAGCGGTCGTCGGCCACCGCCACGGACACGTGCAGCGACCTCTCCGGCGTCATCAACGCCACGGGCAGCGCGTTGGTCCAGCAGCTCAAAGACCTTCCTCAAATCACCTGTACCTACCCGCTGTTCAACCTCACCGGGGAGAACGCGCGCAAGGCCTTCCGCGAGCCCCAGATGGTGACCGTCGCCAACGCGCTGCGCGACGCCTCCGCCACGTACTCGGGCAGCAACAACACCTCCATCGGCCAGCTGGTGATGTTCCTGCGCGCCGGCTACTACGTGCAGGACAACAACGCGGACGTCGTGGGCGACTACGGCACCGCGCTGAACGGTGCGGCGCTCGGTGCGCTGGACGCCTTCTTCGCCTCCCCGCGCAGCAAGGACGTCACCGACGCCAACGGCGAGATCCTGAACGAGGTCGTCACGCTGATCGACAGCACCCACACGGCGGGCCGGTACGCCCCTGTCGTGAAGTGGATGCTCGGCGGCTACGACGGCACCTGGCCCGGCCAGATGAACCTCGCCATGCAGCACGTCGAATGGGTCGTCGAGAACGGCTTCAAGGCCAAGAACGACGCCCGCGGTTGGCGGGCCGCCCTCAAGGCCGACCCCGCGATCCTCGACACCTGGGCCGGCTTCATCACGCGCAACGGCGCGCAGTTGAACCGCCTGGACGTCGTCAGCAACGTCGGCCGCTTCCTCGGACACTCCCTGGACGTACCCGAGTTGAAGGACCGGGTCCGGCCGCTGCTGAAGGACCTGATCAACCGGTACCCGAACGTCGGCCCCACCGCACCGATCACCATGAACCTGGGCTGGGCCACGCGCCAGTACGACAGGAACAACTGCGCGGCCTACGCCATCTGCGACCTCGGCGAGCGCGTGCTCCCGGCGATCCTGCCGACCCAGCACACGTGCACTCCGGGCCTGAAGATCCGCGCCCAGGACATGTCTCCCGGCCAGCTGGCCGCCACCTGCACCAGCCTGGTCAACCAGGACGCCTACTTCCACCGGATCATCGGCGACAAGAGCGCCGTCCCCGGTGACGTGAACACCAACCTCGAAGTCGTCGTCTTCGACGAATACGCCCAGTACTCGCTGTACGCCTGGGCCATCTACAACATCGACGTCGACAACGGCGGCATGTACGAGGAGGGCGACCCGGCCGCCCCCGGCAACCAGGCGCGCTTCATCGCCCACGAAGCCCAGTGGCTGCGCCCGGAGTTCCAGATCTGGAACCTCAACCACGAGTACACCCACTACCTCGACGGCCGGTTCAACATGGCCGGTGACTTCGAGGCGGGCATGACCACGCCGACCATCTGGTGGGTCGAGGGCATCGCCGAGAACATCTCCTTCGGCTACCGGAACGAGCGCAACGCCGACGCGATCGCCGAGGCCGCCAAGAAGACGTACAAGCTCAGTGACCTCTTCGACACCGTCTACGGCGGGGAAGCGGACCCCGAGGCCGGCTCGAACCGGGTCTACCGCTGGGGTTTCCTCGCCGTCCGCTACATGCTCCAGGCACACCCCGCCGACATCGAGACCGTACTCACCAAGTACCGCGCCGGTGACTGGACCGGCGCCCGCACCTTCCTGAAGCAGACCATCGGCACCCGCTACGACGCCGACTTCACGACCTGGCTGACGACCGCCTGCGCGACCGACGACTGCGGCCCGCTGCCGGACGCGTCGTCGCCCACCACGCCGACCACCCCGCTCTGCACCCTCAGCGACCCCCGCCAGTTCGACCAGAACTGCCGCCGCGACAACCTCGCCGTCGCCACCGGCGGCCTCAGCTATCACTTTGTGAACCTTCCGGCCGGGGTCAAGCAACTGACCATCACCAGCAGCGGCGGCACCGGCAACGCCGACCTGTACTACGGCGGCGGCAACTGGGCCACCACCAGCAGCTACCAGGCGAAGTCCACCAACACGGGCAACAGCGAGACCCTGACCATCGACAACCCGCCCTCCGGCTGGGTCTACTTCAGCCTCGCCGCCACGCAGGGCTTCGGCGGCGTGAGCGTCGCCACGCAGTCCAAGTAGCGTACGTCGCCACGCAGTCCACGTAGACCGTTCCGCCGGGAATTGCCCGGCCCCGGCCCGGCCCTACTGCGTCGGCTCCCAGGCTGCCGCGCACAGGGACTCGGCCACGGCCGCCGTGTAACGGGCCGCGGTGAGCCAGGAGATGGCGAAGCCGACGGTGTCGGCAGGGAGGAGGCGGCCGAAGAGGTCGCGATCGCGTTGGGCCGCCGAGGCGCACAGGGCGGTGAGGAGTCCGGCGGCCGTGGGGAGGCCCGCGCGGCGCATGCGGCGGGTCTCGGCGGTGACGTCGCCGAGCATGCCGAGGGCGGCGCGGCCCGCCAGGACCGTCTGTTCGACCCGGCGTTCCAGGAGGTGGAGGGGCGAGTGCGCGTCGGCCCCTCCGGGCTGTGGCGGGGCGGGGTGCACGGGGGCCGCCGGGTCGGGGAGGTCGGCGCGGCGCAGGCGGTCGAGGCCGAGGTCGATCGTGCCCTCGCCGGTGGGGTGCGAGCAGGCGAGGAGGGTGAGCCGGGGGTGGGGGGCGGGCACCAGGCGGCCGATGATCCTCAGCCGTGTCCCCGGCGCCGTGGCCAGCAGCATCAGGTTGTTGCGGTGGGCCAGCGCGGGGTCGTCGTCGGCCACGGCGAGCCGGACGGGAATGCCTCCCTCGCACAGCGCGAGCAGGCAGGTGCCGCCCGACTCCCTTACCGCGCCGAGGAGTTCGACGTCCAGGAAGAGCAGATCGCTGTCGCCGCCGTCCGGGTCCGCGAAGCGGGAGGTGGACCGCAGGGCGCGGGCGGCCTGTTCGGACGGCGGCGTCTCCCAATGGGCGGCGAGCGGCTGCTCCGTCCATGCCGCACCCCGGGCGGTGACGGCCTTGACGCCCTTGCCCGCGCCCAGTCTGCCGTCCGGCGAGACCGTCGCGCCCGAGACCGCCAGACCGGCCCGGCCCAGCTCCCGGTGGGTGAGCGCGCTGTCCCCCAGGCGCACGGCCCGGTCGGCCACGCCCAGTGCGCGGCCGACACCACCTGGTGCCACGTCGCCGACCGTACAGAGGCGGCCGTCGGCTCCGGCGACCCAGGTACGGACGCCGCCGTGCCCCGAGTCGGTGACCACGGGTTCGGTGAACAGGCCGTACAGGCGCAGCGAGCCTTCCGGGCTGTACGGGCGGCGCGCGCGGCCCCTGACGGCGGCCAGCTCCGCCCCGGCCGCCGTCCCCACCCGGTGTGCGGTGCCCAGGAGTTCGGCCAGGGCCGTGACGAGGTCGGCGGTGCGGTACGACGGATCCCCTGCGCGGGCCGCGCGCAGCAGCGTGACGACGGACAGCGCGGCGCCCGCGGCACGCGGCAGGTGCCGGAGCCGGGCGGTGTGCGCGGCGCGGAGGAGAGCCGACTGGGTGACGGCACCGGCCCCGTCGACGCCGGCCTCCAGCACGGCGGCACCCGCCGACCACAGGGCGTCGGCCGCGGCACGCTCGGCGGGGCTCGCCACCTCGGGTGAGGAGGCAGAGTCGGGGGTGGCGGCTGAACCTGGGGTGGCGGCTGAATCCGGGGTGAGGGCGGAGTCGGGGGTGGGGGCGGAGTCCGTGGCGGAGGCGGAATCCGTGGCGGAGGCGTGTTCCGGGACCGCCGGGGTGGGCCGGTCGGCGGGTTCCGGCGCCGGGTCCGCCATGGGGGCGGCGCAGGCGGCGGCCGCGCGGTGGACGCATGCCGGGGCGAGGAGGCAGCCGCAGGTGATGGCGTCCGCCGTCGCCACCACGCCGCCCGGGGCGTGCAGGCGCAACTCGGTCTCGTCGTCGACCGCGATCGTCACCGTGTCCCCGGCGCGGTGCGTCGGGCGGGTGCCGAGCTTGGTGACTGCCGCGTCCAGCCGCTTGCGCAGCCGGGGCGAGAGATTCTCCACCAGCGTGGCCGTGACCTCCGGCGCGACGGATGGCAACTGGACGGTGGTCATGCGGTCTTCTCCCCAATCCAGCGGGCCAGTTCGAGTGGGCTGAGGGCCGCCACGGGCATGCCGGCGGCCACGAGCTGCCCGGCGACGCCCGTCGAGTAGCGGGGCCGGCCGGCGTCGTCGAGACTCGCGCACCCGAGGACGTGGCAGCCGGTGGTCACCAGGGCCCGCACCTCGGCCAGCAGTCCGCCGAGCGGCGCGCCCTCCTCGAAGTCGCTGATGACGACGACGAGGGTGCGGGCGGGCACCGTGATCAGACTGCGGGCGTGCCGCAGTCCGGCGGCGATGTGCGTGCCCCCGCCCACGCTCACCTCCAGCAGGAGCGAGAGGGGATCGTGCACATGGCCGGTGAGGTCGACGACCTCCGTGGAGAAGGCCAGGAAATGGGTGCTCAGGGTCGGTACCCCGGCGAGCACGGAGGCGGTCAGCGCGGACCAGATCGTGGACGCCTCCATGGAGCCGGAGACATCGGTGACCAGGATCAGCCGCCAGTCGGCCGACCGCCGGGCGCGACTGCGGAACACCGGCTTCTCGGGGATCACCCGGACCGTCCCGTCGGCCGTCCGGCGGGCGGTGGCGAGGTTGGCGCGCAGCGTGCGCGGCAGGTCAAGGCGGCCGCCGGGGCGGCGGGTGGGCCGGGCCAGCATCGTGCCGGTGAGCGCGGGGCGCAGCCGGGTGGCGAGCTGCCTGGTCAGTTCGTCGACCAGGTGGCGGACCAGGGGACGGAGTGCCGCGAGGCGGGCTTCGGGGAGGCCGCCGGCGTACCGCAGGACCGTCCGGAGCAGTTCCACGGAGGGGGTGGCGGCCGCCGGGTCGAGTTCGGCGAGTACGTCCTGGCGACCTGTCACGGCTGCGGCGGCGAGGACCTCCTCGCGGATGCCGGGGCCGAACAGCGCGGCCAGTTCCTCGGACCACTCACGGACACCGGGGAACGACGGTTCCCTGCCTCCGTGCGGTCCGGAGCCGCCCCCACGACCGGGTCCTGGCAGGCCGCCGCGGGATCCTTCGCCGTGTCCCGAGCCGTACAGCTCGTCCAGCGCGCTCGCCAGGCGGGCGGCGCCGGAGGGCAGTTGGTCGGGACGCCGGCCGAGCACGAGCCGCCACCGGTCGGCGGGCGCGAGGGTGAGCGCGGGGGTTGCCCCGGTGGAGGGTGCGGCGGCGGGTGTGACGGTGGGGCGCGTCGCTGTGGGGTGGCCGGACAGCGGTGGGAGCCGGTCGTCGTGTGCGGGTGAAGGGACGGGCAGGCCGAGGCCGGTGGGAAACCGGTCGTCGTGCACGGGCGGCGGGACGGGCAGGCCGAGGCCGGTCAGGAGCTCGCGGGCCGCGAGGTCGGCGGCCGTTCGGCGGGCCAGCTCCGCCGGGTCGTCCGCGTCGAAGGTGTCCACCCGTTCGCCGAGCCGCTCCTCGATGGTGTCGAGGAGCCGGTCACGGGCGGCCGGGCTCAGGGTGTCGAAACCACCGCGCAGGGCCGGCAGCCGGGCCAGGAACGCGGTGTCGTCCAGCTCGACGACCCGGTGCAGCAACGGGTCCAGGGCGCCGGCGCCGACGGTCAGGAGCGGGCCCGCCACCGTCAGGACGCCGGTGAGGCGGGCGGTGAGCGCGGTCCGGGAGGTGCTGTCCACTGCTCCGTCCACCCAGGAGGCGACGCGCCCGCCGAAGGCCTCGGCCTCGTCGTGGCCCGTGAGGACCCTGACCGCTCCGGCGGCCGCGGCGATCAGCGGGGTGCCGTCGGTGGCCAGCCGGGCGAGGGCGTCGGTGAGCCGGATGCCCCCCAATCGGTCCGCGCGCTGGGCCAGTTCGAGCAGCGCACGGGCGTCAGCGGACTCCTCGGAACCGGTCAGCCCGTCGACCTGGCGGACCGCCGCCGAAGTCAGGAGCTCGGCCGCGTGCGCGGTGCGGGCTCCACGGGCGGTGGCTGGGGCAGCGGCGGACGGGGCCGGGGGATTGTCGGGCGCGGCCAGGCCCGGCAGGTGGCCGGCGTCGATGCGGTCCAGCAGGTCGAGCCCGGCGAGGAGTTCGGGAAGGGTGCCGCTCGCGGGGAGTACGGCCGCCAGTTCCGTCAACCGTTCGTCGGCCAGGCCGGGGAGCCCGCACTCGGCGGCTTCCGTGAGGCCGCCGACGACCTGGGCAGCCGTCGGGCCGCCCTCCGCGCGCTCGGCCGCGTGCCGCTGCCGCAGCACGCCCTCGGCCGCCTGGGCCGGGGTGACGCCGCGGGCCCCGGCCGCGGTGAGCATTGCCGCCGTCGCCGGGGTCCACCGCACCTGCCAGCGCGTCGTGAGTCCTTCCGTGCCCGCCGCGCCGGTCACCCCCTGCTCCTGCGCGTAAGGGATGCCGCACACCGTCAGCCTGCGCAGCAGCAGTTCGCGGCGCCGGTCCAGGGTGGAGCGCGCCGGGTCGAGCCGGAGGTCTCGCGGTGTCTTCTCGTACGCGTCCCCCGGGCCGGGGAGGGAGAGCGCCGAGGTCTCGGCCTCGACGGCGGGGCCCAGTCCGCTGCGCGGCGCGGCGGGCGCGGGCCGTCCGGTACGGGCTCCGACGAGTACCCGTTCGAGGGCCTGGGCGACGGCGCGGCCCGTACCGTAGGTCTCGCCGCGTCCCAGTACCGTCTGCACGGCTTCCAGGAGTTCACCGCGGCCGGGGGCGGGCAGGTCGCGCAGGCGGGCCAGGTCGCCGGCCACCCGCACGACCTCCCGGCCGTCCGCCGGGCCGTAGGGGTGGCCCTGTTCGCGCAGCGCGGCGCAGACGCGGACCGCGGTGCGGATCAGCGCCTCGTGCAGCGCGGCCGGGTCCCCGGCGGCGTCCAGGACGGTGTGCTGCCACTCCGGGTCCCGGATGCCCGCCGGGTAGCCGGACCGTGAGTCGAGCAGCGGGTACGTGTACGGAACCAGGGAGACCGTGCACGTCGCCGTGGACGCTTCAGGTGCGCCAGGTGCGTCAAGCGCCTCCGGTACATCCGGTACGTCCGGTACGGGGCCTTCGGCGGTCCCGGCGGCGGACGGCAGCAGCGCCGGGGTGTGGAAGGCTCCCACCACCACGGCGGGCCGCCGCCCGCTCGCCAGTGCCTCGGCGACATGTCCGCGCATGCACGCCTCGCGCGCCAGGTCCGTGCCCTGCACCCCGCCCCGCGCCTCGGCCTCGTGACGCAGCGCCCAGCCGGTGAGCAGGGCGGCACGGCGGAGCGCCTCGGGTGTCGAACCTGGCGCGGATGCCTCCACCAGCCGGTCCCACAGGTCGTCGCCGTCCCGGCCGGTGAGCCGGGACCGGAGTGCGGCGGACAGCCCGTGCCCCTCCCCCGGCGCGGGCGCGGAGTCGGCGCCCGGGGCGGGCGCGGGGGTGTCCTGGCCGCTCCCCGTCCACGCCCGGTCGGCCAGCGGCAGATCGCAGGCCACGGCCGGGACCCCGTTTCTCGCCGCCCAGCGCAGGGCGACCAGTTCGGGCGAGAAGTCCGCGAACGGGTAGAAGGCAGGCCCCCGTTCGCCTGCCGGGCCGGTCCCGGGCCCGTCGGCGGGCACGGCGGCCAGCGCCACCGGGGCCTCGGTCTCCTCGTGTGCGAGCCAGCCCAGCCAGGGCTGGAACTCGGCGGGCAGTTCGACGAGGAGGACGTCGGGGGCCGCCGCGTCCAGCAGTGCGGGGAGGGCGGCCGCCAGCGAGGGCGCGTGGTGGCGCACCCCGACCAGGAACGGCAGCCCGGGTCCGGTCGCCGCGAGGGCCGCCACCGCGGCTTCCGGGGTGGCGGGCCCGTCCGCCGGGACCTGCGCCGGTGAGGCTGCCGACGCTCCGGCCTGGGACGACAGCTCGGTGGTGGTGGGCGACACCTCAGTGGTGGGCGACACCTCAGTGGGCGACACCTCGGCCGTGGTCGTTGCTTCGCCCGTGGTCGTCGCTTCGTCCGTGGGCAACACCTCGGCCATGGACGACGCCTCGGCGGTGCACCGCGTCTCGGGGGTGCACCGCGTCTCGGCGGTGGTCGACTCGCTCATCCGTCAGTTCTCCAGGACCGTGCGCAGGTCCCACAGGGCGCGCCAGGTGGCCGATCCCTGCTCCGCGCGCCTGCGTACCGGCCCGTCCCAGTACCCCAGCAGCCGTGCCGCGTCGGCGGGGTCGTCCTTGCGGACGACGCCGAGCAGATGGCCGGGCAGGAGGGAGAGCACGTCCCGGTCGCCGGGGAAGTAGGCGGCGGCCAGGCCCAGTGCGCCCGCTACGGAGACCGCCTCCGCCGTGCTCATCACCGTGGAGGGACGCTCGACCTCCCAGCCTTCCACCGAGCGGCCGTCGCGCAGGTCCCGGAAGGCGGTGACCAGGGCTTCGAGGACCGCGTCGTCCACCTGGTAGGCGGCGCCCACGCGTTCGACGGCGGCCCGCGACTGGCGCCGGACGAGTGCGGTCTCGGCGTCCACGTCCCCGATGGGGCCCACGGTCTCGAAGTTGAAGCGCCGCTTCAGCGCGGCGGACATCTCCGAGACGCCCTTGTCCCGCAGGTTGGCGGTGGCGATGAGGGTGAACCCGGGGGCCGCGTGCATCTGGGCGCCCTCGCCGCCCGCGAGTTCGGGAACCGCGATCCGCCGCTCGGAGAGCAGTGACACGAGGGCGTCCTGGACCTCCGGCAGGCAGCGGGTGACCTCCTCGACGCGGGCGACGGCCCCCCGGGTCATGGCGGTGAGCACCGGGGAGGGCACCAGGGCCTGCTCGGTGGGGCCCTGGGCGAGCAGCAGCGCGTAGTTCCAGCCGTACTTGAGCTGGTCCTCGGTGGTGCCCGCGGTGCCCTGCACGGTGAGCGCGCTGGTCCCGCAGACGGCCGTCGACAGCAGCTCGGAGAGCATGGACTTGGCGGTGCCGGGTTCGCCCACGAGGAGGAGTCCGCGCTCTCCGGCGAGGGTGACCACGCACCGTTCGACCAGGGCGCGTTCGCCGACGAACTTCTGCTCGATCACCAGGCGGCGCGGCACCCCGGCTCCGGGCCTGGCGCCCTTGGGCAGGCCCAGGGCCTCGCCCGTACTGCCCATCACGAAGGTGACGACGGCACGCGGGGTGAGCAGCCAGCCGGGCGGGCGGGGCCCGGAGTCGTGGGCGGCGAGGAAGGCCAGTTCGGTGGCGTACCGGTCTTCGGGCAGCGTGACCTGGCGGTGTGCCCGCCCGGGCGCAGTCGCCTGGCCCGGGACGCCGCCCGTGGTGGTGCTGTCCACGGTGGTCGTGGTGTCGTTCGTCATCGGCGGCGGCCCTTCCGAGGTGCGCGGGTTTCCAGTTCTTCGAAGGCGGGGGCGTCGCCGCCGCGCACCCGTGCCCAGGCGGCTGCGTACAGCGCGGGCACGGGGAGGTGGGGCAGGGTCCGGCTGGATCCCGCCACGGGGTACAGGCGTTCCTTCCAGGTCTCCAGCGGCAGCCCGGGGGCGCTGCGTTCGAGCCAGCCGCAGGGGAGGAACAGGGTGCGGCCGGCGCGCGAGCGCTTCGCCTCCACGACGAGGTCGGTGGCGGCGAGTTCGGCCCGCGCCTTCTTGATGCGGGCCGGCTTCCACCCGGTCCAGCGGACGCAGTTGCGGTCCGTCGGGTCGGGCAGGGCGAGCAGCATCAGATAGAGGGCGGCGGCGTCCTCGCTCAGGCCGAGCGTGTCGGCCGCCTCGGCCACCAGGTCCGGCACCGCACGCGTCGGGTCCTGGGCCGGGTGGTGCGGGGAACCGTCGGGGGCGCCCGCCGAGGCCAGCGCGTCGGTCTCCTCGCCCAGCAGTGCGCGCAGGGCGAGCAGATTACTGCTGCGGTGCGGGCCGACGGTGCCCTCGACCAGGCCGAACGCCGGGTCGTCGGGGCCCGCCAGGCCGGCCGGGCGGATCAGCAGCCGCTCGTTGTCCCCGTAGCCGGGGGCGAGGAGCAGGGCCGTGCCCGCCCGGACCAGACCGTCGGCGCCAGCGCCGCCGGACTCGGGGAGCCCGTGGGCGGCGCGGATCACGGGGCCCGTCCCGTCCCCCGACTCGGTCCAGTCCAGGCCGAGTTCCAGTACCAGGTGCGGGTCGGCGAGACGGTCGCGCAGGACCGCGAGCCCGACGGGCAGGTGCGCCCGCAGGGGGTGCCCGTACGGCAGCGTGTAGGCGAGGGCGCGCAGGGCGTTCAGAGCCAGGATGAGTGCGCCGTGTGCTTCCACCCGGCACAGTCCCGGGCGGCCGGTGCCGTCCTGGACCTGGGTGCCGTGGGTGAGCCAGTTCCGGGAGCCCGCGTTGAGGATCAGGTCGACGGCGGCCGGGGTGGTGTCCGACAGGTCGAGGTCCAGTTCCTCGGGAACGCGTACGAGGGAGGCCAGGCGGTCCTGCCAGACCTCGGCGGCGGCCCGGACGTCGGGGCCCGTGGACCACAGCTCGGCCGGGTCGGCGGGCAGCAGCGCCCGGCGCAGGGCGTGCAGGTCCTCGTAAGGCAGGGCGCCCAGCCTGGCCTGCGCCGCCTCGAAGGCACGGGTCTTTGCCCCGAGCAGGGCGAGCGCTTCGGCTTCGGGCTCCGCGACGGCCGCCGACAGCAGGGCGGTGGACTGGAGGGGCCCGATTCCGGTGGCCGCGTGGAACGCCTCGGCGGCTTCCGGGCGCCAGGGCGCCGGGCCCTGCTCCCGTACCAGGGTGATGAGTTGGGTGAGCCGGTCACGGGCGATCCCCTGTCCGAGCATGTGCTCGCGGTCCAGGGTGAAGCCGGGAACGGGGCCGAAGGTGCCGGTCGGGTCGTGGTCCAGGGCGAGCCAGCGTGCCGCGTCGTTGCGCTCGTTCCAGCCGTGGTGGGCGACGACCACGACGGTACGGGCGCCTCTGCGCAGCACCTGGCCGCGGCGGTGCACGGCCTCCTGGCGTCCCGTCCCCGGTGCTCCGTCCAGCGGCTCGATGAGTTCCACCTGCCGGACCGTGCCCGCCGGGTCGGCCAGCGGGCCTGCCGCGAGGGTTTCCAGCAGTACGAGGAGCCCGGCACGGTGCTCGGGAGAGGTGGTCTCCGAGGCGGCCCGGTAGGCCAGTTGGGGCAGCTTGTCGAGGAGGGAGATCCAGGTCAGGGAGTCTTCGGGCACGGTGAACTCGTCCCGCTGCCAGCCGTCCACGGAGGCGAAGGGGACCTTTGCGGGCGTGGGCGGGCCGAACGCGGGCTCGCCGCCGAGGACGTGGTTGACGGCGAGGATCTGCCGGATGGTGGTCCAGCGGCTCCCCGCTCCCCACCAGCCGCCGTGGATCCGCTCGGAGCCCCAGGCGGTGGCGTTGCACAGGGTCGTGTCGTCGGCGTGCTCGGGCTCGTGGTCGAAGAACATGCCCCGGGTGCGCGCGGTGTCCCGGGGCGTGGCCGGCCGCGCGGGCTCCGGCGGTGCCAGGTAGCGGGCGGCCGCGACGGCCCGCTCCACCGCGTTCCGGACGAACGCGGTGACGCCTGTGCGCAGCCGTGCGTCGGACACCTCGGGCAGCACCCGGACGACGGCCTCCTCGCTCATGTCGTGGGCCGAGGGCCCGGTGTACTCCTCGACGGCCCGGAACGCCTCCCGGTGCCGGGCGACCGCGGCGGCGACCTCCTCGAACAGCTCTCCCGCCCGGGAGTCCGACAGGTTGCGCAGGGCGGTGGAGCCCCGCTCGTCCCTCGGGCGCAGGGCGTGCCAGTACGGGACGGGAGGCACGTACGGAGTGCCCGCCGCGTCGTTCCCGCCGGTGGAGTCGGTGCTGACGGACCACAGGCAGCCGCCGGCGCCGTCCGTGTCCGCCGGGTGCGCTTCGACGTGCCGGTGGTTCAGGGCCGCGACCGGCCGTGCTCCACCGGGCAGGGCGAGGGCGCCGAGGGGCACCGGCGAGCCGCCGCCGGGCAGCGGGTGCGGCAGGGCGACCGTGCGGCCGTCGGGGGTGCCGGCGACGATCCGGTGCCCGTCGGCGGGGGCTGCCGTGCCGGGTTCGGTGACCGTACGGCGGACCCAGCGGCCGAGGACCGTGCCGTCCGTGCCGAACGGGGTGCCCTCCAGACCGGGTTGGAGGGGCAGCACCTGGCAGTGCTCGGGGAGCAGCCGGGTGCCGTCGCGCACCCCGGAGCGGAGAAAGGCGGGGAGGGAGGCGCGGCCGTGCGTGCCGGTGGCCGGGTCGTACTCCAGCCACACCCGCTGGGTGCCCTGGTGGCCCTCCCGCCAGAGTCCGGTGCCGTCGGAGATGACGGCGCGCTGGGGCGGGAGGGAGGTGTCGCCCGCGTGCAGGGCCTTGCCCCCGGTGGCGCTGCCGCCGCCGGGCAGCGGCAGCGAGACCTCGTCGGACGCGCCGGAGCCGCCCCAGCGGGGGAACTGCTCGCCGCCGACGGTGAACACCTCGGCGGGACGGTGCGACCAGTAGCCGCGCTGCTTGCCGTCCTCCCACCAGCTGACCAGCAACTCGCCGTCGACGTAACGGAAGGCGAGCGTCCGCCAGTGGTCGACGGTGGCGGGCAGCCGCAGGGTGTGCCGTAGCAGAACGCCTTCCGGGCCGATGACGACGGCTCGTTCGAGGGTGTTGAGGATCAGCGCGGGCCAGGCGCCGGTGACGCCGATGCCCTCCGACCTGTGGTGCCGCTGATGCGCGGCGGTGGCCGCCTTGGCCTCGGCGGCCAGTTCGGCGTAGGCCTCGTCGAGCGCGGGCCAGCCCAGTTCGTCGAGGACGCCGGTGCGCAGGGTGGCCGCGAGCAGCGGCACGACGTCGTGGCCCTTGAGGAGTCGCACGGCCTCGGGGGCGACGTCCGCGACCACGGAGCGGAACGGCGAGAGCCTGTTCAGCGCGGTGCGCAGTCCGGGGAGCCCTCGCGAGGCCGTGTACTCCTCGGCGCGCGCGGTGAGCCACTCGCGGAGGATTTCCGAGAGCACCGGGTGTGCGGCCGACTTGGCCAGGCCCGATTCGCCCTGCCGCCCGCGTCCGTCGCCGAGGCTGCCGACGCTCTCGCTCAGCAGTGCGCGGAAGACCGGCTGTGCGGCGACGGCGGTGAGGTCCCGCGCGCCGGGTGCGGTGTCGGTGAGCCACGGGCCGACCGGGAGCAGGGGCGGCCGCACGGTGTCCGAGTCGTGGCCGTCGGGCTCGGCGACGGGGATGCCGGAGGCCAGACAGAGGTCGAGGAGGTCCAGGTCGGCGGTGCGCTGCCAGCGGCCCTGGAACAGTTCGACGGGGGACCCTTCGGCGCGCAGCCGGTCGGCCGTCCTGGCGACCAGGTCGAGGGTCTGCGGGCTGCGGCCCGGGGTGGCCCGGTTGCGTCGGCGGTGCGCCTCCCAGCGGGCGAGCCAGTCCGCCGGGGACACCGCCGCGGCGGAGCCGGAGGGTCCGGAGGGTCCGGAGGTCTCCGGGAGGGCGGTCAGCAGGTCCTCGGCGCCGGACTCGGCCAGCAGCGCGAGCCACTCGGACTCGCCGTCCGTGTCCCCGCCGCTCTCGCTGAAGGTCTCCGGGAAGAAGCCGAGGAGCCGGGCCCGTACGCCCGCGTCCCGTCGGGCGAGGGCGACGAGCGCGGAGCGGTAGGCCGTCCAGAACGAGGCGGGGGCGCGGACGACTCCCGGGGACCCGATCAGATCGGCCACCAGCTCGCGTTCGGCGGCCTCGCGGTCCAGCCCTGCGCCCTTGACCAGCGCACGCACGTCCTGCGGCAGGGCCGCGTACGGCGGCATGCCGGCCGCGCAGCGCTCGACCAGCAGACGGCGGAACTGCGCCCAGGCGTCCGCCGGTTCGAGCCGGGCCGCCAGGTCCCGCACGTACTGTCGCAGCGCCTTGACGGTCAGCGCGCCGGCGAAGGCGAACTCCAGGAAGACGGCCCGCTGCCGGTCCTCGTCCACGACCAGACCGTGCACCCGCTCGGCCTCGCGGGCCTTGCCGAAGAAGGAGGCGGCGTAGGTGGTGTTCTCGGCCTGGAGGAAGAGGCGTGCCACCTGCTCGTAGTAGGTGGGGAGGAAGTGGGGCACGGACCGGCCGAGCCGGGTGCCGAGTTCGTCGAAGCCTTCCTTGGCCGCTCCGGCGCGGGTCCTGGCCTGCCGTCCGAGCCGCTCGATGTCCTTGACCAGGGCCAGGGCGTGGTGTCCGTTGGCCGGGTCGTTGACCAGTGCCCAGGCCGGGAAGCCCAGCGTCTCCCGGCGCACTTGGCCCACGACGGGGGCCTCGGCGGTCCGGGCAAGACCGAGGAACTCCAGGGCCAGGTCCTCGGCTTCGCCGAGAGTGCCGGGCACCAGCCGGACCACGGGGCGGTCGCCGAGGGCGGTGTGCGTGTAGGAGCGGGCGGTCAGCGCGTCGGCGTCGTCCCGGTCGGTGGTGCCTGCCGGGAGAATCGCGCCCGCGTCCAGCAGGGCCGCCGCGCGGGCCCCGGCGACGGCGGTGTCCTCGCCGCGGGCCTGGGCGGGGAGGACCGTCGTCTCCGTGTCCGCCGTGCTCATCGGGGTGTTCGTCGTCGTGGTGCTCATGCCGCCCGCTCCTCGTCCGTCACGTCGCGGCCGGCGTAGAGCGCCGCCGCCATGCGCATGCCCTCGGACCACGCGACGGCGCCCACCTCGGCGGCCGTCAGCGCGCGCCCCGCGGGGTCGGTCCAGCCGAGCGGGCCCGTCTCGGTGTCGTACTCGCCGTATCCGTCGTTCTCGCCGATCCAGATGCGTGCCTCGACGGTGACGCCGTCCTCGACGACGGGGCAGACCGCGTATCCGCCGCGCGACCGGTACCCGAGCTGGGTGACGCGGCCGTGCAGGAAGCGCAGTTCCTTGAACACGCCGCCCGCGTAGGTGTCCACGGACGTGGTGTCCCGGGAGAGGCCCGACGGGCGGCGCCACACCTCGCGGAACAGCTGCTCGACGTTCTGGCCCACGCCCAGCTCGACCGCGAAGTCGCGCAGTTCGTCCAGGTCGTCGAGGAGCACCGGGTGGGGCACGCTGACGACGTCCGGGGTGATGCGGACCGTGTCGCCGTCCAGGTCGACGAGGCCGAGTCCGCGGTCGGGGTCGACGTCGCGCAGGAACCCGGCGACACCGCCGTCCGCGCCGGTGACCACCACGTCCCGCAGGGCCGCCTGCCACGCGGGGTCCGGCCAGACGCGGGCGAGCACCGCCGTGGGGACGGGCAGCGAACGCACCATCCACTGCTCGACGTCGGTCAGGCACTGGCGTTCGTGCCGTTCCAGCCACTCGGTCAGCTGCCGGAGTCCGACGACCGCCGGATCGTCCTTCACCTTGGCCGGGACGGACTTCAGCCGTCGGCCCTTCCCGTTGCGGCAGACCACCTTGCCCGCCTCCAGGGCGACTTCGTAGTCGCCCGCCGGAACCCACCCCATGCGCTGTTCTCCCCGTCGTTCCGGACGGCCGCCGAACCGGCGGCACGTTGATGAAACCCGTCAGCGGCAACGCACCGTGACGAGTGGAAGAGACTCTAGGCGGCCCCACTGACAATGAGTTCGATCGCATTCCGCTCCGTCGTACGGGCCCTCGCCCCGGAGGGGACCGCCCGCGGAGGAACGCGTCCGGGACGTTCGTTGTTCGTCGCGCGTCATGTTGCCGCCGACCGCGTCCACGGGCACCGGAAACCGGACGGAGTTCGAGCGCGTCCTGAACCTCGATAGGCTCGTTCGCTGAACTGCACGGACACGGGGGATGGCATGAGCCAGGTGCTCTATACGGAACGGTCGTGGAATCCGCTGGCGCGGACCGTCGAGCTGACGGAGGAAGAGCTGCGTCGCGGCGGCAGGGTGACGCCGCTCGGCGAGCTGAACCTGCCGGCCATGGCCGAGGCGTTCCACCGCGGTCACTGGCTCGGCGGCGGTGGTACGGAGCGTCCGCTGAACCTGTTGACCGCGGGCAGCGGTGTCGTCCCGGTCACCCGCGTCACCGGCACCACGGCTCCCGTGAAGGTGCGCCAGGCCGCCGAATTCGCCCGGGCACTCGGAGAGTTGGCGCTGCGGCACTGCGGTGGACCCGCGCAGGTGAACGCCCTGGCCGAGCGGGCGCGGGCGGAGGGAGTGCCGCTGTGGATGGCCCGGCGGTACGCGCACGGGCCGGTCGGCCCGGTGGGCGTGGCAGTGGACCGCCGACTGGTGCGCGTGGACGTGTGGGGGCCGGGCGCTCCCGTCGTACGGATACGGGCGCCGCACGGCTTCCTGAGCAGTGCCGCCGACCAGGCGCAGG
The DNA here is from genome assembly GCF_044333135.1 of Streptomyces sp. NPDC021093. NCBI lineage: Bacteria > Bacillati > Actinomycetota > Actinomycetes > Kitasatosporales > Streptomycetaceae > Streptomyces > Streptomyces sp. NPDC021093. The sequence continues at coordinate 826,224 of NZ_JBIRQJ010000001.1, read as the reverse complement.
GACTGCGGATGACCGTCGGCGACGTACCTGCTTCCCTGGTCTTGAAGAAGAAGCTGCGCAAGTCCAAGAGCTACGCACGGGCGCGACTGCCCCAGGGGGTCTGGGAGTTGCGGCGGGCGGACTACACGAGTTCCTGGCTGCTGCGCGACGAACAGCGGGTCGCCCTGATCCAGCGGCCCCCGCGCCGCACCCGCCGCGACCCCGACATCCTGCTGCTGCCTCTGGCGACCGTGCGCTACGAGAGCCCGGACCCGCTGGACGCGGTCATGGCCCAGGCCTTCGCGGTCGCCTTCGGCATGGGCGACACCACGGGCACGGCCCGCTTCCGGCTCTCGCGCCCGCACACCCGCGCCGGTGAGCCGGTCGCCACCGACGACGCCTGGGACCGCCCCTGGTTCAGCAACCTGGGCAGCGGCAGCGACGACAACGAACCGGGCGGCTCGGACGGCTGGGGCTCCGACGGAGGAGACGGCGGCGACGGAGGCGGCGGGGGCGGCGACGGGGGCGGGGGAGACAGCGGTGGCGGCGGCGGGGGCGGCGACTAGCGGCAGGGCCACGGCTTGTTCACGGGCCGCCTGACGGGAGTCCGGCCGACGTGACCGGCGGCCTGTCGGCCGGGCCGGTTCAATTCGGCTCGTGGTCGTGGCCGTGGGCGTGGGCGCGCTGAGCGGGTGCGTCTTCCGGCTCGGCGAAGCGGAACTCCGGCCCGTGCTTCGGTGGGCGCGCCCTGCGGATCGTAAGGACAAAGTGGTTTCGGTAAGCCGCATCACCTGGGCGGATCGGACCCTGCCGACCAGCTCGACGGGCAGGTCCAGGAGGTACGGCCCGCCTCCGGAACCGCGACGAAGGAGTAGGGCCCGCCCGGGAGAAACCGGGACGCGGGCTTCGCACGGCAGTAGACGTGGCAGAGGCCGGTCCGCGAGAAGGCGGACGGATTCCGGTGTGGGCCCGCATTCGGGTGGCGCCTGTCGGCCTTCCTCAGCCGCTTCCCCGTCGGTCGACGGCCGCGGCGCTCGCGCGGCATCCGGCCATGTTCGGCCGCCCCGGGACCGCATTCGGCCACGCGGAATTGCCAGAGCCACATTCACATGCGCGCCGACATCTCCGGCCCCTCTCCCCCACCATGTTCTTTTCTTGATCAGGAATTACATTGACGATTTACAATCCTGAATCATTTCACTACCCGATTCAGCCAACCTGAACGGATCAAGCCCGGGGTGACATGGCACCGATGCGCGACGGGCATATCTTTCGTGTCCGATGGATAGTTGATCGCTCCTCAGGTTTCACGGGCACTCTCCCTCGCGGTTATACGTCTATACCTCCCTGGTCTTTCATGGTCTTTGGCGACCCCTCATGACTCCCATGACTCTCATGAGAGTCATCATGCTGCCGAACGTGGGCCACCGCCCAAGGCGGTAAAGAACTTCTCCCGCACCTCCGAGTCCACGCCTGTTGAGAGCCGCGCCATTTCAGACTGCAGTACTTCACTTGACGCTGGTCGCTGAACAGGAGTCCGCGATGGCCACCTCGCACGAGCCACAGACCCCAATTCCCGGAACGGGTCATGGTATCGGTCGGTTTCGGCAGCAGTTCGACGGCGGTCGTCTCCTCACAAGTCCCGCTCGCCGCCGAGCGACCGGCTCTCCCTCCCTGGGGTGTGCCCTGTGAACGGGACGCCCATAGCCGTTGTGGGTATGGGGTGCCGGTTGCCGGGCGGGGTGAATTCGCCGGAGGAATTCTGGGCGGCACTGCTGGCCGAGCGGGATCTGGTCAGCGAGGTGCCGGCGGACCGGTGGAATGTCGGCCCGCTCTATGACCCGACGCCCGGAGTGCAGGGCCGGACCGTCAGCCGATGGGGAGGATTCCTCGACGATGTCGCCGGATTCGACGCGGAGTTCTTCCGTGTGACTCCGCGTGAGGCCGTATGGCTGGACCCACAGCAGCGACTTCTGTTGGAAGTCGGCTATGAGGCTCTCGAAGACGCCGGTATTCCACTGGAGCGGGTAGCGGGATCCGAATGCGGGGTATTCGTCGGTCAGAGCTCGGCCGACTACTGGTCGATCATGGAGGGCGACAGCCGACGGTTCGGCTTCTACGGCATGACGGGAGCATGGGCCCGGTCGGTGATGTCGGGTCGGCTGTCGTTCGCGTTCGATCTGCGCGGGCCGACACTGTCGATCGACACCGCCTGCTCGTCGGGACTGGCCGCGTTCGACGTCGCGGTGCGGTACTTGCGTTCGGGCGGGCCCATGGCGTTGGTGGGCGCCGTCAACCTCACCCTGATTCCGGACGGCTCGATCATCTACTCGGGCAGCCGGATGCTGTCGGCCACAGGACGCTGCAAGTTCGGTGACGCGGACGCCGATGGTTTCGTACGCAGTGAGGCCGCCGGCGTGGTGGTGCTCGAACCACTTGACCTGGCGCTCGCCCATGGCGACCCCGTCTCCGCGATTCTGCTCGGCTCGGCGAACGGCAGCGACGGCCGAGACGGTGGACTGCTGGTGCGCCCCGGCCCCGACGGGCAGCGGCGGGTGATCGAGCGTGCCTGCCGGGACGCCGGGATCGACCCGGCGGACGTGGACTTCGTCGAAGCGCACAGGCCCGGCACCCAGGCCGGGGACCCGGTCGAGCTGACCACGCTCGGGTCGGCGCTCGGTACGGGCCGACCGGTGGAGCGGCCGCTGTTGGTGACCTCCGCGAAGACCAACCTGGGGCACGCCGAGGCCGCTGCCGGAGTGGTCGGCGTCATCAAGGCGGTGCTGAGCCTGAAGAACCGGACGGTGCCGGCCAGCCTGCATCTGAACCGGCCGAGCCCCGCCGTCCCTTGGGAGAGCCTTCCCTTGAGCATCGTCAGGTCCGCCACGCCCCTGCCGAATTCCGGGCGCTCGGCACTGGCCGGCGTCAACAGCTTCGGCATCTCCGGGAACAGCGCACATGTGGTGCTGTCGGCTGCTCCGGCAGCCGTCGGGGACCACGACGGAGCGGGCCGTCGCGATGCCGCTCCGGTCGAGGACGGCGCGGAGACCGCTCGGCCGGAGGCCCTGCTGCTGTCGGCGGCCGGCCCGGAGGCGTTGCTGGCCGTGGCTGAGCGGTGGGCGCAGTTCCTTGAGTCGTCCGATCTCTCCTTCACCGATGTGTGTCACGGCGCTGCGGTCCGGCGCACTCATCATCCGTTCCGTCTCGCGGCCGTCGTGGACTCGTCCGCGGACGCGGCATCGGCGCTGCGGGACTACGTGGCAGGTGTGCCGGGGACGGTGACGGTCGCGGAGGCCGGCCCACGGCCGCGGGTGGCGTTCGTCTTTCCGGGCCAGGGCTCTCAGTGGGCGGCGATGGGCCGGACCCTGCTGTCCGGCGAGCCGGTGTACGCGGCGGCGTTCGACGAGTGCGGTGCCGCGATAGCCGACGAGACCGGGACGTCGATCCGGAAGTTGATCGAAGAAGGATCGGATGAGTGGCTGACGCGCACGGAGGTGGTCCAGCCCGTTCTGTGGGCGGTTCAGGTCGCGCTGTCGACGCTGTGGAGGTCCTGGGGCGTCCAGCCCGACGCGGTGATCGGACACAGCATGGGTGAGGTCGCCGCCGCGTGCGTCGCCGGTGCGCTCAGCATCCGCGACGGGGCCGCCGTGATCTGTCGCCGCAGTGCCCTGGCTGCGCGCTTGCGCGGGCGCGGCGCGATGGCGTGGACCGAACTGACCGCCGCCCAGGCCGAGCAGGCCGTCGTCGGCCGCGGGGTGGTCGCCGCGGCCTTCAACGGCCCGCGTGCCACTGTGTTGTCCGGTGCTGCCGAGGCAGTGTCGGACCTGGTCGCCGAACTGGAGGGAAGCGGGACGGTCGCCCGGCTGGTCAATGTCGATTTCGCCTCGCACTGTCCGCAGATCGACGAGATCACCGATGACCTCCTGGCCGCCCTCGACGACTGCGCTCCCGGCCGAGCCACCGTGCCGATCCGGTCCACGCTGCTGGGCCGGATCATCGAAGGCACGGAGATGGACGCCGCCTACTGGGCGCGCAATATTCGCGAACCGGTCGATTTCACCGGCGCGGTCCAGGACCAGCTCGCCAATGCCGGCGCTGACATCGGCGCTGACATCGGCGCCGACACCGACACCGGCGCAGAGACGATCTTCCTCGAAATCAGCGCGCATCCCGTGCTGACCGCGACGATCCGCGCCCACGGCCCGGCAGTCCGTGCCCTCGGCTCGTTGCGCCGCCACACCGGCGAACGCGAGGCCCTGCTGGGCACCCTCACCGAACTCCATGTCGCCGGCACCCCCATCGACTGGTCCGCCGTCGCTCCGGGCGGCCGCCACGTTCCACTGCCCCGCTATCCGTGGCAGCACCAGCAGTACTGGCTTCCCGCTGCCGATGAGCCCGATGAGTCCGATGAGCAACAGCCCCCGTCGTCGGCCACGCACGACCGGCGGACCGCTGATCCCGCGTTGCATCCGTTGCTGGGGACGGTGCGGGTGAGCGAGACGGACGGCTCCCGGCAGTGGACCGGCCGACTCGATCTGGCGGCCAACGGCTATGTGCTCGACCACTGTGTCCAGGACGCCGCGATCCTGCCCGGCACCGGCTACCTCGATGTGCTGGCCGCAGCCGCTCGGAGGATCTACGGCCCGGTCCCCGTGGCCCTCACCGAGGTCCGCTACCTGCGCGCGGTCTTCCTCGATCCGGCCGAACCCCGCGAACTGCGGGTGACGGCCCGGCCGGAGGGGTCGGCGTGGCACTTGACCATCCACAGCCGCACCGTCGGCGAAGCCGAGTGGACTCTGCACGTCGAGGCGACCGGCCGACCGGTGGACGGGCCGGAGAGCCACGGCGAGGAGGTGAACGGGCCGGAGAGCCACGGTGCGGAGTCGGAGCCGGGCGGCCCGGCCCGGCTCGACGACGCGAAGACCCGCTGCACCGAGCACCAGAGCGGGCCGGACTTCTATGCCCACCACGCGGCACGCGGCAACCAGTGGAACGGCACCTTCCAGGGGCTCGTCGAGGTCTGGCGCGGTCAGGACGAGGCCGTGGCCAGGGTCCGCCTGCCCGAGGCCGTGGCCAGGGTCCGCCTGCCCGATGCCGGGTCCCAGCGGGGGGAGCTGTTCCATCCGGCCCTGCTCGACAGTTGTGCGCAGGCGATCGCCGCAGCGCGCCCGGAGATCGCCGCGAGCGCGGACGCCGCTTTCGTACTGCGCAGCATCGGCGCCTATCGGCTGTACCGGCTCCCCGGCCCCGACGAACTGTGGAGTCATGCGTTCCTGCGTCCTGGCCACGCGGCCGATTCCTGCGTGGCGAGCTTCCGCATATACGACGGCGAGGGCCTGGTCGCCGAGATCGACGACATGCGCATGCACTACCTGATGGGCCGTGCCCCGGCCCCCGCGCCGACCACGCGTGAACAGAAGTCCCCGCCGCCGCGCAAGAACACGGACTCGCCCGCAGCGGCCCGCGACTGGCTGTACCGCCAGGAATGGGTCGCCGCCGAACGGCGCACCGAGGAGGATCCCGCAGAAGGTCGCTGGCTGGTGTTCCAGGACGGTGGACACGTGGGCCGCGACGTCGTCGACGCCCTGCGGCGGCGGGGACACGAAGTGGCCACCGTGACCGCGGCAACCGCTTTCGCCCACTCCGACGACAGCCGTCTGCGGTTCCGGGCCGATCCGACGTGTCGGCAGGACATCGCGGCTGTCGTCTCGGCCGCCTGCGCGGGCGGTCCGCTCAGCGGCGTGGTGTACCTGTGGGGCCTGGACTCGACCCGGTCCAGCGAGCCCACCGGCTGGGAGCTGGAGCGCGCCCTGAACCTGGGCTCCACCGGAGTGGCACATCTGGCGCAGGCACTTCACCGGACGGCCCCGTCCCGGCCGCCGCGACTGTGGCTGGTGACCCGGGGCAGCCAGTACGTCACCGACACCGACTTGGTGACCGGTGTGTGCCAGGCGCCCGTCTGGGGGCTCGGGCCCGCCCTGGCCGGTGAACAGCCGGAGTTGCGCACCACCCTGATCGACCTGGACGAGCGCGACAGCACGGTCGCGCCGCTGGTGCGGGAGCTGTTGACCGCGGACGAGGAGGACCGGGTCGCGTTGCGCGGCGGCTCCCGGTTCGTCGCGCGCCTGCGTCGGACCGAGACGGTGTCCGCAGACCGCCTGCGTCGGACCGAGACGGTGTCCGCAGACCGCCTGCAGCAACCGGGTCCGGGTCCGCGGACCACCTGCAGCGAACCGGGTCCGGGTCCGCAGACCACCTGCAGCGAACCGAGAGCGGGTCCGCGGACCCAGCCCTTCCGTTGCGGCTGTCCCAGCCCGAGCACGGGGTGCTGACCGGGCTCCGTTTCACCGCCGCCGCCCGGCCCAGCGAGCCGCCACCGGACCAGATCCTGATCCGGGCCGAGTACGCGGGCCTCAATTTCCGCGACCTGTTGTGCGCCACCGGCGCCTATCCGGGCCAGAACGGTTCGACCCACCTGGGCCTGGAATGCGTGGGAACGGTCACCGCGATCGGTGCCGACGTGGCGGACGTGGCGGACGTGGCGGTCGGCGACCAGGTGGCCGCCATCGCCGAAGGTGCCTTCTCCACCCACGTGCTCAGCCGGGCCGAGCTGGCCGTTCGGCTGCCCGGCGGGCTGCTGCCCGTGCAGGCGGCGACGATGCCGATCGCGTTCGCCACCGCCTATCACGCGTTGCACGTGCTGGGCCGGGTGCAGCCCGGTGAGCGGGTACTGATCCACACCGCTTCGGGCGGCGTGGGGCTGGCATCGATCCAGGTCGCGCGCTGGCTCGGGGCACGGGTGTACGGCACCTGTGGGCTCGCCAAGCACGACGCGCTCGCGGAGTTCGGCCTTGAGGACGTCGCCGACTCGCGATCTCTGGCATTCGTCGACCAGTTCAGTACGGTCACCGACGGCCACGGCTTCGACGTCATCGTCAACACCCTGGTCGGCGACAGGGTGGCGGCCAACCTGTCGCTGCTGGCCCCCCACGGGCGGTACATCGAGCTCGCCAAACGCGACATCGCCGACGGTGCGATGCTGCCGATGGAGGCGTTCCAGCAGAATCGATCGTTCCACGCGCTGGACATCGTCGACCTTGCCCGCACCGCGCCCCTGGTGCTCGGCAAGACGCTGCGCGCGGTGTTCGCCGGATACGAACGGGGCGACTTCCTTCCCCTGCGGTCCCGCCGGTTCGAAGCCGGTCAAGTCGTGGACGCCTTGCAGCAGATGACCAAGGCACAGCATGTCGGCAAGTTCGTCATCGCGCTGCCCCGCACCGCACCGACAGCCGAACCGGCCCCCGCCCCCGGCAGGGCGACCACCTCATCGGGCACCCACCTGTTGACCGGAGGTCTCGGCGGCCTCGGCGGCCGTCTCGCCCACCATCTGGTCGACGCCGGGGCCCGCGACCTGGTCATGCTCGGCCGTGGATCGCTGTCGTCCGCACCGGACTCGCCGGGACCCGCTCTCCTGCGCGAGCTGCGCGGCAAGGGGGCCCGGGTCGACTACCACGCCGTCGACGTCGCCGACACGACCGCGCTGACCGCACTGCTCGCCGCCCGCCGTGCTGCCGGAGCGCCCCCTGTCCGGGCCGTCCACCACCTGGCGGGCGTGCTCGACCAGTGCGCCGTCGCCGACCTGGACGCGGAGCAGCTCGCGGCCGGCGTCCGGGCCAAGTTCGCCGGCGGCTGGTCGTTGCACCACGCGGTGGCGGACGAGCCGGTCGAGGAGTTCGTACTGTTCTCGTCCGGGTCCTCGGTACTGGGCTCCCCGACCTGTGGGGCGTACGCCGCGGGCAATGCCTTCCTGGACGCCCTCGCCCGGTACCGCAGGGCTCAGGGCAAACCGGCCACGCTGCTCAACTGGGGCTACTGGCAAGAGGTCGGGATGGTCGCCCGGGAGAAGACCGCCGGGCGGGACATGACCCCACGCGGCATGGACATGTTCGCTCCGGAGGACGCCCTGCTGTTGTTGGACGCGCTGCTGGACCGCGATGCCGCGGAGGCCGTCATTCTGCGCGCCGACTGGCCGGTCTGGTCGGCGGCGTACCCCGCCGCGGCGCACGCCCCGCTCCTGCGCGACCTCATCGGCTCCACCCCGGTCCCGGCACAGCCGTCGGCCGGCCCTGCCCGCTCCCGCCCCGAACCCGACCTGTCGGCCTCCGTCGCCGCACCCGCTCCCGTCGCCGCACCGGCGCCCGTCGCCGCACCGGCGGCCGTCACCGCACCGACTTCCGTCACCGCATCAGCGCCCGTATCCGCACCAGTGGCGGCGAACGCCCCCACTGCGGAGGAAGCCGACGGAACCGTCACCGATGTCCTGCTCGCACACATCGCTCAGGTGCTCGGGCTCCGGTCCGGCCGAGTCCGGCGCGATCGATCGCTCACCCAGCTGGGCGTCGACTCCCTCACCGCCACCGAACTGCGCGCCTTCATCGAGCACCGGTTCGGGGTGTCGGTGCGCGTGGTCGAGATGCTGCGCAGCGGGACGACCCCGGAGTCGTTGGCACGGCTCATCGCCGCAGGTCCGGCCGAGCAGGTGTGAGGTCGCCGAGTCCGAGGTTCGGCAGACCCACCGACAGGAGGAAACCCCATGCTCCATGACGACATCGCCGGCCGGACGGGGAAGGGCACGGATCCGGGCGAGCCGTTCCCGCTCACCCCGATGCAGCAGGCCTACTGGATGGGCAGGCATCAGGGCCAGGTGCTCGGCGGTGCGGGATGCCACGACTACTTCGAGGTCGACTGCGCCGACATCGACCCGGAGCGCCTGCGGATCGCGATCCGGGGACTGATCGCACGTCAGGGCATGTTACGGATGCGGGTACTCGACGACGGACGCCAGCAGATCCTGGAGACGTCGCCCTGGCCCGGCCTGACCGTCCACGATCTGCGGGCGAGGCCCCGGGAAGAAGCCGAGGAGGAGCTGCTGAGGCTCCGGGAGAGGCTGGCTGACCATCGGCTCGACCCTGACGCCGGCCTCGTCTTCGACATCCAACTGTCCCTGGTCGGCGCGGACTTCAGCCGCATCCACTTCCTGACGGACCTGGTGGCCGTCGACGGGCACAGCATCCTGATCCTGCTGGCCGACCTCGGCCGCAACTACGCCGATCCGTCCCGTCCGCTGCCCCCACTGGACTACGGGTTCCCGCAGTACCTCGCCGACGCGTCGGCCGAATTCGCACAGGACCGTGCGGATGCCATCCGCTACTGGCGGCGCGTACTGCCCGATCTGCCCGGCCGCCCCGCGCTCCCGCTCGCCCGGCAGCCGGAGACCGTGACCACCCCGACGATCCGCCACATCGAGAACACGATCTCGCCCGACGAGTGGAGCCGGTTGTGCGACAACGCCCGCGCCCACGGCGTCACACCGGCGACGGCGCTCGCGACCGCCTATGCGGAGACGCTGGGGTTCTGGAGCGCCGAGCCGAGGTTCCTGGTCAACTTCCCCGTGTTCAACCGGAAGATGATCAACCCGGCGGTGCCGCAGCTGATCGGGGACTTCACCAACCTGGTCCTGGTGCCGGTCGACGTCTCCACGCCGATGCCGTTCGCGGACAGGGCCCGCGTCGTGCACGACAGTTTCCTGGACAACCTGGAGCACTGCGACTTCTACGGCGTCGAGGTACTGCGGGAGCTGATTGCGGCCCGCGCCGATACGGCGAACCACGCCCCGGCGGTGTTCACCTACTTGATGGGCGACGGCAGGACCACCGACCCCGAGGGTCGACAGCGCCTCGGCAAGATGGTCTACACGACGGGGCGGACCCCTCAGCTCTGGATCGACTGCCAGGCCGTCCTTCTGGAAGGTGAGCTCACGCTGTCCTGGGAGGCGATCGACGAGCTGTTCCCGCCGGGCGTGATCGAGGACATGGCCCACGCCCAGAGCCAACTGGTCCGTCGGCTGGCCACGGCCGAGGCGTGGTCGCAGCCCGCCCACCTCAACGTGCCGCGCGACCAACTGCCGGCGCGGGCAGCGGTCAACGCCACCACGGCCCCGGCTTCGAACTCCTTGCTGCACAGCGGGTTCTTCGACCACGCACGGCAGCATCCCGGCCGTGTCGCACTGGTGTGGGGCGAGGACGGCCACCTGACCTACGGACAGCTCGCGGACACCGCGCTGCGGGTCGCCGCGGCTCTGCTGCGGCACGGCGTGCGACGGCAGGAGCCGGTCGCCCTCTCCCTGCCGAGGGGCCCGGAGCAGATCGCCACCGTGCTCGGCATCCTGGCGGCGGGAGCCTGCTACGTACCCCTGACGGCCCAGCCGGTGGCCCGCCTGAGGCTCATGGCCCGCAGCGCGGGCGTCCGCTGCCTCATCACCGACTCCCGCGACGCCGAAGGGATCGACGCGGAGCCGCTCGTCTACGCCGACCTCCTGTCGACTCCCCCGCTGGCGCGACCGGTTCCGGGGACGCCGCGGGACCTCGCCTACACCATCTTCACCTCGGGTTCCACGGGCGAACCCAAGGGCGTCGAGCTGCCGCATGCCGCGGCGGTCAACACCATCGACAGCGTCAACCGCCGCTTCGACGTCTGCCGGGACGACCGCGCCCTGGCCGTGTCGTCCCTCGACTTCGACCTGTCCGTCTACGACGTCTTCGGGCTGCTCTCGGTCGGTGGCTCCCTGGTGCTGCTCGACGAAGGCCAACGCCTGGACCCCGAGGCATGGGTGGCACTCGCGTCCTCGCACCGCGTGACCCTCTGGAACTCCGTACCCGCGATTCTCGACATGCTGCTGACCACCGTCGGCCCCGACCGGTCCCTGCCCGACCTCCGGCTCGCGCTGGCGTCCGGCGACTGGATCGATCCGGAGTTGCCCGGCAGGCTCGCCGCCGCGACCGAGAACCGCTGTCGGTTCATCGCTCTCGGCGGACCGACCGAGACAGCCGTGTGGTCGAACGTCTTCGAAGTCGTCGACCAGCCGGACGACTGGCCGTCGATCCCCTACGGCTTTCCCCTGCCCAACCAGCGCCACCGCGTGGTCGACCGGCTCGAACGCGACCGGCCCGACTGGGTGCCCGGAGAACTCTGGGTCGGCGGGCTGTGCCTGGCCGACGGCTACCGCGGCGACCCGGCACTGACGGCGTCCCGGTTCGTCGAACGCTCCGGTGAACGGTGGTACCGGACAGGGGATCTCGTCCGCTACCGCCCGGGCGGCATCCTGGAGTTCCTCGGCCGCCTCGACCATCAGGTCGAGATCGGCGGGTTCCGTGTCGAACCCGGCGAGATCGAGCACGTCCTGACCGAGCACCCGGCGGTCCACAAGGCGGTGGTGGTCGCACCCGCGATCGGAAAGCAGCGTTCTCTCCGCGGTTTCGTGCAGCTGCGCGACCCCGCCCCCGGTCAGGGCCCCGACGCCTACGACCTCGGCGAGGTCGAGCTCGACCCCCTGGAGCGCCTGCGCTTCAAAGCGAGCCGCCACGGGCTGCGCGAGGTCGACGGCCGTGCGTTCCCGCTCCTGGACGCTCTCGAACCGATCGGCCGTCGAAGCTGCCGTCGCTACAGCTCCGCCCCCGTGACAAGGTCCGCGCTCTCCCACCTGCTGTCCGCGCTGCGTTCCACCGAGGCCACCGACTGCGCGCTCCCCCGCTACCGCTACGCGTCGGCCGGTGCGCTGTACCCCGTACAGGTCTACCTCCATGCCCGGCCCGGCCGGATCCAAGGCCTGGACGCCGGGGCCTACTACTACGATCCGCGCGGCCACCGACTGGTGCGGACGGCAGAGCGCGACGGGCTGCCCGACGATCTGTTCCCGGCGAGCAACCGCGCGCTGGCGGCGCACTCCGCGTTCACGCTGTTCCTCGTCGCGCAACGGCGGGCCGTCGACCCGCTCTACGGACGCGTCGCGCGCGACTTCTGCCTCCTTGAGGCGGGGCTGATCACCCAGTTGCTGGAGACGACCGCGGCACAGACAGGCCTGGGCATGTGCCAGGTCGGCGCCGACGCCGCCCACCCGGCCCTGCGCGAGACCTTCGCCCTGGACGACGGGCACGAGCTCCTCCACACGGCGGTCGGGGGCGTGCCCGAGGCCGAACAGGAGGACCGGGAGCGGGCCGACCCGCAGCAGACGATCGCGGAACTGCGGAGAATGCTGGCGGCGAAACTGCCGCAGCACATGATCCCGGCCTCCCTCGTCGCGGTCGATTCCCTGCCGCTGACCGCCCGCGGCAAGGTCGACCGCACCGCACTGCTGCGGCGCGCCGCGGCCCCCGCGGCAGAGCGGAACTACCGGGAGCCCGGAAACGACATCGAGCGCACGATCCTGGAAGTCGTCCGCCAGGTCCTCGACCTGGAGCAGGTCGATCCCGACGGCCACTTCCTCCAGATCGGGGCGAACTCGGTGGAACTGACCCGGATCTTCACCGTGTTGAGGGACCGCCTCCCGCAGCACGACTTCAGGCTCCTGTCGCTCTTCGAGCACTCCACCCCCCATGATCTCGCGGACTGGCTCGCCGGCGGGGCCGAGCCGGAGGCCGACGCGGCCGAGGAAGGGCGGGCGCGCGCCAGGCGCCAACAGGACCAACGGGCTGCGGCGAGGGCCCGGAGGAAGCGGGGATGAGCACCGTGGACACGGCGTCCGAGATCGCCGTCATCGGAATGGCGGGCCGTTTCCCCGGGGCGACGAACCTGACGGAATACTGGCAGAACCTGCGCGGCGGCGTGGATTCCATCACCCGGCTCACCGATGCGGAACTGATCGCCGAAGGGGTTTCCCGGAAGACGCTCGAAAACGAAGGCTATGTACGGGCGGCGCCGACCCTGGAGGGAATCGACCTCTTCGATGCCGGTGCCTTCGGGTTCACCGGGCGGGAGGCGACCCTCCTCGACCCACAGCAGAGACTGTTCCTGGAGTGTGCGCAGGAGGCCGTCGAACATGCCGGGCTCCGCATCTCGACGGCGGACTGCGCAGGGATCTACGCCGGATGCAACCTGCCCTCGTACTGGATCTCGTACTTGACGGCAGCCCCTGAGATCAGTTCGAGCAGCGAGAGCTTCCAACTGCTGATCCACAACGAGAAGGACTATCTGGCGAGCAGAACCGCCCACAGGCTGGGGCTGACCGGACCCGCGGTGAACGTGCAGACGGCGTGCTCCTCCTCGCTCGTCGCGGTGCACATGGCCTGTCAGGCCCTGCTGGGGCACGAGTGCGACGTGGCACTCGCCGGAGCGGCCACCGTCCGGGTGCCGCACCGCGTCGGCTACGTCTACGAGAACGGGCTGGCCCTCTCCCCGGACGGCAGGTGTCGCCCCTTCGACGCGGCGGCGGCCGGTACCGTGCCGGGCAACGGCGTCGGAGTCGTCGTGCTCAAACGCGCGAGCGACGCCGTGCGCGACGGTGACACCGTACGCGCGGTCATCAAGGCGACCGCCGTCAACAACGACGGGGCCGACAAGATCGGGTTCACCGCGCCGAGCGTTCTCGGCCAGACCCAGGTCATCGCCACCGCGCTGGAACTCGCGGGTATCGATCCGGAAACGGTGACGGCGATCGAGGGGCACGGCACCGGAACCCACCTCGGCGACCCGATCGAAGTCGCCGCACTCACTCGCGCCTTTCGCGCGTACACAACGAAAACAGGATTCTGCGCACTGAGTTCGGTGAAAGGGAACATCGGCCACGCGGAGACCGCAGCAGGAATCGCCGGACTGATCAAGGCCGTGCTTCAGCTCCAGCACGGGCAATTGGCCCCCACCGCTCATTTCGAGCGCGCCAATCCAAAGCTGGAGCTTGAGGATTCCCCCTTCTACATCAATGACAGGCTGTCCGACTGGAAGCCGCTGGCCCGCTCGCCGCTGCGTATCGGAGTGAGTTCGTTCGGAATCGGCGGGACCAATGCCCACGCCGTTCTGGAAGCGGCTCCCGTCGTGCGGGAGCCGACCGTCCGGCCAAGAGCCGTGCTGCGGACCCGGGCGGCGCTGGTCCCGGTGTCGGCCAAGTCCCCTACCGCTCTGCGCCAGTTGGCTCAGCGGATCCGTCATCACCTGGGCGCCCAACCCGAGTGGGAGGCGGCCGATGTCGGATACTCACTGGCCACCGGGCGAACCCCGCTCGACCAGCGGGCGGCCCTGGTGGCCGCCGACCGCCAGGAGTTGCTGGACGGTCTGCACGCACTCGCCGAGGGGAGGCCCCTGCCCAACCTCGTCACGGGCGTGGCCTCCGTCGGCCGACGCGGCAGGACCGCGTTCCTCCTCAGCGGCCAGGGGGGCCAATGGCCCGGTATGGGCAAGGGGTTGTACGAGGCGTCCCCGGCATTCGCCGACGCGTTCGACGAGATCTGTGCGGTCCTGGACGGTCATCTGGACCGGCCCTTGCGGGAGATCGTCTTCGCTTCCCCCGGCAGTCCGGAAGCGGAGCTGCTGGACCGGACCTGCTACACCCAGCCTGCCGTGTTCGCTCTGGAAGTCGCCCTGTTCCGGATGTTGGAGGGGATCGGGGTGCGCTGCGACTCCGTCGCCGGACACTCCATCGGCGAGGTGGCCGCCGTCCACGTCGCCGGAGCGCTGACGCTGGAGGACGCCTGCACGCTGGCCGCCGCCCGCGGGCGGCTCATGGAGTCGCTGCCGGCCGGCGGTGCCATGGCCGCCGTGGGTGCCGACGAGGACGACGTCGCCGAATCGCTGGCCGGGGTACGGGACAGGGTGGGCATCGCGGCGGTGAACGCTCCGGGCGCCGTCGTCGTCTCCGGCGACCAGGACGCGGTCGACGGGATCGTCCGCCACTGGCAGGCCAACGGCCGCCGCGCGAGCCGGTTGACCGTCAGCCATGCCTTCCACTCGCCACGGATGGAACCGATCCTTGCGGACATACGCAGCCTCGCGGGCGGTCTGTCGTTCCGTACTCCGCGGATCCCCCTCGTCTCCACCGTCACCGGTCGCTCCGTCGGCCTCGAAGAACTCCGGTCCCCCGACTACTGGGCCCGGCAGGCCCGTCACACCGTCCGGCTGCACGAGGCCGTCCGCACCTTGTGGGAGGACCGGCACCGCACCTTCGTCGAGATCGGCGCGCACCCCGCCCTCACGCCCGCCGTCCAGCAGACCTGTGAGGGCCTGCGCCCGGCCGACGGATCGGGCCGGGACCCGAACGGGGCTGACGACGTCGTCGTCACCGGCACGCTGTGCCGCGAACAGGACGACGTTCGCCGGCTCCTCACCACCCTCGCCCACCTCTGTACCGGCGGGACGGAAGCCGACTGGTCACAGCTGTACGCCGGACGCGTCTCCCGCCGGGTCGACCTGCCCACCTATCCGTTCCAGCGCCGATCGCACTGGCTGCGGCCCGCGGTCTCCTCCCCGCCGGTCGCGGACCGCCCCGATGGAGCCGAGACGGAGTTCTGGCAGGCCACGGAGCGCGGTGACATCACCGCGGTGGCGTCACTGCTGGAGATAGCCGCGGACACCACCGTGGCCTCGGCCCTGCCCGCCCTTGCCCGCTGGCGACGGGACCACACGGACCGGACCACGGTCGACCGGTGGCGGTACCACGAGGTGTGGGTTCCGGTGGCCGGACCCGAGACGGTCGCCCTGTCAGGGGTGTGGCTGGTCGTGGCCCCGGCCGACCCGGCCGCCCAGGACGTGATCACCGGATGCGCGCAGGGGCTTGAGCGGTGCGGTGCGACCGTTCGGGAACTGCTGCTGGACACGACCGACCTGACGCGTGACCGGCTCGCCGAACGTCTGCGGGACGGGCTCGGCGACTGCCGACCGGCCGGAGTGCTCTCCCTGCTGGGGCTGTCCGAACAGCCGCACCCCGAGCACGGATCGCTGCCGGTGGGACTGGCCGGCACGCTGGCACTGATACACGGGCTGACGCGGGCCGGGGTGGAGGCACCGCTGTGGTGCGCCACCCGGCAGGCGGTCTCCACCGCGCCCTCCGACAGCCTCGTCCACCCGGTACAGGCCACCGTATGGGGGCTGGGTCGCGTCGCGGCACTGGAGTACCCCCCGTACTGGGGTGGGCTCATCGACCTCCCCGAACGCATGGATGACCGGTGCGGGGCCCGGCTGGGCACCGTCCTGGCCGGTCACCACGGTGAGGACGAAGTGGCGGTACGCACCGGGGGGTTGTTCGCCCGTCGCATCGTCCCGGCTCCCCCACCCGAGCCCGCTGATACGCCGACCGAATGGCAGCCGAGCGGGTCGGTGCTGGTCACGGGCGGTACGGGAGAGCTGGGTGCGCGGATCGCCCGCTGGCTGGCCGGCCGTGGCGCGCGGCATCTGATCCTGGCCAGCCGCAGGGGGCCGAAAGCACACGGCGCCGGTGAACTGCGTGCCGAGCTGGCCGCGCTCGGCGCCGAGGCCCGGATCGTGGCGTGCGACGTGGCGGACCGCGCCGCCCTGGCCGCGCTGCTGGCCGACGTGCCTGCCGAGCAGCCGCTCACCGCCGTCGTTCATGCCGCGGGCGTACTGGACGACGGAGTGCTGGAGTCGGTGTCACCGCACCGCCTGGCACACGTACTGCGGCCGAAACTGGTGGGCGCCCTCAACCTGCATGAACTGACCAGGAGCCTGAACCTGTCCCGCTTCGTACTGTTCTCCTCGGCCACAGCGTCCTTCGGGAGCCCCGGTCAGGCCGCCTACTGCGCGGCCAACGCGTTCCTGGACGCGCTGGCCCGCCACCGCAGGGATCTGCGGTTGCCCGCCACCGGCCTGGCATGGGGCCTGTGGGGAGGCCCGGAAACGCCCGAGGGCGAACCGGCGGTACGCGAGGGCATGCGCAGCCGGACCGACACCGACCAGCTTCGTCGACATGGCGTCACGCCCATGGACCCGAGGCTCGCGCTGACGGCGATGGGCCGGGCCCTGGACAGGGACGAGGCCGACCTGCTGATCGCGGACCTGGGGTGGCCACGGTTCGGCGAGTGGCTCACTTCGATGCGCTCCAGCCACCTGTTCGACCGCATCCCCGGCCACTCCTCGGCAGCCGACGAGTCCGACGGCGGCGGCCGGGCGACGGAGTGGCGACGCAGGCTCACCGCGATGGGAGCGGAGGAACAGGAGCAGGCGATTCTGGAACTCGTCCTGGCGCACACCGCCGCAGTGCTGGGACGTCCGGATCCCGAGGGGGTGGAGGTGAGTTCGGCGTTCCAGGAGCTGGGTTTCAGCTCGCTCAACACCATCGAACTGGCCAACCGGCTGAACGCCGCCATGGGCATCAGGGTGCCGGCGGCAGTGCTGTTCGAGTACGGCAGCCCGGCGGCCCTCGGCCGGCACCTGCGCATGTGGCTCCTGGACGGCGTCGAGGAGCCCCCGCGCTCGGTCACCGAGCAGATCGACCAGTTGGAGGAGGCACTTTCCGCCGCGGCGGCCGAAGGCGAGCGCGAAGTCGCACTCGCCCGCCTCCGGTCGCTGATGACGCGTTGGGACAGCACCCGGCTTCCCGGCGGCACGGCGATCGAGACCGCGACCGCCGAGGAGCTGTTCGACCTGATCGACAGCCAGGTCGGCGCGCCCGTCGACGACGCGACGCCGGACGACGTTCCGCCACCGGAAGGAGGCGCGTCCCCATGACCGACGACGCCAAGCTGCTCGCCTACCTCAAGCGGGTCACCGCCGAACTCCAATACGCCAAGCGGCAGTTGCGCGATCTGGAAGACGCTTCCCGGGAGCCGATCGCCGTCGTCGGCATGGCCTGCCGCGCGCCAGGAGGCGTGGACAGCCCGGAAGGACTGTGGGATCTCGTGTCCGGCGAGGTCGACGCGGTCCGTGAGGTCCCCTCCGACCGCGGCTGGGACCTGGAGCGCGTGTACGACGCGGACATGGGCGGCGTGGGCACGACCTACACCGTCGACGGCGGGTTCCTGGACGACGTCGCGGGTTTTGATCCGGAGTTCTTCGGCATCTCGCCGCGCGACGCCCTGGCCATGGACCCTCAGCAGAGGCTCCTGCTGGAGTGCGCCTGGGAGGCCTGCGAACGCGCGTGCATCGATCCGACGTCCTTGATGGGCAGCGACACCGGCGTGTTCGCCGGCGGACTGGCCACCGACTACGGCAAGGGCGTCACCCGGATTCCGTCCGGCATGGAGGGTCTGCTGCAGATCGGACGCATCAGCAACATGCTCGCCGGGCGCATCACCCATGCGCTGGGCCTGCAGGGCCCGGCACTGGCCGTGGACACCGGATGCTCCTCCTCGCTGGTCGCCCTGCACCTGGCCTGCCAGGCCCTGCGCGCGGGCCAGTGTTCGCTGGCCCTGGCCGGTGGCGTCATGGTCTATTCCACTCCCGAGCACTTCGTCGAGTACAGCCGGCTCGGCATGCTGTCCCGGCGCGGCCGGTGCCGGTCCTATTCGGCCGCCGCCGACGGCATGGGCTGGGGCGAGGGCGCCGGAATGCTCCTCCTCGAACGCCTCTCGCACGCCCGCCGCCACCGCCACCGCGTGTTCGCCCAGATCCGAGGCACCGCGCTGACCAGTGACGGCCGCGGCAACGGGCTTCTCGCCCCCAACGGCCTGTCCCAACAGCAGGCGATGCGCCGCGCCCTGCGCGACGCCGGAATACCGCCCCACCACGTCGACGCCGTGGAGGGCCACGGCACCGGCACCGTACTGGGAGACACACTCGAAGCCAGGGCCCTGCAGCAGGTGTACGGCCGCGACCGCCACCCGGAACGGCCGCTGTGGCTCGGCTCGGTCAAGTCGAACATCGCGCACAGCCAAGCCGCCGCGGGCGCGATCGGGATCATCAAGATGTCCATGGCCCTCGGGCACGGAGTCCTGCCCAGAAGCCTGTACTCCGACCTGCCCGTGCCGGATATCGACTGGGACCGAGCCGGGGTCCGGCTGCTGAAGGAGACCGTCTCCTGGCCCTCCACCGGCCGTCCTCGGATGGCCGCCGTGTCGGGGACCGGGGTCAGCGGAGTCAACGCCCACGTCATTCTCGAACAGGCCGCCGACCAGGACGTGCCGCGCCGACCGCCGTCACAGGATCCGCGGGCACCCGCGGTGCCCCTGGTGATCTCCGCCAGGACCCCCGCGGCTCTGCGGGCCCAAGCGGCGCGCCTGCGGGCATTTCTTCAGGACCGCCCCGAACTCGACACCGCGGACGTCGCCCACTCCCTGGCGACCACCCGCACCTCGTTCGCACACCGCGCGGCCGTACCGGCCGAGGACCGCGACCAGGCCTTGCGCGCCCTGGGCGCCCTGGCCGAGGGAACGACGGAGCCCGGGCTCATACGGAATCCAGGCGGCCGCGGCCGCGCCGCCGGGCTTCCCCGAGTCACAGCCGACGCGGTCGAGGCCTACCTGAACGGCGAGACCGTCGGCTGGAAGACCGTCCTCGCGCAGACGCCACCGCTCGAAGCGGGCACGCGGCCGGTCGAAGCGGACACGCGGCCGGTCGAAGCGGACACGCGGCCGGTCGAACTGCCCACCTACGCCTTCCAGCGCCGGCGCTACTGGCTGCACGATCCTCGGCCCGCACCCGCCACCGAGGTGCCCGGAAGCGACCTGTCCCTGCAGTACCAGGGCATCGAACACCGTGGTGCCCTCGTCGTGGCCGGCCTGACGACCCCGACCAACAACGCCGACGATCAGGACGGCCTCGTGGCGGTCACCCACGTATGGGAGCGGTTCATCGCCGACGGCCTCGCCGACCGGCTGACCGGCGCGGCGGGCAACAGCGCTCTCCACGCGGTCTACACCGACTACGAATCGGATCACAACGGCGACTTCACCTACCTGCTCGGCTACGCAGTCGACGACCCCGCCGCTCTCCCCGACGGCATGCAGATACGGAGAATCCCCGCATCCAAGTACGCGGTATTCACGTCCGGCCGAGGCCCTCTGCTGAAGACCGGCCTCGCGGCATGGCGACGCATCTGGGAACTGGAGGACAGCGGTCGGCTTCCCGGAGAACGCACCTACGTCGCGGACTTCGAGGTCCATGAGCACCACGACCCCGACCTCCAGGACGGTCTGTCCCGTATCTACGTCGGAATCAGGTAGCCAGGGCTCGGACGAACCTGTCCGGGAAGCCGGAAGCCCATCTGCCCGGGAAGCCGGAAGCCCACCTGCCCGGGAGCTTCCCTGCAAAGGATCCGCGCCCAACGGCGTTTCCCCCGGCTCAACTCTTCACTTCAAGAGAGCCGCACCCCACGGTGATGGTCCAGCTGATGCCGTGCGGGGCGAGGGAGCCGAGGAAGCTGGTCGGGTCGTACGCCTGCGCCGGGGCAAGCACGCCTGGTTCGGCGCCGTCCTCGGCCAGGCGGCGGGCGGCTTCGACGGCGATCACGGCTGCGCTGCCGTAGGTGTCGTGGCCCCGCACCACCCCGCGGACTGAGAGGCCGTCGCGGCGGACAGCGTCGATGAGGTACGTGAACCGCTGGGTGCGACGGTCCTCCTCGGTGGGCCCTTCGGGCAGGCTGTCGATGATCCCCGGAGTGAGCGGGGTGTCCAACTGGGCGGCGACCGCGGCGTCGACGTGGCTCTCGACGTGCCGGACCGGTATGTGGCGTGGGATGGTGACCACCTCTGACAAGGGGTATTTCGCCACTCCTGTCGGTTGCAGGGCGTCGGGAAGGGTCACCGCGGTGTGCCGGGCGGGGGTCCCGGTACGCCAGCCCCCGTCGTCGTAGCTGAGGCCGCCCGCCTTGATCTCGTCGATCGTATCGACGGCCGAACGCAGCGAGCCGCGAGAGAACCCGCCCCCGCCGGTGATGAAGTGGCTGACGGTGATCTCCTCGATCTCCTCCATCGGCTGGGCGCGTTCGGCGAGCAGGTGGGCGATCAGGTCCCCGGGGAGGCAGCCGTCGTTGGTGGCGGGGACGACGGTGACCCCGGCGCGTTCCGCGTCTTCGGCGAAGGTGTCGAAGACCGCTTTGGTGTAGAGCTGCTCGCCGGCGGTGTCGACGTAGTGGCAGCCGGCGGCGATGGCCGCTCGGACCACGGCGGGGCCGGAACCGGTGAACGGTCCGGCGCAGTTGATGACCGCGTCGCAGCCGCGGAAGGCCGTGACGAGGGCGTCGTGGTCGTCGGTGTCGGCCACCAGCTGCTCGGCGTCGCCTGTTCCCGCAGCTCCTCCCCCAGCCGTTTCCGCAGCCCCTCCCCCGGCCGTTCCCACGGTCGTCGCGGCCTCGCGCAGGCGGGTGGCGTTGCGGCCGACGAGCCGCATGTCGATGTCGCGGCGGGCCAGTTCCGCAAGGACGAGCTTTCCCTGGTAGCCGCTTGCGCCGTAGACGGCGATCTTCACGTGAATCTCCTGGTTCGAGCGACAAGTGATGCTGAGTGATGTCGTGTGTCGTAAGTCGTGTGTCGTGCGGGGCAGTTGACCGGCTCGCCGACGAATTCACCGTATGGCGGTACGAGTGAGACGCCCCATGCGTGAGCGTCCACCGAACATGCGCGACCGTCTTCGCTGGGACCGTGCCGATACGCTGGCCGGGTGGATGTGCTCTCCGACGCGGTCACCGTCATGCGCACCGGCCAACCGCATTCCGGCCGGGTACGTCGGCTGGCGCCGTTCGGCATGCGGAACCCGCCCGTCGCGGGGGCCGGGTTCCACATCGTCCTGCAGGGATCGTGCTGGCTGTTCCCACCGGACGGCGCACCGATCGTCCTCGGCGTGGGGGGATGTGGCCTTCCTGCCCCACGGAGCCGCCCACGGCCTCGCCGACAGCCCGTCGACCCCGCTGGTGGACGCCGTCGCCACGTCACCGGCTGAGATCCCACCACCCGGCCAGGACGACAACGGGCCAGCAACCGGCCGGACGGACGGTTCGGCCGCCACGACGGTCATGCTCTGCGGCGCGTACCTCCTGGACCGGTCCCGGGCACATCCGCTGCTCGACGATCTACCGGAGGTCATCCACCTTCCGGCCCGGGTCGGACGCCACCCGGGACTGCGCGCCGCCGTCGACCTGCTCGGCGGTGAACTGGAGCAGCCACGGTCAGGCAGCGACGCCATGCTGCCCGCGCTGCTGGACGTGCTGCTGCTGCACATCCTGCGCGCCTGGTTCGACGAACAATCCGCCGACGCCGCCACCGGCTGGGCAGCGGCGCTGCGCGATCCCGCCGTCGCCGCCGGGCTGCGCGCCATCCACAGCGACCCCGGCCGGCAGTGGACGGTCGCGGAACTGGCCGCCCGGGGCGGGCTGTCCCGCGCGGCCTTCGCCCGACGGTTCGCCGCACTGGTCGGCCAGCCGCCACAGGCGTACCTGACCTGGTGGCGGATGACCCTCGCGACCCGGCTGCTGCGCGAAGGCGACGCGACGTTGGCCGCGGTGGCCAGGAAGGTGGGCTACACCTCGGAGTTCGCCTTCGCCCACGCGTTCAAGCGGGAGTACGGAACAGCGCCCGTCGGATTCCGCCGATCCGCCTCCGGGCGCACGTAGTCCGAGCAGGACCAGAAGGGTGCCTTCGGCGGGCTGCGGGGCGGTGGATAGCGTGCGGGCATGGTGATGACGGGGAAGCGGCGGGTCCTGTACCGGCAGGGCAGTGGGTTCTGGCGGATGACGGCGAAGTGGGTTCTGGTCTTCGGGGCCCTGTATCTGCTGGACGGCGGGCTGCTCCGGTCGTGGGGCGACGCTCTGGTCTGGCCGTTGATCGGGATCCTGCTGTGGGTGCCGTTCGGGATCGGCGTCGCCTGGTACCCGAAGAAGGACCAGCAGGTCGTGCTGACAGCGCATGAACTACGGGTGCGGCGCAAGCGGCTGCCGATGGAGAAGGTGAACCTGCTGCACGTGGCGCGGCTGTGGCTGGAGGGGCAGTCGACTGCGGACGCCCAGCCGGTGCTGGAGTGGATACGGTTCGACCGGGTGGTGTGGGTGCCGATGCGGGACGGCCGGGCGTTCGGTGTGGAGTTCCGCGATCCGGCCGCGTTCGCCCAGGCCTTCGGCGCCTTCGCGGTCGCGGCGTGCGGCGGTCCTGACATCGTCCGCGCGAGGGCCGCAGCGGAGACCTACCCGGATCCGCTCCCGATACGGCCCCGTACTTCCGCCGCCGACGACGGCTCCTGGCTGGACCTCCTGGACATCTTCAACTGACGCCAAGCGCCGGACGCGGCGCCGA
Source organism: Streptomyces sp. NPDC021093 (assembly GCF_044333135.1). Classification (NCBI taxonomy): domain Bacteria; kingdom Bacillati; phylum Actinomycetota; class Actinomycetes; order Kitasatosporales; family Streptomycetaceae; genus Streptomyces; species Streptomyces sp. NPDC021093. The sequence continues at coordinate 803,245 of NZ_JBIRQJ010000001.1, read as the reverse complement.
AGCCGCCCGCGAACGACGTGACGGCGAACATAGCCGACATCCCGCACCATCCCTCACCGAGCGCGAGCGGAGCCCCGCCCACCCACCAGAACCAACGCGGTGGGCACGCCCGAAGACGCCGTATCGTACGTGTCGATTATCGCAACGTTGCGTTAGCACACGCATATGGTCTGGTGGCGCAGCACCGAGAACGGGGAGGCATTGCATGGCATGGGAGGAGTGGGAGCAGCTCAAGGCCACGACAGCCGAGCAGCACACCACACGAATGCAACTGAACCAGGTGGATCCCGGCGTTGCGGGCGACACCGGAACTCTGGTGTCGAACAAGGCGGCCTGGGCCAAAGCGGGCCAGGACATCGGCTCGTTCCAAGAGGGCATAAGCACGGCCCTCGGGAAGCTCTCCGAGGGCCAGAAGGGCCTGGTGGCTGACGCAGGTTGCGAGACTGCGGGCGCCCAGAAGGAGGTTCACGATTCCTGGGAGGCCTACGTCAAGAGCGTGAGCGGACGGTGCGGAAAGCTCGCGGGTCTGCTGGAGAAGATCGGCAACGACCAGGTGAAGACCGACCAGGCGGTCCTGGCCGAGATCGGCGGTCTGAAGGTGGAGTACGGCGACACACCCGCAGTCGGCGGAGACGGCAAGGGACGGTAGGACGTCATGGATCTTGCAACACTCAAGGCCCTCAAGCCGACGGAGTACGCGGAGGCGGCCAAGGGCCACCGCAGCGTCTCGGACATGGCGAACGCGGCCCATGACCGCGTCACGAATGAGATCGCCGCGGCCATGCGGAAGGCGTTGAAGGGCGAGGCCGCGACGGCGGCGATCGGCCAGCTCACGGAGCTCGGGAAGAACTTCCACTACGTCCAGACCGAGTGCGGTCTCATCAGCTCGGCCCTGACCGCGTTCTCGTACGAGATGGAAGCGGCCAAGAAGAAGCTCGACGGGGCGCTGGCGGACGCGCAGGCCGGGGGCCTCACCGTGAACGCCGACGGCTCGGTCAGCTACCCGCCGGGCGGGGAACAGGGCAAGGACGGCAAGACCCCGGAGGGCGGCAAGTCCGTCAGCCTGGCGGACGACACCGCATCCGCCGTCCGCCGCCAGGCGGCCAACCTCGACCCCAACCCCAAGGCCCGCCTCGCCCAGGACTGCGCGGACAGGATCGCGGCGGCCCTCAAGGAAGCGACCGAGGTCGACACGAAGTGGGCCCCGAAGCTGCGGGCGCTGAAGGCGGACGACGATCTGACCGTCAGCGACCGGGACTGGGCCGACGTCTCGTCGGACAGCAAAGGTGTGGAGGCGGCCGGCAAGGAGTACCTCGACTCGCTGCCGCAGCCGCCCGCGAAGGGTGACCCGAAGGCCAACGCGGAGTGGTGGAAGGGCCTTGACGCCGACGAGAAGGCGGCGTGGATCTCCATGCGGCCGGACTCCGTGGGCAACCTCGACGGGGTGCCGTCCACGGTCAGGGACGAGGCGAACCGGATGGTGCTCGCCGAGGCCCGGGGCACCGCGCAGGTCGAGTACGACGCATGGCTCAAGAAGAATCCGGAGCCCACGCGGCAGACGGATTACATCAACCCCATGACCGGCACCATCATGAAGAACGTCAAGGTCGACAGCGTCGCGTGGAAGAAGTGGGAAGAGGAACGCAAGAACGCCCACAAATCCATCGACGGCATGGACGCGATCCAGAAGCGCTTCGACCAGACCGGCGAGAGGGGGCTTCCCGAGGCGTACCTGCTGGGCTTCAGCACCAAGGACGACGGCCGCGCGATCGTCGCCACCGGAAACCCGGACACCGCGGATCACCAGTCGGTCTACGTCCCGGGTACGGGAGCGGAGCTCGGAAATGCCTCGGGCGACCTCAACCGCTCGGTCAACGTGTGGAGAGAGGCCGACGCCAACGCCGGGGGCAAGTCCGTCTCCAGCATCACCTGGATCGGGTACGACGCACCTGACGACGTCGTCAAGGACGCCCCGTTCGAGCACTACGCGTACGACGGCGCACCGGCGTTCAACCAGTTCTTGGACGGCCTGGAAACGTCGCACACCGGCGACGAGGCACCGCACCGCACAGTGATCGCCCATTCGTACGGGACGACCCTGGTCGGCGCGGCGGCCCAGACAGGAACCCTCAACACGGATGACGTCGTCTTCGCGGGAAGCCCCGGCGTCAAGGTGGCGGGCGCCGACGAGATGGACGTCCCCAAGGGACATGTGTGGAACCAGGAAGCCGAAGGGGACGTGGTCCCGGATCTCGGCCGCTATGGACACGGCGGGGGCGGCCTCAACTTCAGAATTCCCAGCGATGAGCAATTCGGTGCCAACCAGATGACCACGGACACCGAAGGCCACAGCGGTTACTGGGACGAGGGGTCGAGAAGTCTGAAGAATCAGGCCCTAGTGGTGGTGGGCAGGGACGAGGACGTGAAATTGGAGCCGCCGCCCAACCCATTGGCAAGTGAAGAAGTCAGGCGTGCGAAGTAGGAGAGCTCAGAAGTGACGACCAGAATGCGTGCCTCTGTGCTCGCCGTACCCCTTGTACTTACTGTCCTGACAGGATGTGGCATGACTGAAGACAAGAGCGATGAAATCCCGTTCGCAGGCACGAGCACCTCGTCAGACGCCGCCGACGCGATGGAAAAGGTCTCCAGCGGTATCTACGATCTGCTGGGCATGAAGGGAAAGGCGTCAGACAGCCAACCGGGAGTGATGGACTGCTCGGGCAAGGACACAAAGACGTACTTCCGCATCTTCCATCCATGGTCCTTCAAGGCTGCCTCGGTGAGCGACCTCGACAAAGCGATGGAGCGACTCAAGAGTGAACTTCCCAAGCACGGCTGGGAGATCAAGAGTTATGGACCGGATACCAGCAAGAACAAAAACATGAACCTGATCGCCGACAATGACAAGAAGAAGGTCAGCATCGACGTCACCAACATGGCGAAGGGCGATGCGCCGATGCTGAGCCTGGATCTGGTGTCCGGCTGCTACAAGGTCCCGGACGGCAAAGAGGTCGAACGCTTCTGAGAGGGACTGGATTCGGGCTCGTACCGAGGGAACTGTGCACGGATGCGGTGGCCGCCAGCGTCCTGACGTCGGGGTCCGCCGCGCGGGGCACTGCCTGGCGCCGTCGTACCTGCGGCGGCGGTGCGCCCGCAGCCGGGCCACGCCGCAGCGCCCCGGACCCGAGGAAGGGGCCGGGGCGCGCGTCCGGTGAAGGGCTACCGGTAGATGACCTCGATCGCGGACGAGCCGCCGCTGACCGAACCCCGGTTGCAGGTGGCCCAGTTGTAGTTCTTGCGGTACTGGGTGCTTTCACCGCCGCCGGCCCATGTGCACCAGACCCTGACCTTGAACGTCTTTCCGCTGCATCGGGCCCAGCCCTCGGCCTTTCCGTAGCCGCCCTTGGTGCAGGCAAGGGCGGCTTCCTGCTCCGCAGTCATGACCGCTCCAGGAGCCGGCATCGCCACTGCGGCGGTTGCCATGGGGGTGGCGACGAGTACTCCGCCGAACGCCGCAGCTGTGGTCACGCCCAGCAGGACACGGTTTCGTAGAGACACGATTTCAAACCTCCGTGCAGAGGAGGGCTGTTCTGGAGAGCCCTCGAACCGACTTTGACGTGACACATCTTTGGCCTGCCCAAGTGCGTTCACGAGGCGCTTGCGCTGTCCCGGACAGCCCCGGACAGCCCGAACGGCGCCCATCAGGTCGTCCGCTCGCTGTCCGGGACAGGCCGAGGTGTCGGCGTACGGCTTGGGCATGGATGCGGTCGGTCCGTATCTGGGTACGGGGCGGCGGGATGATGAGTGCGCCTACTCACGCCAGGGCGGTTGCCGACGGCCGACGATGACGATCAACACTGTCGAGCCAGGGAGACCGAACATGCTCAGCCGCCTCGCCGACGCACTGGCTCCCGCCGTGGGGCACCTCACCGTCACCGCCGACGGCCCCGAACTTCCCCCCGGCAGTATCGTCGTCGCCAATCACACGTCCCTGGCCGACCCCCTCGTCGTGCTCGCCGCGCTCCACCGTCTCGGGGTCCGGCCGGTCGTCATGGCGGCAGCCGGGCTGTGGCGCGTCCCGGTACTCGGCCGCGTGCTCGCCCGGGACGGGCACATCCCCGTCCACCGCAGGGACCGGCGTGCCGCCCACGCCCTGGACGAGGCCGCGGACGCCCTCCGGCAGGGCCGCCCGGTGCTGATCTACGCCGAGGGCGGTCTCCCCCGCCGCCACGACGCCGCGGAAGCGGCGCCCGGGACCTTCCGCAGCGGCCTGTCCCGGCTCGCCCACCGGACCGGGGCACCGATGGTGCCCGTCGGGCAGGCGGGCGCCCGCAGGATCAGCTCCGGAAACGTGCCCAAACAGCTTGCGGGCCTGTTCACCGCACCGCTGCGCCGGCCCGGGCTTCACGTCCACGTGGGAAGTCCGCTCCAGCTCACCGGGCACGGCGCGGCGTACACGGAGCGGGCCCATGCAGCGGTGACGGCCGCCTGGCGCACGGCAGCCGCACATCTGGGGGAGCACGCTCGGCCCGCCGCGTAACGCAGGGAGCCCGTCTGCTGCCGCCGCGGGCCGATCACATCCGCCGGGCCCCGTGCCAGTGCTCCTGGGCGATCGCGTACTCGGCTGTGCGCAGGCCGGTCAGCCCGAGGTCCTCGAACCCGTGCCGGAGCAGCACACGAGACCCCTCGCTGCCGAGTCCCCGCCGCCAGCAGCGCCGGTGAACCTTGAACCCCAGCTGCCCTTCCACCAGTTCCCGGTCGCCAGGTCCCGGCGGCCGCAGAATCCAGGAACCGGCGAAGCGTCCCTTGTCGGACAGCGGGACCAGCTGGACCCGTTCGGCAGACAAGATCGCTTGGGACATGGCACCGAGCATCTCCAACACCAAGGTGAACAAACGCTCCGGATGTCCGCGGCACCTCCGTGTCGCCACCGACTCGGGCCTCATCCACGCCGCGGCTGCCAACGCAGGCGTCTGGCCACGGTTCTTATCTGGCGGGCCTCCGTGCGGTAGCCGGTCCGGGCGAGGTGGCGGGCGAGGGACCGCCAGTGGTCGATGAGTTCGGACGACTGGCGGGCACGGTGGTCCGCGGGAAGCACCGTCACGAGCTGGACGGATTCGAGGGCGAGCAGGGGGACCACGGTGTCGTTGCCGAGTGCGGCGTGGCACTTGGCGAGCCTGGCCACGATGTGGATGAGGGCCTCGCGGTGGTCGGCGGACCCGTCGGGGACGGATCCACGGTGGATTTCGAGGGCCTCGGTGAGAGCGGCGAAGGCCTCTTCGTGGCGGCCGGTGTCGGTCAGGCGGACGGCCATGTTGGTGAGGCACCGGGCGAGTTCCGCGCGGTGGTGCCCGGTGGGGTCGAGGCGGCGGAGGAGTGCCACCGCCTCCCTGGACAGCGGGAGCGCGTCCTCGGGCCTGCCCAGGTCGGCGAGCCGGGTGCCGAGGCTGTCGAGGGCGTCGGCGAGGCGTGGGCCGCCGAGGTCCGGATCCTCGGCGGTGATGTCGCGGAAGAAGCCGACGGCCTCGTCGGCGGCGCGGAGCGCCTCTTCGTGGAGTCCGTGCCAGGACGTCACGAGGGCCAGGTTGTGCAGGGAGACGGCCAGGGCCAGGCGGGTGTCCACGCCGTCGTCGGCGACCAGTTCCCGGCGGGCGAGCCACATCGCCTCGCGGCCCAGGCGGACGGCGGGCTCGTAGTCGCCGGCCTTGGCCAGGTCGAGACTGAGCTGGGTGTACTGCTCGATCTTGAGGAGCTCGGGCCTGGGCATCATGTCCTCCGAGGGTCGCGACCGGCTCGGGCGAACCCCGCTTCCGGGGCGTCCCACCTGCATGATCCCCCGGCGGTATGCGGCGGAGGCCTGAGGGTCGCACTTGAGTGCCAACTCGCGCAACGGGAAAGGAAGTTGGCGTCGGCCGTCAGCGCCGACCTCCGGGTGCTCACACGGTGGCCCCGCCACCGGCTCGGAGTCGTTGTCAGTCCTCTGAAGTAGCCTTCCCACCTCCACCGCACACCACCTGGAAGGACCGAGAGAGTTGACTGCGCTGTCCCCGTTCCCACTGCCTTTTGCCGCTTCCCGCACCGCCTCGTCCGCGCGGCCCCGGACACTGCGGGAGCTCGAAATGATGCAGTGCAGCGCCCACATACGGTCGAAGCCGGAGTGGTTCGCCAAGATGGACGACGCGGAGATCGTCGCCAGGTGGACGAGCGAAGCGGCTGCCCAGGGCCTCACCGAGGCGCAGATCCGCTATGTGCTGGCCGAACTCGCGCACTACGCCGGGCTGAGGGACGAGCGGAGCGGCATCGAGGTGTCCGCCGTGGACGGGGTGTGGCATTCGGACACGCTGGTCGACGAGGGGCTCAGGTCCCGGCTGCGCGAGGCGGTCCGGGTGCTGGAAGAGGTCCCCGAAGCGGACAAGGACTGGCACCCGGGTTCCGACGGCCAGGTACTGGACCTGGTGCACCCCTCACTGTTCTGCAACGTACGAGAGGTGAGCGGCGGACCCGAGCGGGCCTGGCAGCGCCCGGAGACGAGCAGGTGGACGCAGTACGAGTTCTCCGACAAGTTCCAGTGGCTGCCCACGGATGCCGAGGTCGGCGAGGACGGCGAGGCCGTCTTCCGCTCGTACGTCAACAATGTCCACCCCGTTGACCACCGCGAACTCGCCGCAGTCCTGCCCGTCCTGTTCGGCCGTATGCGCCCGCTCTTCGAGAAGGTGCTCACGGACCTGAACGATCCCCGACCGCTGCGGATCAACCCCAATCCCTACTCGTGGTACGACGGCACCGAGCCCGTCGAACCCGACGGTGACAAGGGCGACGACGGCTACGAAGAGGCCTGCAGGGCCTACGAAAGGGCCATGGACGACTGGTGGCAGGACCGCGTTCCGGCCGTCCCGGACGCCCCGGAGTTCAGCCCGCCCGCGTTGCCCGACGACACCGCGCGAGTCGACCTGCGCGGCCGCCGCCTCCAGGTCATCGCGAAGCTCGCCACCATTCACCTCACCCCGGACAGGCCCGAGTACGCCGGTGGTTCCTGGCACGTCGAGGGGATGATGAACGAGCGGATCGTCTCGACCGGCATCTACTACTGGGACAGCGAGAACATCACCGAGAGCCGGCTGAGCTTCCGGGCGGCACTCGACGAGCCGGACTACGAACAGAACGACAACACCGGTGTGAGCGAGGTCTACGGTCTGGACGACGAAGACCCCCTGAACCAGGTGCTGGGATCGGCACCGACCCCGGCGGGCCGCTGCCTGGCGTTCCCGAACGTCCTGCAGCACCGCGTCGGAGCGTTCCGCCTCACGGACCCCACCCGGCCGGGACATCGCAAGATCCTTGCGTTCTTCCTGGTCGACCCTTCACAGAGCGTCGTCTCGACATCCGACGTACCGCCGCAGCAGCCCTGGTCCGACACGTCCACCATGACGCTGGAACAGGCCAAGGCGTACCGCGAACAGCTCATGCAGGAACGCAAGTTCTTCGTCGCCGAACACAACGAGCAGCTCTACGAGCGGGAGTTCTCCCTCTGCGAGCACTGAGCCCGCGGGTTGATCGGGCGCGGCTGGTACCGCCCACGGGCGAGCGCCTCGTCGTACGACACCGCGGGTGCGAGGTACGCGAACGGGGCGCTCGGCGACGGGTGGAACAGAAGGCTGCCGTCCTTGAACACACGCGACGGAGTCGCCGATACCTGCGGCGACGGCAAATCCAGCACACGATCCCCGCGCCGAGACCGACGAACCAATCGCCGACGGTACGGGAGCCGAGTCAGTCGCCCCGCTGCTCTCGACGTCGAGTCACTGTGCCGGAGCCCGCGGCGCGGCCGTGGTGGCGGAACGCGAAAGACTGGCCTGCCTCCAGTGCGACAGGCGCTTCGAGCACCACGGTCACCTCGGCTCCGTGAAGCGGCCGGACCGTGTCGACACCCTCGGGCAGCGTGACGGTGCCCCACACCGCGGCGGTGCGGATATGGAAACGGAGGCGATCGCCGGAGACCACGTCCGCACCGCCTTGCTCCTCGGACAGCAGGGTGACGTCGGCGGTGAATTGGGCCTGGGCGCTGACCGAGCCCGGCGTCGCGAGCACCTGGCCCCGCTCGACGGCGTCCGTGGCAACGCCGCGCAGCAGCAACCCCACGTTCATCTCCGCACCCGCCGCTCCGACACGCACCTGATGCTGCTCGATGTCCGCGATGAGGACCGTCGCGCTGCGGCCCAAGCCGATGATCTCCACCGTGTCGTCCTTGCGTACCCGGCCGCGTTCGATCCGGCCCGTCACCATGACCGCCCTGCCTTGTTGCAGGCGGAAGACGTCTTCGACGGGCATCAGGAACGGGTTCTCTGCTGCGCTCTCCACTGACTGGCCTGAAGATCCACCCATGCGCGCCTCATGCTCCCTTGCGACCGTGCGCGAAAGCCGCGAACGAGAGCCCGAGGCTAACAATGGTCGCCGACCGCACAGCCCGGAAGCGACGCAGGCGTTGATCGCCGCTCCGGGCCGGGGTCCGTCCCCGCACGAGCGGAGACAGCCCGCCGGGCTTCCCTTGCTCTGACGTGCGTACCGCTCTGTCATGCGTGGCTCAAATATGGCAGGGCTGTTCCGGCACCTGCCTAGGTTCTGGAGTACTGATCACATCAGGGGCCGGCAAGGAACCAGGAGCTGAGAGTGGAATCCGAACCGATGCCTGCCTGCCCCCCGCCCTCCACACGGAAAGCCTTCCATGCGCCAGATCCCCACCTGCATCTTCAGCAGCAACCAACCGCCCCAGGCACTCCACGGACACGCAACCGACCGGTACGTACAGATCGGTTCACTGAGCAAGACACTCACCGGCACCGCGCTGGCCCAGCTGGCCGAAGCCGGGATACTCGACGTGGACGCCCCGGTCGACGAGTTCCTGCCCGCCCCGCCGGGCACCGGAATCACCCTGCGGCATCTCGCCCTGCACACCTCCGGCCTGCCCCGTGTTCCTCCGGGCCTCCAACGGCGCGACCCCTACGTCGCTTTCGACGCAGCCGCCCTGCAGGCTGTGCTCGCGAAGCTGGACTCGTTCGTCGGCACCGAACCGGGCAGCACCGAGGAGTACTCCAACCTCGGATACGCCATTCTCGGAGCCGCGCTCGTCTCCGCCGCGGGCATCCCGTACCAGGACCTTCTGACCCGGTACGTCCTCGCTCCGCTGGACATCACCGAGGTGTCCGCGACTCCTCCGCCGGACCGAAGCCTGTACAGCCGCGGGCTCTTCGGCCGCCCGATCCGCCCCTGGACCATGACGGGCGCGATCCTGCCCGCAGGAGGTCTCTGGGCCACTCCGAGGGCTGCCGCCCGCCTGGTGTCCGCCCTTCTCGTCGACCGGGCGCTGGGAGAACCTGCCCTCTCCTGGCAGAGGTCCGGGAACGTGCTCTGGCACAACGGCGCCACCGGTGACGCCTCCGTCTTCGCCGGCGCCGTCTCGGACGGCAGATGGGTGCTGGTGCACCGTCTCAGCGGGCGGGCGGACCAGACGGACACATTGGGCAGCACCCTCCTGAAGCAGGCCGCACCCAGCCCGCCCAACTAGCGATCTTCATCGTGATTTCGCAGGTCAGTTGAGTGTCGCGCTGGGTACGGACGCCGGGACCCTCGTGGCGTCGATTTCGACGCGTTCCCCGGCCGCACCGCCACGCTGGCCCGTCCCCGCAATCCCCCGTAGGAAGTACCCAGACCCACAGGAGTGATCGAACGCAGCATCACAGCACGACACCCTCGGCCGCACCAAGGACCGCCGGGCTATTCGAGATCTTGTTCTAGATTTCGTCCCCGCGCACCCGTGACGGCGACAGGAACGGCCCAGTTAACCGATCACCTGTCCGCATAGCGCCCGAGGAGCAACCATGCATCGTCTTCACCGCCCTGCCTTCGTTCATCCTGCGTTCGAAAACTCCGCTCCTTGCACGGGTGCGTCCGCTTGCCTTGCTGACAGTTGCTCCGGACGCCTCTCCGGCGGGTCCCGACCGGATATGAGGTACCGGGCATGACGGAATCCACAACCCTCCCGGTGTCACTGGCCCGGTGGGTGGAATCGGTGGTGGGCCCGGTCCACGCCGTACGCGACGCCTCGCACGCGCGCCCGGACCACGAGGCCCGGGCCGAGGCCGCACACGCCGTCGAGGCCACGGTCGCCGGTCTGGAGAGGCACCTTGCCGCCGTCGGCGAGCACCTGTCCGTGGCCGAAGTCGGCCTGCTCCGCCGTCTTGTCGGCGCTCTGCCCTTCCTCCTCGCCACCGGAGTACGGCCCGAGAACCCGGCGCTGGGCCCGGCATTGCTCAGTGGTTACGGGCGTCCGTTCTCCGCCGTCGAGCAGCAGGCCCTGGTGGCGTTCTGCGCCGCCGACGCGGCCAGCACCTTGGCCCACGGCCTTTCCCGCGGCGACCCCGAGGTGACCGCGCGTGGCCGACGTACCGTCGAGCGCCTGGCCGAGGAGGGGTGGCGATGAGTGAGGAGCACCATCTGCTGATCGCGGACGTGGCCCAAGTCCTGCTGCGTGCGCACGGGTTCGCCCTGTGCGTACGACAGAATCCCGACGCCGCGCTCGCCCGGGGACGGCTCACTGTCGTGGGGGGCCGTCTGAAGGCCGGGGAACCGCTGGATCATGCGGCCCGGCGGAAGGCGGAGGAGGAGACCGGAGTCCGCGTCAGCCCCCGTCACCAGGAGTTCTGCGGGCTCGTCCATCGTCACGCTCCGGGAGGGACCGACCGGATCACCGCCGTGTTCGTGGCGCAGTCCTGGGCGGGTGAGCCGCACAACGCCGAGCCGGACAAGCACGAAGGGCTGTTCTGGGTGTCGATGGAGAACCCTCCGCCGGACTGTCATCCCCATACCGCCGCCGTCTTCCGGATGCTCACCGAGGGCCCCTCGTACCGGGCGCTGAACTGGCCCAGCACGGGAGGCGCACGGTGAAGAGGTTCTTCGGACCCGTGCGGATGGCCGAGCCCAAGGTCTCCGATGCCGAGCGGGAGTTGTTCGGCGGACCGCTGCGCTACGACATGGGCTGGTCCAAGCACGAGCATGCCGCGCTCGACCTGACCATGCTCTCCGCACTCCGCTCCATGCCGTCACTGGTGGGTGCGACGCTGCGCATGGCCTGGCACGCCGACCGCCGGGGGCTCGTCGCCGTGATGGTCAGCGAGATCGGCCAGGGCATCGCCGCGGCCGTCGGTCTGCTCGCCGTCAACGCCGTCATGCACGCCCTGCTCGGCGGCTCCGGCACCCCCGCCCAGCGGGTGTACGCGCTGCTGCCCGCTCTGCTCGCCGCCGCGGCCATCGCCGTCGTCAACTCCGCCCTGGCCGGGTGGTCCACCGCCCGGGCCGGCCGCCTGGAGCCGGTCGTCGAGCGGATCGCCACCACCCAGTACCTGGCTGCCGCCGTTTCCGTCGAGTTGGAGGCCATCGACGATCCGGAGTTCCGCAGGCTCATCGACATCGCCCAGCAGGGCCCGGGGTCCGCGCGCCGCATGATCGGCGTCAGCGTCGCCGCGCTGAACAGCACCATCTCCTTGGTGGCCACGGCGGGTGTGCTGACCGTCCTGGACCCGGTGCTGCTGCCCATGCTGGTGCTCATCGCCGCACCGCGTGGCTGGGGTGCCATGCGGGTGGCGCAGGAACGCTACGTGTCGGTGATGAGCTGGATCGAGCACGTGCGGGCGAGCCGTCTCCTCGGCAATCTGCTCACCGACCGCACCGCCGCCCAGGAGGTCCGTATCCATGCCGTCGGCGAATTCCTGCTCAGCAGGTACACGGGCATGGCCAGGAGCGCCGAGGCCGAGCAGGAACGGCTGGCCTCCAGCAAGGCGGTCACCGAGTGGGTCGCCGCCGCGCTGTCCGGTCTGGCGATGCTGGCGACGTACGGGACCATGTTCTGGCTGATCCTCGGCGGCCGGATGAGCCTTGCCGTGGCGGGTACCGCGGTCATCGCGGTGCGTTCCGGCTCGGCGAGCCTGGGTGCGCTGGTGATGAACGTGAACCGTTTGCACGAGGAGTCCCTGTACGTCCGCGACCACGGGCGCTTCCTTTCCCAGGCCGCCGAGCGCGCCATCCCCGAGGGCGGCGCCCCCGTCCCCGGGAAGGTCGACCGGATCGCCCTCGACCAGGTCACCTACCGTTACCCCGACCGCGAGAGCCCGGCGCTGGACCGCGTCTCCCTCACGCTGCCGATGGGGTCGGTCACCGCCGTGGTCGGCGAGAACGGCTCCGGCAAGAGCACCTTGATGAAGGTCCTCTCGGGCCTGTTGCTGCCCCAGGACGGAACCCTGCGATGGGGCGACGAAGACGTCGCCGGGCTCGACCGCGCCCAGCTCTTCGCACGGGTGGCACTGCTCACGCAGGATTTTCAGCGCTGGCCGGTGACCGCGGAGATGAACATCCGCTTCGGGCGCCCCGCACACGCGGCCTCGGCGGAGGACCTTCAGCCGTCGGTCGACTACGCCGGAGCCGGTTCCGTCATCGCCAAACTCCCCGACGGTCTGCGGAGTCTGCTGGCCCGGATGTTCCGCGGAGCCATCGAGCTCTCGGGCGGGGAGTGGCAGAAGGTGGGGCTGGCTCGCACGCACTGGCGCAGTACGACGTCGAGGGCGGACAGCGTACTCATCGTGGACGAACCCACCTCCGCGCTCGATCCGGAGGCCGAGATCGAAGCGTTCGGCCGCATCCGCCGGCTGGCCGCCCCCGACCGGGCCGTCGTCCTTGTCACCCACCGCATGTCCGGCGTCCGGCACGCCGACCGCATCTACGTCCTGCACCGGGGACAGCTGGCCGAGCACGGCAGCCACGACGAACTCATGGCCGCCCGGGGCCGTTACGCCGCCATGTTCAACGCCCAGGCCGCCCAGTACGCCCCCACCGCACGCGTCCCCCATCCCGCCTCCCCCACCGCGGCGCATCCCGCCTCCCCCACCGTGGCGGATCCCGCATGACCCCACCCGCTGACGCCGCCGGGCGGTGCCTGCCCGACGTCTGAACATGCCGGTGGGCGGGGAACGCCGAAGCGTTCCCCGCCCACCGGACGGACAGTGCTACCTGCCCGTCAGTTGCCCAGTGCCCCTACCCGCGCGGCCGGGGAGGCCACGGCGGGAGCGGCCCGCCACGCTGCCGCGCGGCGTCCGACGCCCGCCGCAGCACCTCCGTGGGCGGTGACCACGCGTACCCGAACTCTCGTTCCGCCACCGAGTCGAAGATGTGCTTGCACGCCTCCGCCTCGGACAACCCGACCGCGTGGAGGCGTTCGGGGGCCCCGCGTTCGCCGATGGGGGAGCCGAACCACCATGTGCCGTCCGCCTCCGGCGCCGCCATGTCGACCCCGCTCTCGGGGAGCGGGCGGTCGTCGAATCCGCCCAGCTTCCACCCCTGCGGTGCGCGGCCCAACTGCTGGAAGGCGGCGTGGAGTTCGGCGGCGGTCATCGCCGGCTCCCCCCGCTCCTCCCGTACGGACCACAGGCTGTGCCACTGTTCGCGCAATGCGGCGAACCGCGGATCGCGCAGGGCCGCGGCACGGTCCTGCTCGGCCCGCTCGCGCTCCCAGTGCGCCCGCCACTCGGCCTTGGCCTCGGCGAACGCGGCCCCGTCGGGGCGGGTCAGCTCGCGGTAGAACACCTCGCACGCCTCCGCCTCGGAGCCGTAGGTGCCCAGCGTGGTCGTGTGCCCGAAGGCGATGTCGACGTCGTCCCCGCCGAACACCCACCACGCGGTGGTGGAGCCGACCAGCGCGAGCCCGCCACGCAGGTCGTACGGCCCGGGCGGGCCCTCGACGTGGCCGCCCGGCGGGAGGAGGAACCCGCCGGGCTCCACACCGCTGCCGATCGGATGCAGGGCGTACCCGGCAGGGTCCACACCGGCCGAGCGCAGTGCCCGGTCGAGCTGGTCGGTGTTCACTAGTCCGTCACTTCCACGATGTACTTGTTCTCCAGGAGCCACTGGACGTTGACGCTCTTGGGCAGCTTGTACTGGACGCCGCCGCCGGGCTGGCCGAACCAGGGGGCGATTTTACCGCCTTCGATGGTTCCGTACCGGTCCGCCTCCGCCTTGCCCCAGTCCCTGGTCCACTTGTACACGTGGTACCCGCCGCCCATGGCGGTCTTGTCGGCGCTGACATTGGCCGGGGGCAGCGCCCGCTGGCTGTAAGGGGTGCCGTCCTTGGGGGCGAGGAAGCCTCCGCCCTCGACGCTGAGCTTGCCTGCGGCATCCTTCGTGATCTTGCCCGGGGTGCCGAAGCGGTCCATCTCCTCGCCGACCTTCGGGGAGTGCGGCTTGGACGGGCCCTGGAAGCCGTCGGGGAAACCGGCGGCACGGTCGGGGTAGTTCACCCAGCCGGTGCCCTTGTTCCAGAACTGGTGGAACCATTCCTCGATGGTCAGGTTGCCGAACGGCTTGTACCCGGCCATCAGCTTCTGGGCATCGGGGCGCATGCCTGCGGTGATCTTCGGCATGTCGATGACCTGGTTGAACGTGAACGACAGGCCGCCGGTCCCGCTCTTGTCGGCCTTGATCGCAGAGGTGATCAGGCCGTTGAGGACGCTGGAGTGCTGGGCGCTGATGCCCTTGCCCGCCTTGAGGTCGTTCAGCGCACCCTTGGCCTTGCTGATCTGCGCGGCCGTGAACTTCATCTCCACGAGGGGGTCGGTGACGATCTTCGCCGGGCCGCGGATTCCGCCCAGCGGAGCCATCGCGCCCAGCTGCATCCCGGCTTCCGCGCACTGCTGGCCCGTGGCCCGGAGGATCGGCCCGCCGGTGGCCCGAGCGCTCGGCGAGGCGACGACCGGGGGTTCGGTGGTGGAGGTGTCGCCGGTGACGCACTGCATGAAGATCTTCGGCAGGTCCCCGAGCATCTGGCCCATGAACTTGTCCCAGCCGTCGGTGATCCGGTTGTACTCGCGGCTGAACTCCTCGGACTGCGACTCCCCGGCGAACCCGTCCCAGTGCGTCTCCGCCGCGGGGCACTTGTTGCCGATGTCCGCGGCGACGCCAGGGGCGGTGCAGTAGAACATGTCGACGTTCAGCACGTAGTCGGTGCGGAACTTCTGCGTGCAGTGCAGACCTCCCTCGCAGCCGCCGACCGTCGACACGGTGGCCTTGTTGTCCTGCACGCGGGCGGCGATGAACTGACGCGGCACACCGAAGTAGCCGTTCTCCGGCAGGGCGATGTTGTTCAGGTTCAGCTGCTTCACGGCATCCGCGCCGTGGGCGAGGGCGTTCTTCTTGACGTCGGCGATCTCGGCCTGGTCACGGTCGTAGGCCGCGAGCGCTTCCTTGGCGAGCTGCTGCCACTTGGCCTTCGCGTCCGCGGGGACGTCCTCGGCCCTGTTGCCGGAATCCCCACCGGGTACGGGGACGACGGGGGGCACGACGGGGGCAGTGACCTTGAACTTGGACCACGGCGACCAGTCCGTCTCGTACGCGGCCCCGTCGTAGGCCGAGGAGCGGACCAGGTACGTCCAACCGTCCTTGAGCTTCCCCTTCGGGACGTTGACGGACGCGGCCGTGCCGGCGGCGGCGTACCCGGAGACGAGGACGTCCCACTTGTTGTCGTCGGTGAGGTTGACCCTGGCGCCGGGGTCGCCGTTCGCCTTGACGGTCCACACCTCGAAGGTGCTGGTCGTCTTGTCCTTGTCCGGGTCCACGGGGGTGTTGCGGAGAGTGGGCGTCAGCGTATTGGTCTGCCACACGCCGGAGGTCTGCTTGAAGGGCGGGCCGACCTCGGGCGCCTTGGGCGAGTTCGGCGGACGGTTGGCGCTGGCTGCGGCGCCCGGTGCGCCGTACGCCAGGGACACCGGCGCACCGTGCACCGGAGGCGGCGTCGCCGAGGGCCGCTCGCCGCTGGGGGCGGTGACCGTCGGCCGGTCGTCGCCGACGGCGGCAGCCGCCACTCCGGAGCTGAGAGCCATGACCATGGCCGTTGTCACGGCGACGGAGGCTCTCCTCTTTTGGGAGGCGGGTATCAAATGTCTGAAACGACCGAGAGAGTTCACACAGATCCGTTCATATGCACCTTTGCGTGACGCGTACGCATCACGCGGTAGGCGACAGTAGCCATTGGTCCAGACCAACGCTATGACCCGAATCACTGAGGCGAAATGTCAACTACGCCCATTTTGTTGAGTTTTGCTGAACTGCTTGACATGCAGGCGCGAACTACTGCAGCCGCAGATGAATTGCCCCGCTATTTCCATTTCTCCTCGAACCGCGCGTGAATGCGTGGGAGGTGCTCACCGCCGGAAACTTCGCGACGGCGAGGACGGGAGCGCGCATGCGGCCGTCCGCACGCACGCCCATGACCGTCCCGACCGCGGCGGTCACCGTACGGGGCTGGCGGCAGCCATCGCGGACCGTCAGTCGGCGCCCCTAATCGCCCCACCGGTCGGCCAACTTGCCTGTACGGACGCCGACTTCGGCTTCCGGCGCGGCATCCGGCATCCGCCTCCCGACCGGTGTTCGGCATACGGGCCTGCTCGATGACCGCCGATGCGTCCCATCGGCCCCGGTTGGGCCACGGACCCGAGCCGGACGTGTACACAACTGCCCGGGCACTGCGGCGGATACGGCTCCGGTTAGGGTGCTGGTTTCGTCGACGCACGGGGGAACCTCGCCATGACCTATCCGCATCCGGACGCGCGGCACCAGCCGGGACCGTACGGTCCGCCGCCGGGGCAGCCGCAGCCGTATGGAATCCCCGCCCCACCGCAGCAGTACGGGAATCCCGGCCGGCCCGGGCCGGCGGGACCGCAGGCCGGGTGCGAAGTCTGCGGGGCGCAGCCCGCGACCAGCGTGACCGTGCGCTCCCATCAGGGCATGGTCGTGATCATGCGTACGGTCACCCGGCGGGGAGTTCTCTGCCGTACGTGCGGCCTCGCCGTCTACCGGCAGATGACCTCCAGCACCCTGGTGACCGGCTGGTGGGGCCTGTTCTCCCTGTTCGTCACACCCTTCGTGGTCCTGGCGAACGTCCTGGGCGCCCGCGCTGCCCTGCGGCGGCTGCCCGAGCCGTACGGTGCCCTACGGCCGCCGCTCGACCCGGGCCGCCGGGTTCTGCGCCGTGGCCCCGCGATGCTGATCCTCACCCCCATCGCGCTGGTCTCACTGGCGATCCCGACCCTGGTGGCCGTGGGCCTGCTCGCGGGGGACGACGCCCCCGTCGCCCTGTCGGTGGGGGACTGCGTACACAACGAGGCCGACTGGCCCGAGCAGCGGCTGACGAAGGTGGACTGTGGGTCCCCGCTGGCGGAGTACCGGGTGACGGACGCGGCATCGTGCGGTCCCAAGGACTACCTGCTGCACGCCGAGTACGCGAGCGACTCCTCCGGACGAGTCGGCTCCTGCGTCACCCGCCTCTAGACACACGGGACCTGCTGCCCTTCGTACGCAGCCGACGTCGCGAGGCGGTCGTACGTCGGCTCATCGAGAACCGGGCCCCGGCCGGGCCGGCCGGTGCCTGGCTCAGTGCACCGGGAAGCCGAAGGAGTAGCCCTGCTTCTTGAGTTGGGGCAGGAGCCGGCGCAGGGCTTCGACGGTCTGGGTGCGGTTGCCGCCCGCGTCGTGGAAGAGGAGTGTCGGGCCGTTGCGGAGTTCCCGTTCGACGGTGGCCACGATGGCGTCCGTACCGGGACGTTCGAAGTCCTTGGTGTCCACGTTCCAGCCCAGCGGGCGCATGCCCCGGTCGGCGGCGAGCTTGCGGCTGTAGGGGGTGAAGGCCCCGCCGGGCGCCCGGTAGTACATCGGCCGCACGCCCCCGGACGCCTCGGTGATCATGCGCTCGGCGTCGAGCATCTGCTGCGACTGGTAGGTCTGGGACTTCTTGTCCATGGCGGTGTCGTGCGACACCGTGTGGTCGCACAGCCGGTGCCCGGCGGCGACCACCTTCTTCACGAGGTCCGGGTGGGCCTGCGCCTGCGTCCCCACCATGCAGAACGTGGCCTTCACCCCGTACTCCCGCAGCAGATCGAGTACTTGAGGGGTCCACGCGGGGTCGGGGCCGTCGTCGATGGTGAGGTTGATGCCGCGCGGCCCCGCGTCCGAGGCGTGCGCGATGGTCGCCGCGACCGGCTTGACGGCACTGCCCGGCGTGGCCGGCGCGTTCGCACTCGGCGCCGAGTCGCCCTCGGTACTGGCCTGCGCGGTCCACACCGAGACGCCGGTGGCGAGCATCGTCACCCCGAGCGCGGCCCCGACCGCCTTGCCGTACCAGCTCCGCCCGCCGTCCTGTCGTGCCATGTCCGCCCCTTTTCGCGCAGTCCCTCGCCGATCCCCCGTGGTCGCCCTTGCAACCACATGGCAGGACGGGACACGGCGGCAAGGGGATCCGTCTGTTACCGATCACGAACAATCTCGGGAAAGATCGCGGACAACTCTCCGCGGCCGGGGGCCGGATCCCGACGTCGTGGACGCGGCGGGAGGGGATCCTGCTCCGTATGAATCCCGTCATCAAGACCGAGGGCCTGACACGCGAGTTCGGCGGACGCCGGGCCGTCGACGGACTGGACATCGAGGTGCGGCCCGGAGAGATCTTCGGTCTCCTCGGGCCCAACGGCGCCGGAAAGACGACCACGATCAGGATTCTCACCACCCTCCTGTCCCCCACCAGCGGCCGGGCGACGGTGTGCGGACTGGACGTCTCCCGCGACGCGGCCGAAGTGCGACGGCGCATCGGCTACGTGTCCCAGGAGAAGGGCGTACGCCATCTCCTCACGGCCCGTGAGAGCGCCGAGATCGAGGCGGACCTGCACCACATCCCGCGCCGGGAGCGGGAGCGCCGGGTGTCCGAGGTCCTGGACGTGGTCGGTCTGCTGCCCGAGGCGGGCCGGCAGGTCGCGGAGTTCTCCGGCGGCATGCTCAAGCGCCTCGACCTTGCCTGCGGGCTGCTCCAGCAGCCCGAGGTGCTGATCCTCGACGAACCCACTCTCGGTCTCGACGTGCAGGCCCGGCACCGAATATGGGAGCACGTGGCCCGACTGCGCGGCCACGGCGTGTCCGTGCTGCTCACCACCAACTACCTGGACGAGGCCGATCGGCTGTGCGACCGCGTCGCCATCATCGACGAGGGGCGGAAGGTGGTCAGCGGCGCGCCGGACGAGTTGAAGTACGGCGTCGGCGCCGAGGTGCTGCACGTGGTCACGGACGACGTCGCGGGGATCCGCTCCCTCGTCGACGGCCAGGACTGGGTCCACCGCTTACTGGAGCCTGAGCCGCGCACCGTGCACCTGCACGTCGACGACGCCATGGCGGCGCTGGCGTTCGTGGCGGGTGCGGGCCACGAGCACGGTGTCGTCGTCGACCAGATCGGCTACCAGCGGCCCACGTTGGACGACGTCTTCCTGCTGCACACCGGCCACCGGGTGAACGCCGCGGACGAGGAACGGCCCCCGGCGCCCGCGCGGCCTCCGTCGCCGGCCGCGTCCGCGCACCTCGGCGCGCGCGGCCGGCTGAGCGGCTACCGGCAGGAAACGGTCGCGCTGCTCCGCCGCTGGTACCTCCAACTGCGCAGGGAGCGCCTCAACCTCGTCTTCACCCTGCTCCAGCCGGCGATCTGGCTGGTCTTCTTCGGCAGTTCGCTGCGGGGCGCGGTGGATCCCGGGGCGGTCGCCGGCGCGGACTACATCGCCTTCATGCTGCCGGGCGTGATCGCGTTCACCGCGGTCGGCCTCGGGGTGAGCGGTGCCGTGCCGCTGCTGTGGGACAAGGAGACCGGGTATCTCGGGCGGCTGATGAGCATGCCGCTGGCCCGCGGCTCCATCGTGGTCAGCCGGATCCTCTTCCAGATGGCGCTGGGCGCCGTGCAGACGGTGATCATCCTGCTGGTGGCCCTGGCGCTGGGAGCGCGGCCCGCCGCGCACGTCGGTGACACGCTGCTCGTCCTGGTCGCCGTCATGCTGCTCACCGCCGCGCTCACTGCTGCGTTCATCGCCCTGGCGTACACCTCTTCCAGCCATACGACGTTCTTCGCGATCAGCGGGTTCGCGTCATTTCCCCTGCTGTTCGCGAGCAACGCGTTCGTGGAGCTGGACGCCATGCCGCAGTGGCTCGCGGCGGTCGCCCGGCTCAATCCGCTGACGTACGCGATCGAGGTGGTCCGCGGTCTGGTCCTGAACGGTTGGCGGGCCGGACTGTCCTGGCCGCTGCTGGTGCTGGCCCTGTTCGCCCTCGTCTGCCTGGTCACCGCCGGGCGGCAGGTCCCGGCCCGCGCGGGTCGCGGCCTGCGCTGACGGGGTCGCGGCCTGCGCCGACCGGGCATCGGCCTGCGCCGACGCCTCCGTCCTGCCGTCCGGGTGGCGCTCGCGCCAGGACAGGGCGCCTTCCAGCACCGCGCGGTGCACGGCGCGGGCGAGCCGGGCGCCCCACAGGGACCGCGGACCGCAGAAGGGTTCGGGGGCCGCTCCTCCCGTGGCGTACGGGACCGCCAGGCACACCGCGTCGGATGCCGTTCCCGTACAGGCGAAGCCCGCCTCCAGGAGGGCCTGGGTCTTTGCCTCGGTCACCGTCATCACCGCGTTGACCAGAGCGGCGTCATCCAAGGGCACCGGCAGCGTCGCCACGATGTTCACGGTGCCGGGCCGCGGCACGGCCTGCGGGGGCTGCCCTTCGTGGTCCACGGCCCAGGTCGGCACGCTCAGTCCCACGGTCGCCATCGCCTGTGCGCCCTGCACGTCGGCGCGGGTGTAGTGGCGGACGGCGGCGGCCGTCAGCATGCCGACGCCCGCGTCCTCCAGGCCGCAGGCGTCGGCGAGTTCGCCCAGGTGCGCGGCGAGGTCGGTGCGCGCGTAGGAGACCGGCACCTGCGCGTTGATCACCCAGGAGCGGCTGCCGAGACCGCCGCCGAGGGAGCCGGACGAGAGCATGCGCCGGCCCGGCCCCACCCGTATCAGCAGCAGCGGGGCTCCCACGGCTCCGCGCAACTCGATCTCCATCGCGTTCTCCTGTCCTCGGTGAGCATTTCGAGCCGATTTCTCCGCGGCTCTCCCTGTCCGCGACACGTGCTGGTACGTTCCTCGCTGCTACGACCCAGCGGGTGTCGGAAGGAAGAGCCACATGGCTCATACGAGCAACCTTCACTTGGCCGAACAGCTGTCGGACGATGGATTATGTCTGATCAGCGGCGTGGTCCCGGACGATCTGACGGCACGTCTGCGGGACCTGGCCCAGCGGAAGCTGCACTCCGAGACCCCCGCCCACCTCCAGCGGTACGCCCACCACGGAAGTCTGATTCCGGTCCGGCTGGAGGACGATCCGCACGCCGACCTGCTGACCTCGCCCGCGCTCCAGGACGCCTTCCGGCTGCTCGGTTTCACCGATCCGCGCTGGATCAGCGGGTACGTCATCACCAAGCCGCCCCGCTCGCCCGGCCTGTGGTGGCACCAGGACTGGTGGGCCTGGGACCACGAGCTCAGCTTCGCCGCGCGGCCGCCCCAGATCTTCTGCATGCTCTACCTCCAGCCCACCCGCAAGGAGAACGGTGCGCTGCGGGCGGTGCCCGGCAGCCATCGCACCTGGCACCCGCTGCACAGCGCCCTCCCCGAACCGCACACGGTCACCATCGAGAACCAGCCGCAGGACACCGTGTCCCATCTGCCCGTACCCGACGAGATCACCATCGAGGCGGACCCGGGCGATCTGGTCATCGGGGACGTACGGGTGCTGCACGCCACCCACCCCAATGGGACCGACACCGCGCGCACCGCCGTCGATCTGCTCTTCGCCCCGCACTTCCAGGACCTCCCCGAGGAGTTCAGAGCGCATTACGTACGGCAGTTCTGCCTGCCCGAGGCCGGCTGGTGGCGGCAGCCGGGGCACCCCCTGCGGGGCACCCGGGTCAGCCGCGTACTGCCGACCTACGACGGTCCCGACCACCCGCCGGTGCCGTACCGTCGACTGCCGCGCCGACGGTGAGACCCGCGTCGCGAGGCCCCGCCCACGAAGAGTCGCAAGGCCCGCCCACGCAAGGTCGCGAGGCCCCGCCCACGCACAGTCGCAAGGCCCCGCCCACGCAAAGCGGCTCCCGGCAGAGATGAGGAAGCGCCCGTGCACGCCAGCGACAGGCCCTCCGGTGCGATCGACAGCGGCGACCGCCCGACCGACGGTCCCCTCCCCGTACGGGACAACGGGCACTACGCCCGGGACGTCGTCGGCGCCGGTCGGGGCCTGCCCGGCGGAGGACTGCACATCTATCTGACGGGCGACCTGTTGCATCCGCCGATGGTCCCCGATCCGGCGATCTGGTCGGACGGGCGGCGGTGGCGGGACGGCGCCGCCCTGCACACCCGGCAGATCGCCGAACTGGCCGGACTCACCGCGGGGGAACGCGTGCTGGACGTCGGAGGCGGCCTCGGCGGTCCGGCACGGCTGCTGGCGCGGGAGCACGGGGTGCGCGTGACGTCGGTGACCAACTCGGCGGCGCACGCCGCGACCAGCCGCAGGCTCAACGCGATCCGGCCCATGGGAGAAGGCAGCGTCACCGTGGTGCTCGGGGACTGCCAACGGTCCGTACCGGGCGGCCCCTTCGCCGCCGCGGTCAGCATCAACATGCTCTACCAGGTGCAGGACCACCGGGCCCTGTTCGAGCAGGTCTTCTCCAGTCTGGAGCCGGGCGGCCGGTTCGTAATCGACGACTGGCTGCTGACGCCGCTGGCCACCCCGGAGGACGTGGCCGCTCTGGTGGCCCACTTCCAGTTCCCGCACTTCGCCCGTACCCACACCCTTGAGGACGACCTGATGGCGGTGGGTTTCCTGCCCGCCCACACCTCGCTCGACTTCGGCGACGTGGCCCGCGGTCCGATGGCCGACCACTTCGAGCGGCAGATGTGGGAGTACTTCGCTCCGCAGGTGATCTCCGACTGGCCGGGCGATCCGATCGGCGCCCCGGGCAGGCCCGCCTACGGGGAGCTGATGGTCAAGGAGTTCGTCGAGGCCGTCAACATCACCCTCCAGCTCTATGCGCGCCGGCACATGACCTACCGGCGCGTCCTCGTCCGCAGACCCGAACTCCCCTGAGCCGGTCCCGTCGTCGCAGTCACCGCCGTCACTCACGTCCGGCGGACACTGAAGCCCCCTCCTCCGAAGATGACGCCCATGGACATCCGCGCCTTCACCGACTCCGGCCGTCTGCTCTCCGACAGGGCCGCGCTGACCCGCCGACTGGCCACGGACGGCTACGTCTTCCTGCCCGGTTTCCTTCCCGCGCACCGCGTCGCCACCGTGCGCGACACGGTGCTGACACTGGCCCGCGAGGCGGGCTGGCTGCTGCCCGGCCGTCCCCGGGACCCGCTCCCCGTCGCGAACCCCGCCGCCGCGGTGTGGCCGCCCGACCCCCGGTACGCCCGTGTGCACCGCTCGATGTGGAGCTGCCGCGCCCTGCACGCACTGCTGCACGACCCCGCTCTGCTCGCCCTGCTGGAGGACCTCCTGGGCGAGCCGGTGTTCGTCCACCCCCGCAAGGTGCTGCGCGTCGTCCACCCCCGGGCACCCGGCGCCCCGCCCGAGAGCGGCTGGCACCAGGACCATCCCGGGGTCCAGGGCTCGCCGCGCACCCTGACGGTGTGGACCCCGCTGACACCCGTCACCGCGGATTCGGGGTCCCTGTGCGTCCTTCCCGGCTCGCACGGGCACGGACAACTTCCCATGCGCCTGAGCAACGAGGCCGTCGTCGGATGGGAGGCCGACATACGACCGTCATCCTGTCTCAGCAACCCCATGAACCCCGGCGACCTCCTGATAATCGACCCCTTCACCGTGCACCGGGGCACCCCCAACACCAGCCGCACCCTGCGGATCTCCACCGACTGCCGCTACCAGCCGCTCCACGAACCGGTCAACGAAGGCTGCGTCGAACTCCTCGGCGAGCCGTACACCTGGGACGAGGTCTACCGCACCTGGCCGCGCGGCACCGACGATCCCCTCGCGTACTACTGGAAACGCCAGCCGGCCAGAACCGTCCCCTACGACGCGGCGCCCGACGACCGGCGCGACCAGCAGGCGCTGGCCGCCGGACGGGCGGGGGACAGAGGCGCACTGCGCGCGCTGCGGATCGCCGCGCGGCACAGCCCGGATCCGGACACGGTGGCCGAGGCACAGGCCCTGTGCCGCTCCCTGAGCACCCCGCCCGCCCAAGACCACAACGCCGCCCCCACGCACCTTCAGCACCATGAGAACCACGAGAACCACGGCTGAGGACGTGAACCGGCCAGTGTCCGTACTTCGGTGGCAGCACCCGCCACATCTCGGAACACTGGACAGAAAGCGCACACGAGTGCCGTGCGCACGCGTCGGACCCGATGCTCGCCCCCGACGCGTACACCACGCTCTCCGACGCGCGTACCGCTGTCCTACAGAGGAGGCACCCGCATGCTGTCGTCGCAGGCCGAACTGGTGTGGCAGGGAAGGATCCACCTCGGTGACGAGCCGGGGATCTACGCCGACGCGGCGTACTCGGGACTCGCGACCGAACTGCCACTGACCCTGGAGCGCACCAACCCCAACGGCCCCCACGCCACCACTCTCGTACTCGACACCGACGACCTGCGGACCTTCCAGGGCTACCCGGGCCACCCCGTCGAGGTGTTCCTCTTCCTCCCGGACCCGGCCGACCCCAACCACTGGAACCGCACCACGCTCGCCACCGCACGGCTCACCGGCAGCAACACCCGGTACGAGATCCCCCTCGACCTCACGGGCCGGGGCTCGCGGCTGTACCTCGGCGTCCGCGTCGGCGTGGACACCACCGTCCCGGCCGGGCTGTACGACGACTTCGTGCTGCGCCGACTGTCCAACAAGGCCGTCGACTTCACCTACGTGGCCTCCTTCGGCTTCCGCGCATGACACGGCCGCGCCCGCCCGCGCTCCTGGCCCTGCTCACGGCCCTGCTGCTGGCACTCGCGGCCTGCAGCTCGGACCCGCCAGGCCCGCAGGACACCGCCAAGGGGCGCGACAAGGGCTGCGACGCCCCCTTCTCCTCCGACCGCGACTACTTCCCGGACAAGTCCACGGTCCGGCACGCGAAGAACTTCACCATCCGCTACGAGAAGAGCTACCAGGTACTCACCGTCAAGGAGCCCTACCCGAAGGGCAGGCCTGAGTCGTACGTCCTGGTGCGCTGCGGCGCACCCAGCCCCGAACTCACCGGCGACCTGGCCGGCGCCCAGCGGATCACCGTCCCCGTCAAGAGCCTCTACTCCGGTTCCACCACCCAACTCTCGCTGCTCACCGCCTCGGGAAGCCTCGGTGCGCTCACCGGGGTGGCCAGCACCAAGTACGTGGTCTCCGCCGACGTACGCAAGCGCATCGCGGCGGGGAAGGTCGCCGAGTACGCGCCGAACGGCACCGTCAACACCGAGAAGGTCATCGCCGCTCGGCCCGACGCGGTGATGACCGCGGGCATGGACGACCCCCAGTTCGCCAAGCTGCGCAGGGCGGGCATCGGTGTCGTCGCCAACGCGGAGTGGCTGGAACCCACCCCGCTGGGACGAGCCGAGTGGGTCAAGGCCGTGGCCGCCCTGACCGGCGCGGAGAAGCGCGCGGGCGAGGTGTTCCGCGAGGTGGAGCAGGACTATCGGCGCGTGGCGGCGACCGCGGCCAAGGCGGCCCCGCCCACCCCCGTCCTGCTCGGCACGCTCCTCCAGGGGTCCTGGACGCTGGCCGCCGGCGGTTCGTACTTCGGCCAGTTGGTCACGACGGCGGGCGGCAGCTACCCCTGGCAGGGGGACCGCAGCACCGGCAGTCTGCGGCTCAGCTTCGAGACCGTGTACGCCAAGGCCGGGAGCGCCCGGACCTGGCTGGTCGACCAGACGTGGAAGTCGACGGCCGACGCGGTCAGGGCCGACCCTCGCCACGCCCGGCTCACCGCCGTCAGCAGCGGCGAGGTCTGGTCCAACACCAAGTCCCTCGGCCCCGACGGCGGCAACGACTTCTACGAGAGCGGGGTCCTGAGGCCCGACCTCGTCCTGGCGGACCTCGTCGCCGTACTCCACCCGGACCTCGCCCCGGGCCACCGCTTCACCTACTACGAGCGGGTGCCCCGGACATAGCGAGTGCCCCGGAAGCAGGGAGGCGACGGAAGTGGGGAGGCGGCGGAAGCAGGGAGGCGACGGATGCGGATCGAAGCCCGCCGGGCGGCTCGCAGGCCCGGCGTCCGCGTCGCCGTGCCGGGAAGCCGCCGACGCACGCTGGTCATGGCGGGCTTCGCCCTGGCCGGCGCCGTGCTGTTCGTCCTCACCATCGCGCTCGGGCCCCAGCCGGTCCCCCTCGACGACGTCTTCCGCATCCTCCTGGGACGGCCCGCGCAGGACCCGCGCTGGACCGTGATCGTCCATGAACTGCGGCTGCCGCGCGCCCTGACGGCGGCAGCGGCGGGCGCGGCGCTCGCCGTGGCCGGGGTGCAGATGCAGACGCTCTTCCGCAACCCCCTGGCCGACCCGTACTCCCTGGGCGTGAGCTCCGGCGCGAGCATGGGCGTCGCCGCGGTGGTCGCCGGCAGCGGCGGCGCGGCGGGTGCCTTCACAGGTGACCTCGCAGGACTGGGCCGCATCGGCGTGGTGCTCGCCGCGGCGGCCGGAGCGGGCGCCGTCCTGGCACTGGTCCTGCTGCTGTCGCTGCGGACGCGCTCGGCCGCCACGCTGCTGCTCATCGGCGCCATGATCGGCTCGATGGCGACCTCGCTGGTCAGCGTGGTGCTGGTGTTCGCCAGGCCGGAGTACGCCCAGCAGTTCCTGCTGTGGGGGCTGGGCACGTTCGACTCCACCGCCTGGCCCGACCTGGCGGTGATGCTCCCCGTGCTCGCCGCGGGGCTGGCGCTGGCGCTGCTGACGACGAAGCGGCTCAACGCTCTGCTGCTCGGCGAGGACTACGCGCGCACGATGGGGCTCAACGCCCGCAGCAGCCGTCACCTCTCGCTGCTCGGCACCACCGTCCTCGCGGGCGGCGTCACCGCCTTCTGCGGCCCGGTGGCCTTCCTCGGCCTGGCAGTGTCCCATCTGACCCGGATCGCTCTGGGCACGTCGGACCACCGCGTCATGGTGCCCACCGCGCTGTTCTCGGGTGCCTGCACCGCCCTGGCCTGTACGTTGCTGAGCCATCTGCCCGGCGTGGAGACCGCCCTCCCCCTCAACGCCATCACCTCCCTGTTCGGTGCACCCCTCGTGGTGGCGCTGCTGGTCCGGAGCCGCCGCGCCATGCGGGAGATGGAACCGTGACCGAGCGCGCCCGGGGATCGCTCCGGCGCGCACCGGGTCCGGCGCGCGGAGCGTCGGTCCCCGAGAACGGCGGGCTGGCCGCCCATGCGCTCACCGTCGGGTACGTCCACCGCCGGGCCTGGGGTCGTCCGGTGCGCCGCCGGGTCCTGGACGGCCTGGACCTGCTGGCGCGCCCCGGGGAACTGACCGTCCTGCTCGGCCCCAACGGAGCGGGCAAGTCCACCCTCCTGCGCACCCTGTGCGGGCTGCTGCGGCCTCTCGAAGGGAGCGTCCTCGTCGACGGTACGGACGTGCACAGCTGTCCCCCCGCCGTGCTGGCCCGCCAACTCTCCGTCGTCCTCACGGACAGGATCGCCCCCGGGCTGCTGTCGGCGAGGCAACTGGTCGCGCTCGGCCGCCACCCCCACACCGGCATGACCGGCCGCCTCACCGCGGCCGACCACACCGCGGTCGCCTGGGCGCTGGAGGCCGTCGCCGCAACGGATCTGACGGACTGCCCGGTCGGCGAGCTGTCCGACGGGGAACGCCAGCGGGTGCTGATCGCACGCGCCCTCGCTCAGGAGCCGCGCGTCGTCCTGCTCGACGAGCCCACGGCCTTCCTCGACGCCCCGTCCCGCGCGGCGCTCATCGCGCTGCTGCACGGACTGGCCCGGCAGCGGAACCTCACGGTCGTCGCCAGCACGCACGACCTGGAGCTGGCGCTGCGCATCGCCGACGTGGTGTGGCTGATCGACCGGCAGTCCCGGCTGCACGCGGGCGCGCCGGAGGACCTGATCCGCAGCGCGGCCCTGGCCGCCGCGTTCGACTCCGAGCACTTGGCCTTCGACCCGGTCACGGCGACGTTCGGCCTGCGACGCGCCACCCGGGGCACAGTGACGGCCGACGCGCCCGCACACCTGCTCCCGCTGCTGGAACGGGCCCTGGCACGGGAGGGCCTGACGATGGTCCGGGAAACCGGGAGCGCGGAGCCCACCATCGTGGCCGAGAGCGAGGGGACGCTCCTGCTCCGCCGGGGACACGGACGCGTACGCATCCACACCTTCGAGGAGCTGGCGCGGGCGGTGCGCGAGGGGACCCGGTAGAGGTCCGTACGACCTTGTCCGTGGGCGAATTCGCTGCTGACTCTCTCGACCGCCGAGGCGGTCGTCCGCCAACTCGTCGAATACCGGGCGCCGACCGCCTGGGACCGCACAGGATGCCCGCTCAACTGGTCGTGTCAGGACCCGACATGAGCTCGTGCACCCGGTGTCATCACCGACCCACTGGTGGCGGGGAGCACGAGGCAGGGGGTCCTGGGTGGCGGCCTTTCCCTGCGGAGGGAAACCACCGGGAAGGCCACCACCTTGGACGGGAGGGCCCTGAGGGGCCGGTCCGAGGACTACGCCTCGCGCTCCTCCGAGCTGCCCGGCTCGGCAGGCTCGTCCAGCTGACTCGGTGCATCCCGGTTGGTTCCCAGCAGGTTCATGCAGGTTCATCAGGGGCGGCGCGGCTGCTCACCCGACATCCTGAACAGCCGGATTTCGGTGTGGATGCCACGCTCGTCCACGTACTGCTTCTCCCGGCCCCACTGTTCGAAGCCCACCCGTCGGAGGAGCTTCGCGGACGCCGTGTTGCGGGCGTCGCAGCTGGCCGTGATCCGTTGCACCGTGACGAGGAGACGGTCGACCACGGCGGTCATCGCTTCGGTCGCGCAGCCCCGATGCCGCATGTCCGGCGCCGGCGTGATGCCCACCACCGCCTGACCACGGTCGCTCTCTCGCGCGACAGCGAGATCCCCGATCAAGCCGGGCCAGAACTGACGCATCGTCATGGCTGAATCGCCGTAGCCGCAGCCGACGCGTCACGATGTCGATCATCCCTCCCTCGCAGACCGGCTCTCGAAGCGGGAGCCACGACCTGTCATGTGCAGCCCGCGGGGCTGGCGCCGCAGCCCTCGGGGGTCACCGGGCCTGCGGAATCCGTCCCAGCGCGCGGGGCTGAACCCGTATGGGCCGACACGCCCGCGACGCCGAGCGCCAAGGCCGCCGCCACACCGACCGCCACTCGAACAACCTGCCTGAACACCACGGCCCTCCAAGAACGCGAACGGAACACTGGCTCCCAGTAGGCCCGCCGCCGATGAACGACCGATCAATAATCGATCAACTCACACGAGGCCCCGAGCCGATGCGCGCTTTGTGCCGTCACGGCCGTCGCTGCCGTCACGGCCGTCGCTGCCTCACATGCCGAGGTTCCAAGGAGACCGCCTCCGCCCGGAAGACGCTCCGTACGGCGGCGTCGCACGCGGGTGCGTCCGCGGATCTGCACACCGAGGGCCTGGCTCAGCACCGCAAACGGAGAATCGATCCGCTGGATCCGGTCCGTGGCCCACGGGCTCTTCGGTGTCAGTCCCCCTGGACGAGCCACAGAGCCAACGCGAGCGCGTACGCAACAGCCATGACGGCTTTGCCGTAGAGCAGCGCACACAAGAAGGCCCCGAGTCCCGCACTCCATACAGCAGCGCGCTGCCGGTCACGGGCAGCCAGGACCCAGACGGCCACCAGGAGGCAGAGCGGCAGCACGTACCCCAACTGCCACACCGGCGGCACTGCTTCCCGTACCCGCCCCGCGTACCCGGCGGCTGCGGTGAGCGCGGTGATCCCAGCCGGAATCACCCACCACAAGGGATCCCGACGGACGACGCCATCGGCGGAAGCCGTGCAACGTACCTCGTCGGCAACTGGATCCAACGATGCGGCGGGTGTGTTCATGGGACCACTTCAGCACCGGGCGCCACACGGCGCCTGAGTGCCCATACTCAGTTACGGCCTGGGTACGAGCTGGCCCTGCGGCTCAGCACCCTTGTCCCCTGCCGCACCCGTTTCGTCTCAGGGCGTCCTGTGGTGCACCCTGCGCTGCGAGAACCGAACGGCGAACCGCTCAACCGGACTTGGACCGGCTCACCGACCTCCTCGACGACCCCGCAGTCGAACCCCGGCAGCCGACCGACTCAAGTTCCCCTGAGTGAACCGCGTACAGCTGCCCGCGCCCAGGTCTGCGGATCCTCGGCTCTTCCAGGTTCCGAGGTCGCGGCTCGTAGACGTGTCGGAAGATGTCAGCCCCGTCAGCCCCGCCGGGGCTGGGCCAGGGTGATTCTTCAGGCCCGGAGCCTGTCCGCCGCCGCCAGGGCGTCCTTGACCTCCCGGACCACGCGGGCCGCGTCCTGGGGGTTGTTCACCACGTCCGTGTGGCTCATGTCGACGACGAGGACCTCGCTGGCCGAGTAGTGGTTGTGCACCCAGTCGTCATAGCCGGACCACAGCGTCCGGTAGTACTCGACGAGGCCCTCGTCCTGCTCGAAGTCACGGCCCCGCAGCCCGATCCGGTGCAGCACCGTCTCGAAGTCCGCCTTGAGGTAGACCATGAGATCGGGTGCCTTGCGGTACGGCAGTCCGTCGATCTCGCGCATCATCTCGTTGAGCAGCCCCTCGTACACCCGCATCTCAAGGGAGCTGATCCGGCCCAGGTCGTGATTGACCCTGGCGAAGTACCAGTCCTCGTAAATGGACCGGTCGAGGACGTTGTCGCCCTTCTTGTACGCCTCCTTGATCGAGGCGAACCGGGTCTGCAGGAAGTAGAGCTGGAGCAGGAAGGGGTAACGCTTCGCCTGGATCTCCTCGGGGCTCGCCGTGTAGAAGAGCGGCAGGATCGGGTTGTCGTCCACGCTCTCGTAGAAGACTTCGCTGCCCAGCTCCTTGGCGATCAGCTCGGCGACACTCGTCTTGCCGATGCCGATCATGCCTCCGACGCAGATCACTGACATACCTCGCTTCTCCCTGGGGTCTTCTTCTTCGCGGCCGGGTGGGCTGGACACCCCGAACCGCAGGGACGCGTCGCGGCGTCCACTCGATTCCCCAAGATCTTCATGATCAGCGACCTGTGGTCCCGTCCGGGCCGAGGCTCCGATACAGGACCACCTCCGCAACCGGCCGGACCGACCGGGCCAGCCACTGCCGCGCACGGCGACGAGTCATCGCCCCGCGACCGTCCAGAAGCATAGATGACGCTGCGCACCACCCCGGCCAGAGCACCGGATCACCGCACCTGGCCCTCGCGGGCAACGTGGCGTTCGAGGCGACGGTGTACTGCCGACTTGCCGGAGAAGCCCTCGACGGGCTGACTCCGCGCAGCACAGCACAGCACAGCACAGCGATGCGCAGCACAGCGCGTGACACTGCTGGCTGCCCCCCCCCCACCGCCACCGCGGACCAGCGGACCGGTGTCCAGGCATCCACCTGCCCGGCAGAGATCTGTCCGCTGCCGTTGACCGCCAGGCACGTCGCAGGCTCCGCGAGGGCGCGATCCGGCGCCGCCGCGGTGCCACGGGCAAGTCCGAGAACGCCAAGGCCACCTGGCACGACACCCACGAATTCCGAAGACACCCCGGAACAGTCGTCCCCCACGACCGAGCAAGGCCGCCGCCCCGGGCATGCACTCCGTACGAAACGAGACGGAGGACCATGATGGCCTCGACCCCGCGTGCCCTGACCCCACGGGGGCAGCGCGCACTCCTACTGACCACCGCAGCCGTGCCGTTGACCGGCTGGACCGTGCACGCCGTCGTCCTCCACAAGCGGCTCGCCGCGACCAGGCGTGATCCGCTCACCGGTCTCCTGCGACGCGACGCCTACACCGCCCGCGCCCGGCAGTTGCTGCGTCGGTACGGTGACACCACCGCGGTGGTCATGGTTGACGCCGACCACTTCAAGGACATCAACGACCGCCTCGGGCACGCGGCCGGCGACACCGTGCTGGCGGCGTTCGGCAGCCGGCTCGCCTCCTGGGCAGGCCCGCGCGCCTCCGTCGGCCGGCTCGGGGGCGACGAGTTCGCCATCGTCCTCGAACTCCCGGCGGCCGGGCGCACACACCGCCTGGAGCAGCTGATGCGCATGCTGTGCACCCCGGTGCGTCTGGACGACGGGCACACGGTCCACGTCGCCGCCTCGATCGGCGCCGCGACCCCGGACGTGATCGGCAGCCGTGACCTGTCGGTACTGCAGCGGGCTGCGGACGCCGCGATGTACGACGCCAAGCACTCCGGGCGCGCCATGCTGGCCACCGCTGAGCACGCCACGGTGCCGTCCGTGAACGGGCGCCGGGCGGGGCGACCGGGCACGCACCTCTGGGGGCGGGCGGCATGAGCGCCGACCCGTCCGGAACCGCCGGCGAATCTCGTCGAGTGCCTCCGCAGCCGGTGCCGGGGCCGGGCCGGTGTGTCACCGATCACATGAAAGCGCCACCTGCTTCAGAGCAGGGTGCGAAACTGAATTGTCCGCGATCGGCGGTTCGTCGTGGTGTGTGGTGTGTGGTGTGTGGTGTGTGGTGCTTCCAGGGTGGGGAGACGTGGCATTCACCGAGGCTGAGATCATTGATGTGGCCAGGGCGATCCGGCCCCACCTGCCCGAGCTCCTCGGGAGCCTGGCGCCGGACGTCGCCCGGGAGCTCGCTGTCCTCATCGAGCAGAGTTCGCGGGGCGAAGCGGTGAAGGTCAAGGTCATCGGTCTGCTCGTCGCGCACGATGCCACCCGGCGGTGGGCCCACAGTCTGCTCACCGTGCCACTGCGCGAGCGGGCGTTCGAGGACGTGCTCGGGGATCCGCAGCGCATCCAGCTCGTACGGTACGGCTGTCCTCGCTGCGATCGGCCGCCGTGGTTCCGGTTCGATCTGCGCGACGAGATCCCCGTCTGCCCGAGCGACGGCATCCCGTACGAGGTCCAGGACACCTCATGATCGGGAAATTCTGGGAGACCTTCGCCGGCAAGGCGACCGAGCAGTGGATGGCGCGCCTGCTGACGCCCGCCCTCCTGTTCTGGCTCGGCGGCCTCGCCGCCTGGACCTGGAGCTCCCCCAGAGGCGTGACGGCCAGGCTCGACGAGATCGGGCGACAGGCGACGCGGCTGCCCGTCACCCAGCAACTGGCCCTGCTTCTCGGCGCATTGTTGGCCGTCGCCCTCTCAGCGGTCTTCGCGGAGCGGATCACTCCGTCCATTCTGCGCACGCTGGAGGGTTACTGGCCCCGACCGTTCCACCGTCTCTTCGTACCCTGGCACTTCTACCGGCGGCTTCGTGCCCAGCGTGCCGCCCAGGCCGCGGCGGCCGCAGCGGCCTCGGCCCTGGAGGCCGTGCCACGGCCGGCCGTCCCTTCCCCCGCCCCGGTCGGCATGCGGGCGCTCGCGGCGGATGCCCGCGCCGCCCGGCGCGCCTGCCGGGCACGGGAGGGGACCGCCAGGGTCCAACGGCGTCTCATACGTGCCCAACTCACCCTGCGCACCATCCCGGCCGACTTCGATCTCCTGATGCCCACCCGGCTGGGCAACCTGCTGCGCGCCGTGGAGAGCCGCCCGCGCGACCGGTTCGGCCTCGACGTGGCCGTCTGCTGGCCCTACCTCTGGCTGCTCCTCGACGAGGCGACGAAGGCGGAGGTCGTGACGGCGCGGAGCCGGCTCGACACCGCCGCCCGCGCATGGCTGTGGAGCGCCGTCTTCGTCCTCTGGACGTTCTGGGCGTGGTGGGCGCTTCCGGTCGCGATCACGGCGGGCGTCCTTGTGTACCGGGTCTCGCTCCTCCCCTCGGCGGGGGTGTACGGCACGCTCGTCGAGGCGGCCTTCACGCTGAACCGGCACCGGCTCTACGAGGCCGTGCACCTTCCTCCGCCCGCCGACCCGGCCGAGGAGAGGGCACGCGGCAAGGATCTGACCGCTTACCTCTGGCGGGGCGTACCGCCGCAGGGCGCGGCTTTTCACTACGTCTCCCCAGAAGGCCCGTCGGGTGAAAGGCGGCTGACATGACGGAGCCCCCCGGTCCGGTCATCCGGATCGACCGTCGTCGGGTGCACCTGGTGATAGGTGCGTACGAGATTCCAGTGAAGAACGTCAAGCAGGCCAGACGCCTCCTGGAGGGTGTCACCCTGTTCCTCACCCCCGAGACCCCCATGGACGAGGCCGACGCGCTGAGCGACTTCCCCGAACTGCTCACCGAACTCGGTGAGCAGGTGGCGAGCGCGCTCGTCTCCAACCTCGCCCCGGGGTTCCACCGCGAAGGCCTGGACTTCTTCCTCGCCCAGATCAAGTACCTGAGGCGTTGCCGTGAACTCGGCGTCGGGCCCGCGGTCCTGGAACGCGCGCTGCGCGAATCGTGGGACCGCATGGAGCTGGCCGACGGGCTGCTTCGCAGGTCCATGGCCACGGGCAACGGGGTCGACGTAGCGGCGACCCTGGAAGCATGGCGAGACGTCCTTGCCGATCAGCGGCTCATGGCTCTGGACGCCACCCACGGCCGTGTCCGCTGGCTGCGCCACCAAGCGGGCCTGGCGCACAGGCACGCCTACGAATCCACCCGCGATGCCGACGCGCTCACCACGGCGATCGAGCTGTTGGAAAGCGCCCGCGACCATGCCGGGGCAGGCCCGCCGGGCCGGTGCGAAACGTTGTACGAGCTCGGCCGCTGTCTGCTGCTGTTGGCCGAGGCGACGGAGGATCCAGTGATCCGGGCGCGGGCAACAGCCACGTTTCGCACGGCGCGCGACGAGGCTCCCACCGGATCGCAGGACGCGATGGTCTACGAGGCCGCGCTCCGCGCCGCGGAGCGGACATGAGCTGGTTCCGGGCGGACATGAGCTGGTTCCGGGCGGACATGAGCTGGTTCCGGCGGGACCGCGCCGAGCGGCACGCGGCCAGGGCCGACGGATGGCTTGAGACCCTGCTCGCCAAGGGGGCCCGGCTGGAGCCGGCCGACCAGATGACCCTGCTGTACCCGAACTCCCCTGCCGCCTGGCTGAATCTGGCGAGGGTCCACGCCGACGACGGCGACCTCGAAGCGGCGCTCCCCGCCTACTCCCGTGCGTTCGAGTTGTCCCGCGGGTCACCGCGCGTCGCCGACTACGCGATCGATCTGGCTGCCGTCCTCTTCGTCCGCCAGGGCCGCGGCGGAGCCATCACCGACCTGGAACGCGCGACGGAAATCCTCGCCCTCGCTCTTGCGGACCCGGCGGTCGGCAAGGGCAGATCCGCAGTCCTGGCCATGCAGTGCAGGGTCTGGTCCTCCCTCGCCAACCGCACCGAAGAGAGCCACCATCTCGACCGCGGACTCACTGCAGGCCGTCGGGCGGTGGAGACGGCCCGGACGCGGGACGATCGCATCGAGGCGAGGGAGCAGCTCGGCCAGGCGCTCATTGTCGAGCACCACTTCCGCCGGGATCCCGGTCTGCTGGCGGAGGCGGTTGAACTCTTCGAGCAAGCACTCCACCTCGCGAGACGCGAGGAGGCGGAGGACCGGGCCATCCTCCGGCACCGACTGACCGAGGCCTGCCTCCGCCTCTACCGGGCCAACCGCGACCTGGCCGTGCTCCACCGTGCCGTCGAGCTGGCGCGCACGGGTGTGACGGACGCGCAGGACGACTTCATCGAGCGCGGTGGGGCACTGCTGAATCTGGGCTGCGCGCTGCGGGAGCGCCATGCCGTGTCCGGCGGCCCCGAGGACCTCGACGAGGGGACGGCCGCGCTGCGCTCGGCGATGGAGACGGCAGCCTCCGACAACCCCGGCGCCGCCGTCTCGGCGGCCGACGAACTCGGCGACTGGTCCCTGGAACGCCGCTCGTGGCGCGAGGCCGCCGAGGCCTTCTCCGTAAAGCTGTCGCTGTTGCGAAGGATGCTGGAGGCCCAGGAAGCCCCGGCCAACCGGCGGCTGATGCTCAGCGTGGACATCCGGCTGGCGTCGAAGGCCGCCTACGCGTGGGCCGAGGCGGGACAGCCGGAGAAGGCCCTGCTCGTCCTGGAGGAGTGGCGCACCGTACTGACCGACCCGCAGCTGCCGAAACTCGACGAGCTGCTCGCCGCCTCCAGGGACACGCCCGCGGTCTTCCTCGCGACCTGCGCACCGTCGGGCTTCGCCGTGATCGTCCGGGAGGGCCGGGCGACCTACCTGCCGCTGCCCGATCTGGCCTCGGAGCCCGTGATCGGCTGGGCGGAACGGCTCTTGCGCGCCAAGCAGGAGCGGGGTACCGATCGCGACACCTGGGAGCGGATGCTGGACTGGGTGGGCGAGTGGCTCTGGAGCAGTGCGATGGGTCCGGTCCTGGCCGAACTCGGCGCTCGGCCGCGGATCGCGCTCGTCGCATGCGGTCCCCTGTCCGTGCTCCCGCTGCACGCGGCCTGGCGGCCGGAGGCGTCCGGGCCCACCGGCCGCCGGTACGCGATGGACGACACGCTGATCGTGTACGCGCCGAGTCTGCGGGCGTTGCGACGGGCGCAGCGGCGTGCCCGGTGGGTGAGTGACGACGTACTCCTGACCGTCGAGGATCCCGCTGATCCCGGTGTGGCGGATCCGCACCTGCTCCAGCTGCCGTTCGCCGAGACCGAGGGAGAGGCAGCCGGCGCCTTCTGGGCGCGCAAGGCGCGGCTGGCCCGCGACAGGGCGACCAAGGAAGCGGTGCTGACCGTCCTGGCCAGGGCGAACGTCGTGCACTTCGCCTGCCACGCCATCCCCCAGGGCTGGGACGGCGGAAACGCCGGTCTGGTGCTGGCTCATGGCGAGACACTCACCCTCGACGACATCTACTCCCTCGCGCTGAAGATCCGGCTGGCAGTGCTGTCGGCCTGTGACACCGCCACACCTCAGGAGCAGTTCCCGGACGAGTCCGCGGGCCTGGCCAGTGCGTTCGTACGTGCAGGGGCAGCTGGTGCGGTCGCGTCCCAATGGCCGCTGCCCGACCGTGACGCCATGATGATCATGACGATGTTCTACGGGTACTGGCGGGCGGACGGCCTCCCACCGGCCGAGGCGCTGCGCCGGGCCCAGCAGTGGGTGCGCGACACGACGAACGGGGAGAAGAGCGCCTACTTCGCGGCGCACCTCGACGCATCCGACCGCTTCTCCCCGGCCGTCGCGACGGCGTGCTGGGAACAGGTCGTACTGGCGGACCCGGGTGAGCGAACCATGGCCGCGCCCATCTTCTGGGCGGCGTTCACCTTCACCGGTGCCTGAGGTGTGTGTCTGAGGTGTGTGCCTGTACCGCTCGCGCGAGAGTTCGTCATCCGGCTTGCCACGCGCTCTTGAACTGGGCGAAGGCCTCCGCATGCGCATCGTCCCCGGCCTCCTGCCGCACCATGCCGACGCTGACCGACATCATCCGGAACAGTTCCCGGAACGGAAATCCGGGTAGCCGGGCGTGGAAGTCCGGCGCCAACGCCTCCAGCACCTCGTAGCCCGCGTGGGTGATGTCACCCATCCCGATCCCGTAGAACCTGAGCCGCCTGGCCCGTTGTTCACCGGTCAGCACGGGGACGAGTGCCTTCCATGTCTCCGTCAGGTGCCCCTGGGCGTCGGTCGGCATCCCGTCGGTCACCAGCAGGACGGTCGGCCTGCGGTACAGAGCCCCTGCGCTCGCCAACTCACCTGTGCGAGCGGCGACAAGACGGACCGTCAGGTTCAGTGCCTCGACCATGGGCGTCACACCGGCCGCCGTGAGGCGGGGAGGCTCGAAGAGGTCGGCACGCACGAACGGGGTGACCGATGCCCGGGACGGCACAGGGCGCGGGCCTCGCCACAGGGTCGCGCCCTGCCCGCCGAAGGTCACCACAGCGACCTCGACGGTGGAGCTGAGGAAGGGATCCCCGCGCAGCTCCTCGGTCCACTCGTACAACGCGGTATTGAGGGCCTGAATCGGCGCACCCGCCATGGAGCTGGAGGTGTCCAGACACAGCACCAGGGGCTGCCGCGGAGTGAACGATGCTTCGGCCACGACATCGGCTTCAGGGTCGGGATGCTCAGGCCGCCGAGGAGGGCGAGCCCGGTCGTCAGCGGCCGGCGCATCCATCGGCGCGGGTACCGGCACGGGCCGGAAGGCCGGCGACGCATCGGAGAACGCCAGGAGAAGGCGTCGTACCCGGCCCCCTTCCGGAGTCCGGCCCTGTGTCCGAAAGACGGGTGCGGCGTCGGAGAAGGCGAACAGCAGGCGGCGCCAGAACACGCGGGGCGAACCCATCCCGCTCACTCCTCTCGCCCGCCGACGCCCGGTGGAACGGGGTCCAGAGCGGCCAGCGCATAGCGTCCGACCTTGGCCATCGCGGCCGGTGCGACAGCGCCAAGTCCGAGCGCGAGCAGGGGCGTAGCGATGATCCCGGACAAGGCCGCAGCGAGCGTGATACCGACGCCTATCGCACAGTGCAGCGCGCTCGCGAGGAGGAAGAATCCACCGCCCGGACCGTCGGGGTACCGCCAAGCAGGGCCTTTGGCCCGCCGGTTGGCCTCCATGAAGATCAACGCGCGGTTCACGGCTGCGCCCACCGCTCCCCACACCGCGTACTCCCACATGAGGGGACCATAGGGGTCATCACGCCAACGCGCCATCACACCATCGCGCACTACGCCTTGCGTCTGTCCGCGATGCCTCCCGGAGTCTTCACTGCCAAGGACCGCACGCTGGGGACCAAGCCTCGCGGGAGCGGCACGGCATCCGAATCCAGAAGTCTTCGCGAAGGTGGTTGAACACCGTGACGGCCTCGCGCGGGGGCGATCGGGGCCAGGGTCAGCCGGAGGCGAGCCGGCCGCGCTGGACCGCCCGTACGCCGGATGCGAAACGGCTGGCCGTGCTGAGGCGTTCCATGAGGTCGGCCGTGCCGTCGACCTCAAGCGTCCGCCCCGGCCCATCGGTGTCGTACGGGCCCTACGGACTGACGTCCTCGTCCAGGCGGCCCGGACCCCGCGGAAGCGTCAGCGGTATCCAGGTCGCCCGCCTAGCCGACGTCGATGCCGTCAGCGACTTCCTTGAGCGTTTTGCCTCGTAGCTCCGTAGCGCCTGAGACCACGACCCAGTATTCCGGCCCCGGGAGGTTGGAGGGCTTCTCACCCGTGGCTTCGAGACACATGTACTTCATCAAGGTCGTCGGCTTGTACAACTCGCCGTCGGCAGCCCACCTCAGCCCGCGAGGGTCCTCATTGGTCCACGTCGCTCTGGTGCGGTCAGGCAGTTCCTGGGCCCAGTCAAGCAGCCGTTGGTACCTGGGCAGGGCCTGGCCCGTATGGGCGAAGCTGAGCCGTATCTGAGTGCCCTCCTCCAGCTGGCCCGCTTCTTGGATGCGCTTCACGCTGTGCGCGACGTGCTCGCGGCGCTCGGCGCGCGCCTTGAGCTCCGCCTGTTCGGCGCGAGCGGGGGTCACCGTAAAGGTCTCCAGGCCGGGTACCGGGTAGAGCTTGGAGAACGTGACGATGGTGCCTGATCCGGTGTTCCACGCCTGGGTTTCGATGAGGTCGACGTCGATTCCCATCTCGGTCAGCCACACCGCGGAACTGGTCACCTCGCGTCGGAAGTTGCCCCCGACAATCATCAGGCGAGGCCGCTTGAGTTCCCGAGCGTCGAATTCGCCATCACAGTGCTCTACTATCCTCTCCCTGGCCTCGTCCGTGGAGACGAAGGTGCCCGTGGTCTTTGAGAGGAATTGGGCGTAGACGCCAAGCAGCGTCTCCTCATTGAAGCGAGACACCATCGCCGCGTACGTGATCGCCTGAAGATGGACGTCCTTGGGTGCGTCGTCTCTCTTGAGCTCGATGACCACGAGTCGCCCTTGGCCGTCGAGGGCCAGCAGATCGAGGCGCTTGGACACCTTGGAGTTGTCCGTTGTCTCCCATGAGGAATATTCCTCAGTGAGGATCAGGAGATCGCCCAGCAGTGCGGGGTGCTTGATGATCCACTGCTGAAGGTCTTGGCGCTCCACAAAGCCCGCGCCTGCCAGAGTCGTCGGGTCGGCCCGGCGAGGCCCGCCGTCCCCGCCAACCACCAACACGTGCTCCCGGCTCATCCGGACCTCCGACTCCAGAGTCGACAGAACCGCTTCTCATTCTCGCAGGGCTCCAGCCGCTTCGAGTACCGGGGACATACTGCCCCCTCCTATTGACTCCGGTCGATGGATCGAGGAAAGGAGCCCCGGGGACCAACGAGCTGTTCGATTGCTGCCAGGATCCTTTCGGCCGCTTGGGGTTCGGCGGCAAGGGCAGACAACGAGACGGAGGGAATTCCAGGAAAGCCGGATGCCCGTTCTTTCTCCAGTTTCTTGCCCATCCCGCCCACGGTCGGCAGGGCCTCCGCGAAATCGGCGGTCGTATCAAAACCGAATCGTTTGACGATCGGAGCAAAGCTGAAAGAGAACTGTTCCTTCATCGGCCCGTCGTACAAAGAGAGTGTGCCGACTGGTAGTTCCCCTGCCTCCGTTCGGTAGTAGACGTTCATGCTGGGGTATTGCGCGGTGCCGCCCACGAGGCGGCCGTGTTCCTCCGCGTGGTCGAGCAGGAGGCGCGCCACCCGGCGCACCTCGGGAGTGCACCGGCTGTCGATTGCTGCATCCATTTCCGTGCGCGTCATCTTCCGCTTGCTGCGCTGTCCGGAAGGAGTCTTGGCGGCGGTAGCGACTTCACCGTGAATGCGGGGCACGAGGACGCATAGATCGCCGCCGCCCTTGTACTGGGCCAGTTCGACCGCGTACACATCTGTCTGCCGCATTTGCCGGTTCAGGAACTCCACGATTGCCCGCAATTCCAGCGGAATTTCGTCGGCAACGAAAAGCAGTCGCATTTGCCCGACTGACAGCCGTTCTTCCACTGTTGTCCAGAAATCTTCCGGATCGCGGTCACCGAGCAGTTGACCGTACGCTTCCTCCAGCGACCGGCCATCCGACTGGCAGGTCCTCTCGAAAGAGTGCTGGAGCAGGGCCGCAGGCCAGTAGCGGGCACCGTTGGCGGCGTAATCGAGCATCTGGCCCACGACCTCCCGGCGGATACGGGTGTCGCTGGCCCGCTTGACCTCCACGAGGGTCGGCACGCCGTCGGCATCGACGAACAGGTGGTCGAGCCAGTACATCGACCCGCTGTCCGTGCTCGTCGGAACCCCCATCTCGCGGGCCACAAGCGTCAGCCGCAGCGGCTGTCCGTCCGCGAGCGTCCCGAAGTCCAGCACCCTGGGATGGCGCGCCAGGAGCTCCTGGAATTCCTCCTCCGTCTCGAACGCGGCGGGCTCCAGCGCTTGGAGGTTCTCGCTCAGGACGAATACCGGC
Source organism: Streptomyces sp. NPDC021093 (assembly GCF_044333135.1). Classification (NCBI taxonomy): domain Bacteria; kingdom Bacillati; phylum Actinomycetota; class Actinomycetes; order Kitasatosporales; family Streptomycetaceae; genus Streptomyces; species Streptomyces sp. NPDC021093. The sequence continues at coordinate 761,961 of NZ_JBIRQJ010000001.1, read as the reverse complement.
TGATCGCTCATGTGCTGCTTCACACCTCTGGTTCTGTGACCGTGGTCAGTAAGTGCTTCTGCACCGATTCAAACCGGACTGCACTGACATCGCCGCCCCGGTGGGGAGCAGGCGGACCAGGTCATTGTTCCGCGTCGCGGACCAGGAGCGCGATCTGTACCCGGTTCCGGGCCGCCAGTTTGGCGAAGAGGCTGCCGGTGTGCGCCTTGACGGTGGCGACGCTGATGTGGAGCTGCCGGGCGATTTCCGGGTTGTCCAGTCCGTCCGCGATGGCCCGGGCGGTTTCGAGTTCTCGTTCGGTCAGCGTGGACAGCCGCGTACGTGCGGCTTCGCGGGATGCGTCGCGGGTGTGCGGGGACTGCGGTGCGGTGGCCGCGGCGATCACCCGTGCGGTGACCGCCGGAGACAGCACGGGCTCGCCTTCCGCAACGGTCCGCACCGCGTCGAGGATCTGCGGCGGCCGGGTGTCCTTGAGGACGAACCCGAGCGCTCCGGCGCGCAGGGCGCCAAGGACCAGGTCGTCGGCGTCGAACGTGGTCAGCATGAGCACCCGTGGCGGCGACGGCCGGGTGAGGAGTTCGCGGGTGGTGCTGAGGCCGTCGCGGCCGGGCATCCGCACGTCCATCAGTACGACGTCCGGCCGCTGTTCGTCCACCACGGCGAGCGCGGCGTCCCCGTCGGCCGCCTCTCCGACGACAGTCAGGTCCGGTTCGCCGTCGATGACGAGCCGCAGCGCCATCCGCACCAGTTGTTCGTCGTCGACGACGACGATGCGCACCGGCTCCCGCTCGCTCTCCACTTCATGCTCTCTTTTCTTCATGCTCTCTTTTCGCTGTGGCGGTTGGGCCAGGGCAGTTGTGCGGTGAGGAGGTACCCGTTGTCGGTTGTGGGGCGGTGGTCGAGCTGTCCGCCCGCGAGGGTGACGCGTTCGGAGAGGCCGAGCAGGCCGAATCCTGATGCGGGTGGTGGTGCGATGCTTGCGGTGCCCCGGGAATTGCGGACGCTGACCCGCAGCATGTCGCCGGCTGTTCCTTCGAGGGCGAGGTGCACGTGTGCGCCCGGGGCGTGTTTGGCTGCGTTGGTGAGCCCTTCTTGGACGATCCGGTAGCAGGTGCGCCCCAGGGCGTCGGACGGTTCTCCCGTCACGGTGCAGGTGAGCGCGACGTCCACTCCCAACGAGCGGGCCTCGGCGGCCAGTTCGGGGATGCGGTCGAGAGAGGGCTGTGGCGGTTCCGGGCGGCCCGGATCCGCCCGGAGCACACCGAGGACGTCCCGTAGCTCTTCCAGCGCCTGGTGGGAGCCGTCGGCGATGCCGCGGATCAGCACGCGGCTCTCCTCGGCCGCCAGGTCGCCGCGGTGGTCGAGGACTCCGGCCTGCATGGCGACCAGGGAGATCCGGTGCGCGAGCACGTCGTGCATCTCGCGGGCGATCCTGTTGCGTTCCAGGGCGCGTGCCTGCGCCGCGCGGGCGGCCTGTTCGCGTTCCGCGCTCCGTGCCCGGGCCCGCAAGGACCGGACCTCGACCCGCCGCGCACCGATGGCCGCGCCCACGGCCACCGCGATGCCCGCGGCCAGCACCGGCAGCACGAGCTGGAGCCACCACGAGCCCGGCGGGCTCTGGATCGGGTAGAGCCCGACGGAGAACTGTGCCCCGGTCACGAAGGCCAGTACGACGGCCCCGATCTCCACGGGCCGGCGACGGGTGGAGATGGAGACCAACGCCAGAAGTACCGCGCCGGTGGCGGATGTTGAGGCGGTCGAAGCGATCGCGACCGTCATGGCGACGGCGAGCGGGAACCGCCGCCGCCACACGAGCGCCGTCAGGCAGCCGAGAGCCACCAGCGGATCGCCGACGAGGAACCAGGAGCCGGGCTCGTGGCCCTGCCACCGCAGCAGCACACCGGTATTGAGCCAGACCGGTACGCCCACGGCCGCGGCCGCCGTCAGACGCCAGGTCTGCCGGCGCCCTCCGAGGCGGGGTGCGACGTCCGTGTTCACCCGGTGATTATCGCGAGAACGTAAGGCCGGTGCGTCAGACCAGAGGTGGATGCACCCTCGACCGGAGTCGAATGACCGCCCCGACCGCGGTCGAAGCCGGTTCGGGCCGCCGGGCCGATGTGACGGGGGCGCCGAGGGGACAGAGTCGTTCGCGTGGTGAGACCGCCGGCACCGAGAAGAAGCCGGGTGGTCCGCGGGAACGAGCGGCGGACCCGACCACCCCACTCACGCTGTTGGCGCCCTCGTGCGCCTCTGAGGAGGAATTCGTATGTACAGGAAGGCCCGGATGCACGGGAAAGCCCGGATGCACGGGAAGGCCCGGATGCACGGGAGGGCCCGGTCCCTCGCCCTCGCTCTCGCCGCCACGGCCACCGCCGTCGCGGCGACCGCGCCTCCAGGACCGTCGGTGGCGGCGAACACGGTGAGGGCCGCGCCGGACTCCCTCCGTTGGGGCCCGTGCCCGAAGGAGGCCGATTCGCCCCGTCTTGAGTGTGCGACGCTCGACGTTCCGCTGGACCACCGCGATCCGGACGGCCGACAGATCGGGATCGCGGTCTCCCGGCTGGTGAGCAAGGACCCCGCGAAGCGCCGCGGTGTGCTGCTGACCAACCCGGGCGGTCCCGGTGCCTCCGGGCTCGGCTACCCGGCCCTCCTCGCCGGCGCCGGGCTGCCGAAGGACGTCCTCGACTCCTACGACGTGATCGGCTTCGACCCGCGTGGCGTCGGCCGCAGCACACCGGTGACCTGCGACTTGACGCCGCAGCAGCAGGAACGCGGCAACTTCCCGCCGTACGCGCACACCGCGGCCGACGTCACCAGGGAGGCGAAGTACGCACGGACCGTCGCCCAGCAGTGCGCCACCTCGCGGACGGCGTGGATGCTGCCGTACACCACCACCGCGAACACGGCGCGCGACATGGACCGTCTCCGGGCGGCGCTGGGCGAGCCGAAGCTCTCCTACCTCGGCCACTCCTACGGCAGCTACCTCGGCGCCGCGTACACCACGATGTTCCCCGCGCGCAGCGACCGGTTCGTGCTCGACAGCAACATGGGTCCCGGCGGCTACGACCTCACGGCCTTCCGCCTGCTCGGTCGCGGAATGCAGGACAGGTTCCCGGACTTCGCCGCGTTCGCGGCCGCGCGCCCCCGGTACGGTCTGGGCACCACGCCGGAGCAGGTCACCGCCAAGTTCTTCGAACTCGCGAAGCGCCTCGACGCCGAACCGGTCGACGGCATGGACGGGACGTTGTTCCGCGGGATGACCTTCGACCGGCTCTACGTCGAGGGCCTCATGCCCACCCTGGCCGAAGCCTGGCAGGCCCTCGACGGGGGCAGGCCGGTGCCGCCGCCCCCGGCGATCTCGGAGAACCTCCTGGCCAGTCGTTTGTACGTGCTCTGTGGTGACACGCGTTGGCCCGGGGAGGTCCGGGAGTACCAGCGCAATGCCGCGATCGACCGGTCGAGGTACCCGATGGTGGGCGGGTCCACGGGATCCATCGGGCCGTGCGCGTTCTGGCCGGAAAAGCGGGTCGAGCCGCCGGTGCGCATCGGTGACCGGGGCCCGTCGAACGTGCTCATGGTGCAGAACGAACGCGACCCAGGAACACCGCTGGCCGGTGCCGAGAAGCTGCGGCGGGCATTCGGCGAGCGGGCCAGGACGGTGATCGCCGACCAGGGCGGGCACGGTGTCTATCCGTTCAGCGGCAACACCTGCGCGAAGAACACGGTGACAGCGTTCCTGACCACCGGAAGGCGCCCGGCGAAGGACCTCGCCTGCGCGGCGCAGCCGGGCAGTTAGGGCCTGTCCGCGCGCTGTTCGCACTGCGGCTGACGCACGGCGGTCGGCAGTCGGCGGTCGGCGGTCGGTCTACGCCGTCGAAGTGAGAGTGAGCGCCTTCGGTCTCAAGCGCTGCCACTACGTCACCGCCGAGGGGGCCGAGTACCAGCTCGTCCCGGACCCCTGCTCCGCCGAAGGGCGCCGCGCCGGCCGGGGCGATGTGCGCGGCATCGCCGAGGCAGGCTACGCGTTTCACCCGCCCCGGCCAACCGCGGCCCCGGCGACCGCTCGCAGAAGGTCAGGCAGCAGGTCAGGCGGCCTCCCAGGCCGCCTCGATCATCCGGAAGACCTCGTCCACCGCAGCCTCCGGTTCGGCTGCCTCGCGCGCCAGCGAGTAGGCGTCGATCACGAACCTCGCCATCGTCCGGCGGGCCGTCGCGCTCTGCGTCAGGTCGGGATCGGCCACGAGGGCCGTGGCCAGCGACTCCGAGTGGCGCAGCTGCATCGACTCCCCGTACTCCCGCAGGGCGCGTGACTCGTCGATCATGCGGTAGATCGGAGCGGTGCCGTCCGCTGTGCAGTGCCGTACCAGGGCCTGGATCTCGCGGCGCAGCGCGGGGATGAGCGGCTCGTCCGGCGCCCGGTCGGTGACCGCCTGCACGAGGCGTTGTTCGAAGCCCTCGTCCTGCTCGAAGACCAGGGCCTCTTTCGACGCGAAGTGGGAGAAGAGCGTGGTGACGGCCACGTCGGCCTCGGTGGCCACGTCGCGGATGCCCACCGCGTCGTACCCGCGTTCCAGGAAGAGCCGCAGGGCGGTGTCGGCGATCTTCTGGCGGGTCGCGGCCTTCTTGCGTTCACGGCGTCCGGTCGGCACGGTCATGCCGTTGACACTACCAAATCCAAAGGAATATCCGTTCCGAAACGCTAACCGTTAGTGTTACGGTCGGTCGCATGACGCACATGAAGAGAGTGAGCTTCGCCGAGTTCGGCGGTCCTGACGTTCTGCGACTCACCGACGCCGAGGCGCCCCACGCGGGCCCCGGACGGATACGCGTCGCCGTACGGGCGGCAGGCGTGAACCCCGTCGACTGGAGGATCCGTGAGGGCCAGTTCCAGAAGGTCCGTCCGATCGAGTTGCCCGCCGGGATCGGACAGGACGCCGCCGGGGTGGTGGACGAGGTCGGCGAGGGCGTCGAAGGGGTCGAGGTCGGCGACCGCGTGTTCGGGCGGGGTGCGAGCACCTATGCCGAGTTCGCCGTACTGGCGGCCTGGGCCCGGATTCCCGAGGGCCTGACCTTCGAGGAGGCGGCCGGGTACCCCTCCGTGGTGGAGACCGCGCTGCGGATCGTCCGCCAGGTCGGTGTGCGGTCCGGGCAGACGCTGCTGGTCAGCGGTGCGTCCGGGGGCGTCGGATCGGCGGTGCTGCAGATCGCCCGCGACCGGGGCATCGCGGTGATCGGCACGGCCGGGGCCGCGAACCAGGACTATCTGCGCAGCCTGGGCGCCACCGCCACGACGTACGGCGAGGGCTGGGCCGAGCGGGTGCGGCAGCTCGGTCAGATCGACGCGGCGCTCGGCCAGGTCGACGCGGCGCTCGATCTGGCCGGCTCGGGCGTGATCCGCGCGCTCATCGAGCTGACCGGGGACCCGAACAAGGTGATCTCCATCGCCGATCTCACCGCGCCGGACCTCGGCGCCCGGTACTCCGGCGTGACCGGGGACGTACCGCAGGCCCTCGCCGAGGCCGTCGGCCTCATCGCGCGGGGAAGGCTCCACATCCCGGTCGAGAAGTCGTACCCGCTCGCCGACGCCGCCGCCGCGCACATCGACAGCCGTGCCGGTCACACGCGCGGGCGCCGCGTCCTGATCGTCTGAGCCGATTCCTGTGCGGTCGCACAGGGCCGGAAGTTCCTTGACCTTCCAGCGGTCCCGCCGGGCCCACCCGGCGGACGCACGACACACGAGGAGCCCCATGCACACTCCTGTCACCATCATCGGCGCGGGCCTCGGCGGCCTCGTCCTGGCCCGCGTCCTGCTCCTCCACGGCATCCCGGTCACGGTCTACGAGGCGGAGTCCTCCCTGGCGGCGCGTGCGCAGGGCGGGATGCTCGACATCCACGAGGACAACGGCCAACTCGCCCTCCAGGCAGCCGACTTGATGGACAAGTTCCGCAGCATCGTCCTGCCGGGCCGGCAAGCGATACGACTCCTCGACCGGGACGGGACCGTCCTGTTCGACAAGGCCGACGACGGCACGGGCCCCAGCCCCGAGGTACAGCGCGGCGAGCTGCGGCAGATCCTGCTCGACGCACTCCCCGCCGGCACCGTCCGGTGGAACCACAAGGCCACCGGTGTCCGCCCCCTCCCCGAGGGCCGCCACGAAGTGACCTTCACCGACGGCAGCACCGTCACCACGAGCCTGCTGGTCGGCGCGGACGGCGTGTGGTCACGCGTCCGGCCGCTGCTCTCCGACGCCACCCCCGCATACGTCGGCAGGTCCTTCGTCGAGACCTGCCTGTACGACGCCGACACCCGGCACCCGGCCACCGCGAAAGCGGTCGGCGACGGGACGCTCGTCGCCCTCGACCCGGACGGGAACGGAAAGTGGTTCGTGGCCCACCGGGAGAAGGGCGGGGTCCTGCACTCCTACATCACCCTGGCCAAGCCGCAGGACTGGTTCACCACCATCGATTTCACCGATGCCGCCGCGGCCACCGCGCGCATCGCGGAGGAGTACGACGGCTGGGCACCCGAACTCACCGCCCTGATCACCGCCGACGGGACCCCACCGGTCCTGCGCCCCCTCCACGCCCTGCCGGTCGGACACCGCTGGGAACGGGTGCCGGGAGTGACCCTGCTCGGCGACGCCGCCCACCTCTCGACCCCCAACGGCGAAGGCGCGGGCCTGGCCATGCTCGACGGCGCCGAACTCGGGAAGGCCGTCGCCGCGCACCCCGACGACATCGAGACCGCCCTCACCGAGTACGAGCGAGGGCTCTTCCCCCGCAGTGCCGCGGCCGCCGCCGAAGTCGCCCACGACCCCACCCCCCAGGAAATGATCACCTTCTTCACCGACCGGGAACGAGCGGGAGTCTGACGGTTCCTCAGAAGTGAAACGAGCGGGAATCCGACCGTGCCGCAGCAGTGAGCGGCCGCGAGTTCCCCTGCCTCGCCACACCCAACTACTCGCCCTGCACAGGAGGTTGTCCATGTTCGCTGTTCGATACCACCGCTACGGCGGCTCCGAAGTCCTCTCCCTGGAGGAGGCCGAAGAGCCGCACGCCGGGCCCGGTCAGGTCCGCATCGCGGTGCGCGCCACCGGTGTCACCCCCGCCGACTGCTACCTGCGTTCCGGGATGCTGCGGTCCATCACCACCCTGGACTTCCCCCACATCCCCGGCATGGATGCCGCCGGAACGGTCGACGAGGTGGGAGAGGGAGTGACCGGCACCGCCGTGGGAGACGCGGTCTTCGGCCTCGTACCCTTCCTGGATCAGGGCGGCGCCGCGGCCCAGTACGCCGTACTGGAGGCTTGGGCGCCCAAGCCCCGGGCCTGGTCCTTCGAGGAGGCGGGCGGCGCCGCGGGCAACATCGACACCGCCACGCGCGTACTGGAGGCGCTGGGAGCCGCCGAGGGCATGACCCTGCTGATCGAGGGTGCGGCCGGAGGCGTCGGCACGCTCACCGCGCAACTCGCCCGGGCCCGCGGCCTCACCGTGATCGGCACCGCGAGCGAGGGCAACCACGGCTTCCTCGAACAGCTCGGCGTCGTACCGGTCACCTACGGGGCGGGTCTCGCCGACCGCCTCGCCCCCCTGGCTCCGCACGGCGTCGACGTGGTGCTGGACGCGGCGGGCAAGGGCTCTCTCGCCGAACTGGTGGCCCTCGTCGGCGACCCGCACCGCGTGGTGACCATCGCGGACTTCGACGCCGACCGGCACGGCGTGCGGTTCTCCCGCTCCGAAGCGGGAGTGTCGCCGGGCTGGGCAGGACTGCCGCTGGCGGCCGACCTCGCCGACCAGGGCCGGCTCACGGTCCCGCTGCACGCCGTGTTCGCGCTGAAGGAGGCCGCCACGGCTCATGACGAAAGCGCCACCGGCCACGCGCGCGGCAAGATCGTCATCACCGTGCCCTGAACCGCCGTGGTCCGGAGCGGGCAGGGAACCGGGGCGGGCAGGGAACCGGGGCGGCCCGCCGATCGTTGGCCGTCCGACGTGCACGTCATACCGGACGGCACGTCGTACCGGCCGAGGAGGCCCATGGACGTCCGCCGGGCCGAGCACTTCCTCGCCGTCGTGCGGCACGGAGGCATCACCCGTGCGGCATCGGCGCTCTATCTCTCCCAGCCGTCCCTGTCGTTGTCGATCCGTTCTCTTGAGAGGGATCTCGGGACGGCCCTCTTCGTGCGGGCGGGGCGGGGGCTGGTGCTCTCGGACGCCGGGCGGGATCTCGTCCCGGCGGCCGAGCGGCTCGTCGAGAGCGTCGCGGACGCGGGCCGGGTCATGGACGAAGTCCGGAGCCTGCGGACGGGGACCCTCTCGATCGCGGCGCCGGCCGACCTGGTGGACGACCCGCTGGCCGCCGTGGTCGGGCGGTTCCGGCAGGCGCATCCGGGAGTCGTCGTCGAGATCGTCGACTCCGCCGCCGCGGGCGCGCCGTTCCGCGGACTCCAGAGCGGACGCTGCGACGCCGAGCTGTCCACGGATCCGCCGGGAACCACGGACCTGGTGTGCCGTTCGCTCGGTACGCAGCGGCTGTTCCTGGTCGCCGCTCCGGGGATCCGCCTCCCTGGCTCCGACTCCGCCCCCGTCCCGCTCGGGGATCTCGCCTCGGTGCCGATGATCCTCACGCCGCCCGGGACCCCCGACCGGCTCCGGGTAGACGCGGCGTTCGCACGGTGCGGGTTCTGCCCGGTGGTGGTCTGCGAATGCGGGCCGCGGGAGATGATCTGGCCGCTGGTCATCGACGGTGTGGGAGCGGCGGTCCTGCCGCCGGGCATGGCGGCCGCGGCAGCTGAACAGGGCCTTGCGGTACGTGAGACGGTTCCGCCGATCGAACGGCGGCTGTTCCTCGTGCACCGCGCGGGTCCCGGCTCCCCCGCCCTGGAGGCCCTGCTCGCCGTCACCGCGGCGGGAGAGGCGCCACGGCGAGTTCGGTGGACCGGGCGAGCTCGGTGAACCGTTCGACGAGCGGCGATCGGCTGTCACGGCGGTGGACGATGCCGATCTGCCGGGCGAGCCGCAGGTCGAGCTCACGGATCACCGCCCCGCGTGCCCGGGCCAGCTCGGCGTAGCGCTCCGTCACCAGCGCGGCCCCCGCCCCGGCGAGCACCAGCGACACCTGCGCCTCGCGGTGCGCGGTCCGCACGCCCAGCTTGGGTTGGACCCCCGCGCCCGCGAGTTCCTGCCCGACGAACGAGATGGGTGTTCCGACGGTCGGGACGACGAGGTGGTGCTCGGCCACCGTGCTCCACGACACCGGGCCCGGATCGATCCGGGTGCCGGGCGGGAGGATGAGCCACTCCTTGAGGTGCCCGAGCGGTATCGCCGTGAGGTCGTGCAGCCAGAGCGAGGGCAGGAGGACCGTTCCGACGTCGCAGTGTCCCTCTCGTACCAGTCGGCACACCGATTCTTCGTCAGCGGCCTGCTCGATCCGGGTGCGCACCGTGGGAATCTCGCGGTGCAGGCGCCCGACGAGAGTCGCGGTCGGGTGGCTGGCGAGGGTGCTCCACGTCGCGATCTCCAACAGCCCGCCGTCCGGGGCCGTTTCGATGCGCGCGTCGCGGACGATCCGCCGCGCGGATCCGAGGAAGACGCGGCCCGCGGACGACAGGGCCAGGCCGTGACCGAGTCGTTCGAACAGCTTGAGGCCCAGTTCTCTCTCCAGTGCGGCGATGGAGCGCGACAGCGCCTGCTGCGTGAGGCCGAGGGCCGCGGCGGCGTTGCGGACGCTGCCGTGGTCCGCGGCGGCGACGAAGTGCTCGACCTGGTGAATCTGCATTCTGCCCACCCTGCCCGGCCGCCTGGCCTGCGGCCATAGGTCCTGGTTGTCGAGAGCTCCGATTTCTCTATTGGATCGCGGTGATCGGGGCTGCGTTGAATGGACGGCAGGACGGACCGCCCGCCCTGACGTCGACAGAAGGACTCCGATGGCGATTCTGGAAAACGGCGTTCCCGTGGCCGACGTGCTGGCGGAACTCGGCCGCCGGCACCGCACGGACGCACCGCACGCGGACCGCCCGGGAATGGTCAACACGTACGACACCGGGATGGCTACGGTCGAACGGCTCGCCACCGACGCGTTCGGCATGTACCTCCATGTCAACCCGCTCTACTCGACGGCCTTCCCCAGCGTCTACGCGATGGAGCGCGAGCTCGTGGGCGTCGCCACCGACCTGTTGCACGGTGGCCCCTGCGCCACCGGGAACTGGACGAGCGGCGGCAGCGAGAGCTGCCTCCTGGCGCTGAAGGCCGCCCGTGACGCGCGGCCCGACGTGGCCGAACCGCGCGTGGTCCTGCCGGTCTCGGCGCACGCGGCCTGGTGGAAGGCGGCGCACTACCTCGGGGTGAGCGCCGACGTCACACCGCTGGATCCGCGCTCGTTCCGTGCGGACGTGGACGCGATCCGCGCTGCCGTGGACGACTCCACCGTGCTCGTCGTCCTGTCGGCCCCGCAGTACGCCCACGGAGTCGTCGACCCGATCGTCGAGGTCGCCGGGATCTGCCGGGAACGGAGCGTGCGGCTGCACGTCGACGCGTGCATCGGCGGGTGGGTCCTGCCCTTCAAGGAGTTGCTCGGGCTGCCGGTGCCCCCGTGGGACTTCCGGGTCGACGGCGTCAGCTCGATCACCGTCGATCTGCAGAAGTACGGATACACCACGAAGGGGTGCTCGCTGGTCCTCTACCGCGACCGCGGTCTGCGACGCCCGCAGTACTTCGCGCACGCGGGCTGGACCGGCTACCCGATCGCCAACTCCACGGTCCAGAGCTCCAAGCCGGGCGGCCTCCTCGCCGCGGCGTGGGCGGTCGTGCGCCATCTCGGCGAGGACGGCTACCTGCGGCTCACGGAGGAGTCGCTCGGGCTCACCCGGGTCCTCGCGGACGAGGTCTCGCGGATCGACGGGCTGACCGTGCTCGGGGAACCCGAGTCGACGCTCCTCGCGGTGACGACGACCCGGGACGGTGAATTCTTCGCCTTCGTCGACGAGTTGGGCAGGCGGGGGTGGGAGATGCAGCCCCAGCTCTCCCAGCCGGGCGTGCCACCGAGCATCCACTTCACGATGACCGCCGGGCACGGCAAGTACCTGGACGACCTGCTCGCCGTGCTCCGTGCCGCGGCGGCCGCCGCGGCCTCGCGCGAGCCGTTGCTGCCGGCCGGGCGGATCGAGGAACTCCGTTCGCTGCCGTACGACATCGCACCGGAGCGCCTGCGCGCCGTCGTCGGGGCGAGTGTCGCGCCCGGCCGGGAGACCGCGTCGTTGCACCACATCGTCGACTGTCTGCCGCTGCCCCTGCGGGCCATGGCGATGCTCGACCATCACGAGGCACTGACGGCGCCGTGCTGACGGCTCCCCCGCGCTGATGCCACCACAGATTTCCGGAACGGAAGAAGAGGGACCCATGTCAGGAGAGGGACCCATGTCAGAAGAGGTAACCGTGCCGCAGTCCACCACGAAGGACGGGGAGTCTCATCCGCCGTACGGCACGGCGGCCGAGAGCGACGCGGTCTACGCACGCCACGTCAGCGCGTCCCATGTCGCGCTGCTGCCCCCGCAGATGAACATCCACCTCGGTGAGCGCGAGGGCGCACGGGTCCGGGACGCCTACAGCGGAGAGTGGTACTGGGACTGCTGGCGGCAGGGGTCGAAGTTCAACCTGGGGCATCGCCATCCGGCCGTGGTCGCGGCGTACCGCGACGCCATCGACCACGTCGACTCCGGCACCTGGGCCCTGGCCTCGGGGTACCGGGCGCGGTTGGCGGAGAAGCTGGCCGCAAGCACGCACCACGCGTTGCCCGGTGTGACGTTCGGCGTCGGCGGGGCCGACGCGATCGAGATCGCCGTGCACGCCGCCCGCGCCCACACCCGCCGTACCGGACTGGTCTCGATCGCGGAGAACTCCTACCACGGCGGCACCGACCTCTGCCTGAGCCTGAGCGGGATCAGCGCCCACCGTCGCGAGCGCTACCTCGTCGGCAGCACGCACGTGACGAGGGTGCCGTTCAACGACCTCGACGCGATGCGGCGGGCGGTGAGCCGCGAGACGGCCGCCGTGGTCATCGAGCCGACGCCGGCCCAGGCCGGCTACCCGGTGCCCCTGCCCGGCTATCTGGAGGGAGTCCGCCGGATCTGCGACGAGCAGGGCACGGTCATGATCGTCGACGAGACGCAGACAGGGCTCGGCTCGTGCGGCGGCGGGGTCGTCTGGCAGTACCAGCAGCACGACCTGGTGCCGGACGTGCTCACCACAGGGAAGGGGCTCGGCGGCGGGGTGTACCCGATATCGGCCGCGGTGATGGCCGAGCCGGTCTGGGACTCCTACACCCGGGACCAACTGGTTCCGCACGAATCGACGTACGCCGGAACGGACATCGGCTGCCTCGTCGCTTCCGCGGTCCTGGACCTGACCATGGACGCGGGTTTCCTCGACCGGGTGGACCGGCTCGCGCGCCGCTTCGCCGACGGCTTCGCCGGCGCACCCTTCGCCTTCTCACAGATCGGCACGAACATGGGGCTGCGCACGGAGACGCCCCTGGCCACCGCCGTGCAACTGCTCGAAGCCGGCGTGCTCGTCCTTCCTTCCGGCAGCGATCAGGTCGTGCCGTTCCGACCGGTCCTCACCCTCGGCGACGAGGAAGCCGACACCGTCATCGCGCTCGTCCGACAGGCCCTGGGATGACGGCGGCGCCGACACCTGCCACGCCCGCGGACCACCACCCACCGACGGAGACTCCCGGGACCGCACCCTGGACCGCACCCACCGCCGTGCCGCCCGTCATCACCCTGCCCCACGCCGAGTTGCTCACGGCGAGCGTCAACTTCACCGAGGAGGGCCGGTTCCACTCGGTGCTCGACGCGGTCACCCTGGTGGAGGTGACCAAGGCACTCGCCGAAGCACAGCAGTTGAGCGGGACGATCTGCCTCAGGGGCGGCAGCGCACGCCGTTCGGTCACCTAGGGGCGCGGGGGGGGCTCCGAGCCGGGGCCGCCCGCGCCGGTGACACCGACCGGAGCGATCCCCCCTTCGCCGGGCCGCCCGCGCCCCGCAGCATTCATCCGAGGATGCATCGGCCCAAGGAGCCGCCACCGTGGACACGTCCAACGGCACCCCTCCCGAATCCGAACTCCCCGCGTCCGCTCGCGCCACATCCGTTCCCCCGGCCAACGTCCCGGCGCCTGCGCCCCGCACCCGGGCTCCCCCGTACCGTCGCCGCAACAGGACACTCCTGGCTGCCGCCTCCGCGACGGACAACACCGAGGCGAGCGTGGTCTCGGCACTCCTCCCCCTGATCCTGCTCCAACGGCCGCTCTCCACCGAGCTGTTGTTCGTCGCGTTCGTCACGACTCGGTTCCAGTGGCGCGAACTGGCGCTGGTGGCCGCGTCGTTCGCGGTGCCCGGCGGCCTGCGCGCATACCGCGACCCACCGGCCTCCGGCACCGGCTCGGCGCCTCGATCCCAGAAATGACACGGCAAAGGAAGGCACCACGGTGACCACGAACGACCCGGCCCGTCGGCCGAACGACATCGTCCTGCTCCAAGCGTCCGAACTGTCGGAGGCCATTCACGAGAAGCGGGTGTCGTGCGAGGAGGTGATGAACGCCTACCTCGATCACATCGAGGCGCTGAACCCCACGGTCAACGCCATCGTCACGATGCGCCCACGGGAGGAACTCCTCAGGGAGGCCGCGGAGAAGGACCGGCTGCTGGCGGAAGGACGCGACCTGGGGTGGATGCACGGCTTTCCGCATGCCGTCAAGGACACCACCGACGCAGCCGGGTTCAGGACGACCCTGGGCTTCTTCCGCGACGAGTTCGAACTGCCCCCGGCACAGAGCGACTCGCTGCACGTCGCCCGCATCCGGGCCGCGGGAGCGATCTTCATCGGCAAGACCAACGTGCCCGAGTTCGGGCTCGGTTCGCACACGTACAACAACGTGTTCGGCGCGACCCGCAACGCCTACCACCAGGGCAGGTCGGCGGGCGGGAGCAGCGGGGGCGCTGCCGTGTCGGTGGCGCTGCGCATGCTGCCGGTCGCCGACGGCAGCGACTTCATGGGGTCGCTGAGGAACCCGACGGCCTGGAACAACGTCCTCGGCCTGCGGCCGTCCTTCGGCAGGGTGCCCACGGCCGGTTCGGACGTCTTCGTCCAGCAGGGCGCGGTCTCGGGGCCCATCGCCAGGACCGCCACCGATCTCGGCCTGCTCCTGGGGACCATGTCCGGTTACGACCCGCGCGCCCCGCTCTCCCTGGAGCCGGGCGACGCGCTGTCGTCCGGTCCTGACCGTGACTTCACCGGCGTACGCGTGGCCTGGCTGGGCGACCTCGGGGGCTACCTCCCCATGGAACCGGGGGTCCTCGGGCTCTGCACCTCGGCGCTCGACGTGTTCGAGCGGATCGGCATGACGGTGGAGTCACGTCCCGGGCTTCCGACAGCTCCCGGGTTCGACGGCAACCGCGACCTGTGGCCGCTGTGGCTGACCTTCCGGCACTGGCTGGCCGGCTCGCAGCTCCATCCCCTCTACCGCAATCCGGTGACCCGGGCGGCGCTCAAGCCCGAGGCCGTCTACGAGGTCGAGGGGCTGATCAAGGGCGTCGACGGCCGGCCGCCCATCGGCGCACTGGACGTGTTCGACGCATCGGTCAAACGGACCGCGATGTACCACGCGTTCCTGACTCTCTTCGACACCTACGACTTCCTCGTGCTGCCGTCCGCCCAGGTGTTCCCGTTCGAGGTCGAGGCCGACTGGCCGAAGGCGGTGAACGGAACCCCCATGTCGTCGTACCACCGGTGGATGGAGGTCACCACCCTCGCGACCCTGCTCGGCGTCCCCGCGGTGAGCCTGCCGGCGGGTTTCAGCGAGGACGGGCTTCCCATGGGTGTGCAGGTGCTCGCACGGAGCCGCGCCGACCTCGACCTGCTGCAGATCGCACACCAGTGGGACCTCGCCGTGCCCTGGGGCTCCCACGTGCTGCCGCCGCCGGTGAAGCAGCGGTCGGGCCCCGGCGATCGGCCCACCGGGGAGATCTGACACGACGCACCCCGCCGCCGGCGGCCTCAAGTACAGCCGCTTCCACACCGCCTTACGTCCCATGCGATCCGGGCGTCGATCGTCGTCCCGGAGAGCGGTGCGGACGGCGTCGTGCTCTCCCGGGGCGGGCGCTTCGGCGGCTGGTCCCTGTTCCTGTCGGCCGGGGCGGAACCGGCACGTTGGCCGTGGACGGCGGGCCGGTGGCCCGGCCGTTCCTCCAGGTGTGGCAGAGCGCATCGAAGTGGCGACCCAGTGAGGTGCACCCGCGGTCGACGCGTGGGCAGGTCCGCCTGGACGGCGGTGAGTTCGCGACGGGCGAGGGCGGTCTCCACCAGCGGTCCGTAGTCGGGGGATCTCATCGTCTCAGCTCTCTTTCGGTACGGGGGGCCGGCCGTTCAGCCCGGCATGCAGGGCCGCGGTGTCCCGGGGGAAGGTGCGGTAGAGCGGGGTGACGAGGATTCCGTTGGCAAGGACCAGGACGACGGACAGCCACAGGAACGCGGCCTCAAGACCCAGGGAGTCGCCGAGGAAGCCGAACAGCAGCGTCGTGAGGGCCCAGCCGACCGCTTCCGCCGCGGTCATCAGGGCGAAGGCGGCGCTGCGCAGTTCGGGCTGGACCACCGCCATGACGGTGGGCCGGGTGACGCCGGGGCTGCATCCCTGGATGGCGGCGAGGAGCGTGAACAGCGCGATGTACATCGCCAGGGAGGACCACACGAACTGGGTGCAGACGTAGGCGAACACCGCGTAGACGAAGGTCACGGTCTGCATCATCATGATGCGGCCCGCTCGTGGGCTCGCGCGGTGCACGGCGTCGGCGGCCAAGCCGCCGAGGAGGGTGCCGAGGAGATAGCCGGCCGCGAAGGGCAGGGTGACGACGGAGGCCTCGGCGTTGCTGAAGCCGCGCGCGTCGACGAGGAACGTCACGCCGAAACCGAGCAGGACGAGCTGGCCCGTGGTGGCGCGTTGCAGACAGACCAGCATCAGGGTGCGGTTGCGCATCAGCTCGCGGGCGCGGGCCCGGTTCAACGGCCGGACGTCGGCCCTGCGGGGCTTCTCCGCACCTTCCCGGGAGGCCGGTTGGGGCTCGGACGCACCGATGCCGGGATCTCGCAGGAACACCAGGACGAGGACGCCGAAGACCATCTGGACGGAGCCGAGGAGGAAGAAGCCGTAGCGCCAGCCGTCCTCCAGCGACGCCAGTCGGCCCAGGAGCGGCCCGGTCAGTCCCGTGCCCAGGGCGGCCAGGCCGTACAGCAGACCGACCGCCCTGCCACGCGTCCTGTCGTCGAACAGGTCGGCGAGGATGCCGTTCACCAACGGCACGCCGCCGGCGACCCCGACGGCGGCGACGGTGAACAGCACCAGGAGCTGCCCGAAGGACTGGGCGAAACCGGTCCCGACCGTCCAGACCCCCCAGAAACCGCAGCTGACGGCCAGGACCACCTTGCGCGGGAAGCGATGTGCCGCCAGCACCCACAACGGTGCCAGGGCCGCGCCCACGAGCTTGGACACCGCGATGAGCACGCCCAGCGCGCCCAGCGGCAGGCCCAGCGCGGTCCGCAGCGCGGGGAACATCACGGACGCCGCGTTCGACTCGCTGCCGTCCACGCTCATCAGGCCGCTCAGCAGGGCCAGTTGACGCCACCGCCGCGGCGTCCCGGGCGTCCGGCCCGGAACGGCCGTCGGGGGTGACGGCGGTTGCGCTTCGGTCGGCGTCACAGCGGGCGCACCGTCGCGTCCGGGACGTCGGCCGTGTCCTGGGCGTCAGCCGTGTCCGGGACGTCGGCCGTGTCCTGGACGGATTCCTGGTCACGGGTCTGCAGGAGCTGGGCCCACCGCTGCAGCAGCTCGGTGGTGCGCGGGCGGTCGGGGGCGTGCCAGGACACCGGTACGTTCAGGACCGCGAGGCGTTCTTCGAGGTCCGCGGCCAGATGGGCACGCCCGGTGTCGCGCAGATGCTGGGCGTAGCGGCCGGGGTCGTTGTAGTAGGTGGGCCCGGTCTGCAGGGTGTTCTGCATCGGGTCGGGCAGCGCGCCGGGGCGCCCGGCGTACTCGTGCCACCACTCGGCCAGGTGGGAGCGCATCCGCGCGGTCAGCTCCGGGTCGGCGTCCAGGAGGTCCCGGGTGAGGTGGGGGTCGTCGGTGACGTGGAAGAGCTGCTCCCACTCGGCGCGGAAGCAACCGGGGTGATACGTGCGGATGTAGAGGTGGTCGCGCGTGCGCACGGCCCGTTGGTAGGTGTGGGCGCCGTGCCCCAGGACCAGGTACTCCCGCGAGCCGGTCGGTTCGCCGCGCAGGGCCGCCGCGAAGGACTCGCCCTGCCAGCCACGCGGCACGTCCATGCCGAGCAGGTCGCACAGCGTCGGCGCGAGGTCGATGTGGTAGAGCAGAGAGTCGTTGCGGCGGGCCGCGGCGGGCAGGTCGTCGGTCAGGCCCGGCCAGTGCACGACCAGGGGCAGGCGGTGCGTCGGCTCGTTGGCCAGTCCGTGCTCGGCGTAGGAACCCTGCTCGCCGAAGGACTCTCCGTGGTCGGCGCTGACGATCACCGCGGTGTCCTCGGCAATGCCCAACTCCTCTAGCGTGGCCATGAGTTGGCCGAAGTGGTGGTCCCAGTAGGAGACGGCTCCGTCGTAGCCGTTGATCAGGTGCTCGAAGTCCGCGCGCGAGCGGATCGCGTCGGGCATGTGGTGCGGGACGGGTGACCCGGCCGGGCCGCGCAGCGAGTAGTGCAGGTCCAGGGCGCTGCGCGGGCCGTAGATCTCGGCGTGCGAGGCGATGGTCTCCTCGTCGGGCCACTCCTGTACGGGGCCGGAGGCGGCCATCCGCTCGGTCCATTCGGCGGGATGCGTGTAGTTGGTGTGCGGGTCCCAATAGGTGAGGTGCAGATACCAGTTGTCGTCGGCGGCGTGGCGGCGCAGCCAGTCGGTGGCCGCCCGGTTGACGTCGGGAGCGGGCTCGTCGCCGAGCCGGCTCGTGGCCCGGACCGACTCGCGGAAGTTGCCGTGGAAGAAGTACGCGCGGTGGCGCTCGGCGAACACGGAGACGGCGGCCGTGTAGTAGCCGCCCAGGCCGAGTCGCTGGCCGAGCAGCGGGCGGTCGGGTTCGGGCCCGTGGCCCGCGTCGAGCCGGAACTGCGCGGCCGGGCCGAAGTGCCCGATGACGCCGTTGGTGATGCCGAACTGCCCACTGGTCAGAGCCGTGCGCGAGGGCAGGCAGGGCGAGTCGGAGCAGTAGTAGCGGTCGAAGGTGACCGACTTCTCGGCCAGCTTCTGCAAGTGGGGAGTCGTGGGGCGGTGGTAGCCGTACGGGGTGGTGTGGTCGGCGCGGAGGGTGTCCACGTCGACGTAGATGATGCGCATGGGGAGCTCCAGGGGCGGATGGCCGAGGGTCACCGGGGCATGCGCGGGCGTCGTCGTACCACTGCGGGCAGCACGGCGCCCGGCCGGGCGGCAGGGCATGCCGAGGCGCGCGAAGGACGCACGACGGGCGCGCGACGGGTGGGGCGAACGGGTGGGGCGAACGGAGAGAGGCTGGGGTGCGCGGGCTCTTGCCCCCGCACGGCGGGCTTTTGGCTCCGCACGGCGGGCTTTTGGCCCCGTACGGCGAGTCTTGGGCTCCGCACGGCGGGCTTTACCTCCGCACTGCGGGCTCTTGTCCGCGCACGGCGGGCTCTTGCCCCCGCACCGCGGGTTCTTGTCCGCGCACGGCGGGCTCTTGCCCGCAGCGCATAGCTCAGCGGTTACATCGCGCCTGAAGGCGCGCCTGCGTCAGCTGGAGCCAGGCGATGTACGCGGCGGTGGACGCGTAACCCTGCTCGTGGGCCATGGTGTGGACCTCACGGGCCCATTCCGGGTCCAGTTCGGGGATCTGCGGTTCGTAGGTGTCGGGCAGTGAGAACTCGGACGGGGCGGTGGCGTCGTGCTTGAGCCGGTACGCCAGCTCGGTGCGCACCAGGTCGAGCGCGATCTCGGGGTCGAGCTGTCCGGCGAAGAGGAGACGGACCTTGAAGTCGGGGTCCATCGGGCGCGGGGCCGGTTCGAAAGGGCTGCGGGCCCATTCGAGAAGAGCCGCACGGCCCTGCTCGGTCAGGGAGTAGACCTTGGCATCGGGCCGTCCCTCACGCGGGTCGACCTCGAACTCGATCCAGCCGCGTTCCACCAGTCTGCCGAGCCGCCGGTAGATCTGCGGCAGTTGCACGCCGTAGCCGAGGTAGCGGCCGGGACCTTCCATCCAGCGGCGCAGGTCGTAGCCGGAGAAGCGTCGCAGGGCCAGTGCCCCGAGGATCACGAAGTCCAGCTGCATCGAGGCCACCTATGTTCCTGAGTAGGTATGGAGCAGGTTTCCCTGACGAGCCGGGCGGTGTCAAGACCCCGACACGGAAGCAGCGCAGCGAAATCCCGCGTGGCCGCTGGAACTGTCGACGCCGTTGGCGGTGCGGGCCGCCACGCGGTAGCGGTTGCAGTAGGACCTGTGGCACAGGTGGGACCCGCCGCGCATGACCTTCTCCGTACCGGCTGCCGGGCCCTTGGGGTTGCTCAGCGGACCGCTGCCGTGCCGGGTGGTCCACCAGTCGGCGCACCACTCCCAGACGTTGCCTGACATGTTGAAGAGGCCGTGGCCGTTGGGCGGGAAGGCGTCGACCGGGGCGGTGGCGCGGTGGCCGTCGGCTGCGGTGTTCTTCGTGGGGAACGTGCCGCGCCAGATGTTGCACCGGTACTCGCCCCCGGGGTCCAGCTCATCGCCCCAGGGGTAGCGCTGCCGCGCCGACCCGCCGCGTGCGGCGTACTCCCACTCCGCCTCGCTGGGCAGCCGCTTGCCCGCCCAGTGCGCGTACGCCCGGGCATCGCGCCAGGACACGTGCACCACCGGGTGGTTGCCGCGCCCGTCGACCGTACTGCCGGGCCCTTCGGGCCTGTCCCACCTGGCGCCACTCACTCCGCACCACCACGGCGTGCGTTCGGGGCGGGGCGCACCGCGTCGGAGAGCGGCCGGCAGGAAGCCGGCGAACACATAGGACCAGCTGTGGCTTTCGGCATCCGTGCGGTGGCCGGTTTCGGCGACGAACGCCGCGAACTGGTCGTTGGTCACCGCGCGGGCGTCGATGTGGAAGGGGTCCAGCCGCACGGCTCGCACCGGCCCTTCACCGTCGTGCGGGAACCCCTCGGCGTCGTCGGAGCCCATCAGGAACTCGCCGCCTGGCAGCAGCACCATGCCCTCCGGGGAACCGGCGTACGGCACCGGCGCGGGCGTCGCCGGCAGGGGCCGTACGGCGGCGGGAGTGCCGCCCCCGGCGGGCATGCAGCAGCGGGAAGGTGCCTCGGGGTCGCTCATGACGATCGTCCTCCTCGGGTGGACGGTGACCGGCTCGCTCCACGTTCTGCACCGGCTGCCTATATTCCACCGTACATAGCTGAGGAGGCGGGGACCCGGGTCAGCCGTTGGGGTAGGCCTCAGCGATCATCTTGGCGCGCAGGAACTGCCATTGGGCCGCCATGTCGTGCACGAGGTAGAGCTCGCGGTTGCGGGTCCAGGGCTGCCCCGAGTCGCGGTCATAGGTGTGCGGCATGGCAAAGCCGCGCGGGGCGAAGGCGGCCATGCCGAGGGCGCGAGTGGTCTGGACGCAGCGCTTGTGGTGGTCGCGGAAACCGACGACACAGGCGGTGCCGACGCCGCCGGGCAAGTCCTTGCGGGCGTCGGCGACCTGGGCGGCGACTCCGTCGGTGCTGAGATAGGTGATCGTGCCGTCCTCCGCGATCACCGGCTCGATGGAGGTGACGCCGTCCATGTGGTGCTTGCTGTCGAGGAAGCGGGCGATCTCCCACTGGGCGTAGACGGGAATGTCGCGGTCGGCGCGGATCCTGGCGACGGTGTCGGCGAGCGCCTCGTTGACCGGGCCGGGTTCGGGCAGGGTCTTGGCGGGGTCGCCGCCGCCGACAGCCGGGCGGTTGCCGAATCCGTAGGCGATGACGAAGTCCACGCGGTGCAGCGGCGCGGTCTCCGGGTGCCAGTCGAAACCGACGTCCATCAGGTCCGGGGTGAGGGCCCGGGCGGTGGTCCGGTCATCGAGCTCGCGGGTCAGGGCGGTACGCATGTGGGCTGCGAGGCCCGGCGCCGTGCGGCCGGACTTCTCGTCGGCCGCCGCGGGCGCGGCGGCGGCCAGTGCGGGAACGGCGAGGGAGGCGGTCAGAGCTGCGGTGAAACTGCGACGGTGCACGAGTGTCCCCTGATGGATGGGTGGATGGGTGATCTGTGAATGAGGCCCCCACGGTGCGCGAGGCGCACAGCGTGGAGGGGAACTCCTGGTGAACTCGGACAGCACGGAAAGGCGGTGCGGCGGTGATCACCGGGAGCGCGTCGGTCAGGACTCCGGTCCCGTACGCCACCGGGGTGGTCAGGTCTCGGTGCGCGGCAGGGGCAGCAGGACTCTGAAGAGGCACCCTTCACCCGGTACCGAGCGCAGCTCGATCCGGCCGCCGTGGGCGGTGACCAGTGCGTGGACGATGGCGAGTCCGAGGCCTGAGCCGCCGCCCGTGTCTCTGCTGCGTGAGGTGTCGGCCCGGTAGAAGCGTTCGAACACCCGCTCCTGTTCCTCCGCCGTCAGGCCCGGCCCGGTGTCCTCGATCTCCAGTACGGCGTGATCGTCGAGGGAGCCGACACCGACGCGGATGCCGGTGTCGGGCGGTGTGTGGTCCAGCGCGTTGCCGACCAGGTTGCTGACCACTTGACGCAGCCGTGCCTCGTCCGCGAGGGCCGGAGCCGAGGTGAGCTGTCCCCCGTCGGGGCCGGTCAGGCTCACGGACCGGTCCGGGGCCATGGCCCGGATGTCGTGCAGGGCGTCGACGGCGAGGGTGCGCAGGTCCATGGGCGCGAGGTCCAGCGGGTACGGCGTCGCGGTCGCCGGTGCGGGCCGTGCGAGGCCGTTGCCCTCGTCGAGCTTCGCGAGCAGCAGCATGTCCTGGACGAGCCGGCCCAGGCGTTCGGACTCCCGGGCGATGCGTTCCATGGTCTCGTCGACGCTCTGCCGGGTCGGCAGCGCGCCCATGCGGTAGAGGTCCGTGTAGCCCTTGATTCCCACCAAGGGGGTGCGCATTTCGTGGCCGGCGTCGGCCACGAAGCGGCGCATGCGCGCCTCGGCCTCCTCCCTGGCCTGGAAGGCGGTCTCGATCTGGACGAGCATCCCGTTGAGCGAGGCCGTGAGCCGTCCCGTCTCTGTGCGCGGCCCGGCCAGCGCGGGCACACGACGGGACAGGTCGCCGTGGGCGATGGTCGCCGCGGTCTCCTCGATACGGGTCAGGGGGCGAAGGCCGGAGCGGACGGCGAGCCAACCGGCCGACGTGAGGAGGCAGAGCAGGACGCTGCCGACCACGGCGGAGCCGGTCCGGATCTCGGTCACTGTGTCGTCCACCTGGCTGAGGGAGGCCGCCACGACCACGTTGCCGGGCGTGCCCGTGGCGGCACCCGAGGGACCGCCGGGCGGCTGCTGAGGCACCGCCATGACTCGCCAATGCCCCGGACCTTCCCGGGAGTCGACGGTGAAGGGTTCGCCCTGCCTCGCCGTGACGGCGTCGGCGTCGAGGAGGGGCAGGTCGGGACCGCCGCCGGGCGGTGACTGCCCTGGGGACAGCCGCTTCAGGAGTGCTCCGTGGTCGTTCACGTACAGGACCACAGGGTTGCTGAACCGGCTCCACTGTGCGGGAATCTGCTGTCCCAGTCCGGATTCCAGGGTGGTGGCGGACAGCCGGGCGCAGATCTGCGTAGTGACCTTGAGCCGGGAATCGGCCTGCTTCATCAGGTGCCCGTCCAACGCGTTGATCAAGAAGAACCCGTTGGTCAGCAGGCCGACGGCCAGCAGCGTCGCCGCGAGGAACAGCAGTCGGGCACGCAGGGAACACCGGCTCACGGCCCGCCGGATCCGGGAAGCCGCCGCACGTCGGATCACGAGTGCGGTCCGCGCACGACGTAGCCGACCCCGTGCACCGTGTGGATGAGTCTGGGACCTCCGTTGTCGATCTTGCGCCGCAGATAGCTGATGTAGCTGTCCACGATGCTGGGATCGCCGCCGAAGTCGTAATGCCAGACGTGCTCAAGGATCTGCGACTTGGTCACCGTGCTCCCCGGGTTCGAGAGCAGGAAACGCAGGAGCCGAAACTCGGTGGGAGAGAGCCGGATCGGGACTCCCGCCCTGGTGACCTGGTGCCCCTCCGGGTCCAGTTCGAGATCGCCGACGTTAAGGATCGCGCGGGGACTTCCCTTGGTCCTCCGCAGGATGGCCTGAATGCGGGCGATCAGCTCCTCCAGGTCGAATGGCTTGGTGACGTAGTCGTCCCCGCCCAGGAGGAGTCCGTTGACCTTGTCGTGGGTGGCTTCGCGGGCGGTGAGGAAGATGACGGGAATGGGGCCGAGGCGGTGGGTGGCTGCCGGATTGGGCTGCTCCCGCAGGCGCCGGATGACTTCGAAGCCGTCCATGTCGGGCAGCATGACGTCGAGCAGCACCAGGTCAGGAGGGTTCTGGGCCGCTCTGTCCAGGGCTTGCCCGCCGTTGGCGGCGGTGTCCACGGTGAAACCGGCATAGCGCAGGGCGGTCGGCAGCAGCTCACGGACGGTCTGCTCGTCGTCCACGACGAGCAGACTCCCGCCGACCGCCGGAAAGGGAGTGGTCAACTTCGGCATCATCGGCATCCTCAGCAGCGGTGGTCGCCTTGCGGCGCGGTCATGAGTTCTCGGCTGCGGCAGCCACACTCTCCCAACCCCACAGCGCTTCCGGGGAGTTCCTTGAGGTTTCCTGGGAATCCACAGCCACCTTTATGACAATTCGCACCGGATGACGCCGTTCTCTTCCGTCACCTGCGACCGCGCATTCCCAGAGAACACACAGAACGCGACGGCCCGAGATGAGAAAGCGCTCCCCACCGGGACCAGACTCTTTCGCAGCAGCTTCCCCTCGCGGCCGACGCGTCCGACACGTCCAGCGCGTCCGGCGCATCCCGCATCCGGCGCACCGAGGTGTCGGACGTCTGTCGCCGGACCGCCCGCGTTCTCGCAGCTCTTGCCCTGACCTTCCTACTTCTCGGGTGCCGCCACCCCGTCACCGCGGCGCCCGACACAAGGAGCGCACTGTGCCCAAGCCCGAACAGAAGCTCTCGCGCCGCGCGTTCGGCGGCGCCGTCGGAGCAGGAGTGGCCGCTTCGGTGGTCGGCCTGCCGACCAGTACCTCGGCGGCCAGTACCTCGGCGGCCGCCGAGGAGCGGCCCTTCCGAGCCGCCGCGGACCGGAGGTCCAAGCGGCCCAACCTGCTGTTCGTCCTCGCCGACGATCTGGGCTGGGCCGACCTCTCCTGCTTCGGATCACCGCACATCAAGACCCCGAACCTCGACCGGCTCGCCGCGCAGGGCGTGCGGTTCACCGACGGCTACGCGGGGTCGTCGACCTGCTCGCCCACCCGGCTGAGTCTCTACACCGGCCGCTATCCGGGGCGTACGGAAGCGGGGTTGGAAGAGCCGATCATCGAGAAGTCCACCGTCGGTCTCGAACCCACCCACCCCACGCTCGCCTCTCTGCTGGGCCGCGCCGGGTACACGACGTCGATGATCGGCAAGTGGCACTGCGGCTTCCTGCCCGACCACTCCCCCACCAAGTCGGGCTGGGACGAGTTCTTCGGGAACTTCGGGGGCGCCCTGGAGTACTACTCGAAGCTCACCAGCGACAGGCGGTACGACCTGTACGAGGGCGAGACGCCCTACAAGGACCTGCGCCACTACACCGAGGTCCTCACCGAGCGGGCGAGCGAGTTCATCGAGGGCGACCACGACAGGCCCTGGCTGCTCAACCTCAACTACACGACCGCGCACTGGCCCTGGATCGCCGAGGGCGACACGGCGGAAGCCAAGCGCCTGGAGAAGCTCATCCTCGAACTGCCGCTGGAAGAGGCCCAGCTCGCCCTCGCGCACCTGGACGGCGGGTCCCTGGACAAGTACCGGCAGATGGTCGAGAGCCTGGACCGTTCCGTCGGCGAGGTCATGCGCGCCCTCAAGCGGTCCGGGCAGGAACGCGACACCCTCGTCGTGTTCTCCAGCGACAACGGTGGCGAGCGGTACTCCAACAGCTGGCCGCTGACCGGCAACAAGTACGCGCTGCTCGAAGGCGGCATCCGGGTGCCGACCATCCTGCGGTGGCCGGCCCGGGTCGACGGGCACCAGGTCAGTCGCGTACCCGTGTTCACGCCGGACTGGACCGCCACCTTCCTCGACGCCGCCGGGGCCCGCCCAGACCCGGCCGTCCCGCTCGACGGCGTCAGCCTCACCGGCTACCTGCTGCGCGGCGAGGAGGCGCCCGAGCGGGACCTCTTCTGGCGCACCGAGGAAGAGCGGGCGCTGCGCCGCGGCAAGTGGAAGTACCACCGCGCGACGCAATCCCGGTTCCCGAACCGGAACGGCAAGGACACGCTCTTCGACCTGGAGCAGGATCCTCGGGAGTGCGCCGACCGCTCGGCCCACGAACCGAAGCTCGTGGCCGAGCTCCGAGCGTCCTGGGAGAAGACCGATGCCGGCCTGCTGCCCTATCCGGCCCAGAGGTCACGGGACGCGTGACACGTGTGGCAGAGCCCGTATCCGTTGGGAGAAAGGAGGGAGAAAGGACTGGGACCGACCCGCACGCTCGCCGCCGTCCGCAGGTGACGCGGCGGTGACGGCAGAAGTGGACAGTCGCAGCCAGGGGCCCGGGAGCAGACACGCGGGAAGGACGGTCACGTGGGCGGCTTCTTCAGTTCCAGGACTGTACGTACGACCGGTTCCGGCAGGTCCGTTCCGGCGCCTGCCGCCCGGGTGGCCAGCCGGTTGCCTGCGGTCGTACCCGAGGTACTCGGATCTGCCGGTTCGCCGCTCGATCCGGACGTCGCGAGGGCGGTCGTGCCACGGCTGGGGCACGACTTCAGCCGGATACCGGTCCACACCTCGCCTCCGCTGCGGCGGACAGCCGTCGGTGTGCCCGAGGACCGGTACGAGCGGCAGGCCGACCGCCTCGCGGCCGAGGCGGTCGCGCCGAATCCCGAGCGAGCGCCGGTCGCGCCGAATCCCGAGCGGGCGCCGGTCGGGCCGCATCCGGAGCGGGCGCCGACGGAAGCGCCGCCGGGCAACCACTTGAGCCACGTACGGATCCACACAGGAGCGAAGGCAGCCCAGGCGGCGCGGGCAATGGGGGCGTTCGCGTTCACCGCGGCGCACCACATCGTGTTCGACGCCGGGCAGTACGCGCCGGGTACGCCCCGCGGCGACCGGCTGCTCGCCCACGAACTGGTCCATGCCGCACAGCAGCGGGCGCTGGGCGGCAACGTCCTGCTGCAGCGGGACAGGAATCCGCAGGCGACGGGCGCGGCCGTGACGACGCTTTCGTACAGCGTCCGCATCAGCTCCCGGCTCGACTCCGACGGACTGCTGATCGCCTTCATCAAGCAGTACCGGTCGATCGCCACCGATGAGGAGGCACGGCGGATCCGGGACGATGAGCACTGGGCGTGGACCGACGCCGCGCCGGCCGTCACCGACGCGCACGTGCGGCAGGGCTACATCCCGATCCGGGTCACCGACCGGTCGATCACGTCAGCCACGACGGCCCAACGCCGGCAGCGCCGTGAGTTCTTCAGCGGGCTGCCGTTGGCCGAGCAGGGGGTGTTCCATGCCGAGACCGACCGTCGGCTCTGGGAGCGGACGCAAGTCCGGGTCGGGCAGCGACTCGACGGTTCGCGCGACGACCGGGGTGCGGCGCGGTATTGGATGCTGCTGCGCGACGACCTGATCGGGCAGCGGCAGGCGATCGCCGAGCTGCCGCCGGAGACGCGTGCCGTGCTCGGCGAGGAGAGGGTACGGGCGGTACGGCCCGACGACTGCCGGACCGTACTGCGGATCGCCGGCAAGCTCGCCCGACTGTCCCCGGCGGAGCTGGCCGAGTACCGGAGCCGGGTCACCGCAGGCACGACCCGCTGGGACGAACTGGAGGCGTCGGTCGAGCGGTTCCTCACCGAGCGCCAGGAACGCCGGACCGCCACCCGGGAACGGGAACTGATCGTCTCCCGGCTCTCCGGCCTGGACGCGCTCTACCGGCGCTACCGCCTGTACACATCGATGGTGGCCAACAGCACGGCGATCGCCGGTACGGTCGGCGGCGGCGGGATGAGCCCGATGGGCATGGGTACGGCGCTGGGCAACCAGTTCACGACCAACCGGATGCGATCGGAGCTGGAGGCCGACCTGGCGCCCTTCGGCGGCATCGCCGACCTTGAGGCTCTGGTCCGCCAGTACGAGCAGGCGTACGAGCAGGAATCCCTGGCCGTCGCGCGGGTGATGCTGGACCGCTATGAGCACACGCTCTACGAGCAGGAGCAGCGCTACCGGAGCACCGCCACAGGCCCGGAACTGCACCGGGCGGTGGCCGCGACCGGAGCGCGACAGCACTACGCGGAAGCCGAGCGCGAGGCGCGCAGCAGCGCGGCGTACAGCAGCTCCGTCCACGAGAGCACCACCATGGCGGATCTCGCGCTTGAGCACGCGTCACGTTCGACGGCAGCACGCCGGCGGGGCGAAGGTGCGATGCGCGGCGTCGCGGGCGCCCACCCGCTGATCGCCGACGCCGACTTCGACCGGGAACGGCTGGCGCGGGCGGAACCGGGCGAGGCCGGGCCGATGGTGCGCCAGTACATCGCCGCGCGCCGCCGCGACATCGCCAGGACCCGACGTCATCTTGCCGACCGGCCCGTGCTGATCTACCAGCTCGACGCCCTGATGGCAGCGTCGTACCGGTCTCAGCACATCGGCCCGGACTCGGTCCACGACCTGATCATCCGCGACCGCGCCCGGAACGTGGCCATCGGCGAGGCCGTCCCCGGCATCGTGCTGGCGGTCGTCGCGATCGCCGCCGGGCTGCTGTCCGGCGGCACCGGCGCGGTCGCGGTCACGGCGACCGGTACCGCTCTGGGCATCGGCACGTACCAGGCCGTGGAGGAGTTCCGCCGGTACGAGATGCTCTCGGCGGCGCACGGGGCCCAACTGCTGTCCGACGACCCGAGTTTCGCATGGGTCGTCGTGGCGCTGGTCGGCGTCGGCCTGGACACGGCGGCGGTTGCGTCGCTGCTGCGCGGCGGCGGCGCGCTGCGCCCGGCCGTCGAAGCGTTCAACCGCACCGGCGATGTGGCGGCGTTCCGTCGGCAGTTGCTCGGCAACCCCGCGCTGGAGGAGAGCATCCGGGCAGCGGCCGTCCGGGCGGCGGAGACAGAGGCGGAGGTGCGTGCGGCCTGGCGGGGCGTCCTCCGGTCGACCAACGGCGTGCTGCACACGGACTTGCCGCTCCTCCCCGGCTCGGCGCAGTTCGGCAAGCTCGTGTACGCGGTGTATCTCAGCATCGTGAAGAAGGGCATCCGTGAGTTCGAGCTGTTCCTGCGCACCCGGCAGGCGGCCGAGCTGGGCCTCGACGTGGGGCGGTTCGCCGCGCCGGAGACGGCCCAGAACCTGGCGACGCTGAAGAACTCCTACCTGCGGGCCATCGCCGACATCGACGCCGTCCGGGCGCACGCCCGGACGCTCGGGCACGGCGAGCGGGAGGCCAACGCGTTCCTGCGCATGTGGGGCGAGCGTCCGGCACCGATGACCCTTGAGCAGGTGACCCTGGAGATGGACGCCTGGAGTGCGGCGCGGCAGCAGGGCTTCCCGTTCGGCTTCTCCTCCGCCGAGCAGTTCGCCGAGTTCAGCGAGACCGCCGGCCGGGCACTGCGGCGGGCGATGCGCCGCGTGGACCCCGGCGCCGAGGCGTACCTTCAGGGCAGCGCACTGTCCGGCATCTCCTACGAACGGCAGGTGCCGTTCGACGCCGCCAGCGACTTCGACGTCGCCATCGTCAGCCGCAGGCTGTTCCGGCAGGCGGAGAACGACCTCGGGCTCGAACCGTCCCTCAGCCCGCACCGGATCTCCCCGCTCGACGACACAGCGGTGGACAAGCTCGGGCTGGGTCAGCTGAGGCGGGAGATGTCGAGGGTGCTCACGGAAGGATCCGACCGGTCCGCACGGGAAATCAACTTCGTGCTCTTCCAGAACGAGCGCGCGATGCGCACACCCATCGGCTCCCACTCCAAGGAGACCACCCGCGAGGCCCTTCCCCTGAGGTGAGGCGAGTGCCGAAGCACCACCCGTAGCGCCTGTGCACGAAGTTCGCTGCCGGCCGGCCCCCTCACCGCGGCGGAGCCCCCGGCCTTCGGGTGTTCGCGTCGAAGGCCAGCTCGCCTTCGATGAACGTCAACTTGACCTGTGTGGTGTGGACTTGACCGATCGGCACGTCGAAGGGGTCCTGGTTGACGACGATGACGTCGGCGAGCATGCCCGGCTCGACGCGTCCGACCCGGTGCGCCATGCCCTCCTGGCGTGCGGAGTTGACCGTGAACAGGTCGAAGGCCTGTTCCAGCGTGATGGCTTGGGACTCGCCGAAACTGTCGGCGCTCCCCCCCGGCTCCTGGCGGGTGACGAGCGTTTCGATGGCGGCCCACGGGTTCACCGACGGCACGACGCACCAGTCCGACCCCGCCACGACCAGTGCGCGGGCTTCCAGCATCTCGCGGACCGGCCAGGCGCGTTCGACTGCTGCCTGGCCGACCGCGGCCGCGATGTCGGAGCAGATCGGGGAGGGCCGCCACAGGTAGGGAGAGACTTCGAACGTGGCGCCGATCTGCGCCGCCCGCACGATGTCGGCCTTCGACACGAACGTGCAGTGACCCACGTTGTGCATGTGCGGGCTGTGCCCGTTGGCCGTACGGGCGGCCTCGATGGCGTCCAGGGCCGCCCTGACCGCCCCGTCGCCGGCCGCGTGGAACTTGACCGTGATGCCCATCCGGTCGAAGCGGGTGACCAGTCGGTTGAGTACCGCCGGTGCGATCGCGAGTATCCCGTACCTGCTGAACTCGGGGTCCCGGCCCGCCACGGTGTCCTTGTAGGGTTCGAGCATCGCGGCCGTATGGCTGTCGGTCGGTACCCCGTCGAGGAAGATCTTCACGCAGTCGGGCGTGAGGTGACCGATCGCGTAGTGGTTCCGTCCGGCAATCACGTCCTCGCACGAGGGGTCGTGGGGGGACCACACGAGGCACAGGCGCACTCGCTGCCTGACGGCTCCGCGTGCGGCGAGCCGGGTGTAGGCACGCAGTTCGGCCCGCGCCCCGGCGGTGAACCCGACCGCGGCCTCGGTGAACGACGTGATCCCGTAGGAGAGCATTTCTCCGAGGGACCACTCCAGAGCCGCTTCGACCTCTTCGTCGGACGGCTTGGGCGCCGAGGCGGCGAGCAGTTCGGCGGCGGTCTCGCGCTGCAGGCCGATCGGGTTGCCCGCGGCGTCCCGCTCGAAGATGCCGCCCACCGGGTCGGGTGTGCCGGGGCCGATTCCGGCGGCCCTGAGTGCCGCGCTGTTCGCCCACGAGCTGTGTCCGCTGGTGTCCTCCAGGAGAACCGGGTTGTCGGGGGCGACAGCGTCGAGCATGGTCCGGTTCGGGACGGTGCCCAGCGCGAACGCGTCCCACTGCCCGCCGAGGACCCAGGCGCCGGGGGCGGCCCGGGACACGTGCTCGGCCACGATCCGCAGGGTGGCGGCCAGGCTCGAACCCTGCGGGACCTTGCAGCGGCGTTCACGGATCCCGGCGTAGATCGGGTGCACGTGCAGGTCGTGCAGGCCCGGAAGTACGGTGTCGCCGGCCAGCTCCCACACCCGCGTGTTCGGTCCGCGCCGCCGCAGCATGTCCGCGCTGGTGCCCACCGCGTCGATGACACCGTCGCGCACGGTGAGTCCCTGGGCCCAGCCCGACGGTGTCCTGACGTGCCCGCCCACCAGAATCGTGTCCGCGTACTGATCGGTCATGGTGCTCCACCTCCAGCTCGGCGACTCAGCGGCGGTTGATGAATCCGGCGTCGACGGGCAGCGTCACGCCGGTGATGTAGCGGGCTTCGTCCGAGGCCAGCCAGAGGACGGCGTTGGACACGTCGACCGGTTCGATCATGCGCACCGGAAGGGCGTTGGGCGCCTGCCCGGACAGATTCGGGTCCCGGGCGACGAATTCGACGATGGCGGGATCGGCGACCATGCGGGTGGCCACTCCGGTGGGGTGCACGGAGTTCACCCTGATGTTGTACGGGGCGAGGTTGTTGGCGTACGTACGCATCAGGCCGACCACGCCGTGTTTGGAGGCCGCGTAGCCGAGCCCGCCGTTGCTGGCCCCGCCGATGCCGACCAGCCCCGCGGTGGAGCTGACGATCACGATCGAGCCGCCCTGCCGTGCGGCGACCATCGACCGGATGGCCACCTCGATGGTGTGGAAGGTGCCGGTGAGGTTGACGTCGATGGCGTCGTGCCACGCCTGCACCTTGTCGTTCACCAGCAGCGGTGCGATCCCGGCGTTGGCGACCACGATGTCGATCTTCCCGAACTCGGCGAGCCCGGCGTCGTACGCCTTCTGGAGGGTGGCTCGATCCCGTACGTCCGCCTGTCGCGCCACGGCGCGGCGGCCCCGGTCCCGCACCTCCGCCACCGCGTCGCGCAGGTCCTCCGGGGTGGACTGCGCATAGGGCACGGTGTCGACCGACCGGCAGATGTCCACGATGACCAGGTCGGCGCCCTCCTCCGCCATCCGTTGGACGTGGCTGCGGCCGAGCCCTCCGGCCGCACCGGTCACGAAGGCCACCTTGCCGTCAAGACGCCCCTTCGGCTTCTGAGTCTTCCCATATTGCATTTCGAGGCTCCTCGCCAGGTCCCGGGCGCTGTCGTGCGGTGCGTTGCCGATCTGTCCGGTGTGGTGGGTGGGTGCTGCGGA
The DNA here is from genome assembly GCF_044333135.1 of Streptomyces sp. NPDC021093. Lineage (NCBI taxonomy): Bacteria > Bacillati > Actinomycetota > Actinomycetes > Kitasatosporales > Streptomycetaceae > Streptomyces > Streptomyces sp. NPDC021093. The sequence continues at coordinate 730,108 of NZ_JBIRQJ010000001.1, read as the reverse complement.
CACGGCTGCGGGGCGGCGTCACAGAGGGCCCCGGCTCGTCCTCGAAGACGATCCGGGGCCCTGTACGGTCGGCTGCCCACCCTGCGCGCATTGCATAGTTCTGGCGTACCGCAGGGATCAACGAACGTCACCACCCGGCGCCGATCCGAAGTGGTCAGCGGTCCGGTCGTCCGGCCAAGGGCTGCCACCCGGCGCGATCCGGCCACGGGTGCCGAGGACTGTTCACCGGCGACCAGTAGAGTGACGGTGTGTCAAAGCCTGGCCCAAAGGCCCGGCTTGAGTGAAGTGTTCCGAGAAAACAGGGTGCCCAGGTTGAAGAAGTTCAAGGCCGCCGTCGTCGCCATCGTCACCATGGCCGGACTGGCCGTGGCCGCCACACCGGCGCAGGCGGCCGATACCTGCTCCGCAGGGGGCGGCGGCAAGTACATATGTGATTACGGCGTGACGAAGCACTCGCTTCCGAACGGCGAGAAGGAACAGTTCCTGGTCGGCCTCGACTATGCGGTGTGGACGCGCTGGACCGTCAACCAGAAGTGGACCTCATGGGTGTCCATGGGCATGCCCGCTCCTGTCGGTACTGCCCGCGCCGCGAGCTCCATCGAGGTGACGTCCGGCGACAATCAGGGCAACTTCCAAACGTGGATCACCCTCCTCAACAGCAACGGCGCCACCGTGGGCAAGATGCGCCCCGCCCTCGGAGCGAACTGGTACACATGGGACTTCCCCAACTGCTGCTGACCCGCGGACCGGGCGACTCTGATGCATGAGCCGTCCGCATACGACTGAGCGCGCTGCCCGACCGGTGTGGCCGGGCAGCGCGCTCAGCTGCCTCCGGGCGTCGATCACACACCCTGGAATTCGTGCCAGCGCTCCTGGGTGAACGCGTACTCGGCCGTGCGCAGGTCGGAACCGGGCGGGAAGTATTCGGCGGGCGACTGGAACTCACGGACGTAACTCAGCCCGAGAGCGGTCAGCGTGGCCCGCGAGGCGGAGTTGGCCGCCGCCGCCATGGCGGAGATCCGGGTCAGCCCGAGGTCCTCGAACCCGTGCCGGAGGAGCTCACGAGACCCCTCGCTGCCGAGCCCCTGCCGCCAGTAGCGCCGCAGAACCTTGCAGCCGAGTTCGCCCTGCCCTTCCGCCGGTTCCTCGTCGGCGGTGCCCGGCGGCCGCAGGATCCAGTAGCCGGCGAAGTCTCCCTCGACGAACCCGGCCCAGTACCCCAGCCCCTCGACCCGCTCTGCATCCGCGAGATTCCCGCGCAGCGCTGCCTCCACCTGCTCACGGCTGCGCGCACCGCCCAGGTGACGCATCACCTCGGGGTCGGCATCGAGCTCAAGCTGGTGTTCCAGATGCTCGTCGGACAGCGGGACCAGCCGGACCCGTTCGGTACTCAAGATCGCTTGGGACATGGCACGGAGCATCTCAAACAGACAAGGTTCAAACAAACATTCCAGGCGTACGCGGAGACGGGCTATGCCCGTGCGTGACGGGGCGGGAGGCCCATGGGGTTGGGGAACGGGATGGTGCCGGACGTGAGGACCCGGTCGGCCAGGAGACCGAGGAGGCCGAGGAGTTGGGCGGCCTCGGTCGGTGTGAGGGTGCGGTAGGGCTGGACGGCGAGGGCGTCGGTGCGAGCCTCGATGTGGGAGCGCAGGGCCCGTCCCCGGTCGGTGGGCCGTCCGCCGCTGTCCAGCAGTCCCCGTACGGTGAGGCGGTCCGCGGCCGCCTGCCAGTCCTGCGCGGACCAGCCGCGGTTGTCCCGCAGGATCCCCGCGGGTACGTCCGCGCAGGCGGCGAAGAGCACATGGGCCTCGCACCCGTTCAGGCCCTCGGCTGTGAGCACGGCGACGTGGCCGTCGCCGCGGTGTTCGCGCAGCGTCGTGGCGGCCTGCCAGAGGGCGCCGACCCGGTCCTCCGGCGTGGGCAGGCCGCGGTTGGCGGCGAACAGCGGGCGCCCGGCCCCGTCCGCGTCGGCAACCACCCGTTCCAGCAGCGGCACGATCTCCGCCGCCGCGTCCGCCGCGTCCATCACATCCGCCGCATCCACCTCATCCGCCGCATCCACCTCATCCGCCGCTGACAGTGCTGTGGTGGTGCGGCGCAGTGCTCCGGCAGCCGCCTCGGTGCGGGCGCGAAGCACGGTCCCGGGCGTGGCGAATCCCCACGCGTCCGGGATGGCACGTCGCACCATGGCGGGGTGGAAGTTGAAGAAGACCGCCTCCACCACACCCGCCGGAACCGCTCCCAGCGGTGCGGCCCGGGCCGCGAAGTAGCCCATCCAGAAGCCGCGCAGGCCGACCGCGCCGTTGGCTTCGCGGCTCTCGGGCGCGAAGTACGTGACCGCGTGCAGTGGTTCGAGTACCTGCCACACCGTACGGGCGAACGCTGCTTCCATGCACCCCAGTCTCACAGACGTCCCCGCACGCGGGCAGGGTCAGGCAGCAAGGGAGTGCTGCGGCGCGTGGGGCTGGGGCAGTTGGCACCACTGCGGGACCGTGGCGCTGGGGTGCCCGAGCAGCGAAGCCAACGCCTCGGTCATCGCGAAAACGAAGATGAAGAGGTTGACCACACCGATTCCCGCGAAGATCCGGACCCAGGGTTGAATCGGACCGGGCAGCTGGTCGCACCCGCGGAGGACGAGCACCGTCCGGTTCCGGACCTCGGCGCTGAAGACCATTGCCGTGAGAGGCAGTACACAGCCGAAGGCGAACGTCACGAAGCTGACCATGGGCCGCTGGTACCACTCGTCCGCGAACATGGTGATCCCGGGGAAGGTGTTGGCGAAGCAGAACCCCCCGAACCTGATGAGCAATTGAACTCCGACGACATCGACGAGCAACATCGGAATCTGAGTCACAGCGATGATCCGGAGTGTGCTCCAGCGCGGGCGGCGCCGGTGCAGGAATCGCATGATGGCGATCGCCACGAAGTACCACAAGCTCGCGGCGGCGAAACCGAAGACTGCCAGATTGAACGATTCCACGCCCGGCGGTTGCCCCTGCAGTCCCGGTAGGTATGGCCCCCACGAAATGACGTTGAAGTCATACCGGTTGGATGCGGAAACGTAGTGGAACGTGTTGATGTAGGGGCTGGCCCAGCCGGAGAGACAGAACCCGATGAGAAGGGCGGCGCTGATACTGACAGCGCCCAGCCGGCGGGAGGTTCGCCAGCACATGATTCCGGCCCCGACCACGATCAGGAAGAGAATCGCCTGGCAGATGTGGGTGAGGATCTTCAGATGGTCGGGAATGGTGTAGCCGGTGGCCGGATGGGCGTGCGCGTTGCCGTCCAGCGCCCAACGGACGAATACCGGGACCAGAAACACCATGAGCGACAGACCGGCGGCGGCCCAGTACACCGATGGGCACCACCACCTGCTGCTCGGTGTGCGCTCGGCCGGGCCGGGGACGGGCGACCGGTTGGCCATCACTGGTCCCTTCGGAGTGGGTGAGGGATTCAGGTGAGGGATTCAACCGTCGAGGCCGCGCGGGGGGCGCCGGAGGATCCGGGCGGTCAGGGCGGGGAGGGCGGCCGGGCCGGTGACCATGTTGGCCATCGCCATGTGGGCCCGGTAGAGGGCGGGGTCGTGGGGGATGTGGTCGCGCCAGCGGTCCATGTACCAGCAGGAGAACCGGTCGAGCAGCCGTGCGGTGGCCGCGCCGTTCTGCTTGGCGTGGTCGATCCACGCCTGGTCGGAGCTGGTGGCCACGAGCCAGGGCCAGGCGAGCTGGCGGCGCAGGCGGCGCTGGAATTCGCGGGTCCTGTACGTGATCGGGCCGTGCGCGAGGGTGTCGCGGAGCAGACGGGCGTGGAGTGCGGCGGTGGTCATTCCCTGGGCGTAGATCGGGTTGAGTGTGCACACCGCGTCGCCGACCACGATCAGCCCGGCGGGCCACCACGTTGCCGCGTCGTACTGGATCAGCCGGGTCATGGTGTGGCCGAACCGGATCGGACGGGACAGTGGCCGTAGTGGGGTGAGCACGTCCGCGTACAGCTCGTGCAGTTGGGAGGCGTGCTGGTCGAACTCGGCGTCGTCGGCGAATCGTTGCTGCCCCGGGCGCTCCTGCAGGCTCACGATCACGCGGTTGTTCTCGATGGGCAGGATGAACCCGCCACGTTCCTGGCCGGGATTGAACAGGGGGCCGAGGAGCGGTTTGAACCGTTCGGCCCAGGCCCGGTCCGCGTCGCCCGCGTCGTAGAGGCGGCTGATGCAGGTGAAGCCGACGTCGACGGTGGTGTCCGGCACTCGTGGTGCGCCGTGGGCGCACAGCCAGTCCCGGAGGTGGCTGGTGCGTCCGGAAGCGTCGACCACCAGATCGGCGGGGAGCCGTTCCCCGGAACGCAGTTGGACACCGCTCACCCGGCGCAGATGTCCTTCCGTGACGAGCCCCGTGACCGTCCGGTCCTCCAGCACCGTCACGTTGTCCGCCTGCGTGGTCAGGTCCCTCAGGACGGTTTCCAGGAGCGGCCGGCTCGCGGGCTGTACGAGGATTCCCGATTCCGTGACGGGGGCCAGACCGGTGGCGAACTGCATGCGTACGTCGCGGCACACGTCGAGGGTCTTGATGCCCGCACGCGTGAGGTGCTGGGTGAAACCGGGGCACAGGTCGTCGATCACCAGCCTGCCGCCGGCGGTCAGCAGGTGCCCGTGGCGTCCGTGCGGGACGCCGGGCCGGGGCTCCGCCGCGGCGGGCAGCCGATCGCGTTCGACGATCGTCACCCGGGCATAGGACTCGCGCAGGACCCGTGCGGCGAGCAACCCGGCGATTCCCGCGCCCATCACGATCGCGTGGCCCGATGAGGTGGTCGGCATCAGCGGCTTCTCACTCACGGCAGCGGGTACGGATAGGGGAAAGGAAAGGTGTCCGGCGGCATGGGGACGGTCAGCGAATTACTGATCACGCCGCCGAGGATCCAGGACAGGAAAGCGACATTGGCCAATGCGACACCGGACAGTACTTTCGCCGGTGTACGCAGCCTGGCCGGTACTCCGTTCAGGCCGCGCCAGATCGAGGCGTCGTCGTGACCTGCCCGGAGATGGTAGTGGTACGGCACGACCAAGGTCGTCGTCAGCAGCACGGCGCCCACAAGGTCGTGTACGAGCGACAGTTGGAACCACTGCCCCGCGAACAGTGTCAGCCCTGGCGTTCCGCGAACACTGGTGACCATTCCGGTGAATGACATGAACCAGGTGACCAGCAGCACCGCCGGAATTCCGGCCAGGTACACGGCACTCAGAAGTCTCGCGCCGGACAGCGCGGGGCGGCGACGCAGGATCGGCCTGATCAGCCAACTGGCCAGGACGGGCCACATGATGGCGAACAGCATGCCCGGCAGTGCGGAGACCATGGTCTCCCTCATCCCCGATGAGGGGACCGGGCTGTGCCATCCCGGAATGTGATCGGACCAGGAGCTGTAGTTGACGAAGGCCGTGGAGTAGCCGAAGGCCTCATGGTGAACGGCGACCATGGGCGCGGCCCAGATGTTGACCGTCAGACCCACCAGCAGTGCGCCGCGGAAGGTGATCGCACGGTGGCGTCGGCAGTCCCGCACGACCCACCCGATCACCAGGACCGCTCCGGCCGTCAGGAAGACGGTGGTGATCCAGAGGACGGTTTCGTAGGGCCGCCCCGGCAGTGGTGTCCCCTCGTTTCCCAGTGCTCCGAGGCTCACACGGGCGTTGCCCGACAGGATCCAACCGCCCATCACCCAGAGGAACATTCCGGCGCAGAGGACTCCCGCACAGCTCCACACCGCGATCGGCGTTCGCCACCAGGGGTTCGGTGCGCTCATGGCGCTGCCCCGAGGAGAGGCCTCGTCCATCAGCGACCACCGCTCTCGGCCGGTCGTACGCCCGCCTGGCCTGCCTCGCCCGTCTCGCCCATCTCGCCCGTCTCGCCCATCTGCTCCAGGAGCCAGTCGGTGAGGGCCGCCGCGGTGGGTTTGGTCCAGATGACGCCGGGCTTGATGGGGACGCTGAGGCCGTTCTGGAGGCGTTGCTGGAGTTGGACGGCACCGAGGGAGTCCAGGCCCAGGAGGACCAGGCTGGTGTGGGGGCCGATGTGGCGGGTGGTGTCGCCGAGGAGTTCGCGGACCTGGCCGGTGATGAAGTCCTCCAGGATCCGGCGGCGGTCCGTCTCGCTGTCGGCGGTGCGGAGTTCGTCGCGTACCGGGGAGCCGGTGGCAGCGGCTGCCGCCGGGGTGTCGGTGAGCAGGTGGGTCAGGAGGGTGGAGTGGCGGAGGGCCGGGTAGGGGGCGGTCCACTGGGCGGGGTCGATGGAGTTGTAGGCGATCTGACGGTGGCCTTCGGTCAGGATGCGTTCGAAGGCGTTCATCCCGTCGGTGGGGTTGATGAGCACGAAGCCTTGTTGGGCGAGGTGCTGGCCGCGGCCGACGTGGCTGAAGGCGCCCCAGTGGATGCCGGTGGCCGGAAGGCCCAGACTGTGCCGGTGGGCGGTGAGGGCGTCGAGGTAGGCGTTGGCTGCGGCGTAGGCGCCCTGGCCCGGGGAGCCGATCAGTGAGGCGAGGGAGGAGTAGACGACGAAGAAGTCCAGGTCCGTGTCGAGGGTGGCCTCGTGCAGGGCCCAGGCGCCTTCGGCCTTGCCGCGCCAGACCCTCTCCAGCAGCTCCTGACCGAGGTGGGCGAGGGTGGCGTCCTCGACGACGCCGGCTGCGTGCACGATGCCGAGCAGCGGGGTGTCGCCGCCGGTGGCCGTCTTGAGTGCCTGCCGGACGGTGCCGGGGTCGGCGATGTCGCCGCGCACCACCTCGATGGCCGCACCGGTCGTGGTGCGCAGGTCCTCCAGTGCCCGTGCGGCGGTCTCGGTGGGGGCGCTGCGGCCGCAGACCGTGATGCGGCGGGCGCCGCGTTCGGCGAGCCGGCGTGCGGTCAGCAGTCCGAGGCCTCCGAGGCCGCCGGTGATCAGATAGCTCCCGGCCCTGACAGGCTCGGGCAGGCCGTCCGCGGTGGGGCCGGGGCCTGGCCGTACGCGGGCCAGGTGGCGGGTCCCGTGCCGCCAGGCGATCTCGGTGATCGGCAGGTCGTCGGCCATCAGGTCGGCGAGGACTGCCTCCAGTGGGGTGTCACCGGCCAACTCCAGGCTGCTGGGCCTCAGTTCGGGGTGCTCGAAGGCGGCAGTCCGCAGAAGTCCGCGTACCCCGGCGGCGGCCATCGGGGGGTCGCCGCGCCACATCACCCACAGCCGGGGCGGCGTCTCCCGCCCGGCCAGATGGCCCAGGACGGTCAGCGTGCGCTGAACGGTGGTACGGGCGGCCGTGGGACCGCTGTCGCTGCCGAGGACGAGCAGGACGTGGGTGCACGGTGGTCCGGCCCCGGTCCCGGCCCCGGTCCCGGTCCCGAGGGCCCGGGCCAGCTGCTGGTCCGTCGATGAGCGGTCGCAGGGATGGGTGAGTCGGCGGCTGCCTGCCGTCTTCCTGCCGAGCAGGTGGCCGAGCCGCCTGTCCCACACGGTGTTCTCGGGGGCGATGATCAGCCATTGCTGGTCGCTTCCCTGTGGCTCCGGGACGGCGGGCGCGGGCAGCCAGGCCAGATGCGACAGCCGGGCGGTGTAGCGCTGCTCGGGCGGGGTGATGTTGGCCAGGCGCAGGCCGCGGAGTTCGGCGACGACGGTGCCGTAGGCGGTGGTCAGCTGTCCGGAGGCGGTGCAGGCCAGGTCGTCGGCGTCGTGGAGTTCCACGCAGGCGAGGCGGGCATGGTGGGTGGGACCGTACAGGCGGATCTCGTCGACGCCGGCGACCACGACCGGTCCGGGGCTGGTGGGGCAGGAGTCGAGCCAGGCGGCCACGGCCGTCTGGACGAACTCGTCCGCCAGGGCGGGGTGCAGTGCCATTGTCCAGGCCGAGACTCGGGCGCTGTCGGCGATCCGCACCCGGGCGGCGGCGCGGCCGTGGCCGGGGTGGAGCTGGATGCGGTCGATGGCGGTGAAGGCGGGGCCGTGGAAGACGTGGTGCCGGTCGCGGAAGTGCCGGTGCAGGTCAGCAGGGTCGGAGTCGGTCCAATCGGCGGCGGGCAGCCCTGCCGCGTCCGGTTCGGGGCGCGACTCCCCGTCGGTCAGGGGCCGTACGGTGGCCCGGGCGTGGCGGAGCGGGCCGTCCTGGGTACGGGTGAGGACCTCCGCGATCGAGTGATCCCCTGTGCGTTCGAGGCGGGTGGTGACCTCGGGTTCCGGGTCCAGGACCAGCGGCGCTTCGATGCGCAGGTCGCTCAGCGCGATGCGGTCGGTGCCGAAGACCTCGGCCGCGGCGGCCAGCAGCATCTCGGCGAGTCCGGTGCCGGGCAGGACGGGGGTGCCGGCCACCTGGTGGTCGCCGAGCCAGGGCAGGCGCCGGGGGCCGACGGGGGTCTGCCAGCAGTGCCGGCCGGGGCGGTCGGGATCGGTCACGTGGCCGCCGAGCAGCGGGTGTTGCGACGCGGCCGGCAGATGTGGGGCGACGAGGGTGTACGGGGTCCGGTCGCCGCCGTGCCGGGTGCGGTTCCAGGCCGTGCCGGGGACCTCGGCCAGCTCGCCGTCCCCGTAGCGGGAGGCGAAGTCGATCCCGTCGTACCCGGCGCTGTGCGCGGTGGCCAGGTGGGTGAGGAACGCTTCCTGATCGTCCACGTCCCGGCGCAGACTGCCCACGGCCAGCACGTCCGGGACACCGGTCGCGGCGGCGATGTCGAGGATGGGGCGGGCGGCGAGCGGGTGTGCGGTGCACTCGATGAACAGCCGGTGCCCGTCCTCCAGCGCGGCGGTCACGGCGCGCTGGAAGTGCACGGTGTCACGCTGGTTGTGCACCCAGTACGCGGCGTCCAGCGGACCGGGGTCGCGGGGATCGTCGCTGACGGTGGAGAAGAACACGGTGCGCTGCGGTCGGCCGGGCGACAAGTCGCCGAGCGCGGCGGACAGTTCGTCGATGATCGGGTCGACCTGTGCGGAGTGCGAGGCCACGTCCACGTCGACCGTCCGGGCCACCGTGCCGGCCGCGTTCCAGGTGTCGACCAGGGCGCGGACCTGTGCCGCGTCGCCGGAGACGACGGTGGTGCGGGGTGCGGTCAGCACACCGAGGGAGACCCCGTCGGCGCCCGCCGCGTCGAGGGCGGCCCGGGTCTCGTCGGCACTGAGCATCACCGAGGCCATCGCCCCGTGGGCGATCCTCGCGAGCAGCGCCGCACGGCGGCAGATCACCTTCGCCCCGTCCGCCGGACTCAGCGCCCGGGCGACGACGGCCGCGGCGACCTCACCGAGCGACTGGCCGATCACCGCGGCCGGCTCGACGCCCCAGGAGCGCCACAGCGCGGCCAGTGCCACCTGCACCCCGAACAGGGTGGGCTGGATCCGGTCGACCCCGACCAGCCCCGCGGGCTCCAGGATCATCCTGCGCAGGGAGAACCCCGACTCCCCCCGGATCAACGGCTCCAGTTCGTCGACGGCCGCGGCGAACACCGGCTCGTCGGCCAGCAGCCCCTGACACATGCCCGCGTACTGCGAGCCCTGTCCGGTGAAGACGAAGACCGGCCCTGCGTGTTCCGGCGGCAGCACCGGCACCCCGGCGGTCACCCCGTCGGGCTCCTCACCGGCCCCGAACTCCCGGGCTCTTTCGATCAGTTGACGGGGTCCACCGGCGACGATCCCCGCACGGTGGTCGGCATGGTGACGGCGCAGGGCGAGGGTGTGCGCCACGTCGGGAAGGACCTTCTCCGCCTTCTCCTGCCCTTCCACCCAGTCGGCCAGCCGCCCGGCGGCCTGCCCCAGCGACTGCGGCGAGTTCCCCGACAGCAGGAACAACCGCGTCTGCCCGGGACCGGCCGCCGGGCGCGCGTTCCCGGCGCGCCGCCTGCGCACGGCGGGCGCCCTTTCGAGCGCCACGTGGGCGTTGGTCCCGCTCACCCCGTACGAACACACCGTGGCCAGGCGGCTGGTGCCCGGCACCGGCCACCGGGTCGGCCCGGTAGGCACGAACAGCCGGGATTCCCCGGCCCGGTCGATGCCCGGATTCCACTCCTCGAAGTTCTGGTTGGGCGGAATCACACCGCGCCGCAGGCACTCCACCGCCTTGATGAACCCGGCGATGCCGGAGACCGGCTCCGCGTGCCCGATGTTCGTCTTGACGGAACCCAGCGCGCACCGGCCCCTTCCCTGCCCGTACACGGCGTTGATCGAGGTGTACTCGATCGGGTCGCCCACCATCGTGCCCGGTCCGTGCGCCTCGACCAGCCCCACCTCGCCCGGGTCGATCCCGGCCCTGTCCACCACCTCCCGGAACAGGCGCTGCTGAATCTCCGTGGACGGCGCCGTCAGCCGGGTGGACTGTCCGTCGTTGTTGACCGCGCTGCCCCGGATCACCGCCAGCACCCGGTCCCCGTCCCGCCGCGCGTCCACCAGCCGCTTCAGCAGTACGGCACCGGCCCCCTCGCCCCGCACATAGCCGTCGGCGCGCGTGTCGAAGGCGTAGCAGGCCCCTTGCTCCGACAACAGCAGCGGGGCCTCGAAGTACTGGGTCTGCGGCGCGAGCATCAGCAACACCCCACCCGCCAGCGCCATATCGCACTCGCCCAGCGTCAGCGCCCCGCACGCCGCATCCAGGGCCACCAGGCTGGACGAGCAGTGCGTGCTGACCACCATCACCGGGCCGCGCAGGTCCATCGCGAACGCCACCCGCCCCGCCGTGCTGGCCGTGTAATTCCCGAAGAGGTACGGGCTGTTGGGGGCGTCCTCGACCGGGCGGGCCTCGCGGAAGAGGTTGTCCGGCGCGTACGTACCCACATACACGCCCGTACGTGAACCCCGCATCCGGTCCATCGGGATGCCCGCGTGCTCCGCCGCCTCCCAGGCGACCTCCAGCATCACCCTCGACTGCGGATCCACCCACTCCCGCTCGGCCGGCGCCACCGAGAACGCCTCCGGCTCCCACGCCCACACATCCCCTTCGAGGAAGCACCCGACCGCGGCCCGGGCCTCCAGTTCGGGATCGTGCAGGGCCGCGAGCCGCGCCGCGTCCCAGCGGTCGGCCGGCACCGGCCCGGCCGTCTGCAGCCCCTCGGCCGCCAGCCGCCACAGCCCGCCCGGCGAATCCACCCCACCGGGGAACCGGCAGCCGATCCCCACCACCGCGATCGGCATCTGCTGCGAACAGGACATAACCCCACCCACCCTTCTTGCTGCTCGGCGACGGCTGTGCTGTCGGACCGGGCGAACTCCGTCGCCATGGGAAGGTCCGTCCTTCTGGGACAGCCGACAGCGCCGCACTGCGCCGCAGCATCGAGAGGAGAAGGAGAGAGGGGGGAGGAGAGAGGGGGAGGAGAGAGGGGCGAGGAAGACGCTGGCTGCTCGCCGACGCCGCACGGCACGGCACGGCGCGGCCGGCAGACCACCACACGGGCCGCGGCACGGAACCGGACCTGCACCGCGGCACACCGGGACGGCAACCGCCCGAAGAGCCACACACCCCAGCTGCTCGCCGGCACCACCGCACGAACTGCCAGGTGTCTGAGATCAGTTGATGCGTAAACAGCAGAACCGTCAATTCCCCTTGAGGGGGCGCATCAACGCACACCACATCGCGGCATAACGCCTGCGCATATCCACGCGCCCTACCGCACCCGGCTCACGCCCCCGGCACGGAGCACCCGGCGCGTTCCCGCAGCCGGGGCCGGACAGCGCTGCTGCCCCGGTCCTGGTCCGGGCCGGGGCAGCAGCTGTGGACGGGCGCGTGGTGCGGTCGTCTTCCTACGGGGTGCAGCTGGTGGGGTTCTCGGCCCCGGGGCAGGTGTTGGTGCCGTTGCCGCCGTCGGCGGTGTCGGTGCCCGCGTCTCCGTTGAGGGTGTCGTCGCCGTTGTTGCCGTTCAGGATGTCGTCGCCGTCGCCCCCGTTGAGGGTGTCGTTGCCGTTGCCGCCGTTGAGGGTGTCGTTTCCGGCGCCGCCGTAGACGGTGTCGTTGGCGTTGTCGGCGTTGACGGTGTCGTTTCCGCCCAGCGCGCAGATGATGTCGGCACCGTTGGTGCCGTTGATCGTGTCGTTGCCGCTGGTGCCGGTGATGGTGCAGCCGTTGGCGTTGTTCACGGTGGTGGACTCGGCAGCGCTGTTGTTGCCCGGCACGGGATCGGTCTCCGTGGCGGTGGTGGTGGCGGTCGCGGTGACCGTGCCGGTCACCGAGGGGGCCACGCTGACGGTCACGGTGGCCGAGGCCGCGTTGGCCAGGGAGCCGAAGGCGCAGTTGACCGTGGAGCCGCTGGGCGAGCAGGTGCCCTGGCTGGGTGTGATGGTGCCGATCGCGGCGGCGGACCCGGTGTAGACGACGGCGGTGGTCACGCCGGTCGCGGTGCTGGGGCCGTTGTTGGTGACGGTCACCGTGTCGGTGAACGAGTCGCCCAGCGCGACCGGATCGGGGGTGTCGGCGATGGTGGTCGCCAAGTCGGCCCCTGAGGGGCCCTCGATCGTGGTGCTGATGCTGTCGGTGCCCCACTGCCCGAACCCGGGGACGGTGGCGGTCGAGGTGATGTTGACGGTGCCCGCCGCGGTGGGCAGCACGGTCAGAGTGATCACCCCGTGGTCAGCAGTGAGGTTGTCGGGGAAGATGGTGCACGCGGCATGCGTCCCGGTCAGGGTGCAGGTGTCGGTGACGTCGCTGGCTATCGACCAGCCGGTGAAGGTCGCCGCAGCCCCGCTCAGGTCGGCGGTGATGTTGAACTGGCTGGCGAACGAGTCGCCGATGAAGGGAAGGTTGATGGTGTACGTGTAGCTGGTGTTGACCGCGACGGGGTCGGCCGACTCGGACAGTTGCAGGTCGGCGTCGGCGTGGGCCGGTGCGGCCAGCGCGAACAGACCTGACGTGGCGAGGACGACTCCGCCGAGCAGGGCGGTCAGCCGGGTCCGCCAGGAGCGGTGGCGGGCTGGGGACGTGGAAGACACGGAGGAACTCCGATCTACCGGCCGCCGTCACGCACGAGTCCTGGGTCCGGGGGCTTCGCAACAGGGCGGACCGGCGGTGGAACTGTCAAGAAGGGTCTGGCGAATGCCCCGGAGAGCCGGAGCATCGGCAGACCGTGCGCGCTCCTCGCGGAGCCGCCCGGGGTGGTGCATATGCCGGTACTACTTTCCCGCGGCGCAACCGTGGAGACCAGGGACAAAAACCGCAGTTAGCCCACGAAGTACCTGTGATTCGGGAATGGCTGGATAGAGCCGCATAAATATGTCCACTCCCGACCGTCCGGCGACCCTTCGCGGACAATTCCGACCGCTAGCCCGTGAACCAGCACAACGGTTCGAGCCGGTGGGCCAGGAGGGCCTACGCGAGTGTCGGTGCGTGGGTCCGGGTGGCGGCGATGAGCCCGGCCAGCGAGGTGCGGGTCTCCGACAGCGCCGAGATCCGGTCGTCCAGACCCTGGAGGTGTTCCTGGAGGGTCCCCAGCCGGCATTCGGCGACCGTACCGTCCTGGCGAACGCACGGCAGGAGATCACGGATGACCCGGGTCGGAAGCCCGGCGTCCAGCAGTGCGCGGATGCGACGGACCACGGCGGGAGCACCGTCGTCGTACCGGCGGTGGCCGCTGTCGAGACGGTAGGACGTCAGGAGGCCCTGCTCCTCGTAGTAGCGCAGGAGCCGGACGGATGTGTCCGTCGCCGCGGCGAGTTCGCCGATCTTCATGTGACGCCCCTCACAAACCCTTGAATCTCACATTGATGTGAGATCTTAGCGTGAGGGCCATGACGAACACGGTTCACCCCATTTCCCTCTACGGTTTCCTCCGCCCCCGGCCGGAGCGCGCGGACGAGGTCCGGCGCATCCTCTCCTCTTTCGTGGAACCCACCCGGCAGGAGCCCGGCAACCTGCAGTACCACCTCCACGAGCACGAGGACGGCCGCTTCTTCCTGTACGAGGTCTGGCGCTCGCAGGAAGACCTGGACCGGCACAACGCGACGCCCCCGCTGCGCGCCTTCCTGGAGAACCTGTCGACCTTCCTGGAGGGAGCCCCGGACGGCTACTTCGACACCATGCTCAGCCCGTATCCCGAGGCCGAACCGGTTCCCGCCTGAGCGCGGCGAAGTCCCGGCTCATCCCGCGCGCAGTCGGCGTTCCAGGAAGATGTCGGTGAAGACGGAGACCTTGGCACGCAGCGCCCAGGGGTCGAAGGGCTTGCCGATGTAGTCGACGGCGCCGGCCGCGTAACCGCGGGCGGAGTGCTCGGAGTCGGTGCCCATGGCCGTGAGGAAGATGATGGGGATGTCCCGGTTGCGGGTGCGCCGCTTGATGTGGGCCGCTGTCTCGTAGCCGTCCATCTCCGGCATCTGGACATCCAGAATGATCACCGCGAAGTCGTCGTGGTCGAGCAGGGCCTTCAGGGCGTCACGTCCGTTGCTCACGGCCACGAGCTGCTGGTCGAGCGAGGACAGTACGGCGGTCATCGCGAGCAGGTTGTCCGCCTGGTCGTCCACGATGAGCACCTTGGGCATGCACTGCGGCACGCGCACAGGCGCAGGCACGGGGGCCGGAGCGGGGACGGGAGCGGGAACAGCGACGGGAACGGGGACAGGAACAGGGGCTTCCGGCGGGGCCAGTTCGACCGCCTCGACCACCTCGACCGCTTCGATCGCCTCCAGCTGCCGCTCCAGAAGTTCGCAGCGCTCCTCCGCGAAATCCCGTCGCTTCCGTACCTCCTCCAACTCTCCGGTCAGCCGGCTGACTTCCTGGCGGAGCACCCCTCGTTCGAGCAGAAGGTCGGCGACGTCGGGCGTCTGCTCCTGTGTTTCGGCTTCCAGGGCCTCGGCCAGAGAGTCTGCCCTGGCCCGCTCCGCGCTCCATTCCGCCTCCAACTGGCTGAGCCGGACCTCCAGATCGGCGATGCGGTGCCGACGGTCGAGGAGCGCTTCGCCCAGTACGTCGCCGTGGGCGGTGGAGCGGCGGGCGGTGCGGTCGGCATCCGCGAGCTGGGCCTCCAGCAGCTCAACGGCGTGCCGGGGCGACGCGCTGGTCTCCACGGCCGCGCTGTGCAGACGGCGCACCAGCTCGATCGCCTCCGGGGTGGGAGGGATGCCGCAGTGTTCGGCGAGGTCGGTGAAGAGATCCATGATTACCTCCCACGGAGGAACGCGGGTGCCGCTGAGATAGCGCGACAGCGTTCCCGCGTCCCGGTAGCGGCGGCTGGCGTACCGGCGCACGGACACGTCGAGTCCGCAGAACAGCTCGCGCAGTGCCTGTGCCAGGGCGCTGGACTCCGGGCCCAGGCTGTCGGCCAGTGGCCGGAGATCACCCATTGCCGTCACCGGCCGCAGCTGCCGGACCCTGACTGTTGGGTGGTACGGCGTTGCCGGGAGCGCTGCCCGCATTGCTGCCCGCATTGCTCTCGGACGTGCTCCCGGACGTGCTGCCGGGAGCGCTGTCGGCGGCGATGAGCCGGTCGAAGAACGTGACCGCCAGTCCCGCAGCTCCCGCACCGATCAGAACGCTCTCCGCGAGGGACCTGCCCGCGAGGAGGGACAGTGCCCCGGCTCCTGCTCCTGCCAGTACCGCCAGGAGCAGCACGAGCGCGGCCCGCATCGACAACAGTGAACTCTTCACCAGATTCCTCTTCGGCCAACGGCCGTGCATCCAGGCCGTGTCCCCACCCCGGATGAGCCTCCGGAGAGGAAACAGCATGGTGGGTCCCGCACCCGTTGCACCTGGCGAACGCAGCATCCGCAACGTTGCGATGAGCGCTGCCGCCACGTCCTTCCCCGCCGCAACGCGCTTGCCCCAGCTCAGCCGGGTGTTGCCGGAAACCGCCTGTGCCGCCGAAGCCCGCTGATCGGCAACACCGATGCCGTCGAGGCCCGGTCGGTGGTGCGGGTTGCGGCGGGAGCCGGTCAGCGGCTACGAGGATCTGGTACGCGCCCGGAGCCGCGCCCCTCGAAGATTGGCGGCGGCACGAGGGGCCGGGTCTGGGCGACGTCGTGTTCTGCTGAGCGCCGGCGCGCTAGGGCCGCAGCGCCTGAAGGACCTCGCGGCATGCGGTGGTGGCGCGCTCCGTGGCCTGTGAGGAGATGCGGCAGTGCTCGTGGTGCCTCGCGTACTGACTGCACATCTCGAAGCTCCGCTCGCAGGCCAGCGCGCACGCTTCCAACTGCAGGGTCAGCAGCGCGTGATCCGCGTCCGTCCCACGCGTCAGTACGCGCCGGGTGGCAGCCACCACGTCGGCGCAGTCCAGGTCACGGTTGATGGCGACCCGGAGTTCGTCGCCGTCCTTCTCCGCGAGCATCCCCGTCACGCACGCGGTGACTGCTTGTTCGCACTCGGAGAGGGCGTCGGCAGCCCTGGCCAGGATCTGGATGTCGAGGTGGTCTGCCCGGGAAGCCAGGCTGTCGAACAACTCACGTGACTGGAGCATCGTCGTCCCCAACGGAGCGTATGTGGATTCCTGGCCTTCGACGCTAGCCCCGGCGCCGGGAGCCGTGAAGGGCACGCGCAGGCCAATGCGCGTGTGCCAGCCACCGTTCCGGGAACGCCGGTCGGCAGCGCTCGGCCCACCGGGACTTCGGGCGGACCTACGCCGGGGTACGCACCCAAGTCCCGCTGTGCGCGCGGCACTTGTGGCCCCACCGGACCCGCCCCTACTTGGTCGTGTGCGTGGGGTAGACCTGAACGTCGGTGTAGGCGCCCTTGATCTCCCCCGCGCCCGCGGGCCAGTTCAGGCTCACGGTGTGGGTCTCGTTCGGGGGCGTCACCTGGATGTGGGTCGGGTGCGCGAGGCTGTTGCCGGTGTTGTCGATGTCGTAGGCGAGGTTGAAGACGGCGGCGTCGCCGGGCTTCAGGGTGGTGATGCGCGGTTCGGCGCGGCCGCGCTCGATGGGGTTCGAGGTGTTGTCGGCGTCCTTGATGTTGACGCCCGCGAAGCCCGTCGCCGAGCAGGTGGTGGAACCCCGGTTGATCATCGTGATGTCGATCCTGCCGGAGTCCTTGTCGGTCGCGGCGTTCCTGGCGTCGATCGCCAGGTCCTCCGTCTTGCAGAACTTGGCCTTGCCACTGGTCTTCGTCGCGCCGTTCGCGGCGTCGGTACCGGCGTCGGCACGGGACCCGCTGTCCTTGCCCGAGCCCGACTTCGCGTCGCCGGCGTCCGATCCGCCGGAGCCCGATCCCCCCTCCGCCTTCGAGCCGCCGCCGTCCGAGGACGGAGCGGACGACGAGGACGAGGAGGAGGACGAGGAACCCTGAGAGGACGACGAGTCCTTCACGGAGTCGTCGCCGCCACAGGCGGTGAGCGAGAGGGTGGCGGCAACGCCGATGGCGGCAAGAGCAGTGATGCGGGTGTACTTCACGGTGTTCCCCCAGGAGCAGCGCGGTGTGTGCGGTCGGAAGTATTTGTATCTCGCACCGAGTTACAGGCAGTCCTCCGCGACGTCTTCGTTCTGTCACAGGCGTAATGACCGCACGGTCCGCCAACTCCGGCGCTGTGCGGCCGCGGTGACGCGTGCTTACCGGAAGCCGGGACGCACTCCACTCTGCGCGCCCTGCCCGAGGCGCAGGTGCACGTCTTCGACACCAGCCACTGCGCACGGGAGACGAAACTCCCCGAAACGGCCCCTTTGATCGCCGACTTCCTCGACGCATCCGCACACCCCACCGCCCTGGCCGAGGCCGTCGCCGGGCACGACGCTGCGGTGTCGGCATCAAGGTGCCTGACCACCTGGTGCCGAGAAGCGCGCAGGCGCTGCTGAAAGCACCGCCCGGGACCAAGGTTCCCCGGCCGGCGTTCCTGGGCGGCAGCAGCCTGGAGTACCCACCGGGCGAGCGGTTCGCCGACGCATCCGGCTTCCACGCGGACGTCGGCAGTGGGCCGTTCGCCGAGCGGTTGCGTTCGCGTGCGCCTCAGCCCTCGCGGACCGGGGGCCGGGAGCCCGAATCACGCTCCTCCCAGCACCTCCCCCGAGCGCTCCCGAACAAGGCCTCCCCGACGCCCTCGACCACGTCGCGATCGCAAGGCCGCGCGAACAGAATCGCCGCCGGCGCTCCACGCGATCTGCACGTGATCACCACCGAGCGGTTGATCGTTGGACGAATTCCCAGCCCAGGGACGGTTATTACTCATTCTTTGGCAGAAATTTACTCTGTTCCCCAAGGTTAATGCGATGGCAAAGTGGAGGCCATGACAGCCCCTCAGGCTGTCTCTCGGGTGACGCACGGCCCGCTGCGACAGCAGCCCGCGCCACCCCATTGCCGTTTCCGACCCGACCACACCGCGTCCCGGCCCCGCCGTAGCGACGCAGGAGGCAGGCCACCTTGAAGTCCCTGATCGACAACGCCCGTTCCTTCGCCACGACACATGTGGCGGACCCCCGTAACGCCGAGGCCTTCCGGGCCCTCAGAACCGGGCAGTCGCCCGAAGCCCTCTTCGTCACGTGCTCCGACTCACGTGTCGTCCCGGCCCTCATCACCGGAGCACGCCCCGGCGAGCTCTTCGAACTCCGTACGGCCGGCAGCGTCGTACCGCCCTACCCCTCGGGCGGCCTGGTCGGCCAGGACAACCGCCCCATGGGCGAGGCCGCCACCATCGAGTACGCGGTGTGCGTGCTCGGGGTCCGCGACATCGTCGTCTGCGGGCACTCGCACTGCGGCGCGGTCGGCGCGCTCGTACGCGGCGAGGACTTGTCCGCCGTACCGGCCGTGCGCGACTGGCTGGAGCACTCCGTCGCCCCGGACGCCGCCCTGCGCTCCGTCGTCCCGTCCTCCGCGGACGTGGCGGAAGCCGTACAGGTGCACGTGCTCGCACAGCTGGCCAGATTGCGTGCGTACCCCTGCGTGCGGGAGCGGACCGACGACGGCTCACTCACCCTGCACGCCTGGTACTACGAGGTGCACACCGGCACGGTCACCGCCCACCGGCCGTCATCCGACGGACGGCCGGCGTTCGGTCCGCTGTGAGGGCCGCCGCACCCCGTCAACCGCACCGCCCCCACGACAGGACCCCCCACTCGCATGTCCCCCTTCGTCAATCCGCTCCTCACCCCTTTTCGCGCGCTGCGTGAACCGGGCGTTCTGCGCCAGGACCTGCTCGCCTCGCTCGTCGTGTTCCTGGTCGCCCTGCCCCTGTGCGTCGGCGTGGCCGTCGCCTCCGGCGTCCCCGCCGAACTCGGCCTCGTCACCGGCATCGTCGGCGGCCTCATCGTCGGCTTCCTCCCCGGCAGCGCCCTCCAAGTGAGCGGACCCGCCGCCGGACTCACCGTGCTCGTCTTCGAAGCCGTACGGGAATTCGGACTCGGCACGCTCGGCGCGATCGTGCTGCTCACCGGCGCCCTGCAGATCGTCCTCGGACTGCTGCGCTGCGGACGCTGGTTCCGCGCCATCTCGGTCTCCGTCGTCCACGGCATGCTCGCCGGCATCGGACTCGTCCTGATCCTCGGCCAGCTCTACGGAATGACCGGAGCCACCCAGCCGCTCTCCGGCCTCGGCAAGATCGCCGGACTGCCCGGACTGGTCGCCGACACCCTCTCCGACCCCACCGCGCTGACCGCCGCCGGGATCGGACTGGGCACCATCGCCGTCCTCGTCCTCTGGCCGAAACTCCCCGCGAGCATACGGCGGGTACCGGCGCCGCTGGCCGCCGTCGCCCTCGCCACCGCCGTAACCGCCGGACTGGGGCTGGACGTGGCCAACGTGACCGTGAAGGGACTCCTCCAGGCCATCCAGCCACCCGGACTCGGCGACCTGGCCGCACTCGGCAGCCTCGCCGTCCTCGGCACCGTCCTCGCCTTCACCCTCATCGCCTCCGCCGAATCCCTGTTCAGCGCCGCCGCCGTCGACCGCATGCACCACGGACCACGCACCCACTACGACAAGGAACTCGTCGCCCAGGGCGTCGGCAACACCGTCTGCGGCATCCTCGGCGCCCTCCCGATGACCGCCGTCATCGTCCGCAGCTCCGCCAACGTCCAAGCAGGCGCCCGGACCCCGCTCTCGCGGATCGTGCACGGCGGCTGGCTCCTGCTCTTCGCCGTCCTGCTCCCCGCCGCACTCGGCATCATCCCCCTCGCCGCCCTCGCCGGCGTCCTCGTCCACGCCGGCTTCAAGCTGCTGCCGGTGAAGGACATCGCCCCGCTCGTGCGCGCCCACCGGGGCGAAGCCCTGGTCCTGGTCACCACCGCCATCGCCATCGTCGTGACCAACATGTTCGAAGGCGTACTCATCGGCCTCGGACTCGCGGTGGTCAAGACCGCCTGGGACACCTCCCACGTAAACGTGGACGTAAGGGAACTGACCGGCGGACGGCTGGTCGTCACCCTCACCGGGAACGCCACCTTCCTCCGGCTCCCCCGCATCCTGGAGACGCTGGAAGCCCTGCCCAAGGACCGGCCCATCGAACTTGACCTGACTGTCGTGCGCCATCTGGACCACGCCTGCCGCACGACGCTGGAGAACTGGGCGGTGGGGCACAACGACAGCGGGACGGAAGCGGTGCGGATGAAGGTGCTACCGGTGGCCGGTTCCGGCCCCGAGGGGCCCACGGAGAAACCCAAGGGGCCCTGACACCGGTCGGCCACGAGCCTCCCCGGCCCCTTTTCCCTGAACGCCGCCACCGCGCCCTCGCCCGCGCGGCCAGGTACGTCGGCACCCCCACAGGCGTACCGCCGACATCCACAGGCGTACCGCCGGCGTGCCCTTCGGCGTGCCCGCTCCCAGGTCAAACGCGGCCCTCGGGCAACCCCCGTGCGCGAGGTGGGATTTACGCCATCCAGTCCGCCCCTCTTGACACTCCCTTGACCAACTCTTTACGTTCGTTGTGGGTGGGACGAATGCCAAGAATCCCGTCCATTCACTGGCGAATGCCGAATAAGAAACATCTATGGAGGTTTCATCATGGAGAAGCTCATCAAGCGCATGACCGAAGAGTCCGTGTGGCAGAAGTGGGTCGCCGCCAACTCCGGCCTGGACGGCGCCCGGGCGAAGGAAGGCTGCATCAGCGCGACGCCGAAGAGCGGCTGCATCAGCGCCACCGGCAAGAGCGGCTGCATTTCCTGACCCTCTGAGGGCCCGGTCAGGGCCCGCAGATGACCCGCTGAAGTGTCGCGGGGCTGTCGCAGCCGTCACTGCGGCAGCCCCGCCCCTCCCCTCCCCGCCCTGGAGCCCCTCTTGAACCGCCTGCCGAGTGCCGAAGTCCTGGACCAGGTGCAGAACGTCCCGCTCTATCGCGCCTCCATCGAGCGCGGCGACTTCCCGATCCTTGAGAAGCCGGAGATCGCCCGGGACTTCCCCGCCAACTGGATGACCCCCGGGCTGGCCCGCGCCCTGGAGACGGGCGAGGCCGAGTTCGTACTGTCCACCGGGACCAACCACGCCCGCATGCAGCTCATCCGGCCGCCCTACTTCCTGCTCCACTCCTACTACCGCCTGTGGAGCGAACACCCCGACCTCGGCGCCGCCTGGCACGACGGCGCCCGGCGGATCTCACTGACCACCGTCCTCGCCACCGAGCACGTCGCCCGCGTCAACGCCGCCAACCCGGGCGCGACTTCGGGCGAACGCTGGCTCGACGACCGCACGCTGTACCTCAACCGCAGGCTGGATCCGGCCGGTTGGGACCGCCCTGAGGTCGAGCGGATGCTCGCCGAGATCCGGGAGATCAGCGCCGCGCACCCCAAGGGCTCGTACCTCCTGGACTGCTCCGGCTACCACCTGGCGCATCTGGTCCGCAAGGTCACCGAGTGGGACCTGTGGGACGGCTTCCCGCCGCCCGCCGGCATCGTCCACGCCTACGAGTACACACCGGTGAACGTCCGCGCCTATCTGCGCGCCCACTTCGACTGTCCCGTGATCGACCTCTTCGGCAGCACGGAACTCGGCTACCTCTTCTACAGCGACGCGGACGGCCACTACCAGCCCTATCTGCACGGCATGAGCGTGGAGTTGATCCCGGTGGAGCCGGGCAGTTCGATCCACAGCCTCATCGTCACCAGCATCCGCAACCCGTACATGCCGCTGGTCCGCTACCGCTCCGGCGACTGCGTCCGCACCCGCGACGGCAGCACCGACCCCGCGGAGATCGTCTCCTTCTGCGGCCGCGAGAAGGAACTGCTGCCCACGCCCCGAGGCCCCGTCGCCCAGGCCGATCTCGACACCCGCATCACCGGCGTTACCCCCGGCGTCTTCCTGCACCAGCTGCAACTGACCGCCGACGGCCGGTGCCGGCTGCGGTACACGACCTTCGACGACTCGCCGCTCCAGCCCTACGAGGAATCCGAACTGGCCGCGTCCATCACGGAGTTGACGGGGCGCAACTGCCATGTCGAGCACCGCACCTGGATACCGATCGGTCGCTCCGGCAAGTACGCCTGGCTGACCACGGCGGACCCGGCCCGGTCCTGATCCGCCGCCGTACAGACCCCAGCGACGACCCCCGACAGGACCCCGCCATGCACACTCCCGCAGCACCCGCACCTGCCACCCGCACCGGCACCGGCAGCCCCAGCAGCACTGACAGCACAGCCCCCACCGCCGACGGGCTGCTCGGCACCGTCCTGCACGACGAGGTGGTCCGGTACTTCGCGGCGAAGCCCGGCGCCCCGGCCGCCTCCGTCGTCACGCACCAGGTCCGCGAGTGCCTCCGCTACCTCTACCTGGTCTCCCGCCACCCCGACTGGCTCGGCGGCCTCTTCCTCCCCGTCGAGCAGGACATCGACGAGATCTGGCACTACCTCATCCTGCAGACCCGCGAGTACCGGGAACTGTGCGAACAGCGGCTCCCCGGCGGCCACTTCATCCACCACCGGAGCATTTCGTACGACGCCTACCAGGCGGACCCGGGGCGCGAGAGGGCCGCCGACGAGGCACTGCGCTGGATCCCCCTCTACACCGCCGCGTTCGGCCCGTTCGACGCGGACGCCCTGCCGCACTGGACGGTCGTACGCTTCCTGCACGACGAACTGGGCCTGTCCCTGGCGGAGATCGCCGCCCTGGAGGGCGGCGCGGAGGAGCCGGTGCGGGGAGCGGTGTGAGCAAGACGGCCCCGCGGACCGAGGGAGTGGCGTCGCCCCGCGTGCTGCGGCGCGTCCTGACCGTACTCGTCGTCTCGCAGGCACTCGGCGGTGCGGGCATGGCCGCCGGGATCACGGTCGGCGCGCTGCTCGCCGAGGACCTGCTCGGATCCACGGGCCTGGCCGGGCTGCCGGTCGCGCTGTTCACCGGGGGCGCGGCCCTGGGGGCCGCGGTCATCGGGCGGATCTCGCAGCGCCGGGGTCGGCGGCCCGGTCTCGCGCTGGGCCACGGCGCCGCCGCGCTCGGCAGCGTCGGGGTGGTCGCCGGCGCCGCCTGGCAGTCGGCGGTCCTGCTCCTGGCGTCGCTCTTCGTGTACGGGGCGGGTACCGCCACGGGGCTGCTCGCCCGGTACGCGGGCGCCGACCTCGCGCCGCCCGAGCGGCGCGGCCGCGCCACCGGCACGGTGCTGCTCGCCACGACGCTGGGCGCGGTCGCGGGGCCGAACCTCGTCGGACCGACGGGGGCACTCGCGCACGCCTGGGGCATTCCGCGACTGGCAGGACCCTTCCTGCTCGCGGCGGTCGCCTACGCGGCGGCCGGTCTGGTCCTGCTGCTGTGGCTGCGACCCGACCCGCTGCTGCTGGCCCGTGCCGAGTCGCCGCACGGCAAGGCACCGGCCCGGGACACACCGGTCCCTGACGCACCGACCCCTGACGCACCGGTCCCTGACGCACCGACCCTTGACACTCCGGGCCCGGACACGGAGCCCCGGTCCGCCGTCCCGGCTCCCCGGCGGTCGGGCCGCTTCACCCCGGGTGTCGTCACGGGCGCCACCGTGATGATCACTGCCCAGCTGGTGATGATCGCCGTGATGACGATGACGCCCGTCCACATGACCGGGCACGGCCACAGCACGCAGGCCGCGGGGTTCGTCATCGCGCTGCACGTGGGCGCGATGTTCCTGCCGTCCCCGCTGAGCGGCCTGCTCGCGGACCGGGTCGGCCGGCTGCCGGTGGCGGCCGCCTCCGGCGCCGTCCTGCTCGCCGCCGGTCTGCTGGCCGGCCTCGCCCCGCCGGACAGCGTGCTCCTGCTGTCCTGCTCGCTCGTCCTGCTCGGCGTGGGCTGGAACCTGGCCCTGGTCGGCGGCACCGCCCTGATCACGGACGCCGTACCTGCGGACAGCCGCGCCTCGGTGCAGGGCCTGGTCGACGTGGGCATGGCCCTGGCGGGTGCGACGGGCGGCATGGCCTCGGGCCTGGTGGTGGCGGGCGGCGGCTACCCCCTCCTGGCGATGGCGGCGGGCACGCTCGCGCTGGCCGTGATCCCCGCGGTGGCCCTCCGCGGCGCGGCCCGCTGACGCGGGAACCCCGCCGGGGCAGTGGAGGTACCGCTGCCGGCACCGCCCGCATCACCCTCATTGCCTGTTGCGTCGGCACAGCCACGCCTCCTACACTCTGAACATGTTCAGTGAACACGTTCAGCCAACCCGTGCTGAGCAGAAACGACGTACCACCACCCGCATCACCGAGGCCGCCGCACGGCTCTTCCAGGAGCACGGCTTCCAGGGCACGACGGTGCGTCAGATCGCCGCGGAGGCAGGCGTTTCCGTGGGTGCGGTCATGGCGGCGGGGGACAAGGAATCCCTGCTGAGCCTGGTGTACGACCAGGCCATCGCCGCCCGCATCCCCGCGCCACCGGCGGCGGAGTCCACCACCTCGGCGGTCGACTACCTGTCCCGCTACTTCGACCCGTTCCTCGACCTGTTCGCCGAGAACGAAGAGCTCGCGGGCGCGTACTTCCGGGCCCTGACCCGAGGCGGAACCGAGAACGCGGCCCTCGGCGCACTGCGCACGCTGACCGAGGCCAACCTCACCGCCGCGATGGTGAACGCGGGGATGCCGGACGCCCGCGCCCGGCTCGGCGCGCAGGTGATGTTCGCCGGCTACCTGGGCGAGCTGATGCTGCGCGCCGCGGGAGCCACCGACCTCCAGCAGGCGGTCACCAGGATCCGACACACCGCTGAATTCATCACCGCAGAAGAACGGTAGTCATCGATGTCCCTCTCCGAACTCCCCACCCCGGCCTGGCCCGTCATCGTCCTGCTCGTGATCCAGGCCGGCGACACCGCACTGATGCTCCGCCCGCCGAAGTTCATAGTCGACTGCCTGGAAGGCGTACGGTTCCCGCGCGACTGGTGGTGGGCGCTGATCACCGCCAAGACGGCCTCGGTCGTGGGTCTCACCGTCGGGCTCTGGGTGCCGGGCGTGGCCATGACGACCACTGCGGCGATCGTCGTCTACTTCCTCGCGGCCGCCGCGGCCCACATTCGCGCGCGAGCCCTGAACTCCGCGTTCTGGGTCAACTGCCTGGGGATGCTGCTGCTGTCCCTGGCCGTACTCGTGGTGAGCTTCGTGCGTCTGTGACTCGCCACAGGCTCACCACAGGCATCAGGACCTGTTTGCACTAGCGCAAAGAGATCTTGAATCTAGAGCAATCCTTGATTACGTTACGGCCCATGCCCGCAAAGACACCGCAGCCCGTCACCCTCACCGGCCGTCACGTACGTCTCGAACCGCTCACCGAGCAGCACCTCGGCGACCTCTTCCTGGCAGGCGGCCGGGACGAGGAGGTCTGGCGGTGGCAGGGCGGCCCCGCCCCGCAGACCGAGGACGAACTCGCACAGCGGCTCCGCACCGTGCTGGACGAGGCCGAGCGCGGAAACTATGTCGCGTTCGCGGTCGTCCACCTGGAGAGCGGGCGGGCCGTCGGCTGGACCACGTACATGGACATCGACGTGGAGGACGAACGGCTGGAGATCGGCTGGACCTGGTACGGACGCGCGTACTGGCGCACCGCCGTCAACACGGAGTGCAAGCTCCTCCTGCTCGGTCACGCCTTCGAGGACCTCGGCATGGGCCGCGTCCAGCTCAAGACGGACCACATGAACCAGCGTTCCCAGGCGGCCATCGCCCGCCTCGGCGCCCAGCGCGAGGGCGTGCTGCGCCGCCACCGCCGCCGCCCGGACGGCACGTGGCGCGACTCCGTGTACTTCTCGCTGCTCATCGACGAATGGCCCGAGGCGAAGGCGCGCCTGACCGCGCGAATCCGGCCGTGACCGGGGCGGGACCGCACTCAAGCCGTCCCTGAACCCAGGCCGTCCCTGAATTCAAGCCACCCCTGACGGATTACGCGGTACGCCGGTTGCCCTTGCTGTCGCAGGGCAGCTCGGCGTCCTTGTGGTTGGCGAGGAAGTCGCGGGTGGCCTGCCGTTCGACCTCGGTGATCGCGGTGGGCTCGACACTGATGATGCCGCCGAACGGCCGGTCGACGTCGCGGATGATGCACAGCGTCGCCGTCAGGAGCGCGGTGATCACCGCGAGCACGATGATCTGGCCGCGGTTGTTCCTCCGGGGGACGCAGACGCCGAGAGCCACGACGGTGATGGTGAGGGTGGCGAGCAGGAACCAGAAGATGGCGCTGGGGATGCTGGCGGTGGCCTGTGTGAGACGTTCCTCGCGTTCGTCGGAGCGCTTGTTGTCGGCGGCGATCAGCATGCCGAAGACGGGCTTGCCCTCCAGGTCGCCGAAGGAGCGGCGGACGTCGGTCGACCACACGCTGGGCGCGGTCGACCCGCTGCCGCGGTCCGCCATGGCGGGCCATTCCTGGGTGCGTACGGCACGGGCGTAGCAGACGGCATCCGCTTGGACCCGTTCCCGCTCCGTGCTCGGCGTGTACTCGGCGATCTCGGTGAGCTGGTCGAGTGCGCGGGCCTCGCCGCGCGAGGCGACTTCGGCCTTGCCGTAGGAGCCGGAGGCGGTGACCAGGACGAAGGCCAGCAGGAGCACGGTCAGCGTCAACAGCGGCCCCACGAGGTCCTTGACCGCCATGCCGGCGTCGTCGTCGCTCATCAACCGGGGCCGCAGGAACCGGTTCGCCGCCAGCCCCGCACACAGAGCCAGTACGGCGACGACGAGGACGAGGATCACGGCAGGCTCCCGGGCAGGACGGAAGGTCCCGCGGCCGCGGGAACCCGCCGTGATCATGACCGTCCTTGCGGCGACGCAAGCAGGAAGACGTTCCCTCATCCCCGAACGGCCCAAGCGCCTGCACCGAAGCCCTGCACGCACCGGCAGCGGCGACCGGGCGAGGCGGCAGGCCGCACCGGCGCTCACCCCAATTCTCATACCGGTATAGTTTGACCGGTATAGTTATTGGCAACGCGAGAAGGACGCCGCATGATCGAGATCCTGAACCCCACGCTGCTGGCCCGAGCAAAAGACACAGGCTCCCTGGTCGCCGACATCCTGCAGACGCTGAAGAGCCGCAGCACGATCGGCACGAACCTGCTGGACATCGACCGGTGGGCCAAGGCCATGATCGTCGAGGCCGGGGCGCAGTCCTGTTACGTCGACTACGAACCGTCCTTCGGACGCGGCCCGTTCGGCCATTACATCTGCACGGCCGTCAACGACGCCGTGCTCCACGGACGTCCGTACGACTACACGCTCGCCGACGGCGACCTGCTGACACTCGACCTCGCCGTCGCCCAACGCGGAGTCGCCGCGGACGCCGCCATCAGCTTCCTCGTGGGCCACTCCACTCCCCCGGAGAGCGTCGCGATGATCAGTGCCACCGAACGCGCGCTGGCCGCGGGGATCGCCGCCGCCGGGCCCGGCGCTCGCATCGGCGACATCTCCCATGCCATCGGCACGGTCCTCAGCGAGGCGGGTTACCCGATCAACACCGAGTTCGGAGGACACGGCATCGGGTCGACGATGCACCAGGACCCGCACGTGGCGAACACCGGAAGGCCCGGCCGCGGATACAAACTCCGCCCCGGGCTGCTCCTTGCCCTGGAGCCGTGGGTCATGGCGGACACCGCCGAACTCGTCACCGATGCCGACGGATGGACGCTCCGCAGCGCGACAGGCTGCCGAACGGCCCACAGCGAGCACACGATCGCCATCACCGACGACGGGGCCGAGATCCTCACCTTGCCGACACAGGCTTTGGCACAGACGCAGCTCTGAGGGCAAGGACCCACCCAAGGACCCGCCCGCCGGGGCACTTCGCCCCTCCTCCTACCTACATGGCAGAGGCCCCGGCCGTGGCCGGGGCCTCTGGTGTTCGGAGGGTGTCGGGTCACGCGACGGTCGACTCGGCATCCGGCCCCTGCGGGGCGGGCTGAGCCGGCCCCGCTCACGGACAGCGACTCACTGCACGGCACCCTCCGGAATGCAGACGTAGCCCTGTCCCCAGACGTTCGGCTCGACCCGGCTGGGCGCCGCGCACCCGAGCCAGACGTCACGGTAGGCCGGGTTGCTCTTGATGAGCTCCTGCGCGTCCGGCGACTCCTTCTGCAAGCGTTCGTAGGCTTCGTCGGAGAGCGCCGCGGTCACGGGATCGGGGCAGTGGGCAAGCGCGAGAGCGGGCGAGGCCACCCCGAGAGCACCGGCCGCAGCCAGCAGCAGGGCGGCAAGAGAGGTACGAGTACGGGACATGGAGCCTCCAGAGAACGCCGGTGAAGAACACATCCTGCAACGGCCCGGCTTCGCAGGACGTCACGCGACACCCACCGGTACGCGCCGCACACTCCCCTGCAGTACGTCCCCACCGGACTCGCCCACCGCGTCGCGCACGGCGCCGGCAGGTGGCGGCCTGCATCTCCCGCCGGACGGTCCACCGAATCCTCGTACGTGGTTCCGCGAAGGCTGCGGTACGACTACTCACCGCTGCGGGTGACAGGCCGCATAGCCGCGATGCCGCCGGGGGAGGTCGGCTGCACAACTCCGGCCACAAACCCCTGGGAGATCCGCCGACATGTACCGCCGAGCCGCCACTCTCGCCCTCGTCATCGCCACAGCGTTCCTGTCGGCCGCCCCGGTGTCCGCCGAGGGCACCCACACCCTGCCCGCCCCGGACCGCGGGTCGGCGCCGGGAGACGTCTGTTTCTACGCCGCGCCCAACTACGCCGGGGCGAGCTGGTGCTACCGCCCGTTCGGCTACACCGACGTACCGGAGCAGGTGCACCGAAAGGCCGCCTCCTTCGAGTCGAACGCCGATGTCACCGTTTACGCCATCCACTGGGCCAGGCCCGGTGAGTGCCTCTACCGAACGATCTGGACGGGCGACCGGAGCACCAACTGGGAGTGGGCGAACAGGCTCGACGCGGTGCAGAGCGACCGCCCGTCCGACTGCCAGCCCGGCTGACCTGCGCTGCCCCGACGGCCTGCGCTGTCCATGACCACCTGGCAGGCCGGTGCGGGTGGTCCGGCGCCCTGACGGCGCCGGCCGAGGTGGAGACGGAGGCCTGACGGAGGCCTGACGGAGGCCTGACGGAGGCCTGCGTGCTGCGTTCCCTCGTTGTCGGCCTGGGCTCGACGCAGGACACGCGCGCCGTTCCCGTACTGGTCAGGTTCCCGAACTCTCTGGTCAGGTTCCCGAACTCTTGCCGGCTCTGGACGCCCGACTCGGTGCACCGGATGCAGGTGACCCACCGAGAGACGCTCGGCGCAAGCTACGACGCGACCTCACTGCTCACCCGCGCCGACGGGGACCCGGCGCGAGCGGCCGAGCTGTGGTGGGTCAGCGGTGGAAGGTCGTGGTGGAGGCGAGCGCGGCCCGTTCGGTGGTGACCCGGTTGACCGGAGCGGTCTCGTCGGCGTGGCCGAAGGAGATGCCCACGAGCAACTTCCCCTCGGTGACGCCGAGTTCGTCGCGGACCGTGTCGGCGTAGAAGCTCAGCAGCCCCTGCGGGCAACTGTCCACTCCGTACGCGGTCATCGCCAGCAGCAGCGTCTGCAGGTAGGCACCGACATCCGCGGCAAGCCGCGGCCCACCGTCTCCGGCGACGAACAGGAACGCGGCGTGCGGCGCGCCGTAGAAGCGCAGACTCTCCGCGTCGTAGGCCGTGCGGGCCGCGTGGTCGTCGGGGCCGATGCCCAGCGCTCCGTACAACTCGCCGCCGAACGCCGCCCGGCGCACCTGGTGCACCGGTGAGTACATCCCTTCGGAGTACGGGAAGTCCGTAGAGGTGCGCTTCTCGGCGTGGGCCGACTGCAGGGCGTGCGCCAGTCGCTCACGCTTCGCACCGCTGACCACTTCCACCTGCCACGGCTGGGCGTTGGAGTTGGACGGCGCGGTGCCGGCCAGCGTGAAGATCGCACGCATCGTCTCCTCGTGCACGGCTTCCGGGCGGAACGCACGGGTCGCGTGACGGCTGCGCATCAGCTTCTCCGCAGCACCGCTCAGCTCAGTGGGGACCGACCTGCTCATGGGGGCTCCTCGACACAAGTAAAGTAAACGGATTCGTTTACATGCGAGTGCGACCCTAGCAAGGCGCACCCCCGCAGGTAAACGGATTCGTATACTTGCCTCATGAGTACGGCATCCACGGCAGGCGCAGCAGCCACGCCATCCACATCGGCCACGGCATCTCAACGACGGGGGCGCGGCGGCCGGGAGCGGATTCTGGCCGCCGCCACCCAGCTGTTCGCGAGCCAGGGGATCAACGCGACCGGCATGGAACAGGTCGCGGAGGCGGCACCGGTGTCCAAGCGGACGCTCTACGCCCACTTTCGGACCAAGAACGACCTGGTCATCGCCTACCTGCACGGCCTCGCATCGTCGGGCGCCACCCTCGAAGCCGTGCTGACCCGCGAGGACATCCCCCCGCGGGAACGGATCCTCAAGCTGTTCGACCAGCCCGCGTCGGACGCGGGAACGGTGCGCGGGTGCCCGTTCATCGATGCCGCTGCGGAGTTCCCCGACCCGGCGAGCGCGGCCCACTCCTACGCCCGCGAACAGAAGCTGCGGATGGCAGAGTTGATCGCCGCCCTGTTGAAGGAGCTCGGCTGCCGCGAACCCTCCGCGCTCGCCGAACAACTGGCCACCCTCGCGGACGGGGCAGCCAGTCGCGCCATGGTGCTGGGCGATGCCGACTACGGCCGACACGCACGGGCGGCGGCGGAGGTCCTCCTCGAACACACCCTGCCGGGCACGAACTGACCGGGAAACGAACGTCCGTTGACGCCACTGCGGAGTTGAGCGGATGTGGTCGTCTCCTCAACCGCGGCCGGACGCAGTGGAGTTCACCGACCTGATGGGGTGCCGGCCGTGCGCAGGGAAGCAGGTGTGCGGCCGATGAAGTCCCGCGCAGTACGGGTGAGGTGGGCCTGGTCGGCGAAGCCCGCGGTGGCCGCGGCCAGGGCGGCGGTCGAATCCGGCAGGGCGGCGATCGCGGTGCGGAGCCGGCCCCATCGGCGCAGGCGGGAGAGTGCGACGCCCACGTCCTGCCGGACCAGGGCGCGCAGCCGCGGGGCCGACAGACCGACCTCGTGCGCAATGGAGGAGACGGAGGAGAGGGAGGAGACGGGATCGATGGGGGTGGTGAGGGCGACGGGGGCGAGGGGGGCGAAGGGCAGGTCCGGATCGCGCAGTGTGCACAGGTGGACGGCGTGCGCGACTCTCGGGTCGAGCGGGGCCGGGGACCCGGTGAGTGTCCGCAGCTCGGTGTATCCGGCGGCCAGGTCCACGTCGGTACGAGGGCCGTGGGAGTCGGTGGCGCCGAGCGCTGCGAGCAGACGGCGGACCTCGCCGGCATCGAGCCGTAGCGGCTCCGGGTGGGAGGGCAGCAGCCAGGGGTCGACGAACAGGGCGACGTAGGGCGAGCTCACCGCACAGCTGTGGGCCAGCTGGGGCGGAACGATCAGCCCTGGCGCCACCACCAAGGGCCCACCAGGCAGGCGGAGTTCGGCGTGACCGCCGATCGGCAGCACGGCCTTCCACGCGGGCAGCCGGTGTGAGGTGACACGGAACGGGCGCGACTCGGCGAACATCGTCGCTTCGGCGCCGCAGGCGAAGACGGTGCGGCAATCGTTCTGTTCAAGTGCCCAGGCACGCGGTGAACGGATC
This sequence comes from Streptomyces sp. NPDC021093, assembly GCF_044333135.1. Classification (NCBI taxonomy): domain Bacteria; kingdom Bacillati; phylum Actinomycetota; class Actinomycetes; order Kitasatosporales; family Streptomycetaceae; genus Streptomyces; species Streptomyces sp. NPDC021093. Next base: position 698,257 of record NZ_JBIRQJ010000001.1, on the reverse strand, counting down.
ATCGTGCCATGCACGCTATCGCTGCCGTCGCTCTGGCGGTGTTCCTGATCGTCACGGGGGTCATGCACTTCCTGGCCCCCGGCTACTTCCGCATGCTGGTGCCCGCGTGGCTCCGCCGGGAACGGCTCCTGGTGGCCGTCACGGGGGCGGCGGAGGTCGTGGTGGGTACGTTGGTGCTGGTTCCGGGCACCAGGTCGGCCGGGGGCTGGGCCGCCGCCGTCCTGATCGTCTGTTACCTGGTGTCCCACGTGGACGCGCTGCGACGCGCGCGACCCGACCGGCCCCGGCTGCTGGAGCGTCCGGTCGGCGCGGTGGCCCGGCTGGTGGTGAACGTGCTGTACGTCGCCTGGGCGGTCGCCGTGGCGAGATCAGGGGCCTGACTTGGCGAGCCGGGGAACCTTCTCCGTGATCCCGAACAGCACGCCGAGAGCGAATGAAGCGACGTGTTGCAGCGGCGGCGGTCTCGGTCTCGGCCGCGTTTCTCGCGGTTCTGCCGACGACCGCGTCGGCAGCCACGTACACCAAGTGCCCCAGCGGGAGCCGGTGTGTCCAGCTCTTCTTCAACAGCGGCTACGGCGGCGCTGGGACACCGGAACTGAGCGATGTCGAACCATGGTTGAGGGCCTTGTCAGGCACACCACGTCCAGGGACACGTCCCGATTCTGGCAACGCCGGTGCAGGCCAGTACTTCGGTGGCGGCCGCGTTGAGGAAGAGCATGAACGTCCATGACGAATCCGCCGCGACGATCTGGCCGATGCGAAGGAGCTCTTCTTCTGCCTCCAGGAGGCGGTCGACGGTCGCGGCGAGGGCCAGTGTCGGCTGGCCGCGCCTCTGGGTGCGACGGAGCCGCATCCGGTAGGTCCGGGCGAGTTGGCCGGCAGGAACCGGGCCGTCCCAGACGACGAAGTCTCCCCCGGCCATCAGGGCGTCGCGGGCAGGGCCACATGCCGTGGTCTGTTCACCGAGCATCCCGGCGAGGTCGTCGCGCGTCATGCCTCGGCCCGGCGGCGAGAGCGCGGCCTGCTGAGCGTCTGTGACAAGTGGCCTGCCTCTCGGATGACGACCAGGCCGCTGCTGCTCTGCGCTGTGCGGCCCTTCTGTCAGCCTATTCGGCTCCGCCGACGGTGTTCCGTCTCCGGCGGTGCGGCCCTCGCCTCAAGCGACCTGGTCCGATGGCGCTCGTGGCGGGCCGTCGTCGACCTGTCGCCGTCCGGGGAGACTGTGGGCCGCCGACCACCGGGGAGGCGAGGGCAGCCGTCGGCTCCCACCTGCCCAGGAGCCCGTCGCGGCTTACGGCGGGGTGAACCCCGGGGGTGCGGCGGCCCCGTTTCGTGGAGGTTCTCCTCAGGGGCAGTGATGCTTTCGGGTAACCGCTCTTCACGGTTGACAGTTCCTCGCAGTCTGTGGGCCGCCGCACCGATAAAGATCCGGTGCCCACAGACTGGAGAACCTCCATGCGTCGTCTTCTTGCCGCCGGGCTCGCCACTGCCGCCGCAGTGCTCGCGTTCGCCACTCCGGCGTCCGCCGCCCCGGCCGACAAGCCCCAGGTACTGAGCAGTTGGACGCAGACCAGCGCGTCCAGCTACCAGTCCTGGGTCTCGGCCCGCGCCAACCAGGGCAACTGGTCGGCGTACGGCTTCGACTGGTCGACCGACTACTGCTCCAACTCGCCCGACAACCCGTTCGGCTTCCCGTTCCAGACCTCGTGCGCCCGGCACGACTTCGGCTACCGCAACTACAAGGCGGCCGGCACGTTCAGCGCCAACAAGGCGCGGCTCGACGACGCCTTCCACGCGGACCTCAAGCGGGTCTGCTCCTCGTACTCGGGAGCGAAGAAGACCTCGTGCGACTCCACAGCCTGGACCTACTACCAAGCCGTCAAGATCCTCGGCGTGCGCGCTGCCGAGAGATCCCTGGTCGGCTGACCCGGGCCGCTACCGCCGCTGGGACAACGGCAGGATGAACTAGCCTCCGGAGACGTCCGCGCAGCCCGTACGACCGGGCTGCGCGGACACCGGAAGGGGCGAGGTTCCGGAGACGTACTGACATCAGAACTGCGAACCCGCGCCACCGCTTGAGCCTGTTGACGGCGGCACTTCGCCGCCGAGAACCGACCCTGCGAGGAGGGATGAAGCGATGACATTGCACTCCGATGTGGCCGAGTTGCTGGCGGGGGCCGGCATCCTCGACGTGGACGTCGACGATGCCGTCGCGGACGAGCACGTGCGAGGGGCCGCGTACCGACGCGTCGTCTCGGTGACCGCTTCCTCGCGCAGCCGCGACCGGGACCGCGCGGTCGTGGCCACGATCCTGCGCGATCCCCACGAGATGGGGTCCAAGACGGCGGTGGTCGCCCTCGTGGACGAGATCGCGATGAAGGTGACCGGCCCGGCGGAGTTCCGGCAGTGGTCGGCCGAGATACTGCCGGAGGTCGACCGGCTCAAGACGGAGGGGTACCGCGAGTTCATCCGCCGCCGCATCCACGACTGGCTGTTCCATCTGTCCATCGAGGACGGTCACGCGCCGACACCGGTCGAGTTGGCGGAGGTCACGGACTGGATGCAGCGCCGCCTCGCCGAGGTCTCGACGTCTCCGGCGGTACTCGCCCTGCTCGCCGGGTCGAGCAACACGAAGAAGACACGGAACATCGCGAAGAACCGAGCCGCGAGCCGCGGGCTGAGGACGCCATGAGTCGACAGTGACACGTAGCGGCAACGGGCAGGCGCACCGACTGTCCTCCACTGCCCGGGGTCAGCTCCCCCCCGTTGACGGCGTTCAGGCACCCGCCGGCCCCGCCTCGTGCACGGGCTGCAGCACGAAGACGGGGATCACCCGGTCGGTCTTCTCCTGGTACTCCGCGTACGGCGGATACGCCGCCACCGCGCGCTCCCACCACTCGGCCCTCTCGTCCCCGGCGAGCTCACGGGCCGTCATCGCCTGAGGTACGGAACCGTCCTGGAGCTCCACGTACAGCTCGGACCTGAGGTTGAAGTACCAGTCGGGATGGAGCGGGAACCCGGCCTTCGACGCCACGGCCGCGTACTGCCCCTGATGCTCCACCCGCATCACCGGAATCTTGCGCAGCCGGCCGCTCTTCGCGCCGCGCATAGTGAGGACGACGATGGGCAGGCCGGTGTCCCAGAGCGTGTTCCCCTGGGTACCGCCCGAGCGCTCGTACAGCTCGACCTGCTCGCGGATCCACTGCGCCGGACTCGGGTCGTACTCGCCCTCAAGCGGCATCGCCTTCACCCCAACGTCGCGTACGGATGATGGTGCGCAGTACAGCACAGACCTCGCACGCGGACGAGACCGCCGTTCCTGGTCTTCGGGAGCACTTCGGGAGAACCAGACCATGACGGCCCGTGAGGTCAGCCGGTCCGGGCGGGGCCGAGATGGCGGGTGTCACCGAGGCTGACGACCTGGCGGTTGTGGAAGAAGTCGTCCTCGCGCAGCGTGGTGATGCTGCCGGAGGGGGCCCGGAAACTGGCGTAACCGGCCGACTCGATCGGCATCTTGATCCAGGACGCCACGACGAACGTCAGGGAGCCGCCGTGCGTCACGACGATCTGATGCTCGCAGGGGCTCTGCAGGATCTCGTCCGTGGCCGCGTAAATGCGCCGCGCCCACTCGGCCTTGGTCTCCGAGCCCGCCACGCCTTCGTCGTGGTCCATTCGCTCGCCGACCGCCGGCGGCGGGACGAAACGCCGGTCCAGCCACTCCTGCGGCCTTCCCCCCGCCTCACCGTAGGACTTCTCCCGCAGCCTGGGATCCGGGGTCGGCCGCACGCCGAACAGTTCGGCCACCTCATCCGCTGTGCGCAGGGTGCGCTGCAGATCCGAGGTGAACAGCTCCACCTCGGCGTCGTACGGGATCCGGGCCCGCAGCTCCCGGGCGATGGCGATCGCCGCGCGGACGCCGGCGGGCGTCAGGTGCGAGTCGTGCCATCCGCCGACGACTCCCTCGACGTGGTGCGTCGCTTCGGGATGGGTGACGATGTGAAGAGTGCGCATGAGTGCGTGCCTTCCGGTGGGTTGCTCAGGATCATCAAGCGGGTTCTCCGGCCCGGGTCCGGATGCTCGCGAGGCAGAGAGACGGGGATCCATGGACCTGCCCCGTCTCAGGGACTGGCCACAAGTCCCTGCGTGATCAGCAGACTTCGCACCTCCGCCAGGGACGCGACGCACTTGTCCGCTTGCCGGAGCGATTCCTCCGAGTGAGTGGTCGTCAAGCCGACAACCGTGCAACCAGCCGCCACGGCAGCCCGTACGCCAGCGGGCGCGTCCTCCACGACGAGACACGCCGAGGTGGAGACGCCAAGTCGGGACGCGGCCAGGGCGAAGCAGTCGGGCGCGGGCTTCGCATGTTCCACATCACTGCCGTAGACCCGCACGGCCGGGAGGGGGAGCCCCTCCGCCGCGAAGCGGGCTTCGACGAAGGCCCGGTCCCCAGAGGTCACGATCGCCCACGGGCGGCCGGCCAACGCCGCCAGCAGGTCGGCAGCCCCGTCGACCGGCCGAACGCCGTCCTTCTCCCGGGCCAACAGCTCGTCGAGCACCTTCCGCTCAACTCCCGGGCCCAGATGGGCAGCCGCATCCTTGACGGTGTCCTCAGGGCGCCGTCCGAAGGTGAGCTGCCACACCCTCTCAGGGTCCAGCCCCCGCTCCAACGACCAGGAGTTCCAGACCCTCCGGTGAGCGCCGGCTGAATCCAGCAAGACACCGTCCACATCAAAGAGCACAGCAGAGATCTTCATACCGGCATGCTCCCAGGAAGGAGAAACCGCAGCCCGAGAAGGTCACGAGAGGCCCGCGCGGCCGGGGCTGCGGCCGGACTGCGGCCAGACTGCGGCCGGACTGCGGCCGGACTGCGGCCGGACTGCGGCCGGACTGCGGCCGGACTGCGGCCGGACTGCGGCCGCTTGGCCGTAGCCTCCAGCCATGGGAGAAGCCGAAGTCCGGGTCGTGGTCCACAAGTTCGACGGCAGCCTGCACTGGCACCACTCGATGGTGCGGTTGGGCGAGGACGAGCACGGGGTCTGGCTCGGTGCGCCGATCGGGACGGTCTACAGCAAGGGCGGAGAGGGCGAGGTCTACGCGACCGAAGAGCGACGGGTCATGCTCTTTCCTCGCAGTGCCTGGTGGACGGCCCTGTTCCAGTCAGCTCCGGCCCGCCTGGACGTCTACTGCGATGTCACCACTCCCCCCGAATGGCTGGGCGCGGGAGAAGTGACCACGGTGGACCTGGATCTGGATGTCTGCCGGATACGGCAGGACGGATCCGTCTTCGTGGACGACGAGGACGAGTTCATCAGCCACCAGGAGCGGTACCGCTATCCGCAAGACGTCATCAGACACGCGGAGAGCACCGCAGAGTGGCTCTCCGGCGCGCTGCGCGACGGTACGGAGCCCTTCGGAAACCGCTACCGCAGTTGGCTGGAGCAGGTCGGCTGAGCGGGTGCCCTTCTCGCTGTGGGTGCGTGTGCCGCCGGGGCGCGACGGTCGAGTTCACCACCGACTACACCCCTGCCGGGCAGTCCCGTACCCCGGGGGCAGCGGTTCTTGTCCCCCGGGGCAGCGGTTCTCGTACCCCTGGGTCAGCGCTTCTTGAACTCCTCGATGGCCGTCCGGGAGGCCAGGTTCGCCGCGTCGCTTCCGGCGTGGCCCGAGTCCTCGATGATGTGGAGCCGCGCGTCCGGCCACGCCTTGGCCAGTTCCCACGCCGTCTGCACGGGGCTGCCCATGTCGTGCCGGCCGTGCACCAGCACCGCCGGGATCCCCGCCAACTTATGGGCGTTGCGCAGGAGTTGGTCCTCCTCCAGGAACGCGCCGTTGCCGAAGATGTGGGCGCAGATCCGTACGAACGCGATCTGCGCGTCCACCTCACGGTCGCTGTACATGCCGGGCACGCCATTGGGCTCGCCCGAGACGACCGCGTCCTCCCAGGCCAGCCAGTCGGCAGCGGCCTTCGCCCGGACCGTACGGTCCGGGTTCTCCATCAGCCGCGCGTAGGCGGCCAGCAGGTCGCCGTCCCGCTCCCCCTCCGGGACGGCGTCGCGGAACCGGTCCCACGCCTCGGGGTGGAACTGCCCGGCCCCCCGGTAGAGCCAGTCGGTCTCGCTGGGGCGGGTCGTGGTCACGGCCTGGATGACCATCTCGGTAACCCGCTCGGGGTGCTCCTGCGCGTAGGCGAGGGCGAGCGTCGAACCCCAGGAGGAGCCGCTCACCAGCCATCGCTCGATGCCGAGGTGCTCGCGCAGCTGCTCCATGTCGGCGATCAGGTGCTGGGTGGTGTTCAGGCTCATGTCCGCCGCCGGGTCGGCCGCGTGCGGGGTGCTGCGGCCGCAGTTGCGCTGGTCGAAGCGTACGAGGCGGTAGCTCTCGGGGTCCCAGGCCCTCGTCGGCCGCTGCGGCGCGCCCGCACCCGGGCCTCCGTGGACGCTCACGGCGGGCTTGCCCTCGGGGTTGCCGAGCTGTTCGTAGTAGATGCGGTTGCCGTCTCCGGTGTCGAGAAGGCCGTGGTCGTAGGGGTGGGTCGGAGGATAGAGATCAACCATGAGGAGCGATCCTACGAAAGTGATCGCGGCCGGTCCTCTCAATTGTGCGAGTGATCGATCGGCGGTCGGGCTCCGCCCCGTACCCGCAACTCCCCCTCCCCGCCTCCCCGTACCCGCACGCGTCGAGCAGGCCGCCCTCCCGGTGGGCGATCGCCTCAGCCGGTGGCGCCCCGGGCCATGATCCGGCCGCGGATCGCCTGCAGCCGGGGCATCAGCACGTACACGACCGTGAGGACCACCGCGGCGCTGAGCAGCAGGGTCTGCACGACCATCGGCAGCTTCTCCAGCCAGGAGTGGAAGAGCAGTTCCAGGACCGTGAGGGTCGGGAAGACCGACAGCCAGATCATCAGGGCCATGTGGTGACGGGGCGGGGGTGCGGACTGCACGACGATTCCTTCCGGCGATTTCCAACCACCTGTTTGGAGATTGGTGAGGGGAAGTTAGCACGCGGCCGGGGCTGAATCCAAACAACCGGTTGGGTATGCTCTGCTCCATGGCCTGGGACACCGCACGCACCCGGCAGGCACTGCTCGACGCCGCCGTGGACGAATTCGCCGAGCACGGCTTCGACGGCGCCCGCATCGACCGCGTCGGAAAGCGCGCGGGCGTCAACAAGGAGCGGATCTACCAGTACTTCGGCAACAAGGAGAAGCTCTTCGGGTACGTCCTGGAGGCCGAGCTCGACCGCATCGCCAGCACCATCCCTGTCACCGTCGAACAGGCCGCCGACCTCGGCGACTACGCGGGCCGGCTGTACGACTACCACCGCGCCCGCCCCCAGTTCATCCGGCTCCTGCACTGGGAGGGGCTGCGCGACACCGGCGCCGCCCTCCAGGAACCCGGACGCACCGCGACGTACGGCGCCAGGGTCGAGGCCCTCGCCCAGGCGCAGCGGGACGGCACCCTGGATCCGTCGCTCGACCCGAAGGCCCTGTTCTACGCCGTACTGGCGCTGGGGGCCTGGTGGTTCAGCGTGCCCCAGGCCGTCCGGATGATCTTCGGCGGCGAACAGGCACCGCAGACGGAACGCGACGCCCTGATCGGACTCGTACGGAGACTGGCGGGCCAGGACGGCAGCTGACGCAGCGCCCCTCCGACCCCGCGCGCGCCACGCCGTGGGAGGTTTCTCCGCCGACTGGCCCGCGCACAGGGGGAGTTGACGGCGCTGTACGCGGGGAACGGCAGGCCGCTGGGCGTGGGCTGCTCCCTCGTGCGGCGACTCCGGGAACCGCCCGGCCCAGCGGGGTGGGGACGGGTGTCAGTGCGCCGTGTGCTGACCGGCCGTGGTGTAGAGGGTGGCGAACGCGGCGCGGTTCTCGGAGCCGTCCGGTGAACGCCAGTTGCCGGTGACGTGACCCAGGGCTCCCCCGGCCCCTCCTGCTTCGACCGCACGGGCACCCGAGTCCGAGCCCGCGCCCGCGCCCGAATCCGGCCCCTCGCCCTCCGGGGCCGGGCTCAGCACGCGCGTCACGGCCAGGATCAGCGGCCCGGCCGCCTCGCCGGACTGCCCGGCCGCCGTCGCCTCAGTACGTACGGTGACGGCCGTGCCGTGCTCCCCGTCGTTCACGGTCGCCGACACCAGCCCGCCCGACGGGCCGACCCCGGTGGAGGACACGGTGACGGAGGGGTCCGGGGTGTCGCTCTGGCTCTGTGCCTGGGGTTCGGCGCGGTGCTGAAGGAGGGCGAGCAACTGGCCGACGAGCACCGGGTCGTGGGTTCCGTCGTACAGCCATCGCCGCCCCAGCACCCCGTGCTCCGACGTGCCGACGAATCCCTGGTCGGCTCCTTCGAGCGGGGCCGCGCGGTAGCTCAGCGGTACGTGGTACGAGACCGGGTGGTCGCCCGAGCCGTCCGTGACCACCATGAACTCGATGCCCACCTCACCCTCCGGGTCGTCGAGCCGGAAGCCGCCCGCCTTGGTCAGTTCCGGTGTGCCCGACGTGCCGAGGTACCAGGGGCGGGTGGGCAGCCAGGCGGTGAGAAGCTCCAGCTTCGTGGGCGTCATGGTGGTGCGGTGGATGCTGGCCATGCGGCGTGAACTCCTTGCGGTGGCGCTTGCGGTGGCACTTGTGGTGGCAGCCGGTGGTGGCTGACGGGCTGCGGCGGGGGCCGAGGTACGGCCGCCCGGCCTCACGCGGCGGCGAGACGGTCCCCCGCGGCCTTGAGCGCGGTGGCGAGCGCCTGGTCCGCAGGTACGGGGAGGTCGGGGAGCACTCCGACACCCTCCCAGTTGGTTCCGGTGACGGTGCTGATGGTCCGGGCGGTCGGGACGGTCACGAGCACGTGCTCGGTGACTGCGTACCGGGTGGTCGGATGGGCGCCGCCGCGGGTCGTCTCGCCGACGAGGACGGCCCGGCCGTGCGCCTGGAGGGTGTACGCCACGTCCTCGCCCCCGGAGAAGGTGTCCGCGCTGGTGAGGATGTAGACCGGGCGGTCCAGGTAGCGGGGTGCGGGCAGGTGTGCGACGGTCCAGAACTGGCGGCTGGTGCCGGAAGGGGTGTCTTCGATGTCGTGCAGGTGCACCTGGTCGTCGGGGAAGAAGTAGCTGTTCCACATCGCCGCGCCCTCCGGCATGCCGCCCGGACAGGCGCGCAGGTCCAGGACGAGTGCGGAGGTGTGGGCGACGAGTTGCATGGCCGCCCCGATCGCGGCCGCGCCCTCGTCGGCGGACGGGATGAGCCGGATGTCGATGAGTCCGACATTCCCTTCGAGCTGCTCCACCCGACGGATTCCCTGGTTCTCCTCCCGGAGCCGGGCGGAGAACGCGGCCCGGGCGGCGTTCTCGTCGGCGTCGTCGGCGTCGTCGGCGTCGCCCGCCCGGACGGGCGTCTGCGGCACGTCCGTCCAGAGCAGCCGCAGGTGCTTGTCCGGTACGACTTCCTGGAAGTCCGCGGTCACGGCCGTACAGAGCGCCGCCCCGTCGAGGCCTTCGTAGGCGCCCGCCGCGAGACGGCCCCTGATCACGGTGTCGAGTTCCGCGGCCTTCTCGGGAAAGACGTACCCCGCCACGATGCGGTTCAGGGCCTGGTCGATTATGTGTTCGTTGGTCAGCACGGTGGCGATGCTAGATCACGAACTGTGCGGCGCCCACCGGGATTTACGGGCCCGGACAGCCGCGGCCCCGCACGGACCTGCGGGCCCGTGGACTGGCGGACCGGCGGACCTGATCAGCGTGCGGCCCGGTCCAGGAACGTGGTGATGTGCCGGAGCCACTCGTCGGGGCGTTCGGCGAACGGGAGGTGGCCGGTCGGGATCTCCACGAGTTCGGCACCGGGGAGTGCGTCGGCCACTTCGCGGTGCAGATCGGGTGTGACCAGGAGGTCCTCGGTCGTGGAGATGACCAGGGTCGGCACGGTGATGCGGGAGAGGTCGTCGCGTACGTCGACGCGCGTGACGAGGTCGGTGTGTTCGGCCGAACCCGACGGGAGGGTCCGGGCGGTCCCCTCCAGCAGGGCGTCGAGGTCGTCGCCGGGGACGGCTTCCAGTGCCGAGGCCCCGAGCGCCAGAGGGACGAGGAACTGCGCCAACGGTGCGTGGGCGCCGGAGGCGTAGAGGTCCCGCCAGTGCTCGGCGTTGAGACGCAGCCGCGAGTTGGGCCGGGCGAAGGGGGCGGTCAGCACCAGGGCCGTGATGCGCTCGGGGTGGCGGGTGGCGGCACGGATCGCGACGGCGGTGCCCAGGGAGTAGCCGACGACCGCGAAGGTTTCGAGGCCCTCGGCGCTCGCGGCGGCCACGAGTTGGTCGGCCAGTTCGTCCAGGTCGAGGGAGGTGGTCGAACGCGGGGTGTCCCCGGAGCCGGGGAAGTCGACGCCGACCACGCGGTGGCCGGCGCTGAGCCTGCCGAGGATCGGTCCGTAGTTGGCCGCGATGCTTCCGCCTGCGCCGTGGGCGAGCAGAAGTCCCGGTCCCGCTCCGTGGACGGTACGGGCGAGGGCGGTCGCGGGTGCGGATACGAGCGCGGGTGCGGTGATGTCAGACATGGGTGTCCCCCCAGCAGTTGTGTAGTGGGCGTTACAGATGTAACCGTATCAGATTCCATAGTGGTCACTACAGAATGATGACCAGGGCAGCGTCTCTCCCCTGGAGCGTCAGGAACGAGCGTCAGGAACGATTCGTCGGCCACGCGACATCGTCGACCGTCAGGAACGGCTCGTCGGCCACGTCCTTCGGGGTCAGCCCGGTGAACGCCATGACGTCCTGATGCAGGTGGGGCTGGTCGAAGTAGCCGGTGTCCGCTGCGACTCGGGCAGCGGACTCCCCCGCGACCAGGCGGTGCACGGCACGGTCGAAGCGGACCAGCGTCGCGGCGCGCTTGGGCGGCATGCCGAGCTGCGTGTGGAACCGCGACCACAGGCGCTTACGGCTCCAGCCGAGTTCGGCCGCCAGCCGGTCGACCCGGACGCGGCCGTGGCCGACGACGATTCGGTTCCAGGCCCGAGCCACCTCGGGCTCCACCGGCGGCCGCCCCGCACTCAGGCGGGCGAGCAGCGCGTCCGTCAGCGCGAAGCGCTCCTGCCACGAGGAGGATTCGCCCAGTTGCTCGCGAATGCGGGACGCGTCCCGACCCCACAGGTCGTCGAGGGCCACCGGGCCGCCGGCCAGTTCGGCCGGGTCGACGCCCAGGACCGCACGGGCGGACAACGGCGACAGGCGCACCTGTACGCACTCGATGTCTTCCCCCCACGTGCAGACCGCGCCCCCCGCACCGAATCCGGGCCCGGCGACGAGGCTTCCCCGGTGCTGTCGCCCGGTGCCGTCCGCCACGACGAGCCGGCTCGCTCCGAACTCCAGGAGCAGCATCACAGCGGGGTGCGGGACCGGCCGCAGGCCTCCCGGGGGCGCGCCGGGAACGTGGAACCCGGCCATGTCGACACCGGTCGTCCGGCTGGGCCGCAACGGACGTACGACGTCCCAGCCCGCCGGACCGTCGTGTGCACGCGCGGGACGGTCACGTTCACTCGCGGTGGACCGCATGCCCCCATGCTAGGCGGGCCATGCGGACCGGGAAAGGCGACCGAGAAGGGCGGCCGGGAAGGGCGGCGGCCGGGAAGGGTCGCCAGGAAAAGGCGAACATTTTTCCAATCCAGGGGCGCGCGACAGCCGCGACGATGGGCCCATGACTCCTCCCGCGAACGTTCCAGAGCCCGTGAACTCCCCTGATCTCGTGGACACTTCCGATTCCGCGAACACTCCCGGCCCCGTGGGCCCTCCCCACGGACGCCCCCTCGCGAACGGCGGCGGCGCAGCCACCGAGCACTCGGTCCTTCCCCTGGAGTACGGCGACATCCACCTCTGCCAGGACGGCCCCCGCCACGCACCGGCGCTCCTGCTCATCCACGGGTCCGCCGCCACGACCCGCTCGTGGGACCCGCTGGTTCCGCTGCTGACCGGGTCCCACCGGGTCGTACGGATCGATCTGCTCGGGCACGGCCGTTCGGCACAGCCGGTCGGCCCCGGCTACGAGGTCCCCGACCAGGGCCGCACCGTCGGCGCCGCACTGGACCGGCTCGGCATCGAACAGGCGGTGGTCGTCGGCCACTCCAGCGGCGGCTACACCGCCACCGCGCTCGCCGAACAGCGCCCCGACCTGGTGACCGCGCTCGTACTCATCAACACCGGTCCCGCCCTGGAGGCCTTCACCGGACCGGAGACCACCTCCATCGGCCCCGAACAGTGGCCGCCGACCGACGCACAAATCCGCCACTTCGCGAGCACCGGGTTCCGGGAGGGGTACCGGATTCCCCAGGAACTCGTGGACGACATGCGCGGCATGAGCTTCCACTCGTTCGCCGCGACGATGCGGGCCTCCACCGCCTATCTGGCCCAACGGACGCTCCCTGACCGGCTGAAGCCCCTCGGCAAGCCGCTCCAGGTCGTCTTCGGCGACCAGGACCGCAGGTGGCGCCCCTCGTCCGCCGCCGACTACCGCGCCGTACCGGACGCGAAGGTCACGTATCTGCCGGGCGCCGGGCACTCGCCCATCCTGGAGGATCCGCCACGGACCGCAGAGCTCCTCCTCGCCTTCGCCCGGGCCTTCCCCGCAACGCACACGACGCGGACGCACCAGGCGGCGCAGACGGACCAAGGCGACTGAGAAGGCCAAGCGAACCGGGCAACCGACCGGCCTCGGGTCGCCCCGCCATCTGGCCGACGTGCTGAACGGCACACTCCGCAGGGCCGAGCACCCTCTTCTCAGCTGCCACGGCGACGAGAGGGGCATCCTGCTGGACGGACTCGCCCCGAAGTCGCCCAACGGCAGCCGTTCAACGGCGCGCTCACCCCCGAGACCGCCGCGGCCCTCGCCTTCGCCGCGGCCTTCTCCCACCAAATACTCGCCCTCCGCACGCCCCCGCGCGGGGCCACCGGCCGCGCCAGGAAGCCGGGTGGGGACACGGCTCCGTTCCACCTCTGGTCCGCCTCTGGGACGCCTCTGGTCCGCCTCTGGTCAATTCGAGGGCGGTGGAGCGCAGTTGGGCTCCTGCTGCCCCGAGGAGCCCGGGGGTTGAGGAACCGGCGGGCGGTCGTTAGGTTGATCATGATGTGGGCCATCGGTCTGCCCGTTGAGCGTGGATCGTCGTGGGCCCATCGCGGGTTCATCACGGACTCACCGCGGGCTGATCTCCGGTTGGCCCCGCCCCGAGAGCGGCTGTGCGTCGACATCAGCCCGAGGAAGGAAGATCCGCCATTCTCACCAAGACTCTGCAGATTCCCACCGCCGACGGCCGGGCCGACGCCTTCGCCGCCTTCCCCGAAGGCACCGAGCGGCACCCGGGAGTACTGCTGTACCCGGACGCCATCGGCGTGCGGCCCGAGCTGGAGGACAAGGCCCGCGAACTGGCCGGGCACGGGTACTACGTACTCGTCCCCAACTTCTACTACCGGCACGGCCCGGCACCCGTCGTCGAACTTCCCGCATTCATCGGCGAAGAGGCCAGGCCCGAACTCTTCGCCCGGTTGATGCCCCTGGTCGAGGCGCACACCACCGACCTGATCCTGCGCGACGCCGAAGCCTTCGTCGGGTTCCTCACCTCCCAGCCCGAGGTCAGCGCCGGACCGGTCGCCACGATCGGCTACTGCATGGGCGCCGGCCTGGCGATGCACACCGCACTGGCCCATCCCGACCAGGTCGCCGCCGTAGCCGGATTCCACCCCGGCCTCCTGGTCACCGACGCGCCCGACAGCCCGCACCTCCACGTCTCCAAGCTCACCGCCGAAGTCCATCTCGGCCTCGCCGAGGGCGACATGACGCCCGAGGACCTCAGCGAGTTCAACCGGTCCCTGGACACCGCAGGTGTCGGCTACACCACCGAGGTCTACCCCGACACGATCCACGGCTTCACCATGTCCGACACCTCCGCCTTCAGCCCGTCCGGGCTGCAGCGCCACTGGGACCGTCTGCTCCCGCTGCTCGGCCGCGCCCTGGCCAACGGCTGAGGTTCCGGGCCCGGCGACCGGGCAAGGGGTGCCCACCGCACCCCTTGCCCGTCCGGAACCGCGAACTGCCCACCGGATCAGCCGAGTTCGGCGTTCCCGGCCGTACGCTCACCGGGTCTTGAAGGACCTGCGCACCGCCGCCCGCGTCTCCCACGACTCCGAGGCCGGGCCCTTGGTCATGTCGGGGAAGAAGCTGTCGTGGCGTACGAAGAACTCGGCCCGCTCCTCGTCACTCATGCCCGCCACCAGGCCGAGCCCTTCGAAGTAGCCCTCGCGCGCGGCACCCGGCGCGAACAGCATCAGGAACTCCGCCGGTTCGCCGGAGATGTTCCCGAACGAGTGCACACCGCCCGGCGGGATGTAGAGGTAGTCGCCCACCGAGGCGTCGAACCAGCGCTCCCCGTCGAAGACATGGATCTCGCCCGACAGGACGTAGAAGGACTCGGACATCGTCTTGTGGAAGTGCGTGCTGGTCCCGCCCGGCTGCGGGCCCATGCGGTTCTTGTAGAGGCCGAAGAGCCCGTCCGTACTGAGCTTGGTGGAGAGGTAGTGGAACGTGGTCCCGCCGCCCGCGTCGTAGTCGGGTGGCGAGTCGGCCTTGCGGAAGGAGGCGCTGATCTCGCCCTCGTCGCCGTTGTAGATGATCTCGGGGTAGTCGGGAGACAGGAAGGACATTGGGTACTCCTCAGGTCCGATTGTCGGGCGCGGATGGAGCAGGTACGGATGGAGCGGGTGCGTAGAGGCGCAGGAAGGTGTCCACTCCGTCGTTGACGATCTCTTCGACCGCGGATCCGGGGAGTGGCACGGCCCCGTAGAAGGAACGGATCAGCACGTCGTTCATGGTGAGCGTGTTGAGCCGGTTCGCCGCCTTCTCCGCGTCGTCGAACTCCAGCAGCCCTCGGTCGGCGATCCTCCGGAGGTACGGTGCGAGCCGCTGGTGCGCCGAGGGCGGGCCGTGGTCCATCCACTCTTTCAGCACCCCGGCTGGCAGTCTGGTCACCTCCGCGTGGATGGTACGGACGAGCGCGAAGTGGTCGGGGAATTCGGTGATCGCGTTCGCGCGGTCCAGGCAGAAGGCGGTCAGGTCCTCCTCCAGATCCACGATCTTCCACAAGTGCCGCTCCATCAGCACGCGTACGGCCGCGGTGACCGCGTCTGCGCCCTCCACCGCGACCGAGAGGAACAGCTCTTCCTTGTCGGTGAAGTGGTTGTAGATGGTGCGCTTGGCGACGTTCGCCTCCACCGCGATCGCGTCGACGCTCGCGCGGACGTAACCCTCCCGCCCGAACACCCGCCGCGCCGCCTCCGAAATGGCACGGCGCTTGTCGGGCCGGCCGCCCTGGCGTGCTGGTACCTGAACGGTCATGCGCGGACCTCCACTCATGCATCCACCGGACGGACCCCAACTACCCACAGTCAACGGGCAGTTGGCACCGACGAGCATCGCCGGGAAGGAATCTAACCCGAGCGGTGCAGTAACTCAACCGTTGAGTGCAGAGACTGCACTGAGCAGTGCAAAGATCCTGAGGGGCGACGGATCGGATTACCGCCGCCCCTCCTCGTGCGTCAGCCGGAGCGGGTCACCCGGGGAAGCAGGTGCATCAGCACCCACATCGTGAGGAGCGTGCCGACGACGTACCAGATGCTGTCGGCGAAGGCGGCGCTGACGGCCGGGCCGCGGGTACCGGCGCTGACGCGGGTGAAGAGGACCACGGTGACCAGGGCGGCGCCCAGGGTGGTGCCGAGCTGGGTGGTGGTGTTGAAGAGGCCGGAGGCCGATGCGGCGTGGTGGTGGGCGGAACCGAATCAGGCTAAGAAGCCCTCCGACCTGCGTACAACGCAATTACGCACCCGCACCCACGGCCCCCGCCCCGCGTCCGGCACCGTCCCTCGCCACGCACGACGGGCAGATGGGGCCGGTAGGGCCGGTAGGGCCGGTGGCACGAGCGGCCCGGTAGTGCCTAGGGGCGCGATGGCAGGATGACGACATGGTGACAAATCAGCCCTGGACTGGGCTTCACGAGGATCTGCTGGCAGCGAAGGCCCTGGTGTACGACCCGAGCGGTTTCGCCTGCTCGGTGCCGGTGCCCGAACCGGAGAGCGCCGAGTACGCGGCCTGCGGGTTCACGCTCGACGACCGCTCGGTCCGGTTTCGCGTGGCCAAGACCACCCCGACGAAGGTGGGACAGTTCGTCACCGTCTGGCAGCGGTCCGCCGAGGGGCCGATCCGGCCCTTCGACGCCGCCGACGGAGTGGACCTCTTCGTCATCAGCAGCCGCGACGACGACGGCTTCGGTCAGTTCGTGTTCCCGCGCGAGGTGTTGTGCGAGCGCGGCATCGTCTCCCGCGACGGCTCCGGCGGGAAGCGCGGATTCCGCGTCTATCAGCCCTGGGTGACCACGACCAGCCGACAGGCCCGCAGCACCCAGGCATGGCAGGTGAACCACTTCTTCCACCTCGGCCAGAACGGTCCCGCCGACCCTACGCGCGCCCACGCCCTCTACCACCCATAGGCCCGCTGCCAGGTGCCCGCTGTGCCACGGCCGAACTCCTCCCGGAGTGACCGCGGAGTGACCGGCGCGCGACCGGCCGTGGGAAGGATCGCCACTGCCCCGCGGCGAAGCGCCGCGGCGGTCTCCCCACCCCGGAACCCGAAGAGGAACCCCCATGAAAAGACCCTCCTTCTGTACGGCACTCGTGGGAACGGTGGCGATGGCACTCCTCTGGTCGGGCACCGCGGGCACGGCGGCGGCAGCACCCCCGAACGACCTTGAGGCTGCCGACCGCATCATGAACCTGGGTTACCAGGACTTCGTGAACCACCCCGAGGTCCCGCCCTTCGACTGGAGCAACGACGGGTGCAGCGGACCGGTCGGGCCACCCGCGAAGCAGATGTTCCAGTACGCCTGTGAGCAGCACGACTTCGGCTACGGAAACTACGGGCCCAGGGGCGGCCTCAAGCTCGACGTCTCCGAGGCCCGCAGGGCGTGGATCGACGAGCGCTTCTGGCACGAGATGCGGAACATCTGCAACGACCACTACCCGGGCCTCCTCAATCCCGGCTGCCTCGTCAGCGCCGAGATCATCTACAAGGGCGTCAGGGAGTACGGCGGGGACCACTGGTGACCGGCCCGGTCGCCCTGACCGGCCCGGTCGCCCGCGCCTGCGAGCGGGAACCCACCCCGTAGTGCCCGCCTGAATCCCGCGGTGCCCGCCCGGAGTTCCGGAGCGGGCACCGCGGTTGTCCCTGAGGACGGATGCGCGAGGGCCGGGCCGCCTCAGGGCGTACGGCTCACCCGGACGTCGTCGTGCTGCACGACCCGCGTCCGGACGTCTCCGTTCCCGATGCTCTGGCCCGGCCGGTAGAGGCCCCACTTGAGGTAGCCGAACTCCGTGGGGTTCTTGGGGTGGAAGGTCCGCACCTTCTCGTACGTCTTGCGCAGGGTGAACTCCGGTTCGCCGGGCATCCGGGTGGAGATCCGGTAGAAGCCGGTCCTGTCGTCCGTCCAGCGGACGTCCACGCGGAACGTCATCCACTGATCGACGTACGTGCGGAAGTCGGCGACCACGTCGGCCTGCAGTCCGAGCGTGGGCGACCGGAAGGCGATGCTGTTGCGCTTGGTCATCAGGTAGAACGACGGCAGGTTCCCGCCGGCGTGCTTGCCCTGGAAGATGATGTCGCCGCTCTCCGAGTCCCCCGCCTCGTAGGTCTTCCAGCCCTTCAGCAGGACGCGGAACTCGTACCGGCGTTCGTCGCCCACGTGGAACACCCCCTGCGGGACGTCGTTCGTGGCGCTCTCGCTGCGTGGGGCTCCGTCGGACTCGTAGCCGGCGTCGCCGAGAGTCACCTTGTGGGTGATGGCGTAGTCGTCGCCGGACCTGGCGACGGACGACGCGTCGGGCGCGGTGGCGTGCGTCGTCGTGAGCCCGGGGATGCCCGAGTTGAGGCTGCCGTCCTTGTAGTCGATGTTCAGCAGGGGGGAGTTCGCGCTCCGGGGCTGATGTGCCGCTGACCCGTCGGGCAAGTCCTGACCCGCTTCGGCGGCGTTCAGGCACACCGCGCAGAGGGCCCCCGCCAGAGCAAGGGCGACCGTGGCGCGCACGGCAGTCTTCGCTGGCCTCTTCGCCGTCCTCTTCGCTGTCCTCTTCGACGTCCTCATCGACGTGGTCATGTCCGTGTCCCTTGCCTGTCGGTGATCCGGATCAGGTTGCGGCCGCGCATCGTGTAGAGATGGCCGGCCTCGTCGTGGGTGAGGTGGGCGCCGCTGTACCAGCTGCCCTTGACGGCGGGGACGACGGTGCTGACCGCGAAGGTGCGCGGGTCGAAACGGAACACGGTCGTGTCGGAGACCCCGTACACCACACCGCGGTTGGTCACCATGGCGGCGAAGCCGTCGCAGACCTCGCTGACGTCCGCCCGGTGCACCAGGGTGCGGCGGCGGATGTCGACGACGAACAGACCGCCCTTGCGCGACAGCCCGTACAGGTGGTGTCCCCGTACCGCCAGCGCGGCGGTACCCGCCGTCTGCTGCGGGTCGATCCGCCAGAGTTCCCTGCCCCGGACGGGGTCGAACGCCACCACGGTGCCGCATGGCCCGGTGGCGAGGGTGTTGTCACCGCCGAGGTACGCCACACCGTCCTGGCTCGCGACACCGCGCACGCACTGCAGCGCGTCGACCGGATCGACGAAGCAGCGGGAGCGGCCGGTCCCCGGGTGGTACGTCCACAGGGAACCGCCGCCCTCGGTGTCGGCCTGCACGCCGACGAGCACCAGGCCGTTCGTCCGGTCCAGGGCGACGTCCAGGGGCCGGTTCTGCTCGGGCGGGAAACCGGCCACCCGGTGCATCCACCGGTCGGGGTCGGAGGCGGTGTCGGAGGCGGTGTCGCGTTCAGGGTCGTGGCGCCAGATGCCCTGCGAGTTGTACTGACCGGTGTACAGGGCTCCGTCGTGGACGACGCAGTCCTTGGCCTCGCCGGGCGCGCGCAGGTTGACGACGTCGCCGGAGCGCAGCGAGTGCCGGGCGAGGGTGCCCGTTCCGCCGACGTAGACGTAACCGGCGCCCGCGGCGAGGCCCATGGCGAGCTGCGGCGTCTGTGGGGCGCCCGCCTCCCCGAGGTCGATGACGTCCGAGGTGCCCGCGGCCGGGTCGATCTCCGCGACGAAGCCGAAGGCCGAGGTGACGACGATCTTCCCGGCCCGGCTGTCCATGCCCCAGATCTCGCCCGGGTCCGGTCCTTCGTACTCGACCGCGGTGATGGTGCCGGTCTGCTTGTCGTAGGCGTGGACGCCTTCGTCACCGGCGAAGTAGACCGTGTCGTCGAGCTCCGTGAACAGCTTGGCGACCGTGCCCCTGGACGTCGCCACGGTGTACTTCGACAGGTCGGCCAGGTCCATGAGGGCGACCTTCGCCTGCTCCTTCGACGCGGCGGAACCGACGACGAGCCTGTCGCCGACGACCGCCAGGTCGCGGATGCTCGGATCGTTCGCCATCTCCGGGGGCACGACCGAGGTGAAGGTTCCGGCGGAACGGTCGTAGGCGTAGAGGGTGGCCCGGCCGGTGTCCCCGCCGCCGTTGAAGGTGGTTCCGGCGCCGAGGAACACCGTCGTGCCGGTCGCCGCGACGGCGCGCACGAGGGTGCCCTTGGGGCCCGGGGCCCCGGCGTTGCGGACCTTGCGGGATTTGGGGTCGTACTCCCACAGAGCGGGAGCGGTGTCGGCGCCGCCGCCCACTGCGTACAGGAGCCCGTCGGGCGCCACGGAGAGGGCGCGGACGTCACGGTCGCCGATGCGGCCGATCGCCTCGGCGGGGTTTCCGGGCGCGGTCACGTCCCAGCGGAAGAGGTTGGGTTTGCCCACGTCCGCCTTCTGCAGGACGCCGGCGTACAGGTACCGGCCGGTCGGGTCGGCCGCCAGGGCCTGGACGGAGTGGCCGTGGGGCAGACCGGTCCGGGCCGCCACGGTGCGGGTCGGCAGGTGGAGGGCGACGATGCGCACGGGGTCGACGTTCCGTGACCCGATGTAGACGGTGTCGCCGATCAGTACCGCGCTCATGAGCGCGAACTGGACCACGGCGGGACCGAGATCGGTGATCCGGGGCGTGGTGCGGTCGGCGATTGCGGCCGTGGTCCGGTCCGCGGTCCGGTCCGTGGTCCGGTGCGCGGCGGCAGCCGATTGCCCTGCGAGGCCGAGCACCGCGGCCAGGCCTGCCGCGCCTCCTGCCTGAAGCACGTGTCGTCTGCTGGTGTGGGGGTGGGCGTGGGGGTGGGGGTGGGGCATTACTTCCTCCGGTGTTCTACGGAGTGCGTGGCGGGGGCTGACGCCCCCGGTGATCGGCGGGAGCTCGGCGGCACCGGGAACTACTGGGGATCGGTGCCGGGAATCGCTCGGGATCGGTGCTGGGGTGCGCGCCGACTCGTGTCGGCCGGGGGCCCGCGCGAGCGGTCGCGATCGGCCGTCATGCCTGCACGGCCAGGGACCGCCGGGTCACCGGGGAGACGGGTGGCAGGCCCGCCGCGTAGCGTTCCAGTTCGGTGAGGACCGCGGCCGTCATCATCCTGGTCTCCGATCCGAGCGAGCCGGCGATGTGCGGCGTGAGAAGGACGTTGGGCAGGTCGTACAGGGGGCTGGTGGTCGGCAGCGGTTCGGGGTCGGTCACGTCGAGGACGGCGTGCAGGCCCTCGCGGCAGGCGTCTTCGAGCGCGGTGTGGTCGATCAGGGCGCCCCGGGCGGTGTTGACGAGGACCGCGCCCGGCGGCAGGGCGGCCAGTTGTCCGGCGCCGATCATGTGCCGGGTCGACGGCAGCTCCGGCGCGTGCAGGGTCAGTACGTCGGCCTGTGGCAACGCCTCTTCCAGCAGGGCCGGTTCGGCTCCCGCCGCGACGATCTCCGCGGCGTCGACGACCGGGTCGACGACCAGCACCCGGGCGAGGCCGAGGCCGCACAGCAGCTCGGTGACCCTTCTGCCGATGCGGGAGAAACCGACCACGACGACCGTACGGCCTTGGCCGCTCAGCTCCCCCCTGCCCTCCCGGTACGTCCAGTCCTCGCGGAACCTCCGGGCGTCCGCGGCGAGGAAGGGCACCTTCTTGAACGCCCACAGCACGGCGGCGAGGGTGTAGCGGGCGACGGGTTCGGCGTTCGCGGCGGCGGCCGTGGTCACCAGGAGGCCCCGGTCGAACGCGGCGGCCGGGACGTGGCCCCGTACGGAACCCGCCGCGTGCAGGACGGCCCGCAGCCGGGGCGCGGCCCGCAGCACCGGTTCGTCCAGCACCGGGCAGCCCCACGAGGTGATCAGCACCTCCGTCTCGGCGAGGCGCGCGAGCACGCGGTCGGAACCCAGGTCCTCGGCGGCGACCGGCTCGCCCAGGCCGGCCGCGGCCCGCAGCCGGGCCATCTCCTGCGGGCCGAACTGCGTCTCCCGGGACCGGCTGCTCATCAGCAGCATCGCTTCGGGCCTGCGTACGGCGGCGGTCACTTGACGCTCCCGGCTGCCAGGCCGCTGCGCCACTGGCGCTGCAGTACGACGAAGGCAATGATCAGCGGCACCACGGCGAGCAGGGATCCGGTGATGACCAGGGGGTTGTGGTCGGGGAACTGGGGTGCGCGGGTGCTCCACTGGTGGATCC
This sequence comes from Streptomyces sp. NPDC021093, assembly GCF_044333135.1. Taxonomy (NCBI): domain Bacteria; kingdom Bacillati; phylum Actinomycetota; class Actinomycetes; order Kitasatosporales; family Streptomycetaceae; genus Streptomyces; species Streptomyces sp. NPDC021093. Next base: position 676,643 of record NZ_JBIRQJ010000001.1, on the reverse strand, counting down.
CCAGGGTCATGGGGAAGAGCTCGGGGTCGGTGAGCATCACCAGGGGCAGGAAGAAGTTGTTCCAGATGCTGACGAACTGGAACAGCACGATGGTGACGAATCCCGGCAGCATCACCGGCAGGGCGATCCGTACGAAGGTGCGCAGTTCGCCGGCCCCGTCGAGCCGTGCCGCTTCGAGGACTTCGTCGGGTACGGAGGCTTCGGCGAAGGTCCGTGCGAGGTAGACGCCGAAGGGGTTGGTGAGCAGCGGGACGAACACCGCCCAGAAGGTGTCCACGACGCGCAGCTGCGAGGCGAGCAGGTACAGCGGCAGCGCGAGGGCCGTGGGCGGCACCAGTACGCCCGCCAGGGTCACCGCGAACAGGGCCCGTCGGCCGGGGAAGTCGAGCTTGGCGACGGCGTAGCCGCAGGCGGTGCAGATCAGCGCGCCGAGGAAGGCGCCGGCCCCGGCGTAGAGCACGGAGTTGCGGATCCAGTCCAGGAACACCCCGTCTTCGCGGGTGAAGAGGTCCCGCAGGTTGTTCCACAGGTTCCAGTCCGCGAACTCGAAGGCGCTGCTGGTGGAGAAGTCGCCGACGGACTTGGTGGCCGAGGTCGCCAGCCACACCAGGGGCAGCACGCTGTAGAGCGCGGCCAGGAGCAGTACGGCGTGGACCGCGCTCCGTGAGGTCCAGCGGGATCCCGCGGCCCGTCGCGGTGAGGCGGGGCGCCGCTGCCGGGCCGCGGCTCTCGGCGTCGTCGTGGGTGCGGTCATCGTGACCTCCGGGCGGACAGGCGCATCACCAGGGCGGAGAGCAGGGCCGACGCGACGGCGAGCAGGATGGACGCGGCGGCGGCGCGCCCGTAGTCGTTGCTGATGAAGGCCGCTTCGTAGATGTAGAGGCTCGGGGTCCAGGTACTGGTGACCGCGCCGGTGAAGGTCCGCAGCACCAGCGGTTCGGTGAACAGCTGGAGCGAGCCGATGGTGGTGAACACGAGCGCGACGAAGAGCGTCGGCCGGATCATGGGGACCTTGATGGACAGCGCGGTGCGGAGGGCGCCCGCCCCGTCGGCGCGTGCGGCTTCGAGGACCTCGCGGGGCACGGTCTGCAGCGCGGTGTAGAAAATGATCGTGTTGTAGCCCATCCACTGCCAGGTGGCCATGTTGACGATGGAGGGCAGTACGCCGCCGTCGCCGAGCGGGTCGAACGGGAGGACGTCGTTCAGCGGGCCGATGCCAGGGCTGTAGAGGTAGCCCCAGATCAGCCCGGCGATCACCCCGGGGACCGCGTGCGGCAGGAAGACGGCCAGCGACCACATCCGGCGCAGCCGGACGGCGGCGGAGTCGAGGAGCAGGGCGATGACCAGGGCGCCCGCGAACATCACCGGGATGTGGACGAGCGCGTAGCGGGCGACGTGCAGGACGCTGTCGCGGAAGGCGGGGTCGCCGAGGACCGCCGTGTAGTTGCCGAGGCCGGTGAACACCTCGCGGTAGCCGTCGAGGCCGAGCCCCGAGAGTCGGTCGGTGAACAGGCTGAGCCAGCACGCGTAGCCGATGGGCACCAGCACCGTACAGAGCAGCAGGAGTCCGAACGGCGCGGCCAGGGCGAGGCCGGACAGCCGCCGCCTGCTCTTCCTCCGGGGCAGGGGTACGGGCGCGGCGGCCGCCGTGCGCTCCGGGGCGGGCGCGGGAGCTGTTGTCGTGGTCATGTTCGGACCCCGTCCGTCACGGCCAGGCCGCGCGCCCGCATGGTGCTCACGGCGGCCGACTGGATGCGGTGGACCGCCCGGGGCATCGTGGTCGCTCCGGTGGGGACGGGCCCCAGGGCGTCGGCGGCGGCGGAGAAGACGCTCAGCGCGTTGGGTCCCCAGGTCCACGCGGGCACCCGGTTCGCCGCCGCGTCCAGCACGTCGTACACCGGGTCGCCGATGAAGTACGAGTCGTCGTACGCCTCCCGGGCGACGCGCCGGCCGGCCCGGTGGGCGGGCGAGGGGAAGGTGATCTTCGCCCCGATGCGCGGAACGGCGGGATCGGTGCTCAGCCACCGCAGGAAGGTCAGGGCCGCCTCGGGTACGTCGCTCTCGGCCGAGATCCCGAAGGCGGAACCGCCGTGCACGCCGTTGGCCGGCTCGTCGCCCCAGGTGGGCATCGGCGCGACGGCCCAGCGGCCGGTGTCGTCGGGCAGGGACTTCTTCAGCAGCCCCACGCTCCAGGTCGCGCCCAGGAGCCCCCACAGTCCGCCCTTGTGCAGGGCGGCGGTCCAGCTCTGCGTGCCGGTGCCGCCGCTGCCGACGCGGCCGGAACTGATCATCTCCTGCCAGTAGTCGGCGGTGCGCAGGGTGCCTCGACGGTCGATGCCGACCTGCCAGGAGCCGTCGGCGATGTGCCACCACGGGTCCCCCGCCTGCCAGGCCATTCCGGCGAGGAACGCGCCGTCGTTGAGGGGGAAGGTGGTGATCCGCGCGGCCGGGTCGGCCCGGCGGACGGCCGAGGCGGCCAGCCTGAACTCCGCCCAGGTGCGGGGCACTTGGATTCCCGCGCCGTCGAAGAGGTCCTTGCGGTAGTAGAACGCCATCGGGCAGAAATCCATGGGTACGGCCCAGGTGCGTCCGTCAGGACGTACGCCCTGCCAGGCGGCCGGCAGGAATCCGCCTGCCAGGTCCGCCATGTCGTCGGTCAGCTCGCGCAGACCGCCGGTCGTCAGGATCTGCGGCAGCGCCTGGTACTCGACGTGCAGGATGTCGGGTGCGTTGTGTGCGCGGATGGCATTGGTCTGCTGGGCGTAGCCGCCCGCCACTCCGGCGGCGATCACGCTCAGCTCGACGTGGACGTCGTGCTGGGCGGCGTTGAACGCGGCGACGTACTGGTCCATCCCGGTCAGCCAGGACCACAGGCGCACCCGGGTCGCTCCGGAGGACACCTCCGCGCAACCGCCGAGAGCACCGCCGGTGAGAAGCGCGGCGCCGATGCCGGTGGAGGCGCGCAGCAGCGACCTCCTCGACCGGTGCGTCCGAGGACCGCCGTCTCCGCCACCGGCGTCGGGTGGGATGCCGAGCACCATGAGTTTCCTTTCGCGCAGCGAGCTGTTCGCACACTTCAGCGCCGGGGAAAGCTCCGGGTCAACGGAAACGAAAGACAACGATCAGAATCGATAGGAAAGGAAGCCGGGCGATAGCGCAGAGCAGGAGCTGGAGCTGGACCTTCCGCGCCACCAGGGCGGTGAGGTAGAACAGGGCGGTCGGAGCGAAGCCGAACGAAGCGAAACGAAACGATCACCAGAACGCCAGAACAGCGGGAGCGACTCCATGAGACTGGCTTCGGAACGGCAGGAACTCATCCTCGCCGCCGTCCGGGAACGGGGCACCGTACGCCTGGCCGATCTGGTCGTACGGCTCGGAGTGACCGCGGTGACCGTGCGGCGGGACGTGACGATCCTGGCCGACCGGGGCCTGGTGCAGCGCGTGCACGGCGGGGTCACCCAGCCGCACCGCGGTCATCCGCCCGAGCAGCGGTCCCCCGCCGGTCCCTCCCCCTTCGGCCGGCTGCCGGGTCAGGCCCTGGTGGGCATGGTGGTCCCCACGGTCGAGTTCTACTGGCCGCCGGTCATTCAGGGTGCCCAGTCGGCCGTGGCCGCCGCGGGCGGCAGACTCGCGCTGCGCGCTTCCGCGTACGACGCCGCGGAGGACCGGCGCCAGGTCTCCGCGCTCCTCGACCGCGGGGCACGCACCTTGCTGATCGCCCCCACCACCACCGGCGAGGCCGGGCTGGACCTTCTGCGCTGGCTCGGCGGCCTCACCGTCCCGGTCCTGCTGGTCGAGCGTCTGCCGCCACCGGCGCTGCCCACGCTGCCGCTCGACGCGGTGACCACCGCACACAGTCTGGGGGCGGGCCTGGCGGTACGGCACCTGGTCACGCTCGGCCACCACCGGATCGCCTTCGTCACCGCCCGGTTCAGTCCCACGACGCGGGCCCTGCTCGAAGGCTGGCGGGAGACCGTCGCCTCGCTCGGCCTGCCGGGCCCGGAGGACCTCGAATTCGACGTGCCCGCCTACGGCTCCCCCGGCTGGGCCGACGCGTACGACACCGTGCTGCGGCGCTGCCACGACGCGGGGGTCACGGCCCTGTTCGTGCACTCCGACAGGGAGGCCATCGGCCTGACGGAGCGCGCCCGCGACCGGGGGCTCACCGTCCCCGACGACCTGGCCGTCGTCTCGTACGACGACGAGGTCGCCGCGGCGTCCGACCCGCCGCTGACCGCCGTCCGCCCGCCCAAGCACCGGCTCGGCTCGGTCGCCGCCGAAATGGCCCTGGCCCGCATGGCCGACCCGGCCGAACGCCCCGTGCACCGGGTGCAGTTGTGGCCCACCCTGGTGGTCCGCGGGTCCTGCGGGGGCGCCGGGACCTGATCGGGCCGGGCCGCACTGACCCCACTGGGCTGCCCCGACCCCACTGGGCTGCCCTGACCGCACTCGGCTGCCCCGACCGCACTCGGCCGCACTGGGCCGAAAGAATTCTTCTGGGCATGTGTCGATTGCGGCGTCCGCCGTTCGACGCATCAGTGAGAGGACGGGGAATCGCCCCGCCACCCGCACCCCAGGAGACGGTCATGCCGCGTTTTCTTTCGCTCATCCGCGTGGACGAGAGCACCTCGCCCGCCGAGCCCAGCCCCGAACTGATGGAGCGCATGGGAGTGCTCATGGAGGAGATGACCAAGGCCGGCGTCCTGCTCGACACCGGTGGCCTCGGCCCCCTCGACACCGGCCGCCGCGTCCAGTGGAGCGCTGGGAAGGCGACTGTGCTCGACGGGCCCTTCACCGAGGCCAAGGAGGTCGTCGGCGGGTACGCGATGCTGCAGACCAAGGACCTCGACGAGGCCGTCGAGTGGACCAGGCGGTTCGTCCAGGTCCACGAGGACGAGTTCGACCTCACCTGCGAGGTGCGCCAGGTCTTCGGTCCCGGCGACGAGTAGGCGAGCAGCGGTTGCCGTGCTGTCGCGCGGCTGCTCTGATGGGTGGCCGTGACGGCAGGAAACGCGGTCGAGACCGTATTCAGGATCGAGTCCGCGCGGATCATCGCCGGTGTCACCCGCATCGTGCGGGACGTGGGCATCGCCGAGGAGATCGCGCAGGACGCACTGGTCGCCGCGCTGGAGCGGTGGCCCGAGGCAGGTGTCCCGGACAATCCGGGGGCCTGGCTCATGGCCACCGCCAAGCACCGGGCGATCGATCTCGTACGACGCCGGGAGACGTACGCCCGCAAGCTGGCGGAGGTCGGCCGGAGTCTGACGGACGTGGCTCCGCCGCCCGATCCTTCGGGCCCCGGCGACATCGACGACGACCTGCTGCGGCTGATCTTCACCGCCTGCCACCCGGTGCTCTCCTCGGAGGCGCGCATCGCGCTCACGCTGCGGCTGCTCGGCGGGCTGACGACGGACGAGATCGCCCGCGCGTACCTGGTGGCCGAGCCGACCGTCGCCCAGCGGATCGTACGGGCCAAGCGGAAGCTGGCGAGCGCGGGCGTGCCCTTCGAGGTGCCGTACGGACAGGAGCGCGCGCAGCGGCTCGCCTCCGTCCTGGAGGTCGTCTACCTCGTCTTCAACGAGGGGTACTCGGCCACCGCGGGCGACGACTGGATACGGCCCGCGCTCTGCGAGGACGCGCTGCGGCTCGCACGGGTGCTGGCCGGGCTGATGCCGAAGGAGGCGGAAGTCCTGGGCCTGGTTGCCCTGTTGGAGCTCCAGTCCTCGCGCACGAGGGCGAGGACCGGCGCCGACGGCCGCCCGGTGCTGCTCGCCGACCAGAACCGCGGGCAGTGGGACCGACTGCTGATCCGGCGCGGGTTCACCGCACTCGCGCGGGCCGCGGAACTGGGCGGCGCTCCCGGCCCCTACGCGGTCCAGGCCGCCATCGCAGGCTGCCACGCGCGGGCGGCGAGCTGGGAGGAGACGGACTGGGGGCAGATCGCCGCCCTGTACACGGTGCTGCCGCCGTCGCCCGTGGTGGAACTGAACCGGGCTGTCGCCGTGGGCATGGCGCACGGGCCCGAGGCGGGGCTCGCCATCGTCGACGTACTGGCGAAGGAACCTGCGCTGGCCGGGTACCACCTGCTGCCCAGCGTGCGCGGGAACCTGCTGGCGGAGCTGGGGCGGACGGCGGAGGCGCGGACGGAGTTCGAGCGGGCGGCCGCGCTGACGCGGAACGAGGCGGAGAAGGAGCTGCTGCTGAGGAGGGCCGCCGGCACCGCTTGATCCCGGGGAGCGGACCCCGGTCACGCTCCGGGAACCCCGGCCTTGGTCGCGGGACTGTCGCGGCGGGCGCGGCGGCATCCGATCAGGAGCAGAGCACACGCGAGCACGACGAGCGGCCAGGGCGTGAGCGGGAGGACCACGGCGTCGACGACGGTCCAGACCCACAGCGACCAGGCGATGAACGCCGGTGGGGTGATGCCGCGGCGATCCAGCCACAGCACCGTCAGGCCGAGCAGGATGAGCGGCGGGCCGAAGCTCTCCAGGCTCAACCAGTACGCGCTGCCCGCCGGGCTCATGTCGGCGAGGTCCTCGTGCCACAGTCCGCCGCTGAACCACGTCCCGGCGTGGCGCGCGGCCTTCTCCACCGTCAGGGCGCCGATGGTGTGCGCGGTTCCGAACAACGTGATGATCCAGCCTGCCCACTTGATCATTTGAGTTCTCCGTCCTGTCGCGAAGGCGATCTCCGAAGCCGGAGTCCCGACACCGCGATTCCGGCACCGCGATTCCGGCACCACAGTTCCGATACCGCAGTTTCGATACTCTGGTTCCGTATAGTGCGGGCATGGCAGCGAGAAAGCAACAGGGCGGACGCCCCCGGGACAGCCGCGTGGACGAGAAGATCCTGCGGACCGCCCGCGAGCTGATCGACGAGGTCGGCTACCCGGCCCTGACCGTCGATCAGGTCGCGGCGCGCGCCGGGGTGGGAAAGGCGGCGATCTACCGCCGTTACGGCTCCAAGGCCGAGATGGCGTTCGTCGCCACCATGCACGAGCAGTCACTGCCCCCGTGGGCCGGTACCGGCTCCCTGCACGGGGATCTGCTGGCGCTGGTCAGGACGTATCACGCCCGCATGGCCGCCCCGGCGGCCCGACAGCTGGCACCGGCCCTGATCAGCGAACTCGCCGCCAATCCCGAACTGGACAGCCGGTTCCAGGACACCTTCATGGCCGCCGAGCAGGCCGGCTTCGCCGAAATCATCGAACAGGCCGTGGCCCGCGGCGAGTTGTCCGGGCCGGTCGACCCCGCGATGGCCCACGTACTGCTGCTCGGCTCCCTGGCGTCCGCCCTGTACATCCTCAACCTGCCCGTCGACGACGCGATGGTCACCGACCTCGCCACCGCCGCGACGGCAGGAATCACGGCCCTGGCCGACCGGCACCGCGGCGACCCCGGAGGGGCCGCCGAGACGCCTGCTCGCTGACGGGCCCGACTACTCGATGACGAGCTCGACGGGGATGTTGCCGCGGGTGGCCTTGGAGTAGGGGCAGTACGCGTGGGTCTGCTCCAGGAGCTTGCGGCCGGTCTCGCCCTCCAGGTGCTCGGGCAGCTCGACCCGCATGACCACGGAGAGCCCGAAGCCGCCGTCGGTGTCCTTGCCGATGCTGACCTCGGCGGTCACCGAGACGTCCGCGACGTCGAGCTTCTCCTGGCGGGCGATGGAGCCCATCGCACTGGCGAAACAGGCGGCGTATCCGGCCGCGAAGAGCTGCTCGGGGTTGGTGCCCACGCCGTTGCCGCCGAGAGCGGCGGGGAAGCCGAGCGGCAGGTCGATCTGTCCGTCGGAGCTGACGGCACGGCCCTCGCGGCCGTTGGCGGTGGCGACAGCGGTGTACAGCGCGTCCATGGGGTCCATCTCTCTTCGGTCGTCATCGATCGGGAAAACCGTTCGGGGACAACTAGAGCACGCAATTCAGTTGTGCACAACTCAATGGTGCGCGGTACGCTGCTTCCATGGCGAAGGAACGGGCGAACGCGATGGCCGAACGAGATGCGGGAGACGTGGGAGACGCGGCGGAGCCGAGAGACCTGGCGGAGCCGGGAGACGCGGCGGAGCAGCTGGGAGACGTACGGGACGAGGACTTCCTCCGCCTCGACCACCAGATCTGCTTCTCGCTGCACGCGGCGACGCGCGCCTTCAACAGCGTCTACCGCTCGGCGCTGAAGGACCTCGACCTCACCTACCCGCAGTACCTGGTGATGCTGGTGCTCTGGGAGGACGGCGAACTCCCGGTCAAGAAGATCGGCGAACGCCTCAGGCTGGACTCGGGCACCCTCTCCCCCCTGCTCAAGCGCCTGGAGGCGGCGGGTCACGTGGAGCGCCGCCGCAGCGCCGACGACGAGCGCTCGGTCACCGTCAGGCCCACCGCGGAGGGCACCGCGCTCCGTGCGAGGGCGCTGGCCGTGCCGCGCGCCATCGCCGCGTCCACCGGCCTCTCCCTGGATGAGGTCATGGACCTGCGCGCCCGGCTCAACGCCCTGACCGCCGCCCTGGACGGCACAGCCCCGGGCACGCACCCCGGAAGCTGCGCCACGGACGAGACCAAGAACGAGAAGGCGTAACCACATGGATCACATGAACCACATGAACCACATGGACCTGTCACCCCAGCCGTACGCGGCCCTGCCCCCCGCCGTCCACCGCGAGGCCGTCGCGGCTCAGACCGCCGCCCTCGTCGCGCTCACCCGGGGCGCCGACCTGGCGACACCGGTGCCCGGCTGTCCCGGCTGGACCCTGCTCGACCTGGTCAGGCACACCGGAAGCGTGCAGCGCTGGTTCGCCGCCCTGCTGCGCCGGGGCGTCCAGACCCGGCCCGAGAGCCGCGAGGTGGAGCTGCGGCTGCCGGAGCACGAGGAGGGTTACCCGGACTGGCTGGCCCGGAGCGCGGACGAGGCGGCCGGGGCGTTCGCCGCCGTCGACCCGGACGCCCCGATGTGGGTGTGGGGCGCCGACGGGCACGCCAGGTTCTGGATCCGCCGGATGCTCTTCGAGACCCTGGTGCACCGCGCCGACGCCGAACTCGCCCTCGGGCGGCGGCCCGTGATCGACCCCGCCCTGGCGACCGACGGGGTGGACGAGTTCCTGGTCAACCTCCCCTTCGCCACGCCCTTCGCCCCCGGAACCGCCCAGCTGCGGGGCACCGGCGAGACGCTTCGCTTCCGTACGACGGACACTGGGGCCGACTGGCTGGTGCGCCTGCGCCCCGACGGCTTCGGCATCGAACAGCAGCGCCCTGCGCAGGACTCGGCCGACGCCACCGTGGAGGGGGCGGCGGCCGATCTCCTGCTCCTCGTGTACGGCAGGGTGCGGCACGACACGGACGCCTTCGTGACCTCGGGGGACGAAGAGCTGCTGCGGCGGTGGTTCGCCCACTCCGAGTTCTGAGGCCCGGCCGGGGCGGCGGCGGGCATCGTCAGCAGCGCGGTCGAGCGCGGGCTCAGGGCCAGGGCCGGTGCTCAGGGCCAGGGCCGGTGCTCAGTGCCAGAGCCCGTGCTCAGTGCCAGGGCCGGTAGTGCGGGTTGCTCTCGCAGTTGCTCATGATCTCGACCTTGGTCTTCTTGTCGACCGGGCAGACGCCGATGATGTACTCGCGCGCGATTCCGCCGGGGAAGGCGACCTCGACCTGGGCCGCCCACTGGTGGGTGTCGCCGATGGTCTTGTTGATGTCCACGCCGCCGGGGGCGTCGATGTAGTAGTTGTAGCCGGACTTCCACCACGTCTTGTAGAGGTCGTGGTCGTAGGACGTGGACACGTACGGCGAGGGCTGGTTGACGTTGACGTACTGCTCGATGTCGTACTGGCCGGCAAGGACGTCCTTGGGGTGGAAGCCCTGCTCGAAGACGATCGCCGGGCCGCGGCCGTCGCTGCGGTAGAGCGTGTCGCAGGTCTTGCGCCAGACCGGGGCGGGGGTGATCCGGTCGACGTCGACACGGCGGTCGACGGCGGCCTTGACCGGGTCGTCGAACTGGGGGCAGGCGGGCGCGGCGGCCTTGGCGGGCGCTGCGGTCTTGGTGGAGATTGCGGCCTTGGCCGGTACGGCGGCAGAGACGGTGGAGGGCGCCGCCGCGGACGCGGCGAGGGCTGCGGAGAGGGGCAGGACGAGGGCAGCGGCCCGCCGCCACAAGCGAGTTGTCATCATGAGGAGCACGGTCACAGCTCGGCGGCGGCACATCGGGGATCTTCACTCGTTCGGCGGCGTGTCCCGCGCCGGGCACCACGCACCGGATGTCGTACACGGCCGTCCGGCGCTTGTCCCGGTGGACCTGTCAGCCGTACATCGCCACGCGGTAGAGCGCCGCGAGCGCGTCGTCGATGGGGTGGGGCTGCGGCCTGCCCGTGGAGTCGAGCTTGTTCCACCTCTGCATGTTCACCGCGACGGACATCTGCCGTCCGCCGTCGGCACGGGTCACGGCCAGCGCGCCGGCGCCCCAGACCGTGCCGCCGTGGCCCCAGAAGGTGTCCTGGCCGGGAGCCTCCGTGGGGTACAGGCCGAGGCCGTAGTCGATCGTCTTCCCCTCCTGGGAGACGATCCGGACGGTGCGTCGCATCTCCGCCAGCGACGACGGGCCGACGATCTCACCGGCGAGCAGCAGCCCGTAGAAGCGGTTGAGGTCCGTGACGGTCGATATCAGCGAGGCCGAGGGGCCCACCCAGGACATGTCGTAGACGCTGTAGTCGCGCGGCGGGTCGATCATGCCGAGCCAGGCCTCGTAGAGCTGCGAGTGCGGCCCTTCGATGTGCGGACCGGTGGGGAATCCGGTGTCGCGGAGCCCGGCGCGTTCGATGACGTTCTGGGTGATGCACTGCTCGGCCGTGCTGCCGGTCACGTGCTCCAGGAGCTGGACCAGGAGCAGGTAGTTGGTGTTGGAGTACACCCCCAGCGGGCCGCCCGGGGTGCCGACGGCCGGTGCGGTGACCCCCAGCTCGATGAGTTCGACGGGGTCGAACCGCGTGAACCGGTGGTCGTCCAGGCTCTCAGGACCGGTGTCCGCGAGGGCGGGGAACGCCTTGAGGGAGGGGAAGGCGTACGGGAGGTACTCGGCGAGGCCGCTGGTGTGGTTGATCAGCATCCGGACCGTGATCGCCTCACCCCGCGCTCCGGGCACCAGTTTCGGCAGGTACCGGCCGATCGGCGCGTCGAGGCGGATCCGGCCGCTCTCGGCCTGCTGCAGGACCGCGGCGGCGGTGAAGGTCTTGGTGATGCTGCCGACGCGGTGCCGCATGTCGGCGGTGACGGGGCGTCCGGTGGCGACGTCGGCGACCCCGGCGGCGCCGCGCCAGACCTGGTCGCCGGCCCGCACTTCGGCGAACAGGCCGGGCATCCCGGCGCGGTGGACGTTCTCCATGGCTGCGTCCAGCTCATCGGTGTTCAGCTCAGTGGTGTTCAGCTCAGTGGTGTTCGGCATTGCGGCGTTCTGCATTGCGACGTTCGGCATTGCGGGATCCAGTGGATTCCTCATGACATGCGTCCTTTCGATCGGCCGCCCGATCCGGGCAACAGGGCACCAACAGCGCACCGGCAGCCCGCAGTTGGGCCGCTCGGCACGCTCTGCCCTCATTATGCACGCGGTGCGTGCAACGCCAAGTGCACGACCAAGTGCTCACCCAAGTGCACTACCAGGTGCATGAGTTAGGCTGACTCCCTACGAGAGGGGCGAAATGGCAGGCAGAAGGCGCTGGTCGACCGAGGAGATCCTGGATGCGGCGGCGGAGCTGCTGCGCACGGGCGACGCCGACTCCTTCAGCGTGCGCAAGCTCGCGGGGGTGCTCGGCACCGATTCCTCCAGCCTCTACCGGCACTTCCGCAGCAAGACCGAACTGCTGCGCGCGGTGGCCGACCGGATCATCCTGGCCGCCATGGACGGCTACCGGCCCGAGGGCGACTGGAAGCAGCGCATCACGGCCGTGGCCCTGCGGGTACGGGAGGCATTCGGCCGGCACCCCCAACTCGCCGCGACCTGGGGCCGCTACGCATCGAGCGGCACCGGCTCCCGGCTGGTCATGGAAGAGGTGCTGCAGGCCCTGCGCGAGTCGGGGCTGCCCGACGCGGAGATCCCGGCGCGCTACCACCGGATCGCGGTCCTCATCGCGGCGCTGATCTCCTCCGAGGCAGGGGTCGGCACCGTCACCCCCGGGGAGTACGAGCAGGGCATGGAGCTGTTCCGCGTCGCGGTACTCGGCGCCGACCCGGAACGCTTCCCGGCCCTGGCCCACTTCGCCCGCGACGTACGCCCCCTCGGGGCGGACCGCGGCGCCGCGTTCGAGGAGCTCCTCGCCGCCCAGCTCGCCCACATCGAGGCCACGGTCCGCCCGGCCTAGCCGCCCGGTCTAGCCACCCGACCCAGCCGCCCCCGTGCCGTCACACCTGCGATTCGGCCAGCAACCGCAGTGCAAGTTCCTTGAGTTGAGGGTCGGCTTCCGCGGCGTTGCCTGCGTCGAACGGGGGCTGCGGGTCGTACTCGACGGCCAGTTGGATCGCCTTCGCCGTGGTCTCTCCTGCGATCTGGGAGGCGAGGTACAGGGCCATGTCCAGGCCCGCCGAGACCCCCGCCGCCGTGATGATCTTCCCCGAACGCACGTAACGCTGAGGCAGATAGGTCACGCCGAACTCGGACCGCAGATAGTCGGCGGAGGCCCAGTACGTCGTGGCCTGCCGTCCCTTCAGCAGCCCCGCCGCGGCGAGGACGAGCGTTCCCGTGCACACGGAGGTCGTCCACCGGCTGTGGCGGTCGATGCGGCGGATCCAGCTGAGCAGCTCCTTGTTCCGCATCGCCGCGATCGTGCCGCGATTGCCGCCGCCCGGCACGAGCAGGACGTCAAGCCGGTCGATCTCGGCGATCGATCGCTCGGCCAGCACCGCCACGTCGCCGGTGTCCGTACGGACCGGGCCCCGGCGCTCGGCGATCATCGTCACGTGCGCACCCGGCAGCCGGGACAGCACCTCCGCGGGGCCCGTCGGGTCCAGCAGGCTGTAGCCGTCGTACAGCAGGATGCCGATCTCCGGTCCGGCGCCACCGTCCCGCTGTTCGCCGTCCGCGCCCCCGGCATGTGCGGCTCCGGCGGCCGCGGCCCCGGCATGTGCGGCCCCGCCCTGGGTCGCGGTGCCGGCGGCGGCGAGCGCCGCGGTGGCCACGGTCCCGCGGAGCAGGGCCCTGCGTGTCGTCGAATTCGTCATGACACGGGAGTCTTCTGCCCCCGGGGGACGCGCGCCCGCGGCATGTCCGGCATCCTGCGAATCCTGTCCCCGCCGACTCCATAGTGGTCCAGGAACGCCTGCCGGAGCGTCTGGGCCGACCCGATCCCGCACCGGCGGGCGATCGCGGCCAGCGACAGCCCGCTGGAGCGCACCAGATGCGCCGCCGCTTCCGTACGGGCCGCCCGCACGGCCCGTGCCGGGGTCGTGCCGAGGTGCGCGGTGTACAGACGGGTCAGGTGCCGGGTGCTCACTCCTGCGCGGGCCGCCAGCGCCCCGGGCGTCAGGTCCTCGGTCAGGTGTCCCGCGATGTAGCCGGCCAGGTCCCGTACCAGCCGGTCGCCCGGCGGTGGAGCGGCCAGAAACATGCTGATCTGGGCCTGGTCGGCGGGCCTGTGCAGGTAGGAGACGAGTTCACGGGCGACGGCACGGGCCAGCGTCGGCCCGTGGTCGTCCTCGATCAGGGAGAGCGTCAGGTCGAGAGCGCTGGTGACCCCGGCGGAGGTGTAGACGTTGCCGTCGCGGATGTAGAGCGGCCCCACGTCGACGGCCACGGCCGGGTGGCGGGCGGCGAGTTGCTCTCCGTACCCCCAGTGCGTCGCCACCCGCCGGTGGTCAAGGAGCCCGGCGGCGGCGAGCACGTAGGTGCCGGTGCAGACGGAGGCGACGCGCCTGCTACGTGCGGCCAGCCGTCGCACCTGCGCCAGCAACCGCCCGTCCGCGGCGGCGGACTCGTATCCGGCCCCGCCCACGACGAGCAGCGTGTCCAGCCGTCCGGTCACCGCCTCCAGCCCTCGTCCCGCCCCGAGTACGATCCCGGCCGAGCTGCGGGCGGCACGGCGGCCGAGGGTGCCCAGCTCGATGGCGTAGGGCGGACTCGCCCCGTACCGGTTGGCTATGTCCAGAGCGCCGCTGGGGCAGGCGATGTCGAGGATCTGCGCGTCGTCGTAGGCCACGATGAGGATGCGCCGCTGGTTGTCCGTACTGTCCATGGGACCGATAGCACCACGCGGCGGGGAAGTGCCCTGCCGCCGGGGCGGGTTGGCCGCTCGGAACTACGTTTTTCGGCCGATGTGACACGCTGCCGCAGCTGTGAGACTGAGCGTGGTCGACGCAACGCCGATCGCGTGCTCCGAGGCAGGTGATCGCAGATGGATCCGGTGTCCGCACGCGACGGCACGGGATCCGTCGAAGTGCACGCGCTCGTCGCCCGGCAGCGGGTCCGGCACGGGATCTTCGCCGGTGTGGTCGTGTGCGTCGCACTGTTCGACGCGGGGCTCGTCGCCCTGGCCGCAGCGGGGCTCGCCGGTTACACCGGGGCCGGGATCGCCGTACTGACGGTGGTCCTGGTCGCCGTCGCGGCGACCTCGGTGTCCGCCGCCGCGGCGCGCCACCCGGGTGAGGACGCCCCGGACAGCGCGGCGGAGCGCGAACAGGCCGAGGCCATCGCCGGGCGGCTGGCCGCCCGGCTGGGCATGCGGCAGGCTCCCCGGATCCGCATCGTGGACGACCCCGGGGCCAACGCCTTCGTGACGGACCACGGCCGAAAACACACGGTGACGTACACCTCGGGCCTCTCGGCGTTGCTGCGGGACGAGGACGGCGTACTGGACCGCGCCCGGCTGGAGGCGGTGATCGCCCATGAGCTGGCGGCCGTCGCGAGCCGTGGCACGGGGGTGACGCGCCTGTCGTTCGTCGTGCTGCGGTGGGCGCTGGCCGTCGTCGCTCCGGCGACGGGCATCGCCCTGGTCACCGACTGGGTGGGGCGCAGGCACCTCCGGCCCATCGACATCCCGCCGTCCCCGGCGACTCCGGAACAGAACCTCGGACTGATCGTCAGGACGGCTCTCAGACTGTCTCTCTTCCTCTGCCTGCTGCTGGGACGGCTGGTCCTGCTGTTCGGCGTCGTGGTGGCCCGGATCGCCGGAGGCACCCGCAATCGGCTGATCGGGCAGCGGGTGCTGGCCTCCGACGCCATCGCCCTGCAACTCACCCTTGAGTCACCGGCGTTGGAACACCTGCTGGACCGGTTGCGGTCCGCCTCCACCGCGCCCGCCCAACGAGGCGCTCTGGTACGGGAGTTGTGCTTCGCCGACCCCGATCCGGGCAGGCCCCGCGGCTGGGCCTACGTCCCGACTCCGTATCCCTCCCTCGACGAGCGCATCGCACATCTGCGTACGTACGCCAACGGGTCGCGGACGGCCTCCTTCGCCGTGGCCCCACCCCTCGTCGCCGGGGTCGTGCTCCTCGCGCTGCTGGGCGGAATGGGGATGCTGGCCCTGCAACTGCCCTTGGCTCCCGCCCCTGGCCGCCCGCAAGCCACCGACCCGAAACCGCTCGCCGGATCGGGGTCCGGCACGACGGCCCCCGACCGGACAGGGCAGCAACCCGCGACCGGGCCGGCCGAGCCCGTGCCCACGGCGTCTAACGGGCCCGGGAAACCGGCGAGTTCCGTGCCCCGTACGCCTGCGGCCGGGGCGCCGGACACCGCCTCGCCCTCCCCCGCGGGGCCCACCCGCACCTCGGCCCCGACCCGCCACGCGCCGCCGAGCACTCCTCCGGCCGTCCCGCGCCCTCCCGTACCGCCTCCTCCTGCACCACCGCCTCCTCCCGTACCGCCTCCTCCCGTACCACCGCCTCCTCCCGCGCCCGAACCGGCGCCGGTTCCCGCGCCCGTGGAGCCTCTGACCCGGGAGCGCTGGAACCACTTCTGCACACAACGGTCCGGTGTCCCCGCCGAGTTCGGTGCCGACGCCTACCAGGTCGGCTGCCGTGGGGTTCCGGGCGCCTTCGCCTCCGTGACCGAAGTCTGCGACTTCGAGTTCCCGGCGACGAAGCCGAACGTCGACCGGCTCGGTGACTTCCACAACCCCCTCTCCTGGGGCTGCATCACCCGAGCCCGTTCCCTCGGGGCCTTCCGGCTCTCCGAGGCCTTCCTCGAACAGCAGACCGGACGGGCGGTCACGTACGTCGACGGCACCAACCCGAGCGCCTACGGCTACAGGTACGCCGACGGCTCCCCCCTCGCACTCGACCAGGTGTGCGCCCGCAGGTACGGCACTCCGGCCGTCGACCGGATCCTGGACGTGCACAACGCGCACACGGACGTCCAGTGCTACCCGGCACCCGCCCGCTGACACCCCGTCCCAGGCCAAAGGAGGCACTCCATGCCTGACCCGGCAACAGACCTCGCGATGACGGGCGCTTCCGTCATCGTGGCCGCCATGGCCACCGCCGCCTGGCAGTCCACCCGAACCGCGGCGGTACGCCTCTTCCGCCGCGGCGGGCAGGAGCGGGAGTCCCAACTGGACACCAACGCGGCCCTGGTCGTCCGCGCCGAGGACGCCCGACTCGCCCGCGGCAGTCTGCGGCCCCTGTGGCAGCTGGAACTGGAGAACCTGCTCGACCAGCACCCGGAGATCGCCGGCGAACTCACCGAGCTGATCACCCGAGTCCAGCACCAACTGCCCGCCGCCGACACCTATCGGCAGGAGATCGACCATCACGGTACGGGCTCGGTGTTCGCCGTTCAGGGCCCCCACAGCGGAATTCACCAGCACCCACTCCCGCGCCCCGCCCCGGCGCGACCTGCTCCACCCACCAGCACTCCACCCGCCACCACTTCACCCACCAGCACTTCACCCGCCGCCACTCCACCCACCAGCACTTCACCCGCCGCCGAGCCGGAGTCCCACAGCGGTGGGCCCCCGTGAAGCGACCCGAGGGTCCGGCCCACTTCCAGCAGGACCACTTCCAGCGGCACATCCACGTGGCGAACGGCTTCGCGTACGGCGTGATCGGTGCGGACATCCACGTCTTCGGCGACGGAGTACCGCTCTATCTCCTGACGAACTGGCGCGGCGCCACCCCTGCGGATCCCGCGTGGCTGCGCGAACTGCCCAGCCGGATGCTCAACTCCCGCCACGCGGTGGTCGACTTCACCGGCCGTACGGCCGAGCTGGACCAGCTCCACACATGGCGGCGCGAGCGCCCGAAGCTGGCAGCGCGGTGGCTGTACGGGCCCGGCGGGCAGGGCAAGAGCCGGCTGGCCGCCCGGTTCGCCGACCAGGCCGCCGCCGACGGGTGGAAGGTCGTCAACGCCACGCACGGCCCCGGCACCGTCCTGCCCCCGCCCGGCAGCCAGGACCTCCGCCCGGACGGCTCCGAAGGCCTGCTCCTGATCGTCGACTACGCCGACCGGTGGCCGCTCTCCCATCTGACCTGGCTCTTCAGCAACAACCTGTTCCACACGCCGGGACTCCCGACCCGGCTGCTGCTCCTGGGGCGCACCGACGGCACCTGGCCGGCCCTGCGCGCCGCGCTGGCCAACCACCAGGCCGGCACGTCCCAGCAGCAGCTCGATCCCCTGCCGGACGGCACCGAGCAGCGCCGGACCATGTTCGACGCGGCCCGGGACAGCTTCGCCGCCCTGTACGGAGTGCGCGACCCCGGCCTCATCGCTCCGCCGGGCCCCCTGGGCCCGGCCGACTTCGGGCTGACCCTGGCCGTGCACATGGCGGCGCTCGTCGCGGTCGACGCCTCCGTGTCCGAGTGCCGCCCGCCGCAGGGCATGGCCGGGCTGACGGTCTACCTCCTTGACCGCGAACACCTGCACTGGGCCCTGCTGTTCGGCGACGGCACCCACGAACTCGACCCCGCGGAGCGGGCCTTCCGCACCCCGCCAGCGGTGATGAACCAGGCCGTGTTCACCGCGGCCCTGACCGGCCCCGTCAGCCCTCCGACCGCGACCGTCCTCCTCGACCGCATCCGTCTCCCCCTGCCCGCCGATGGCGTCCTCGCCGACCACTCCACCTGCTATCCGCCCGCGGCCACCGCGCTGGCCACCGCCCTGGAGCCCCTGTATCCGGACCGGCTCGCCGAGGACTTCCTGGCCCTGACCCTGCCGGGCCATCGCGCCGACTACCCCGCCCAGAGCTGGGCGCCCGCCACGGCCACCGCTCTCCTCGCCCGTCGGCCAGGAGGCGCCGCCCCGGCCCACACCCCTCGCGCCGTCACCTTCCTGGCCGCGTCCGCCGACCGCTGGCCCCATCTGGGCGCCGACCACCTGTATCCGCTGCTGCGCGACGACCCTCGGCTGGCCCTCGACGCAGGCAGCGCGGCCCTGGTCGCCCTGGCCGCCAACCCCACCGTCGACATGGAACTCCTCGAAGCCATCGCCGCGCGGTTCCCCCAGGGACGCGACGTGGATCTGGACGCGGGCATGCTGGCCGTCCTCACCCGGCTCGCACCCGCCCGGCTGGCCCGCGCCGAACACCCCGCGGACCGGGCCCGCGTCCACGATGCCCTGGCGTTCCGCCGCCACAATGCCGGCCTGCACGAGGAGTCGCTCACCTCCGCGCGGACGGCGCTGGCCATCTGGCGCCGGCTGGCCGCCGAGGACCCCCTGACCTACACCCCGGAAGTCGCCGGAACCCTGACCGGCCTCGGTGTCGCCCTGTCCGAACTCGGCCTCCGGGGCGAGGCGTTGGAAGCGACCGAGGAGGACGTGGCCACCCGCCGCGGGCTCCTGGCGTCCGGCCGGGCCGACCACGAGCGTGCGCTGGCCCGGAGCCTGGTCAATCTCAGTGCCCTCCTCTCCGAGTCCGCCCGCCCGCAAGAGGCCCTGGCGGTCGCGCGGGAAGCCGTCGACCTGTGCCAGCACCTCGCCCACGGCGATCCCCCCACACCCCCCATGGAGATCACCGGAGCGTGGAACATCCTCGCGGTGTGCCTGGCACAGACGGGGGACATCAGTGCCGTCCTGGAACCGGCCCGCGCCCTGGTCGCCCTCTTCCGGACCCTGGCCGAGACCGAGCCCGCCAGCTACCTCCCCCAGCTCGCCGGTTACCTGGCCAACCTGGCCGACTGGTCGTCGAAAGCCGGACAGGGTCGGCCCGCCGCGGCGGCGGCCCGGGAGTCGGTCGGCATCCGCCGCCGGCTGGCCCGCAAGCTGCCCACCGCCTTCACCCCGGAAGTCGCCGAGGCCCTCAACACGCTGGCCCTCTGCCTCCTGCAGGCGGGCGACCCGGAAGCCGCCCTGGACGCCGCCACCGAAGCCGTCGAGACCGGCCGCAGGCTCACCGCGGAAGCCCCGGCCGTCCACTCGCCCGCACTCGCCCGGTACTTGAACACCTTCGCCATCGGCGTCTCGGAGACCCGGGGAGACCTGGCAGCTCTGACGCCCCTTCAGGAGGCCGTCGACCTCTACCGGACGCTGGCGGCGGGCCAGCCCGGAGTCTTCCGCCCCGACCTGGCCGGGGCGCTCGTCACCCTCAGCGGCCTCCTCGGCCAGCTCCGCGGCAGGGGCCCCGAGTGCGTCGCCGCTGCCCGCGAATCGGTGGACATCTGCCGCCCGCTCAGCGCGACCGATCCTGCCGAGCTGCCGAAACTCGCGTCGGCGCTCATCAATCTGAGCAACGGACTGGCGGCGACGGAGGAGCGCGACGAGGCCCTGACCGTCGCCCGCGAAGCCGTGGATCTGTACTGGCAGCTCGCCGGAGCCGAGCCCGCACACCAACCGGAACTGGCGATAGCGCTGATCGGCCTGGGCAAGCGGTCGTCGGACAGCCTGGAGCACGCCGAGTCCCTCCGGGTGACCCGCGAGGCGGTCCATGTCTGCAGGGCCCTGTACCACCGGGAGGGCCACGAGCCTGGACCGGAGAACGTGTACGCGCCCAACTTCGCCATGGCCCTGTGGAGTTTCGCCGAAGCACGCGTCGCGGCCGGAGAGGACCTGGAGCAGGCCCACGCATCCGTGACGGAGGCCCTCAGCATGTACCGGGGCCTGGTGCTGGCGAGGCCGAACCTGTTCATCCACCATCTGCGAGCCGCGCACGGCACGCTCGCCGAGGTCCTGGACGGCCTCGGCCGCTCACGGGCGTACGAAGGGTGAACGGTGAACACCCCACGGGACCGGCCGCCCGAACCCGAGGATCCACGCACTCGCTACCGCATACCGCCGGATCCGCACATGGCACCGCCCGGGTCGCCACCGGTGCGTCCGCCCGACCCTCCGCGGGCCGCGCAGCACACGTTCCACGCACGGGCGGCCGACAGCGGGCGCGTGTACCAAGCGGCACGGGACCTGTACACGGCCGAGCGCGACCTGCACTTCCACTACACGCACGGCGTACGTTCCACCCGCCGGGGCATCGCCGCCACGGCGACGGACGAGTGCCCCTACCCGGGCCTCCAGGCCTTCGACGTCCAGCAGGCGGCCTGGTTCTTCGGCCGGGACACGGCGATCGGCACTCTCCTGGTCCGGCTGGACGCGCGCCTGCGCACCGGCGGCCCGGTCGCCGTCGTCGCCCCCTCGGGCGCCGGCAAGTCGTCGCTGCTGAACGCCGGTCTGCTGTCCCACCTGGCCCGGGGCGCCCTCGCCGCCCCCGGCTCCGCCGACTGGCCGCGCGTCCGGCTCACTCCCACCGCTCGGCCGACCCGGGAGCTGGCCGCCCGGCTCGCGGCGGTCGGCTGGGAGCCGGGACACAGGACCGGGCCTCTCGTGGTGGTCGTCGACCAACTGGAAGAACTCTTCACCCTCTGCCCCGACGAGGACGAACGCCTGCGGTTCGTGGACGTGCTGGCCGCTCTCGCCCACGCCGACCCGGAGCACGGCAGGAGCCCCGACGCCCTTGTGGTCCTGGGCCTGCGCTCGGACTTCTACTCCCCCTGCGCGCACCACCCTTGGCTGCGCGAGGCGCTGGAGCACGGCCAGCTGCTGCTCGCTCCCCTGACGGAGACGGAACTGCGGGAAGCCATTGTCCATCCCGCTCAGGAAGTGGGCCTGGACGTCGAGCCAGGCCTGGTGGAGCTCCTGTTGCGCGATCTCGGGGGCGGCGAAGGAGAGCCCGGCGCGGGATACGAGGCCGGGCGGCTGCCGCTCCTGGCCCACGCCCTGCGCGCGACCTGGCAACTGCGCTCCGGGCACGTCCTCACCGTCGCCGGCTACCGGGCGACCGGAGGCATCCGCAAGGCCGTCGCGACCACGGCTGAGGAGATCTGCACCGGTCTCGACGGCGCCGGACGGCGTGCGGCGCGCGGCGTCTTCCTGCGGCTCGTCCACTACGGCGAGCACACCGAGGACACTCGGCGCAGCCGCCCGTACGCCGACCTCGTGGACGCCGTCGACAGCCCCGAACCGGCCGTCGCCTCCGTCGTCGAACGCTTCACCCGGGCCCGGCTGCTCACCCGTCACCACGATCACGTCGAGATGACGCACGAGTCGCTGCTGTCCGCCTGGCCCCGGCTGCACGGCTGGATCGAGAGCGGCCGCGCCGACCACCTGTTGCGCCAGGAGCTCGAACAGGCCGCCGCGCAGTGGGAGGTGTCCTCCCACGACACCGGCATGCTCTACCGCGGCCACCGCCTGGAGGCGGCGCTCGCCTGGTCGCGCCGTCCGCACCGCGGCCCACTCGTTCCCTCGGCCGCCGATTTCCTCGCCGTGTCCCTCCGTTCCTGGCAACAGGGCCGGCGACTGCGCCGCGCCGCCGTCGCCACATTGATCGTGCTGGCGATGCTCGCCTCGGGCGCCGCCGTGATCGCCTTCCGGCAGACCGGTTCGGCGCGCGCCGAACGGGACGCGGCCGTCTTCAAACAAGTGCTGGCGGAGGCGGACGCCCGACGGTCGACGGACATCTCCCTGGCAGCGCAACTGGATCTGCTGGCGCACCGGATGCGGCCCGGCGACCGCAGGATCACCACCCAGCTGCTGGCGGACGGGGCAACACCGCTCTCGGTGCCGGTGCGGGGCGCGGAAGGCGTCAACCAGGCCGCGGTCAGCCCTCGCCGGCCGATCGCTGCGACGGCGAACGAGGACCGCACCGTACGACTGTGGGACATGTCGCGTCCGACACAGGCGGTCCTGCTCGGGAAGCCCCTGCGCGGATTCGCGGACAGCGTGCTGACGGTCGCCTTCAGCGCCGACGGGCACCTGCTGGCCGGCGGGTCGCTCGACGGCACGGTGCGGCTGTGGGACGTGCGGCGGCCGGACCGGCCGAGGGCGCTCGGCAGTCCGCTGACAGGTCACTCCGGAGGCGCGCGGGGGCTGCTGTTCAGCCCCCGCGGGGAGACGCTCGTCAGTGCCGGCAGGGGAGGCATCCGTGTCTGGGACGTCTCCGATCCAGCCCGACCCACCAGCCTGGCCCGGCTCCCGGGCAACACCTGGATGTGGGGCCTCTCCTTCAGTCCCGACGGCCGGACCCTCGCCGTCACGGCGAAGAGCGAGGGCGTCGGGCTGTGGGACATGAGCGCCCCCTCCGCACCAAGGCTCCTGGTCAGACAGGACAACGGCCTGGGCGGCGGCGCCTATACCAAGTCCGTGTCGTTCAGTGCGGACGGACGGCTCCTTGCGACCTGCCTCGGGGACGGTCGGCTCCAGCTGTGGGACGTGTCCGATCCCGGTCGCCCGGTGGTCGCGAAGTTGTGGCCCACGAGCCACGCGGGGAGCGTCATCGCCACCGTGTTCAGCCCGCGCGGGCGCCTGTTCGCCACTGCGGGGTCGGACGGTCTCGTCCGGTTGTGGAGTGCGTACGATCCAGGGCGCGTCATCAGCCTCGGCGTGACACTCGCGGGCCACGAGGGCGCGGTCCAGTCACTCGCCTTCACCCGCGACGGCCGCAGCCTGATCAGCGCCGGTGCGGACGGTGTCCGGTACTGGAGCCTGCCCGACAACATTCTGGCCGGGCACGCAGGGGCAGTGGACGGCGTCTCGTTCAGCCCCGATTCCAAGACCCTCGCCACTACGTCCTCCGACCACAGTGTCCAGCTCTGGGATCTCGGCCGACCGGCGCACCCCGTAGCCGTCGCCCGCATCACCGGGGACATGAGGTCCACGATGTTCGGTGCCCGGCACGGCACCGCAGTCGTACTGGGCGACGAGCTCGATGTCTGGGACTTCTCCCGGCCCGACCGCCCTCGAAAACTCACCCGTGTTTCCCGCGCGGGACATGTGGGAGCGGTCGCCCTGAGCCCGACGCGGGACATCATGGTCACCAGCTCCGGCGGCAACCGGCTGAGGCTGTGGGACCTGAGCACGCCGAGCAGGCCGCGGCCCCTCGTCACTCTGGGCGGTGGAGACGGCGGGGCCACGTCCGCCGTCGCCTTCCGTACCGACGGCCGCCGGTTGGTCAGCAGCCGGCGGGACGGAACCGTACAGCTGTGGGACGTCACCGACCCGATGCGGGCGAAGGCCTGGGGCGCCCCGTTGCCCACCCGTACGTCGAACATCACGGACGTGGCCGCCTCCCCGGACGGCCGGACCGTGGCCGTGGCCGCGCCGTCCGGTGTGATCGAGCTCTGGGACGTACGGGATCCCGACCGCCCCCGGCACACGGGCCCTCCGTTCGTCCGGCACCAGAGCCTCGTCAACTCGGTCTCCTTCAGCCCTGACAGCCGCACCCTGTTGAGCGCGGGCGACGACGGCACCGTCCGGCTGTGGGACGTGTCCGACCCCGGGCGCACGGCGCCGATCGGCCGTCTGCTGGGTGCGGGAGCCGGCTACGAAGCCGCCGAGTTCAGTGCCGTCGACGCCGCCGAATTCAGCCCGGACGGCCGGAGCCTTGCCGCGGCGCTGAGGGACGGAACCGTGCGGCTGTGGAGCATGGACGTCGACGCCGCCGTCCGGCGGATCTGCCACAACACCCCGAACAGGTTCACGGAGCAGGTGCGGCGTCTTCACCTGCCCGGCATCTCGTACGCCGGTCCCTGTCCCTGACCGAACGCAAGATCTGATCCGGCGTCACCCTGCGAAAAGCCGGTCCATCGCCCTCCTGCTCTCCTCGTCCGCGGCGCGGTGGATCACCAACCGCTGGTCCGGGTCCTGGAGCGGCACGAGCACTTCGAAGTGCACGGCGATCTCACCGGCCTCGGGGTGCCGCAGCACCTTGTGCCCGCGGCCGTTGACCTTGATGTCCCGCTCGGCCCACAGGCGCGCGAACTCCTCGTCCCCAGCGGTGAATTCGGTGATGAGGTCGGTCAGCGCCCGGTCCTCCGGGTGCGCGGCCCAGGCGGCGCGCAGGTGGGCGACGCCCTCCCGTACGACGCGTTCGCGGTCGACGTAGAACTCGCGCATTCCCGGATGCATCAGGCACAGCCACATCGCGTTGCGCTGCGAGGGCGGCAGGGTGTCGAAGTCCAGGAGCAGCCGCGCCATTTCGCCGTTCCAGGCCAGGATGTCGTAGCGGTGGTTCAGCAGCATGGCCGGCAGCGGCGACAGGTCGGCGACCAGGTGGGCCAGCGGCGGCGGCGCGGTGGTGGCGGGCTTGTCGGCGGCGCGCGGGCGCTGGCGGGCCAGATTGTAGAGGTAGGCGCGTTCGCCGGAGGCCAGGCGCAGGGCCCTCGCCAGCGCCTCGACCACGTCCGCCGATGGCCGCAGGCCGCGGCCCTGTTCCAGCCGTACGACGTAGTCGACGCTGACCCCGGCCAGTTCGGCGACCTCTTCGCGGCGCAGCCCCGGGGTCCGCCGGGCCTGCCGTCGCGCCGGCAGTCCGAAGTCGTGCGGGTTCAGGCTTTCGCGCCGGGTCCGCAGGAACGCGGCCAGCTCCTGTGTCGTGTCCACGGTGCGGGTGGTCGTCATGGTCGGTCCAACAAGTCAGGGTAGGACCGGTGTTCCCAGGAAGTTCCTTCCCTTATCCCCGGCGCACGGCGGTCACAGAGTGGTTCTCGGCAACGGATCACAAGCACAGGAGGACACGATGTCGCTCACCCTCGACACCTACCGGCTGCTCGGCCGCTCCGGGCTGCGGGTCTCACCGCTGGCGCTGGGCGCGGCGACCTTCGGTACGGAGTGGGGCTGGGGCGCCGAGCAGGACGAGGCGCGCAAGCTGTTCGACCGCTACGTCGAGCGCGGCGGCAACTTCATCGACACCGCCAGCACCTACACCGACGGCAGCTCCGAGCGGCTGCTCGGCGAGTTCGCCCGCGACCGCCGCGAAAGCCTGGTGCTGGCGACGAAGTACTCGGCGCTGCGCAGGCCAGGCGATCCGAACTCCGGGGGTCCGCACCGCAAGAGCATGTTCGCGTCGGTGGAGGCCAGTCTGCGACAGCTGAACACGGACTACCTCGATCTGCTCTACCTGCACGTCTGGGACTTCACGACGCCTGTCGAGGAGATCCTGCGCGGCCTGGACGATCTGGTCCGGCAGGGCAAGGTGCTGTACGTGGCGATGTCCAACGTTCCGGCCTGGCAGGTGTCGCGCATGCAGGCGATCGCCGACCTGCGCGGCTGGTCGCCGCTGGTGGCGCTGCAGATCGAGTACAGCCTGATCCAGCGGACCGGGGAACGTGACCTGATCCCCATGGCGCACGAGCTGGGGCTGGGGGTGGTCCCGTACTCACCGCTGGGCGGCGGGGTGGTCACCGGCAAGTACGGCCGGGACGACCTGACCGCGGCGGGCGTCGGATCCGACGGTGGTCCTCCCCGCAGGAGCCACAACGTCACCCTGGGCAACCTCACCGAACGCAACCTCGCCATCGCCGAAGTCGTCAAAGAGGTCGCGGCGGAGCTGGGCCGTACCCCCGGCCAGGTCGGGCTGGCCTGGACCTTGCAGAACCCGGGCGTGACGGCGTCGATCATCGGCGCCCGCACCTCCGCTCAGCTGGAGGACAATCTGGGCGCCCTGGAGGTCGACTTCACCGCCGCCCAACTGGCCCGGCTGGACGAGGCCACCGCGATCGGGCTCGGCATCCCGCACGACCTGCTCGGCGGCGACTTCGGCCGGGCGGTGACGCGTGGCGACCTGAAGGTCGAAGCCCGCCACTGACTGAAGGTCGAAATCCGCCGCTGACTGAAGGTCGAAGCCCGTCGCTGACACCCGATCGGGCTCGGGTGCCGGACCCGTCGGCCTGCCCCCTGTCTGCTGTCAGGGGGCAGGCCGCTGTCCGGCGCATGCCGGAAGGACGCCGCGCCGGGGCACCGGCCGGGTGCGGGCGCCGTTCCGTCCGGTCCCGGCAGGAGCGATGACGGTCGGCGCCTACCGCGTGCCCGCAGCCGCTCCGGTCCACGCGGCGCGCAGCGCCTTCTTGTCCACCTTGCCGACCTTGGTCGTCGGCAGCCGGTCGAGGAGAACCGTCCTGCGGGGCGTGTAAAGCTCTCCCAGTTCGGCGGTCACCGAGGCGCCGACCGCGTCCGGGTCGACGTCGGCGCCCTCGGCCGTGGCCAGGAAGATCTGTACGGCCTCCCCGTACTCCTCGTCGGGCACGCCCAGCGCCGCCGCGTTGCGCACACCGGGCAGCGTGAGCAGGAAGTCCTCCAGGACCCGGGAGTAGACGTTGTCGCTGGTGCTGCCGGTGACGATGATGTCCTTGGCCCGGTCGACGAGGAAGAGGTACCCGTCGGCGTCGAGGTAGCCCAGGTCCCCGGTGCGCAGCCAGCCGTCCCGCAGTGCCTCGGCGGTGCGCTCCGGGTCCTCGTAGTAGCCGAGCATCACCGTCTCGCCCCGGACGCACACCTCGCCGACCTGCTTGGCGGGCAGCGCCACCGTGCTGTCCTCGGCACGGATCTCGATCTCGGTGTCGGATATCGCGCGACCGCAGCTGCGCCAGAGCTCGGGCCGCCGGGGTCCCTCCGAGGCGAGGTCGTCCGCGCCGAAGGCGGCGATGCCGAGCGCCTCCGACTGTCCGTAGGCCTGGCTGAGGACGGGCCCGAAGACCTCGATCGTCTGCTGCAGCCGGCTGGGCGACGTGGCCGCGCCTCCGACGATGATCCGCCGCAGGTCGGGGAGGGCCCCTGGCGTGCACTCCGGGTGGTCGAGAAGCGCGTACAGCATCGGCGGTACGAACATGGTGGCGGTGATCCGCTCCTCGCGCAGCACCGCCAGCGCCGCCCCCGCTTCGAACTCGGGCAGCACGACGACGACGGCCCCCGTCACCAGCGCCTGGATCGTGGTGAGGTGGCCGCTGCCGTGGGTGAGCAGTGTGGCGGCGAGGACGCGTTCCGCGCCCGGCTCCGTGGCCGGGTCCGCAGTCGCGAAGACCGCCGACCGGTCGTCCTGCGGGTCGCCCACGGCCAGGTCGACCAGCGCGTCGTAGAGCCGGCGGCTCTGCGCGGCGAGCTTGGGACGGCCCAGGGTGCCGCCGGTGTAGAGGACGGTGACGGCCTCGTCGGCGCCCGGCGCGGGCACGCCGTCGGGGCGCTCATCCGGGCACTCGGCCTGCAGCGCCAGCAGGTCCGCGCACGGCTGCTCGCCCGGCTGCTCCACGGGCCCGAGGCTGAGCAGCACGGGGGCGTGGACACTGCGGCCGGCCGCGTCGGCGGCCCGCTGTGCGAAGAGCGGGTCGGTGACCACGACGCGTGCCCGGGACTGCTCGACCAGCGCGGCGAGTTCGCCGGGCCCCGGCTCGGGCGGCAGGAACACGACGCGGCAGCCGATGAGGTGGACCGCGAGCTGCACCAGGACGGAGTCCACCCGATTGGCCAGGAACAGACCCACTCCGTCGCCGGGCACGAGCCCCTGCCGACGCAGCGCGTGCCCCAGCCGGAACAGCCGCCGCCTGGCCTCGCCCCTGGTCAGCCGCTGCGCACCCTGGACGAGCGCCTCGGCGTCCTCGTCCTTGTACCAGTGCTCCAGGATGTGGTCCACGTACGTCCGCGGTTCGGCCGTTGTCTTCTGTGTAACGATCATTGATACATGCAAACATGCCGCTCGGAGGCCGTGACCTTACAGGGGGCTTATTTCGGTCATCGGCCGACGGAGTATCATGCCCCCGTTCAGAACGGTCAGTTGGCTTTCCTGCCGGTCCTTCACTCCAGCGGCAGCGCCGCTCCGCGCTCGCCCGGCGGCCTGGGCCCCAGGATCCGGCGCTCCGCCGCGCCGATCCGCACGTCGTTGATGCTCGCCTCGCGCCGCCGCATCAGCCCGGCGGCGTCGAACTCCCAGAGCTCGTTCCCGTACGACCGCCAGTGCCCGCCGTGCCGGTCCCGCCACTCGTACTGGAAGCGGACGGCGATCCTGTCGTCACCGTACGACCACAGCTCCTTGCGCAGCGCGTAGTCGAGCTCCCGCCGCCACTTGTCGGCGAGGAAGCGGCGGATCTCGTCACGGCCGGTCACGAAGGTGTCGCGGTTGCGCCACACGGAGTCCTCCGTGTAGGCGAGCGCGACCCGTTCGGGGTCACGGGTGTTCCAGGCGTCCTCGGCCGCCTGCGTCTTCGCCAGCGCGTCCGCCTCGCTGAACGGCGGTACGGGCGGCCTCACTTGAGGGGCGAGGGGGGTGGTGGGCAGGGCGCGGCTCATTCGGGCCACCTCGAATCTTCGATGACGGTGACGAAGTCGGTACGTACGAAACCCGGCGAGAAGCGCGCGAGCACATCGGCCTTGACGTTGCCGAACGCGGTGGCCGGGCGGTGCGCGATGCCCTCGGTGAAGGCCGCGAGGATACGGCGCTTGAAGTCGGGCCGCGGATGGGCGGCCACGACGGCGGCCCGCTGCCCGTCGGTGACCTCGTCGAACCCCAGGCCCAGTACGTCGAGTTCGACGCCCGCCGTCACCAGTGCCACCTCCGGCTCCATGCGGTGGGGGATCTCCGGGGTGGTGTGCAGGGCGATCGCCGTCCACGCGGTGCGGGCGTCCTCGGCCGGCAGGCCGTGCCGCAGCAGGAAGTCGCGGGCCGCGTCCGCACCGTCGATCTCGAAGCGCTGCTCGGAGGAGGCGTAGCCGGGGGTGAGGCCGAGGTCGTGGAACAGGGCGGCCACGTAGAGGAGTTCGGGATCGAAGACCATGCCCCGGTGGCGGCCTCGGAGCGCACCGAAGAGGTAGACGCGGCGCGAATGGTCGTACAGCAGCGGGCCCGCGGTGTCGCGGACGAGTTCGGTCGCCTCGCGGGCCAGTGCGCTGTCAGGAATGTCGATGCCGGCGATACCGGCGGTGCCAGTCGGCATGGAAGGCCCCTCTTCTTGTCTTCTTGCTGTCTTCTTGCTGCCGGGTGTTGCCCTCAGCCTGCCGCCCACGGCCTTCCGCCCGCCATGTCCATCCAGCCATGGATCCCACACATACGGACATCGCGCGCCGTTAACCTGGCGACATGAAAACGCCCCGCACCGTCGTCGTCCTCGCCTACGAAGGGGTACGACTGCTCGACGTGACGGCCCCGCTGGAGGTGTTCAGCACCGCGCAGACCCTCGGCGCCCGCTACCGCACGCTGCTGGTGTCCCCGGACGGCGGGCCGGTCACCACCTCGTCGGGCACCCGGCTGCTCACGGACCCGGCGGCCGGTCTCGACGGCCGCGTCCACACGCTGATCGTGCCCGGCTCCCCCGGCCTTCCGCACCGGCCGGCACCGGCCGGACTGCTCGACGCCGTCCGCACCCTGCACTCCGCGTCCTGGCGCACCGCGTCCGTCTGCACCGGAGCCTTCGCGCTCGCCGACGCGGGCCTCCTGGAGGGCCGGCGCGCCGCCACGCACTGGCGGTACGCGGCGGCGCTGGCGCACCGGCACCCCGGTGTCGACGTGGACGGCGACTCGATCTTCGTACGCGACGGCCGCGTCTACACATCGGCGGGCGTCAGCGCCGGGCTCGACCTCGCACTGGCCCTGGTCGAGGCCGACGAGGGCCCGGATCTCGCCCGGGAGACCGCGCGTGACCTGGTGGTCTTCCTCCAACGGCCGGGCGGGCAGTCGCAGTTCTCCGTCGCCTCCCGCACCCCCGCACCGCGCCACGAGACGCTCGGCGCGGTCCTGCGGTCGGTCGTCGCCGATCCCGCCGCTGACCACTCGCTGCCCGCGCTGGCCCGGCGCGCCGGGATCAGCGCCCGCCACCTCACCCGGCTCTTCCACGACCAGGTCGGCAGCACTCCGGCCGCGTACGTGGAGTCCGTACGCCTCGAAGCGGCACAGTCCCTGCTCGACGCCGGGGAATCCGTCACCGCGGCGGCCCGTCGCAGCGGCCTCGGCAGCGACGAGACGCTCCGCCGCGCCTTCCTGCGCCGGTTCGGCGTCACCCCCTCCGCCTACCGGGCCCGCTTCCGCACCACCACGCCGACCGGCTGACCCGTCCCCGGAAGCCTCGGAGTCTCCGTTGGCCCCGGAGCCCCCGGAGCCCCCGGAGGCTGGCGAGAATGCACCGCGGCAGGCCTCCGGCGAGAATGACCACCATGCGTATCACCGTGTGCACCAAGCGTGACCTGCCGGGTTGCGTGGCGCTCAACCACCTGTTGCCCGGTCTTGCCGGGCACCGGGTGCAGGTGCTGATGTCCGAGGTGGACCGGGCGGGAGAGCACAGCGTGCCGGAGCTGGCCCGACTGAAGCGCTTCGAGCGGGACGTGCCCAACCGTGCGCTGTTCGAGCGGCTCGACGCACTGGAGGCGCCGCCGGGCCGGCTGTTGAGCTTCGGCCACCTCGGCCGCCGGTACGGGCTGAGGTGCCGCTCGGTGCGGGAGATCAACAAGGGGGACGGTCTGTGGCTGCTGCGCGAGTTCGCGCCCGATCTGATCATTTCCGTACGGTTCAGCCTGATCTTCCGGGACGAGGTGCTGAGCCTGCCCCGGCTCGGCGTCCTGAACGTCCATCCCGGCGAACTCCCGCGCTACGCCGGGCTCTTCTCGCCGTTCTGGAGCCTTCTGGAGGGGCAGGAGTCCATCGGCTGCACCGTGCACTGGATCGACGCGGGAATCGACACCGGGCCGGTGCTCGGGCTCGGCCGACTGCCGGTCGACCCCGCGCGCTCGCTGGTCTGGCACGTCGCCCACACCTATCCGCAGGGTGTCGCCGCGCTGCTGAACGTCCTGCCCGAGGTGCTCGCCGGGCGCACCGTCCCGAGCCTGCGCCAGGACGGGCGCAAGCGCTGCTACCGGTCGCTGCCCGGGGTGCGGGACATCGCCGCCTTCCACGACCGCGGCCTGCGGCTGATCGCCCCGGGCGACCACCGGGAGCTGCTCGGGCCGTTCACCACCGTCGAGACTCCCCGTGCGGTCGGCCCGCTGCCGGTGACCGCGGCTCAGCCACCGCCGGTGACCGTGACGGCGCCCAGCAGCGGACCGTAGGCCGTCGGCCCGCCCCGCACCTCCCACGCGAGGGTCGGCCGCCCCTGGTGCCGGGGGTCCCCGGTCTGCGCGGTCAGCCGGAAGGGGATCTCCTCCCCCGGCACACCGTCCGCGAAACCGCCGACGCCGACCAGCACCGCCCAGTCGGTCCCCGCGCGCAGGCAGCCCAGCCGGGACGCCGTGAACACCCGGCCGTCAGGGGTGCGCAGTACGGCACGGCCCTGCGGGGCGGTCCCGTGGCCCGGCCCGTGCAGCTCCACCTCGCACGTGCCCGCCGGGCCGCTGCCCGCCACCACGACCTGGACCGCCCCTTCCCTCGGGTCCTGCGGGAGCCCCGTGTCGGGATCACTGACCGCGTACGGCGGCCGCCGCAGCACCTGCCCCGCCCGGGCCCCGGTCAGCGCCCCGTCGCGCATCGCGAAGACCCCGGCGAGCAGGACGGCGGCCACTCCCTCCGCGTACTGCCGGGGCTGCTCGTAGGTGGCGCGGTCGCGGACGGCGACGGGGTCGAAAAGGACGAGGTCGGCGACCGTCCCCGGCGCCACCAGGCCTCGGTCGGTCATGCCGAGCACGGATGCGGGCAGACCGGTCATCCGGCGCACGGCCTGCGGCAGGGTCAGCAGATGGCGGTCCCGGACGTAGCGGGCCAGCACCCGGGGCTGGGTGCCGTAGTTGCGGGGGTGGGTGTGCTCGTCGAGGCAGGCTCCGCCGTCGGAGGCGACGGCGACGAACGGCCGGCGCAGGATCCGTTCCAGGTCCGCCTCGTGGCCGAAGTCGTACACCGCCATCGCCTGGGGGTCCTGCTCCAGCAGCGTCATCACGGCGTCGCCCAGTCCGACCGCCCGCTCCGCGCAGTACTGCCCGAGGGTCAGCCCGCAGTCCTCCAGGTGCACGCTGCGGGCGTCCGCCACCCGGGAGTACAGCACCCGCTCGATCCCGGCCGCCACCTGCGGCCGCAGCTTCGCGTCGGTGAACCGCGCCACCATGGCCGCGTCGCCCCCCGAGCGGAATTCGGGCGGTACGAGCACGCTCAGGCCGGTCCTGCTGGAGAGGTACGGGTACACCTCGCCCGCGGCGCGCAGCCCCCGGGCGCGTGCGTCGGCGACCGCCTGCAGGGTGGCGGCGGTGGCGCCCCAGTTGGCCGGGCCCATCGCCTTCATGTGGGCGATCACCCCGACAAGACCGGCCCGCTCGGCGATCTCCAGGCTCTCGACGGTGGCCGCCAGCACGGCCGAGCCCTCATTGCGTACGTGGTTGCTGAAGGGCACCCGCCAGGGCGCGGCGGCCGACACCACCGCGACCACTTCCTCCGTCGTCCCGTACGCGCTGGGCGGGTAGTAGAGGCCGGCCGAGACTCCCCAGGCGCCCTCCGCCATCGCCCGCAGCACCAACTCCCGCATGCGGTGCAGGGCTTGGGCGTCCGGCCGCTCGTCGGCCAGCCCCGCACCGGCCGCCCAGACCGCGCCGAGCCCGACATAGGCACCGATGTTGACGGCGATGCCCGGCGGCTGTGCCGCGAACGCCAGGGTCCTGGTGATGTCCGGCGTCTCCATGGTGTCCACCCAGGGGGCGCCCTCGGTGCCGAACCCGTCCGGGTTGAGGATCTCCGTGGTCACCCCCTGCCGCAGCGAGCTCTCGGCTTCACGCAGGGCCAACGGGTCGGCGTGGCTGTGAAGTTCGATGAATCCGGGAGCCAGCACCAGCCCGTCGGCGGCCAGCCGGTCCCGCGCACCGCAGGACCCGGCTGCCGGGCCGAGAGCGACCACATGGCCGTCGCGGATGCCGACGTCGGCGACGAAGCCCTCGCGGCCGGTGCCGTCGATCACGGTCGCTCCGGTGATCAGCACATCCAGCGGGGCGGGTGTACGGGCGGGCTCCGGGTCCACAGGGATGCTCTCCGTCCTAGCTGGGCATGACATCGCCACCCGTTCCCCGGCCGGACAGCGGACTCACTGGCACTCGCCCGTTCGGAGCAGCCCGCGCCGCGTGTCCGGCGGTCGCGCCCTGCCCGCCGCTGAGTACGCTGCCCCGCACACCCCACGGAGCAGAAACGGAGCGGCCGATGCCGGAACAACCCATGCCGGAGCAGAGCCGACTGCTGCAGCGCAAGATCGACATCTGCTTCGGGTACGCGGACCAGAACCGGGACGGAGTCGTCGACTCCGGCGACGTCCTCACCCTGGCCGCCCGGCTGATCGCCGCGGTCGGCGAGCCCTTCGACGCACCGAAGTCCGTCGCCCTGCTGGGCGCCGCCGCCGAGTGGTGGCGGGCCCTGAGCGCGGTACTCGACGCCGACCACGACGGCCGCATCGACGCGGCCGAGTTCCGCGGCGGCATGCTCCGGCTGACCGCCGACCGGCAGGACGGTCCCGGCGCGGCGGCCTTCGCCGCCTGCGTACCGATCTGGGAATTGTGCGACCGGGACGGCGACGGGCGGGTCGAAGCAGCGGAATTCGGCTGTTTCCAGCACGCCCTCGGGGTGTCACCGGAAGCACGGCAGACTGCCTTCGACAAACTCGACCTGGACGGCGACGGCCACCTGTCTGTCGATGAACTCGCCCGCGCGCTCTGGGAGTTCCTCACCAGTACCGACGCCGAAGCCCCGGGCAACTGGCTCTTCGGTGACGCCTTCCAGACGGCTGTCACCTGACGCTCGGGAGCACGGACAACTCGGGAGCACGGACGACTCGGTGGCTCGGTGAATCGGCGAGTTGGTGGGTTACAGCCTGAGCATCGCCGCGGCGACTTCGTCGGCGGCGGCGTCGGGGATCGCCGTCGAGGCCTGTTCGAGCACCAGCAGCCGCGCACCGGGGATCTCGCGCGCGAGCGCCTCACCGTTGCCGACCGGGAAGAACGGGTCGCGACGGCCGTGCACCACGAGCGTCGGCATCGCGATTCCGGGCAACCGCTCGCGCCAGCGCGGCCCGCAGTCGAGCCGGGAGAACACCATGCCCAGCCCTCCCTGCTGAACGCTCCGGCCCCCCGGGCGTCATGCGGCCCAGAGCCTGAGGAGTGCGGTGACGGTCACCGCGCCCAGCAGAGCCACCGGCATCGGTGCCGGGTACCGGCGCAGGACGACGACGGCCGCGAGTCCGGCGAGCACGGTGAGGTCCAGCGAGCTCCAGCCCGGCCCGGCGACGTCCGTCACGATGAATCCGGCGAGGAGCGCGGGCGCCACGAGCGCGATCACGGACCGGGTGCGTACGGGAAGTTCCCGGCCGCCCAGGACGGCCGGGCCGACGGCCTTGAAGGCGAAGCTGAGCAGGGCGACGGCACCGATGGCGATCCAGAGGGTCATCTCGCCGCCTCCGTGGCGGAGTTGACGGGCCCGTCGGACGGAAGCGGCCGGGAGGGTGCCCCTGCGGCGGGCCTGACGAGGGCGACGAGAGCGGCGGCGGCCGCACCGATCAGGGCGGGCCCGGTGGGCAGCACGGCGATCAGTGCTGCCGCGAGGGCCGCGCCCAGCAGCGCCGGGAGCCGGTTGGCCCGTTCCCTGCGGAGCTCGTCGAACAGCAGCGTCACGAACAGGGCGGGGGTCAGGACGTCCAGCCCGAGCGTGTGCAGGAGTTGCGGGTCGGGAGCGACGGCGACACCCAGCGCGGTCCCCGCCACCCACGCGGGCCACTGGATCGCGCTCGCGCCGAAGAGTACGTACCGGTCGAACCGTCCGCCGCCGAGGTGCGCGGCGGCCCACGATCCGTCGACCACCGCCTGGCCCTCCAGGGCCCGGCGCAGCCGGCCGCCGCGCAGGTCGCCCGCGACGGCCATGCCCATGGGCAGGAACCGGCTGTTGATCAGAGCCGCCGCGGTGACGGCTGTGCCTATGCCGCCGCCAGTGCCCAGGGCCGCCACCAGCGCGAACTGTGCCGAGCCCGAGAAGACGACCAGGGAGCACAGGACCGGCGCGTAACTGCCCCAGCCCTGTGCCTGGGTGAGTGCGCCGAAGCTGATGGCCAGCAGGAACGAGGCTGCTGCCAGCCCCGACCCGACGGTGAGACCGGAGCGGAAGCGCTCGCGGGGTGTGGCGGCGCCGGGCGCCGACGGTGATCTTTCCATGGCCGCACCCTAACAGTCATAAACCCTCAAGCCCGTTAGATGAATAATGACGGAGTGACAGCAGAGAAGAACGACACCGGCACCCCGTCCACGGCGCGCGGCGCGCACACGCCCGACGCGGACGTGTCGCTCGTCGCAGGACACCCGGTACTGGACTTCGCCAACACCGTTGCCTGGCGTACGGACCCCACCCGTCGTGCCGAGCGGGTGACCGGCGCCGAGGCCTGGGCACGCTGGGCGGTCGCCGCCGGACTGCTCACACCGGAGCAGTCCACGGAGCTCCACGGGACGCTGGCGGCGGCCGGGCCAGGGGAGACCGAGCGTCAACTGACCGCGCTGCGAGGCCTGCGCGCCCTGCTCTGGCCCGTCCTGGACCGCCTCACCGACGGCGGGCCCCCGCCGCCCGAGCAGTGGGACGGACTCCGCGGGGCGATCCTGCTGGCCCGCCGGAACGCCGAGCTGCCGCCCGAGTTCCCGCTGCGCTGGCAACCGGGCACGGGGCAGCTCACCGACCTGGGCGACGCGCTCGCGCTGCAGGCCGAAGCCCTGCTCGGCGGCCCGTCCCTCACCCGGATCCGGCGCTGCGAAGGGCCCGGCTGCGGGTGGTTCTTCCTCGACCGCAGCCGCGGCGGCACCCGCCGGTGGTGCAGCTCGGGCGACTGCGGCAACCGCGATCGCGCCCGCCGCCACTACGCGCGCACCAAGCGTCCGACGCCGCCGCGTTGACGGCTCGTGGGCACAGCGTCAGGAGGTGGGAACCGTGGAGTGGACCTGGCGCAGGAAGGAAGCGTTGTCGGGGGTGTGCCGCAGTTTGGCCAGGACGGCTTCCAGGGTGGCCTGCCCGTCGCGCGACTGAAGGGCCCTGCGCAGGCCGCGTACGGCGGCCAACTCCGCTGCTGGGAGGAGGAGTTCCTCGCGGCGGGTGCCGGAAGGGGTGATGTCGACGGCGGGGAAGACCCGCCGGTCCGCGAGCGTCCGGTCCAGCCGCAGCTCCATGTTGCCGGTGCTCTTCAGCTCCTCGAAGTAGTAGTCGTCGGCGCGTGAGCCGGTGTCGACCAGGGCGGTGGCCAGGATCGTGAGGGAACCGGCCTCCTCGGTGAGCCGGGCCGCGCCGAACAGCCGCTTCGGCTCCTGCAGCGCGGACGCGTCGACACCGCCGCTGAGCGTGCGGCCGCCGGACGAGGCGGCGTTGTTGTGCGCCCGGCACAGCCGGGTCAGGGAGTCGAGCAGGATCACGACGTCGCGGCCCTCCTCGACCAGGCGCTTGGCGCGCTCCACGGCCAGTTCGGCGAGCGCGATGTGCGCCTTGGCGGGCCGGTCGAACGTCGAGGCGTACACCTCGCCCCGCACACTGCGGCGCATGTCGGTGACCTCCTCGGGCCGTTCGTCCAGGAGCACCACCATGAGATGGGCTTCGGGGTGGTTGACGGCGACCGACGCGGCGAGCTGCTGGAGCAGTACGGTCTTGCCGGTCTTGGGCGGCGCGACGATCAGCCCGCGCTGGCCCTTGCCGACGGGGGCGACCAGGTCGACGACGCGCGGCCCGAGGCCACCCGCCGCGCTCTCCAGGTGCAGTCGCTCGCGCGGGTGCAGCGGGGTGAGGTCGCGGAAGTGGGGGCGCCGCCTCGTCGCGTGGTCCGGGTCGCCGTTCACGCGGTCGACCTGGGCGAGCGTACGCGGCCTGCCGCAGACTCCGCTCACCAAGTCGCCCTTGCGCAGGCCGAGTCGGCGGATCAGGGAGGCGGGCACCTGCACGTCGTGCGAGGTGGGTTCGAGGGTCGGCCCGCGCAGGAAGCCGTGGCCCCCTCCGGCGAGATCGAGGAGGCCCATGGCCTGGACCGGCGGGGCGGCGGGTGCGGTCACGGACGGTGTGCCGTGGGGATTTTCAAGTGTGGTGGTCATGGTGGACCGGTCCTTTCGAGGACGTGTGGCGTACGAGAACGCTGGAGGGGAGGAGATCCGGCGAAACGGCGGGCGCGAGGGCCTCGCGGGGCGGACAGGAAAGCCCGCAGCCGGTGGGAATCCCAGAATCCGGAGGTCCGGGTGGGAGAAGCGCAGGGGAGAGAACCCCTGCGAGAGAGATGAACCCCTGCGGGAGAGATACAGAAGTGCGGTGCTCCGGAAAGAGGAACCGCGCGATCGCCGGAATCCAGAAGGAAGACGCGATCAGGAGGATGCGAGAGCATCCGCAGAAGGAAACGGCACCGGCGCCACAGAAGGGGCGTACACAAGTGCTGACGGCACCGTACCACAAGATGGCGGGGACGCCCGGCGCCGCGTGGCTCCGAGGCCTATGCTGGGCGCGATGTTCGCACCCCAGGGCCCCACCTTCCGAGAGCTCGCCGTCCAGGCGCTGTCCTCCGTCGAGCACGGCTACGACCTGCTCGCGCCCAAATTCGATCACACGCCGTTCCGCACCCCCGACGCAGTCCTCGCACCCGTGACCCGGGTGCTGCGCGGCCTCGGCCCCTTCGGCACCGGACTCGACCTGTGCTGCGGCACCGGTGCGGGGGCGGGAGTGCTCCAGGAGGTATGCCGTGAGCGCGTGGCCGGGGTGGACGTCAGCGCCGGGATGCTCGACGTGGCCCGCCGCCGTCCGCCGACGGCCGTGCCCGCCCACTGGGTACGCGGCGACGCGCTCGCGCTGCCCTTCGGCCCGGTCTTCGACCTGGTGGTGAGCTTCGGCGCCTTCGGACACTTCTTGCCCGCCCAGCGGCCCGCGCTCTTCGCGCAGGTCCGCGCGGTGCTGCGGCCCGGCGGCCGGTTCGCCTTCCCGCTCCCGGCCCCGGCCGTGCCCGGCTCGCGCGGCCACCTCGCCATGCTCGGTTTCGACACCGTGATGCGGGTGCGCAACGCGCTCTGGCGGCCCCCGTTCGTCATGTACTACCGCGGCTTCGGGCTCCGCGACGTCACGGCCGAACTGACCGCCGCGGGCTTCGGCGTCGAGCTGTACGCACTGGACGAACTCGGCCGACGACCGGACGGCGCCCCGCGCTGCAGGATGCTGGTGGCGACCCGCCGCTGAAACACGGACGCGACCCACTCCCGGCCCGTCACCCCGAGGGGGCCGACGGGCCCGGGAGGGCCGGGGGCCGGGAGAACCGGGGGGCCGGGAGAACCGGGGGTCCGGGCGGGCTGAGAGGGCCGGGGCTGCAGGGTCCGCGGGCCCGCGAGGTCCACTGGTCCGGACAGTCCGCAGGTCCGGACAGTCCGCAGGTCCGGGAAGTCCGCAGGTCCGGGAAGTCCGCAGGCCGGAGGGGTCGCAGGGGCCGCACGCCCGAGGGGTCCGCAGGGTCCGCGATCAAATCCAGCCATAGAATCCCGTCCTCCGGAAGTTACTTTCCGAAACCTACTCGTCACCTGTAGTGTCAGCCGGGCCCAGGACTGTCAAGTCACCCCACACCTGCGGACTCGGAGCGACGCGTACGCGACGTACCGCGGGTCCCGAGAGAGGATGCGGTCTCTCTGTGAGCACAACCCGTTCGTCCTATCCCGGCCTCTCGCCCGAGCTGGGCCTTCCGGAACTGCAACGGGCCGACGGCCCACCGGCCCCGTGGGGCGAGTTGGCCGGTGCCACCTGGTTCGAGATACCCGAGTCCGCGCTGCCCGCACCGCCGGGCAGGCCGCCCCTGGCCGGGTACCTCGTACTCGTGCCCACCGACGTGGAAGCCCTCGCCACTCCCCCGGCCGCCGGTCCGCCCACCGCTCCCCCGCCCGCCGGCCAGGTCGCCGAGCAGCAGATCCAGGTGGACACCGAGACCCGGACCGTGGCGGTCGCCGGAAGCCGTCTGCACTTCACCCGGCTGGAGTTCGACCTGCTCGCCCACCTCGTCGCACATCCCTGGCGCGTCCACACCCGCGAGCGGCTGCACGCCGACCTGTGGGGGCGCGGCTACCCGGCGGACCACCGGACCGTCGACGTCCACATCGCCCGGCTGCGCCGCAAGCTGGGCTCCCCGTACCGCAAGGCGATCGAGACGGTACGGGGCGTCGGCTACCGGTACGTCACGTGACTTTCCTGCACCGATGTGCGGCTGGGCTGCCAGGGGACGGCCGGCCGTGACCGCGGCGGGCAGGACCGCGAACCCGGTCGCCGTGCGGCGGAAGACCTCGGTGGCCATCACGGCGTTGGTCACGGCGAATTGCACGCCGACCGAGCCCACGAGCACCGATCTCCCGACCACCGAGCCCACGTCCTCCGATCCCGCGACCGTGAGGGCCAGGGCGGGATCCTTGGCCACTTCCCGTATGCCCGGCAGGATCGCACCGGCCCGGGGGCCTGCGGATCCGGCGCCCGCCGTCGCCCCACCCGGGTCCGGCACGGTGAGGACCACCGCCACCACGACGAGGAACGTCACGGCGTCCACCACAAAGATCCAGCCGAAGTGCGCCCGGCCGAGGAGGAGCCCGGCGGCGAGCGACCCGAGCACCTGCCCGGTGTTGAGCAGGGCGGTGTACGGACCGAGCGCCCGCGACAGTCACGGCTCGTCGACCAGGTCGGCCAGGAAGTCCGCTTCCGCCGACGCCAGGCAGAAGAGCGCCGAGGCGATCTCTGCCGGGGCCACGTGGCGTCCCGAGGGGATCTGCGCATTGACCTCCGCGAGCATGTCGCCGGTGTATTCGGCGAGTTGCATGGGGGTGAGGACCGCGCCGGGGCTGACGCACGCGACGCGGATGCGGGGGCCAGCTCCAGGGCGAAGGTCTGGTCAGGGCGATGATGCCGCCCTGGGTGGCGTTGTAGTACGGGTAGTACGAGTAGCCGCGGCGGCCGTTGACCGACGCCGTGGCCAGCAGGACGCCGCCCCGTCCTGTGCCGCCATGACGCGCCCGGCGGACTGCCACAGTCCCAGTACGCCCAGCAGATTGATGTCAGCGATGCGTCGCGCGCCCTTCTCCGTGATGTCCAGGGCGGCGT
This sequence comes from Streptomyces sp. NPDC021093, assembly GCF_044333135.1. NCBI lineage: Bacteria > Bacillati > Actinomycetota > Actinomycetes > Kitasatosporales > Streptomycetaceae > Streptomyces > Streptomyces sp. NPDC021093. Next base: position 636,500 of record NZ_JBIRQJ010000001.1, on the reverse strand, counting down.
GCCTGACGCTGATTCCGGCGTTGGCGATCACGACGTCCAGGCTGCCGTGGGTACGGTGCGCCTCGGTCACCGCTTCGTCAACGGCCTGCCAGTCCGCCGCGTCGACGCAGACCCAGGACGCCCGGCTTCCGGGGTCCTCCTCCGGCTCCTTGACATCCAGATTCACCACGCGGTCGCCCACCGCGACGAAGCGTTCGGGCCCCACGTGCAGGAACGGCGGCTGGTTGAAGATCCGGCCGAGGCTGTCGGCGCCGACGAATCCGTACTCCAGCGTCCGGCCCCGGGCTTGTTCGTGCCGACGGTCGCGGTCACCGTCAGCCCGTCGGTGACCACCTCGTGCTTCCACGACCGCCGGTAACCGACGACAACGCGCGCACGTCGAATTCGTGGGGCCGAGCGTCCGCAATCTGGATGACCAGCTCCGGACGCCGACCGACGTCGTGATATAGCGAGTAGGCGGAGACGGCTGCCAAACAGTCAGCGCAGTCGATTTCGATGGTCCCCCGCGTCCCTTCCGACGTGATCCGCACATGGCGGTCGTCGGACGTAGTGATCGCGTCAATGACACCTTTTCCAACCTCACGCTGATGCGTGGTGAAGGACGAGGACGCCCTTCACCACGTCGGTGATTCGGTTGGTACTGCAGCGGAACTTCCGCTGCAGTACCAACCGAACCTAGGCCAGCGCACTGACACGCAAGTCTCCACGAATTCGGTACCACCGCCAGCGGGACAACTTCCCTGAGATCTTGATTGCTTCAGTCCACCTCACGGGCTGGTCGGCAATCAAGTCCTTCTTTAGGCGTTGAAGGACGACTGCGCCGAACACGCCACAAACTCCAGATTGTGTGCCCTACCAGGGCAAGCGCAGCCACAACCGCAAGGACCCGAACCACTGTCCAGAGATTGACGATAATTGAATCCATCCCCCGCGCCTCGTCATTCAATCGCATGCTCATCTCATAATAGGCCACGAGGGGAATGAGTAGCCTAAAGAAGAGACCGCCAACACCTGGCACCCGAGCCACGTTGCCCAAGAACCCGAGGGGCGCCCCCAATACAAAAGCGAAGAACGCCCACGCTTCAATCTTCGAAGACGTCCCTCCGCCTGAGACACCGGCCGTCATTGCATCCTGACCGAAAGAACTCCAGTCTTTAGAAACATAGTAGGCCACCACACCGATAGCCAACCCCAAGGCTGCTAGTATGGTTGATTCAATTTTCGATTGCCGAAGATAGCCCACTAGAAAAGCAAAACAGGCCCACGACCACCCACTAGAGAAAATGACGCCCACGACCGCACCAACGGCGCTATCCCACTTGTAAGCAAAAGGGCCCACCAACCCAAGCAGCAAGCCAGCACCTAGCGGCAACGCCAGCGACGCAGCGCGAGCGAGCGAAAGATCTTTAATCTCTCTCCCCTATCCATTCGAAAAATAAGCAGGGACGGCACAACTCTGGACCCACATGATTTCCTCATGCAGGTCCCGAGCTGCACTCTAGCTACCCTATCCAGGAGTACTTGAACCCGCGCCTCAGAAACTAGGCGTTGGCATAATAGCTATAGCACGTGTACTGCAAGCCCGAATATCCGTTAGCGTAGGATATTTGACCTATACCTACCCAGCCGCTGTGGTGATCCACATTCATCACCCGCACCGTAGACCTGTGCTCCACATCTGCACTGTAGTTCGAGTAGCACCTCTTTCCAGGATCGACCTTCTTCCATCCGTAGCACCAGATGCCACGAGAGACGTTTTGGCAGCCATCTTTCAGCGACGGGGCAGAATCCGTCGCCGCATTAACTTCGAGCTTTACTACCCCCCATTCTGAAGGGTTTCCCATCCATGCGGGCGGCTGCACCCCGTCACCGCGCTTGTGGATCACGGGCTGCCCGACCTTGAGACCCGCAGTCGCGTCAAAGCTAGCGTCACTCGTGGCAGCGGCAGTCTGAAACCCGACCGCAGCTGCTGGCGTCGCGGAGCTAAATACTGCGAGCGCCATGCCCGCAAAGCCCAGAACTAACGATCTACCGAATTTCCTCATACTGCGCCCCCTCCGTGGCCCCCTCGTGGGGGTTCCGAGGGGAATCCTCAGTGACGGAATGCGATGAGTCAAAGGGTTTCGAAACACTCTGGCTGATTAACCAACCCCGACTTGATACACGCTGCCCTATTTTCGCCGAACTCGGCAACCTCAATGCCGCATTTTTCTCCATCGGGCACTTGCGTAGACGGCTGAATCCGTGCACGCCTGCCTACGTGGGGCAGTTGCCTAGTAAGGGTGAGTAACCTCGTCCAGTCGCGTCACGCGAGCTATCTCCACCGTGGACACCTCGGCCGGTCGAGAACCTGCCACGTCCTGCCCTGTGTTGCCGCGTGTTCGCTCACCGCGGTGATCACTTCCACTCGGTCGTAGCGGGCCGGGACCGGAACAGAGATCGGCGTAAGAAGCCGGTACCAGGACACGGTGTCGTCGAGCCATTCCCGGCCGAGCATGTGCTGTGCGGTGACCTGCCCGTGCCCGGACAGGACGGCCCCCTTCCCTTCATAGATGAGGGTGGCGGGAACCGGGCCCAGCAGCCCGGTTGCCACGTCCAGGACCGGCACGCCGGTAGGTCGGGTGATGCGAATCGTGTCGACGAGGACCGTCGCTTCCAGGTGGGTCCGCTCCTCCGCCGTGTCGATGGGAGTGCTCACGGGGTACCTGCCGGCGGGGTGGCCTTGGTGTGCTGGTCGAGGAACGTCGTCCGGACGACAGCGAGGGCGGATACCTGTCCTATGTCCAGGACCCGCCAGGTACGTCCGATCGCCGCCGGGTCTCCGGCCTTCACGATGGCCACCGTGTCGGCCCGCGAGGCTATTGGGGCTTCGAGCGGGGTGAGGAGCTGGTACTTCGACTCGGTGTCGTTGACGTACGCCTGCCCCTCCAGGTGCAGGACGATCCCCGGGGAGCCGACGGGGAAGACCCCGCCATGCCCTTCGTAGAGGACTTTGGGCGGGCCTGGTTCGTACTGGCCGGTGTCCGGGTTGAAGACCGGCTCACCGGCGCGCGTGATGCGCACGGTGTCGGTCAGGATCTTGCGGTTGATCAGGTCGCTGACTGCCCCCAGAGTCAGCCCCTCCGTGGGGGTGCTCATGATCGGAGCGTAACCGCGGCCGCTGACAACCCCCTTCCCCTATTGTCCGTTAGGGAGTCGGCGGAGGTCCGTGCAGCTCGGTCGTCCCGCTTCCCGTGCGTCGGTAAGCCGTCCATTGCTCAGCGGCCGCCAGCAGAGCCTTCAACCACTTCTCACCCGGCTTGCGCGCGGCGAAGGCGGAGTACATGCGCGCCTGGGCCGCGGCGAACGCCGTGATCGCACAGGGGTCTCCGCCCTTCCACCCCGGCAGGTGCGCAACGGTCGCCTCGGCTCCTGCAGGGGTGTGCCCGGCGGCGATGAGTTGGAGAGCCAGGATTGCGGGGTCGATGAATGCGGCCCCGCGAGTGGGCCATGACCAGTCGACGACCCAGGCACGGCCGGTGGTGATGAGGAAGTTGTTGGGGTGGATGTCGGTGTAGAGAAGGGCGTCCCCGGCGAACAGGGCGGCTTCCTCCTCATCGCGTGCGAACCTGTCCCACCTCGTCTCGCGCCAGTCGGCGGCGACGTCCGGGAGGGGAATCCCCCCGATCTGCTGCACGAGGCGCACGACGGTGTGCAGGTCGGCGGAGCCCGGCCGGAAGTTCGCCGACCGGGCCGCCTCGACCGCCTCATACCCGAGCACCACCCAGTCGGCGTCCTCGGCCGTCCACAGCAGGGCCGGGGACACCGACTCCACGTACGGGGCGATGTCCCGCTCCCGCAGCAACGAGGTAAGCCGCCCGCCGGGCCGGTGCTTCATCGCCTTGATGAAGACCCGCCCCCCGTTCTCGGGTTCGACGATCGCCGTCAGGTCCGACATGGTGCCGTACTCGGTCGGGATGATGCTGGCGAGGGGACCCGTGTGCGGGGTGATCAGCGAGCGGACAGCCGCAGTGGTGTCAACCATGAGGTCGCTCTTCTCCGTTTGTCAGGTGCGGGGCGTGCAGGAGCTTCCCGGGAACCCCGGCGAACATTCGTCGTCGTCCCCGCCGTCGTCCCCGCCGTTGTCGTCGTCATCGGCGCAGGCACGGACGTCGCGCGGCGGGATGACCGCCTTCGCGGCGGCCATCCTGTCGCCGGTGAGGATCGTACGGAGCGGGGTGTCCTGCACGTTGCCGACGTTGAGCCACGTGGCCATCGCGCACGGCGTCACCGTCCCGTCCGGGCCGATCGCCGCCTTCCCGTCGGCGCACCGCCCGCACAGCGCGGACTCCCTCGCCTGCGGTATGCCGAGGTCGGCTGCACCGCGTCCCATGGCCCGCACCCGGTCGACCTTGATCCGTTCCGGTTTCACCCCGAGCTGCACGAGGTCTTGGCGGGCCCGTTCGGCGGCCTCGGGGCTGACCGCTTCGATGACGCCGACGCGCAGGCCGATGCCGTAGGACAGGGCGGTGATGATGTTCTGCCGGGTCCGGGCGTGGGTGGGCCGGTTGGTGACCTTGTTGTGCTCGTCGGCCTGGTTCGAGTAGTACGAGGTCGCGAGCGTGACGTTCGGCCTGCGGAACACCTCCCACAGGGTGGCGGGGACGCTGACGAGGTTGGTGAAGACCTCGACGAGCAGGCCGGCGTCCAGGGCGCGGCCAATGGGGTTGCCGAGTCCGGGGTAGAGGGTGGCTTCGCCGCCGAAGAACTGGATCTTGCGGGTGCCCGCTTGAGCGCCCTCGTCGATGACGGCCTCCCAGCCCTGGAGGGTCATGGAGCCGTGGTCGCGGTCGGGGCCTGAGTCGTTGAAACAGTGGGTGCAGCTGAGCTGGCACTTGCGGGTCAGGTCGAGCCACAGGAAGTCGGCGCGGCCATCAGCGATCGGCCTTTCGGTGAGCCGAGCGGTCATTGCTCTCTCCTTCGATGCGATCTTGTGCAAGGAACGAACGGCGGTACTGACCGGCGGGCTCTGGGCCGGTCACGGACGGCAGGCGAAGGGCGTCTTGCCACGGACCCTCGCGCACGATCCCGGCGAACGCCGCCCCGTGTTCGGGCGGGTGGTCGCGGAGCTTGCTGCCGGGGCGCCAGAGGTGGGGGCGGTGAGGCCCGGGCAGAGAAGGGCATGACGGGGTTCTCCTTGGAACTCGGCGGTGAGGCCCCTGCAGCCGCGTTTCCTCGCCGCGAGCGCAGCGGTGGGGTTCCGTACCGGCGCCTCATGGGTGGAGCACCGGTACGGAGGTTCAGGAAGTGCCGGCCTGTCGGGAAGGCGGTGTCCGGCGCTGCACCGTGAGGACCTCGGTCAGGGTTCTCACGTGCTCGGCCAGTTCCTGGGCGTACAGGAAGGCGGAGCTGCGGCGCCGTCGTTCGCGCCGGTGTTCCGGGCTGATGTCGTCGCAGTTCTTGGCCTTGGCCTTGGCATTCCAGAGCTCGATGAGCATGCGGCCGCGGTTGACGGCGGTCGTGCGGCGGGGGCGGAGCTGGGGTGGGAGGCTGCCGTCGTCGGCCTCCTCGCACAGAGTCGTGTGCGCGGCCTCCAAGTCCATGACGGCCTTGAGGATGTCGTCGCGGTCCGGGGGCACCCGCAGGCCCAGGATCGACTGGTACAGAGCGCGAATCTCCACCAGGTCGGCCGGGACCCGCTCGGGAGCTTCCGGTTGGGGGCCGTTCGGGGCAGCGGGCGTCGTCGTCTGCTGCCTACCGGGGGGAGCTCATCGGGCCTCCCCCGTCATGTCAGTTCGGGATTCGAGGTAGGCGGCGAGCCGGTGGGCCTCCATGTCGGTGACGGATCCCAGGTGCAGGCGGTTCGCCTCGTGCGCGCAGCCCGGTTCCGGGTCGACGACCACGCGCACCTTCGTCGTACGACGGATGCGTGCGGCGACCTTGGCGGCGAGGGCTTCCAGCTCGTCGGGGTCCATGTCGGCCATCCCGTCCGGGTCCACAGCGGGCATCCCGCCCAGCGCCCGGGAGAAGTGCGCGGAATCGGTGGGGTCGAGCGACCCGATCTCGATACGCCCGTACCGGGCGTGCGGGCGCACCCGCGTCTCGATGGCGGCGAACGCACGCCGTAGCCGGCGGGCGGTCGCGCGGCCCGGGTCAAGTCCGGCCACGACCCACCGGGTCAGGACGTCGGCATCCTCGGAAGTCGGCAGGTTCAGACGCAGCAGGCCGGACGTCGGCTCACGGACGTCGAGGACGTCGACGGTGCACCGTACGCCGTTCTCAGCCAGGGCCGCCGTCAGCGATACGGCGTGCTCCTCGGTGGTGGCCGTGCTGCCCCGGAGCAGGCCGGGCTCCAGGCCCGTGGAGCGGTGGATGCGGAGAATCATCGAGACGGCGAACCCGTCCGCGTCCAGATTCACAAGGGTGGCCTCCGCCCCGGCGTCCCGCAGGGCCCGGTCAAGGGCGACTCCGGCGACTCGGGCCTCCTCGTACCGAGCCTGCGCCTCGCTCAGCGGAGCCGTGTCGGTGGTGTCGTTCATGTCGTCACCGTCAACTCGGCGCGACGGACCGCCATCAGCGCCCACACGGCCTTGTGATTCTGGTCCAGGGGCAGCCATCCCCAGTCGCTGCTGAGCGCATGCACCAGTTGGAGGCCCCGGCCGCCCTCGCCGTCCCCGGCGGAGCGCACGAGGACGGGCGGCCGGGTGCTCTCGTCGCGTACCTCCACCAGGAGGAGGCCGTCCCCGTAGGTCAGCACCAGCTCGATCTGGGGACCGGCCGTGTGCACGACCGCGTTTGTCACCAACTCCGACACCACAGAGATGGTGTCGTCAGTGACTCCAGGGATCCGCCAGGCCAGCAGTGCACGCCCCGTCTCCTCACGGGCCTCACTCACCGACGCGGCTTCGGCAGCGAATCCGAACGCCAGCTGGTTTCCTGGGGAGATTCGCGGCCGCACCCGAGAATCGGGCTCTGCCTTCAACTCCACCCCATGCATCTGCTGTTGGTACTCGGCAGCCACGTTCACCGCTCCTCCTTCTCGACGACCGAAAGCCGCCCGAGGACCTTGAGAGAGCCAGCTCCTACTGGAACCGCGCAGATAGCAAACCGCTGCGCGAGCGTGTTGGACAGGAAATAGGCGACCGCTCAGGCGAGCCAACTACCGGTAATTTTTACCGGCGTTCGGTGCCGGGAAGCCCCGGACTCGTTACCGTGGAGTGATGACGGGGAACGTGGTGCTCGCGGCCCGGATCCAAGCTGCTGGCCTCAAGCAGCATGAGGTCGCTGAAGCCCTGAACCGCCGCATTGAGGCGTTCACCGGCAAACCCGGGACCTTGCTAGACCGGCACGTGCGCAACTGGCTGACCGGTAAAACTCGCTGGCCGCAGGCAAGACAACGGCGCGCCCTCGAAGAAGAATTCGGCTGCACCACCGAGGAACTCGGATTCACCAAGCGACCGAACCGTTCGAAGACCACCCAGCAAGCACCCACGGAGGATCCAGTGCGGCGCCGCACCTTCGCCGGCACAGCGGTAGGCCTTGCCGCCGCCGCTGTCACGCCCCCCACCAACCGAACCCGCTCCCTTCGCGTCGGCATGTCCGATGCTGACCGGCTGGAGACGGCGTTCGCTCAACTCGTCACTGCCGACAACAAGGACGGCGGCACGATCAGCTTGGAAACCCGGGCCCTTGCGTTCGCCCATCACGCCGATGAACTTCAAGCCGTCGGCTCGGCCAGCCAGCGCGTACGAGCCCGGCTCTACTACTAGGGAGCTGCGTTCACCGGCACCGCACTGTGGGCAACCATCGACGCCCGGGAACCCGAGCGCGCCCAACGCCACCTGGAACACGCGATCCGGCTGGCGGGCCTGTCCGGCAACGCCGAGATCCAGCTGCGGCTGTGGGTACACGCGGCCCTGCTCGCCACCCAACAAGAGCGCCACAACGACGCACTTGCAGCAGCCCAGGTCAGCCGAATCTCTTCGGTCTGCCGCCGCGATCCGCTGTTCCTGTCCTTCACCGCAGCACGCCTTGCAGGCATCCAGGCCGGGCAGGGCGACCGGACGTCAGCTCTGCGCACTCTGGACCAGGCCACCAACGCTTTCCACCGTGCCGACGCCGCCCAGCCCCGTTCTGCCTGGATCGCCTTCTACGACCGTGCGGAACTCGACGGGCTGTCCGCCCTCGTGATGGGCCGCCTCGGCGCACACGAACAGTCAGAGGCCCACCTCCACAGCACTCTCTCCCGTATCCGCCCGGACTTCGTACGCAACCGCGTCTACTACCAAGCCCACCTCGCACTCGCTCAACTCCGCCAGGGAGACATCGAGCAGGGCTGTGCCACAGCCACCTCTGTACTGCCCTCCATCAGGAGTGATTCACTGACCGGGCGCACCGGCGAAGTGCTGGCCACGTTCCACTCCGAACTGGCCCGCCTCGACCCTCGCGCCCGCATTTCTGGCCAGTGGACGGACATGTACACCAGCAGGAGGAGCCCCGCGTGAGCGTTGAGATCAAGCACTACGCCGCCGAGCAACTGCCCCAGATCCGGCAGCACCTCCTCGACATCCACGTAGAGGTACGCCACCACGACTTCGGCCTCACCGGCCCCTTCTACGACGTGGAACGCTTCGACGAACGACTCGCCTCGTACGCCTCCCGCCCCGGCTGGGCCGCAGCCGTCGGCTTCGAGAACGGCGAACCCGTCGGCTTCTGCTTCGGCGTCCCCCTCGGCCCGGACACCCGCTGGTGGTCGTCCATGACCACCCCGCTCCCCGAGGGCTACACCGAGGAAGACGGCAAGCGCACCGTGGCGTTGAACGAGATCGTCGTCCGCAAGCCGTGGCGCGGCCGTGGCGTCGCCTGGCAGATCCACGAGGCCTGGCTCTCGGAACGCACGGAGGAACGCGTCACGCTCCTCGTGAACCCCGCAGCCGGTGCCGGAGCCGTCCAAGCCGTCTACGAGGCATGGGGCTACCGGAAGGCGGGCGAGCAACAACCCTTCCCCGACTCCCCCGTCTTCGCGTCCATGACCCGACCTGTCCGCCAGGGATAGACGAGATCAACTCCGCTCCCGCTCCCGCTCATGCTCCCTCACCAGTCGCATCCGTGCGCGGCCCGAACGTACGTCGGCACCGGGGTGCGAGATCGGCGACTCCGACGCCTCCTCCGCTACTCGGAGGGTCCGATTGCCCTTGTCGGTGTCGCGATGATTCGCCCACCCACAGTCGGACCCGTCGAAGACCTCGACGTCTGGACCCAGCTCTGCCGGTCCGGCGGCAGCATGATCCATCGGTCCTCGCGGAGGACCTTCGTCAGGGTGCCGTCCACTTCGTCAGGGTGCCGTCCACTTCGTCAGGGTGCCGTCCACACGGACCTGTGCCTTGTAGAAGGTGGCCCGGGGGGGGCAGGTTGTAGTTCCCGCGCACCAAGTTGGCCTGCTCCCGGGTGAGCGACGCCACCGGCGTGTTCAACAGGGGTCATCGACCCGTAGTACGCAGGCCCGGTGGGCGCCTCGCCCCCCGGCAGGGTCCGAGGCCACCGGCTGGACGAGCAGGGAAGCCGCCGGAAACTCGGCGAGGCCCTTCGGCCCCGGTCAGCCGCCCCCGCCCGGCCTCCAGCGGGCCCGATGAACATGTGAACCGCCGGCGCCGATAGCCGCGATGGTCGCGTCGGGCCTCTCCCTCGGAGTGGTCCGAGTGGGGTGACGTCCATACGAATTCTCTATATCAGAAATGTTTCAGGAATAGCGGACAACACCGGCCGACCAAGAGCTTCAACTCACCTGCGAATTCAGCGGGTTGACCTACGTCCATACGATCCCGGTCGGTGCCAGCGGCATCACGCCCCCTTCACCGACCTGGAATAGCAGTGCGCGCAGGGGCGTTGGCGCCGGGCACACCTTCCCGATTCCGGCGTACAAGGAGCCCCTGATGGAATTGCACGTCGTCCTGCCCGACGAATCCAGTGAGATGCCGGCCTCCGCGCTGGTGGATCTCGCGCAGGAGGCGGAGGCCCTGGGGTTTGCCGGGCTCTGGCTCCCGGACCACGTCCTGCCTCCCGCGCCGTACGGGCCCGTCTACGGCGGGGTGTACGAACCGCTGTTGACCCTGGCCCATCTCGCCGCCGTCACCCGCGAGGTGACCCTCGGCACGTCGGTGCTGGTGCTGCCGCTGCGGGATCCCCTGCTGCTGGCCAAGCAGTCCGCCACCCTGGCTCACCTGAGCGGCGACCGCTTCGTCCTGGGCGTGGGCACGGGTTGGGAGCCGTACGAATTCGCCGCCGTCGGGGCCGACTTCGGCGAGCGCGGCGCCCGGACCACGGCGGCGCTGCGGCTCGTCCGTCACCTGCACACCCACGGCGGCGGGGCCTACCGCGACCGCTTCCACTCCTTCGACGAACGGGCCGTCTTCCAGCCCGTCCCCCGGCGGCCGGTCCCGTTCCTGGTCGGCGGCAACTCGGACGCCGCACTGCGGCGGGCCGCGCTGACCGGTGACCTGTGGCAGGCCGTCCACCTCTCCCCCGCCGAATTCACGTCCCGCCGTGCACGGTTGTACGAGTTGGGCGGGGACCAGGTGTCCGCGGGAGCCAGGGACTCCTGGACCGACGACGGGAGCCCCGTCGATGAGCTGGTCCGGCGGGTCGGCGCTTGGGAGGGCGCAGGGGCCGAGCATCTCGCCCTGCATTTTGGGACATTCGAAGGCTTCTCCCTTCGAATGCGGTCCCTGGCGGCCCGGACGCCGCACCTCCTCAAACCCTGAGACCTCGATGTCACCTTCTTTCCGCCCCACCCGAGAGGAACCCCACGCATGACCCTCCAGACCTCCCCCGCCACGCTCCCGCTCGACGGAAAGACCGCCGTCGTCACCGGCTCCTCGCGCGGCATCGGCCGGGCGATCGCTCTCCGGCTCGGCCAGGACGGCGCCAACGTCGTGGTCAACTACCACAGCAACGCCGCTGCCGCCGCCGAACTCGTCTCCGCCATCGGAGCCACCGGCGCCAAGGCCGTCGCGGTCCGCGGCGACATCGCCGTCCGCCAGGACGTGGAGCAGCTCTTCGCCGAGGCACAGACCGCCTTCGGCTCCATAGACATCCTGGTGCACAACGCCGGCACCGACGCCGAGGGCGCCATCGCCGACCTCGAAGAGGACGTCGTCGAGCGCACCGTCGACCTCAACTTCAAGGGCGCGCTGCACACCCTCCAGCAGGCCGCCCGCCAGCTCCGCGACGGCGGCCGGATCATCAACATCTCGACCGGTTACACCCGGGCCGTCTTCCCCGGCTTCGGCCTCTACGGCGCCACGAAGATCGCCGTCGAGCAGCTCGTCCTCACCCTCTCCAAGGAGCTCGGCGGCCGGGGCATCACCGCCAACTCCGTACTGCCCGGCGTGGTCAGGACCGACCGCACCGAGCGGCTGACCGAGCAGTTCGACACCTTCGCCGCGATGACCCCGCTCGGCCGGATCGGCGAGCCCGAGGACATCGCCGACGTCGTCGCCTTCCTCGCGGGCGACCGGGCGCGCTGGGTGACCGGCCAGTCGATCGCTGCGGCCGGCGGTCTCGTCTGACCTCCCGCCCGCCCTCAGCAGCGGCCCGCCCGCACCCCCGTCGCCCTCGCCGTCGCCGCGCGGCCGGACCCGCCCGCGTACTACTTGAAGCACTCCAGGACCAGCGGGAGATCCTCCAGCCACTCGCGGAGGCGGCCGGCCCTGCGTGCCTTGATCAGGTGCCGGTGGATCGTGCCGTCGTGGAGCCGGACGGTCACGTTGAGGAATCTGCCGGGCTCGGCCGCGTACTCGACGGTGCTGATCTGGCCCCAGGTGACCTGGATGCTCTGCGCTTCGGAGTCGAGGAAGACTCCGTCGGCGTCGATCAGGAGGGCGCGCCTGGAGTCCGACGCCGTGAAGACGATGCCGTCGGCGGCTGCCGCTTCAGCTGCCACGTCGGCTGCCGCGTCGGCTGCCGCGTCGAGTGCCGGTGCCGGTCGGTGGTGCGGGAGCGCGGCCTCGGTCGGCGCCTGGTGGAGGGGGAGCACCGCGGCCGGCTGCGCGGGTGCCGCGGCCGGCTGCACGGGCGCGACGACCGTGGGCGGGTACGCCGCCGATTCCGGGGCGAACAGGTCCAACAGACCCTCCGGCGTGGGCCGTTGGGCCGGATCCTTGGACAGGCAGGCGGCCAGCGCCGGGCGCAGACTCTCGGGCACCGCCGTCAGGTCCGCCGGCTCGTGCACCGCGCGGTACATGAGGCCCATCGGCGTGCCCCCGCCGAAGGCGCTGCCGCCCGCCGCCGCGACCAGTACCGCCCCCAGCGCGAACACGTCGGCCGCACCGCCGACCTCCTCGCCCTGTGCCTGCTCGGGCGCCAGGAACCCCGGGGTGCCGAAGGCCACCCCGGTGGAGGTCAGGCGGCTCGACTCCATGGCCCGTGCGATGCCGAAGTCCAGGACTCGCGGGCCGTCGGGGGCCATGACGATGTTCCCCGGCTTGAGGTCGCGGTGCACCAGACCGCACCCGTGAATCGCCGCCAGCGCCTCGGCGAGGGCCGCTCCCAGCTGCTCCTCGCCCATCGGCCCCCGGTCCCCGAGGAGGGCGGCCAGGGTGGGGCCGGGGATGTACGCCGTGGCCAGCCAGGGCTCCGCCGCCTCGGGGTCCGCGTCCACGACCTGCGCGGTGTGGAAGCCGCCCACCCTGCGGGCGGCCGCGACCTCGGCGCGGAACCGCTCCCGGAAGTGCGGGTCGGCCGCGAGTTCCGGGCGCGCCACCTTCACGGCCACCAGACGCCCGCCGCGCGAACGGGCCAGATACACGGTGCCCATCCCGCCGGCACCCAACTCCCGTTCCACGGCGTACCCGCCGATGCGCTCCACCCCGTCCACCCCGTACTCCCCGTACCCCGTGCGCCGCACGCCGCCCAGCCCTGTGCTGTCGCGCATCAGTATGGCCCTACGCTTCGGTGAAAGCACCGAACCAAGGAGATCAACAGGTGTCCGACCTGGACTTCTACGCTCACGTCGCCACGCGCGGCAACGTCCTCGGGACCGAATCCGCAACCGGGACCGGATCCGGCCCCGCCGCATGGGAGGCCGCCCTCGGACCGGACTACCTCGACGATCCCGGCGGGGGGCTGCTGCGTCGCGACTACGGACTGCTGGAGATCTCCTTCTCGGACGACGAAGGGCCCATGTCCTGTTTCGGGTTCACCGTGCAGGTCCACCGGTTGATCCACTACCGCTCCGTACCGCCGTCCCTGGCCCGGGAGTACGGGGAGTTCGCGTCCCGCGTCCGGTTCGAGGAACTGCGGTCCGCGGTCCTGTCCCTGGGCGGGAGCGTCGAGCCCGACGATCTCTCGGGGGACATCCACCGCTATCGCGTGCCCGAATCCGGCGCCCGTATCTTCGTCATCGACGATCCCGATCCCTACGGGGACGGCCACCACGATGTCGACGACCCGGAGATTCACCAGGCGGGCGACGTATGGGCGTTGAGCCTCTCGCCTGCCTGGTGGGGGCCGCGCTGAGAGAACCCCACGCTCATTCCTTCGGCGGCGTTTCCTCCGGCGAGGCCCGGTCGCCGTCTCCCGTCCCGTTCTCGCTCAGTCCCGCCGCCGCCGGGTCCAGCAGGCGGGCGAGGAAGGAGCGGGTGCGGGCGTGGCTCGGGGAGCCGATCACCTGGTCCGGGGTGCCCTCCTCGACGATGACTCCGCCGTCCATGAAGACCACCCGGTCCGCCACCTCCCGGGCGAAACTCATCTCGTGCGTGACCACGAGCATCGTCATCCCCTCGTCGGCGAGTACCCGCATCACCGCCAGTACGTCCCCGACCAGCTCCGGGTCGAGCGCCGAGGTCGGCTCGTCGAAGAGCATCAGCTGCGGGTCCATCGCCAACGCCCGTGCGATGGCCACGCGTTGCTGCTGGCCGCCGGAGAGCTGCGCCGGGTAGGCGGCTTCCTTGTCCGTGAGCCCGACCCTGGCCAGCCGCTCCCGCCCGATGCGCGCCGCCTCCGCCTTGTCCCGCCCCAGCACGCGCCGTTGCGGCAGCGTCAGGTTCTCCAGGGCGGTCAGGTGCGGGAAGAGGTTGAACGACTGGAAGACCATGCCGATCCCGCGGCGTACCTTGTCGATGTCCACGTCCGGGTCGGTGACTTCGTCGCCTGCCACCAGGACCGTGCCCGACGTGGGCTCCTCCAGCAGGTTCACGCAGCGCAGCAGTGTCGACTTCCCGGACCCCGAGGGGCCGATGACGCACACCACCTCGCCGGGCGCGACGGTGAAGTCGATGCCCGACAGCACTTCCAGCGGGCCGAACGACTTGCGCAGCGCGCGTACTTCGATCGCGGGCGCGCCCTGCGACGCGTTCGACGCCGATCCGGCCGGAGCGTCCTTCACCGTGCTCACCTCGCCCTTGACGTACGTGCTTCGAGCCGCCGGACGAGATGGCCCAGCGGCAGGGTGATCACCAGATAGCAGAGCCCGGCGATCAGGATCGGGGTCAGGCTGCGGTTCTGGTTCAGCGCGTCCCTGCCGAACTTGGCCAGCTCGTACTGGGACAGCGACAGGCCGAGCAGATAGACCAGGGAGGAGTCCTTGGTCAGCAGGATCAACTCGTTGGTGAGCGGCGGCAGTACGATGCGGAACGCCTGCGGGATGACGATGGAGACCATCGCCCTGCCCTGCGACATCCCGAGCGAACGCGCCGCCTCCGTCTGCCCCTTGGGCACGGCCAGGATGCCGGCCCTGATCGTCTCCGCCATGTACGCGGCGCCCACGAGGCCGAGCGCCAGCATGACCGTCACGTACTGGTTGAGCGAGACCTGGAAGGCCAGCGGGACGCCGAAGCCGAGGGCGATGAAGACCAGGAGCGCGGGCACCCCGCGGAAGAACTCGATGTACGCGACGGCCAGCCAGCGGTACGGCGGGACCTGCGAGAGCCGCATCAGGGCGAGCAGCAGCCCCAGGGTCAGGCCGAAGCCGAAGCCGAGGAGGGTGTAGACGAGGGTGTTCACCAGCGCCGTGGTGATGATGTCGGGGAACTGCGCCTTGGCGACCTCGACGTCGAAGAAGGCGCGCTGGATCTCGCCCCAGTCGGCGGCCAGGGCGACCACGAGCACCACGGCGATCAGTGCGGCGTACTGGGCTCCCCGTACGGCGCGGGTCCGTTGTCGTCGGGACATTGACATCGGTGGGGGTCCCTCACTTCTTCGGGTCGGCCTTCGGGTCGGCCTGCGCGTCTACCTTCGGGTCGGCCTTCGGAGCGGCGGGGAACCACTTCTTGTAGAGGGCGTCGTAGCGGCCGTCGGCCCGCGCGGCCTTGACGACCTTGTCGATCTCCTTGCGCAGGGCGGTGTTGCCGGTCCTGACGCCGATGCCGTACTTCTCGCCGGTCTCGAACTCGGCGGTGACCGCCATCTCCGGGTTCTTGCGGACGTATTCGAAGAGGACACCGTTGTCGTTGACGGCGGCGTCGACCTGCCCCGTCTTCACGGCGGTGAGCAGCAGCGCCACGTCCTCGAACTGGACCGTCTCGACGCCCACGCCGTTCTTCTTCGCGTAGGTCTCGCCTGTGGTGCCCTGCTGGACCCCCAGTTTCTTGCCCTTCAGGGCGGCGAGCGACGTGTAGGGGGAGCCCTTCTTGGCGATCAGGGCCTGGGTGGCGTCGAAGTAGGGTCCGGAGAAGTCCAGGTTCTCCTCGCGCACCGGCGTGATGGTCATCCCCGCCGCCGCCACGTCGCACTTGCCGGCGTTGAGGTCCTCGCCCGTCTGGATGCCCTCGAAGGGCGTGTCGACGATCTCCTGGGTGACCTTGAGTTCCTTGGCGACCAGATCGACGATGTCGACGTCGAAGCCGACGACCTTGTTGCCCTGGCGGGACTGGAAGGGTTCGTACGGCAGATGGGTGCAGGTGGTGAGCTTGCCTGCGGTGACGAGTTCGATCTTCGACCCGTCGGACCCGGCGGTCTTCGTACTCGTACAGCCGGTGCTGACGACGACGAGGGCGGCGACGGTGGCGATGAGGGGCAGCGCGGTGCGAGCGGACAACAAGACGCCTCCATACGAGAGTTCGGCTGCGGCCCGGGGTGGGCGAGTCTCATGGAATCGTGGTGCGCGTGCGTTGCGCCGATCTTGCCATCGCAGGTGCCGGATGTCTCGTCATACGCACAGGAGGGCGGAGCCGGTCCGATCGTCGGCTCCCGTGGTGGCGACTACGCGTTGAGCGTCTCGTCGAAGAAGTCGCCGATGTGGGCGAGGACCTGGTCCCGGTCCGAGCCGGGCAGGCCCATCGCCACATGGGTGCTGAACCCGTCGAGCAGTGCCCTGATCCGGGTCGCGATGCGCTCCGCGTCCACGGCCCGCAGCTCACCGCGCGACGCGCCCTCGACGAGCAGCGCCACCAGGTCGCGGTGCCAGGACAGTTCGATGTCGAGGAGCCGGCCGCGGGCCGCGTCGTCGATGGCCCGCACCCGGTTCCACAGCTCCAGCCAGAGCGTCCAGTGCGGGTCGCCCGGCGCCTGTGGCACGTACAGCCGCACAAAGGCGTCGAGCCGTTCCCGCACCGGGACCTGCCGGGCCAGTGCCGAGCGCCGTTCCACCCCGAGCTGCTCCTCGCTCCACTCCAGGGTCCGCAGCAGCAGCTCGTCCTTGGAGTGGAAGTAGTAGAGGAGGTGACCGCTGCTCATGCCGACCTCCCGCCCGAGACCGGCCATGGTCAGCTTCTCCAGGCCGTCGTCGGCGATGGCGGCCATGGCTGCGGCGAGCACGGTCTCGCGCGGCGGGGCGGTCTTGCGGCGGCGGGGGGCGGGGGCGGGAGCTTCCTTCACTCGTACGTTCTACCTGATGGCGCCGGCCGATCTGCCGGATGATGCCTGCCGATCTGCCTGATGGTGCTATCCGAGCGGCTTCGGCCGACGGGCGGGCTGCTGCTGGGTGATGCAGTGGATGCCGCCCCCGCCCGCGAAGATCGTGCGGGCGTCGACGAGGGTGACCTCGCGGTCGGGGAAGAGCCGTCGGAAGAGGGCGGCGGCCTCCTCGTCGCGGGGGTCGTCGAAGGCGCACAGGACGACGCCGCCGTTGCAGAGGTAGTGGTTGATGTACGAGTGGTCGACCCAGTGGCCGTCCTCGTCCTTGAGGCCGGCGGGTGCCGGGACCTCGATCACCTCCAGCGGGCGGCCCTTGGCGTCCGTCTCCGCCCGGAGCAGTGCGGCGATCTCCTGGCAGAGTTCGTGGTCGGGGTGGGCCGGGTCGGGCTGGGAGTGGACGAGGACGACGCCGGGCGCGGCGAAGGCGGCGACGATGTCGACGTGGCCGAGGGTGCCGTAGCCGTGCGGAGGGTAGTCGCCTGTCAGGCCGCGGGGCAGCCAGATGGCCTTGGTGGTGCCGAGCCTGGCGTGGATCTCGGCCTCGACCTGTTCCCTGGTCCAGCCGGGGTTGCGCTCGGGGCCGAGCTGGACGGTCTCGGTGAGCAGGACGGTGCCTTCGCCGTCGACCTGGAGGCCGCCGCCCTCGTTGACGAGCGGGGAGCGGTGGACGGGCACGGAGGCGAGGTCCGCGACCTGCGCGGCGATCTTCGCGTCGTGCTCCCAGGAGGCCCACTCCTGGGCGCCCCAGCCGTTGAACACCCAGTCCACTGCGGCCAGTTGGCCCGCCTCGTCGGTGACGAAGGTGGGACCGATGTCCCGCATCCAGGCGTCGTCGAGGTCGTGCTCGACGAGGTCGACGCCGGGGCCGAGGAAGGCGGCGGCGCTGTCGGCCTGGCCGGGACCGACGACCATGGTGACGGGTTCGAAGCGGCGGACCGCACGGGCCACGGCGGCCCAGGCCGCGCGGGACTCGGCGAGTTCGGCGGGGTCGGAGAAGGTGGTGTTGGGGCCGGGCCAGGCCATCCAGGTGCGCTCGTGCGGGTCCCACTCGGCGGGCATACGGAACATGACGGTCCTTCAGGGAGGGGAAAGGGGAGGCGAAAGAGGACGGGAAAGGGGACGGGAGAGGGGGCGGGAGAGAGGACAGGTCAGAGGAAGTACAGGCGGTTGAGCGGGACGGAGTCCGCGGGCTCCGAGCGCAGCGGGTCGCCGTCGAGGGTGACCAGGCCCGTGCGGCCGTCGACGTCGACGGATCCGGTACGGGAGTTGAGGAGCAGGTCGGCGGGGCCGATGCCCCGCGTGTTGCGGACCGCGACCCGGCGGCGGCGGGTGGGCATGGTGTCGTTGCCCTGGTCGAGGGCGGCCCGGGCGACGAAGGCCACGGACAGATCGGCGGGGGCCGCGCCGTGGGCGCCGAACAGCGGGCCGAGGACGAGGGGTTCGCAGGTGTCGGTGGCGGCGTTCGGGTCGCCGGTCACCCCGTACGCGGGGAAACCCGACTTCAGCACCAACTGGGGCTTCGCGCCGAAGGAGTTGGGGCGCCACAGCACGATGTCGGCCATCTTGCCGACCTCGACGGAGCCGATCTCGTGGGCGAGGCCGTGGGCGATGGCCGGGTTGATGGTGAGCTTGGCCAGGTAGCGCAGCACCCGGGCGTTGTCGTCGTCGCCCTCGGCGCCGCGCTCGGCCTTCATCTTCCCCGCGAGCTGGAAGGTGCGGCGCACGGTCTCGCCGGCCCGCCCCATCCCCTGGGCGTCCGACGAGGTGATCCCGATGGCCCCGAGGTCGTGCAGTACGTCCTCCGCGCCCATGGTCCCCGCCCGGATGCGGTCCCTGGCCATGGCGGCGTCGCCGGGCAGGTCGGTCTTCAGATCGTGGACGGAGACGATCATCCCGTAGTGCTCGGCGACGGCGTCGCGGCCGAAGGGAAGCGTGGGGTTGGTGGAGGAGCCGATCACATTCGGCACACCCGCCATCTTCAGGACGTTGGGTACGTGTCCGCCGCCGCAGCCCTCAATGTGGAAGGCGTGGATCGTACGGCCTTCGAGGACCTTGAGGGTGTCCTCGACGGACAGGCACTCGTTGAGGCCGTCACTGTGCAGGGCGACCTGCACGTCGTGCTCCTCCGCGACGCGGAGCGCGGTGTCCAGAGCGCGGGTGTGGGCGCCCATGTCCTCGTGGACCTTGAACCCGCTGGCCCCGCCCTCGGCCAGCGCCTCCACCAACGGCGCACCGTCCGACGACGAACCCCGGGCCAGGAAGCCGATGTTGACGGGCCAGGCGTCGAAGGCGCTGAAGGCGTGGCGCAGCGCCCAGGGCGAGTTGACGCCGACGCCCCACACCGGGCCGAACTCCTGGCCGATGACCGTGGTCACCCCGGAGGCGAGGGAGGCCTCCATGATCCGGGGCGAGAGGAGGTGGACGTGGGTGTCGACGGCTCCGGCGGTGGCGATGAGGCCCTCGCCCGAGACGATGCTGGTCCCGGTTCCGACGACGACGTCGACGCCGTCGAGGGTGTCGGGGTTGCCGGCCCGGCCGATGCCGGAGATGCGGCCCTCCCGGATCCCGATGGACACCTTGCGGATGCCCTGCACGGCGTCGATGAGCAGCACGTTGCTGATCACAACGTCGCAGGTGTCGCGGACGGCGGCGGCCTTGAGGTGCAGTCCGTCGCGGGCGGTCTTGCCGAACCCGGCGAGGAACTCCTCCCCCGGCTGCTGCGAGTCGGACTCGACGCGCACGACGAGCCCGGAGTCCCCGAGCCGCACCCGGTCCCCGGTCCTGGGGCCGTGCACGGAGGCGTACTCGTAGGGGGTGATGCCAGAGCTCATCGGATTGCCTCCGTCGGGCGGGGGGTGGGATGGGGGGATGCGGGGGCGGAGCGGGCGGCGGCCGGGGCGTGGCTCATTGCGTCGCTCCGAGGTAGCCGCACGCCGCCGCCCTGCGCAGGGCCTCCTCCTTCGCGCCCGGTGCGTCGAGTGCGCCGTCCACCAGTCCGGCGAAGCCGATCGCGACGCGGTGCCCGCCGATCGGCACCAGGCCCACTTCGGCGCTCTCGCCGGGGCCGAAGCGGAAGGAGGAGCCCGCGGGCACGGCGAGCCGCATCCCGTAGGCGGTGGCCCTGGGGAAGTCCAGTCGGGGGTTCGCCTCGAAGAAGTGGAAGTGCGAGGTGACCGACACCGGGACCGTGGCGGTGTTGTGCACCGTGATCCGTACGGCGGGGGCGGGTTCCTCGTATCCGGGTCCGGGCAGCAGGGCGCCCGGGGCGTCGTCGCCGAGCGTGCCGCCGCCGATGGGGTCGCTCACCACGGCGAGCCGTGAGCCGTCGTCGAAGACCGCCTCGACGTGGACCTCGGTGACCACGTCGGCGACCCCGGGCAGGACGTCGTCGGGACCGAGCACGCCGCGGGCCGCCTCGATCGCCTCCGCGAGCCGCCGCCCGTCCCGCGCCGCCTCGCAGACGGTGTCCGCGATCAGGGCGGTGGCCTCGGGGACATTGAGCCGGAGCCCGCGCGCCCTGCGGGCCCGCGCCAACTCCGCCGCTCCGAAAAGCAGCAGCCTGTCACGTTCGGTCGGGGTCAGTCGCACGCCGTCACTCCTCCAGGCACTTGTTTGAGCATCACTCTAAACATGAGACGGCTCAGCCGGAAGCATTGACGCGCAACCTTGAGCTAAGCCACATTGAGCGGCGTCGAACGGCCACGTGCAGGGTCGTTGCACGGCAGTGAAGATTTTGAACGTTACTCAAACATTCCTCAGGCCCAGCGGGAGAGCTCCCCCATGCCAAGCGAGCACGAGACCCACACCAGCGACACCCACACCAGCGACACCCACAGCTCCGCGCCCCGGCTGCTCGAACAGCGCGGCGTCGACACCATCCCCGACGAGGAGCGCACCAGCAGTCCGCGCGACCTCGTGTCGATCCTGCTCGGCTCGAACCTCTGCCTGGGCGTGATCGTCTTCGGCTGGCTGCCCGTCTCGTTCGGCCTCGGCCTGTGGCCCGCCGTCACCTCGGTCGTCACGGGCACCGTCGTCGGCGTCGCCGTCACCGCCCCGCTCGCCCTCGTCTCGCTGCGCACCGGGACCAACCTCTCCACCTCCAGCGGCGCCCAGTTCGGCGTGCGCGGACGGCTCATCGGTTCGGTCGTCGGGCTGCTGCTGGCCCTCGGCTACACCGCGCTGACCCTGTGGATCGGCGGCGACGTCATCGTCGGCACCCTCACCCGTGTCGCAGGACTGCCCGACACCGGCGCCGCCCACGCCCTGGCCTACGCGGCCCTCGCGGCCTGCACGGTCGTCGGCGCCGTCTACGGCTACCGGCTGCTGCTGCGCCTCAGCAAGATCCTCGCGGTCTCCATGACCGCCCTGCTGGCGCTCGGCCTGATCGCCTACGCCCCCGACCTCACCGCGGCGGCTCCGCCGGACACCCCGTACCTGCTCGGCTCCTTCTGGCCGACCTGGCTGCTCTCCGCCGTCGCGGCCGGGCTCAGCGGACCCATCGCCTTCATCACCCTGCTCGGCGACTACACGCGCTACATCTCACCGCGCCGCCACGGCACCCGCCCGGTGCTGGCCGCCACCTGTCTGGGGCTGCTCGTCGGCCTGCTACTGCCGCAGCTCTTCGGTACGTACACCGCGCTCGCCGCCCGCGCCGCCCTCGACTACGCGGGCCCCCTGGTGGACGCCGCGCCCGCCTGGTACCTGCTGCCGCTGCTGCTCGCCGCGGCCGCGGGCTCTGTGGGCAACGCGGGCCTGATGCTCTACTCGATGGGGCTCGACCTCGACGCGATCGTGCCCCGCGCCACCCGCCCGCAGGCCACCGCGATCGCCGCCTGCGTCGCCACCGCGTTCGTCTTCCTCGGCCACTTCGTCTGGGACGCCCAGTCCGCGATGACGTCCTTCGTGCTGCTGCTCACCGCGGTCGGCACGCCCTGGGCGGTGATCACCACGATCGGCTACGTGCGGTGCCGCGGCGAATACGACGCGGAGGCGCTCCAGGTCTTCAACCGCCGTGCGAAGGGCGGCAGTTACTGGTTCACCGGCGGCTGGCACCCCGGCGCGACGCTCTCCTGGACGGTGGGCGCCGCCGTCGGCCTCGCCGCCGTGTCGACCCCGCTGTACGAGGGCCCGCTGCTCGCGCTGACGGGCGGCGTGGACTGCAGTTTCGTACTGTCGGGGCTGGTCGGCGGGGTGCTGTACGCGACGTTGGAGGCCCGCGCACCGGCGCGTACTCCCGTACGTACTCCTGAACGCGTGCCGCGCGTCAGGCCGTGACGATTCCGGCGACGAGGTTGATGGCGGTGGCCAGGATGCTGACGCCGAACACGTACGAGAGAAGGCAGTGCCGCAGGACGACGGCGCGCAGTTCGGACGTGGCGACGTCGGTGTCGGAGACCTGGTAGGTCATGCCGAGGTTGTAGCTGAAGTACAGGAAGTCGACGTACCGGGGCCGGTCCCGGGTGTGGAAGTCGATGCCGCCCTCGGGCGGTGCGTAGTAGAGGGCCGCGTACCGCGTGGCGTACATCAGGTGCAGGGCCGCCCAGGCCATGAACACCCCGCACAGCGCGGTGCCCGCCGCCGCGCGGCTCAGGTCCTTGCCGACCAGGAGCAGGGCCACGATGGCGCCCAGGCCGCACAGGGCCGCGCCGACGACGGCCAGTTCCTCGGCGACGGGCCGGAACTCCTCGCGCCGTACGTTGCGTTGGGTGTCGGCGGCGCTCATCGGGAAGAGCACCAGCCAGCCGGTCACGACGAAGAGGGTCTCCGCGACGGCGATACCGGCGAGGACGCCCAGCGGGACCGTCGTGGACAGACCCACGGCCGCGCCTGCGAGGGCGCCGACGAGCGAGGAGCCGACCAGCCGGGGGACGGCGGACGGCAGGGCCCAGTGGCTCATGGGCTCAGGCGTTCAGGACGACGACGGCCTCGTCCGTGTACGTCAGGAACGTCAGCGTCTCGTGGAGGTACAGCTCGACGCCCTCCGCGTCGTGCGCCGTGTAGCCGATGGCCACGTCCTGACCGAGGAGCAGGGTGAAGTCGCCGCCCCGGGTGGACAGGACGAAGGCGCCCTGCAGGGCCGGTGCCCAGATCGGCGGGGAGCCGAGCATCCGCGTCAGGTGGGCCGCGACCGGGTAGCCGTGGTCGGAGGTCTCGCTGACCGCCGTGTACGCGTCGGCGCCGAGCAGCAGCGCGTACGGGCCGTCGACGCCGGCCAGCCGCAAGGAGGTCAGCGCCCGGCTGACCGCGTCGGGGTAGTCGCGGGGTTCGGCGGGCAGCCGCAGCACCGGGTTCGAGGACCGTGCGCGCAGTCCGTCGACGGCTGCCGCCCCGTACCCGTCGAAGATCGTCCGGTCCTCGACGAACGCCAGGGTGCGGGCCGCGTCCTTCACCGGCTGCCAGTCGGAGTCCTTCGCGCCGCGCTCGACGTCGTCCACGGCGGCCCGGGAGACGGTGAACGGCACCCGGAGTTCGATGATCGGCCGGGCGTCGCGCAGCCTCGCGTCGACGCCGGGGGCGGGGGCGGTCAGCTCGGACAGGTGTCCCGTACCGGCGGCGGCGAGTTCCGGGCCCGCCGGGTCGGGGACGTCGACCACGCGACGGCCCGCGACGTGGCGCCGGAAGGTACGGCGGGCCTCTTCCTCGATCTCGCCCCAGGCGGCCGGTGTGATCGGGGCGAGTTCACGGTGGAGGTTGTTCGTGGCGGGGGTCGTCATGGGGCCGGGACGCCTTTCAGGCTGCCGATGCCCAGGGATTGCCCGGGACGGGTGGCATCGGGGGACGGGTCGGATTCGATGGACCGGTCGGACTCCAGGGACCGGTCGGACTCCAAGGACCGGTCGGACTCCAAGGGCCGGTCGGATTCCGAGGGCGGGTCGGATTCCAGGGACGGGTCGGGGAGGTCTTCGAGCAGGTCGGCGCTGGGGACGAAGAAGAGGCCGCCGGTCACGGCCCGGGAGAAGTCGAGGATGCGGTCGGTGTTGCCGGGCGGCGCGCCGAGGAACATGTTCCGCAGCATCTGCTCGGTGACGGCGGGCGTCCGCGCGTAGCCGATGAAGTACGTGCCGAACTCGCCGCTGCCGACCCGGCCGAACGGCATGTTGTCGCGGACGATTCTTCGCTCGGTGCCGTCGTCGTCGACGATCGTGTTGAGGGCGACGTGCGAGTCGGCGGGCTTGGCGTCGTCGGAGAGTTCCACGTTGGCGGACTTGGTGCGTCCGATGACGTGTTCCTGCTCCTCGGCGGTGAGCGACGCCCAGGCCGCCATGTCGTGCAGGTACTTCTGCACCAGCACGTAGCTGCCGCCCTCGAACGGCGGGTCCTCGTCGCCGATGAACACGGCGTCGGCAGCCGCGCCGCCTTCGGGGTTCTCGCTGCCGTCGACGAAGCCGAGCAGGTCGCGCCCGTCGAAGTACTTGAAGCCGTGCGTCTCGTCGACGACGGTCACGGCCCCGTCCAGCCGCGCCACGATCAGCGCGGCCAGCTCGAAGCACAGGTCCATCCGCCGGGCGCGCAGGTGGATGAGCAGATCACCGGGCGTGGCGGGGGCCCGGTGGCGCGGCCCCTGCAAGGGCCGGAAGGGGTGCAGGTCGCGCGGTCGCACTCCGCCGACCAGCCGGTCCCAGGCCTCGGACGCGAGACCGACGACGCAGGCGAGGCCGTCCTCGGGAGACCGGAACGCCACCGAGCGGGTCAGCCCGGCCAGGTCCTGGAGCGTCTCGCGCACGGCGGCCTCGCCGCCCGGGTTCACGGTGGCCACCAGGAAGACGGCCGCCTTGGCGGGCGCCCCGACGACGGGCTGAACTGTGACCATGGGACTCCCGCCGAACCAAAAACCCTGAATACGGACAAAACGGATAGCGTGCGGCAGGGTCAGAGTATCCGCAGGAAGATCGGCACGCAGTCGGCACTGCTCCGGGCATGCTCCGGGCCGCGCGCGGCAGGCCGGGCCTCGAATGGCAGGCAGGAGGCGGCGAACATAGCCTGCCCGAAGGCGCAGTTGCCTTCCCCCGCACTTCCCCCGACACTTCCCCCGTACTTGCTTCCCCCCGGGTCCCCGGCCCCACCCGGGTCCCCGGCCCCAGGCAAGGGTGAGAACCATGAGCATCGACAAGGACGAGCAGGATGCTCCGGAGCACCTGGAACCCCAGGCGCCCCCTGCCGGACCTGTCCCCCGGGGCGAGCCGGAGTTCCGCCCGTACCACCACCCCTCGGCCGGCTGGGGTGCGGCCAAGAGCGTCACCTCCGACAACGACCGCTACCGCGGCGTCAAGAACCTGCGCACGCTGGTCTTCATGAACCGGGCCGACATGCGCGAGCGCCGCATCGCCGACCTGGGCCAGGTCGACATCACGAGCACCGCGAAGGACGGCAGCCAACGGCACCTCACCGGCTACCTGGCCGTTCCGTACGACATCCCGCGCGGCTGCGCGGCCGGCTACATGCCCGAGATGAACGTGCTGTGCGCACTCGGCGACTACAGCACCCAGAGCGACCAGCCGATCATGAAGCACGTCAAGGTCACCATCGGCCCCGCCGCCTGAGCGGTCCCGAGCGGTCCTGAGCGGTCCCGAGCGTCAGTACCCGATCGTGAACCGCCGCTGTACGAACCGCGGCAGCTCCACCTCGTCGATCAGGGCGACCGCCGCGTCCTCCGCCGAGATGCGGCTGCGTCCCTCCGCGTCGCGGACCACCTGGTCACCGCCGGTACGGAAGCGGCCGGTGCGCTCGCCCGGGGCGATCTCCTCGGCGGGGCTGAAGTAGGTCCACCGCCGGTTCGACGTACGCAGCACGTTCAGGCCGTCGCGGGCGCCGCGCGCCGCCTCCGCGTAGGCGCGGGGCAGCCCGAGCCGGTCGAGGGTCTCGTGCACGCGCGCGTCCGAGTCGATCCAGACCAGCCCTGGTTCGATCTCCAGGCTGCCCGCACCGCCGACCACGATCAGCCGGGTGCGCGGGTGGCTCTCCAGCGCCTTCAGCAGGGCGCGCGCCACGGTGGAGTGGGTCGTGGGGTCGGCGATCGAGCGCCGGACGGTGTCCTCGAAGTCCTTGGCGGCGTTGCCGGGCTGGTAGGTGCTGATGAGCACGTCGAGGCCGGGCAGTACGGCCTCGATGCTCGCCGCGTCCAGGACGTCGACGTTCGCCCAGGTGATGTTCTCCCTCTTCTCCTCGGCCTGCGGCCGCGCCGCGTCACGGCTGAGCGCGGTGACGCGGTGCCCCCGCTCCAGGGCCTCGGTGACGACCCGGCTGCCGATGGTCCCCGTGGCTCCGACGACTCCGATGTGCATGGCTCTCCCCTGTTCCTGCGGACGTGAAGGCGCGACGGCAGAATCCGATACGCCGTGCAGTGACTATACGGTGTGAAGTATCTATACGGCCATCAATTCTAGTGACGCTGTAGAGTGCCCGGGTGGCAGGTACAGCGAGCAGGTCAGCGAGCAAGGCAGGGAACATGGGGCGCCGCGAGCGGCTGCGCGCCGAGACGACAGCCGAAATCAAGGACGTGGCGCTGGAGTTGATGGCCGCGAGCGGACCCGACGCCATCACCCTGCGGGCCATCGCCCGCGAGATGGGGATGACGGCCAACGCCATCTACGGCTACTTCGCCACCCGCGACGACCTGGTCACCGCGCTCGTCAACGACGTCTACACCCAGCTGGCCGACTCCGTGGACGCCGCCTGGGAGAGCGCGTCGGCCGAGGGTCCGGCCGGCCGGATCCAGAGCTGGGCCGACGCCTTCCGCAGCTGGGCCCTGGCCAATCCCGAGGGCTTCCGCCTCGTCTACGGCGACCCCGTTCCCGGCTACCGCGCCCCCGAAGGAGGCGCCGCCCCTGAGGCTGCCCGCCGGGTCTGCACAGGGCTCACCGCACTCGCGGCAGCGGCCTGGCCGCACGCCGAACACCTCTATGAGGACAGCGAGTTCGACTGGTCCGACTTCGACCCCGGGCTCCTCGACAAGGTCCGCCCGGACTTCCCCGACCTGCCGCCCGCCGCCGTCGCGCTCGCCCTCCGCCTCTGGGGGCGGCTGCACGGCCTGGTGTCGTTGGAGGTCTACGGCCACCTGCGTTCCCAGACGAACAGCCCCGGCAAGCTCTTCCGGGAGGAAGTGAGCCAGCTCGTAGGGTCGTTGGGGATCCCGCGCCGAAGCTGAAGCGGCGCCCGCGAGGCTTTACGCACCGTCTTTACGCGCCGTCCTTACGCGCCCTCCTTACGGGACCTGCTGCTGGTGAGCGCGCTCGGTGGCGGCGGGGACGGCCGAGGACGGCGCGGTGCGCGGCCGCGGCATCGGCGGCAGGAGCGCCGGGGCGGGGGACGCGGCCCCGGCCTCCGCGTCCGCTCCTGTCTCCCCTGCTGCCGCATCCGCCCCTGCTGCCGCCTCGACGGCGGTGAACAGCTGACGCAGCGCGGCGGGTCCGTGCGGACCGGGCAGCGTGCCGTCGAGGGAGGCGAGCGCGCGGTGGGCCCTGCGCCAGGCGCGGCCGCTGCGGCCGTGCTGGTGGTCGACGAGCGCTAGCGCGTAGCGGGCGAGGGCGCACGCCCAGGTGTCGCCACGGACGCCGGGCCGGGTCAGCGCCCGCCGTGCGGCACGCTGTGCGGCGCGCGGCGCGAAGCCCGACCGGGCAACGGCCAGGGCGGCCAGGCTCACCACCGCGCTGGGCCCGCCGGACACCCGGGCCGGGACGGTACGGGCCGCCTGGTCGAAGTACTCGGCGGCGACCCGCGCCTCGCCCTCCCCGAGTGCCAGCAGGCCCTGGACGTGGGCGATCCAGCCGATCGCCGCGTCGTCACCGGCCAGGACGGCCGCCGGCCAGGCCCGGTCCAGCAGCTCACCGGCGGCCCGAGGATCGCTGTACGAGGTGAGCCAGGCCGTCAACCACAGTCCTCGTACGGTCAATTGACGGTCCGTCGGACAGAGCTCCAGCAGCCGCAGCAGATATGCCCGGCCCTCATCGGCGCCGTCGTGCACCGCCCACCAGAACCAGAGGTTGAGGGCTGTCTCCAGGGCCGCCACCGCGTGCTCGGGGTGGTGCAGCGCGTGCCGCAGCGTGGCCCTGAGGTCGTCCTGTTCGTCCCGTACGAGCCGCATCGCCTGCGCCTGGGAGCCGCTGTCCCACAGGCTTTCGGCGACCACCGAGACCTGCCGGTAGTGGAGGGCGCGGCGCTCGGCGGCCACCTCGACCTCCTGGGCCTCCCGCAGCCGTTCGGCACCGAAGTCCCGCGCTGAGCGCAGCATGCGGTAGCGCGGCTCCCGCAGCCCGCCGGGGCCGCGCACCGCCTCCAGCACGTGCAGCGCCGTCAACTGGGCCAGACAGGAGGGCACTTGGTGCGGCTGGACGCTTCCGCCCGCGCACATGACCACGGCGGTGGATTCGTCGAAGGTTCCGGCGAGCACGCTGAGCCGGCCCCACACGATCCGCACCTCCCGGTCGCACAGCAGGTAGCTGGCACCGACGGCGGTCCGCAGCGACCGGTGCCGTCGCACGCCCGACCGGGGGCGGCTCAGCCAGCACTGGTCCTGCTCCAGGAGCTCCGCGAGGTCGCCGGGTCGATGACGGTCCAGCTGCTCGGCGGCGAGTTCGATCGCGAGCGGAAAGCCCTCCAGCACCTGGCAGATCGCCGTCACCGACCGCAGGTCCTGGTCGTCGACGGGCGCAGCCGTCCGGTCCTCGACCGGCGCAGCCGTCCGGTCCTCGACGGACCCCGCCGTACTGTCGCCCGGACCGGCCGAGCGCGCCCGGGCCCGGTCCAGGAACAGCCGTACCGCAGGCGGGTGTTCGCCCGCACCGTCCGGCTCCCGCGTGCTCAGCGGCATGAGCTCCAGCACCTGTTCCTCGCCGAGCCCGAGGGCGGACCGCGACGACACCAGCACCCGCAGCCCCGGTACGGCCATCAGCAGCCCCTGCACCAACCCCACGCACTCCCGGTGGACCAGGTCCATGTCGTCGAGGACGAGGAGCGCTCTCCTGGCGGTGAGCCGTTCGGCCAGTGCGTGGACCCGCACGGGCCCGGGGCCCGGCCGCGTTCCGGTCACCGCCTCGAAGACCGCGGCGGCCAGCACCCCGGGGGCGCCGCGCCCGCTGCCCTGCCAGCGCACGTGGACCACGCGTCGCCACGGCCCCCGCGACGTCCTGGCCGTCACCGCCACGAGAGCGCTCTTGCCCGCGCCCGCCCCGCCGACCACCGTCACCAGCCGGTGCTCCGCCAGCAGCGCCCGCAGGGCGTCCAGCTCCCGGCCGCGCCCGACCAGGCCGCCGGACCCCGCCCCGGACCCGGCCCCCCTCACAGCAGTTGGCACCTCAAGCCCGCCGACACGACTGAGCACTTGCTTCGTCCCTTCACATGGTTGACGCCACGACCGGTGCGGCACCCCGCGACCGGTCGAGAAATCCGAGTGCAGAACCGTCACTGCAGTGACGGCACAGCACTCCCAACGCCGCAGCGCCACCCAGGTGGCGCACATCCGGCCCCGCTCACGCACCCTGATGAGCACTCGAACCCCCGAGCGGTGACGGCACAGGGGCCCGGCCGATTCGGTCCGCGACCCGACACCGATGTCCGGCAGTGTCGTTGGACTGGTCATGCAGTCTGAAGAAACGTTTCCCTCGCCTGTGGGCAGGCCCCCGGGCCCGGCTCGCGGCGCTCGTCGACGCGGTCGCGGCGGACGGCCCGCCGCGTCTCCCCGCCCCGAGTTCCTCGGCACCTGCTGGCTCGAACACGTACCGCCGGACCTGCCCGGCAACTTCCAGGACCCGCCCGGCGGTTGCGCCTGCGGACAGCGGCTCCTGCACCCGCCCGAACCCCGCGCCCCGTGCGCCGCGGCGCTGTGGGGCGCCACGGCGTTTCTCACCGCGGCGGCCGTCGCCGTCGCGGCGGCCCTGGTGCGCTGGGGCGGGTGAGCACGGCGGGTCCCACGACCGGTCGTGCACGGCTGCGTCCACTCACGGCCGCCCGCTCACAGCCGCCCACTCACGGCTGTCCGCTCACGCCATTCCGCATGCGGCATTCCGCATGCGGCATTCCGCGTCCTGCGCCGCCTCATCCGGGGCGGACGGTGAGCATCTGCTGGGCGTGGCCGACGGGGCCGTTGAGGTCGTGCAGGACGGTGCTGGTGATGCCCTGGCCGGTGGGGCCGAAGACGACCGTGGTGTCGAGTCCGGTCCAGCGGCCTTCGGGCTGCCGGTGCAGGTGGAGGGTCAGGTCGACGTTGGGGAACATCCAGGCGGTGGGCGACTGCCGTACGGCGATGCCGTTGGCGGTGTCGACCAGCGCCACATACGACGCGAGGGGGCCGACCGGCTCGCCCGCGACGAGGTCGAGAGGGGTGGAGAGCCAGGCGGTCGTGCGGCCCGGCTGCGGCGGCGCGAGCGGACGGACGTCGATGGACGCGATGTAGCCGCCGGGCCAGACGTCGGCCATGGGCCAGGGCGCGAGTGCCTCGGGAGGGGTGAGCCTGTCGGCGCCGCCGCCGGCGACGGCACTGGTGTCGCCGGCGGCGAGGAACCAGGCCCTGGCCCGTACGACCGGGCGATCGGCTATGAGGACGACGGCTTCGACCAGTTCGATGGTGCGGCCCGGCCGGACGGTCTCGACCCGGATCTCGCACTCGTCGAGGGCGAGGCGCCCGAGGATGTCGAAGCTGATCCTGGACAGGACCAGGCCGCGATCCCGGCGCGCGGCCGAACTGCGGTCGATGGCGTGGACGATGAGTCCGCCGAGCGGGCTGAAGTGCTGCTCGCCCGGGTCCCAGGCGCCGCCCGCGTGGACGGTCGGCTTGTAGCGGTGCTCGTCGATGGGCTCGTAGTAACTGCCGGTGTTCAACGGACGCGATTCCTCACTCGGTGGCGGGCTCTCAGTGACGGGCTTTCAGTGACGGGCTCTCGGTGGACGGGCTTTCAGTGGACGGGCTTTCAGTGGGCGAAGACCGCGCTGGCCAGGACGACATGGACGACGGTGCCGCCGATGATGCTGATCAGGACGTTACGTCGCCACAGGTGCAGGCCGACGGTAACCGCCAGGGCCGCGACCGGGGCCAGCGCACGCGGCTCCGTGACGGGCAGGTCCCGCAGGCAGTAGACGACCAGGATCACCATGACGCCGACGGGCATGCGGGTGCTGAGGAACTGGACGGTCGCGCTCGCGCGCAGGGGGGCAAGGACGGTGAAGGGCAGGGCCCGCAGGGCCCAGGTGACGGCGGCGGTGACGAGGACGGCGGCGACGGCGTGGAGCGGGTCAGGCACGGCTCGGCCTCCTGCCGGTCGTACAGCGGACGGCCAGCAGCCCGACGGTGAACAGGGCGAAGGCGGCCAGCAGAAGCTGCCCCGGGAAGAGGAGCCGGGCGGCCACCGCACTGAGCAGGGCGAGCACGGGTGTGGGCAGGTCGCCGCGCAGGTCCCGGACGGCGTCGAGGGCGAGGACGGTGAACATGGCGGTGAGGGCGAAGTCCAGGCCGGTGACGCCGTCCGGGATGAGCGAGCCGAGCAGCGCCCCGGCAATCGCGCTGCTCGTCCAGGACAGGTGCAGGAAGACCTGCAGCCACAGAATGCGCCGGCCGGACCAGGAGCGGGCCCGTGTGCCGGTGGTCAGCGCGTACGCCTCGTCGCACAGGGCGAAGGCGGCGTACGTCTTGCCGACGCGGCCGGTCACCCGGTGCAGGGGGAAGGAGAGCGCGTAGAAGACGTGCCGGACGTTCACCATGAACGCGGACAGTGCGATGGCCGCCAGCGGCACCGCCGCGGTGACCATGCCGATCAGCAGGAACTCGAACGATCCGCTGAAGGCGATCGCCGCGGACAGCCCCGCCCACCACCAGTCCAGGCCCGACTGGGTCACCAGCGCCCCGAAGGCGAGCCCGAGTGGGACGAATCCGAGGACAGCGCCTGCGGAGTCCTTGAAAGCCGCACGCGCCTCGGACGGTCGCACGGAGGGAGGAGACGAAGGGGAGGGAGGAGTGCGGGAATCAGGAGGAGAGGGAGGCGCGGGAGGCGCGGGAGGCGCGGGAGGCGCGGGAGGCGCGGGGGCAGCCCGAGGACGGCCCCCGGCGACTGCAGGGCTTCTGTTCATGGAGAAATCTTAAGAAGAATCCGGCCTCATTTGGTTGCCACTTATCGCTCTAGGATGCCGTCATGAGCAATGAAGTAAGCCTGGATCAGGTGGACCGGGACATTTTGTTTCAACTGAGCCAGGGCGGTCGGCTGACCAACGTCGAACTGGCCAAGCGGGTCGGGCTGACCCCGCCGCCCTGTCTGCGCCGGGTCAAGCGCCTGGAAGAGGCCGGTGTCATCACCGGATACCGGGCCGTCATCGACCCCGAGGCCCTGGGCCGCGGACTGGAGGTCCTCGTCGACGTCGAGATCTACGCCCAGGATCGCAAGAGCTTCGAGGCGTTCGAGGCCACCGTGGCCTCCTACGACGAGGTCGTCGAGTGCCGCCGGATGTACGGGCGCCCCGACTACTTCCTCCGCGTCGCCGTGGCCGACCACGCCGCCTACGAGGCCTTCCTCACCGGCAAGCTCAGCGGTCTGCCCGCCGTCCTGCGCCTCGAATCCCACCTCACCATGAAGAAGATCAAGGCGACCGGCTGAACCAGGGGGCGTGCAGTGGCCGTTGCACCGCCACGGCGGGCAGGTCAGTCCTCGCCGAGTTCGGACAGCGCTTCGGTGATGATGCGGGTGGCGAAGTCGGGGTCGTCGGCAATGCGGTTGATGTGCTCCGCGAGCAGGAAGACGGTGGCTTCCAGGGGCTTCATCTCGTTCTCGGTCCACGGTCCGTACTGCGTGCGCCAGAGGCTGGGACTCAGGCCGGTGCCCGCGGCCACGACCAGGCCCGTCATGGTGGGGATCGCCTCGGGGCCGACGCTCTTGGGCATCATGCGCAGCGCGGCCACGAGGGTGGGCACCACGTACTCGATGACGTCCTTGCCCTGGTCCTCGTGGACCCTGCGCAGCCACACCATGAACATGTAGACGAGGGTGCACGCGCCGTCCAGCACGTCCGCTGCACCCTCGGGCCCCAGGGACGCGAGGAACTGGTCGGTCAGCGCCTGCTGTTCGGGGTCGGTCTCGGTCCTGCCGTCGTGAATGCCCTTGAGCCGGGAGTCGATCAGCATGAGCGCCGCGCCCACGTCGCCGGCGGGAGCGTACTGGGGGTCACAGGACGATGGCACAGGATTCCTCCTCGGGCGACCGCGACGGGTAACACGGTGTATTCGTACCGTAGACCGTGCGTGATGTCGGGGTCAGCCGAATCCGCGGGAAGCACACGCGGGGGCCGGCGCGGACCGCACGAACCCCAACCCGCCCCCGCCGTCCGCGAGTTGGAGAAAGGCCAGGTCATCCCGTGCGGCCCGTTCCGCCGGACGGATTCCGCCGGGCTGATGACCCGTCAGTACTGCGCCAACCCGCGCGAAACGTTAGTGGAACGATAGAAAAACGTAAGTGTTGACTGAAAGCGTCATGACTCCCCAACAGGGGCGCGTTTCTCTTTCGATTATGGCGCGGGCACTTCTTCTTGAAGCCCCCGCAGTCCAGGGAATGGAGTAGACATGAAGATGGTCAAGGCACTGGTTCGGAAGTTCAAGAAGGACGAGGACCTCTCGCAGCACTCGTGGATCCTGCACGTCATCTGACGCACCCTCGTCGGTAGTTGTCGGCGGAGGACGCGGCTGTGCCGCTGCCTCCGCCGACGCTCCACGTTCCCCGCCCACCGCGGGAACGCTTTCCCATCGCCATTCCCATGGGCCAATGGCCCCACAGACCAATAGAGACGGGCAGAGGCGGGATTCTCTTGGAAGAAAGGGCGCCGGCAGCGGTGCGCGGCCATTCCGTCGTGTATGCCCCGCGGATTCAGGAACTGCTGGCCAGGGAAGAGAAGGTGTTCCGGATCGACGCGACCACGGTCGGCGTCTCCGAATGCGACCTGGTCGCCGAAATCGTCGCGGCGCGCCCCGTGCTGGCCACCGAGCGCTCGGTCTACAAGCCCGCCGCGGGAGCCGACATCCAGCACGACAGCGCGACACGGACGATCCGCGCGCTGGGGCAGGACGTCCTGGCGGGCATCCGGAATCCGCCGCCCCCGGCGCGCGGACTGTCGGGCGCCTGGCCCTACGCGGCCACCTCCTACCTGCGCCAGTGGCTCTTCTCGTCCGATCCCCTGCCGGTCTCCCTGCTGTCGAAGCGCGGCGTCACGCGCTCCCCCGCCCTCTCCCGGGTCGTCGACCGCGCCGTCACCGTCTGGCCGGGCTCCGGTGCGGAGGGGGGCACCGCGCTGGCCGAGCTGATCCGCGCCGCCTCCGGCGACCTGGACAAGAAGCAGGCCGTCGCGATGTACCGGCGGGCGACGGCCACCCTCTGCGACGGCGTGGCCGCGCTGGCCGGCAACGCCCTGTGGCTCATGGGCCCCGCGCGGAAACCTGCGGAGGCCCCCGCCGATCTCACCGCGGCCCTGTGGGAGACGCTGCGACTGCTCCCGCCCGCGTGGATGCTGTTCCGTACGGACGGGAAGGCGTACACCGGGCTGCACCCCGAGATCCGTCCCGAGGACAAGGTCGCGCTCTTCCCGCTCCTGATGCACCGTCACCCGGACTACTGGGCCGACCCGTTGGAGTTCCGGCCCGAGCGGTGGGCCGGGGTGGCGGACCCGGAGAAGACGCCCGCGTTCATGCCGTACGGGTTCGAAGGTGCCCGCTGCTGGGCCAAGCACCTGATCGTGCCGCTGGCCGAGCGCCTGCTGACCGTCGCCTTCGACAACGGGCTCGTCATCCGCAGTCCGCAGCAGGAGGCCGAGGTCCCGCTGCGCTCGCTGCTCTCCGTACGGTTCGACGCGGGAATCGGGGCATGACCACCATGGAACCGCCCACGAGATCCTCCATGGAACCGCCCGCGGAATCCCCCGTCGAATCGCCCAAGCTGGCCAACTGGGTCGGCGACGTGGAGCGTTTCGCGGGCAACCAGTGGCAGCGCGAGCCCGCGGTCTTCACGCCGGAGACGCTCGCCTCGCCGTTCGACCTCGACGAGTTGGACGCCGCCTTCGACAGCGGGCTGCTGCGCACCCCGTACCTGGAGATGGTGCGCTCCGACAAGGTCACCGTCCCGCCCGCGGCCTACACCACGTCACGCCTGGTCAGCGGCGCCGCCCACCACGGCTTCGCCGACCGCGCGAAGGTCGTCGCACTCCTGCGCGCCGGAGCGACGCTGCTCCTGCGGTACGTCGACCAGTGGCACGGCCCGACGCGCGATCTGGTGGCGCGACTGTCCGAGGAGACCGGCCGGCACGTGGAGGCGTTCTTCTTCGTCACGCCCGTCGGCGGTCAGGGTCTCGCGGTGCACCGCGACGACGCCGACGTGTTCGTCCTCCAGGTGTCGGGACACAAGACCTGGTACGTCCACGACGCGCCGACGGTGGCGGACTGGTCGCTGGGCGAACTCCCGGACGACGAGCGCTCCAAGCTGCTCCTGCAGAGCGTTCTGGAGCCCGGCAGCGTGCTCTACGTACCGCGCGGCTTCGCGCACCGCGCGGTGGGCGCCGCCGGGCTGTCCGCCCACCTGTCGCTGACGATCCGTGACATCTCCCTGCAGGACCTGCGGACGGCCCTGGAACAGGAGTTGACCGAGGGGCTCGGCCTCCCGGCGCGCCCGCTGGGCGACGCCGCGATCACCGACGCCTGCGCCACGCTGCTCAGCCACGTCCGGGCGAGGCTCGACACGATCACACCGGAGGACCTGCGGCTCGCCGCACGGGCCGCGCAGACGCGGCAACCGGTCGCGCAGACGGAGACCCGGACGGAGAGACCCCCGGAGACGTTGGCCGAGACGGCCAGGAACTGGGCGGCCGATGCGCCCGGCGCGGGTCGCGCGGGGCCGATGTCCGTGGGCCGCACCTGGCGCAGACTGCGCGACGCGGCACGTACCGGACGCTGACGTACGCCGCGGCACGTAGCGCGCTTGACGTACGAGGCGGCACGTACCGGCTTGGCGTACGTCGCGGCACGTACCGGACTTGACGTACGTGGCAGGGCGGCGGCCCCCGTGCTCAGGCGCGCGGTCCCAGGAACAGGCCGCCGCTCGCGTCGATGACCTGCCCGGTGATCCAGCGCGCCGCGTCGGAGGCGAGGAAGGCGACGACCTCGGCGACGTCGTCGGGGCCGCCCAGCCGGTCGAGCGCCGTCGTTCCGGCGATGTGCTCGGCCAGGCCCGGCGCTTCGAAGAACGCTCCGTTGGCCGCCGTCCGGGTCGCGCCGGGAGCAACCGCGTTCACCGTGATGCCCCGGACCCCGAGCTCGTTGGCCAAGGTCAGGCTCATCGTCTCGACCGCGCCCTTCGTCATGGCGAAGGACGTCTGGGCGGGGTTGGCCATCCGGGTCACCACCGACGAGATCGTGACGATGCGGCCGCCGTCGCGGAGCAGGGGCAGTGCGCGCTGGACGATGAAGTACGGCGCACGGACGTTCACCGCGAAGAGGTGGTCGAACTCCTTCCGCGTGGTGGCTCCGAGCGGGCCCGCGGGCGCGGCCGCCGCGTTGTTCACCAGGATGTCGAGCGGCCGCCCTGCCAGGCCGGCCTCGACCCCCGCGAAGAGCGTCTCGACGTCGTCGTCCACGCCCAGTTCCGCCCCGACGGTGAACGCGGTGCCACCGGTACGTTCGATCGCGTCGACCGTCGCCGTCGCACCGGAGTCGTCCGTACCGAAGTGCACGGCGACCACGGCCCCCCGTGCCGCGAGCCGGACCGCGATCGCCTGCCCGATGCCGCGCGATGCTCCCGTGACGAGAGCCGTCCTGCCGGTCAGATCGTTCATGCCCACCACCCCGATCTGCGAGTCACCACCAACCTGGTAGTGACTACCACTGCGATAGTGTCTACCACATGACCGACCAGCACCCAACCCTGCGGGCACAACGGCGATCCGAGACGCAGCGCATGATCCAGGCGCACGCGGTACGGCTGTTCACCGAGCACGGATACGACGCCACGACCGTGGCCGGCGTCGCCAAGGCCGCGGGCGTGTCGCCCATGACCGTGTACCGGCACTTCCCCACCAAGGAGGACCTGGTGCTCGTCGACCAGAACGGCCCCCTCGTCGCCGAGCGGATCCTCGCGTCGTCCGCGACGCAGCCCCTGGTCCGCCGTATCGGCACCGCACTCGTCGACGCGGCCACGACGTTGACCGGCGCCGACGCCGGTGGCGGCCCCGGAGCCGACCCGACGGCGAACAAGCAGTTCCTGCTGGCCCGACTCCAGCTCATGATCTCGACACCGGCCCTGCGGGCCAGGCACCTGGACAGCCACTACGCCCTGCAGCAGACGATCGTCGACGCACTCGGGGGCAACGCCGCGGACCCCAACACCCCTGATCCCGACGCGGTGTTCCGCGCCCAAGCAGCGGCCGGCGCCTGCCTGGCCGCCATGAACACGGCACTGATGCGCTGGGCCGAGGACGACGGAAGGAGCGAGCTGCCGGACCTGATCGCGCAGGCACTCACCGCCGCCTTCGGCGGGGGGATCACCGGAACCGACCGGACGGACGGGACGGACGACTGAAGAAGGCCCCGTCAGGAAGCGGGGACGGGCCCGCCCGGCCGGAACCGCTCCACGCCGACGATGTGCCGCACCTTGACCGGGCGTACGACCACCGCGACTCGCTGTTCCCCCGGCATGATCCACTCGAACCGCTCGCTGCCCAGGTACTTGCGGGCCAGCCGGTCCATCCGGTCGTGCGCCTCCTCGCCCTCGATGAAGCGGACCACCTCACCGCTGATCTGCACCCGGTCGAAGGGGTCGACGGCGTCCGCGTGCGAGAGGTAGACGCGGGGGTCGTGGCGCAGGTTCTGCTCCTTCACCCGGCCCACCGAGGTGTTGAAGGTCAGCTCCCCCTCGCCCTCCAGATCCACCCACATCGGGCTGACCTGCGGCGCTCCGTCGGGGAACACGGTTCCTACGTACCAGATGTGAGCGGCTTTCAGGCGGGCGCGGACGGCTTCGTCGAAGATTGCAGTCATCGGGGGAGGCTAACAACCGGGGTCCGTACGACGACTCGGGGGGAGCCTGTCGTCCGGCCGCCCGAGCATGGTGTAAATGGCCACGGACAGGGCCGCGCAGATCGCGGCGCCGACCCAGAGGACCGTCTGCCAGGCGTCGGTGAGGCCGTGGGTGACGAAGTCGGCGAATTCCGGGCGGAGTTCGGCGGGCAGCCCGGAGAGGGCGCCGGTCAGGTCTCCCGCGTTCACGCTGTTGGCCAGCTCCCCGGCCCCGCCCCGGTACACGGGGAACCGGTCCAGACCCGCGGCAAGTTGATTGCTCGTCAGATTGATCAGCGCCGAGCCCGCCGCGGCGATGACGAGGGCCTCGCTGCCAAGACGAAGCGTGTTGAGGAAGCCCGCCGCCGTCCCGGTGGCTTCGGGCGCCACCACGGTGAGGACCGCACCGTCCACCAGGCCGAAGTTGAGGCCCAGGCCGATCCCGAGCGTGATCAGGGGGCCGGCGAGCGCCGCCGGGCCCACGCCCGGTTCGAGGGTGGTGGCGAGCCACCCCGTACCGGCCGTCAGGCACAGCAGGCTGAGGCCGAACACGCCCCGGTGGGACAGCCCCCACCGGACCAGCCTCCCCGCGAGGAGCGGGGTGAGCAGGATCGGCAGCGTCATCAGCAGCATCGTGGTGCCCGCCGCCCGGCTGGAGGAACCGTTCGCGACCAGCAGGTAGTTCGGCAGCAGGGGCAGCAGGATCACGAACGAGAAGGTGACCACCACGGGAATCAGGCACAGGGCCATGAACCGGGCATTGCGCAGCAGCGCCAGGTCGAGCATCGGGTACCGGGCGCGTCGCTCCACGCCGACGAACACCGCCATCAGCAGCACCGCCCCCGCCAGCAGGGCGAGGACCGGAGCGCTGCCCCACCCCCACTGCGGCCCCTCGACCGTGCCGAGCATGAGCAGGAAGAGGCTGCCGACGAAGGCCGCGGTGCCCGCCCAGTCCACCCGGGCCGCCGTGTCACCGCGTGATTCCCGCAGGAACGGTACGGCGCACAGCACCAGCAGCATCAGTACCGCGTGCAGCCCGAAGAAGGCACGCCAGCCCAGCGCGTCGGCCAGCGCTCCCGCCGCCATGGCGCCCAGGGCGAGTCCGCCGCCCGTCACGATGCCGACGGCCGCGAACACCCGGTTGCGCGCGGCGCCCCGGAAGGTCGCGGCCAGCAGTGAACTGCCGCTGGTGAGCAGTGCAGCGGCGCCGACACCGGCCACGGCGCGCGCCACGTCGAGCAGGACGATGTCGTTCGTCGCCACGCTCGCGGCGGACGCCACCGTGAACAGCACACCGCCCGCGGCGAACATCCGGCGCCGGCCGACCAGATCGGCCAGCGAGCCGCAGGCGAGCATGAAGCTCGCGAAGGTCAGGTTGTAGCCGTGCACCACCCACTGCAGCGTGTCCAGCGAGGCGCCCGTGTCGCGCCCGATGTGCGGCAGCGCCACGCCCGAACCGGTCACCGAGGTGGGCAGGATCAGCAGCGCCAGCAGAATCGCGGTCAACACGACGGCGGGCCTCGGCTTCTGCGCGGTGGCGTCCGAGGCTGTCGCCGCCACGGGGCTCACCGCCGTACGCCCCTTCATCGGCCGACGGGCACGGAGCCGAGGAGGCCACCGTCGATGACGAGGTCCTGGCCGGTGATGTAGGAGGCGTCGTCCGAGGCCAGGAAGGCCACGGCGGCGGCGATGTCGTCGGGATGGCCGAGGCTGCCGAGCGGCACTTGTGCGGCGGTGTGGGCCTCGGCGCCGGGGTCGGGGTTGGCGTCCCGGTACATTTCCGTGTCGATGTAGCCGGGGCTCACGGAGTTGACCCTGATCCCGCGCGGGGCGAGGTCGGCGCCCAGCGTACGGGCCAGGTTGTGGGCTGCGGCCTTGCTCGCGGAGTAGACGGACGCGACGGACAGCCCGCGGTGCATGGTCCAGGACGCGTTGATGACGATCGCACCGCCGTCCCGCAGCAGCGGCAGCGCGGTGTGGACGGTGAAGAAGACGCCCTTGAAGTTGATGTCGACCGTACGGTCGAAGTCGTCCTCGGTCAGCTCGGCGCTCGGCTTGAAGATGCCGACACCGGCGTTGGCGAAGACCGCGTCCAGACTGCCGCGCCAGGTCTCGATCTCCCGTACGAGATGGCCGAGTTCGGCC
Organism: Streptomyces sp. NPDC021093; assembly: GCF_044333135.1. NCBI lineage: Bacteria > Bacillati > Actinomycetota > Actinomycetes > Kitasatosporales > Streptomycetaceae > Streptomyces > Streptomyces sp. NPDC021093. Next base: position 596,521 of record NZ_JBIRQJ010000001.1, on the reverse strand, counting down.
TTGGATGCCACGTCGGCCCGCACCGCGAGTGCCCGCCCCTGCCCGGCGCCGAGGCGGGCGAGGGCCGCGTCGAGGCGCGCCTGGTCGCGCCCGGTGATGACGACGTACGCACCCTCGTCGAGGAGCCTGCGTGCGGTGGCGAAACCGATGCCGCTGGTGCCGCCGGTGATCAGGACCGTCTTGTTCGTGAATCGCTTCATGCCGACGATCGTCGACCGGGTCGCGCGCGGGCGGCAGTGCCGGTCGGGCCTGGGTCTGTCACCACCACCCTCGGCGAGCGGGTTCCAGTGCCGGCCGCCGAGGTGGGCGGGCCGGCGCTGGTGCGGCGCGGGTCAGCAGCTGGACGCGGAGCTGATGCGGATCTTGTCGACCACCCAGGAGTTGAACGTGGTGGTGTTGTTGGGCGGGGTGCACCACGTCTCACCGTTGGTGAAGTGCGTGTACACGATGTCGTCACGGCGGGTGTTCACCATCGAGGTGGCGCCCTTGCTGGCACCGAGGTTCTGCCAGCCGCTGGTGACGTCCTTGAACTGGCCCGTCTTCGTGGAGCCCTTGTAGAAGCAGACGTACGGGTAGGCGCAGCTGGCGGCGGCCTGCGGGGCCGCCGAGGTCTGCGGGACCGCCGAGGCCAGCGGAGCCGCCGAGGCCAGCGGGGCGAAGGCCAGGCCGGAGCCCACTGCCACGGTTGCCACGGAGAGGGCGAGGCGTTTACGAAGGGTCATCGGGTCGGTTTCCTTCCCGGTCACGGGCCGGGTCCCCCTGTGGGATACCTCGTGTTGGCCCGTGGTGCGAGTGGACGCGGTGCCGACGGTCGCCCGGCACCGCGGTGCGTGCTGGGCCAAGAACCTAGGGGCGCCACCGCCGCCCGGGTAGGCGGTCCCCGGTCAAGTTCAGTGGCGGACGGGCCAGGTCCAGTGGCGCCCGAGTGGCTCGTCCGGGAAGCGCACCCTCGGAAATCCAGTGGTCACGATGGCTTGGAGCGAGAAGAATCCCAGGTCATGAACCTGCTGACGCACTGGCCGCTTGCGGGCCTGCGATTGACCACGCCGCGCCTGGAGTTGCGGTTGCCGGACCTGGACGATCTCGCCGCGTTGGCTTCGCTGGCCGCCGACGGTGTGCATGACCCGGGGGTGCAGCCGTTCACCGTGGCATGGACCGATGCCACGCCCGAGCAACGTGCCCGGAATGTGCTGCAGTACCACTGGCGCTGCTGGGGCGAGTGGCAGCCGGAGAACTGGGAGTTGAACCTGGCGGTCGTACGGGACGGGACCGTCGTGGGCACACAGGGCCTCAGCGCCCGGGACTTCTCGGTCCGCCGTGAAGTAGGCACCGGTTCCTGGCTGGGCAGGGCCCATCACGGCCAGGGCCTGGGAACCGAGATGCGCGCGGCCGTCCTCCACCTGGCCTTCGCCGGACTCGGCGCACAGCACGCTGTTTCCGGGGCGTACGCGGACAACGCGGCCTCGCTGGAGGTGTCGCGCAAGCTCGGCTACCACGAGGACGGCATGGAACGTCATACCGTACGCGGCCAACCCGCCGTGCTGCGCAGGCTCCGCCTCCGTACTGAAGGGTGGCAACAGCACCAGCCGGTCCCCGTGAAGACGGAGGGGCTGGCGGAGTGCCTGCCGTGGTTCGGCCTGGAGCGCTGAGCCGGCGGGGACGGCCTGGTGCGTCAGCCGTCAGGATCCGAACCCCAGCCCCCTTCTCCTACCGGGCTCCCAGCCCCGTCCGGTGTCGTTCCTCGCGGCCGGAGTCCGTGTCGAGAACGTCGGCCAGCCGGGCCTCGGTTCCGGTGCCCGGTGCGGGCGTGTACAGCAGCAGCCGGTGGCCCGGGAGGTCGGGCAGCGGCAGCGTCGTGTACTCGAAGACCAGGTCGCCCAGCTCGGGATGGACGAGGGCCTTGATGCCCTGGGCCGCGCTGCCCACGGGGTGTTCGGCCCAGATCTCGGCGAAGGCGGGGCTCGCGGCGCACAGGTCGGAGGCCAGCCGGCCGAACTCCGCGTCGTCCGGATAGCGGGCTGCGTCCGCGCGGAACTGTCCGACGATCTCCCGCGCGGCGTCCTCCCAGTGGCACAGCGCCGACCGGAAGCGGGCGTTGGTGAAGAAGCTCACCAGACAGCTGTGGTCCCCCTCGCCGTACCCGAAGACGAGACGGGCGGCGCGATTGACGGCGAGCAGGTTCCAGTGCCGGTCGATGATGTAGGCGGGCCGGGGCAGCCAGCCGTCGATCACCCGGCGGAGCCCTGGGGACACCTCCCGGTCCGCCGGGCACGACCGGGGCGGGTTCAACCCGGCCAGCAGATACAGGTGTTCACGCTCGGCTCCACCCAGCCGCAGCACCCGTGCGACGGCGTCCAGGACGTCCTCCGACACGTTGATCTCGCGGCCCTGCTCCAGCCACGTGTACCAGGAGACCCCCACACCGGCGAGCACCGCCACCTCCTCGCGGCGCAGCCCCGGCGTGCGCCGCCCGCCGCTCACCGGCATGCCCAGGTCCTGGGGCGACAGCCGCGCCCGTCGCGAGCGCAGGAACTCGCGTATCTCGGCGCGACGTCGCTGCCGTGCCTCTGCGGGAAGCCGGGAGATGTTCATCGCGCCATGTTAGGCAAGGGGTGACGAGCACGGCGACGTCCGTGGAGAGGAGCCGGCCGATCGCCTATTCGGAATGGACAGACCCCTCGACGGAGTAGTCCAGCCCTGGCTTGAATTCCAGCCGGGGAACGGCGGCCAGCACATGGGGTTGCAGGTCAGGGGTCACCTCGTAGGCCGCGCAGGCAAGCCACTCGTCCGTCCCCGCTGGGGGCATACGGCGGTCGAAGAGGTCACGGATGCGGATGATCTCTTCTCGGCTGAGCTCGGTGACATGAGCGGGTTTTTCGTCAGCACCCCACCCGGTCAGTTCCCAGATGAGTCGGTCGTGGGTCATGTTGTTCACACCACAACTGTAGATGCGCAGGTGAAGGGGCCTGCTGGCTCCTTGCCGTTGAAGCCGAGCTCAGTACGCGGTGACCTTGTCGGGTTCCCGGGCCGGTGCGGTCGCACGGTGCTGCCCGTGGGCTCCCCCGGCGGGACGCGGCCGGAACGGCCACCAGAGGGCCCGGCCGAGGAGTGCGGCGAGCGCGGGCACCAGTACCAGGGAGAGTACGAGCGCGGAGAGCAGGATGCCGAGCGTCAGCGCGAAGGCGTCCTGTTCGCTTCCCGGGTTCGCTGCGAGCGTGGCGAAGGAGCCGGCCAGCACCAGTCCGGCCGTCGCGACGGACGGTGTCGTGTGCCGTACCGCGCGGGCCACGGCGGCGCGGGCCGGGCCAGGTCGCTGCATCTCCTCCCGGATCCGGTCGGCGATCAGGATGTTGTAGTCGGTGCCCAGGGCCACGACGAACAGGAACAGCAGCAGCGGCAGCGTGAAGTTGACGCCCCGCCCGCCGAGGGTGTGCTGGAACAGCAGCGTGGCGGCGCCGAGGGTGGCGGCGAAGCCGAGCCCGACGGACAGCATCAGGACCAGCGGGGCGAGCAGGCTGCGCAGGAGCAGCAGCAGGATCAGCGCGATCAGCCCCGCCGCGACCGGGAACACGATCCTCAGGTCGTGGTCGACGGCGACGGACACGTCGGCGAAGATCGCCGCCGTGCCGCCCACGTGCGCCGTCGTCCCGGCGGGGGCGTGCCGGGCGACCGTGTCCCGGATCGGTCCCGCGGCCAGGTCGCGGGCCTGCTGGCTCTGCGGGTCGGCGGTCGGGTAGACGTCGATGCGGGCGGCACGACGGTCCTCGTTCAGTACGGTACGGGCGACCTTGCCCACGCCGTCGACCCGGCCGAGCGCACGGGAGAGGCCGTCGAACGCGGCGGCGTCGAGGACGCCGCCGTCCTTGCCCTCCTTCGCGGTGACGTAGACGCTCGTCGGGTCCGACACTCCGGCCGGCAGCGTGCGGGAGATCTCGGCCGCGGTGACCGCGGCGGGGGTCGGGTCGCCGGATTCGCCCCGGCCGTAGTCCATCCGGATGCCGGCCAGCCCGGCGGCCAGCGCGGCGAGCAGGGCGACGGAGGCCGCCAGCATCATCAGCGGCCGTCGTGCGACGAGTGTGCCGAAGCGGGCGGCACGGCCTTCGCCCGGCTTGTGCAGAAGGGTCTTGGAGGGCCAGAACATCTTGCGTCCGGCGGCCGCGAGCAGCGCGGGCAGCAGGGTGAGGCTGCCGAGCAGCATCACCAGGACCGAGACGGCGATCGCGGGACCCAGCGAGCGGAACTGTCCGAAGGTCGCCAGGCCCAGCGTGGCGAACGCGGCCACGATGGTCAGAGCCGCCGAGGTGATCGCGGTGCCCACCCGTCCCGAGACCTGCTCGGCCGCCTCGCGGGCGGGCTGCTCCGGCCGGTCGCGCAGTTGCTCGCGGAAGCGGAACAGCAGGAACAGCAGGTAGTCGATGCCGATGCCGAGCAGGACGACGTTGATCAGCTCCGGGGTGCTCGCGTCGAGCTTGCGCCCGGTGAGCAGCGCGGCGCCCGCGACGGCGCCCGCCGCCACGGCACCGATCAGGGCGACCGCGATCAGCGGCAGCAGGGCCGCCAGCGCGCTGCGGAACGCCAGTACGTTGAGCAGGATGATGAACACCATGACGAGGGTGGAGCCGACCTTCGCTGCGGTCCTGTGCGCGTCGGTGGTGTCGACCCTGTCGGCGAGGTCCCCGGTGAAACCGGTGCGCATGCCCGCCTCGGCGAACTGCGTCCTGGCGGCGTCCCGGAAGGTCCGGTAGACGCCCTGGACCCCCTTGTCCGAAGGGATCCCGGCCAGTTGCACGGTGAGCAGTGCGAAGCTCCGGTCGGGCGCCGTCATCGACGGGGCGACCTTCGGCGTCTGGGAGCGGTCCGGCACCAGGAACCGTGGCATGTCGTCCTCCATGGGCATGACCATCCGGCGCTGACCCAGCTTCGCCGCCTCGGCCCCGATCCGCTTCTGGTCGGCGGCGCCGAGCGCCTTGCCGTCGGACCTGGCGACCAGCACCGTCACCGTGAGGGCGTCGGGGTTCTCCCCGAACTGCTCCCGGGCGATCTGCAGCGCGGCGGCCGAGTCGTAGCTGCGGGGCAGGAAGTCGTCGGTCCGGTGCTGGGTCACGCGGCCGAGCAGGGTCGGGGCCAGAGCGCTGAGGACGAGACCCAGCACCGCCCAGCTGGCGATGATCTTCCACGGGTGTCTGGTGGAGTAACCGGTCAGGGCGCGGATCACTGTGTCCTCCGGCGGACGGCATTGCGTACGGACGTCTGCCGGGGGTTTCCGGCCGGTCTCAAGACCATCACCGGGAGGGCCCGCCGGGCGTCGTGGCAGCGGATGATCCGCACCGGGGCCCTGGGTCCCTCCCCGGCCCGCGACCAGGACCCTGGTCCTGGTCGGGGCCCGGCTCCCGATGCGGGTCCCGGCCCAGGTCAGGGAGGTGCGAACGGCTGCCGCCCGGTGCTGCCGCCATGGTTGCTGTGCAACCCTGTTGCGGGGGCCGGGACGACGGCAGGCCAAGCGGGCGGTCCAAGCATCCGGACACAGGGAGACCAGACATGCCCAGCAGCCGACACACCGGACCCGACGGCGCCGGGGGACCGCGGGACGCGGGGCCCGGCGACGCCCGAGAGCCGCTGGGCACGGGACCCGGCGAGCCGCGCGAACCGCGGCCCGGCGGCGCCCGAGGGCTGCTGCGCTTCGACGGGGCCGAGCCGCCGTGGACCCGGAACGACGCGCTCGTCACCGGTGGGGCGTGCGCGATGAACCTGCTCAGTTACGTGTTCTTCAACGACCCCGCAGGCCGGCACGACGTGAGCGTGGCCGGGTTCCTCCTCGTCGCGCTGGCTGCCCTGCCGCTGCTCGCCCGGCGCCGTCACCCGGTCGCGGTGCTCGCCGCCGTACTGGCCCTCGACGTGACGGCAGCGCTGACCGTGCCGCTGCCCAGTCACTTCGGTGCGGTCCTGATGGTCGCCCTGTACTCGGTCGCCAGGGCCTGCTCGGGCCGGGTGACGGCGGTAGCGGCCGCCGCGACGATGCTGCTGACGCTGCTGAGCCAGAGCCAGGGCCGGATTCCGCCCTTGCGGGACGCCGTCTACCCGCCCCTCTCCGCCCTGATCGTCGTCGGCGCCGCCCTGGCCGTGAACCGCTGGCAGCGGGAGGTGGCGGCCAACCGCCGGCTCCTCGCCGACCGTGCGGTGGCCGACGAACGGCGCCGCATCGCACGGGAGTTGCACGACATCGTGGCCCACCACATCACCACCATGCAGCTGATGGCCGGGGGCGCCCGGGCCAACCTCGCCCAGCCGGAGGTGGTCCGGGACGCCCTGGTCACCCTGGAGTCCTCCGGCCGGCTCGCGCTGCGCGAGATGCGCCAGCTCCTCGACGTGCTGCGGGCCGGTGACGAGCCGGAGTCCTCGCCCGCGCTGCCCCAGCCCGGCGTCGACGACCTCGACCGGCTGGTGGCCGAGTCCCGGCTCGCCGGACTGCCGACCGCGTTCAGCGTCCTGGGGCCGCGGCGCCCGCTGCCGCCGACCGTGGGCCTCACGGTGTTCAGGATCGCCCAGGAGGCCCTCACCAACACCCGCAAGTACGCGGGCGACGCCCACGCGACCGTACAGCTGACGTACCGTCAGGACCGGGTCACCATCGAGGTGCGGGACGACGGCGGGGGCCGGCCTCCGCAGGAGGGAACACCGGCAGCGGGCTCGGGCGGGTACGGCGGCGGGTACAGCGGCGGGTACGGTCTCATCGGCATGCGCGAGCGCGTCGCCCTGCACGGCGGCACCCTCGCCGTCGGCCCGCAGCCCGACGGCGGATTCGCCGTACTGGCCGACCTGCCGCTGACCATGGACGAAGCAGCCGAGGCGGCCGAGGCAGCCGTCCCGCACGAGGGAGCACCACGATGACCGGGACCGAGACGGGGCCGATGACGGGATCGACGGCAGGGCCGACGGCAGAGTCGTTGACGCCGACACCGACACCGACGCCGACACCGACCCCACGGATCAGGGTGCTGATCGTGGACGACCAGCCGCTGGTCCGGCGCGGACTGTCGCTGATCCTCTCCCCCGACCCGTCCTTCGAGGTGGTGGGCGAGGCCGAGGACGGTGCGCGTGCCGTCGCCCTCTCCCGTGAACTGCGCCCCGACGTCGTGGTAATGGACATCCGGATGCCCGTGCTCGACGGGGTCGGCGCGACCCGCGAACTCGCCGCCACCGTGCCCGACTGCCGGGTCCTGGCCCTCAGCACCTTCGACCTCGACGAGTACGTCGTGGGCGCCCTGCGCGCCGGAGCCTACGGATTCCTGCCCAAGGACAGCTCCCCCGAGGACCTGAGCGCGGCGATCCGCACCGTCCACGCCGGCGAGGCCGTCGTCGCGCCGCGGCTGCTCACCCGGCTGATCTCCACCTACGTACGGACGCCCCGCGACGCGGCCCCGGCCCCGGTCCCCGCGGGACCGGCCGGACCGAGCGGTGAACTCACCCCCCGCGAGGTCGAGGTGTGGCGTCTGATGGCCACCGGCCTCGACAACACCGGGATCTCGGCCGCCCTGGACATCAGCCTCTCCACGGTCAAGAACTACATCACCAGCATCTTCGACAAGCTCGGCGTCCGCGATCGCGCCCAGGCGGTCATCGCGGCCTACGAATCGGGCCTGGTCACCGCCCGCCCGGCGGCGGGCACGGGGTCCTGAGATGAAGGGTCCGCGGGAGGGGTCGGGGGAGGCGCGGGGGAGGTCGAGGGGGAGGTCCAGCCCCGCTGGGCGTAGGAGAGGACGCCGGTGAGGATGACCCGCAGGAGTTCGCGCAGCTCCATCCGCAGCGGTGCCTGGACCTCGGGGTTCTGCGACCAGCGGTAGAGGATGCCGAGGTAGGCGTCCCGCACCACGTTCCCGACTCGGAGGGGGTCGATGCCGGGGGCGATCTGCCCGCTGCGCTGGCCCGCGGCGATGATGTCGGCGAAGACCCGGCCCGCGTACGGCTCCTCCATCAGCGGCCGCCCGGCCTTGACCCAGGCGGTCAGCATGGCGGGGGTGACGTTCCGTTCCGCCTCGTTGAAGTCGGCGAGCGCCGCCATGCAGAGCTCCAGGTGCACGGTGACGTCGTCCGGGGCGTCGCGCATCGTCTCTTCCATGCGCTCTTCGAGCTTCCGCTGCCGCTCGGTCGCCCAGGCGGTGACGAGATCCTCTTTGCGGGGGAAGTAGTTGAAGAAGGTGCCCCTGGCGACATCGGCACGTTCACTGATCTGGTCGACGGTGGTGCTGTCGTAGCCCTGTTCCGCGAAGAGGGCCAGGGCCGACGCGTAGATGTTCTCCCTGACACGTTGTTTGCTGCGTTCTCTGCGGCCCATGGGCTGCAGCGGGTTCTCGGACACAGGTTGCCGCTTCCTTGCTCGTACTGGCCCCCACCATCGAAATACGTATACCACAGTACAATAGTGAGCAGCGGTCCTGAATCGTCCCGGACCGGCACAGGGACCGGCACTCTCACTGGTCCTGGTCGACGAGCGGGCGCAGCACGGTCGCCGCACCGTCGGCGCCCAGCAGGCGCGCGACGGGGATGTCCGCTCCGTACGAGTTCCGCAGCCGGATCCTGAGCTGGCTGGCCATCAGGGAATCGAGGCCCAGATCGCGCAACGGCCGCCGGGGGTCCAGCCGTTCCACCGACGTGCCGAGCACCGCGGCCACCACTTCCATGGGAAGTTCCACGGGAGGCGCGTGCGGCGTCCTGGGGGCAACGGCAACGGGCGGTTCGGGGGCGGACATGGAGACGGGTGCAGGTACGGCGGCGGGCTGCGGGGCGCCGTCGGAGGACAGGCCGCGCAGCGCCATGCCGGTGACCTCCAGGAGGACCCGGCCGTCGGCCGCCAGCACGACGACGTCGCAGCGCGCGTCCTCTCCCTCCGCTCCCTCCGCCCCGAAACGGGCCACGCTCCAGCAGCCGTCCGCGAGTTCGCCCGTGATCGCCACGCTGTCGAAGGACACCGGGAGGTACGCACCGGTCGCTCCCGAGCCCGCCGTCGAGTGCGGCCACGCGGCGAGCATCGGCAGCAGTCCGGCCTCCAGCGCGCCGGGGCCCCTGAGGTCGGCGGTCGACAGCCGGGCCACCGCTTCGCCGTCCCTGCGCCACAGCTGGGAGACCGTGTTCAGGGCCGGGTCGATGTCGAAGCCGCGCGCCTGGGCCCGGCGGTGGAACTCCGCGGCGGGTACGTACTCCGTGCAGCGGGTCAGCGCCGAGTCGAGCAGGTTCTGCCCGTACGAGGCGCTGCGCACGCCCTGCGCCGCCGCCCGGCCCACCCGGACGGTGCCCGCGATGCCCGGCGCCTGCGGCTGTCCCGGCGCGGTGCGGGCGGTGTCGTACCGGACGGTGTCCGTACGGAACCGGAAGCGCCCGGGTGCGCCGAGAGGGTCGAGGGGGTCGAGCCTGACGCGCAGGGCCGTGGACGCCTCGCGCAACGCGGCCAGTTCCAGCGGCGGGCCGGTGAAGGTGACGTCCTCAAGAAGGACGTCCCCGCTGTCGCCGAGGTCCCGGGCGGTCTCCGCCACGGCGCCGAAGTGGACCGCCGGGGGAACCATGGCGAGCCCGCGCACCCGGACTCCCCCGCCCAGTTCGTCGAGTCCCAGCCGGTGCGGGGGGAGTTCACGCAGGTAACCGGAGTCGGGCGTACGGCCGGAGGCGTGGACCTGGGAGCGGTCGGGGAGGAACTCCTCCTCGTCCCAGTGGTACGGGGGCAGTGCCACGAGCTCGCCGCTCTGGCCCGCGTGGGCGAACCAACGGCTCCAGTCGACCGTGCCGCCGTGCACGAAGACGTTTCCGGTGACACGTGCCAGAGCGGCGAGTTCGCTCTGCCGCCGTACCAGCGTCGCGGTGGCCGCGGGCTCCTTGCCCCAGTGCTGCTGGGTGTCCTGGAGTGCCTGTACGAGCAGCGGGTGCGGACTCACCTCCACGAAGACGAAGTCGTCCTCCTTGAGCACCGTCCGCACGCTCTCCGCGAACCGCACCGGCTGCCGGAGGTTGTCCGTCCAGTAGTCCGCGTCGAGGGAGGCGTCCGCCACCGGGGCGCACCGGGTGGTGGAGAACATGCCGGTGCGCGGTGTCGTCGGGGTCAGGTCGGCGAGCGAGGCGGTGAGCGCGTCGCGGAGTCCGTCCATGTGCGGGGAGTGGGAGGCGATGTTGACCTTCACCCGTCGGCAGAACACCTCGCGCTCCGCGAGGTACGCCGCGATCTCGTCCAGCGTGCCGGGGTCGCCGGCGAGCACGGTGGCCTCCGGGGCGTTCTCCGCCGCGACGCACACCGTGTCGCCGAAGCGGGCCGCCACCCGTCGTGCTTCGTCGGCCGGCAGTTCGACGGCCATCATTCCGCCGTTGCCCGCCGCCTGCCGCATCAGGGTGCTCCGGCGGCAGATCACGGCGGCGGCGTCGCGGAGGGAGAGTGCTCCGGAGACGTACGCGGCGGCGGTCTCGCCCATGCTGTGCCCGAGGCACAGGTCCGGTTCGAGGCCCGACTCGCGCAGCAGGGCGGCCAGCGAGACCTCCATCGCCCAGAGCACCGGTTGCACGACCTCGACGCCGCCGAAGTCGGCGCCGGACTCGCCGCCGAGTGCGCCGCCCGATTCGGCGCCGGGGAGTTCGTCCGTACCCCCGGTGAGCACGTCGAGGACCGACCAGCCCACCTCTTCCCGTACGGCGTCGCTGCACGCCGTCATGGTCCCCCTGAACACGGCGGAGGATTCGAGGAGTTCGCGGCCCATGCCCAGCCACTGCGAGCCCTGGCCGGGGAAGACGAAGGCGGTCTTGCGGTCGCCGCCGAAGCCCGTGTCGCCGACGCCGCCGTGCGGGTCCTCCTCGCCGTTGCCGAGGGCGCGCAGGGTGGCGGCGAGTGCGTCGTGGTCCGCTCCGGCCGCCCACATGCGGTAGGGGTGGGCGTCGCGTCTGAGCGCGGCCGTGTGGCAGATGTCCGGCAGGCTGAACTGCCGTCCGGCGCCCGAGGGTCCGAGGTGGTCGGCGTAGTCGAGTGCCAGTCGGCGCAGTGCGGCGGGGGTGCGGGCGCTGAGCACCAGCAGTTCGGGTCTGCCGGTGAGCCGGGGGTGCAGGGCGGGGGCAGGGGCCGCGGGCTCCCGGTATTCGCCCACGACGACATGGGCGTTGGTGCCCGAGATGCCGAACGAGCTGACGCCCAGCAGGGCGGTGTCCGCGGCCGGTTCAAGGGCGGTGTTGCGGCTCACGACCCGCAGCGGCAGCCCGCCCTCCGCCAGCAGCGGGTGCGGCTGCGTGAAGTGCAGGGACGCCGGGATGAGCCGGTGCCTGGCGGTCAGTACGGCCTTGATGAGTCCGGCCATCCCGGCCGCCGCCTCGGCGTGCCCGATGTTGGACTTGACGGAGCCGACCGGCAGCGGGTGTTCGGCGCTCCGCTCCCCGCCGAGTGCTTCGGCGAGGGCCCGGAGCTCGACCCCGTCGCCGACGGTGGTGCCGGTGCCGTGCGCCTCCACGTAGTCCAGCTGGGACGGGGAGATTCCGGCGGTGCGGCACGCCTCGCGCACCATCGCGACCTGTCCCGACACCGCGGGCTGCATCAGCAGGCCGCTGCCGCGGCCGTCGTTGTTGACGGCGCTGCCCAGCAGGAGGCCCAGCACCTTGTCGCCGTCGCGCAGCGCGTCGGGCAGCCGCTTGAGCAGGACGACGCCGATGCCCTCGCTGCGGACGAATCCGTCGGCGGAGCTGTCGCCGAACTTGCACCGCCCGTCCGGCGCGAGCATGCCGCCCTGCGAGTAGGCGATGGCGTCGTCCGGCGAGAGCACGACGTTGACCCCGGCCGCGATCGCCAGGTCGCTCTCCCCGGTGAGCAGGGACTGGCGGGCGGTGTGCACCGCCACCAGGGACGACGAGCAGGCGGTGTCCAGGACCAGGCTCGGCCCGTGCAGGTCGAGGGCGAAGGAGACCCGGCCCGCGGTGGCCGCCCTGAGGCGGCTGCCGACCATGGCGCGTACGTCCTTCGACGCCGCCGCCGGGGAGACTTCCGCGTACTCGGCGGTCGCCTGTCCGACGAAGACTCCGGTACGGGTGCCGGCGAGGCCCGACGGCCGGATCCCGGCGTCTTCGAGGGACTCCCAGACGACCTGCAGGAGCAGTCGCTGCTGGGGGTCCATCGTCGCGGCCTCGCGCGCCGAGATGCCGAAGAACCCGGCGTCGAAGCGGTACAGGTCGTCGAGGAAGCCGCCGTGCCGGGAGACGGACTTGCCGGGTTCCGCGACAACACCGGAGGCCGCGCCGCCGGCGCTCTCGCCGACGGAGACGCAGTGCTCGGCGAGGTCGAACCTGTCCCCGGGGATCAGGGAGACGGCGTCCACGTTCCCTTCGAGCAGGCGCCAGTACGCCTCGATCCCCCTGGCCTGCGGAAATCTGCAACCCATCCCCACGATCGCGATCTCCGGCACAGCAGCCCGCCCCATCCCAACCCCCCTGAATCATGTTCCGGCCCAAAAATACACGTGGCACCAAGGTTGTTCCGACGTCCCGCATGAACACCTTGTTAAGGGTCCGTTAGCCATCTGACCTGCGGCGTACTGAGCGAGAGCGGTGGAGCACAGGGGTCGCGCCAATTCCATGTCAAGTGGATGTTGCGTGCAGCACATGAACTTGCGTCCAAAGTTAGATTGCTGCATACATTTACGTCGGCGGTCGGCGCGACGCACCGATCCGGGACCCTCGTCGGGTCCTGTCCACATACCCCGGGGGGGATTTTTTCCATGACCGAGCAGTTGCATTCAGCCGGGCTCTACACCCGCAGCGAGCACATCGACTCCTGGACCGTGCGTGCGGCGAAGCCGCTGTCCTACGAGGTCCGCATCTGCGAGGACGCGTTCGACCTCGGGAGCACCGCACTGCTCGAAGGTGCGGGCACCAGCACCGGCACCGGCCCCCTCCGGCGCTTCGTGGTGATCGACGAGGAAGTGGCCGTACTGCACGGCGAGCGGATCGAGAAGTACTTCGCGCACCACGGCGTCGACTTCCGGCTGCACCGCGTCAAGGCCAACGAGACGGTGAAGGACTTCGACACCGCAGGCGGCATCGTGGAGGCGCTCGACGCCTTCGGCATCAACCGCAGGCAGGAGCCGATCATCGTGATCGGCGGCGGCGTCCTCATGGACATCGTCGGACTCGTCGCCAACCTCTACCGGCGCGGCACCCCGGTCCTGCGGGTCCCCACCACCCTGATCGGCCTGGTCGACGCCGGGGTGGGCGTGAAGACGGGGGTGAACTTCAACGGGCACAAGAACCGGCTCGGAACGTACTTCGCCACCTCCCTGACGCTCCTCGACCGCTCCTTCCTCGCCACGGTCGACCGCCGGCACATCGCCAACGGCCTCGCGGAGATCCTGAAGATCGCCCTGATCAAGGACCAGCAGCTCTTCGCGCTCCTGGAGGAGCACGGCGACCAGCTGCTGGCGACGAAGCTCCAGGGCAGCCCCCTCGCCCAGGGCCGCGTCGCCGCCCAGGTGGTGCAGCGGGCGGTGCACGGCATGCTGGAGGAACTGCAGCCCAACCTCTGGGAGACCGAGCTGGAGCGGGTGGTCGACTACGGCCACACCTTCAGCCCGACCATCGAGATGCGGGCCCTTCCCGCCCTGCTGCACGGCGAGGCGGTCTGCCTCGACATGGCGCTGACCACGGTCATCGCCGAGCGGCGCGGTCTGGTCACCGAGGAGCAGCGCGAGCGCGTCCTCGGGGTGATGGGCAAGCTGGAACTCCCGCGCTGGCACCCGCTGCTGGAGGCCGGACTGCTGGCTTCCGCACTGGAGGAGACGGTGCGCCACCGCGACGGGCAGCAGCGGCTCCCGCTGCCGGTGGGAATCGGCGACGCGGTCTTCGTCAACGACGTGACCGCCGAGGAACTCGCCGCCGCCGTCGACGAGTTGCGCCGCGCGGACTCCCGCGTTCCGGCTGCGACGAGCTGACGCGGAACACGTCGATGCACACGCAGGAATCCTCCGCACCACCGCGGTCCGCGCCCACGGCCGCGTCGGCGCCCGCGCCCGTACCGGCGTCCATGAGCTCCGCGCGGCTCCCCTCCCTGACGGGCATGCGGTTCTTCGCCGCCGTCGCCGTCTTCGTGACGCACGTGGCGGTCGTCGCGCCCTTCACGGACGAGTCGCTGAACCACGCGTTCTGGAAGTACCTGAGCAGGGCGGGGTACTTGGGCGTCGGGTTCTTCTTCGTCCTCAGCGGGTTCGTGCTCGCCTGGTCCTCGCGGACCGGGGACACCCCCGGCCGGTTCATCAGGCGGCGGCTCGCGAAGATCTACCCGAACCACCTCGTCACCTGGGCCGCCGGTCTGCTGCTCATGCTCGCGACGGGCGCGCACGTATGGCTCGGAAACACGCTCCCGAGCCTGCTGCTCGTCCAGAGCTGGGTGCCCGACCTCAAGATCATGGCCGGTCCGAACGGCCCCAGTTGGTCGCTCGTGTGCGAGCTGCTCTTCTATCTGGCCTTCCCCTTCCTGATCAAACCGATCAGGAGGATCAGGCCGGAGCGGCTGTGGCTCGCCGTCGGTGTCGTCGTCGCCGCGTTCTGGGCGGTCCCGCTGCTCGCGCAGCTCCTCCCGGACGGCCCTCCGGCCCCGGACCAGCCGGTGTCCTGGTGGAAGTACTGGTTCGTCTACTTCTGCCCCGGCACCCGGCTGCTCGACTTCGTCCTGGGCATCCTCATGGCGCGGATCGTACTGGCGGGTCGCTGGATCGGGCTGCGACGGCTTCCGGCGCTGGCCCTCCTGGCCGCCGGTTACGCACTCATGGTCTTCCTGCCGGACGCGTACGGGCTGGTGGCACCGACCGCACTGCCCGTCGCCCTGGTGATCGCCGCCAGTGCCGTGGCGGACGTGAAGAACAAGCGGTCCGTGCTGGCCGGGCGGTTCCCGGTGTGGCTGGGCGAGGTCTCCTTCGCCTTCTACATGGTGCACTTCCTGGTCCTCTACTACGGGCCCATGCGGCTCGCGACCGCCGACCCGCGGACCGGACGCCACTGGGACACCCCCCAGGCGCTCGGCCTGATGGCACTGAGCCTCGCGCTGAGCCTCCTCCTCGGCTGGCTGCTGCACGTACTCGTCGAGCAGCCCGCCATGCGCCGCTGGTCCAAGTCGAAGGCCGACCGGGCGGCAGCCGCCTCGGCGCAGGACCGCAGGGCAGCCGCCCCGACCACGGACAGCGCGGTCAACGACCCCATATTCACAGGGACTTCAAGCAAATGATGACCAACCTCAACCGACGCCTGTTCCTGCGGGCCGGCTCGGCGGCCGCTCTCGGCGTGACCGGCGCCGCCCTCACCGAGGGGACCGCCCAGGCGGCGGCCCCGGCGGCCCCCGCGGCCGCCCCCGGCGCCGGCGGTGTGCTCACCGTGACGCCGCAGGACGCCCGTTACTCCGACCTCACCTCCGGTCTGAACCAGCGCTGGACGTCCGCTCCCGAGCGGATCGTGCTGCCCAGGACGACGGCGCAGGTGGTGGAACTGGTCCAGGCGGCCGTCACCGGCGGCAAGCGGATCAGCGTGCGGGGCGGCGGTCACTGCTTCGAGGACTTCGTGCACAACGCCGAGGTCCAGGTCGTCATCGACATGAACCTGATGGACGACGTCCACTTCGACGAGCAGCGGGGCGCCTTCGCCGTCGAGGGCGGCGCCACCCTGCTGCGGGTCTACGAAGAGCTGTACAAGAGCTGGGGCGTGACGCTGCCCGGCGGCGCGTGCTTCTCGGTCGGGGTCGGCGGGCACGTCAGCGGCGGCGGGTACGGAATGCTCTCCCGCCGGTACGGGCTGACCGTGGACCACCTCGAAGCCGTCGAGGTCGTCGTCGTCGATGCTCAGGGCAAGGCCAGGAGCGTGGTGGCGGGCCGCGACAAGAACGACCCGAACCACGACCTGTTCTGGGCCCACACCGGCGGCGGGGGCGGCAACTTCGGCGTGATCACGAAGTACTGGTTCCGCTCCCCCGGCGCGACCGGCAACGACCCCCGCAAGCTGCTGCCGGCGCCACCGGCGGAGGTCTTCGTCACCAGCGCCTCCTGGCCGTGGGAGAAGGTCAGCAAGGAGGGCTTCGTCAGGCTCGTCGACTTCTACGGCAAGTGGCTTGAGGCGAACAGCTCCCCGGACTCCCCGTACGCGGACCTCTGCTCGTGGCTGTTCCTGAACCACCGCTCCCTGGGCTCGCTGGGCATGCTGGTGCAGACGGACGCCACCGCGCCGAACGCGGAGAAGCTGCTGACGGACTTCCTGTCCGGCTTCACCCGCGCCCTCGGCGGCAGCGAAACGCACAAGGTGCCGCTGCAGAGCGGCGACCGGAGCACATCGGAGCACTTCACCACCTACCGGCTGCCCTGGCTGCGCGCCACCAAGTTCGTCGGAACCAGCGCCGCCCAGCAGACCGACCCGACGCTGCGCGGCAAGCACAAGTCGGCCTTCCACCGCCGGGCCCTCACCACCGGGGCCATCGAGACGATCCACGACCAGCTGACGACGACCGAGCACCGGGCCAGGTTCGCCGGGCTCGTGCTGCCCGCCTCCGGCGGCGCGATCAGCAGCAGGTCCGCCACCGACACCGCGGTCGCCCAGCGCGACTCCATCATGAAGATCACGTACGAGACGTACTGGAACGACCGCGCCGACGACGCACCGAACGTCGACTGGGTGCGGAACATCTACCGGGCCGTCTACGCGAAGACGGGCGGCGTCCCCGTGCCGGACGAGCACACCGACGGCTGCTACATCAACTACCCGGACGCCGACATCAGCGACCCGGAGTTCAACACCTCGCCGGTGCCCTGGACCGAGCTCTATTACAAGGGCAACTACCAGCGGCTCCAGCAGGTCAAGCGGGCCTGGGACCCCCGGAACGTCTTCCGGCACCGCCAGTCGATCCGCCCGTAACCACAGTCGATCCGCCCGTAACCACAGCTGATCCGCCCATAACCACAGCCGCACCACGACCACCGCAGAACCCACAGAAACGGAAGTACCCCCATGCGCACCACCACCCTCGGCGCGAACGGTCCCGAAGTCGGCCGCATCGGACTCGGCACGATGGGCATGTCCTTCGGGTACGACCCGAACGGCAGGGACGACGACACCTCCGTCCAGGTCATCCACCGGGCGATCGAGCTCGGCGTCACCCTCCTCGACACCGCCGACGTGTACGGGCCGTTCACCAACGAGGAGCTCGTCGGCCGGGCCGTCGCCGGGCGCCGCGACGAGGTCGTCCTGTCCACCAAGGGCGGCCAGACGGTCGACGACAACGGCATCCACCCCAACGCCGGACGCCCCGAGCAGCTCCGCGACGCCGTCGACGCCAGCCTCAAGCGGCTCGGCACCGACTTCATCGACCTCTACTTCATCCACCGGATCGACCCGAGCGTCCCCCTCGAAGAGAGCTGGGGCGCCCTCTCGGAGCTCGTCTCCTCCGGAAAGATCCGGGCCCTGGGCCTGTCGGAGGTCTCCCTGGAGGAGATCAGGCGTGCCGAGGCCGTGCACCCGGTGGCAGCGGTGCAGTCCGAGGCGTCGCTGTTCACCCGGCGTTCGCTGACCGACGTCCTGCCGTACTGCGAGGAGCGGGGCATCTCCTTCATGCCGTACTCGCCGCTGGGCCGGGGCGTGCTCGCGGGTGCCTTCAGCAAGCCCGCGGACCTGCCCGACGGCGACTGGCGCAAGTTCATGCCCCGGTTCACCGAGGAGGCCATGGCGCACAACAACGCGATCGTGGACGTCGTGCGCACCGTCGCGGAACGGCACGGCGTGACGCTCTCCCAGGTCGCCCTCGCCTGGCTGCTGGAGCAGGGCCGTTACGTGATCCCCATCCCCGGCACCAAGCGGACGAAGTACCTCCAGGACAACGCCGCAGCCGCCGAGGTCCGCCTCACCGCCGAGGACATCGCGGAGCTCGACGCGCTCCCCGAGCCCCTCGGCGCGTCCGAGTAGGACACCGCGGCCATGAATCCACCGACCGTCGTCATCGACGTGGGCGGCACCCATCTGCGGTGGGCCCGCTGGTCTCCCGAGGGGGGCCTGTCCGAGCGGACCGTCCGTCCTTCGCCGGGCCGCATGCGGTATCCGCGGGCGTCCGTCGCCGAGTTGCGGCGCCTCATGGTCGCCGCGCTCAGCGACGCCGTCCCCGCGGAGCCTGGCGTGGTCGCCGGGATCTCGTTCGGGGCGGCGCTGGACCACCGCAGCGGCGTCGTGTACGCGTCGGCGCCGCTGTGGGGCCCGGCCGGAGCCCCCTTCGACCTGCTCGGTGCGCTGCGCGGGGCGCGGCCCGACGTCAAGTGGCACCTCGTCAACGACGTCACCGCCGCGCTGCTGCACTTCGCTTCCGCACCCGGTCGCGAGGACCGTCGCAAGGTGCTGCTCGCGACGGTCAGCAGCGGCATCGCCTGCCGGGTCCTGGACCGGCGTACCCACACCGTGCCGGTGGACGGGTGCGGGCTGCAGGGGGAGATCGGCCATCTCCCCGCCACGACCGCCCTGGTGGGCCGGCCCGTGGAGCTGACCTGCGACTGCGGGGTGCCCGGCCACGTGGCGGCGTACTCGTCGGGGCCGGGGATCTCCCGCATGGCCCAGGTGCTGCGGCGACGCGCTCCGCTGCGGTGGCTGGACTCCGCCCTGCACACGGGCACGGAGTCCGGCGGGTCCTTCGAGTCCGCCTTCCGTACGGCGCTGGACTCGGGCGATCCGCTCGCCGAGGAGCTCCTCGCGGCGGTGACGTCGCCCGTCGCCGACGTGTTGCGCACCGTGCTCTGCCTCGATCCGGAGATCGACGAGATCGGGCTCACCGGCGGCGTGGCCGTCGGCCTCGGCGCCCACTACCGCAGGGCGGTACTGGCCCACCTGGACCGCCAGGGGCTCTATCTGACCAGCGACCGGAATCCGCAGTGGGTCGCGGACCGCCTCACCGTCTGCGCGAGCGGGGAGGCGGACGGACTGCTGGGGGCGGCAATAGCCGCCACGGCGGGCGCTGTTGTGGACACCACCGCGCCGCACAGTCATGAGACCGGAGAGATGTACGTATGAGAACGTCAGCGCCATCCGTGGCGGAAGTGCCGTCCGTGGCGGAAGTTCCGTCCGTGGCGGAAGAACCGTCCTTGGCAGGAGACCCGCGGCCCGTGTCCGGCGGGCCCGAGCACCGTGCCCTCGTCCGGGAGGGGCAGCAGGTCCTCGTCCGCCGGCTGCCCACGCCACGGCCCGCACCCGGCGAGATCCTCGTCGCCCCGCAGGTCGCCGGAGTCTGCGGCACCGACCTGCAGATGCTGCGCGGGCTGCGGGACGACGCCGCCCCGGTCCTCGGGCACGAGGGCCTGGCCCGCACGGTGGCCGTCGGCCCCGGCGTCGGCGGTGAGTTCGCTCCGGGAACGCCCGTCGTCGTCAACCCCACCCACCCCACCGACCCCACCTTCCTGCTCGGGCACAACGTGAACGGCCTCTGGCAGGAGCGGACGCTGATCCCGGCGAACGCCGTGCACGGCGGCCAGGTCATCGCGCTGGAGCGGGCACCGGAAGCCGAACTGGCCGCGCTGCTCGAACCGCTCGCGGTGGTGCGCTACGCGCTCGCCACCCTGGCCGCCTTCCGGCCGCGCACCCTGATCGTCCACGGGGACGGCACCATCGGGCAGTTGGCGGTACGGGCCGCCCGCCACTGGCTCGGGGCAGGCGTGCGCACCGTCCTGGTGCACCACACCGCCGACGGCCTGGCGTGGAGCGATGCCAGGCCCGCCGCCGACCGGGCGGATCTCCGCCTTCTCAAGGGCCGTGACCAGGTCCGTACCGTACGTACGATCTCGGCGGACGGACCCACGGCGGTCCTGCTCGCCACACCGCGTGACGCGACGCTGCACTGCCTGGAGGAAGCGGTGGCCGCGGCGGGCGAGGACACCACCGTCGACGTGCTCGGAGGCCTGCCCCCGCTCGCGACCACTCCGCTGCTGCCCGGCATCGACCTGAACGCCGTCCGCGCGGCCAACTGTGCCGGACTGCCCGACCCCGCCCGCTGGGTGCGCACCCGCACCAGCACCGGCGGCCAGGTGCGGCTGATCGGCCACCGGGGCGTCGGGAACTTCCATCTCCGGGCGGCGGCAGCCGAGTTGAGCCACGCACCGGACCGCTACCGCGATCTGGTCACCCACTGCGTCGGCATCGAAGAAGCGGCCCCCCTGCTCAGCCGGTTGGCACAGAGCCGGGACCGCATGGTCGACGGCCGCCGTCTCATCAAACTCGCGGTGCGCCTCACACCCGCGCACACCGCTTCCGCGCACGCCTCTTCCGCGCACGCCTCTTCCGCACACACCCCTACGGAGAACTGATCCTGATGCCGACACCTCTCACACCACCGCTCGCGGGCCGCCGGGCCCTGGTGGTCGGCGGTTCCACCGGCGTGGGCCGCGGCATCGCCGACGCCTGGGCGCAGGCCGGGGCCGACGTCCTGGTGCTCAGCCGCTCCGCCCCCGCGGGGCCGGGCGCCGAGGCACTGCGCTGGGCCCCCCTGGACCTCACTGACCGCACCGCGGCCCAGCGGCAGTTGACCGCGGCCACCGCGGACGACCTGCACCTGGCCTGCTTCTCGGCCGTCCACTACGGCGACCGCCGCGCGCTCTTCGGCGATGCCTCCGAGGACGAGTGGCGCAGGCAGGTGGACGTCAATCTGCACGGGCTCTGGCTGACGCTCGCCGCCTCCCTGCCCGCGCTCCGCCGCACCGCGGGGACCGGACTGTTCCTGGGGGTGTCGTCCGAGGTGGTCTTCAACGCCGGACCCGGACGATCCGGTTACGCGGCGACCAAGGCCGCCGGAGCCGCTCTGCTCAACTCCGTGGCCCAGGAGCAGGACGCTGACGACGTCCGCATCGTGCAGGTGCTTCCCGCGGGCATGGTCGACAGCCCGGGGATCCGCCGGCGCCGTCCGGGCGACTTCGACTACAGCTCGTACATGCAGCCCGCCCAATTCGGGGCGGTGGCAACCGAGTTGGCGCTGACCTCGGGAGCGGGACAGCACGGCGAGAGCCTCGTCGTCGACGGGTCGGGAGAGTGGCGGCCGGTCGGCGAGGCCACCCCCGTCTCGCAGAGCCGGCGGACCGCGTCGTGAGCCGCCCGGCCACCGCTGCCGCCGCCGTCCTCCGGTCGTCCGGGCGGCGGACTCCGCAGCTCGCTCTCGCCGACTGGCGGCTGCCCGTGGCCGGAGCGGCTGCCGTGGAACTGGCGGCGAGGGTCGGTGCCGACGCCGTCCAGCTCGACCTGGGCGGGCCCGGCCGGGCCGACTGGCTCGATGCTCCGGGATCCCTCGCGGCCCTGCGCGAGAGGTCCGGAGCCACCGGAGTGGAACTGACCGCGGTCTCCGGGAACCTCCTCAACGACATCGGTCTGACCGCACCGGAGGACAGCGCGCAGGGGCAGCTCGTCCGCACCACGCTGCTCCGCCTCCTGGACACGGCCCACGCGCTCGGCGTGCCGCTGGTCTTCGTCCCCAGCTTCCGCCGCAGCGCGATCAACAACGCCTACGACCTGCGCAGGACCGCGACCGTCCTGGGCCGGGCCGCTCAGGAGGCGGCGGACCGGAACCTGCTGCTGGCGAGCGAGAACACCCTCTCCGCCACGGACTCCCGCGACCTGGTCGAAGCGGTCGGTTCACCGTCCTTCCGGCTTCTCCTCGACACCTACAACCCTCGGGCGGCCGGAGTGGACGTGGTCGAACTCATCCGCGTCAACGCCCCCTGGATCTGCGACCAGGTCCATCTGAAGGACGGCCTGCGGGGAGCGGGCGGCAGCGTGCTGCTGGGCGAGGGCGACGGCCGCCTGGCCGAAACGCTCGCCGCCCTCGCCGACGAACAGGTGCCGGTGCGCACGCTCGTCGTGGAGACCGACCACCGGGAAGGCCGGACCGGACGACCGGCCGCGGCCTCCGCAGACCTCGAAAGCACGGGCCTCGGGGACCCGGGCCCCATGGACACCAACCTCAGGAACACGAACCTCATGAACACAGACCCCTTGGCCACCGACATCGCATGGAACCTGCACGCCGACATCTCATGGGACCTGCACAAGGACACAGACCCCTTGGCCGCAGACCTCGGATGGGGCCGGCGCCACGCAGGACTCCTCCACCACTCCATCGAAGGAACGGCATGAGCAGCACCATCGACGAGCTCCCCGCCACGGCCCCGGCCCACCGGGTGAAACTGACCGCCGAGGCCCTGCTGTTCGACATGGACGGCACCCTCGTCGACTCGACGGTCGTCGTCGAGCGGACCTGGCGGCGCTTCGCCCGCAGGCACGGCCTGGACGCCGACGAGATCCTGGCGACGGCCCACGGCCGGCGCACCGGCGAAACCGTCGCCCGGTACGCGCCCGCCGGTGTGGACGCGGCGGCCGAGACGGCCCGGCTGGTGGCGGAGGAGATCGACGACGTGGACGGCATCGTGCCCGTACCCGGCGCCGCCGAACTGCTCGACGGCCTCCCCGCCGAGAGCTGGGCGATCGTCACCTCGGCCGGCCTGGAGCTGACCGTGCACCGCATGGCGGCGGCCGGACTCCCCCTCCCCCGCTGCCTCCTCTCCGCCGACGACGTCACCGAGGGAAAGCCGCACCCCATGGGCTACCTGGCGGCCGCCCGTGAGCTGGGCACGGCCCCGGTGTCGGCCATCGTCTTCGAGGACGCGGCGGCCGGGCTCGAAGCCGCCGTCGCCGCGGGCACCACGCCGGTGGTCGTCGGCGCCTACACCGGTGCGGCGGCCAAGGGGCTGATCCGCGTCACCGACCTGCGCGACGTGTCCGTCACCGCACCCGCGCCCGGCCGGCTGCGGGTGGGCCTCACGGTACGGACCGCGACCCCTCCGGCCCCGTAGAGCACCGGCCTCTTCACTCCCCGTCCTTCCTCCCTCTCTTCTGGAGCGCATCCACATGTCCATTTCCGCACCGGCACCCGCACCGACCACGGACCCGTCCTCCCTCGTGCACGGTTACGTCGCCGAGGGATTCGAGTCCGTCCGCGAGGAGTTCGTCCGTAACCTGCGGGAGCGCGACGAGCTCGGCGGGGCCTTCTCCGCCCAGGTGCACGGCACGCCCGTCGTCGACATCTGGGGCGGCACCGCCGACGCGGAGACCGGGCGGCCCTGGGAGCGCGACACCCTGGAAATGATCTTCTCGGCGAGCAAGGGCATCGTGGCCATCGCCCTGCTGGTCCTCGTGGACCGGGGCCGGCTGGACCTCGACACCCCGGTCGCGCACTACTGGCCGGAGTTCGGCGCAGCGGGCAAGAGCGCCATCACCCTGCGCGAGGTCGTCACCTACACGGCTCAACTGCCCGGAATCCGCGCCTCCGTCAGCCAGGAGGAGATCCAGGACCCGCGCGCCATGGCGAAGCTGCTCGCCGACCAGGCACCCGAGAGCGACAGCCGCGCGGAGGGCATCCTCTACGGCCCGTTCACCATGGGGTGGATCGTCGCCGAGGTCGTCCGCCGGGTGGACGGCCGCAGCATCGACCGGTTCTTCGCCGAGGAGATAGCCGGACCGCACGGCCTCGACATCTACTTCGGCATCCCCCAGGAGCTGGAGCACCGGGTCGCCAGGCTGGAGTACGGCCAGAACTTCCTCGACCAGTACACGGGCTTCTTCACCAGCGGCGACGCACTGACGCAGCGCATCTGGCAGAACCCCATTCCGTTCCCGCACGAGGAGATGATCTGGAACCGCAGCAGCCGGCGGACCTCCCTGATGCCCGCGGCGAACGTCTTCGGTACGGCCAGGTCGCTCTCCGCCCTGTACGGAATCCTCGCGGCCGACGCCGAGCGTGCGCCCGGTGAGCAGTACACGCTGATCTCGCGCGCGGTGGCGGACGACGCCCGGGGCGAGTACGTGCGCAAGGTCGATCAGCTCATCAACATCCCCATGGTCTACGGCGGCGCCGGTTTCCGGCTGCGCACCACCGAGCGCCCCGGCGTGGACGGCGACTCCTTCGGCCACGACGGCGGCGGCGGGTCGGCCCACCTCGCCTGGCCCGGTGCCGGTGTCGGCGTCTCGTACGTCACCAACCGGCTGATCGCCGTCGGCCCCGACGACAAGCGGGCCGGGTCCCTCCTGAAGGCCCTCGCGGCCAAGCTCAACGCAGCGGCGGCGGGGAGCCAGGGAGCCCGCTGAGCCGTCGGCACCCCCTCTGCTGTCTCCTGCTGTCCCCTGCAGTCACCTACTGCCCCCTGTCGCCCCCGTACGGAAATGAGAAGAGGTCAGCTCATCGAAACCGGAGTCACCATCTTCGCCACGGCTTCCGCCGTGTCCCCCGGCACTCTCGCGCGCACGGTGGAGGAGCGCGGCCACAGCGCGCTGTACTTCGCCGAGCACACCCACCTGCCGGTGACGCCCCAGACCGCACAGCTCCCCCCGATCTTCAGCAGCACGCTCGACCCCTTCGTGGCCGCGACCGCCGCCGCGGCCACGACCAGCAGCCTCAGGGTGGGCAGCGCGATCTGTCTGGTCGCCCAGCACGACCCCATCGTGCTGGCGAAGACGGTCGCCTCGGTCGATCAACTCTCCGCAGGCCGGGTCGACTTCGGCATCGGGGCGGGCTGGGTCGAGCAGGAGATGATCCATCACGGGGTCGACCCGGCCCGCCGGTTCGCCAGGATGAAGGAGCACGCCGAAGCGATCAGGACGATCTGGCAGCAGGACGAGGCAGCCTTCCACGGCAAGCACGTCTCCTTCGAGCGGATGTGGTCGTGGCCCAAGCCCGTGCAGCGACCGCACCCGCCGGTCCTGATCGGCGGCATGGGCCCGACCGTCCTCGACCGCGTGCTCGCCTACGGGGACGGCTGGCTGCCGGACTACGCGAACCACGAGACCTTCCTCCGCACCCTGCGCCGGGTGGCGGAACTGCGCTCCCGCGCCGAGGAGACGGGCCGCGGCCCGCTCCCGGTGGTGCTTGCCGGGCTGCCGCACGACCCGAGGGTGCTCGAACAGTGCGCGGAGGCGGGGATCACCCGGGTCCTCACGCTGCTGCCCTCGGAGGACGGCAGCACTGTGGAACGCACGTTGGACAGCTACGGACGCAGCATCGAGCAGTGGCTGGGCAAGTAACCCGGGTACGGGGCGCAGGGCATGGGCGTGGGGCATGGGGCGTGGGGCGTGGGGCGTGGGGCGTGGGGCGTGGGGCGTGCAATGAGTAGGTCAAGGATTCCGCTCGTACGGCAATCGTCGGAATAGTCGCCCCGGGAAACAGGTTCGGGCTACACGTAACCTGCCCGCGTTCCCGAGACCGCCTTCCGGAGGCCCTCCGCAATGTCCCAGCCGACGACCTCCACTCGCCGAACAGGCGCTGTCGTCCCCGTACTTGCCTTCGCCGGCATCGTCGTCGCGGTCATGCAGACCCTGCTCGTACCGGTGATCAAAGACCTGCCCGAGCTGCTGAGCACCTCCCCCTCGAACGCGACCTGGGTCATGACCGCGACCCTGCTCGCCGGTGCGGTGTCCACTCCGATCATGGGCCGCCTCGGCGACCTCGCGGGCAAGCGCAGGATGCTGGTCGCCAGCCTCGCGATCATGGTGGTGGGCTCGCTGGTCTGCGCGTTCACCGACCAGCTCCTCGTGATGATCGCGGGCCGTGCGCTGCAGGGCTTCGCGATGGGCGCCATCCCGCTCGGCATCGGCCTGATGCGGGACATGCTGCCGGCCGAGAAGCTCGGCTCGGCCATGGCGCTGATGTCCTCCTCCATAGGCGTGGGCGGCGGTCTCGCGCTGCCGCTCGCCTCGCTGGTCGCCCAGCACGCCGACTGGCACATGCTGTTCTTCGGTGCGGCCGGGCTCGGGGTGCTGTCGATCGTCCTGACCCTGGTCGTCGTACCGGAGAGTCCGCTGCGCGCCAAGGGAGGCTTCGACGTGGCGGGCGCCATCGGGCTCGCCATCGGACTGGTGCTGCTCCTGCTGCCGGTCACCAAGGGCAGTGACTGGGGCTGGGGCAGCTCCACCACGCTGGGTCTCTTCGGTGCGGCGGTCGTGGTGTTCCTGGCCTGGGGAGTGATGGAGCTGCGCAAGCAGGCTCCGCTCGTGGACCTGCGCACCACCGTCCGCCGCGAGGTGCTGCTCACCAACCTCGCCTCGATCATGGTCGGGGTCGCCTTCTACGCGATCTCCCTGGTCCTCCCCCAGCTGCTCCAGCTGCCGACCGCCACCGGCTACGGCCTGGGACAGTCGATGGTCGTCGCGGGTCTGTGCGTGGCACCGCTCGGTCTGACGATGATGTTCACCGCGCCCCTCTACGCCCGTCTTTCGGCGCGGTTCGGCCCGAAGATCACGCTGATCCTGGGCATGCTGATCATCGCTGTCGGTTACGGCGCCGGGCTCGGCCTGATGAGCGCCGCCTGGCAGACGATCCTGATCTCGGTGGTCGTCGGCGCGGGCATCGGCCTCGCCTACTCGTCGCTGCCCGCACTCATCATCGGCGCGGTCGACCCGTCCGAGACGGGCGCGGCCAACGGGCTCAACACCCTGATGCGCTCGATCGGCACCTCGGTGTCGTCGGCGGTCATCGGCATGGTGCTGGCCAACACGGCGCACCACGCGGGCGGCGTCGCGACCCCGACGATGCACGGCTTCCGCATCTCGTTCCTCATCGCCACGGCCGCGGTCGTGGTGGGTCTGGCGTTCGCCCTGTTCCTGCCGGGGCGGCGGGCGGCCGTCGCCAGGAAGCACGTACAGGAGCCCGTACAGCAGCAGCACGTACAGCAGCAGCACGTACAGCTTCGGGCGAGCAGCGAGGAGGACGCCGTCCTGGCGCGTGCCGAGGAGGCGCTCGCGGCGTTCCGCGGCCGGGTCGTCGACCCCGCGGGCGCACCCGTCGCCCACGCCAAAGTGACGCTGATCGACCGGCGCGGCCGCCAGGCGGGCACCGCGCTGACCGACGCCGGGGGCCACTACTCGCTCGCGGTGCCGTCCGGCGGGCCGTACGTCCTCGCGGCGACGGCAGCGGGCCACGCCCCGCGCGCCTCGGCGGCCACGCACCACGGCGAGGACCGTCCGGTGCGCCTGGACCTGGCGCTGGAGGCGGTCGGCGAGCACGCCGCGCAGGGCTAGCAGCGACCGGGGCGCGGTACTGCGTACGGCCCAGTCCCCCGCGCCCCGGTGTCTTGACTGATCCGTATGGACACCGAGGTCACCGACCGCAAGCCCTCGGCCGCCGCGTACCGCAATCTGCTGGTGGCGACGGTCGGGTTCACGCTCACCTCTGAGCCTGGGGCCTGATCGCTCCGCCGGCCGCCGGTTACAAGGAGCGCCTCGGGCTCAGCTCGTTCCAGCAGTCGCTGCTCGTCGGCTTCCTGCTCGGGCTCGGCGGTACGACGTTCGCGATCGGTGTGCCGCTGGTCAACTCCTGGTTCCCGCCCGCCAGGAGGGGCTTCGCGCTCGGTGTGTTCGGGATGGGTACGGGCGGTGTGGCGCTGTCCGGGTACTTCACCCCGCGCATCGCCGAGCACGGCGAGAACCTCCCCTTCGTCGTGGTCGCGGTCGCGCTGGCCGGCTACGCGGCGCCGGCGGCGGTCCTGATCACGGACCGGCCCGACCGGACCGTGCCCGTCGCGTCGCTCTCCGCCCTGCTGCGGCAGGCCGGCCGGTTGCGCGTGACCTGGGAGCTGTCCGCCCTCTACGCCATCGGGTTCGGCGGAGTCGTCGCGTTCGGCGTGTACCTGCCGACGTACCTCAAGACCTGGTACGAACTCTCGCCGACCGACGCCGGAACCAAAGCCGCCGGTTTCGCCCTGGTCACCGTCCTGTTCCGGCCGCTCGGCGGCCGGCTGTCGGACCGGGTCCACCCGGCCGTCGTCACCGCCGTCGCACTGGCCGTCGTGGCGGTCTTCGCCGTCGTCCAGGCCTTCGACCCGCCGCTGCTCATGGGTGCCGTCCACAGCGCCAAGGACTCGTACTCGATCGGCTTCATGCTGCTGTCCGACCTCGCGCTGGCCGGGTGCGTGTACGCGTACGTCCGCATGCGCACACAGCGCCCGGCCGCGTGAGCCCTGCGGGCCCTGTGCGCGGGGCTACTTCCCCAGGGCGTACGCGCTCCAGATCCGCAGCGGGAGGACGTTGCCGCGTCCCGAGCCGGTTCCGCCCACGTCCTGCATGCCCAGCAGTTGTGGGGTGCCCGGCTTGCTGCGGAACATCGTGACGGCCGTGGTCAGGCCCTCGGTGGTGCCGATGAACCAGGCCGACCTCATCCGGTCGTCCTTGTCGGTCGCCCCCGCGGAGACCATGTTGCCCTGCGTCGGCCTGGCGAACACGGAGGCCTTCCCCTCCTGCGCCAGCGCCTTCCCGGCCGCCGCGCTCAGAGCGACGTCCACGTCGTCCGCCACCTTGGTGTCCATCGCGCGCTGGAGCTCGGGTTTCTCGAATCCCTCGACGTCCGCGCCGTCCCAGGTCACCCGGGTCACCGCGTAGGGCTCGGCCCGCATGCCGCCGTTGCCGAAGGAGGTGTACGCGTCCGCCATCCTGACCGCGCTCGGGGTGGACGTGCCGAGGGGGAAGGACTTGTCCAGGCGGGCCAGGCTCTTCTCGTGCAGTCCGGCCCCGACCGCGAATTCCTTCACCTTCTCCATCCCGATGTGCTTGCCGAGTTGCGCGAAGGGGGCGTTCGCCCCTGTCTGCAGCGCGTCGTAGAAGGTCGTCGGCATCGCACGCGCCGGCGCCGTGACCCCCGCCACCGGCCGGTCGGGGCTCTCGCTCGGCCGCATGACGGGCACCCCGCCCACGGAGACCTCGACCAGCCGTCCCTCGGTGTCGAAGCCGCTCTCCAGGGTGACCCCTTCGCCGTGCTGCAGGCCCGCGGCCAGCACGAAGGGCTTGAAGGCCGAGCCGACGGGGACGCCCGCGGTGTCGGCGTTGTTGACGAAGTGGGTGACCGCGTCGGCTCCGCCGTACACCGCGACCACGGCCCCGTCGGACCGTACGGAGGCGGCGCCCACCTCCACGTGCTTGTCCTCCTCGCGCTTCTTGGGGTCGAGGTCGCTGCGCTGCACGCCCCGCACGGCCCGCTCCAGCTGCTGCACCCTGGACTTCTCAAAGGTGGTGCGCACCTTGTAGCCGCCCCGGCCGAGGTCCTTGTCGGTGAGGCCCGAGCGCTTCTTGATGTACTTGTTGGCGATGTCGACGAGATAGCCGGTCTGGCCGCCGAGGCTGGTCGGCTTGGCCGCCTTGCGGGGCTCGGGGAACTTCAGGTACTTGGCCCGCTCGGCCTTCGTCATCGTGCCGGTCTCCACCTGCCGGTCGAGGATCCACTCCCAGCGTTCGACGGCGCGCTCGTGGTTGCCGCCTCCGCCCGCCGGGTCGTACTCCTCCGCCCCCTTGAGCAGGGCTGCGAGCAGCGCCGCCTGGCTGGGGTCGAGGTCCTTCGCGGGGATTCCGTAGTACGCGTGCGCCGCCGCCTGGATGCCGTTCGCGCCGCGCCCGAACCAGCTGGTGTTGAGGTACCCCTGGAGGATCTCCTCCTTGGTCTTCTTGTTGTTCAGCTTCAGCGAGATGAAGAACTCCCGGAGCTTGCGGGTGGCCGACTGCTCCTGGCTGAGGTAGGTGTTCTTCGCGTACTGCTGGGTGATGGTGGAGCCGCCCTGGGTCTCACCGCCCTTGACCATGCTGACGACGGCGCGGGCGATGCCCTTCACCGAGACGCCCGAGTCGGTGTAGAAGGTCTCGTTCTCGGCGGCGATGACCGCCTTCTCCACCGAGTCGGGTATGTCGGCGAGCGTCACGTTCTGCCGGTTGACCGCGCCCACGCTCACCATCTGGGTGCCGTCCGCCCAGTAGTAGACGGTGCCCTGCCTGCGCGCCTCGGCGTTCTCCTCGGGGATCTCGACGGACATGTAGACCACGGTGAACAGCCCGGCCAGCGCCCCGATTCCGAGCAGGAACCCGCTCAGCACCTGCAGTCGCGAGGGGACCCAGCGGCGCCATCTGCTCCGCCCCCGGCGGGGGTAGTCGACACGGAAACCGCGGAGCCGACGGAGCACACGGCGTCGACCGCCCCCGCGGAGCCCACGGCGACGTTTCGGGCGGCTGCAGTGTCGGGCCATGCGTCAGCTCCTCGTTCACAAGTCCGCTCCGACGTGGTGCGGGCTTGTGAGAGGAGATGTTCCGGATCGCCATCAGGTTGTCTCGACGACCCGTTTCACCGGGTGTTCAGCCGGAGTTCACCCCGTCCCCGTGTGCTCTGAGCAGGGGCTCCAGTGAGCCCATCAGTGCCCCGATCGCCACGTCGCGCAACTCCGTGCGCGTGCACGTCTCGTGCTCCAGCCAGTCCACGCACAGCACTTGTACGAAGACGAGCCAGCCCTTCACGACCGCCGACATCGCTTCCCTGAGCCCCGCGTCCGTGACGCCGAACGCGTCGACCACCCGCTCGCGCAGCGCGTCGAGTTCGTTCGCGATGACGGTCTGGACCAGCCGGTCGCCGGCCATGAGGCGGTTCGCCGCGATCACGGTGTTGCGGTGCTCCGCGAAGTACCCGATGTGGGCGTCCAGGCCCTCGACGAGCTGCTCCTGCAGGGTGTCGGCCGGATCGAACCGCGACTGCGCGAGCAGACTGTCCGCCACCTGCTGGTAGACCGCCACGAACAGGTCGCGCTTGCAGGCGAAGTGGCGGTAGAGCAGCGCACGCGAGACCCCGGCCGCCTCCGCGACGTTCTCCATCCGTACGTCGTCGTAGGCGTGCGCGGCGAAGAGCTGCGCGCCGACGGCGAGCAGCTGGGCCCTGCGGTCGTCGGGGGCGAGCCGTCTGCGCGGAGCACCGGGGGTTCTGGAAGGCACGGCACCACCTTACTTGACACGCGTCTACTTACCCCCACTACCTTAGTGGACACACGTCTACCAAGCGCCAACACGGCGCAGGACAACGGGGGTTGCAGCATGTCCACCGCTCTCAAAGTGCTCGCACGCATCATGGGCTTCGCCTGCGTGGCGATCGGCCTCTTCCACATCGTCATCGGCAACGCCTCGGTCCCCGGCGGGGAGTCCGCGGGCCCGACGATCGACAGCCTGGGCCGCTTCTTCGCCGCGATCTTCGCCGGGTACGGCCTCGCCTGGCTGTGGGTGGCGCGGCAGAATCCCGTACCGGCGGCCGCCGTACGCGCCCTGGCCGGGATCTTCCTCCTGGGCGCGGCGGGCCGACTCCTGTCGCTCGCGGCCGTCGGGTGGCCGCACCCGTTCCAGATCGTGCTCCTGGTGATCGAACTCGCCCTGCCGCCCGTGTACTTCTGGCTGGCGACCGCCGACGAGAAGCGACACGCGGCAGCGGCGGCGGACGGGACGAAGGGCGTCGCACAGCCCGCGTGAGCCGAGCGGGCTCAGCGGCGGTGGGGAAAGGCCCGCCGGTAGTCGCTCGGGGACACCCCGATCTGCTTGAGGAAGTGGTGGCGGAGGTTGTTGGCCGTGCCCAGACCGCTCAGCTCGCCGATCTTCTCGACGGGCAGGTCCGTCGATTCGAGGAGGCTCTGGGCGCGCCCCAGGCGCTGGTTGAGGAGCCACTGCAGCGGGGTGGTGCCGGTGGCGGCCTGGAGCCGCCGGTGCAGGGTGCGCGGGCTCATCGCCGCACGCCGTGCCAGGTCCTCGACGGTCAGGGGCTCGTCCAGGTGGGCGCGCGCCCAGTCCAGTACGGGGCCCAGGCTCCCGGCGTCGGTGGCGGGTACGGACAGGTCGATGAACTGCGCCTGGCCGCCGTGCCGGTGCGCGGGCACCACCATCCGCCGGGCCAGCTGATTGGCGACGTGCGCGCCGAGGTCGCGGCGTACGAGGTGGAGGCAGAGGTCGAGTCCTGCCGACAGCCCCGCACTGGTGAGCACGTCGCCGTCGTCCACGTACAGCACCGAGTCGTCGACCTGCACCTTCGGGTAGCGCTCGGCGAGTTGGGCGGTGTGCATCCAGTGGGCGGTGGCGCGGCGTCCGTCGAGCAGGCCCGCCTCGGCGAGCGCGAAGGCGCCCGTGCACAGGGAGACCATGCGGGCGCCCGCGTCGTAGGCCCGGCGCAGTGCCGTGATCAGCGCCGGGGACAGCGGTCTGCCCTCCTCGACGCAGGAGTCGGGCACCGAGGCGACGACGACGGTGTCGGCCCCCACCAGGTCGTCGAGCCCGTACGGGGTGCGCAGCGAAAGACCGGCCCCGGCCGCCCAGTCGTCCGGCCGGGGCTCCTCCTCCCCCGCGCTGCACAGCCGCAGGTCGTACCAGGGGTCGGCGAGGTCGGCCTGCGGCTTTCCGAACACGGTGCAGGGGATGCTCAGTTCGTACAGGTCCCACGAGGAGACCGCGATGTCCTCGGGCACGACCACGGCGACGGAACCAGGGTTCATGCTCCGGAGCCTATGCCGAGTACGCCCACACGCATGGCAGGAATTTGGTGGTCGCCGTCACCACCGCCACTGTCCCCGGCCCTTGCGCGCTGAGATCTTGTTCTTACGAGATCGAACGCCGCAGACGCGGCTGAACAGGGAGCAACAGCATGAATGCTGACAAGCAGTCAGTGACCGGCGACGAAGCAGTGACCGTCATCGGACTGGGCAACATGGGCTCGGCACTGGCCGCCGCCCTGCTCGCCCGGGACCACCGGACCACCGTCTGGAACCGGACCCCCGGCAGGGCCCACGCCCTCGCCGAGCGCGGCGCCCGCGCCGCCGCGACGCCCCGCGACGCGATCGCCGCGAGTCCGCTGATCGTCGCCTGCGTACTGGACTACGACGCGCTGTACGCCGTCCTCGACCCCGTCGCCGACGCCCTCGCGGGCAAGACCCTGGTCAACCTCACCTCCGGCTCCCCTGAACAGGCCCACGAGGCCGCCGCCTGGGCCCGCGAGCACGGCGCCGACTACCTCGACGGCGGGATCATGACCACCCCGCCGGGCGTCGGCAGCCCGGAGATGATGTTCCTCTACAGCGGTTCGCCGGACGTCTTCGCCGCCCACCGGCCGACCCTGGCGGCCCTGGGCGACCCCCTGCACCTGGGCACCGACCCGGGTCTGGCCTCGCTCTACGACTCCGCCCTGCTCGGCCTGATGTGGTCCACCCTGACGGGCTGGCTGCACGGCACCGCCCTGGTCGGCGCGGAGAAGATCAACGCCACGGCCTTCACGCCCGTCGCCGTCCGCTGGCTGACCGCCGTGGCCGGCTTCATGACCACGTACGCGCCCCAGGTGGACGCCGGGCACTACCCGGGCGACGACGCCACGGTCGACGTACAGATAGTGGCCGTCGACCACCTCCTGCACGCCGCGGCGGCCCGCGGCCTCGACAACGCGCTCCCCGAACTCCTGAAGTCCGCCATGGAACGCACCAGGGCGGCGGGCCACGGTTCCGACAGCTACGCGAGCGTCATCGAGGTGCTGCGGGACAAGTCGGCGGCCGCCCGGGTCCGGTGATCAGGCGTTACGTGGCGCCGGACCGGCCGTCCTGGACCGGCGGGCCCTCCTCGACCGGTGGGCCCTCCATCCGGACGCCCCTGACGACCACCACGATCACGCAGAACGCGATCAGCGTCTCCGCCCAGAAGAAGGCGAGGTAGTCGAGGAGACTGCCGATCGGCGGAGCCCCCGGGGCGGTGTTGCGGAAGGCCGCCAGGGCGAACAGCGTGGCGGCCATCCAGCTGAGCGCGGGCCAGGTCAGCCCCTTGCGCCGCCCGACGAGGAACCAGCCGCCCATGAGCACGGCGACCGTGAGCGCCCACATCGCCGACATCATGAAGACGGCGAAGACCAGGACGCTCCGGGAGCGGGAGACGTCCGCCGTGAAGACTGCCGCGTCCCGGAGCACGGTGCCCTCGACGTCGAGGGAGAAGAGGGCGTCGCTGTTCGACAGGGACATCCGGACGGGGACGGGCTCCCCCGCGAGTACCGCACCGAACTCCATCTCGGCCTCGTACGCGTCGAACGGGTAGTCCGTGACGGCCCCGCCGGTCAGCGTCACCGGCACGTCGACGGACGCGATGCGGCGGTGCGCGAGAAAGGTGAGGTCGCCGCGGACCGAGGGCGAGGTCTGGAGCGTCAGGTCCTCGGTCGGGGAGATCCCGCCCGCCTCCGCGAACGTGCCGCGCGGTGTGACCCGTACCCGCAGGACCAGTTCCCTGGCGAGGGCGTCGACGCGCTGGACGGATGCGTCGATGTCGATGCGGTCCGGGGCGGAGCTGCCCGCGGTCGTGCGGGCGTCCTGGTCCGCGCGTTCGCCGAACTGGAGCCAGAGGCCGCCGAGTACGGCCGCCGCGACGGCGACGAGGACCAGGACCGTACCCAGCAGAGTGCTCCGGGTTCGGGTTCGGGTTCGGGTCCGGGTCCGGTTCCGGGTTTGGTTCCGGGGCACGGGGTGGTCCTGGTCCGTGGGCATCGTCAGGCGGCGGGCTTTCCGGGCTGGTCGTGGGTCGAGCAGTGGATGCCACCGCCGCCGGAAGCGATGGTGTCGATCTTCACCTGCACGATGTCGCGCTTGGGGAAGTGCTCCTGGAGGATGCCGCGGGCCCGGTCGTCGGCCTTGCGGTCGCCGAACTTCGGCATGAAGACGGAGTCGTTGGCGACGTAGAAGTTGGCGTAGGTCGACACGAAGTCGTCGCCCTCGCCCGTGATCCTGTCCAGGTCGGGCTGCGGCAGGTCGATGATCTCGAACTTCCGCCCCCGCGCGTCGGTGGCCCTGCTCAGCACCGAGCGTGCCTGGTCGGCCGAACGGGACCAGGAGTCGGCGGGCGTGCCGGGGAACGCCTGGTCCAGGAGCACCACACCGGGCGCGGTGAACCGTACGAGACTGTCGACGTGCGCGTCCGTGATGTCCTCGCCGCGGACACCGGCCAGCCAGACCACCTTCTGCACGCCGAGGGTCTCGATGAGCTCCTTCTCGATCTGGTCCCTGTTCTTGCCGCGGTTGCGGTTGTTGTTGACGATCGAGCTCTCGGTGATCAGGAGGGTGCCCTCGCCGTCGGTCTCGAAGGAACCGCCCTCGGCGACGAGCGGCGCCTGCACGCGCGGGACGCCGTACTTGGCGAGCAGGGTGCGGCCCACCTTGGCGTCGTTGGTGTGCTGCTGCTTGTTGCCCCAGCCGTTGAAGTTGAAGTCGACGCCGACGACCTTGCCGTCCTCCTCCACGAAGACGGGGACGGTGTCGCGGGCCCACAGGTCGTCCACGGGGAGGGGAATGACCTCGACCTCCTTGCCGCACGCCTTCTGGGCCGCCGCCCGCTGGTCCGGGCGGGCCATCATCACGACCGCCTCGTAGTCCGCCACGGCCCGCGCGATACGGGCGATGTCCTCCCGTACGTAGGGGAGGTCGTCCTCCCAGACGGAGTCGAGGGCGGGCCAGGACATGAACGTACGGGTGTGGCTGTCCCACTCGGCGCCGAAGTGCCGCTCGGCCTTCGCGGCGGCCGGGGAGCCGCTCGCACGGGTGCCCTGCGTGGACTCCTCGGGGCTCGTGCCCTGCGCGGAGCCTTCCGGACCGCAGGCGGTGGCACCGACGGCGAGGGCGCCGCCGATGCCGGCGAAGGCGCGCAGGGTCGTACGGCGGGAGGCCGTGCGGCGGAAGAGGGGGAGGCGGGGCATGGGGACTCCGATCGTGGGCTGGCGAGGCTATCCGGCGGCGGCGAGCGCATCGTGGTGACGCGCACGGCGGCGGGGATCGCGGTCCCGGACTTCACGCGGTTGCCGTCCCGTGGGGAAACAGCGGTTGCCGTCCCGTGGGGAAACAGCGGTTGCCGTCCCGTGGGGATGCAGCGTGATGTGACGTGTGGGGGTGTCCGGGAACGACGCCACTGTGACACTGACTGGATTTTCAGTCAAACCCCAGTTCGGTTGCCCCGGCGGTCCGGATAGGGTTCAGGGCATGGCGTCTCGTAGTACTCAGATCCTTGAAGCGGCCGCCCGGGTGATCGCCCGGCGCGGGGTCCGCGGGCTCCGCGTGGAGGAATTGGCCACCGAGGCCGGGGTCTCCACCGGCTTGATCTACTACCACTTCAAGGACCGCACCGGAATCCTGCGCCACACGCTGGAGTTCATCAACGACCGCGCCGAGCGGTACACCACCACCGAGGACCCCGACGCGGAGCCGCTCGGCCCGCGCGAGGAGCTGGAGCAGGTCCTCCTCCTGGAGCTCCAGGACACCCCCGAGGTACGGGAGAACAGCTCCGCCTGGGGCGAGCTGCAGGCCAGCGCCGTCTTCGACCCCGTGCTCCGCGAGGACCTCGCCCGCGCGACGCTGCAGTGGGTGCAGGAGGTGGCCGGGCTGCTCGGGCAGGTGCGGCCCATGGCGTCGGCGGCCTCGCTCGCCTCCGCCGCCGAACGGCTCACCGCCCTCATTCAGGGCCTGAGCATGCGCTGGCTGTGCGGCAGCCTCGGGATTGAGCACGCGCAGACGCTCGTGCGGGAGGCGATCGAGGTGGAGCTGGGCGGGCTGCGCCAGCTGTAGGGGGCGGGGCGGGGCCGGGCTGCCTCCCGGGGGGGGGTATCGCGCTTCCCGGGGTACCGCGCACCCCAGGGGTTCGATGCGCCGAATGTATTGACTGAATTTTCAGTCAGTGCCACAGTGAGCGCTCTCCAGCCCTCTCCCCTTCTCGCAGGGGGCGAAAGGAAGACCCCCATGTACGTCACGTACGCGAGGTCGGCATGCCGCTGACCCCCACCGAGCGGGACCGTCTGCTCCTGTTCACCGCCGCCGAACTCGCCAGGGCCCGCCGTGCCCGAGGCCTGCGGCTCAACGTCCCCGAGGCGACCGCGCTCATCGCGGACACCGTCTGCGAGGCGGCCAGGGACGGCCTGCGGCTGGCCGATGCCGTTCAGCGGGGACGTACCGTCCTCGGGCCCGACGACGTGCTGCCCGGCGTCGTCGACGTGGTCACCGAGGTCCAGGTCGAGGCCGTCTTCGACGACGGCTCCCGGCTCGCCGCCGTCGCCGAGCCGTTCGGCGGGCCGCTCGGCGACCGGGTCCTGAACGACGGTGCCCCCGGCGCCGTGCTGCCCGGTCCCGGCGCGATCACCGCGCCGGAACCGGTCGTGACCCTGACCGTGCGCAACACCGCGACCGTCCCGGTCAGCGTGACCTCGCACTTCCACTTCTTCGAGGCCAACCCGCGGCTCGACTTCGACCGGGCCGCCGCCTACGGGATGCGGCTCGCCGCCCCCGCCGGAGCGTCCACCAGGTTCGACGCCGGACAGTCCGTCGACGTGGGCCTCGTCCCGATCGGGGGCTCGCGCGTCGTCATCGGCTTCGCGGGGCTCGTGGACGGCCCCCTCGACGCGCCGGGCGCCAGGGACCGCGCGCTCGGGCGGGCCGCGGCCCGCGGGTACCTGGGTACGGACCGGTTGAAGGGGGCACGGGGATGAGCCGGCCGACCCGGCACAGCGACCACTGCGCACCCGGCGCGAGCCGCCACATCGACCCGTACGAATACGCCTCCGTGCACGGCCCCCGCGCGGGGGACCGGGTCCGGCTCGGGGACTCCGGGCTCGTCGTGCGCGTCGAGTCCGACTCGCAGCGGCCGGGCGACGAGTTCCTCGCGGGCTTCGGCAAGACCGCCCGGGACGGCATGCACCTCAAGGCCGCCGCCGTCCGCGAGACCTGCGACGTCGTGATCACCAACGTCCTCGTCATCGACGCCGTGCAGGGCATCCGCAAGACGTCGATCGGGATACGGGAGGGGCGGATCCACGCGATCGGGCGGGCGGGCAACCCCGACACCCTCGACGGGGTCGACGTCGTCGTCTCCACCGGGACGACGATGATTCCGGGCGAGGGTCTGATCGCCACCGCCGGAGCCGTCGACACGCATGTCCACCTCCTCTCCCCGCGGATCATGGAGGCGTCGCTCGCCAGCGGCGTCACCACGATCATCGGTCAGGAGATCGGGCCCAGCTGGGGCGTCGGCGTCAACTCGCCCTGGGCGCTGCGCCACGCCTTCAGCGCCTTCGACGCCTGGCCCGTCAACATCGGCTTCCTGGCCCGGGGTTCGTCGTCGGACGGTGCACCCCTCGTCGAGGCGCTCGCCGAGGGCGGGGCCTCCGGATTCAAGGTTCACGAGGACATGGGGGCGCACGCACGTGCGCTGGACACCGCGCTCAGGGTCGCCGAGGAACACGATGTCCAAGTGGCCCTGCACAGCGACGGGTTGAACGAGTGCCTGTCCGTCGAGGACACCCTCAAGGTCCTCGAAGGCCGTACGATCCACGCCTTCCACATCGAGGGCTGCGGCGGCGGACACGTACCCAACGTCCTGAAGATGGCGGGTGTGCCGAATGTGATCGGCTCGTCCACCAATCCCACGCTTCCCTTCGGGCGCGACGCCGTCGCCGAGCACTACGGGATGATCGTCTCCGTCCACGCCCTGAAGACCGACCTGCCCGGCGACGCCGCCATGGCCAGAGACCGCATCCGGGCCGGGACCATGGGCGCCGAGGACGTACTGCACGACCTCGGGGCCATCGGGATCACCTCGTCGGACGCCCAGGGCATGGGCCGGGCGGGAGAGACCGTGCGCCGGACGTTCGCCATGGCCGGGAAGATGAAGGGCGAGTTGGGCCCGCTGGAGGGCGACAGCGCGTACGACGACAACGTGCGCGTCCTGCGCTACCTCGCCAAGCTCACCATCAACCCGGCCATCGCCCACGGCCTCGCCCACGAGATCGGGTCGATCGAGGTCGGCAAGATGGCGGACATCGTGCTGTGGCGGCCGCCGTTCTTCGGCGCGAAACCGCAGATGGTCATCAAGAACGGCTTCCCCGCGTACGGGGTGACCGGCGACCCGAACGCCGCCACCGACACCTGCGAACCCCTCGTCCTCGGGCCGCTGTTCGGTGCGCACGGCGCCACGCCCGCGGACCTCTCGGTGGCCTTCGTCAGCCGGGCCGCCGCCGAGTCGGGATCCTTCGGCCGGCCGTACGACGCCATGGCGACCCGCCGTCGCCGGGTCGCCGTGCGCGGCACCCGGGGCATCGGCCCCGCGGACCTGATCGGCAACACCCGCACGGGTGACGTCCAGGTCGACGCGCGCGACGGCCTGGTGACGCTGGACGGCACGCCCCTGCGCTCCGAACCGGCGGAAGAGGTCTCCCTCAGCCGCCTCTATTTCCTCTGACACTCCCTCTGAGCACTCCCTCTGAACACTTTCTCTGACGTTCCGTCAATCTCCTTTCAGCTGAGACGAGTTGAGCAATGACTGAGTTCCGCATGCCCGCAGAGTGGTCCGAGCACGAAGGCTGCCTGATGGCCTGGCCCACCCGTGTGGACCTGTGGGAAGGCGTCCTGGACGCCGTGCGGCGGGAGTACGCCGCCGTCGCCCGCGCCGTCGCCCGCTTCGAGCCCGTCACCATGGTCGCTCCACCGGGCTGCGGCGACGACGCCCGCGCCCACTGCGGCGACGGGGTCACCGTGGTCGAACTGCCCCTGGACGACGCGTGGTTCCGGGACTCCGCGCCGCTCTTCGTCCTGGACGGCGAAGGGCGCAGGGCCGGAGTCGACTTCCGCTTCAACGCCTGGGGCGGCAAGCACCACCCGTACGACTCCGACGACCGGATCAGCGCCCTGCTCCTGGAGCACCTGGACGTCGAGCGGATCCCCTCCGCCATGATCCTGGAGGGCGGGTCGATCACCGTCGACGGCGAAGGCACCCTCATCACCACCGAACAGTGCCTCCTGCACCCCAACCGCAACCCCGGCCTGAACCGCGAGCAGATCGAGGACGAGCTGAAGGCGCGGCTCGGGGTCGAGAAGGTGATCTGGCTGCCGTACGGCGGGCTGCTCGACGCCGAGACCGACGGGCACGTGGACGGGGTGTGCGCCTTCGCGGCGCCCGGCAGGGTCGTCGTCTCCCTGCCGGACGACCCCGAGCACCCCGACCACGCCCGGATGCGGGCCAACCGGGCGGTCCTGGAGGCCTCGACCGACGCCAAGGGGCGCGCCCTGAAGGTCGTCGACCTTCCGCAGACCGCGTTCGCCGAGGTCGCGGGCGTACGCGTGGAGGTCTCGTACCTCAACCACTACCTCGCCAACGGCGGTGTCGTCGTACCGGTGGCCGGGGTGGAGCAGGACAAGGCGGCGCTGGAGGTGCTCGCGGGGGTCTACCCGGACCGCGAGGTGGTCGGAGTGGAGGCGAAGGTCGTCGCGTGGGGCGGGGGCGGCGTGCACTGCATCACCCAGCAGGTCCCGGCCGTGCGGCACGGCGTCACCCAGCAGGTCCTCGCCGCACGGCACGACGTACAGGTCCCGGTCGCACGGCACGACGTCACCCAGCAGGTCCCCGCCGTGCGGCACGACGCGACGGAAGCGGGCGCGACGACATGACGACGACCCCACCACCACCCCGCTTCCCGCCGAGGCTCCGGCCAGGACCGCGTCGCAGGACCGCCCGCACGGCGCTCGCCGTGCTGCTCCCGGTCGCCGTGCTCGCCGCCTGCGCCGGGCCGCCCCGCGACAGGGCGGCTTCGTTCGCCCTGTCCGCCGGCACCCCCCGGGCCCGGGGCGAACTCGACTCCTTCACCTGGGCCGTCTATGCCGAGCCGCCCACCCTCGACCACACCGTGGCCTTCGACTACCCGCAGAACACCGTCCTCGCCAACGTCTGCGAAAGCCTGATGCGCTGGACGCCCGGACTCACCCTCGAACCCGGACTCGCCCGGAAGGCGTCCCGGCCCGACCCGCTGACCTGGGTGTACGACCTGCGGTCCGGAGTGCGCTTCCACGACGGGCGGACCATGACCGCCGACGACGTCGTCTTCAGCCTCGGCCGCCAGCGGGACCCGGCCAACGCGGCGGCCTGGGCGCAGAACTTCGAGAACGTCGCCTCGATCCGGAAGTCGGGACCGCTCCAGGTCACCGTCAGGCTGAAGAAGCCCGACTCGCAGTTCCCCCAGTACATGGCGACCGCCGCCGGAGTGGTGGCCTCCAAGGCCGGGGTGACCAGGGCGGGCAAGGACTACGGCACCTCCGGCGGCCTCGCCTGCACCGGGCCCTTCACCCTCGGCGAGTGGAAGAAGGGGCAGTCGCTCCGGCTCGACCGCTTCGACGGCTACTGGGGCGCCCGCGCCAAGTCGAAGCAGGTCGTCTTCCGCTTCCTCACCGACGCCTCGTCCCGTACGAACGCCCTGCTCAGCGGCGAGGCCGACGGCGGCTACCTGATCCCCACCGAGAGCTACGAACGGCTGCGGAAGAGCGGTGTCGGCACCCTCCACTTCGGGGAGGGCCTCAGCACCGTCAACCTCGGCATCACCCGTATGAAGGGGGCGCTCGGGGACGTCCGCGTCCGCCGGGCCCTCTCCCTCGCCCTGGACCGCACCGGGTTCGTGCACGCCGGCCTCGGCGGTGCGGGCACCGCCACCCACTCCCTGACCGCACGGGCCGCCTGGGCGGGGGCCGCACCGGGGACACGGAAAGCGGCATTCGGTCAACTGCCGCCGACAACAAGGGACTTGAAGAAGGCCAAGGCTCTCGTCGAAGAGGCAGGGGCCACCGGCAAGACCCTGACCGTCGCGACCAGTTCGATCGGCCAGGACGTCTCCCTGCTCGCCACCGCCGTCCAGGACGCCGGAAGCCGGATCGGACTGAAGGTCAGGCTCAAGTCCATCGCCCCCAACGCCTTCACGGCGCTCTTCACCGACCCCGGGGCGCGCACGGGCATCGACATGTTCCCGCTCACCTACTACGACTCGATCACCGACCCGCTCGACCTGCTGACCAACTTCAAGACCGGCGCCTACCTCAACTTCGCGGGCTACAGCGACAAGCGGTACGACGCCCTGGCCGACCTGGCCACCACCACCTACGACCGGGACCGCCGGCTGAGGACCGAGGCCGAGCTCCAGCGGCACGCGTCCGAGCAACTGCCGTGGATACCGGTCGCGGAGTGGCCCACCGCGCTCTTCCTCAACAAGAGGATCACCGGCGCGCCGACGAGCATCGCGTACATGTACTACCCGTGGGCCGCCGACGTGGGGGCCGCCCGCGCGGAAGCCGCCGGGGGAGAATCCGCCGGTGGGGCCACGCCATGAACTTCGTGAAGTTCGCCGTACGGCGCACCGCAGAGATGGCCGTCACCCTCCTCGTCGCCTCGTTCGCCGTCTTCGGCGCGATGTACCTGGCACCCGGCAGCCCCGCGAGCTTCCTGCTCTCCGGCCGCTCCGCATCCCCCGAGGCCCTCGCCGCGATCAACGCCCGTTACCACCTCGACGAACCGTTCGCGATGCGCTACCTGCGGTGGCTCGGCGACCTGTTCCAGGGTGACTTCGGCCGGTCGCTCACGTACCGCACCGACGTCTCCCGGCTCCTCGCCGACCGTCTTCCCACCACACTGCTGCTGGTCGCGATGGCACTCGTGGTGGTCGTCACCGTCGGCCTGCTGCTCGGCCGGATCGCCGCCGTGCGCGGCGGAGCCGTCGACTCCACCGTCCTCGTCGCCACCACCCTCGCCATCGGCACCCCGTCGTTCGTCGCCGCCGTCCTGCTCCAGGGGCTCTTCGCCGTCCGGCTCGGCTGGTTCCCCAGCAGCGGTGCGGGCGACGGTTTCCTCGACACGGTCCTGCACCTCACCCTCCCGGCGATCGCGCTCGCCCTCTACCTGATCGGCATGCTCGCCCGCGTCACCCGTACCGCCATGCTCGAAGCCCTCGGCAGCGAACACGTGACCGTCGCCCGCAGCCGGGGCGTCCCCGAACGCCAGGTCATCCGCCGCCACGTGCTGCGCAACTCCCTCGCCACCCTGCTCACCACCGGCGGACTCATCGTCTCCACCCTGCTGGTCTGCACGGTCCTCGTGGAGACCGCCTTCAGCATCGGCGGCATCGGCCAGCTCCTCGAACTGGCCACCAGCACCAAGGACTTCCCGACCGTCCAGGCCGTCTCCCTCCTCGTCGTCGGCCTGTTCATGGCGGTCAACCTGCTCGTCGACCTGGTCCTGCCGCTGGTCGACCCCCGGATCGCCCTCGGCACGAGGAGCGCAGCCGTATGACCGCCGTCCTCACCCGCAGGCCCGGACTCGCCAGGATCCGCGCCGCCGGTTCCGGCCGCTCCCCTCTCCACCTCGTCTGCCTCGCCTTCGCCGGCCTCGTCGTCTGCGCCCTGTTCGCCCCCTGGCTCACCCCCCACGACCCCAACGCAGTCGACCTGTCCGCCGCACTCGCCGGTCCCTCGGCCGAACACCCCCTCGGCGCCGACGTCGCGGGCCGCGACACCCTCGCCCGCCTCCTCGTCGGCGCCCGTACCTCCCTCCTCGGTCCGCTCGGCGTCGTTGTCTTCTCCACCGTCGCCGGCCTCGCCGTCGGGACCGCGGCGGCCTGGCGCGGCGGCCGGCTCGACGCCGTCCTGTCCCGCTCCACCGAACTCGTCTTCGCGTTCCCCGGGATGCTCCTGGCGATCCTCGTCATCTCCGTGTACGGGGAGGGCCTGCTCGCCCCCGTCGCCGCACTCGGCCTGGCCTACCTGCCGTACGTCAGCAGGCTCACCCGCTCCCTCGTGCTGGCCGAACGCGCCCGCCCGTACGTCAGCGCCCACCGGGTCCAGGGCCACTCCGCGCTCCAGATCTGTCTGCGCCACGTCCTGCCCAACATCGCCCCCGTCGTCCTCGCCCAGTCCACCGTCCACTTCGGCTACGCGCTGATGGACCTGGCCGGACTGTCCTTCCTCGGGCTCGGCGTGCCGCCGCTCACGCCCGACTGGGGCCGCATGGTCTTCGACGGGCAGACCGCCGTCCAGCACGGCTACCCGCTCTCCGCGATCCTGCCGTGCGTCCTCGTCGTGCTGACCGTCGTCGCGTTCAACGTGGTCGGGGAACGGTGGGCCGACCGTGTCGCCAGGAGGGACCGATGAGCTCAACCTCCGTACCCGTACTGGATGTTCACGACCTGCACCTCACCCTGCCCGGCACCGCCCGCCCCGTCCTCGACGGTGTCGACCTCACGGTCGGGCCCGGTGAGACGGTCGCCCTGGTCGGCGAGTCCGGCTCCGGCAAGAGCCTCACCTCGCGCAGCGCCCTGGGGCTGCTGCCGCCCGACGCCCTCACCTCGGGCACCGTACGGGTGGCGGGCGAGGACGTCCTCACCATGAGCGCCGACCGGCTGGGCGCCCTGCGCACGGGCAGCGTCGCCATGATCTTCCAGGACCCGCGCGCCGCCCTCAATCCGCTGCGCCGCATCGGCGACTTCCTCACCGAGGGCGTCCGTTCGGCCGGGGCGAAGAAGGAGGCCGCCACCGCCCGCGCCGTCGAACTCCTCGACGCGGTCGGCCTGGACGAGAGCGCCCTCACCAAGTACCCGAGCCAGGTGTCGGGGGGCATGCTGCAACGCGTCATGATCGCCGCCGCGCTCATGGGCGGCCCCGCCCTCCTCCTCGCCGACGAACCCACCACCGCCCTCGACGTCACCACCCAGGCCGAGGTGATCGCCCTGCTCACCCGGCTCAGGAGACACTTCGGCACCGGGTTGCTGTTCGTC
The DNA here is from genome assembly GCF_044333135.1 of Streptomyces sp. NPDC021093. Taxonomy (NCBI): domain Bacteria; kingdom Bacillati; phylum Actinomycetota; class Actinomycetes; order Kitasatosporales; family Streptomycetaceae; genus Streptomyces; species Streptomyces sp. NPDC021093. The sequence continues at coordinate 552,117 of NZ_JBIRQJ010000001.1, read as the reverse complement.
ACCCACGACCTCGACCTGGCCGCCGCGATCAGCGACCGCGTGTACGTCATGTACGCCGGACGGATCGCCGAGACCGGCCCCGCCGACGCGCTCTTCGCCCGCCCCCGCCACCCGTACACCGCGGCCCTGCTCTCCTCCACGCCCCGCCTCACCGCCCCAGGCGGCCGGCTCGCCGCCATCCCGGGGCAGCCGCCCGACCTGCGGACGCCGCTGACCGGTTGCGCGTTCGCGGACCGGTGCGCGCTGGCCACCGGGATCTGCCGGGAGCGGGTGCCGGAATTCGTACGGGCCCCGGGGCCCCTACCGGAACCGGCGCACCTCGCGGCCTGCCACCACACCGACCTGCTCACCGCCGAAGGGGCCGCCGCCGATGTCTGAGCCCCTTCTCCAGGTCACCGGCCTGCACCGCGCCTTCGACGCCGTCCGTGCCGTCGACGGAGTCTCCTTCACCCTGAACGAGGGGGGCTCGCTCGGCATCGTCGGCGGTTCCGGCTCGGGCAAGACCACCACCGCCCGCATCCTCGTCGGCCTGGAGAGCGCCGACGCGGGGGAGGTGCGGATACGGGGCCGGGTCAGGCCCCCGCGTGTACGGGGCCGGGCCCAGCGGCTGGCCCGCGCCCGCGAGGTGCAGATGGTGTTCCAGGATCCGTACCTCTCCCTCGACCCGAGGACCAGCGCCGAGCAGGTCCTGCGCGAGACGCTGCGCCTGCACTTCCCCGGCCGTGACCCGGGCCCCCGGATCCGCGAACTCCTCGATCAGGTGGGCCTCGGCGCCCGCGCCGCCGAGGCACTGCCCCGGCACCTGTCCGGCGGTCAGCGCCAGCGCGTCGCCATCGCCCGCGCCCTGGCCGTGGAACCGGCCGTACTCGTCCTGGACGAAGCGGTCGCCGCCCTCGACGTGTCCGTACAGGCCCAGATCCTCAACCTGCTCGCGGACATCCGCGCGCGGACCCCGATCGGCTACCTCTTCATCACCCACGACCTCGGCGTGGTCCGGTGCGTCACCGACGAGATCCTCGTCATGCGCCAGGGCGGCGTCGTCGAGGCCGGCCGCACCGCCGAGGTGCTGGCCGCGCCGCAACACCCGTACACCCGGCTGCTCCTGGAGTCCGTACCGCACCCCGGCTGGAACCCGGAGCGGATCGCGGAGGCCCGCCAGGAGCTGTCGGCTCCGTCAGGCACGTCCCCTTCAGGAGGCACACATGAAACGACCTGAGATCAACCGCCGCCGATTTCTCGCAGCCGCCGGGCTGACCGCCGCGGGCGCCGCCCTCGCGACCGCCACCCGGGCCGGCGCGCGCCCCGCCGCGGGCCCCTCAGCCGCGGGCCCCTTCCGCGTCCCGACCGAGGACGTCCGCCACACCCGCACCTGGATGGCCTGGCCGGACAGCTCCGCGATCTGGGGCGGCCGGCTGGGCGGCGTACAGGCGGACATCGCCCTGATCGCCCGTACGATCGCGAAGTACGAACCCGTCGTCATGTGCGCCAACCCCGCGAGCGCCGCCAAGGCCCGTACCCAGTGCGGCAGTTCGGTCGCCGTCCTCACCACCGTCCCCGTCGACGACTGCTGGATGCGCGACTCGGGACCCGTCTTCCGCACCGACGGGGCGGGCGGCCTCGACACGGTGGGCCTGAACTTCAACGGCTGGGGCAACAAGCAGACCCACGCCAGGGACGCCCTCGTGGCCGAACGGGTCGCCTCCTACGTGGGCGTGCCGTTCACCCGCGCCGACCTGGTCGGCGAGGGCGGTGCGATCGAGCAGGACGGCGACGGCACCCTGATGGCGACCCGCAGCAGCCTGGTGAACCGCAACCGCAACCCCGGACGGTCGGAGCGGCAGCTGGAGACGGCGATGTGTGCCGCGTACGGCGCGTCCAAGGTGATCTGGTTCGACGGGGTCCGCGGCCAGGACATCACCGACGACCACGTCGACGCGACGTCCCGCTTCCTGGCCGCGGGCGAGGCCCTCGTCCAGCTGCCCCTCGCATCGGACGACGACGCCTACGCCCGCGACGCCCGGCAGCAGCACCGCATCCTGTCCGCCTCGACGACCGCCGCCGGGCTCCCGATGGACGTCATGGAGCTCCAGGGCCCGGACTACGACAGGATCCGCTCCACCGACCCCGCCTTCCTCGCCTCCTACGCCAACTTCTACCTCTGCAACGGGGCCGTCATCAGCGCCCACTTCGGCGACGGGGCGGCGGACCGGGCGGCGAAGGCGACCCTGTCCCGCCTCTACCCGGACCGCGTCGTCGAGCAGCTGAACACCGACCGGTTGGGCGCGGGAGGCGGCGGCATCCACTGCGTCACACAGCAGCAGCCGGTGACCTAGCGCACCGGCTCCGCTTCCGGCTCCGTGACCGCCTGTGCATCCGGCTCCCCCGGCTCTCCCGGCTCCCCCGACTCTCCCGGCTCTCCCGACTCTCCCGGCTCCCCCGGTCCGCCGAGCTGGTCGCGCACGTAGTTCCAGATCACCGCGATCAGCGCGGCCGCCGGTACGGCGAGCAGGCTGCCGACCACTCCGGCCAGGCTGCTGCCCAGTACCACCACCATCAGGACCACCGCAGCGTGCAGTCCGAGCCCGCGGCTCTGGATCATGGGCTGGAACACGTTGCCCTCCAGCTGCTGCACCACGACGATGATCGCGAGCACGATCAGCGCGTCCGTCGGACCGTTCGACACCCATGCGATGAGGACCGCGACGAAGCCGGCGAAGAAGGCGCCGACGATCGGTACGAACGCGGACACGAAGGTCAGCACCGCCAGCGGCAGCACCAGGGGCACGCCCAGGATCCACAGACCGATGCCGATGAGGACGGCGTCGAGCAGACCGACGATCGCCTGGGAACGGACGAACGTGCCCAGCGTGGCCCAGCAGCGCGCGGCCACGACCGGGACGTCGGTGGCGAACCGGCCGGGCAGCTGACGGGTGAGCCACGGCAGGAAGCGCGGGCCGTCCTTGAGGAAGAAGAACATCAGGAAGAGCGCCAGCACCGCGGTGACCAGGCTGTTCACCACGGTGCTCACACCCGTGCCGAAGACGCTGACCACGCTGCCGACACTGTGCTGCAGCCGCTCGACCGCCGCGTCGAGGACGCCGGTGAGCTGGTCGTCGCCGATGTTCAGCGGCGGCCCGGAGGCCCACTCGCGCAGCTGCTGGAGACCCGCGATCACTCCGTCGGTCAGCTGGCCGGACTCGGACGCGACCGGCACCGCGATCAGCGCCAGGATGCCCAGGAAGAGCAGGAGGAAGAGCACGGTCACCAGTGAGGCGGCGAGCGCGGGCCGCCAGCCGTGCCTGCGCAGGAACCGGACCGGCGGCCAGGTCAGCGTGGTGAGGAACAGGGCCACGACGACCGGCCAGACCACCGACCACATCTGGCCGAGCAGCCACAGGGCCACCGCGGCCATCGCCAGGACCAGCAGCAGGTCGACCGATATGCGTGCCGACCGCCGGAGCGCGGTCGCGGATTTCGCAGAACTCAACATGTCTGGACATTCTGCCAGCCGCCGCACCCCCGGCCGCATCTTCCGCAACTCCCGTGAGGCGAAGGGGAGTTGACTTGACCGACCGCCCGGCGGAACGACCACTCGGCGGGACGGTCAGTCGGTCGGTACGGCCTGGCGGTCCTTCAGCGCGCGGGCCTTCGCGTTCTCGATGTGCTGCCGCATCCGGTCGGCCGCACCCTCGGCGTCCCCGGCGGCCAGCGCGTCGTACACGGCGGCGTGGTCGTGGGCGGGGGACTCCGCGTCGGACGAGCCGAGCTCGGTGAACAGCCGGAAGCGCTGCACATGGCCGCCCAGCGAGCGGTAGGCCGACTCCAGGAACGGATTGGCGGACTGCTTGGCGATCAGGAAGTGGAAGCGCTCGTCGGCCGACAGGTAGGCGCGCACCGTCGCGGCGCCGCCGTCCGCCGCACAGCGCCGCAGGTCCTCGATGCTGGCCGCGACGTCCTGGAGGAATTCGGGGGTGGTGCGCAGGCCCGCCTCGTAGGTGAGGGTCGGCTCCAGGACCAGGCGCGCGTCCATCAGCTTGATCAGCTCGGTCTCGCTGAAGAGCGGGGCCACGCGGTAGCCCTTGAGCGCCTCGCGGCGGACAAGGCCGGTGTGTTCGAGCCGGGCGAGCGCTTCGCGCAGGGGGGTCTGGCTGACGTTCAGCTCGCGGGTGAGTGCGCCGATGTTGAGCGACTGGCCCGGTGACCACAGTCCGTCCATGAACTGCCCGAGCAGCACCTCGTACATCTGGTCGGCCAGGGGCAGCCGATCGGACGGGCGCGTAACCATGCCAGCCTCCTTCGTCGCCCGATGGTAGCGCGGCCCCTTCTCCGTGATCACATGCACTCACTCATCGCTATAGTATTCGATCGAATCCTATACTATAGTCAAGCGCGTTGAGCTGGACCGGATCACTGGACGCGAGAGCGCGGACAGAAGAGAAGAGACAGAGGACTCCCCATGCCCGTGCCGCACGCCCCGAAGGAACGCCCGCCCCGGGTGCTCGTCACCACTCCGTACCTCGAACCAGGCGGCGAGGTCGACCGGTTGCTCCGGGACGCCGGACTGGAGACGGTCTTCGCCAGGCGGGCCGACCGGGAGGCCACCGGGCGCACCCTCACCGACTGCGTCGCGGACGTGGCCGGCGTCGTCGCCGGCACCGACGCCTTCTCCGCCGAGGTCATCCGGGCGGCTCCCGGGCTGAAGGTCTTCGGCCGCTGCGGCGTCGGTTACGACAACATCGACGTGGCGGCGGCGACCCGGCAGGGCATCGCGGTCACCTGCACCCCGGGCACCAACCGGATATCCGTCGCCGAGCACGTCCTGGCCCTGATGCTGAACTGCGCCCGGCGCATCCCGCGGAACCTCACCGCCGTGCGGAGCGGCGGCTGGCCGCAGGAGAGCGGGCGGGAGCTGTACGGCACGACGCTCGGCGTCGTCGGCCTCGGCTCCATCGGCAAGACCGTCGCCCGCGCGGCGCTCGCGCTCGGCATGCGGGTCGTCGCCCACGATCCGCGGCTGGACGAGGACTTCCTCGCGGAGACCGGCGTCGAGGCGCGGACCGTCGAAGGGGTGCTGGCGGAGGCGGACTTCCTCACCCTGCACCTCTCCCTGGACGACACCACCCGGCATCTGATCGACGCCGCCGCGCTGCGCCGGATGAAGCCCGACGCCTATCTGATCAACACCGCGCGGGGCGGGGTGGTGGACGAGGACGCGCTCGCCGACGCGGTCGAGGCGGGCCGACTGGCGGGCGCCGCACTGGACGTGACCGAGTGCGAGCCGCTGCCGCCCGGCAGCAGGCTGCGTACGCTCGACGCCGTCCTGGTGACCGCGCACATCGGCGCCGCCACGGTCGAGGCGCGCGCCAGGTCCGGTGCGATGGCCGCGCGGCAGGTGATCGACGTACTGGCGGGCCGCGCCCCCGCCCACCTGGTCAACCCGGAGTACGCGAGCGCCGCGTCCGGCGTCGGGGCGCTCTGATGCGGGCACCGAACGGGCTGCGCTTCGACGCCAATCTCAAGTGGCTGTTCACCGAAGTCCCCTTCGAGGAGCGGTTCGACGCCGCGGCCGACGCCGGTTTCACCGGTGTCGAGTACGCCGACCCCTATCCGTACCCGGCCGCCGGGCTGCGCCGGCGCCTCGCGGACGCGGGGCTGCACCAGGTGCTGATCAACACACCGGTGGGCGAGCCCGGTTCACCGGAGCGGGCGGGTGCGGCCTGCCTGCCGGGGCGTACCGACCGCTTCCGCGCCGATCTGGAGCGCGGCCTCGACTACGCGGTCGAGCTGGGCAGCGACTTCCTGCACGTGCTGGGCGGAGTACGACCGCCCGAGGTCGGCCACGACCGCGCTTTCGCCACGTTCGTCGGCAACCTCGCCTGGGCCGTCGAACGGGCCCGCGGCACCGGGGTGTGCCTGGTCCTGGAAGCGCAGAACAGCCGCGACGCGCCCGGCTTCCTCCTTGACACCCAGGCACGGGCCGCCGCCGTCGTGGAGGCCCTGGGCGGAGAAGGGGACGGGGACGGTGCGCTCGGGCTGCTGCTCGACCTCTACCACGTACAAGTGCAGGAAGGGGACCTCGTCACGACGCTGCGCGAGCAACTCCCCCGGGTCCGGCACCTCCAGATCGCCGACCCGCCGGACCGGACGGAGCCGGGCACCGGCGAGATCTCCTGGCCGCGTGTCTTCGGCACACTGCTGGACGCCGGTTACGCGGGCTGGATCGGCTGCGAGTACCGCCCGGCGGACGGCACGGTGAACGGGCTGTCCTGGATCTCCGAACTGGCGGGCGTGGCCCGGTGAACGCCGAAGAGGAAGAGGCGGCCGGGGGCCGAGCGCCCCGCGCGCCCCGGATCGCGCTGATCAGTGCCGTCCCCTCCGCCGTCGCCCCCGCCGTCGCGGGCCTGGCCGAGGAGTTCCCGGCGGCCGAGGCCTGGAACCTGCTGGACGACCGGCTGTTGAGCGACGCACCGGCCGAGGGGCCGCTGCCGCCGGCCCTCGTCGACCGGATGCGCCGGCTGATCGGCTGTGCCCTGGAGGGCGGGGCGGACGGGGTGCTGCTGACCTGTTCGCTGTACGGCCGGGTCACCGAGGCGGTCGGGACGCGGGTCCCGCTGCTCGCGCCCGACACGGCCGCCTTCGCGCGGGCGCTGTCCTCGGGCTTCGGCCGGGTGCTGGTGCTCGCCTCGTTCGAAGGCGCGATGCGGGATTCGGTGGCGCGCTTCTCCGCCGCCGTGGCGGCGGCCGGTTCTGCGACGGAGCCGGTCGGTGTGGTGGCGCCCGACGCCTTCGACGCGGCCCGCCGAGGCGACACCGCCGAGCTGGCCGGAGCGCTGCACCGCGCATGCCTGCCGTACGCCGACGGGGCCGACGCCGTACTGCTCGCCCAGTACTCGCTGGCGCCCGCCGCCGCACCCCTGTCCGCCGCGCTCGGCCTGCCGGTCGTCTCCGGCCCGCAGGCCGCGGCCGCCGCCCTGCGCACCCGCCTCACCACTTACGGAGGGCCCGCATGACCGCACATCCCCACGCACCGGCCCCGCTCGGCGTGATCGCCGACGACTTCACCGGGGCGACCGACGTCGCCGTGGCCCTGCGCAGGGCCGGGCTTCGGACGCTGTTGTTCTTCGGGGTACCCGGCGACGGCACGACCCGACTGCCCCCGCACGACGCCCTGGTGGTGGCGCTGAAGAGCCGGATGGTGCCCGCCCCGGATGCCGTCAAGGCGTCCATGGACGCGTACGAGTGGCTGCGCGGGCAGGGCACGGGGCAGCTCTACTTCAAGTTCTGCTCGACGTTCGACTCGACGCCGCGCGGCAACATCGGTCCGGTCCTCGACGCGCTGGCCGGGGCGACGGGCGCCGGTCCCGTGCCCCTGACGCCGAGTTCACCCGAACACCTGCGGACCCAGTACCAGGGCCAACTCTTCGTGGACGGCGTCCTGTTGGGCGAGTCGCACATGCGCGACCACCCGGTGACCCCGATGACGGACTCGTACCTGCCCCGGCTGCTGCGGGCCCAGACGCGCGAGCAGGTGGAGCTGATCGGGCTCGATACGGTACGGGAGGGCCCGGCGGCGGTACGCGCCGCGCTGACCCGTGCCGGGGACGACGGCGCACGGTACGTGCTCGCCGACGGCATCGACGGGAGCGACCTGCGCACACTGGGCCTGGCCTTCGCGGACGCACCGCTCGTCGCGGGCGCGGCGGGTCTTGCCGCGGGACTCGCGCATGCGTACGCCGGGACGACGGCCGCCACGGACACCGGGTCGGCGCCCGGCGGGCCCGCAGCGGTACTGAGCGGGAGCTGTTCCCGCCGCACCCTGGAGCAGCTCGCGGCGCTCAAGGGGGCCGGCCGGCCCGCGTACCGTCTGGACCCGGTGGCCGTGCCGGACCCGGTGGCGCTCGCCGCCGCCGCGCTCGCCTGGTACGACGCACTGCCCGCCGGTGCCGACTCACCCGTCCTCTACTCCTCCGCCGAACCCGAACTGCTGCGCAGGACACAGGAGTTGCTGGGTGTGGAGCGGTCGGCCGCCATGCTGGAGGAGGCGACCGGGCTGATCGCGGCCGGGCTCGCCGGGCGCGGGGTGCGGCGGCTGATAGCCGCCGGGGGCGAGACGTCAGGGGCCGTGGTCGCCGCGCTCGGGGTCACCGGTGCACGTGTCGGCGTGGAGGCCGCGCGCGGTGTGCCGTGGATCCATCCGCTGGGCGGCAGCGGGCCGCCGCTCGCGCTGTTGCTCAAGTCCGGCAACTTCGGCGGGCCGGGACTGCTCGTGGACGCGTCCGCCCCGGCCTCCGCCGAGGGGACGGCATGAGTCTCCCCGCCGACCAGCCAGAGCGCGAAGACCTCATCGCCGTCGCGCGGGCCGTCGCCGCCCGTTCGCTGACGCACGGCAGCACGGGCAACGTCTCGCTGCGCGCGGGCGCCCACATCCTGGTGACGCCCACCGGGTCGAGCCTGGCCACCGTGCGCGCCGACGAGCTGTCGGTCGTCGACGCCGAAGGGCAGCACGTGTCCGGCGGCAAGCCGTCCAAGGAGGCGTTCCTGCACGCCGCGATGTTGCGCGCCAGGCCGTACGACCGGGCCGTGGTGCACACCCACTCCACGCACGCGACAGCGGTCTCGTGCCTGGCCGGGGTCGACCGCGACGACGTGCTGCCGCCGCTCACCGCCTACTACGCGATGCGCGTCGGCCGACTCCCGCTGGTGCCGTACTTCGCCCCCGGCGACAGCCGGGCGGCCGCCGCCGTCGAGGCGCTGGCCCGCGACCACGCAGCGCTGCTCCTCAGCAACCACGGTCCGGTCGTCGCCGCCCCTGACCCGGGACGCGCGCTGGAGGTGGCCGAGGAGGTGGAGGAGACGGCAAGGCTCTTCCTCCTGCTGCGCGGCACCCGCACCCGCCCGCTGACGGAGGCCCGGCGCGGCGCACTGCGCCCGGCCGACCGTTGAGCTGCTCCCCCGGCCTGCTCCCCCGACCTGCCCTCCCGACCTGCTCCCCCTGCGAAAGGACAAAGATGTCCACGAACAAACCCCACCCGCACCCGGTGCACCTCTTCAGTGCGCTCGCGGTGAAGAAGGCCCTGGACGACGTCATCCTCACGGCGTTCACCGAGCGGACCGGCACCACCGTCGAAGGGGTCTACGACCCGACCAACGTACTGCTCAGGCGCATTGAGGAAGGCGCACGGCCGGAGGTCATGGTCGGGGTGACCGGCTCGTTCCCCGCGCTGTGCGAGGCGGGGGTGATCGACGAGGCCTCGGTACGGGACCTCGCCAGGGTCGGAGTCGGTCTGGCCGTACCGCCCGGCGCCGAGCCGCCCGCCATCGACACGGTCGACGCGCTGGTCACGGCGCTGCGCTCGGCCCGTTCGGTGGCGTACTCGCGCACCGGTGCCAGCGGCGTCCACTTCGCCGGTCTGCTGGAGCGGCTCGGCATCGCGGACGAGGTGAACGAACGGGCCACGGTCGTCGAGAAGGGCTTCACCGCGCTGGCCGTCACCGACGGCCGGGCGGACCTGGCCGTGCAGCAGATGAGCGAGCTGATGTTCGTGCCCGAGGCACGGGTGGTGGGACCGCTGCCGGACGGGGCCCAGCACCTCACCGAGCTGTCCGTCGCGCTGGGCACGGCGGCGGTCGGCCGGGCCGGGGCCCGCGCACTGCACGCGTTCCTCACCGGGGAGGAGGCCCAGGATGCGTACCGTAACGCAGGGTTGGAAGTACCACCGGCGGGCTGAACAGGCCGCCGCCGACGGCCTGTTCCCGCGCCGGAGCAGTCGGCGGGACAGTCGGCGGGACGGTCGGCGCCCATGAACGCGATATTCGCTCTGGTCGCCTTCATCGGGGCCATCGTCGTATGGAACGTGGCGTTCAAGCGCAACATCGGCGAAGCGATGGTCATCGGTTTCCTCGCCGCCGCCGCGTTCGCGGGGACGGACGCGCCGCGCGTCGCGTGGGACGCCCTCGTCGAAGGGCTGAAGTCGGAGATCACCTTCGCCGCCCTGGCCTTCGTCTTCGTCAGCGAACTCCTGACGAGAACCGGGCTCGTCCAGCGGATGATCGACATCCTCAGCTCGCTGCTCGGCCGCCGCAAGGGCGGTTCCGCCTACGCGGCGACGGTCTCGGCCGGTCTCTTCGGGGCAGTCGCGCACAACGGCGCGGCGATCGTCGCGACCATCGGGTCCATCACCATTCCGTGGATGAAGCGTTCGAAGGCGAGCGGCGAAACCGCCGCTCTGGTCCTCTCCGGGAACGCCGGTGTCGGTGCCACCTTCCCCTTCAGCGGCGCCTTCTTCATCCTCCTCGCGGCACCGACCGTACTGCCGGTGCTCACCGCGCAGGACGTGGTCGGCACGATCTTCGTCACGGGTGCCTGGATGGTCGTGCTGCGGCTGGTCATCGCGTACGTCATCGTCAGACGGCGAGGCGTGGGCGCGATGGCGGAGGAGGACATCCACCCGCTGCGCCGGACCTTCGCGGCCGGCTGGACCTCGCTGGTCGTACTGGCCGCCATCGCGGTGCCGATCGTCCTCACCGCGTCGCCGACCAGCGACGTCATCGGCGAACGGCTCGGCGGGCTCGAAGTCTCCGACGTCGTACCGCTGTTGGTCTGGTTGCCGGTGGTGATGCTGCTCGCCGGACTGATCGTCGAGCGGCGGATGCTGCCGCACGGCGGCAGGGAATGGTGGACGCTGCTGTCGGAGATCAGCCCCAAGCTCGGGCTGATCGGCGTCACGATGATCTCGGCGTTCGCCGCCTCCAACGTGCTGAACACCCTGGGTATCGGCGAACAGCTCGCCCCCTACCTGCGCAATCTTGAGGGAGTGCCGAGAATCGTCGCGGCGCTCGTGGTCGGGCTGATCGTGGTGGTCGTCGCGGGCCCGCTCAACACGACGTCCACGCTCGCGGCCGTCGGCCCCGTGGCCTTCGCCGCGCTGACGGCGGCCGACGTCCCGCCGCACATCGCGTTCGCCGCCATCATCGTGTGGGCCTCCTCCGAGGGCTGCTCACCGCCGGGCGCCGCACCGCTGTACGTGGCGGCGGGCATCGCCTCCATCAACCCGGTGAAGATCTTCGTCCCGGTGACGCTGTACTACCTCGTGCCCTCGTACCTCATCGGCGTGCTGATGGTGGTGGGAGCGATTTGGATTCCCGGATGACCCGTGTGAGGAGTACGAATGTGAGGAGTACGAAGATGTATACGTTCTGCCTGAATGCCTCCCGCGTTCTCGTCGCCCTCTTCCTGCTCGCCGGATTCGCGGTGGTCGCGGGCCAGACGGTGGCCATCGCGGTCGGCTCCGCCGCACTGATGAAGACCTTCGGCACCGAGGTCGCCGACACCGCGTGCATCCTGGCCGGGCTGGCCGGAATCTTCGCCTTCCTGCTGCTCTACACGCGGGAGGGGAAGGAGCAGGCGGGAGAGTGGGAGGAATAGTTCCGGCCATGGGCATGAGCACGGACACGGACGGCGCGGAGAACGAGCACGGCTATCTGCTCGACAACCAGCAGTCGGAGGCGGGCGTACGGTTCGGCGCGCTGGCCGAGCTGTTCGACCCGGTGACGTTCCGGCACGTCGACCGGATCGGCCTCACCGAGGGCATGCGGTGCTGGGAGGTGGGGGCCGGCGGCCCGTCCGTTCCCACAGGGCTCGCCGAGCGCGTCGGACCCACCAGGCAGGTGGTCTGTGCGGACATCGACGTGTCCTGGGCCCGGGAGGCCGCCTCCCCGGTGGTCGAGGTCCTGCGCCACGACGTCGCGACCGATCCTCCGCCGCCTGGCGGTTTCGACCTGGTGCACGCCCGGCTGGTCCTGGTGCACGTCGTCGACCGGGCCGAGGCGCTGCGCCGCATGGTCCGGGCGCTGCGCCCGGTGGGGTGCTGCTCCTTGAGGACGCCGATCCGGGGCTCCAGCCCTTGCTGTGCCCGGACGAGTCCGGCCCCGGGCAGCGGCTCGCCAACCGGCTTACGGGCGGACGCCTACTTCCCGATCACCTCGCCCGCCTGCACCGTGCTGGAAGCGGCGACCGTACGGCAGATCCGGGGACGGCTCGTGGCGGCGGGGATCGCGACGGACGCGGACATCGACCGGCATCTGGCGAACGTGGCGACGGGCCAACTCGACCTGGCGACGGCCCCGTTGGTGTCGGCGTGGGGGCGTCGCGCACCCTGATCCCTCAGCTCGCGCCCCGTACCGCCGCCACGATCAGAAAGTTGGGCAGGTGTACGTAACTCTCGATGCCCGGTGTCGTCGGCTCGGCCTCGCGGGCGGTGGCGGGGTCGAGTCCGGGTTCGGCGAGTTCGGTCAACCGGCAGCCCAGTGAGGCGAGTTGGTTGAGGTACACGGAGAGGGGGCGGTGGAAGTCGGAGGCGTGCGTCTGGGCGAGTTCGTACTCCTCCAGATAGCCGCTCAGCCGGTACTCACCGTGTGCGCGCCAGGTCCTCCAGAGCTGTTCGAAGGCGGGGTGGTTGACCGAGAACACGAAGAGCCCGCCCGGCCGCAGCGCCTCCACGCAGGCACGCATGGCGGGCTTCCAGTCGGGGACGGCGGCGAGCACCATGTTGCAGACGACGGCGTCGAAGGGGGCCGACAGGTCCGGCAGCTCCGGCAAGGCGGTCAGATCGGCCTGTACGTACCGGATGCCCTGCCCGCGCTCCCGCTCCTTCGCCCGCGCGTACGTGACCATCGTGTCCGTGGGCTCGACACCCACGACGTCCGCACCGCGCTCGGCCAGCATCCGGCTGAAGTAGCCCTGACCGCAGCCGGCGTCCAGGACCCGCTGCCCCTTCAGGCCACCGTCGCCGAGCATGCGCAGCACCACGGGATTGAGCAGATGCCGCTTGGCGAAGTCCCCCTCGGGGTCCATGGCCTCCAGCACCGCTCGGGGGATGGCGTTCCACTGCCGGATCGCGTCCGCGTTCGTCCACTCGCGATCCGTCCGCTCTCGATCCGCCCGCTCTCGATCCGTCTGCTCTCGCTTCGTCTGCTCTCGCTTCGTCCGCTCGGAAGTCATTCGCCGGACGGTACTCCGGGTTCACCGACGCTGTATACGTCCTTCACCTTCACCTCCGTGACCCCCCGGCCCTCGGGGAAGACCTTGCGCCAGTCGCCGATCACGTGGAGTTCGTCGGTGCCCATGGCCCGTACGACGTGCAGGCCTTCGTCATGGGCCTTGAGGGCCTTCGTCCAGAGGTTGGAGAAGGCCTGGGAGCGGATCAGGTGCATCCAGTCCGGGCGGTACAGCTCCCGGTTGTAGTTCGACTCCCCCATCGTCGAGACGAACTTCGAGTACATCGCCTTCACATACTCCAGCGTCACCTCGTCGCCCTCGGCGAGCGCGGTCTCACGGGCGTCCTTGAGCACGACGCGGAACTTCTCCAGCAGGCCCTCCGTCGCGCCCGAGGTGTACGACTCGTGGATCTCGGGCGGCGCGCAGAGTTGGCGCTTGGGGCCCGAGAGGCGCAGGAGGAGACGGAGGGTCGGCTCGGTGACCCAGAGCGGGCCCGGCTCATCACGGTTGCCGATGGGGTTCGGCAGGACGTCCTCGTGCTCCCACTCCGGCGGGGTGATCAGGTGGACCCCGGCGCGGCGGCGGTCGAAGCCGAAGCCGGTGGAGTGTTCCAGCTGGCCGAGCGGGAGGTGGGTCTTCAGGGCGGAGAGGTACGCGCCGTTCATGTCGAGCGCGGTCACCTCGTGGGCACCGGCGGGGAGTTCGTGGCGGGTCCACTTCGGGCGCGCTTCCCAGATCTGGTCCGCACCCTTGGAGGTCTGCTTGCGCAGTACGTCCGGGATCCACGGGTGGGCGACAATGTCGTACCTGCCGCCCTTGCGGGTCTCGTCGAGGAGCCGCATGGCGTCGGGGATCGCCCGCTTCAGCAGCGCGGCGGTGGCGTCGTCGACGTCGCCCCGGTGCTCGGCGAGGGCCGCCTGCACGGCCTGGGCGATGAGGTCGCCGGGACCGGACTCGTCCTGGAACGCACGGCCCCGGGGCGGCCTCTCCTCCGTCGGCCGCGAGGCCGGACGGCTCGTACGCGTCTGCGTCCTCGTCGGTGTCGGTGTCGATGTCGGCTTCGACTCTGACTTCGACTTCGACTTCACGGCAGGTTCCGTACGTACGGGAACGGCAACGGGAGCCGGGGCAGGGGGAGTTGTGGGGTCGGCCTGGCAGTCGGCGGGGTCCAGGTGCTGGGCGAAGCCGTCCATCCGATGGAGGGCGGGCCGCCCGCAGAGCACGCACGGCTCGGCGGCGGACAGGACCTCCACGTCCCCGTCGTCCTCCTGCTCCTGCCCCGGCCCCTGATCGGGCCCGGCCGGAGCGGCGTCCTCGTGGTCCGGTACGGAATCCAGGTCGGCGTCCGGCTCGTCGGTGCGCTCCGCTGCCGCGCTCCCGAGCTTGTCCCGCAGTCCGTCGAGCAGGTAGGCGTACTTCGTCCGGATCTCGCCGACCGGGTCGCGGCCCGCCTCCCAGCCGCTGACGGTACTGGGGCTGACGCCGAGGGCCCTGGCGATCTGGGCCTTGGAGAGGTGAGCGCGCTCGCGCAGGTCCCGCCGTACCTCCGGGCCGGGCAGTGCGGCGGGCGGGGCGACGGCGGAGAGCAGCGAGTCGATCGCGTCGAAGCCGGAGGTCGAGGTGGCAGAGGTAGGACCGGGCCCGGAGACGGGGCCGGAGGAGGGGCCGGAGCTGTGACTGGAGCCACTCATCGGACCGCCCCCTTCTTCTCCTTCTCCTTCTCCTTCTCCTTCGAGGTGCGGAGCCGGGCCGCGGGCAGGGCGTCGCACGCCCTGGTCGGGCCGTCCAGCAGCTCCAGGGGACGGACGCCGTAGTGGGCGGCGAGTGCGTCCACATCGTCCAGCTGCCACGACGCGGTACCGGACTGGCGGCGCGAGACCTGCGTCTGCGTCAGGCCGAGGACCTCCGCGATCCCCCGCTGCGAGTCCCCGGTCGCCTGCATCAGCGCGGCCACGGTCAGCCGCAGCGACTCCTCCAAGCTCATTCCCATGCCGCGCAACCTATCAAGGCTGATGCGCCTTACGCATGGAACCCACCCCTGACGCGCGATGCTTGCGCGCTCACAGGCTCCGGGAAGTCACCGCCGTCACCGCCCTCACCGCTGTCACCGCTTGTGGCGCTGCCCCCTGGCGAGCTGTTCGGTGACCTTGTCGCTGCCGAAGCGGCGTTGGACAGCGGCCATCAGACCCGGTGCGGCGCTGCCGAGCAGAGCGCCCAGCCGCAGGCCCAGCGGGGCCACGTCCACCTCGGCAAGGTTCTGCTCGACGGCCCTCGCGGTCGCACGTGCCACGTCCTGCGGCGAACGGGTGCCGACTCCCGGGGGCAGGGTCGCGCCGGAGTCGGCGAACATGCCCGCGTCGCTGATGAAGCCGGGGAAGACGGTGGAGACGCCGACGTTGTGGGGCCGCATGTCCTCGCGGAGCGCGAGGGCGAAGCCGCGCATCCCGAACTTGGTGGCGTTGTACAGGGAGGACTGCCCGGACGCGGTCTTGCCGGCGAGCGAGTTGACGAAGACGAGGTGACCGCGGCGGCGGGCGGCCATCCGCTGCCCGGCCAGCTTGGCCATCACGATGGGGGCACGGAGGTTGACGTCGAGCGCACGGTCGACCTCGTGGACGGAGAAGTCGTCCAGCAGGCCCGTCGCGGGAAGTGCGGCGTTGGCCACGAGCACGTCGATGTCGCCCGCCGCCTCCAGCAGTTCCTCGATCGCACCCCGGTCGGCCAGGTCCGCCGGGAGGGCCCGGCCGCCCAGCCGCTCGGCCAACGGCTCCAGCAGGTCCTTGCGGCGCCCGGTGAGCACCACCTCGCTGCCGCGGGCGGCCAGCGCCACCGCCAGTGCCTGCCCGATCCCTCCGGTAGCACCCGTCACCAGTACCCTCGCGCCTCGCAGCTCCATCCCAGGAGGTTCCCAGCAACGCCCCCACCGGACCAGGGCGGTCCGCGCCATTCTCCCCGCCCGCACCGGCCGGATCCGGGCCCTGGCCCCGGCCCGGCCACTGCTTCAGAAGCCGAACCTCCGTGCCCAGATGGTGTTCTCGCGCCCCCGGTGGAACACCGCCAGGCGGCCGGGGCCCGGGGACGCCGTCGCGGTGCCGCTCCAGGCGTAGCCGCCGAGGGACTCCCAGCCGGACCAGCCGATGCCCGCGTCGAACCACTTGTGGTAGACCGCCTGGTCGAGGCCCGTATGGAAGAGGTCGAGTCGCCCGGGTCCCCAACTGGCGGCGGACGGCGCGTCGTTGGTGATTCCACCCATGCTCTCCCAGCCCGACCAGCCGTGGCCCGCGTCGAACCACTTGTGCCAGATCGCCCGGTTGTTGAAGCCGACGCCGAACAGGTCGATGCGCCCGGGGGCCCAGCACGCGGCCGCGACCCCGCCGAAGAACTCGCCGCCCAGGTCCTCCCAGCCCGACCAGGCCCCGTGGTCGTACCACCGGTGCTTCATCGCCAGGGTGCCGTCCCGGTCGCAGGCGAACAGGTCCATGCGCTGCGGACCCCAGGAACAGACCGCTATCGGGTGCTGGGACTGGCAGTCGAAGCGCTGGAAGCCGGTCCACGGGGTGGCTTTGAGGCCGTTGTAGCTGTTGTGGTAACCGAAGTGGAAGAAGGCGTCGAGGTACTCCTGCCCCATGGAGACGACCGCGGGCGGGACCCCGAGGGAGCCGGGCTGTCCCAGCGACTTCCAGGGGGAGTTCACGTCGAAGGGGTCGGTCTTGTGGACGGGGAGGAAGTTCTCACCGAGGGAGAAGAGGTCGATGCGGCCGTACTTGCGGGCACACGCCGAGGCGTAGCCCGTCACCCGGCCCGGCACCTCCCACCAGTCGCTCCAGCCACCCATGGCAACCTCCCACCGCGCACACCGACGAGCCGACGCCGACGGTTCGGCCCCCGCGACTCGGCCCCCTGCCATGGAGCCACGGCCGGGGCGGGGGCGCCAGTCCCGTGCGGACGTACTTCCGCTGGTACGTGCCGCGGGCGGGCGGGCGCGGCGCTAACGCCGGAAGCGCCGTACCCCGGTGTCCTCTTGGCCCTCCTGCCCTGTTCCGGCCGCGCCCCGCGCCTGGCCGTCGACACGTTCGAGCTTGGTCCAGCCGGACCAGCCCCGCTCCTTGAGCAGCTCCATCAGCCGACGGGCCGGCGGCGCGGTGTCAAAAGCCAGCGTGTCCATCAGCTTCACGAACGGTGGCTCGATGTCGGCGTCGTCGACGTAGTCATCGCCCTGTGCGTCGGCCAACTCCGCGATGTAGTCGGCCAGTTCGTCGGCCAACGCCGCCAGCTCGGCCGCCTCGTCCGCCTCCGCCGACGCCACGGACCGTGGGTCCGCGCCGGTTCGGGCGAGCGCCCGGCCCAGGGTGCGATAGAAGTCGACGAGCCGCGGGTCCGCGAGCTGCTCCCGCTTGCGGGCCATCCACTCCGGGACCCGCTCGGGTGAGCGCGCGGCCAGCGGGATCCACCCGTCGCGCTCGACCTGGACGATCCGCTCGTCGACCCCGAGCGCCCGCAACCGGTCGAGGAACTCGACCACCTCCCGGGGCAGCACCAGGTGGTCGCCCGCGGCGAGACGGGCGATCCGCTCGCGGTGCCGCTGCCGTGCCCGGATCTCGGCCCGCAGCCGCTCGTCGATCTCCGCGACCGCCACGGCGAACTCCTCCTCGTCGGCCTGGAGCAGCTCCCGTACGCGCGCCAGCGGGATCCCGGCCTCGGCGAGGGTCCGGATCCTGATCAGCTCGACCACGGCGCCCGCGCCGTACCTGCGATAGCCGGAGTGGTCCCGCTCCGGCTCCGGCAGCAGCCCCTTCGCGTGATAGTGCCGCACGGCTCGCACCGTCACTCCGGCGTACGACGCCAGCTCGCCGATGGTCAGCATCGGACCAGTCTCCTTCTCTCTGCTAGTTCGCGGCGCGGGTCCGGTAGAGACGCCGCGCCCAGAGGTAGCCGGTCAGCCCGATCGCCGCGCACCAGCCGACGGCCCACAGCGAGTCCGTACCGTCCGGCGATCCGGCCAGCAGTCCCCGGGCGGCTTCCATGACCGGCGTGAACGGCTGGTACTCGGCGAACCACCGCAGCCCGACCGGCATCGACCCGACCGGTACGAACCCACTGCCCACGAACGGCAGCAACATGAAGATCATCGGCCAGTTGCTCGCGGTCTCCGGGTTCGGACTGGCCAGCCCGAGCGCCACGGTGAACCAGGTCATCGCGAACGACAGCAGCGCGAGCAGACCGAGCAGGAACGCCCACTGGAGCGCCGAGGCGGCGGCCTCCAGACCGAGCAGGAACGCCACGCCGAGGACCGTGGCGAGTGCCAGCGCGGTCTGGATCAGCGCGCCGAGCACATGCCCGGTGAGCACCGAGGACCTGGCGACGGCCATGGTCCGGAACCGGTCGATGATCCCGCTGGTCATGTCGGTGGCGACCGAGACCGCCGTGCTGATGGACACGCTGGCCACCGTCATCGTCAGGATGCCGGGAGTGATGAACGTCAGATAGGCGCCGCGGTGCCCCGTACCCCCCGTGTCCCCCGTCGGGGCTCCGGGCAGACCGGCGCCCATGGTGCCGCCGAAGACGTAGACGAACAGCAGCAGGAACAGCAGCGGCAGGCCGATCAGCATCAGCGTCTGCGACGGGTACCGGGCCATGTGCTTCAGGTTGCGACGCAGCATGGTCGCCGAGTCCCGGAGGGCGTAGGTCGCGGTGTTCATGCCCGTACCTCCTCGCCGGGGTGGCCGGTGAGGGCCAGGAACACGTCGTCCAGGTCCGGGGTGTGCACGGCGAGCCCGGTGACCGCGCCGTCGTCGGTCCCTTCCGGGTCGTCGAGCCTGTCCAGCAGGTGGCGCAGCGTGGCGAGGCTGCCGTCGTGCGGCAGGGTCACGGTGAGTGCCCCCGGGTTCGGGCTCGCTTCGGGGAACCTGCGCGCCAGCTCGGCCACCCGCCCGCTGTCGGCGGCCCGAAGCTCGATGCGACCGCCGGGGACCAGCCGCTTCAGCTCGGCAGCAGTGCCCTCGGCGACCAGCCGGCCCCCGTCGAGCACGCCGATCCGGTCGGCGAGCCGGTCGGCCTCCTCCAGGTACTGGGTGGTGAGGAAGACGGTGACTCCGCCGTCCACCAACTCCCTCACGATTCCCCACAGTTCACGGCGGCTACGCGGATCGAGGCCGGTGGTCGGCTCGTCGAGGAAGATCAACCGTGGCTCGGCCACCAGGGTCATCGCCAGGTCCAGCCGCCGCTTCATGCCACCGGAGTACGTCCCCGCGCGCCGGTCGGCTCCATCGGCCAGCCGGAACCGCTCCAGCAGCCGGTCGACCCCGGTCGCCGCCCCGCGCCGGTCGCGGTGGCCGCGCCGAACGCGCCGGTCACCGTGGCCGAGGTCGGCCATCAGCCGCAGGTTCTCCCGCCCCGTCAGCAGCTCGTCCACGGCGGAGAACTGCCCGGTCACCCCGATCGCCGCGCGCACCCGGTGCGCCTCGCGCCGTACGTCGTACCCGGCGACCCTGGCCTCGCCCGCGTCCGCCGCGAGCAACGTGGACAGGATCCGGACCATGGTGGTCTTGCCCGCCCCGTTGGGCCCGAGCAGGGCGTAGACGGTGCCCGCCGGGACGGCCAGGTCGACTCCGGCGAGCACCTCGCGGCCGCCGTACGACTTCCGCAGCCCGACGACCTCGATCGCGCTGCCCCTCGCGCTGCTTCTCGCACTGCTTCTCGCACTGCTTCTCGCACTGCTTCTCGTAGTCATGCTGCCATGCTGGGAGGCTGCCCCTGCGTCAAGGTCAACCGCCGCCCCCACCTGCCCGTACGCCTAGGCAGGGTGCGGCGTCGACTCCAGGTAGGCGGCGCGGATGCGGTGCTTGGCGAGTTTGCCGTTGGGGTCGCGGGGCAGTTCGGTGACGAGGTCGATGGTGCGGGGGACCTTGAATCCCGCGAGTGTGGTGCGCAGGGCGTCGCGCAGTTGGGCGGGGTCGAGCGTGGTGTCCGTTTCCGGCTGTACGAGCGCGTGCAGGCGTTCGCCGAATTCGGGGTCGGGGACTCCGAAGACGGCGCAGTCGAGGACTCCGGGGCGGCCGAGGAGCGCGGCCTCGATCTCGGCCGGGTAGATGTTGACCCCGCCGGAGATGACCATGTCGACGGCCCGGTCGCAGATGTAGAGGTAGCCGTCCTCGTCGAGGTATCCCATGTCGCCCACCGAGACGAGTTCGCCGAGGCCGATCTCCTCGCGGGCCCGCTCCCGGCCGCGGTAGGTGAAGTCCGTGTGCGCGGGCTGCCGTACGTACAGGACGCCGACCTCGCCCGGCGCGCACTCCTTCCCCTCCTCGTCGACGACCCGGATCTGCGCGTCGCCGAGCGGACGTCCGACGCTGCCCGGCCGGGCGAGGGCCTCCACCGAGTCGATGACGGTGATGTAGCCGGTCTCGCTGGAGGCGTACGTCTCGTGCACGATCGGCCCGAGCCAGTCGATCAGGGCCTTCTTGACCTCGGGCGCGCACGGGGCCCCGGTCGAGCCGACGAAGCGCAGCGAGGACAGGTCGTAGCGGTCGCGGACCTCGCGCGGGAGCTTCAGCAGGCGTACGTACATGGTCGGTACGCAGTAGAGGGAGTCGATGCGGTGGCGTTCGACGAGGGCCAGGGTCTGCTCGGGGTCGAAGCGCGGCGCGACGACGAACAGCTCCGCGGCCAGGGCGGCGTACTGGGCGTACATGCTCGGTGCGCTGTGGTAGAGCGGTGCCGTCATCAGGGCGCGACAGCCGGCCCGCAGCCCGTACACCTGCTCGACGACGGCGAGGGTGCGGCGGCGGAAGTCGTCGATCTCCTCCACCGGTACGGATGCGCGGACGACTCCCTTGGGACGGCCCGTGGTCCCGGACGTGTAGGCCATGTGCGTGCCCGGGGACACCAACGGGCCGCTGTAGTCGGCCTGTTGGGCGAGCCAGGGCTCGTAGGGGAGGGCCGGTTGTTCGACGGATTGCCCGTCACCCTGCCCGTCACCCTGCCCGTCGCCCTGTCCGTCGCCCTGCTCGCCGCCCACGGCGAGGACGGTGAGGCCGTCGGCGAGTGCCGGGCGCGCCGCTTCGAGCAGGTCCGCGTGGCCGATGACCGCCTGCGCGCCGCAGTCCTCGACGATGTACGCGAGCTCGGCCGGGGTGAAGTGCCAGTTGAGCGGAGAGAAGTGAAAGCCGCCGAGCCGGCAGGCGAGCATGACGTCCACGTACACGGAGTCGTTGCGCAGCAGCACCGCGACCACGTCGCCCGCGCGCAGCCCCAGATCGTACAGTCCTCCCGCCAACTTCCTTGCCCGCGCCTCCAGTTGCTGCGGCGGTATTTCGTTGCCCTCGAAACTGACGGTGGCAGTCATCGGGAGTCCTCTCGTCTGCCGGTGGTGCGCGTGGGCGGTCATGGTAGTTGCCGCTTGCACACAAGCACCACGGGCCCCGGCACCCGTCAGGCGCCGGTCTCTCCGGGACGACGGTCGAGCAGCAGGTCGGCGGCGCGGGCGAGCACTTGGTCCCGGGGGCGGTCACCGGGGTCGGCGGCGAGGAAGTGGCTGCCGATCGCCGCGCAGAAGGCGAGCAGACTGCGGGCCTCGACCTCGTCGGGGTCGGTGCAGAAGGTGCCGATCATCTCGCGCAGCAGGGCCATCCGCCGGTTGTCCACCCGCCGCAGGCGCTCGGCGACGGCCTCGTCGTGCCGGGCCCAGGCGCGGATCGCGAGGTCGATGGGGAGCAGCCGGTCGTCGGAGAAGGTCAGCATGCCCGCGCGGTGGATCTTGGTCTTCGGATCTCCGCCCTCCTCCTCAATGCGGTCGATCACCTCGTCGGTGGCCTCCCGCTCCCAGGTGTCGAGCATCGCTTCCAACAGTGCGCCCCGATCGGCGAAGTATCCGTAGAAGCCGCCCTTGGTGACGCCGAGCCTCTTCGCCAGCACCTCGACGCGCACGGCGTCCGGGCCCGCGGCGGCCAGCGCCCGCAGGCCCTCCTCGATCCAGCTGCCACGTGGCGTGCGCATCGTGCCCATGGGTGTCCCACCTCACTGTCCGCCGTATGTACGGCACCGTATAGAAGAGCTAGCCTTCACTTGTACGTCACCGTATACGTGATCGGAGACAGTGAGATGACCGTCGGCTTCATCGCCTTCCACTACCCGCGTCCTGAGCACTTCGAGGACTTCATCGGCCGCGCGCACCAGGTGGGCGACTCGATGCGGGCCGCCCCCGGATGCCTGTCCGCCGAGATCTGGGCCACCCCCGACGGCGACGCCGTCGTCTCCACCGGCCGGTTCGAGTCCGACGAGACCTTCAAGGCGGCGTTCACCGCCGCCCGTGGCCTGGGCGACGTCGTCGCCTTCGACGAGCGCGAGCTCAAGCCCCGGCAGATCTTCACCCTCCTGCCGAAGTAGCCGACGCAGTCGAAGTGGTCGAGGTGATCGAAGGCGCCGGCCGTGCGGCCGGCGCCCCGGCCGCCCGCAGTCGCTCCGCCAACGCGCGGCAGCGTTCTGCCAGTTCGGGCGGGTCGAGCGCCTCGAAGTCGTGTCCCAGCAGGAGTACGTGCATGAGTACGGCGTCGAGGCTGGCGGCGCCGCTGAGCACCTCGCAGCTCCCGTTCCCGCGCGGCCGTACGACGGCCGCCCCTGCCGGAATCTGCGCGCGCACCGTGTCGGCAGGCGCGTGCACGAGGACGCGCGCCCGGTGCGGGTAGACCCGGCTCGCCACGCCCTCCTGCACGTACGTCGCCGCGTCGGGCGCCGGGCGCGGGCGGAACCGCCAGGTCCGTGCGGACACCTCGGCCATCCGGTCGACGCGGAAGCTGCGCCAGTCCTCGCGGTCGAGGTCGTAGGCGAAGAGGTACCACCGCCGGTCGGAGGCGACCAGCCGGTAGGGCTCGACCCGCCGCCGTCGCAGTTCGTCCCCGGAGCGGTATTCGAAGCCTGCCTCCACCTCGTCGCGGCAGGCGCGGGCCAGCGTCATGAGCACCTCGGGGCCGACCTGCGTACGGCCGCCGCCGAAGGACTCCACCGAACCGGAGAGCGCGCGCACCTCGTGCCGCAGCCGGTTGGGCAGCACCTGGTCGAGCTTGCTCAACGCCCGGAGCGCGGCGTCGCCCGCGCCCGCGACCGCGCCGCCCGCTCCGGCGAGCAGCGAGACCGCGGTGGCGATCGCCTCCTCGTCGTCGAGGAGCAGCGGCGGCAGTTCCTTCCCCGGGCCGAGCCGGTAGCCGCCGCCGACGCCCTGGCCCGCCTGCACCGGATAGCCGAGCGTGCGCAGCCGCTCGACATCGCGGCGCACCGTGCGCGAGGTGACCTGGAGCCGGGCGGCGAGTTCGGGGCCGGTCCAGACCTGGCGCTGCTGCAGCAGCCCGAGCAGGGTGAGCACCCGCTCCGTCGTCCCGAGCCCGTCGCCGCCTGCCTCGTCCATGGCGAGCACCCTTTCGGAGGTGTGTCTGAGGTGTGTCCGAGGTACTTCGGAGATGTTCCGCGATGGCGGACCGATCCTGTCCGCCATCAATGTCACGGTGGCTCCATGAACGCAACCGAATTCGACTGGAACCGGACGCTGCGCGAGCAGTGGGAGTTCCACTGGAACCATCAGCTGCGGGACCGGCTCGACGGCCTCACCGACGACGAGTACTTCTGGTCGCCGGTGCCGGACGCCTGGAGCGTGCGGCCGCGCGGCACCTCGAAGGCGCCCGTGCAGGCCGGTACCGGGGACTTCACGATCGACTTCGCCTTCCCGCAGCCCGACCCTGCGCCGTTCACCACGATCGCCTGGCAACTCGGCCATGTCGTCGTCGGCGTGCTCGCCGCGCGCAACGCGGCGCACTTCGGCGCGCCCGCGGCGTCGTACGAGGGCTGGGAGTACGCAGGCAGTGCCGCCACCGCACTCGACCAGCTCAAGGCCCAGCTGGACGTCTGGATGGCCGGAGTGCGCGACCTCGGCGAGGCCGGGCTGCTGCTCCCGGTCGGCGAGAAGGAGCCCGCCTTCCCCGAATTGGCCATGGCCGATCTCGTACTGCACATCCAGCGCGAGCTGATCCACCATCTGTCCGAGGTGTGTCTGCTGCGCGACCTCTACGCGCACACGCACTCAGCAACGCGTCCCGTCACGAGCACCGCCGCAGGTCACCTCACGAGTCCCGCCGCACATCCTGTCACGAACGGAGAAGCCCGATGAGCCGCCACCTCCAGGTCACCTTCGACGCCCACGACCCGCGGGCCCTGTCGTCCTTCTGGCGCGACGTGATGGGCTACGTCCACCCCGGTCCGCCCGGCGTCGACCTCCCCGAGGGCGCCGACCCTTCCCCAAGTTCTCGGCTTCGCTCGAACAGGGGAGACCCCATGGCCGCGTGGGACGACTTCCTCGCCCGGATCGGCGTGCCGGAGGACCAGCGCAACTCGCATTCGGCCATCGAGGATCCGGACGGGCACGGCCCCCGGCTGTTCTTCCAGCGGGTGCCGGAGGACAAGGTCGCCAAGAACCGCGTCCACCTCGACGTCCGTGCGGCCCCCGGGCTGCACGGCGACGAGCGGATGGCGGCGCTGGAGGCCGAGTGCGGCCGGCTCGTCGCGCTGGGGGCGAAGCGGGTGCACCGCGAGGAGCCCGCTCCCCCGATGAACAACGGCTTCATCGTGCTGACCGACCCTGAAGGAAACGAGTTCTGCCTGGACTGACCGATGAGTTCCTGCCGGTCGGGCGGTCTACCCCGCACAACGGAGAAACGTCGCACCACACCACGCACGAGGAGCCGGCCATGCCCGAAACAGAGACCCGCACGCTGTCCGTCAGCGGTGCCACGCTGGCCTACGACGTCCGGGAAGGCACCGGCGGCGGCACGGACGGCGACGCCGTCCTGTTCCTGATCGGTTCGCCCATGGACGCGAGCGGATTCGCCACGCTGGCCTCCCACTTCACCGACCGTACGATCCTCACCTACGACCCGAGGGGCGTGAGCCGCAGCACGCGCGACGACGGTGCGGCGGAGTCGACGCCGCAGGAGCACGCCGATGACCTGCGGCGCGTCATCGAGGCGGCCGGGGCAGGGCCGGTGGACATGTTCGCCAGCAGCGGCGGGGCGGTCAACGCGCTCGCCCTGGTCGCACGCCACCCCGGCCTGGTGCGCACCCTCGTCGCGCACGAGCCGCCGACGGCCCAGGTGCTGCCGGACCGCGAGGCCGCGCTGGAGGTCTGTGCGGACCTCCGCACGACGTACCTGCGTGAGGGGTTCGGTTCCGCGATGGCGAAGTTCATCGCGGTGTCGAGCCGGAAGGGGCCGTTCACGGCCGACTGGGCCGACGCACCGGCCCCCTCTCCCGCCGAGTTCGGTCTGCCGACCGAGGACGACGGCTCCCGCGACGACCCGCTGTTCGGCCAGAACATCCGCGGCTGCACCGGCTTCTCGCCCGACTTCGCCGCCCTGCGGGCCGCCTCGACCCGCATCGTGATCGCGGTGGGTCAGGAGTCCGCGGGCGAGTTCGCCGCCCGTGCCGGGGTGGGTGTGGCGGAGGGTCTCGGTGTCGAACCGACCGTGTTCCCCAGCCACCACGGAGGCTTCCTGGGTGGGGAGTTCGGCCAGCACGGGGCGCCCGACGAGTTCGCGAAGACGCTGCGGCAGGTGCTGGAGGGGAGCCGCTGAACGGAACCCTCGGTCACCCCCCGAAGTCCCAGGCCTCGATGTCCCGGTAGTGGATCGGCCCCGGGCCTCGGCCGATGTTGCTGCCGACGAGGTGCAGGCGTTCCGCCCGCCAGGGGCGGCCGGTGAATCCGGTGAGCCCGGCGGCGGCCTCAGCGGCCGCTGTGGGGTCGGTGCGGCGGGCGCGGGCCAGGGTCAGATGGGGGCGCAGCGGCCGGTCCTCGAACGGGATGCCGCAGTCCTTGACCACGGCCCGCACCTCGGCGGCGAGCAGCTGCAGGCCGTCGAGGTCGCCGTCGATGCCGCTCCACAGCACCCGTTCGTCGAAGTGCCCGCCGCCGCTCAGCGCCAGGGCGAGGGGCGGGCGGGACTCCGCGAGGGCCGCGAGCGGCGGGCGCAGGAGCGTGGCGGCGGCGACCGGGAGTTCGCCGAGGAACGCCAGGGTGATGTGCCAGTCCTCGATGCGGTTCCACCGCATGCGGGGGTGCGCGTCGTAGGCGGGGCGCAGTGCCTGTTCGAGTTCCTCCTTCGCTTCGTCGGGCGGGGCGACGGCGACGAAGACGCGAACGGTCGCGGGCCGGGGGTGTGCGGTCGGGCGGGCGGTCGGGTGTGCGGTCACAGGGGAATTCGTACCGTATGCGGGTGGTGCGGCCGCGTCCGGCCCCCTTTGCGCGCCTTGTCGCCCGCCTTGCCCTGGGGGCCAAATATTGCTTCCCATTACATGGACAGATGGGGACGCCCGTGTGCTCTTTTCGTGTGCAACCCTTCTGCATGTTCGAATGTCTGACCTTGCAACGTCCGACGCCGGACGTGTGCAAAATGTCGACTTTCCCATTCCCCGTTCCATGACGGCAGGGGGTACCCGGGCATCACGAGGAGTTGAGAAGTACATGGGCAACCGTGGCAGGAGCGACCGGAGCGACCGAATACGGTCCACCGGCAGCCGCCGGAAACAGACCGGCGGGCGGCGCGCGCAGCAGCCCGCCCCCGGTCGGCAGGACAGCCTGCACGGTGACGAGCCCACCCCCGAGTACGCCGGTCGTGCCGCCGCCCGTCGCGCCCAGTCCGGCGGCCGGGGCCGTGCGGCGAACCGCCGCGGCAAGCGCAGACCGCGCAGCAGGTTCGCGCTCCTGATCTGGGCTCTTGCCGCTGTGCTCGTCGTGGGCGGTGCCGGTCTCAGCTGGGTGTACTTCTCCCTCGACGGCAATCTCAAGAGCGTCGACATCGAAAGTGCGCTCGGCAGCAGCAGACCGCCGGAGATCGACAACGGCTCCCTCGACATCCTGGTCCTCGGCTCCGACTCGCGGCAGGGCGACGAGAACAACAAGTACGGCGAGGACGTGGGCAACGCCCGCTCCGACACCGCGATGATCGTGCACGTCCACAAGGGGGGCGACAAGGCCAGCGTTGTCTCGATCCCCCGCGACACCCTGGTCTCCCGCCCCGAGTGCCAGGGCCGCACCAAGCTCAAGCCGGCCGCCGAGCGGCAGATGTTCAACACCGCGTTCGAGATCGGCGGGCCCGTCTGCGCGGTGAAGACCGCCGAGCAGCTGTCCGGCATCCGCATGGACCACTACCTGGAAGTCGACTTCAGCGGCTTCAAGAAGCTCGTCGACACCCTCGGCGGCGTCTCCATCACCACCAACAAGGCGATCAAGGACCCCAAGAGCCACCTCGACCTCCCGGCCGGTACCAACCAGCTGAACGGCGAGCAGTCGCTCGGTCTCGTACGGACGCGAAAGAGCGTCGGCGACGGCAGCGACCTCGGCCGCATCCAGCTCCAGCAGGCGTTCGTCAAGGCGCTGATGGACCAGGTCAAGGACGTCGGCGTCTTCAGCAACCCGAAGAAGCTCTACGACCTCGCCGACACCGCCACCGAGACGCTCACCACCGACTCGCAGCTCAGCTCGGTGCCCTCCCTGATCAGCTTCGCCAACAAGCTCACCGGCATCAAGCCGAAGAACATGAACATGATCACTCTGCCCATCGACTACGACGCGAAGGACGCCGACCGGGTCGTCCCGCTGAAGGAGCAGTCCGACCTGCTCTGGCTGTCGCTCCGGGCGGACAAGCCGATCCCCGAGTCGGTCACCAAGGACTCGGCGGGCGACAAGGTCGACGCGGGCAAGGTCGTCAAGGGGAACTGAGCGGCCTCCCGCCCGCCTCCCCTCCTCCCCCCGCGTCCCGCCCCTCCCGGCTGCGGCGGCCAACCGTCCGTGTCCGGGAGTACGGTCCCGCAGCCCGCGCAGTGCCGGGCGCCGCGCTCCGTGGCGCCCGGCACTGGTGTCCTGAGCCCTGGTGTCCTGAGCCCAGGTGCCCTGAGCCCTGGTGCCCTGAGCCCCGGTGTCCTGAGCCCTGGTGCCCGCCCAGGTCAGGGCGGCACATAGGTTTTCGATAGACGATCTTCCTAGTCTTTCGTCCCGCCGTCCCCACAGGAAATGCGCCTCCCATGAGCCTCGACGCCGTCCCGCACCCCGCGTCCGACCACTCTCCTCCGCCGGCGAAGCCCGCGGTGCGCCGGTGGCGGGTCGTGGGCCGGGCTCCGGCGCGACCCGGTCCTGCTGCCGCCCTGCACAGCATCGGCGTCGGCACCATCGTCCTGCTGGGGCTCGTCGCCATCGGTGCGGCGATCCACGAGCCCGTGCTCATACCCTCCCTCGCCGCCAGCGCCGCGCTCGTGCACAGTGCGCCGACCATGCCGCTGGCCCAGCCGCGCAGCCTGGTCGTCGGCCATCTGCTGGGGGTCGTCGCCGGCTACGGCGTGCTGGCGGTGGCGGGCAGCAGCGCCTGGGCCGCGGCCGCGGCAGCCGGGCTCACCATGGCGCTGATGACGCTCGCGCGCACCCCGCACTCCCCCGCGTGCGCCACCACCGTGGTCATCGTGCTCCAGACGCCGGCCCCGGCCAGGTTCGTACCGCTGCTGGTCGGGGCCTGCGTCCTGATGGTGCTGGCGGAGTACGTCGTCTCGCGGCTGCGGCGCGACGCGCCGAAGTACCCCGCCTACTGGTGGTAGACCGGCGGGCCCTCAGGTGCGGGGCACGCCGAACTTCTTCAGGTCCGCCGCGAGCGACGCGATCGCGCCGGGGTTGCGCGGGCTCTCCACCAGCTCCGCGTAGTCGAGGACGACGATCCGGTCGTTCTTGACCGCGGAGACGTTCGCCAGCGGCGGGTAGGACTTCAGGAACTTGCGCTTCTGCTCGGCGGTGGTGTCCCCGTAGTTGTTGATCACGATCACCTCGGGGTCGCGTTCGACGACGGTCTCCCAGCCCACCGTCGCCCAGCTGTCCTTGAGGTCCTTCATCACGTGGTCGCCGCCCGCCCTGGTGATGATGTCGTGCGGCGCCGCGTACAGACCCGAGGTGAACGGCTTGTCCTGGCCGCCGTCGTACAGGAAGACCCGCGGCCGGTCGGCGCCCTTGAGCGCGCCCGCCTGCGCGTCGGCCACCTGCTTGCGGAACTTCGCGACGAGGGCCTCCGCGCGGTCCTCGACGTCGAAGATCCGGCCCAGGTTCCGCAGGTCGGCGTAGAGCGCGTCGAGCGGCGGCATCACGCCGCGGGCCGTGCCGCCCCGCCCGTTGCGGCACGACTCGCTCAGCAGGTACGAGTCGATGCCGACCTTCTTCAGGTCGGCCGGGGTGAAGCCCTCGCCCTCGTTGAAGCCGTAGTTCCAGCCCGCGAAGACGAGGTCGGCGCGGGCGTCGAGGGCCATCTCCTTGTTGATCTGCTTCTTCGAGAGCCACTTGACCTTGCTGTAGCCGCCCTTCCAGGGGACGGAGTCGAGGTCGCCCTTGTCGTCGGGCATCACGAAGCCCGCCATGTTCTTTTCGAGGCCGAGCGCGAACATGATCTCGGTGATGCCGACGTCGTTGGTGACCACGCGCTGCGGGGCCTTGGCGTAGGTCTTCTTCTCGCCGCAGTTCTCGACGGTGACCGGGTAGTGGCTGTTGGCCGCCTTGGTGTCGGTGGTCGGTTCGACCTCCGCACCGCAGCCGGTGAGGACGAGGGCGGCCAGCGACGCGAGGGCTGCGGGGCGTACGGGAATGCGCATGGTGAGCAGGGATCCTTCAGGAAGTCAGAAAGCCAGGAGGTCAGGAAGTCAGGAAGTCAGGAGGTCAGGAAGTTGCGGGCAGGAGGCGGTCGAACAGCAGCTGTACGGCGCCGGACTCGGGGTGCGGCACGCGGTGCGCCCGTACGCCGAAGACCTCGGCCAGCAGCTCGGGCGTGAGCACGTCGTGCGGGGCGCCGTGGGTGACGATCCGCCCCGCGTCGATGACGTACAGCAGGTCGCAGTGGAGTGCGGCGAGGTTGAGGTCGTGCAGTGCGGTGAGCACGGTCAGACCGCTGCCGCGCACCAGGGCCAGTACGTCCAGCTGCTGGGCGATGTCGAGGTGGTTGGTGGGCTCGTCGAGGACCAGCACCCGTGGCTGCTGGGCGAGCGCGCGGGCGATCAGGACGCGCTGCTTCTCGCCGCCGGAGAGGGTGAGGAAGCCGCGTCCCGCGAGGTGGGCCGCGCCGACCCTGGCCAGCGCGGTCCCGCACACCTGCCGGTCCTCGTCGGTGGTGCGGGCCACCGACCGCTGGTGCGGCAGCCGTCCCATCGCCACGACCTCGGAGACCGTGAAGTCGAACTCGGCGACCGCCTCCTGGGGCAGCGCGGCCAGCCGCCTGGCGCCTTCGCGCGCGGTCATCGCGTACAGGTCGTCGCCGTCGACGCGGACGGTCCCGCCGGCGGGGCGCAGCGCCCGGTAGACACAGCGCAACAGGGTCGACTTCCCACTGCCGTTGGGGCCGACGAGCCCGACGAGCTGCCCGTCGGCCGCGTGCAGCGCGACGTCCTCGACCAGCCGTGCCCCGGCGATCTCGACGCTCAGTTCCTCGATGTCGATACGCATCACACGCCTCCGAAGCTGTACGAGTTGCGGCGCATCAGCAGAACGAAGCACGGCACGCCGATGGCCGCGGTGAGGACGCCGACGGGGAGTTCGACGGGGGCGAGCACCGCGCGGGACAGGATGTCCACCCAGACCAGCAGGACAGCGCCCATGAGCGGGGCGACGGCGAGCAGCCGCCGGTGGTCGGCGCCGACCAGCATGCGGACGGCGTGCGGAACCATCAGGCCGACGAAGCCGATCGCCCCGCTGACCGCGACCACGGCGCCGGTGACGGCGGCGGTCACCAGGAACAGCTCCTTGCGCAGCCGTCCCGCGTCCACGCCGAGCGAGGCGGCGGTCTCGTCGCCCATCGCGAGGGCGTTCAGCCGGCGCGCGGACCACAGCAGATGAGCGAGACCGGCGAGTACGGCCGCGGCGGCGATCGGTACGGAGGCCCAGTTGGCGCCGCCGAGGCTGCCGAGCAGCCACATCATCGCGGAACGGGCGGCCTCGCCGCGTTCGGCGGCGAAGACCATGAACGTGGTGATCGCCGAGAAGCCGTAGTACATCGCGGTCCCGGTCAGTACGAGCCGCAGCGGCGTCAGCCCGCGCGGCGTGCGGGCGATCGCGTACACCAGCGTCATCGCGAGGAGCGCGGAGCCGAAGGCGGCGGCGGACAGCGCCCAGACGCCGAGCGCGCCGAGCGCCCCGAAGAGCAGTACGGCGTTGGCACCGACGGCCGCGCCCGACGAGATCCCGAGGACGAACGGATCGGCGAGGGCGTTACGCACCATGGCCTGCACGGCGACGCCGATGCCGGCGAGACCGGCCCCGACGACGGCGGCCAGCACGGCGCGCGGGAAGCGCAGTTCCCAGACGATGGTGTACGCCGGAACCTGCTCGGCGAATATGGACCCGCCGCTCAGCCCGGCCCACAGATACCGCAGCACCTCTGCCCAGGTGAGCCCCGAGGCCCCGATGCCCGCCCCGCAGACGAGGGAGAGCAGCAGCGCGACCCCCAGGGCGACGACGAGCAACGGCACGGACGCCCGCCGGGGCGGCGCCGGGCCGGGGCCCTTGCCGGTGAGAGCGTGACCGTCGCGGTCTTCACGGTCGTCGCGGGCATGGGCGTCATGGGCACGCGCCTCGTCCGTGTGCGGCGACACGGCGGGCTGGTGCTCGAAGGATGTGGCCACGGGCGGTTCGCCTTCGCCTCGGGCCGTGCGCTGCGCGCCGGAAGCAGCGGCCCGGGACGCGTGGCGCCCTGTGCAGCACCTCTCGCAGTCCACGGCGAATTGTCAGGAGCCTTCACCGCCGCGGGTAATCGGGCTCGCGGAGCGTGGAGTTCACTCCGACCACCGTTGCGGGTCAGCGCCGGACTCTCACCGGACTTCCCCCGCGGGGCGCCTGCAGCTTAGGGCCTGTCCGGCGGATCGGGCCGCGTGGGGTGGCCTTGCCTGCTCGGTGTGGCTGAGCGGGGCAATGGGGCCTCCCCTGCTCGAACGGAGTTGAGAGCTTGGGGAAGCGTGCAGCTGCAAGGCGGAGGATTGAGGCGACGCGGAGCGGGTGGGGTCTCCCCTGCTCGAACGAAGTTGAGAGCTTGGGGAAGATTGACGACAACGCCGAGGGGGTCCCCCCTGGTCCTTAAGACCTTGGGGGCGGGCGTGCCAGGGCACGCGACCGCGGCAGGATCCGCCGGACAGGCCCTAACGGTCGACCGCACCCCCGCACGTCCCTGGCCCCGCACTAGAGTGTCACTACAACCACAAGTACGCAGTCCGGAGAACGGGGTTCGGGACATGGCAGGAAACCCAGGCGTGCGCCGCCAACGCTCCCAGGAGACGCGGGAGCGCGTACTGGAGGCCTCGCTGCGGCTGTTCACCGCACACGGTTACGACGGCACGACCATCGACGCGATCGCACGCGAGTCCGCCGTCTCGGTGCAGACGGTCTACTTCAAGTTCGGGACGAAGTTCGCCGTCCTCAAGGAGCTCCTGGACGTACGGGTCGCCGGTGACGACCAGCCCGTACCGACCGTGGAACGCGAGTGGTTCCGCGACGCGGTCGCGGCCGACGACCCGCGCGAGCAGCTGCGCCACCAGGTGGCCGGGGCGCTTGAGATCTACGTACGGCTCGGCGGCCTGCTCGAAGTGCTGCGCAACGCGGCCCAGAACAACGAGGAGATCGCCCCGCTCTGGCAGCGGAACAAGGAGCAACGCTTCGAGGTGCAGGCCCAGTTGGTCAAGGCCCTCGCCAAGAAGCACCCCCTGCCCAACGGCCTCACCCCCGACCGCGCCACGGACATCGGCTACACCCTGATGGGCCCCGAGGCCTACCACCTGCTGGTCACCGAGCGGGGCTGGACCGGCCAGGAGTGGGCCGACTGGACCCATGCCGGGCTCTGCCGGCACCTGCTCGGCGAGATCTGACCGCGCCCCGCCCGCCGGGAGGGCTACCGGTCCCGCCCCTCGGGCAGGTCGTCCAGGCCGGGGGCGGACAGGTGCAGCACCTCGTAGCGCTCGGTCGCGTCCTTGTCCAGGGCGGAGGTGTCCGGTGCGGACGTGTCCGCCCACAGCACGAACCGCATCAACTGCCAGTGGTGGGGGTCGACGGCCAGCGCGGCCGTGTGCACGCCCGCGTGGCGGGAGAGCCGCCGAAGTGCTTCGACCTCCCGCTCGACCAGCGCGGACAGGCCCAGTCCCGTGCCGTCCGGGTCGGCGTCGGCGGGTATCGGGGTGAGACGGCGGGAGGCCGCCCGGGGAGGTGTCGTACGGGCGGGTCCGGCCTGGCAGGCGATGCCTGTCCAGTGGCGGGCGGCCGGGCGGCCGAAGTCCCGGACGATGTTCTGGAACCCGCCACCGCCGACGAGGAAGTGGGCCATCGCACCGGTGTCGTTCCACAGATAGAAGGGGGCGTACTGGTTGACCGGCGAGCCGTCGACGCCGCGTTCGCGGATGACGTACGCCTTCAGGCCCAGTCCGGCGCGGTCGTCGAGCACGTGCCCGCCGACGGCCACCCGCTTGCGGATGATCTCCATGTCGTAGTCGGCGGGCAGGGTGATCTCGTACTGCTTGGCGTACACGAAGGGTCTTGCCTTTCTTGGCGGGTGGTGTCAGCGGGTCGACTTCGGACCGCTGAGGTATTCGGCCTCGGTGACCGGAGCGCCGCGCTCGGCCTCGGTGCCGTCCTCGGCCACCTCCTGGATGGCCAGATGCGTCATGAAGGCGGTGGGGGACGCTCCGTGCCAGTGCCACTCGGCCGGCGCGATGCGCACGCTGTCCCCGGCACGGACGGCGCGCACCTCACCGCCGCGGCACTGCACGAGCCCGGCCCCCTCGGTGACGTACAGGACCTGTCCGAAGGGGTGGCGGTGCCACACGGTTCGGGCGCCGGGCGCGAAGTGGACGCTGTCGGCCCGGAAGCGCGACGGCCCTTCGGGCGCGGCGATCTCGTCGACCCACACTGCGCCGGTGACCCACTCGGGGGGTGCCACGGCGGTGGGCCGTGGCGGCGGAGAAACACGCATGAGGTGGCCGGTCCCTACTGCTCGTCGACGGAAGCGGAGGCGGAAGTGGAAGCAGGAGCGGAAGCGGAAGCGGAGGCAGGCGCCGTGAGCAGGCCCAGAATTCCGTCGATCGCCTGGTCGAACGGCTGCACCGAGTCGGCCGCACGCGCCAGTACGTAGCCGCCCTGGAGAACAGCGACGACGGTCGCCGCGCAGGCCTGCGGGTCCAGCGCCGCGTTCAGTTCGCCGCGCTCGCATCCCTCGGTCAGCACCTCGGCGATCCGCCCGCGCAGCCAGGCGAGGGTCTCGTCGACCGGGGCGCGCAGTGCCGGGTCGGCCATGACGTCCGGGTCCTGGGTGAGGCGTCCGATGGGGCAGCCCTTGAGCACGTCCCGCTCCCGGCGCAGGTACGCGGTGATCCGCTCCCGGGCGGTGCCGGGGGCGGCGAACTGCTCCTCGGCCTTCGCCCGCATCTCCTCCGCGGTGCGGCAGATCGCCGCGCGTGCGAGGTCGGGTTTGCCGGTGAAGTGGTGGTACATGCTCCCTTGCCCGACGCCGGCCCGTTGCTGGATGGCCTTGGGGCTGGTGCCGGTGTAGCCGCGTTCCCACAGCAACTCGCGGGTGCTGGCGATGAGGAGTTCCGCAGTGCTCATGGCACGAGTGTACGTACTTGTAGGTACAGAATCTCACCGGGGGCCGTCCGCCCTGTCCGCGGGCTCTCATGAACGACTCCGCTGTTCCTCGGGACTGGCCGCCTCGGGGCCGGGCTCAGCAGGGCCGGGCTCCGCAGGGCCGGGCTCAGCGAGGCTGGCCCTGCGGAGGGCCGGGAAGGCCGCGGCGACCGCGAGCGTGGCCACGACGCAGACCAGGCCGCCGGTGATCACCGCGGTGCGGGCGGTGGTGAGTTCGGCGAGGAAGCCGAGGCCCGCGTTGCCGAGGGCCGGGGAGACCGAGGCCTGGACCATCCAGAGGCTGCTGACGCGACCGCGGAGCGCGTCCGGGGTGCCGTGCTGGAGGAGGGCGGAGCGCAGGGCTTCGGAGATCAGGTCGCCCAGCCCCGCGAGGGCGAGCAGCACCAGGGCGAGGGGCAGGAAGGAGGTCGCGCCGAAGCCGGTGAGGGAGAGGCCCCAGAGCAGTACGGCCCCGATGAGCGCGTGGCCGCCGGCCCGGCCGGTCCAGCCGCTGGTGGCCGCGCCGACCAGGGCGCCGAGTGCGGGAGCCGCGTACAGCAGCCCGACGACTCCGGGGCCGCCGCCGAACTGCTGGTCGGCCAGGACCGGGTAGAGCGCCTGCGGCATCGTGAAGACCATCGCCGCGGCGTCGATGAGGAGCAGTCCGACGATGAGGCGGTGCCCCCGCACGTACCGCACGCCGTCCGCCACGGCGGCGAACGACTGCCTGACCCCCTTGCCCGTACCGGCGGTGGCGGCGGGAGGCAGCGGCCGTACGAACAACAGCGCCAGCGAGAAGGCGAGGAAGCCGACCGCGTCCACGGCGAAGCAGGCGGCGAGCCCGGGGCCCGCGACGAGCAGACCGCCGACGGCGGGGCCGAGCAGGGCCGCCAGCTGGGTGGAGGCGGACGTCAACGCGCCCGCCGCGGCGAGGCGTTCGGTGCCGACGAGGGCGGGGATGGCCGCGAGCATGGCCGGGCCGCCGAGGCCCGCGAAGAGTCCGGTCAGGCCGGTGCAGACGTAGATGACCCAGACGTACGGCTCGGCCAGCAGCGCGTTGACCGCCAGCGCGGCCGCGACGAGGGTCAGCGGCAGCCGGGTGGCGAGCATCAGCGTCCGTCGGTCGCGACGGTCCGCCAGTACGCCGCCGACGAGCACGCCGACCACCAGCGGGAAGGCCCTGGCGAGGCTGACCAGGCCGACGTGGGCGGCGGATCCGGTGAGCTCGTAGACCTGCCAGGCCACCGCCACGCTGGTCATCAGCGTGCCGAACAGTGCGCCGAGGAAGCCGGCGTACAGCAGCCGGAAGTCCTTGCTCTCGCGCAGCGGGGAGAGGTCCATGGCTATGGCCATGGCAGGGCGTGCCCGGGACATGAGCGGCTCCAGGGAAGGGAGTTGGGGTGGGAAGGGCAGGGTTAGGTGACCCTTACCCGGCCACTCTGTCGATCGCTCTCCTTAAAGTCAACACGTGTGAAGTTCAGTGGCTTGCTAGCCTCGTACCCCGATGAACAGCGACGACGAAACCGAGCACGCCGGTACGGCCCGGCGCCGGCCGACCCACCGCAAGGGGCGCGCCACCCTGACCCGCGAGTCGGTCGGGCGGGCCGCGCTGGACTTCCTGGGCCGCCGGGGCCCGGCCGAACTGACGATGCGTCTCCTCGCGACCGACCTGGGGGTCTCGCCCCGCGCGCTGTACAACTACGTCGAGGACCGGCGCGACCTGATCACCCTCGCCGCCGAGCTGTTCGAGTCCGACTGGCAGCCGCCGGAGCTGTCCGCCGCTCAGGACCGCTGGCGGGAGAGCCTGCGCGCCTTCTGCCGGAACCTGCGCGCCCACTACCGGCGCCACCCCGGCATGACCACCCTCGCGCTGAGCGAGAACATCACGATGGCCCGGCACCCGGTGATGCTGCGCAACGTGGACGCGCTGATCGGGTTCTTCGTGGAGGTCGGGCTGCCGCTGGAGGACGCGTACCACGCCTGCATGGAGACGATCCGGCACGTCGTGGGCTTCGTGGAGCTGCAGGACGTCCTGTACGACCGCCCGCCCGCCCATCTGGACCCCACGGACCTGGAACGCCTGCCACCGTCCTGGCTGCATCCGGAGGCGGACGCGGACGCGGGCCTCGATCCACACGTCGAGCTGCCCCACCTGAGCCGACTCGGCGGGCTCAAACCCCCTTCCCCCGACGCCCAGTTCGAGTTCTCCCTCACCCTCCTCACCGAGGGAATCGCCGCACACGCCGCCGCCGTGCGGCGCTGACGAGGCACAATCCTCAGCATGCCGACGATCACCGCACGCGACCTCAACCGGGCCACCCTCCACCGCCAACTCCTCCTGGAGCGGAAGCCCTTGAGCGTCGAGGACGCGCTCAGGCAGGTGGTCGCGCTGCAGGCGCAGCACGCGCCCTCGCCGTATCTCGCCCTGTGGAACCGGCTCAGCGAATTCGTCCCGGCCGACCTGGACGCCGCGTTCACCGGACGGGCGGTCGTCAAGGCGACCTTGCTGCGGCTCACGCTGCACGCGGTGCTGGCCGACGACTACCAGGTGTTCCGCGAGGCGATGCAGCCGGCGCTGCGCGCCTCGCGGCTCGGCGACCGCTTCGCCGCCACCGGCCTCACCCCCGCCGACTGCGACCGGCTCGTACCGGAACTCCTTGAGTTCGCGGACCGGCCGCGGAAGGCCGCCGAGCTGGAGGCCTGGGTCGGGGAACGGCTGGGTGCGGAGCGGATGTCCGGGGCGTGGTGGGGGCTGCAGGCGTACGCACCGCTGCATCGCGTTCCGTCGGGCGGGCCGTGGTCGTTCGGCGGCGCCCGGCCTTCGTACGTCGCCGCGGGTACGGGCCCGGCGCCCTCGGGGCGCGAGGCGCCGCCGGAGTCGCTGCGGGCTCTCGTACTGCGCTACCTGGCCGGCTTCGGCCCGGCGTCGGTGGCGGACGTGGCGCAGTTCACCCTGCTGGGGCGCACCGTCCTCCGCAAGGCGCTGAGCGCACTCGGCGAGGCCGGTGCGGTCGAGCAGCTCGAAGGGCCGGACGGCGCCGTGCTGTTCGACCTCCCCGGCGCGCCGCGCCCGTCGGGAGACACGCCCGCCCCGCCCCGTCTCATGGCCATGTGGGACAGCAGCCTGCTGGCGTACGCCGACCGCGGCCGCATCATCCCGCCGGACTACCGCAAGCTGGTCATCCGCAACAACGGCGACGTACTGCCCACCCTGCTGGTCGACGGTTACGTGGCCGGGGTGTGGCGCCCGGCCGACGGCGGCATCGAGGCCACCGCCTTCCACGAGCTGCCGCCCGAGCAGTGGGACCGACTCGCCGCGGAGGCACGGTCGTTGACCGCCCTGCTGGCCGACCGCGAACCCCGCGTCTACAGCCGGTACAACCACTGGTGGGCCAAGCTCCCGGACGCCCGGACGACCCGGCTGCTGCCGGGAGCGTGACCGTCGGGCCGGGACGGGCTGCCGGGCCGGGGCAGTGACCGTCGGGCCGGGACGGGGCTGCCGGGCCGGGACGGTGACCGTCGGGCCGGGACGGGGCTACCGGGCCGGGACGGTGACCGTCGGGCCGGGACGGTGACCGTCGGGCCGGGGCGCCAACGGCCCTTCAGCCGCCGTACTGCTCCAGCACGTCGAGCATCGCCTTCGGCTTCTGCCAGATGTCGCGCTCCTTGTGCACCCAGTCGGACGCGGCCTGCCCGAGGGCGCGGGCCTCGGCACGGTGGTCCGCCACCCAGCGCAGCTGCCGGGCGGCCGCCTCGACATCGGGGACGCCGCGCACTCCGCAGTGCCCCAGGTGCGGTTCGTACACGTCCTCCCAGTGCGACGGCGGTACGGACAGGACGAGATCGCCCGCATCCTGGCAGACGTCGCCCTGCCCCTCCGACGACAGCGCCACGACCGGCAGCCCGGTGGCCATGCCCTCTACCAGCGGCAGACCGAAACCCTCACTGCCCAGCGCGAGCAGCACGTCCGCCTGCTCGTACCAGTGCAGGATGCCGCGGGTCGGCTCGTTCTCGTCCACGATCGTGACCCGGGGGTCGCGCGAGGTCAGGCCGCCGCGCCCCTCCGCACCGAACCGCGCCTTGATCACCAGGCGGGCGGCGGGGTCGTCCGCGAAGGCCAGTCGCCAGGCCTCGATCGCCTGGGCGACGTGCTTGCGCGGTACGACCGTACCGACGACCAGCGTGGTGATGCCCGCCCGCTCGGGGCGCGCCACCCAGGGGTACACGTCGGCGTCGACGCCGTCCGGTGTGACCTCGATGGGCACGGTGATCCCGCTCGTACGGAACATGTCGGCGACGAACCGGGTCGGCACCATCAGGGCCTGTGCGCGGTTGAGCGGCCCGACCCAGCTCGCCGGCAGGCGGCTCGACTCCCACATCGTGTGGATGAGGTGCGGGCGCGCCGCGAACCGTTCGAGTTCCGGCCGCACCCATGAGTTGAAGAGCAGCGGACCGGGTTCGATCCCCCCGGATGCCGCCACGATGTCGAGCATCTCCGGGGAAAGACCGGCCCTCTCCAGTTTGAACGGGACCAGGTTGACCCGGACCCCGAGCCGGCTGAGGCCGACGACGATGTACTCGGAGATGCCCGCGTAGCCGTCGTGTACGTAGAACTCCCCCGCCAGGTTGACCGATCGGCTCACCGGGCCGCCGCCGCGAGTTCGGCCGCCGAGGGTCCGGCCGCCGCGAGTTCGGTCTCGCGCACCCACGCGAGGACCTCGTCCACCATGGCGTCGAGCGGGGTGTCGGCCCTGAAGCCCAGTACCTCCGCGGCCTTCCGGGTGTCGGGCCTGCGGACCCGCACGTCGTCCGGGAAGGCCTCCTCGTGCTTCAGCACCAGCGGCTCCCCGGGGTTGACCCGGTCCCAGACGAACCGGGCGAGTTCGGCGATGGTGCAGCCGTGCTGCCCGGAGAGGTTGAAGTCCTCGTTGTGCGCGGCCTCCGACTCCATCGCCAGGACGATGCCGCGGGCCATGTCCCTGGCGTAGGTGAAGGTGCGGAACTGGCGTCCGTCGCCGAGGATGCGGAACGGATTCTCCCGCCGCAGCGCCCGCTCGACGAAGTCGGGGATGACGTGCCCGCGCACCATCTGCTGCCGGTCGCCCGACGAGGTGCTGCCGTGCGTGGCGTGCCGCTCGCCCGCGCCGACGCAGTTGAACGGGCGGACGATGGTGTACGGCAGGGCGTACTGGGACCAGGCGGCCTTGGCGTAGTACTCGACGGCCAGCTTCTGGAATCCGTAGGCGGTGGACGGCGGTGCGACGTCCAGTTCGTCGCCCTCGCGGAAACCGGTGCCCGGGTGGCCCTCGTACACCATGGAGGAGCTGACGTAGGTGACCTTGCGGAGCTTGTCGCCGTGGCGTCGCCTGCCGACCTCGGCCGCCGCACCGACCAGCTGGTTGTTGGTGGCCAGGATGTCGTAGGCGAGGTCCTTCATGTAGCGGACGCCGCCGATCAGGGCCGCGTTGGCGATGAAGTGGTCGCAGTCCGCGGACAGTTCGTACAGCAGGTCCTGGTCCGCCGCGTCGCCGACGACGCTGGTGAAGCGCTCGTGCGGCGGGAGCGTGCGGGCGGGCCTTCCGTACTTGGAGAGGTTGTCGAGGCCGACGACCGTGTATCCGCGGGCCAGCAGTTCTTCGACGACGTATCCGCCGAGGAAGCCGGCCGCCCCCGTCACCAGGACCTTCACGTTGTTTCCTTTCGCATGTGCCGCATTCGCTTCTCGTGTACCGATTTCGCTGTCCGCCGGTGCCGCGCGGTCGGTCGCGTCATGACGACCGCGTCGGTCGGCCCTCGCCGAAGGCGAGGTACTCCACGTCGCCGGTGAGCGCCGCGCTGTCGTGGGCGTGCACGGCCCAGGCGTCGTACACGAGTCCCGGGCTCGCCATCCGCTCGGAGAGCCAGTGCAGCGAGAGCTCCGCGTACGACTTGTGGTTGGTGCCGATGACGACCAGGTGTGCGCCGTCGACGGCCTCTTTGACCTCGGTGTACGGCTCGTACCCCAGCGCCCGTTGCCTGGCGTGCGGCACCAGCGGGTCGTGCGAGCGGACGACCGGGACGGCCCGCCCGCCGAACCTCTCGCGCAGCCGCGCCATGATCTGCACGGCGGGGGAGGAACGTTCGTCGTCCGTCTCGGGGTGGCCCTTGAAGGCGACGCCGAGCAGCGCGACGGTCGGCGGTCCGTGCACGGTCAGATGCGACATCCGGTCCGCCACCCGGTCGGCGACCTGGGCCGGGGTGGCCCGATGGGCACTGGTGACGCCGTCGAGCAGGGCGGAACCCGGTGATCCGTGGTCCTGGAACGCCCGGGAGAGGATCGCCGTGTCCTTGGGGAGGCAGGAACCGCCGACCGGACCCGCGGCCGGCATCGCCCCGCGGGCGTATCCGGTCGCGGCGGCTTCGTGGACCTCGCGGGAGCTGACGCCCACGCT
This sequence comes from Streptomyces sp. NPDC021093, assembly GCF_044333135.1. Taxonomy (NCBI): domain Bacteria; kingdom Bacillati; phylum Actinomycetota; class Actinomycetes; order Kitasatosporales; family Streptomycetaceae; genus Streptomyces; species Streptomyces sp. NPDC021093. Next base: position 511,031 of record NZ_JBIRQJ010000001.1, on the reverse strand, counting down.
TTCGCAGAGCCGCGCGAGTTCGTTGGCGAAGGCGAAGCTCGCGTAGCGGTACGCGTTGCAGGCGAGCTTGGCGATCTCCGCCGTCTCCAGGGCGGAGACCTGGACGATGTCGGGGGTCAGGGTGCGGAACAGGGCGGCGGCCCGCTCGGCAGCGGCGGCCGTGGAGGCGGCCACGATCTGCGGCAGGCTGCGCAGCTCCCGCACGGCGACGCCCTGGACGGTCCGCTCCGGGCAGAAGGCCAGCTCGACGTCCCGGTGCGCGCGGAGTTCCGCGAGCAGCGCCCGGGAGGTGCCGACCGGCACGGTGGAGCGGAGTATCACCAGGTTCCCGTCCACCGCGCGCTCGGCCACCGAGCGGACCGCGCCTTCGACCTGGGTCAGGTCGGGGACGCCGCTCTCGTCCACCGGGGTACCGACGCACACGATGTACGTGTCCGCCTCGTGGCCCGGGGGCACGGTGCCGGTCACCGTGAACAGACCGCTGTCGACCGCCCGGTCGAGCTCCAGGCCGGCCTCGTGGACATGGGGCTGCTTGCGGGCCAGTTGCTCGCGGACCGCCGGGTCGCGCTCGACGCCGATGACTCGGCGGCCTTGTGCGGCGAGGGTGACGGCGAGGGTGAGTCCGACGTATCCGAGGCCGATCACACAGGCTGTGCCCGGTCGCTGTTCATGGCGGCTGTGGTTGATGTCGGTCCCCTTCTTCCTGGTGTCGGTACTCGTCTTCTTCTTGATGTCGGTGCTCGTCACTTGGCCCCTCCCCTCCCGGTCGGCCCGGTGCCGCCGGTCACCGGGCCCGCAGCGGGTGCGCGGGCCGCATGTGGGTCTCCATGACGTCGAGCAGGGCCGGGCCCTTGTGCCACAGGTTCCGGTTCTTGTGCACCCACCGCGATGCGGCGACGCCCCGCTGGACCGCCTCCTCGCGGTGGCCGGCCACCCATCGCAGCTGCTTCGCGACCTCCTGGACGTCCGGCACCCCGCGCACCCCGCACCGTCCGTAGCCGGGTTCGTCCGCGACCTCCCAGTGCGACGGCGGTACGGACAGGACGAGATCGCCCGCGTCCTGGCAGACGTCACCCTGCCCCTCCGACGACAGCGCGACGACCGGCAGCCCGGTGGCCATGCCCTCGACCAGCGGCAGACCGAAACCCTCACTGCCCAGCGCGAGCAGCACATCCGCCTGCTCGTACCAGTGCAGGATGCCGCGCACCATCTCCTGGTCGTCGATCAGCCTGATCCGCGGGTCGTCGACGGTGAGGCCGTGCGTCCGGGCCGTCTGGAACCGGGACTTGATGATCAGGCGGGCCGTCGGATCGCCTTCGAAGGCCAGCTGCCACGCCTCGATCGCCTGGGCGACGTGCTTGCGCGGCAGGACCGTACCCACGACCAGGGTCGTCACGCCCTCGCGAGCCTGCCGCTCGATCCACGGGTACAGCTCCGGGTCGACGCCCTCCGGGATCACCTCGACGGGGACGGTCACACCGCTGGCCCGGCAGACGTCGGCCACGAAGCGGGTCGGCACGACGACGGCCCTGGCGCGGTTGAGCTTGCGCGGCCAGTCGGCGGGCAACCGGCTCGACTCCCACATCGTGTGGACGAAATGCTCGGTGTGCGCATAGAGCTCAAGTTCAGGTTCGAGCGCCGCGGAGAAGAGCACCGGGCCTTCCCGGTACGGGGTGGAATGCGCCAGCAGGTCGAGCATCCCCGGCGACAGGCCCTCGGGGAATACCTTGATGGGGATGATGTTTACCCGAGCGCCTTCTTTGGTCATTCCCAGCGCCGCGTACTCGGCCAGGCTTCCATAACCATCCGCCACGAGAAAGTGCGCGACTAAATTGACGGGCACGGGGACGTTCTCATTCACGATGCGACCGGCCTGCTTCCACTGGTGAGTGCCCGACGCGCTGCCCCTTCCGCCCGCTGTTCGCGGGAAGAGGGCAAGGTCGAAGTACGCGTCGGCACGCGAGGGTTGAACGGCGCGAGCGTGCCCAAGGCTGGTTCGCCCGGCGCCGGTGCTCAAGCGAGGTCCTCGGACGCTAAATAACTAATTCGCTTTAGTCAAGCAATCTTGGAGAGCGGGGTTCTGTGCCGGTTTGCCCAGCTATACCGCTTACTGGGATTGATCCTTGACGTTATGCACGAAGACGCTCTAGCGTGACGGTCGTTTCATGCGGCACGCAGATCTGAGTAATCCTGAGTAAAATCGAAGTAAAAGAGACGGCCCTATGTTTCGATTCCTTTCAGCCAGCCATGACTGCTTACCGCGGCCCACCCGAAAGGCGTGCCGAATTCAGAGCTGCCAGGGGGAGCCGGTGGAACGTCCGTGAACGGCCGCACAGCCGTGGTGACCGGAGCAGCCGGCGGAATCGGGTCGGCCTCGGCCCGCCGACTGGCCCAGCAGGGCGTCGCGGTCGCCCTCGCCGACATCGATGTCACCGGCATCGAGCGCCTGGCGGCGGAACTCACCGCGGAAGGGGGCCGGGCCCTGCCCGTGGCCTGCGACGTCTCCGACCCGCGCCAGGTCAAGGCCATGGTGCGGGCCACGACCGCGGCACTCGGCGGACCGCACATCCTCGTCAACAACGCGGGCGTCATCAGGGACGCCACCGTCCACACGATGTCGGAAACCGACTGGGACGGGGTGCACTCGGTGAATCTGCGCGGGGCCTTCCTCTGCGCCCGCGCCGTCCAGAAGCACATGGCGCGGGCACGCTGGGGGCGGATCCTCAACCTGTCGAGCATCTCCGCTCTCGGCGGCCACGGCCAGGCCAACTACGCGGCCGCCAAAGCAGGGCTGGAAGGGCTGACCCGCGCACTGGCCGTCGAGTTCGGCCCGCTCGGCATCACGGTCAACGCCGTGGCTCCGGGGTTCATCGAGACCCCGATGACCGCGCGGAGCATCGCACAGACCACCTCGCGGGCCACCGTACGAAGCGCGGCAGGAAGCACCGTACGAAGCACCGGAGGAAGCACCGCACCCGGCGGTGGCTCGCGGGCGGCGTCGGTCGCCGAGGTCACCCCGGTGCGCCGCGCAGGGCGTCCGGACGACGTCGCGGCGGTACTCGCCTTCCTCGCCGGAGACGGCGCCTCGTACATCACGGGCCAGACGATCCACGTCGACGGCGGACTATCCCTGGGCGGGCTCACGGCCGGCGGCCCACCAGCGGTCGCACAGTCAACTTCCGGGCATACCACGGCATTTGAGGCAGGTCACTGATGCATCAGCAGGTGGAAGAGCACGCGGCCGCACGCCCGGACGCCCCGGCCGTCCGGGTGCTCGCCGACGGCCGGTGGCGCGGTACGAGTTGGCGTGAGTTGCGCGACCGAGCCGCCGGGGCGGCCGAGTGGGCAGAACGCACGGTCGGGCGCGACTCGCCCGTCGTCCTGGTGCTCGACAACTCCGCCGAGAGCCTCGCGGTGTTCCTGGGCCTCACGGCAGCCTCGGTGGACCTGCTCTGCCTGGAGGCGAACAGCTCGCACCTGGACGCCGAACGGTCCGTCGCCCGGCGGATCGGCGCGCGGTACGTGATCGGGCCCGACGGCGGCAGCAGCGGCAGCGGCAGCGGCCATGGCAACGGCAGTAGCAATGGCAATGGCAGCGATACGACGGCGTACGCGGAGGTACGCGGGGACCCGGGAGGTCCGCTGCGCGCTCCGGACCGCAGCCCCGAGATCCTGGGCCTGACCTCCGGCTCCACCGGCGAACCCCGGATCGTCCGCCAGCACCTCGCCAACATCGAGCGCGGCGGCCGCCTCTATGCCGAGACCTACGGCTACACACCCGCCGACCGTCTGCTCGGCCCGATCCCCATGGCGCACTCCTTCGGCATGATGGGCCTGGTCGCAGGCGCCCTGACGGCCGGCGCCGAGATCGTCACCACGGCCCGCTTCAGCGTCAGCGCCGTGCACACGGCGATCGACGAGGGCGCCACGGTGCTGCTCGGCACACCCATGATCTACCGCATCCTCGGCATGGCCCCCCGGCCCACGGGAAGCGGCACGGGGAGCGATTCAGGAAGCGGAACGGGAAACGGAACTGCGCTGCGCGCCCTGCTCTCCTCCGGCGGTCCGCTGCCGCCCGGGACGCGAGCGCAGGCTGAGCAGGTGCTCGGCCTGCCCGTGCACCAGATCTACGGCAGCACGGAAGCCGGGGTGATCGCGTGTCAGTACGACCGCGAGGAGCCGTGGCCCGAAGGGTCGGCGGGCCGGATCCACCCCTCGGCGACGTGGCGGATCGCCCCCGCGCAGACCGGTGCGGGATCCGCCACCGGCCGGCTCCTCGTACGCACCACGATGCTCTTCACCGGCTACCTCGACGACGGGGACGTACGGGACGAGGCCGTATTCGACGAGGACGGTCTGTACGACACGGGCGACCTGGTCACGATCGACGCCTCCGGCGACCTCACCGTCCTGGCCCGCAGGAGCACCTTCATCAACGTCGGCGGCCGCAAGGTCGACCCCGGCCGGGTCGGCGACGTTCTCGGTGCGCACGCCGACGTGGTGGAGGCGCATGTCTTCGGACACGAGGCGGACGGCGAGGAGTCGGTGCACGCGGCCGTCGTGCTGCGCGACCCGCAGGGCGGCGTCGCGGACCTGTTGACGTACGTGCGCGGCAGGCTGGCGGCCTACGAGGTGCCGCACCAGCTCCATGTCCTGGCCGCGCTGCCGCGCACGACGCTGGGGAAACCGGACCTCGCAGCGGTGAAGCGGGCCTGCGCGCTCCTGCCCGCGGTCTCGGCCGGGAGCCAGTCGTGACCGGCCCCCGGCCCCGTCCGCACCCGGATCAGGATCAGGAAATGACCGCCCCGCTCTCCGCCCCGATCACCGCCGCGAGGCGGTCCGGGCTCGGGCCGTCGAACACCGCCGTCACCAGAGCCGCCTGGAGGCGGTCGGCGGCCGGACCCTCGGCGGGCTGCCAGCGGGCGACGAGCCTGGTGACCAGTTCGACGGCGCGCAGCGAGTCGCCCCCGCGGGCGAAGAAGTCCTCGTCCGCGGAGAGCGCCGGACAGCCGAGAATGTCCCCCATTTCCTCGCCGACGATGACGGATATGCGACCGAGATTTCCGACTGCCCCGTGGGCTGCTCCGTTGACCATGTCCGCCATGGTATGCGCACCGCACCGGGATAAACACCCGTACCCTCGCATGGAGTTACTGGGGAGCCTCCTTTGACAGCGCTTCGGGAAGTCGCCGGCTACCGTCCCGAAAGGCGGGTTCCCGTGCGGGAGTTCCTGCAGAGGGATCAGGTTCCGGATGCACAGATCGCGGTTTACGAAAGGTATTTCGGATTCTCCGAGGTCCGCGTCGACGAGGAACCCGATCCGGCTTTCCAGCTCCTGCGCGCGGCCGAACGGCTGGACGGTCTGGCAGGGCACGAACACCGCGTCCGGTACGTGCTCCAGGCCCGCACGATGCCGGTGGCCGACCCCTATCCGACGAGCACCGTGCACGAGGTGCGGGACGCCCTCGGACTGCGCGGGGCGCAGGCCTTCTGCGTCACTCAGCACGCTTGCGCATCGGGCCTGCTGGCCGTGGAACTCGCGGGCCGGCTGCTGGCCGCTGACGGCGACCGGGAGGCACTCGCGCTGGTCCTGACGGGCGAGAAGGTGTTCACCGCCAGCGCCCGGGTGATCCCCGGCACCGGGGTGATGGGCGAGTGCGCGGCAGCCGTCCTGGTCGGCGCCGACGGCCCCCGCGACCGGCTGCTCGGCTATGCCACACAGACCAGGGGGGAATTCGAGGACGGAATGTCCATGGCCGACGACACGGCCGAGGAATTCCGCAAGGTCTATCCGGAGGCGCTGGCCGACGTCGTGCGCGCCGCCGTGGAACGCGCCGGCGTGGCCATGGACGACATCGCTCTGGTGCTGCCGCACAACGTCAATCGGATGTCCTGGCTTCCGGTGTTCCGCAATCTGGGAATCCGAGGAGCCGGACGGCTCTTCACGGACAACCTTTCCGAGATCGGCCACTGCTTCGGAGCCGATGCCTTCCTCAACTATCTGACCGCCCGCGAAAAGGGCAGGCTGCAGCCCGGCCAGCGGTATGTGATGACCTCTGTCGGACTCGGCGCGACTTTCTCGGCCATGGTCTTCGAACACTGAAGGTGAGTACCGAAGGTGAGCACGGAGGATGACTACGGAATGAATTCTGAAAGGGGCGCCGTGCAAGGCGCTGTGCAAGGCGCTGTGCACCCCACTCCCCCACCCCTCTGGTCCGACCGCATACGCTCCGCCCTCGCCGGCGCACCGGACGCGCCCATGGTCCTCCTCGGGAACTTCGAGGTGGAGAACCAGTGGGCCGAGAACGAACCCGGGCTGCCCCGGATCGCCGCGAGCGCGACCCGCGAGATGGCCAACCGCATGGACGAGTTCTGTCTGCTGCTCGCCGGGCCGCAGGACCACGTGGTCCTCAAGTCCGCGCCGGACCCTGACCACTTGGCACACCTCGAAGCCCTGGGCCTGGAACTTCCGCGCGTCCTCACCCCGGCCACCCAGGATCCGCAGCTCACGGTGGTCGAGGACGTCCTCGCGGACCCCGTCCTGTGCAAAGAGCTCGGCGCGCTCCCCGGGAACCCGGCCCTGTGGCCGCACGGGGTCTCCGAGCGCGAGGAGAAGCTGGCCGAACTCACAGGGCTGCGGCTCGCCCTGCCGTCCGCGCGGGTCTGCAAGGCCGTCAACGGCAAGACGTACAGCCGCGAGGTCGCCACCACGCTGGGGCTGCGCCAGCCGCACGGCTGGGTCTGCCGTACGGTCGACGACCTGGCGAACGCGGTGACGGAGGCCGGTGAGCTCCTCGACAGGGGCGAAACCGTCGTCACGAAGGACTCCTACGGCGTCTCGGGCAAGGGTCTCCTCGTCGTCTCCGAACGGGCATCCCTGGAACGCGTCGCGAGGAAGATCGCCCGTCGTGCGGAGCGCACAGGCGACGACAGGGTCAGCATGGTCGTCGAGACCTGGGTCGCCAAGCAGACCGACCTGAACTACCAGTTCACCGTCGGCAGGGACGGGTCCTTCACCTTCGACTTCGTCCGCGAGGCCGTCACCGACTCCGGAGTCCACAAGGGCCATCGCATCCCGGCCCGCCTCGACGCCTCCCAGCGCGCCGAACTCGAAGGAGCGGCCCGCGCCATCGGCGAACGCCTCTTCGCCGACGGGTACTTCGGCCCGGTCGGGGTCGACGCGATGGTCGATCCCGCGGGCGGGCTCTACCCCCTCGTGGAGATCAACGCCCGCAACAACATGTCGACGTACCAGGAGCGCGTCCGCGACCGCTGCATACCCGAGGGCAAGGTCGCACTCGCCACCCAGTACCCCGTCACCCTGCGCGGCCCGCTGCCGTTCGCCCGGCTCGCGGACCTCCTCGAAGGCCTGCTGCTGACTCCCGGCGCCCCCGCGGGACTCCTCGTCAACAACTACGCCACCGTCAACGCGGCCGCGCACCGGCTGCGGACCGACGAAGGGCGGCACACGTTCGACGGCCGTCTCTACGCCATCGCCGTCGCCGACAGCGACGACCGGCTCGCCGCCCTCGACCATCAGACAGCCGCACGCCTCGCGGCCTTCACGGAGGAGAACCGCCATGGCCGCTGAACCCACCGAACTCCACATCCAGGGCCTGCCCGTGTCCGGCCTGGCGGCGGAGTTCGGCACCCCGCTCTACGTGTACGACGCCGACGCGATCACCCGCCAGTACCAGGGCCTGCGGAAGCTGCTGCACCCCGCAGTCGAGGTCTTCTACTCCCTCAAGGCCAACCCCAACGTCGCGGTCTGTGCGCTGCTGCACTCCCTGGGCGCGCGGGCCGAGGTCTCCTCGCTGACCGAACTGGCCACGGCCCGGCAGGCCGGCGTGGCGGCCGACGACATCGTGTTCCCCGGCCCCGGCAAGAGCACCGAGGAACTCATCGCGTGCCTGGACGCGGGGATCGCGGCCGTCGTCTGCGAGTCCCTCGACGAACTGGCGCTGCTCGACGGGCTCGCCGCGGAGCGCGGGGTCACGGCGCGCGTGGCGCTCCGCGTCAACCCCAGCTTCTCGGTCAAGGGCGCCAAGCTCGTGATGAGCGGCACCAGCAGGCAGTTCGGCATCGACCAGGAGACGCTGCTCGCGCAGAGCGGCCTGGCGGAGCGCTTCCCCTCGGTGCGCCTGGTCGGCATCCACATCTACATGGGCACCCGGGTGCTCGACGAGGGCGTCGTCGCCGAGCACACCGAGCGCATCCTCGAAGCCGCCGAGCAGATCGCCGACGCGCTCGACTTCCCCCTCGAACTCGTCGACATCGGCGGCGGGTTGGGCGTGCCGTACTTCGACGGCGAGCGCGATCTTGACCCCGCGGTCCTCACCTCGCTGCTGAACCCGGTGATCGAGAAGTTCACCGCGGGCCGCCCCGGCACCCGCATCATCATGGAGCTGGGCCGCTACCTGACCGCGCCGGCCGGTACGTACGTCACGCGGGTCCGGTATCTGAAGGAGTCCCGGGGCGAGCGGTTCGCCATCGTCGACGGCGGCACCCACCACCACATGGCGGCCGTCGGCATCGGGTCCTTCGTCAAGCGCAACTTCCCCATCCGGCTGCTGAACCGCACCGGGGCGGAAGCGGACGAGGACGAGGTGTGGAACATCGCGGGCCCGCTGTGCACTCCCAACGACACGCTGGGCAAGAAGGTCCTGCTGCCGTCCCTCAGGACCGGTGACCTGATCGGAGTGCTCCAGTCCGGTGCGTACGGGCCGAGCGCGTCGCCCGTCCACTTCCTCAGCCACGGCCATCCCGCAGAGGTCCTGGTGCACCGGGGGCGACCGCTCCTGGTGCGGGAGCGGGACCGGCCGCAGGACCTCCTCGCCCGGCAGCGGAGCTACGACTTCACCGAAACGTCCGAAGGGACGGCCACGCACACCGGCTGACCACAGCCCGACAACCAGGCCGCGCCCACCGGCTGTCCGCAGCCCAACAACCAAGCCACGCCCACCAGTCGACCGCAGACCCACGACGTCACGACACCCGCCGCAAGGAGCGCACACCACCATGACCACCCACACCGGCCCCTCCGCCGACCTGGCCCGCATCACGCGGACCACGATTGCCGCACTCGCCGAGATGCGCGGCCGGGAGGCCGCCTCCATCACCGCCGACACCCGGCTCTTCGACGACCTGGGCTTCGACTCCACCAGCGTCCTCGAACTGCTGATGCGCCTGGAGGACGACCTGGGCTTCGAGTTCGACCCGGAGACGCTGGAACCAGGCGACTTCGAGACGGTCGGTTCGCTCGCGGCCCAGGCGGCCAGGCAGCTCGACGAGCCCGAGCAGTGATCCACACGTCGGCGCCCCCGCGGACGGCCACCGCGGGGAGCGCGGCCCCGCCGACGCTGCTGCGCCTCGCGCACGTACGACGGCGGGACTTCGGGCGGAACGAAGCCTTCGACGCGTCGGACCGGGAGTACTTCTCGGACCTCGCCGCGTCCGCCCGGCTCCCGGTGGACGAGGACTGCTTCGGTGCGGGGCGTACGACGTACTCGGCGATGGTCTCGGCACTGCTGCCCGAACTCGTCCCGTACGGGGACGACTTCGACCTCGCCCTGCTCACGCACGCCACGCCCGACTCGACCCCCGGCTGGTCGATGAGCCGCCTCGTGCGGTCCACCGCCAGGACCGGGCTCGCGTTCGCGGTCTCCGAGCAGGGCGTCACGTCGCCGTTCGCCGCTCTGCGCATGGCGGTGGGCGGCATCCCCGTCGAGGGCGCCCACCGTGTGCTGGTACTGGTCGCCGAACAGTCCGCCGTGGGTCACCGGGGGCCGGTGCCCGAGCCAATGCGGGCCGGGCGCGACACCGCGGTCGCGCTGGTGCTCGACGTGTCGGGCCCGCTGGGCGGCCTCACGGCCGAGCATCGGTCCGGGGTCGAACCGGACGACGTCTCCCGCGCGCTCACCTCACACCTGGCACAGCTCACGGACCGGTCCTCGGGCGGCCCCGGGCAGCCCCTACTGATCGCCGGTGCGGGCCTGACCGGGAGCAGCCACGACGTGCCCGATGGCGTCAACCTGCGCACCGCACCGCCGGGGATGCCCTGCGCCGGGATCTGGGCGGTGCTCGCCGACGAACTCGCCGAACCGCGGCGCGCCGCCAGGACCGTACTGCTCGCCGACTACGACGCGCGGTTCGGCTACCTGGGGCTGTGCCGGGTGGACACCACCGCTCAAGAGGGAGAGGTACGCCCATGACGACGCGCATGACGACGCGCATGCACAACGCGCCACCTGCGGATCTCTCGGACCCGGAGTTCCAGCAGTCGCTCGCCGGGACGGCGCGGGCAGCGGGCGCGCTGAGGGCCGTCGAGGAGCTGTACCGCGCCGTCCCCGCAGGGGCCCTGCTCAGCGGCCCGGCGGGCCACGCCCTGGTCCCCGCCGCCCGGCTGTCCGAGGTCCCTTCGGTCTGTCCCGTGGCCCTGGAGGGCAGCGGGCTGACGGTCGTAGGCACCGACAGCGCCGACCGGGCCGCCACGGGGAACATGCTGTCCACCGCCCTCGCGTGGCTGCGCCTCGGACTGTCCCGCGGGCTGTTCGACGCCTGTGTCGACCACCTGGGCCGGCGCACCGTGCACGACGCACCGTTGTTGCAACAGCAGTTGGTCAAGGGGGCGCTGGCCGACGCGGCCACGGAGCACACGGCGATCGAGACCGTGCTGCTCGCCCCCGTGCTCGACGGGGCGACCCTGGGCGACCTGCACCGCCAGCTCACCGGCGCCGACCGGACGGTGCTGCGGCTGCTCGGGGCGTTCGGCTTCACCGCCGAAGGTCCGGGCCGCGCCGCCCTGCTCTCCGAGCTGATCGCCGATGCGTACGCCTGCCACCACCACCCCGAACCAGGGACCGAACCAGGAACCGAACCAGGGGCCGCCTTGTGATCGAACTCGACCGGCGCCATGCACTGCTGCAGGCCCAGGCCCGCGAATGGTGGGCGGAGTTGCGGCCGCACGCGCTCGACGTGGACCGCGACCCGACCCTGCCCGCGCGGCTGCTGCACCACCCGGGGCTCGGCCGCCTCGGCACCCTGCAGATCCCGCCCGCGTACAACCCGGACCCGCTCACCCTCTCCGGGCACCACTTCTTCCTGATGACCGCCCTGGAACGCGTCGTGTACTACGAGGAGGCGGCCCGGGGCGACCTCGCCACCGCCCTGGCCGCCCCGGGAGCGCCCATGGCGGGCGCCCTGGTGGACGCGCTCGGGGACGAGGAACAGAAGGAGTGGTTCTACGGCCGGGTGCTCGCCGAACCCACCTGGACCTTCTTCGCCCTGACCGAGCCCGAACGCGGCTCGGACGCGGCCGGTCTGACGACCACGCTCACCCGAGAGGCGCGCGAAGGACCGTGGCGGCTCAACGGCACCAAGCGGTACGTGGGCAACGCGGTGCGCGGCCGGCTGGGTGTGGTGTTCGCACGCACGGGCGGCGGACCGCTCGGTGTCAACGCGGCGCTGGTGGAGGCCGAAGCCCCCGGCGTCACGGCCGAGCCCGTCGCCACGCTCGGCCTGCGGGGAGCCCAACTCGGCTCCCTCGCACTGGAATCGGTGGAAGTCGCCCCCGAGCGGATCCTGGGCAGACACCTGTCGCCCACCCGGCGCGGCATGGCGGGCTGGCTGCGCACCTTCAACCTGCTGCGGCCCGTCGTCGCCAGCATGGGCGTCGGCCTGGCGAGGGCCGCGCACGAGTACGTACGTACGTGTCGTGCCGGCCTCACGCGCGAGGAGCAGTGCCGGCTCGACGGCATGGAGCGCCGGATCGAGGGGGTGCGCCGGCTGACCCGGCGGGCCGCGGTCGCCGTCGACGCGGACGTCTCCGCCGGACAGCTGGCGTGCATGGCCAAGCTGCGCGCGGCCCGGCTCGCGGAGGAGACGACCCTGCAGGCCCTGGAGTTCTTCGGGGCCGGTGCCCGCTTCGAGCACCCCTTCCTGGAGAAGCTGGCGCGGGACGCACGCGGCGTCGAGTACATGGAGGGCACGGAGAACGTCCAGCGGCTCAGCGTCTTCCACGGCCTCGTCCGGGGCGGCTCCCATGGGCTCGTCCAGGACGGGTCCCACGGCTTCCGGTGCGGCTCCCATGGCTGAGGAAAAGAAGGCATCGGCCGCACGGGGCTCGCTGCGCATCGCGCGTCTCGCCGCTCCCATGGTCGTGGGCGAGATCGTCGGCTACCTCACCATGCTGATCCTGGTGGCGATGGTCGGGCGGATGGGCAGCAACGCCCTGTACGTGCGCTCGCTGTTCCTGCCGCTGGGCATGGTGTTCAGCGCGGTCAACGCGGCTCTCGCGGTCAGCACGCAAGTCGCCTGCTCCCTGAGCAAGGGCAAGGACGCCCCCGAGGACGTCTACCCGCTGACCGTGAACATGATGAAGGTCTGGGTGGTCGTCGGGACCTCGCTCACGCTGCTGCTCTCCGTGGGCGCGCCCCTCTTCGCGTCGCTGTTCGAGGTGCCCGACGCCGCGCGGGAGGAGTTCGTCTGGTTCCTGCGCTGGATGTCCGTGGTCAGCCTGCTGGGCTTCGGGCCCGCGCTGTGCGCATCCGCACTGCGGGGCTTCGGCTTCGCCCGGCAGGGCCTGGTCCTCACCCTGGTCAGCTCCTTCGTGGAGATCGCGCTGGTGGCCTGGCTCGGCCTCGGCACGGGGCTCGGGATGCACAGCCTGCCGATCGCGGCGGCCTTCTGTGCCGTCGCGGGTACGGCCGCGGGTCTGTGGCTGCTGCGCCGCGCCGGGCTCTGGCGGCGGGGCCAGCGCGCCCCGTGGCAGTCCGCCGTGCTCCGGCACGTCAAGTCCGTGGGCCTGCCGGTGGGCGCCACCCTCGGCATCATCTCCCTTTACAGCCTCGCCCTGGTGTGGGTGCTCGGGCCGTTCGGCGCGGCGACCGTGGCGGGGTTCTCCACCGCGTCCTCCGTACAGAGCCTGATCATCATGCCCGCGCTCGTGCTCGGCTCGGCCACCGCGATCATCATCAACCAGCAGCGCGGCGCGGGCTCCTACACGAGCCTGGCGGCGACCTACCGCAGCGGCATCCTGCTGTCCTTCGCCGTCTTCGCCGTGATCGCCGTCGTGACGTTCTTCGGCCGGGACGTCATCGCCCAGCTGATGACGGGCGAGACCGAGGCGGCCGGGGCGGCCGCCGGATACCTGGGCATCGTGGGTCTGACCTATGCGGTCGAGGGTCCGGTCCTGGTGGCTCTCACCCTGCTCGAACACATCGGCGGCGGCAGGCGCGCGGTGATCCTGAACGTCGTCTACTTCGGCGGGAACGTCGTCGTCGGCCGCTGGGCCGTCGCCGTGAGCGACAGCCCCGAAGGGCTCTACTGGACCGTCGCCGTCTCCAACCTGGTCAGCGCCATCGCCCTGGTGGCGGCGGCCGCCTTCGTACGGAAACTGGTCGCGGACTCCGAACGGGCCGCGGACGCCCCGGACTCCGAACGAGCCGCGGACGCCCCGGACTCCGAACGGGCCGGAGAGCAGGCGTGCTGAGGACCGACACCGTCCATGTCTGGCGGATCGATCTCGACGCGGCCGCCGCGCGGGCGGGCGTCCTGCTGCGTACGGCACTGAGCGAGCCGGAGCGGGACCGGGCGGCCGGTATCGGTGACCCGGTGCTGCGCGCCAGGTTCGAGGCCGCACGCGGTGCGGCCCGTCGCCTTCTGGGCCGGTACGTGTCGAGGCCGCCCGCAGGGCTCGGCTGGCGGACCGGCCGCTGGGGCAAACCGCACCTCGCGGGCCACGAGGACGCGCTGCGGTTCAGCCTGTCCCACTGCGGCCCGCAGGCACTGCTCGCGGTGACGGGCCCGCGTGACGTCGGCGTTGACCTGGAGCGGCCGGTCGCGGGCCGGGACGTCCTGGCGCTGAGCCGCAGGTACTTCACCGCCGACGAGAGCGCGCTCGTGGCGGCGGCCGCCGCGGTCGACCGCGAGGGGGTGTTCCTCTCCCTGTGGACGCGCAAGGAGGCCTGCACCAAGGCGGCGGGGACGCACCTGCTGGGGCACGGCCTGCGGCTCCCGGTCGCGGGAGCGCCCCGCTCCCCCGGTCCCCTCCGCGTGCACGATCCGGCCGGACGCCTTCCGGGGTGCTGGTCGGTACGCGACGTACCCGCGCCGCCGGGCCACCGTGCGGCGCTCGCCCTGACCGGTACGGCACCGGCACACCTGACGATCCGACAGTGGGAGCCACGGTGAAAGAGACACAGATCGGGACACGCAGGGCACCCATGCTCTGGGGGCAGGAGCACTACTGGTTCCTGTACTTCGACATACCCTCCTACGGCGCCACCCGGGACTGCGTGAAGATCACCCGCTCCTGGCACCTGGACGCGGAGCTTCCGGACGACGCCGTCCTCGCGTCGCTCAGCACTCTGGTGCGCCGGTACGAATCCCTGCGGACCCGCTTCCTCCACGACGACGCGGGCAGGCCCGTCCAGGAAGTGGATCCGCCGTGGCCGGCCGTCTTCGAGTTCCGCACCGTGGGCGACGCCTCGGACCTCCCGGCGGTGTCGGAGCGCCTCGCCGCGCGCCCCTTCGACCCCGCCCGGGACAGGCCTGTGAGGTTCGCCCTGGTCAGAGCTGAGGGCGGGGGTGCCTGGGTGGTGGTGACCGCCATCCACAGCGCCATCGACGGGCAGAGCTGGGTGGCCCTGGAGCGTGCGCTCCACGGTCTGGTCGGGGCCGCCGGGCAGGGCGGGGCGGCCCGGCCCGACGACGCACCGCACCCGGACGTACCGCTGCCGGGCGTACCGCAGCCGGACGCCCGACAGCCGCGCGAACAGGCCGAGTTGGACCACTCCGCCGCACGGTCCCGGTACCGCGAGCGGGTCCGCGCGTACTGGCGGGAGCGCTACCGGTCGATCCCGCAGGGCATGTTCCCCGGCTACCGGCCCGCGCCCGTGGGGCACTTCGACGGCTTCACCCCGCCGAGCCCGTACGAACGGGTGACCCTGAGGTCCCGCCGGCTCGCGTTCGCCGCAGAGCGCGTCGCCGCGGCGCACAAGGTGGCCCCCGGTGTCGTCTACCTCGCGGCCTACGGCGCGGCCCTGTCCGCGCTGTCCGGCAACGACCGCTGCGTGGTGTCCATGGACACGGCCAACCGGGCGGACCCGATGCTGTCCGCCGCGGTGGGCTGCTTCTTCCAGCCCGCGCTCGTCGTCTTCGACGTGGCGGCGGCGGACTCGTCGGCGACCCTGCTGACCAAGGTGTTCCGCGCCGTCGTCGCGGCACAGCGCTTCGCCCGGTACTCCTCGCTGGAGATGACGGAGGAGCGCGCCCGCGCGGGCCACGAGCGCGGCATGAACCTGAGGATCGGCGTCACGTACAACTACTTCGCCAGGGCACGGCCCGAACACGACCCCGAGACACCGCACCCCGACCACCACAGGGCGGCCACCACGGACGACTTCGTCGTCGAGAAGGCGCCCATCGACTGGCAGGACAACAGCGCCGACCTGTATCTCGCGGTGGAGACCGGTGAGGACGGTGTCACGCTGTCGATGCACGGACACACCTCCGTGACGGACGGCGAACGCATCGCGCGCGCCCTGCACGGCATCGGCGCGCTCATCGCCGGCTGGGCCGACGGCACCGTCTCCCCGGACACGCCCGTCCGCCGGGCACAGGATCAACTCGGCTTTCCACGGCGCGAGTTCGGCGACGGGTGGGTTCATGTGGACCACTCCTGGGTGAACACCCGGGAGTGCGCCGCGCTCCTCGCCGGACTGCCGGACGTGACGGCGGCCGACGTCTTCGCCGAGTGCGTCGACGGAGACAGCGGCAGTGACAGCGGCGGCAGCGACAGTGGCGGTGGCGGTGGCGGCAACATCAGCAGTCGGCTCGTCGCCCACGTCTCGGGGCCGACCACACCGCAGCAGCTCCGTGCCCAGCTGACGTCCGCCCTGGCCGACCGCCCGTCCCTGGTCCTGCCGCACTGGTTCGTGGTGTGCCGGGAAGCACCGGAGCAGCCCACCCCGCAAGCCTGGGCCGAGGCCCGGGTGACGGCGGAGGGCGACGGCTTCCCGTCCCGGCCCGAGCCGCCGCGCACCCCGCAGGAGCGGGCACTCGTCGCTGCGGTCACCGCCCGGTGTCCCGAACTCGTGGCCGACATGGCGACCCCCTACCTTCCGGCGGGCGGCCGGACGTCCCTCGCCCCGCTGGTGATCGACCACCTGTCCGCGGCCGGGTTCGCCGGGATCATCCCGGCCGACCTGCTGGGGCCGCTGCCCCTGCGGGCCGTCGCCGCGAAGCTCTCCCCGACCGCTCCTCCCAGGGACTGACGATGCACAACACCGACCGCGAAGCCCCCCGCGAAACCGTCACCGACGCCCACGGCGACCTGCCGCTGCCCGGTCTCCCCCTGACCCGGCAGTGCCCCTACCACCCGCCGAAGGAGTACGAGGACCTGCGCGCCCGCGGTCCCGTGACGAAGATCCGGCTCTACGACGGACGCGAGATCTGGGCGGTGACCGGCCACGCGGCCACCCGCTCGCTGCTCGCCGACGAGAGACTCACCGTCGACCGCGACAAGGCCGAATTCCCCAGACTGGCAAGGCTGTTGGCACTCGGCCGACCGGACCGTCACCCCGCGATGCGGGCCCTGCTGCGCACCGATCCGCCGCTGCACACCGAGCAGCGGCGCGCGCTGATCCCCAGCCTCTCGCTCAAGCGGGTGCAGAGCTGGCGGTCGACCGTCGAAGCGGTCGCGGACGCGCGGCTCGACGCGTGGGCGGCCCGGCCACCGGGCGAGTCCACCGACCTGTTGGGTACGTACATCCGGCCCCTGGTCACGGCGAGCATGCACACGATGCTCGGCATACCCGAGGACGACCGCGAGCACTTCCACGACCTGCTCCACCGGCACTTCGACGCGGTACCGCCGCTCGGGGAGTACCTACTGGCCCTCTGCGAGTCCAAGCGGCGCCGACTCGACGCCGAAGGCGACGCACGCGCCGAGGGCGAGGCGAGCGGCCCCGGACTCCTCGACGACCTGGCGGGCCGGGTACGGGCCGGGACGCTGACGGCCGAACAGTTCGCGCACTACGGCACCGTCCTCATCGTCGCCGGTCAGGACGTCACCGTCAGCACCATCGCGCTCGCCGTCCTCACCCTGCTCACGCACGAGGACGAACTCGCCCGCCTGCGCGCGGGCGAGGCGTCCTGGCCCGACGCGGTGGAGGAGCTGCTGCGCTTCCTGTCCCTGACCGGCGGGCTGGTACGGGTCGCCACGGCCGACATCGAGACGGCGGGCGAGGTCATCCGGGCCGGAGACGGGGTCGTACTCCTCAATCCGGCGGCCAACCGCGACCCCGACGTGTTCGAACGGCCCCACGAACTCGACCTCCGGAGGGGCGTGCGCAACCACCTCTCCTTCGGCTTCGGCGTCCACCAGTGCGTCGGGCAGAACCTCGCACGCCTGGATGTCGAGGTCGCGCTGCGCAAGCTCTTCGACCGCTTCCCGAAGCTGCGGCTCGCCGTCCCTGTCGACGAGGTGCCGGTACGCCAGGGCCTGGTCTTCGGCATCGGCGCGCTCCCCGTCGAGAGGTGAGCGTCCCGGGGCGCCTCAGGAGGCTGGTTCCTGCTCCGTCCCGCGGCCCTTCCTACGCACCGTGCTGTCGGCGCACCATCTCGGTGATCCAGACGGGCGCGTACGGAGACGTGCAGCCCGGGGACGTCGGATAGTCCTTGAGGACCTCCAGGCGCTCACCGATGCCGAGCGCGCGAGTGCGGTGCTCGGCGTGCGCGATCCCGATCTGGGCCAGGCAGTGGTTCATCGCCCACTGCAGCCGGTCCGGGGCGTCCTTCATCTCCGCCTCGACGGTGTCGAGCAGTCCGGCGAGGTCGAGGCCCTCGGGCTTCTTCGCCACGCGTTCGGTGGTCAGCGCCCACCCGGCACTCGCGACCACCGGATCCGGATCGGCGAACCAGGCCAGCCGCAGCTCGTCGGCGTGCGGGCTCTTCTTCACCACGTAGCTCACGAGCCAGTCGTGCACCTTGGGCGTACGGGCCTGGCGCATCATGGCGTCCAGCTCGTCGCGCGTGAACGCCTTCGGGCGGCAGATCAGGAGTGCCAGCAGCCGCGCCGCGGTGTCGTCCGTCTCCCAGAGCCGGACCGCGAGCTCCTGCTGCGTCTTCAGCCGCTTCGCCAGGGCACGCAGCTTGCCGAGGTTCACACCGTGATCGTCACCGTGCTTCTCGTTCACCGCGCGTGCCTTCGGGTCCTCAAGCACGGCCAGCTCGGCCATCACCTCGGCCGTCACCTCGGCCGTCACCTCGGCCACCGTCTTCTCGGCCACGGACTTCTCGGCCATCCCGCGCTCCTGTCCCTCACGCTCCTGTCCCTCACGTACGGGATTCAGCCTACGACGCGGTCGGCACACGGAGCCGGGCCCCACGGTGGGGGCGGCACCCGATGTGCCGCCCCCACCGTGGGACCCGGTCCGGCCGGCCCGCGCACCGTCACGCGGCGGCGGCCCGCTGCTTCGTAAGGTTCCTACCGTCCGTACGCTTCGCACTCCTCGTACTCTTCGTCCGCAGGAACAGTGCCGCGACGAGGACCCCGACGAGCACCAGTGCCGCGTTGGCGGCGATGGCGACGCTCACGCCGTCGAGGATCGCTCCCGCGGTGACGGCCCCCGCCGTGGTGGCGGCGACGATCGCGGACATGATCGGGGTGCCCATGGTGATGCCGACCTGCTGGGACATGCTGGCCAGGCCGGTGGCGAGGCCCTGTTCGCGGTCGGGGAGGCCGGTGGTGGCGGTGACCATGAAGCCGACGATGACCAGCATGTTGCCGACGCCGCCGAGGAAGGTGGCGGGCAGCAGCAGGCCCATGGACGCGGAGGTCGGCCCGAGGAGGAGCAGGATCGCGGTGAAGGCGGCCTGGAGCAGCCCGCCGGCGACCAGCGCGGTCAGGGTGGAGGTGCGGGAGATGACCTTCGAGGCGAAGACACCGCCGACAACGGTGCCCAGGCCCAGGACGCCGAAGGAGATGCCCGCGGTGAGGGCGGAGAAGCCGAGGGTCTTCTGCATGTAGAGCGTGAGCAGGTAGACGAGGGAGGTCTCGGTGACGAAGGCGAGCAGGCCGAGGACGTTGCCCCACGCCACGGTGGGCTTCTTCAGGACGTGCAGCGGGACCAGCGGCTGGGCGGCCCGCCGCTCGACGAGGTAGAAGACGAAGAGGAGTACGGCGCCCACGAGCAGGCCCGCGAGGGCGACGGGGTGGGTCCAGCCGTGTTCGCCTGCCTGGGTGAGTCCGTACACGATGCTCAGCAGGCCGAGGGTGACCGAGAGCGCACCGGGGAGGTCCATCTTCGGGCGGTCGGCGGGGCGGGACTCCTTGATGACGGCGGGTGCGACGAGCAGGACGCCGACCGCTACGGGCACGTTGATGAAGAACGCCCAGCGCCAGGAGAGCAGATCGGTGAGTACGCCGCCGAGGACGGCGCCGGTGGTGAATCCGGCGGACATCAGCGCCCCGTTGAGCCCGAGCGCCTTCTGCCGCAGCGGCCCTTCGGGGAAGGCCGTGGTGAGCAGGGCGAGGCCGGCCGGGGTGGCGGCGGCGGTGGCCAGGCCCTGGGCGACACGGGCGACGAGGAGTACTTCGGGGCTGGTGGCGAGGCCGCCGACCAGGGACGACAGGCCGAGCAGTCCGATGCTGGCGAGGAAGATCCGCTTGCGGCCGACGAGATCACCGATGCGGCCGAAGAAGAGCGTGAAGCCGGCGGCGCTGAGGGCGAAGGAGGTGGCGATCCACTGGAGGTTGGAGAGGGAGAAGCCGAGGCCGTCTCCGATGGCGGGCAGCGCCACGTTCAGGATCGAGAAGTCGACGGCAAGCATGAACTGGGCGATGAGGAGGACGGCGAGGATCACTCGGAGGTTGCCGGTGAGCTTCTGCGGCGGAGCGGCAACACCGAGTGGAGCAGGCGCAGTTGTGGTGCTGGACATGGCAGGAAGTTCCTTCCGGGACGCTTAAACGGGTCTGGAGTTCCGTTACGTCGAAGAAAGTAGCACCCTCGCCTCTCGTAAGGGAACCCCAGTTCCGATTAGAGTTGTCCCGTACGCACATCCCTGCCGAAGGAGCCAGCCATGTCAGCCATGACGGAACCCACCGCCCCCGGCACCGTCCGCCCCGGCGGCCGCACCGCCCGGGTGCGCGAGGCGGTTCTCGGCGCGGCGGGCGACCTCCTCGCGGAACACGGCTTCACCGCCCTCGACCTGGCGGAGATCTCCCGTATCGCGGGGGTCGGCAAGACGACCGTCTACCGCCGCTGGGGCACCCCGGGCGCCCTGGCCGCCGACCTGCTCGACGACATGGCCGAACAGTCCCTCCCCCGCGCCAGGACCGGCAGCGCGGAGCAGGACCTCCGGGAGAACGCCCGCCTCGTCGTCAAGACCCTCACCGACCCCCGCCAGGGCCGCCTCTTCAAGTCCCTGATCGCCGCCTCCCTCTGCAACGACCAGGCCGCCCAGGCCCTGCACCGCTTCTACGCCGTACGCATCACGGAGTGGGCGGGCTGCGTCACGGACGCGGTCGAACGCGGCGAACTCCCGGCCGCGACCGATCCGCGCCGGGTGGTCGCCGCCGTTTCCGCGCCCCTCTACTACGCGTTCCTCAACACCGGCGAAGCACTGGACGAGGCGGCGGCGGACCGCGCGGCGGCGGCGGCAGTGGCCGCCGCGCGCGCGGGGGCGATGGCCTGACCACGGGGCGCCACCTCGAAGGACAGCCCCCCGACTCGGCGCCCGCCTCGGCGCCGTATGCGGAGGGATGAAAGGATCACGGCCATGACCGAGCCCACGCACAAGGGGGAGACCGACGCCCAACTGGCCCTGACCGCGGCCCGGTCGGGCGCGGCCGTGGTGCGCCGCATGTACGGGACGTCGATGGCGCGGGTCGAGAAGTCCGCCGGTGACTTCGCGACCGCCGCGGACCTCGCGGCGGAGCGGGCGGTCCTCGACGTTCTGCGCACCGCGCGGCCCGACGATGCGGTGACGGGCGAGGAGACCGGCCGCACCGGCGCGGCAGGCGCACGGCGCAGCTGGCTGGTCGACCCGTTGTGCGGCACGCTCAACTACGCCGTGCGCACCATGCTGGTCGCGGTGAACGTCGCCCTCCGGGTGGATTCCGGCACCGCGGCGGCCGCGGCGGCCGACCCGTTCTCCGACGAGGTCTTCTGGACCGACGGCGTCCGCGCCCAGGTCCGCCGGAACGGCACCGACGAGGAACTGACCCCCTCGTCGGCCTCCCGCCTGGTGGACCTCAACCTCGATCCGCCGTTCCCCCACGCACCGGGCTTCCGGGCCGCCCGGCTCCTCAACTCCCCCGAGTTCGCCGAGCACTTCCGCCCGCGCGTCGTCTCCACCACCCTGGCCCTGGCCTGGGTGGCCGCCGGCCGGCGGGCCGCGTACGTCACGGACGGCGGCGATCTGCGCGCCAGCGTGCACTTCGCGGCCGGGATCGCCCTGTGCGAAGCCGCCGGCTGCGTGGTGACCGGCATCGACGGCCGACCGCTGGACGCCGGTACGGGCGGCCTGATCGCGACGGCCGACCGGCGGACGCACGCCACCTTGCTGGAGCTGGCCGGGAACCAGCTCCAGCAAGGCGAGGAAGCCTGACCGCTCAGCCGCCTCAGTCGCCTCAGTCGTCGATCGCGCTGTACGTCGCCGTCCAGAAGTCCTTGGCGAGCCGAGGTACGTCCTGGGTGTCCTGCGCGGTCTGGGTCAGCAGGATTCCGGTCAGCCCCGCGGCGGGGTCGGCCTGGACCGTCGTACCGAGTCCGCCGTCCCAGCCGAACTGCCCCACCCCCGCGTGGTCGATCCTCCGGGTACGGACGCCCATGCCGAAGCCGAAGCCGCCGTGGGTGCCGAAGTGCTCGGTGAAGGCGTCCTTCTCGGTCTTCTGGGCGGGGGTGAGGTGATCCATCGTCATCAGCTCCACGGAGGCCCGGGAGAGAATCCGCTCGTCCCCCGACTTCCCTCCGTTCAGGAGCATTCGGTAGAAGGCGTGGAAGTCGTCGACGGTCGACGCGAGTCCGGCGCCGCCCACCTCGAAGTCGGGCGGGCTGCTGTACGCCCCGCCGGCCGCCTCGTCCCAGACGGCGAGCTTCCCGGTCTCCTGGTCGTGCGCGTAACTCGTCGGCAGCCGGTGGATCTTCTCCGCGGGCACGTGGAACCCCGTGTCCTTCATCCCCAGCGGCGCGAAGACGCGCTCCTGGAGGAAGCCGCCGAAGGACTGCCCAGCGACCCTCGCGACGAGGATGCCGAGTACGTCGGAACCGGTGTTGTAGATCCAGCGTTCGCCCGGCTGGCGCATCAGCGGGAGGGTGCCGAGGCGGCGGAGCCATTCGTCGGGGCCGCAGGCGGGCACCGTACCGTCGCTGCCGAGGCCCAGCTCGGCGATCGCGCGCTGGACGGGGTACGTGCCGGGGGCGGCGAGCACGGCACCGAAGCCGAAGGTGAGGGTCAGCAAGTCCCGTACGGTAATGGGGCGTTGGGCCGGGACGGTGTCGTCGAGCGCGCTGTCGATGCTCCGCAGGACCCGACGGTCCGCCAGCTCCGGCAGCCACTCGTCGACCGGGTCGTCGAGCCGCAGCAGGCACTCCTCGACGAGGATCATGACGGCGGCGGCCGTGACCGGCTTGGTGGCGGAGGCCATCCGGAAGATGGTGTCCCGCCGCATCGGCGCGCCCGCGCCGCCCTCCTCGAAGGTCCCCGCCGTCTCGACATGAACCTCGCCGCGGTGCGCGACGAGGGCGACCAGCCCGGGAACCGCCCCGGACTCGACGTGCCCGGCGAGCACACGGCCCAGCCGCCGCAGCCCCTTCTCGGAGAACCCGCCGCGCCGGCCGACAGCCTGCACCCCGCCCACCCCACTCGCCCCACCGGCCCCGCTCGCCCAACCGGCCAGACCGGCCCGGCTCATGGACTCGGCGAAGATCTCTTCCCAGTTCCCGTACTTCGTCATGGCGCCTCTCCCCTGCGACAAACACTTCGGTGCGTACGATGTTCTCTCGATGCGCACACTGTACGCACGAAGCGGTGTCGGGCACAACCCCCCATCCCCCCCCCAGGCACATTGCCGCCGAAACCACCGCGGCCACCGCGGCTGCTGTGACCGCCGTGACCGCTGTGACCGCCGTGACCGCTGAAGAATCCGGATGCACCGCCGCCGCTCCCTGCGGCACACTCCCCCGATGAGCCCCAACGCACTCAGAACCTCGCAGCAGCGCGCACTCCGCCACGTCGCAGCACTGTCGTCGGGCAGGCCGCTCGACACCCGGCTGCGCATCACGCTCAACTTCCATCCGGACCGCCCGGCCGACGGTCAGCCGATCCTGGAGAAGCTGGCGGACGACGGGACGTACCTCTCCCAGTTCGTCACGGGAACCAGCAACGGCGGGCTGACCGCCCGTCCGGGCGGCGACCGGTGGCGCTGGGAGAGCCGGATCTTCGGCGGCGCGTACGACAGGGCCCCCGCCAGGGAACGCCCCGTCTACGGCGCGTTGAACTTCCGGCACCTGGCCGTCGGAGCAGCGCCGCGCTTCGGCTCGGCCCATCTCCGCCTGACCGGGGAGAGTCTCGACCGGGCCACGTTCTGCTATCCGGACAGCTTCACCGAGCCCTCGGACTTCGGCGTCGCCGCACGGATGTCACTCATCGAGCTCGCCGAGGCCGACCGGCGGGACGCGCTCGACGACTACATCGAGGCCCAGGTGCACGGCCCCGTCGGACTGGACCGCGACGTCGAGGCGCTGGTCCTGGACCCGAGCTTCCGCGGCACGGCGGTCGAGGCCGCCGCGCACCGCCTCCCGTTCCCCGTCGAGTGGCACCCCGGCCTCCGCCTCGCCGTCGCGGAACTGCGCCGCCATCCGGACTACCGGGGTCAGGAGTACGTGGAGCTGGGCGCCGAGATCGCGGAGGACGGACTCCTCGACCCCCGCGTCGTCGGAGCGGCCGCCCGCTCCGGCCGCCACGACCCGCAGGCCGTCAAGAAGGTCTGGCACTGCCTGGCCCGCTTCGGCTCCCCGGTGGCCGTGGAGCCGCCCACGGCACCTGCTTCAACTCCGCCCGACCGGAGGGCCGTTCATCTGTGACGAGGTGCGGGGTTCCGTTACAGGGCGTCCGAAAGCATCTGGTCAAGTTGGCTTGTTCGATGCCGGTTGATCAAAGTTGGCACGTGTCAGGATCTCTGCGACCGCTCCACAGGCCTCCACCCGGCACGGCTCTCACCCGGCACGGCTCTCACTCGGCACGGCTCTCCAAGGGGAACTCCATGCGCCTGCGTCAACGCTTCGCCGCCACCGCCGTTTCGCTCGTCGTCGCCGCGGGCGGCCTGGTGGCCCTCACCGCTCCCGCCGCGTCCGCCGCCGCCACCGGCCAGCAGAGCTGCACCGGCTGGCCGGTCACCGGCAGCGGGGGGCACGCGGGCTGGGAGTTCCAGTGCACCGGCAGCCTCGGCACCAGCTGGAGGACCTCCATCGTGTGTCTCGGCGCCCCGCAGCCCTACACACACTACGGAAACATCGTGGGGAAGAAGGCCGGCAGGTCGACCGCGTGGTGCGCGGTGCCCGGTCACTGGGTCCGGGACGGCGGCGGAGACATCGTTCCCGCCTAGAACTGGCGACGCCGTTCCGGCCTGAGCGGAGCTGGTGAAGTGGGTTGCGGTGGGCAGGCGCTCTCGGGGAGGGACGCCATGCCGAACATCCTCCGAGTCGCGCCGGGCGAGCTGCTGCGGCGCGAGGGTTTCCGCTGGAAACGCACCCGCGACAGCGTGCGGCACAAGCCCGACCCCGCCCTCCAGCAGGCCGCCCGGACCCAGCTGGTACGAGTTGCGACCGGAGGACACCCGCAATCGCCGGGTCAACGCACGGTCGTACTGGACTCCCCACAACACAGCCAGACCAGCGTCGAGGCCCTCGGCGAAGCCAATGCGCAGGAAATGACCCGCGAGGGCGATTCCCTTCTTACCTTCACCTCACCCGACCGGGGCGTCCACCACCTGCCGGGCGACACAGCGGCTCGGCAGCCAGGGCGGGACCGCTCCGACCACCGCGAATACGTCGGATGACGGATGTACAGCCGCCGGCGACAGGCAGATCGTTGCTCTCGACGTTCCTTGAGCCATGAGGGATGCGACGACCTGCACGTAGGTCGGCAACGGGTGATCGTCCCGGGTCGGAGGGCAATTCCGAGGAGCTGCATCCTCCGCGACGAACCGCCAAGGCTCCACCGCACCGCCGCGCAACTCGGTCCGTACAGCCACCTGAGGGGAGTCGCGACATGGCGCACCACATCTCCGGCCTGGGCATCAGCCCCACAAGCATGGATCCCAGGAGCCACATCACCGACCTCTACGTATTTCAGAAGCCAGGCGATGCGAGCAGAACGATCCTGGTGCTGAACATCAATCCGACCTCGCCGATCACCGACGACGCCGTCGACCACGAGTCGGTCTACGAGTTCGGTGTGGACACCGACGCCGACGCGGTCATCGACATCGCCTTCCGCATACGCTTCTCACCAGTACGGGAGCACGCGCAGACCGCAAGCCTGCAGTTGGCGACCGGCCGGGAGGCTGCGGCCGACCTCGACGCCGGGGACACGATCCTTCTGGACGCACCGGTGACCTTCGGCTCCGAGCCGAGGATCACCGCGGCCGGCGGCTTCAGGCTCTTCGCCGGGCTCCGCAGCGACCCGTTCTTCGCCGACCCTGTCGGCGCGAACAACAAGTTCCAGTGGACCGGCGAGGACTTCTTTGCCGACAAGAACGTGTTCGGCATCGTGCTGGAAGTCCCCAACAGCGCCCTCGGCCCGAACCCGCAGGTGGGTGTCTGGGCCCGAGTCCTGGTTCCGCACGATGGCCGAATGGTCCAGGGCGACCGCGCCGGGCGGCCAGGGATCGACGCCAACTTCAACCAGGACGACGACGACAAGCGAGTCTGGAACCAGCAGACGCCGTCCCACGACCGAGAGCGCTTCCTCGACAAGTTCGCGCACGTCTTCGAAGACGCGGGCCACCCCGAGGACCGGGCCAAAGTACTCGCGGAAGGCTTGCTCCCGGACCTTCTGACGTATGACTGCGCAAGCTCCGAAGGATTCCCCAACGGCCGCAACCTCACCGACGATGTCATCAACATGGGGATCGCTCAGCTGAGCAACGGCGCGGTGCCCCACGACGGGCTACGGCCTCACGCCGACCTTCGCACCGGCTTCCCCTTCCTGGGGAATCCGCACTAAGAGATCCCGCGGGCAGAGGCACTGTCGCGAGCGCCGCGATACCGCCGCCCGGACCAGCGGAATCTCTCAGTGATCGAGCGATGATCGGTCGTGGCGGCGGACCCGTGCGGGCGGTTTGCCGTCCGGGGGGGTGAAGTAGTGCCCCACGCCTCCGAATTCCGGACCGGGGCGGCGAGCCCTGGTCGCTGGGCGCGGACGCCGGCCGGGACATCATCAAGCAGGCCCTTGAGGGCGGCGTCAACTTCCTCGACACGGCCAGTGGGTACAGCGCCGGGAGCAGCGAGGAGATCGTCGGCCAGGCGGTCGAGGACTTCACGCGGCGCGAGGAGGTCGTTCTCTCCACCAAGGTCTGGATGCGGATGCGCCTCGGCCCGAACGGCGCCGGGCTGTCCCGCAAGGCGACCTTCGCCGGGCTGTCCCGCAAGGCGATCTTCGCCGAGCTCGACGCCTCCCTGAAGCGGCTGGGGACCGACTACATCGACCTGTACCAGATCCACCGCTGGGACTACGACACCCCGATCGAGGAAACCGTTGAGGCGCTGCACGACGCGGTCAGGTCCGGGAAGGTCCGCTACAGCAGGACCACTACAACCTCATCCACCGGGAAGCAGAGCGCGAGATGCTCCCGCTCTGCGCCGACCAGGGCATCGGCGTGATCCCGTGGAGCCCGCTGGCGCGCGGCAGGCTGACGCGGGCCCGGGACACCGCCACGGCGCGTGCCGGGACCGACGAGGGCGGCAAGATCCTCTACCGCGACGAGGACCAGGCAGTGGCCGAGCGCGTCCAAGAGATCGCGGGCAAGCGGGGTCTGTCCCCGGCCCAGCTGGCCGACGCGGTCGCCGCGGTGGACGTCGAACTCGACGCGGACGAGGCCGCCTACCTGGAGGAGCCCTACCAGCCGCACGAGGCCGCCCACCTGGAGGAGTCCTTCTACAAGCCGCGGCCTCTGGCGGGCTCCCGGTGGTCCGGGCCAGCGCCGGGCCTTCGACGAGTCCTTGGCCTCGGCCTTCACCGCCCTGTGGCCGGCCCGGCGGTGCTTGCGGGCGGTCGCGCGCAACTGCACGATCCGCGCGCTGCCCGCCGTCGAGGCATGGGCGATCGAGCCCTTGCGGGTCCGGTTCGAAGCCCTCCTGCCACCGCACGGAACGTCGAGCGGTCGTCATCAACGCGTTGACTTCGCCTCATCCGCTCAGCGCAGGCCGGGCTACGGCCGCGGCGAACGCGGCCGGGTTGTCGAACATGACGTTGTGGCCCGCCTCGGGCGCATGCACGACCCGCACGCCCGCGGCCACCAGACCGTCCTCGCCCGGGAGTTCACCGCTGCGCGAGCCCTGGACGTACACCCGGTCGATCTTCAGTTCCTCCAGCATGCGACGCATGGTGGGCCGGGTGCCGCGGACGAGTCCCACGGCGCAACGGTGCAGGGCGAGGGGGTCGGCGAGGCGCATCGTGGCCGCCCACAGGGGGTCGACCTTGGCCAGTACTCGCGCATGGCCGCCGCCCGTCACGAACTCCTCCTCGGTGTGGCTCGCGATGCCGCTGCTGCCCGCCGTGACCACCGGGTTCGGGTCGAGATTTCCCTCCGTGACGACGAGGCGCGAGACGAGGTCGCCGCGCCGGTGGGCGAGCACGATCGCCACGGCGCCGCCCATGCTGTGCCCGACGATCTCCGCCCCGGTGACCCCGGCCGCGTCGAGTGCCGTGGCGAGAGCGTCGGCGTGTTCCTCCAGCGTGTAGCCGAAGTCCGCGGGCCTGTCGCTGATGCCGTGTCCCGGCAGATCGACGAACAGCGAGCGCCGCCCGGCCAGTTCGGCCCTGGCCGCGATGTGCGCGTGGTACACCGTCGAGGCCGAGCCGAGCCCGTGCACGTACACCCGCGCGGGCTCCTCTCCGTCGACCTCGGTCCAGCGGATACGGCTCTCTGCGTGGAACACCGCCTGCTTCATGGGGCCTGCCCTCCGTCTTCCCGTTCTTCTCGCTGTTCTCGTTCTTCCCGTCCGGATCCCGCCGGTTCTCCATGACTATACATCGGTCACGTAGTACTACGTAGTCGATGTATTACGTGGTCGGCGGCGTGCGCCAGAATGAGGGCATGCTGGAGTTCGCCATCCTCGGTTTCCTCTACGACGCCCCCCTGCACGGCTACGAGCTGCGCAAACGCATCACGGCGCTGACCGGACACGTCCGCCCGGTCGCGGAGAGCACCCTGTATCCGGCCATCAAGCGGCTGGAGAAGGCGGGACTACTCGCCCGCGAGACGCAACCCGGATCCGCGGCCGCCCCGCGGCACGTCCTCACCCTCACCGGGGCGGGCCGCGACGAACTGCGGCACAGGCTGCGGGAACCCGCCAGGTCCGACATCACGGACGAGAACCGCTGGTTCACCGTGCTCGCGTTCCTGCGGCACCTGGAATCACCCCGGGAGCAGGCCGACGTGCTGCGGCGCCGGCTTGAGTTCCTGGAGGAGCCGGCCAGCTTCTTCTACGACGGGGAACGCCCGCTGCGCGCCGAGGAGTTGGCGGATCCGTTCCGCCGCGGCATCCTCACCATCGCGCGGGCCACCAGCCGGGCCGAGCTGACCTGGCTGCACGACACGCTGGCTTCCCTCGACACGGCCTGACCCTCAGAGAACTGGCCCGCGAGGTCCTGGGCGACGAGGCCGAGTCCCGCGACGCACCCCGTACACGGCCGCGCCCGCGGCCAGCACCGCGGCGCCCGTGACGACCGAGGCCGTCGGCAGCGCGAAGGCCAGGACCAGGCAGCCGGCCAGACCGACGAGCGGGACGATCCGGGCCGGGCGCCCTTCGGCCGGGCTCAGGGTCAGGGCGGCGGCGTTGGCGACGGCGTAGTAGGCCAGCACCCCGAACGAGGAGAAGCCGATCGCTCCGCGCACGTCCGCCGTCGCCGCCACCACGGCGACCACGGCGCCCACCACCAGCTCGGCCCGGTGCGGGACCTGGAACCTGGGGTGGACGGCGGCCAGGGCGTGCGGAAGGTGCCGGTCGCGGGCCATCGCCAAGGTGGTGCGGGAAACACCGAGGATCAGCGCGAGCAGCGAGCCGAGCGCGGCCACTGCGGCGCCGACGCGCACCACCGGCACCAGCCAGTCGGCCCCCGCGGCCCTGGCCGCGTCCGCCAACGGCGCGACGGACGCGCCGAGTTGCTGCGGCCCCAGCACCGACAGGACCGAGACGGCCACGACCGCGTAGACGACGAGGGTGATTCCCAGGGCGATCGGGACGGCTCGTGGAATGGTGCGGGCCGGGTCGCGGACCTCCTCCCCCAGGGTCGCGATGCGGGCGTAGCCGGCGAACGCGAAGAACAGCAGCCCGGCCGCCTGAAGCACCCCGCCGAAGGTGGCGTCCGAACCTGCCCCCAGCCGGTCCGCGTCCGCTCCGCCGGAGGTCAGGAACGCGACCACCGCCGCGGCGAGCACCGCCAGGACCACGGCCACAACGACCCGGGTCAGCAGCGCGGACTTCTGCACCCCGGCACAGTTCACCGCGGTCAGTGCCACCACCGCGGCGACCGCCACGGCGTGTGCCTGCCCCGGCCAGACGTACGAACCGACGGTCAGCGCCATCGCCGCGCACGAGGCGGTCTTGCCCACCACGAACGCCCACCCGGCCACGTACCCCCAGAACTCGCCCAGCCGCTCGCGCCCGTAGACGTACGTACCGCCGGACGCCGGGTAGCGGGCGGCCAGCCGGGCCGAGGACGTCGCGTTGCAGTACGCCACCACGGCCGCCAGCGCCAGCCCGGTCAACAGCCCCGAGCCCGCTGCACGGGCCGCGGGTGCCAGCACGACGAAGATCCCCGCACCGATCATCGCGCCCAGACCGATCACCACGGCATCGGTCACCCCGAGGCGCCGCCGCAGCTCGTCCGGCAGCCCTGCGGAAGTCGGCGGGTTCGACATGAGCTCGCTCCTCCGGTGCGCGACGCGCCCCTCCACCTCTTACGGAATCAGCTCTTACGGAATCAGCCTATGGTCACGACCCGGGCCCAGTCCGGCGGGGTGTCCGGCACGTAGTCCGGGTCGTTCTCGTCCCACGAGGCGGATCCGTACCCGCGGTTGAAGAGTCCGACCACCGTCCGGCACGGGGGCCTGTGGCCCGGCCAGGGGGTCTGGCCGTCGGTCAGAGCCACGATGACGTCCGGGCGGGGGTGGCCGCGGAGTGCCGCGGCGAAGCCGGTGCGGAGGTCCGTGCCGCCGCCGCCCACCAGCTCGATTCCCTCCGCGCGGCACAGCGGGTGGGCGACGCGGGCCGCCGCGTCGCAGGACAGCACCTTGATCAGGTCGCGCCGGCCGCCCACGGCGCGGGAGATCGCGGCGACTTCGAGGAGGGCGCTGCCCAGTTCGGTGTCGCTGACCGAGCCGGACGTGTCGATGACGACGGAGACGTGGGGCGGCCGACGGCGCAGGCTGGGCAGGACGATGCCGGGCAGTCCTGCCGAGCGGCGGGAGGGGCGGCCGTAGGAGTAGTCCTCGCCCGCGCCGGATCCGGAGGTGGCGGCGCGGAGTGCCGCACCCAGCAGGTCCCGCCAGGGCTGCGGCGGGTGAAAGGCCTGCTCCGCCCAGCGGCGCCAGCCCTCCGGGGTGTCCCCTGGACGGGCCTTCAGGCCCTGGGCGACGCGGAAGCGGACCGCGTCCTGTTCCTGTGCGCTGAGGCCGTGCGCGCCGTCCGGGCCCAGGTCCCACGCGCGTTCAAGACCGTCGGCGCCGCTGCCGCAGTCCAGCCAGGACAGGTGGTGGGTGCGCGGGCCGAGCCGGAACTGGAACAGGTAGTCCTCCATGAGTTCGCCGTCGGACAGGCCCAGCGACCGCGGGTCGACGGCGCCTTCGGGCTTGGCCAGTCCATCGCCGAACGCGTCGTCGTTGATCTCGCAGTCCGCGGCGATGTTCATCCGCAGCCGCTCCCCCGGGCCGGTCAGACCGCGCTGCTTCGCCACCCGGTCGCTGCGTCCGTGGTGGTCGCGCAGCAGGTGGGACACCTCGTGCACCCAGATCCCGGCGAGGTCCTCGACCGGCGTGCGGTCCACGAACCCCGGTGACGCGTAGCAGCGCCAGTACCGGTCGACGGCCATCGTGGGCACGGCCCTGGAGGCCACGGTGTGCAGGGCGAAGAGCGCGGTCGCCAGGTAGGGGCGGGCACGGGCGGCCTGCAGCCGGGCGGCGAAGAGCTTTTCGAGGTCGAGGGCTCCGGCACCTGGCGTGCCCTCTTCCACCCCGTACGCGCTCGTCTCTTCCCCGTACGTGCTCATCCCTTCCCCGTGCGGGCTCATCCCTTCCCCGTGCGCACTCGCCTCTTCCCCGTGCGGGCTCATCGGCCCACCCCGGCCCCCGCCTGCGCGGTCGCCGCGACCCGGTCCGCGGCGCGGTCCGCCCGCCGCGACAGCTTCACCGCGCCCGCGAGCCGCTCGATCGACTCCGGTACGTCCCAGTCCTGTTGGCGCAGCGCGGCGAGGGTCGTCGCGGGGACGACCACCAGGTCCGGGGCGCCGGTCTCCATCGCCCGTACGAGAAGTGCCCACGCCGCGTCCCACCGGTCCCGGTCGGGCCGGTTCCGTACGGCGGCCACCACTCCGTCGAGCACCGCCTGCCGCAGGTCCCCGCGCTCGGGCAGGTCGGCGGCCGACGGGTCGGCGAGGAGCGTCTCCGGGTCCGGCAGGTCCATCCGGTCGATGCTCGCCAGCAGTTCCAGGCCCGGCCCGTCCCCCACCGTTCCCCTGACCAGCTGCGACAGTACGTCCCTGTCGGAGCCCGCCGCGGTCGCGAAGGCGACCAGGCACAGGGTCATCTCCCAGCTGCGCGGCGACGGCCACGGCCCGCCCCTGCGGGTCTCACTGCTGGGCAGCCGGTGTACGAGCGTGGGGCGCGCGGCGAGCAGCCCGCACACCGCGCGCCTGGCGAACTCCACGGCCTCCGCGAGCCGCCGCGGATCCAGTTGGGGCAGGCCGGCACGGGGCCACGTACCGCCGAGGCCCCGTACGACGACGTCGTGGTCGTGCGTCCACTGGAGGTGTACGAACCGGTTGGCGAGTGGCGGGCTGAGCTCCCAGCCGTCGGCCGCCGAGGAACGCGGGTTGGCCGCGGCCACGATCCGTACGTCGGGCGGCAGTTGGAGGGAACCGATGCGGCGCTCCAGTACGAGGCGGAGGAGGGCGGCCTGCACGGCGGGCGGTGCGGTGGACAGCTCGTCCAGGAACAGCAGCCCCCGGCCGGCCCGTACGAGCCGCACGGCCCAGTCCGGCGGGGCCATCGGAACGCCCTGCACGGCGGGATCGTCGCCGACGACGGGCAGCCCGGAGAAGTCGGACGGCTCGTGCACGCTGGCGATGACCGTGGTGAGGGGAAGGTCCAGGGAGGCGGCGAGCTGGGTCAGGGCAGCGGTCTTGCCGATACCGGGCTCGCCCCAGAGGAGAACGGGCAGATCGGCGGCAACGGCAAGGGTCAGCGCTTCGAGCTGGGTGTCGGGGCGGGGCTCGGTGGTGGTGTCCCGGAGGAGGTTCAACAGGTCGTTGGCGACGCCGAGTTGGGAGGTGGGGGCTGCGGGGGTGGAGGGGGTGGAGAGGGGAGAGGGGGTGGAGGCCTGCGGGGCGTATGTGGTCAAGCTTGATCACCTTTGGGTGTGAGGCGGGGCGGGTGGATGCGCACGTGGAGGTGGAGTGTGGGACGTTGATGCGGGTGGTTGATGCGGGAGGGCATCACGAAGGAGCCCGTGGTCGTGGCCGTGGCCGTGGCCGTGGGTCAGCGGGCGTGGCGGGGGCGCGGGGTGCGGTCCGGGACCGGGTAGCGGCCGGGCCTCGTTCGGAGCGGGCTGATCCGGCCCGTCCGCGAGCCGGAACCGGAACCGGAACCCGAACCGCTGCCGGCCAGGCCTGCCCTGAAGAGTCCGTACGAGATGCGGCGGCGGGCGGCCGCTTCCAGTTCGTCCCGCAGCGGGCCGTTGCGCATCAGCGCGTCGGGGCCGATCAGGCCCTCGACTACGGCCAGCGCCCCGGCGGTGTCGCCGTGGTCCAGGCGTTCGCGCACACCGGTGAGGCAGTGCGGATTGCGGTGTGCCTCGTCGATGGCCTGGAAGCAGGGCAGTGGAGTGCCGGTGAGTGCGGCCAGCAGTTCCTCACGGCGGATCTCGCCGGGGTCGTGGTCCAGCGCGGCGAGCACGCCGTCGACCAGGCCGATCCGGTGCCGGGCTCCCCGGCAGTACACCAGATGCGGGTCCCCGGTCCTCCGGTCCGGAGCCGCGCCCGGGGTCCGCGACGAACGGCCCGGCGACGTCGACGACGGTGCCAGCGCCGAGGCGACCAGCGGATGCAGGCGGCCGGCCTCGATCGCGCCGGTACGCAGCAGTTCGAGGTCGGGCAGCACCCAGGTCGCGGCGTCGGGGAGAAGAGGAAGTGAGGCGGGCGCGGGCCCCGGGGTGCCGCGCCCGGCGGTCACCTCCGAGATCCGGGCCGTCTGCACGCACTCTTCCCCTTCCCCGCCCCCGTCCCCTTCCCCGCCCGGTTCCAGGAGCAACTGCCGCCCCCCGACCCGTACGCGGACAGCATCCGTGCTGGTCAGCCCCTCGGCCAGGAGCAGAATCCGTGCCTCCGCCGACCACCGGTCGACGGCACAGCGGTGCCCGTCCGGCAGGACGTCCGACGGCTCGGGGACCGCTCCCGACCCTGCCCTGAGCGGCAGTTCGTCGGCTCTGCGCGCGTCCCACAGATGGCGGTGCAGATCGAGCCGGAACCGTCGGCTGGGGTGGGGATGCGGATGGGGGTACCGCCAGCGGTCGTCCGTGCCGTGGGATCCGTCCCACAGCGCCAGGCTCATCCGCTGTCCGGCATCCGCCCAGGCCGGTGGGGTCCGCACGACGAGATGGAGCGCCCCCGCGCCGAAGGCACCGTACCGGGCGAGGGAAACGGTCAGTCCCGGCCGCAGCAGTCCGTCGGGAGCGATCCTCGGCATGTGCCAGCGCAGCAGGTCGGGTGCGAAGGCGCGGAGGTCGTCCCGTATCCGGGCGGCGATCTCCTGGCCGTACGTATGCGCCACGGCGCGCAGTTGAAGGTCTACGTCGATGGCTGCGGCGGCACACGCCCCCGCCCAGTCGCCTTCGCGGCGGCGGACGGTCGCAGTCTCGATCATGGATGGTGGCACGGCGAATTCGCGCACGCGCCGCCAGAAGGAAGGTTGCGGGGAAGCCCTGTTCGCGGTCTCGGTGAGCATCAGCACTCACCTTGCGCGGACGGGTCCCCCAATCTGTTCATCACTGGAGTCGTCATCGCGGGGAGCATAGCCCGCTCGACTCCGGAACCGCCAGGCCTTTTGATCGGGACGCACAGGGGCGGAGGCCGCGGGGCCCGGACCGCCACCGCGGTCCGGGCCCCGTTACGTACTGCACTTCCCCCTGCTACCGCCTCACTGCTTGCCCGCGCCCGCCTCCAGCGGACGGATCCGCAGCAGTGCCCTGGTCGGGAGGGCCGTGGCGGCGAGGGTCAGGAGGACCGCGCCGGCCGCCAGCGGGACGGCGACCGTCAGGGGGACGGACGGGCCCGAGCCGGTGACACCGCGGGCGATGGGGAGCAGAGTTGCCCAGGCGATCGCGCCGCCGAGGAGCAGACCGGTGCCCGCGACCAGGAGTGCTTCCCAGCGCATCATGCCCTTGACCTGGCGGCGGGTGGTGCCGGACAGCCGCAGCAGGCCGACTTCGCGGCGGCGGTCCAGGACCGTCATCACGAGGGTGTTGGCGGCGGCGATGGCGGCGAAGCCGCCGAGGACCGCCGCCATCACGGTGTTGGCCCAGGCGCCGAGTTCCTGGTTGAGGTCGGCCTGGACGCCGTAACCTGCCGCGTCCGTGACCGTCGCGGTCGGCGCGAGGTTCTTCAACTCACTTGTCAGAGCTGCCTGTTCGGCGTCCGGCTTGGCGGCGATCAGGACCTGGGAGTCGTACGGGGCCGTGACATGGGCGGTGAGAGCCGCGCGCGGCATCAGCACCTGGCCGACGCCCAGACCCCTGCTGTACGTGGCGACCAGCTTGGGCTTGACCTTGGTGCCGTCGCCGAGGCGCAGCGGGACCGGGTCGCCGAGGCGCACGCCGAGGGTGTCGGCGAGGTTCGCGTCGAGGGCGACGGTGTCCCGCGAGTCGCCGAGCGCGGCGAACGAGCCGGTGCTTACACCCAGGTCGAGGACCTTGGACAGGTGTGCCGGGTTGCCCGATATACCGAGGGCGGTCGCGGAGTTCAGGCTCTGCATGGCCTCGTAGACGACGCCGGTACGGAGGATTCCGGTGGCGCTCTCGACACCCGGGAGGGCCGCGGCGTACGAGGCGGTGGCGGCGGGCAGCCCCGGATCGGCCGGGTTTCCCGGTGTGATGACCCGGTCGGCGACGACCGACGTGGCCACGTTGCGTGCGGAGGCGTCGCGGATGGTGCTCTGCATGAAGACGAGCGTTCCGCAGAAGGCGATCACCATGACGATGGGTGTGATGGCGGAGGCCAGCCGGCGTGCGTTGACCCGGGTGTTGTCGGCGGCCAGGGAGCCCGGCGCGCCTGCCGCGCCCGCCCGGAGCGGGAGGGAGAGCAGGCCGGTGCTGAGGCGGGCGATCGCCGGGCCGAGCAGGGCGACACCGGCCAGGAAGCACATGACGACGCCGAGTGCGGTCGTCGCCGCCGCGTCCCCGCTGAGCTGCGAGGCGACAGCGGCAGCGGCCGCACCGCCCGCACAGAAGACGATGCCGAAGACGGTGCGCACCCTGCCGAGAGTGGAGGTCGCGACGGCGGCTTCGCCGAGGGCCAGGCCGGGACGGAGGTTCGCGGGCCTGCGGGCGGCGAAGTAGCCAGCGGCGAGGGCGGAGAGGACGCTCAGGAGTACGGCTGCGGCGACCGGCAACACCCCCGTCTCCAGGGTGATCTGGGGCGGTACCGCACCCCGCGAGACGAGTTCTCCGAACCACCAGCGGGCCAGTGCGTAGCCGGGGATCGCGCCGAGGAGACCGGCCGCAGGGGCGAGCATCATCGCTTCGGTGGCGATCGTCCGGCGGATCTGCCTGGGGGTCGCGCCGATCGCCCTGAGCAGGGCGAACTCGCGGGCGCGCTGGGCGGTGGCGAGGGCGATGGTGCCCGAGATGACGAAGACGGCCGTCATCGCCGCGATGCCGCCGAAGGAGGCGCCGAGGCCGATGAGGTACGTCTCACCGGCCGCCAGGGCGGGGAGTTCCGCCATGCCGCGGTCGGTCCCGGTGAGGACCTTCGCCTTGCCACCGACCGCCTGCTCGACCTGGGCGGCGAGCGCGTCGGTGCCGGTGCCCTGCTTCGGCGTGACGAGGATCGCGTCGGCCTTTCCGGGGTGACCGGAGAGGCGGTCGGCGGTGGCGGGGGCGAACCAGGCGTTCGTACCGAGCGGTGAGGGGGTGGCGAGGCCGGAGATCCGGTATGTCCCGGTGCCGCCGGCCGCGGTGAGGGCGACGCGGTCGCCGGTCTTCAACTGGGCGGTGCGGGCGGTCTGTTGATCGAGGACGACTTCGCGGGCGGACGGGGCGCGGCCTTCCGCGAGGGGGCCCGCGGCGGCGATGCTGCCACCGGTGAGCGACGGCGTCTCGTGCTGCCCGGTGAGCGACGGCTTCTTGTGCTGCCCGGTGAGCGACGGCTTCTTGTGCTGCTGCGCCACCGGGAAGGACACGTCCGGCACCGCCGACGCGACGCCCGGACCGGCAGCGATCCGGGCCGCCAGCGCGGTGTCCACCCGGCCCTGTTCGGGCAGCGGCGCGGACACGGTCTCGGCCTCGTCGCCACGGTTGATGACCTTCGAGGTGTACGGGTCGGCGGCGACGACCACCGGGGC
The DNA here is from genome assembly GCF_044333135.1 of Streptomyces sp. NPDC021093. NCBI lineage: Bacteria > Bacillati > Actinomycetota > Actinomycetes > Kitasatosporales > Streptomycetaceae > Streptomyces > Streptomyces sp. NPDC021093. Next base: position 473,971 of record NZ_JBIRQJ010000001.1, on the reverse strand, counting down.
GTGCCCGTACCGCACGGGGTCGGCCTTCGCGGTGATGCCGGTCTGGAGGAGCGCGCCGCAGGCGGCGATGATGGCCGCGCCGAGCAGCAGGGCGACGAAGCTGCCCACGAAGGAGGCGGGGCGGAAGCGGATGGACGCCCGCGCGAGACCGTTTCTCATGCTGCGGCCCCGGCGAAGTGGCGGGCGGGGGCGGCGAGGGCGGCCATGCGGGCGGCCACGGACTGCGGGTCGGGGCCCCGGAGTTCGCCCGCGAGGACGCCGTCGGCCAGGAACAGCACCCGGTCGGCGTGCGAGGCGGCCACCGGGTCGTGGGTGACCATGACGACGGTGGCGCCCATGGCGTCGACGGCCCGGCGCAGCAGTCCGAGCACCTCCTGCGCGGCGTGGGTGTCCAGGGCGCCGGTCGGCTCGTCCGCGAACACCACCTCGGGGCGTGTGATCAGGGCGCGGGCGATGGCGACGCGCTGCTGCTGGCCGCCGGAGAGCTGGCCGGGGCGGCGGTCGCCGTGCTCGGGCAGGCCGACCTGGGTGAGGAGTTCCTGGGCGAGGCGCCGGTCCTGCTTGCCGCCCGCGAGGCGCTGGGGAAGCAGCACGTTCTGCGCGACGGTCAGGGAGGGGAGGAGGTTGAAGGACTGGAAGACGAAGCCGATGCGGGAGCGCCGCAGCTCGGTGAGGCGGTCCTCGCGGAGGTGCGAGATGGCCTCACCGCCGAGGAGCACTTCGCCGGAGGTGGGCCGGTCGAGCCCGGCCGCGCACTGGAGGAAGGTGCTCTTGCCGGAGCCGGAGGGGCCCATCACGGCGGTGAAGCCGCCGCGCGGCAGGACGAGGTCCATGCCGCGCAGGGCGTACACGGTGGCGGCGCCGCGGCCGTAGCTGCGGGAAACGGCGCGCAGCTCGATCGCCGGGGCCTCGCTCCTGGGGCGCATCGTGCGCGTCTCGGTGTGCGTGCGGTCTCGACGCAAGGCCATGACGTCCCTTTCTGCACGGCTCGACAAGGGGTGAGCCGCTGGTGGAAGTGCTAGTGCGGTGATGCCTCCAACGGTAGAAAGTCCGAGGTCAGACGACCATGGGGCCAACCGCGCTCTCTAGGTGGTGCTAACCCCCCGGTGCGGGCTGCGGTCAACCACACCCGGGGCTGCGGTCACCCACAACAGGGGCTGCGGCCGACCGCAGCGGGTGGACGGGGGCGGGATTGCCCGCAGGCTCAGGACGCAGCTCAGGACGCGGCTCCGGACGCGGCTCCGGACGCGGCTCCGGACACGGCTCCGGACACGGCTCCGGACGCGGCTCCGGACGCCGTGACGCCGTACCGAAGAGGTCAGTTGCCTGGTTGTCGAGGAGAAAACCGGAGCCTCGTGAAGGAGTCGTGAACCCCAAAGAACCGCAGGTCAGAGGGAAATAGCAAAGCGTTAGCGGAACAACAGCAGAACGACAGGGCAGGGCCCCAAGCTGAAAGCAGACCAGATGCCTGCACCGCAGAGCAGATGCCTGCACCGCCGTCCGAGTGCCTGTCCAAGGCATCGCCGCACACCCTCTTGACCTACGGGGAGCCCCACATGCGTATGTCCGCCCGCCGCCCTGCCGTCCTCGCCGCCACCGCCTTCGCCGCTCTGTCCCTGTCGCTCACCGCCTGCAACGGCGGCAACGGCACCAAGGACGCCGGAGCCGGTGCCTCCGCCCCGGCCGGCGCGAGCTCGGCTTCCGACTCCGCGGAGAAGAAGGACCCGGCCGCCGGCACCGGTGGCGCTTCGGGCGAGGCGGGCAAGGACGAGAAGGCGGGCACCGCCGGTTCCGGGAACTCCGGTTCCGGTACGTCGGGTTCCACGGGCTCCGGCACCTCCGGCACCACCCAGACCGGTTCCAAGAGCAAGAGCGGCGCCAAGGCCCCTGCCTGCGGGTACAACGACGTGACGATCTCCGCGGAGAAGCAGGACGGCCCGCCCTACACCCACATCACGCTGACCGCGAAGAACACCTCGGGTCGCTCCTGCACCATGGAGAAGTACCCGCTGATCGCCTTCGGCGAGATCCAGACCGCCAAGGACGTCCCGGCCGTCGCCAAGAGCAAGCCCCCGGTCCCCGTGGTCCTGGAGCCGGGTGCGCCCGCCTACGCCGCGGTGCGCATCAACAACGGCGGCCGCGAAGAGGCCGGCCGCGCCGTCACCTCCTTCTCCGTGAACCTCTTCACCGGCGGCGCCCCGACCGAGGGCAGCAAGCAGGTCAGCGTGGCGGGCGGCATCCAGGTCACCGACAAGTTCGCGAAGACCGGCTACTGGACGCAGGAGCTGCGCAACGGCGCCGACGAGTTCTGAGCCGAACAGCACCACAACGGCGCTGCCGGCTGCTGAGCCGGACAGCGCCCCACAGACCGGCTGCCCCTGCGGAAACCCCCATCCGCAGGGGCGGCCTCCGTTTCGGCCCCCTCGCTCCTCTTCACCGACGGGCGGAAGATCTCCGTCTGACGGGCCATGACATCCTGACGTGTCACCACTCGCCGGACGGGATCGGCGGACGTCCGGGGGTTTTGGGGAACATCGATGAGGCTCTGCTTCCTGGTGGAAGAGCACTACCGTCACGACGGCATGCCCATCGAGGTGATCCGCACACTGACCTCGTGGGGGCACCAAGTGGACGTGGTGCGGCCCGGCGGCTCCCTGCTGGACATGACCGAGGCGGTACGGGCGGGCACGCACGACGCGTGGGTGCTCAAGACGGTGTCCGGCGGTCCCGGGCTCACCCTCCTCGAAGCCGCGGCGGAAGCCGGACTGACGACCGTCAACGACGCCCGGGCCATACGCCGCGTACGCGACAAGGCCCTGGCGGCGGCGATCGGCCGCAGCCACGGCCTCCCCGTGCCACCGACCTACGCGGCCGCCGGCCCTCGGCTCCTCCTGGACATACCGGAGTCCGCGTACCCGCTGGTCGTCAAGCCCGCCGACGGCAGCGCAGGCCGCTCCGTCCACCTGGTGCCGACGCCGGAGCGGCTCACGGCCCTCCTCCCCGAACTGGCCGGCGAGGGCATGCTGATAGCCCAGCCGTACGTGGCCAACCCGGGCGTCGACCTGAAGGTGTACTGCGTCGGGGGCAGGCTGTACGCCACCGAGCGCAGCTCCCCGCTCCACCCGGAGCACACCGTGCGCGAGCGCCGGGTGCCGCTGCCGGCCGAGGTCGCGGAGACCGTCGCCCGGGTGGGGGCCGTGTACGGACTCGACCTGTACGGGGTGGACGTGCTGCTCGGCCCGGACGGTCCTGTCGTCGTGGACGTGAACGACTTCCCGAGCTTCCGGCGGGTGCCCGACGCGGCGGCGCAGGTGGCGCGTGCGGTGCTGGAGCTGGCCCGGCGCGGGCCGGTTACCGCTTCCGCTGCGGGCGGGGCACTCTCCGTACCGGCGCCCCGGCCCCACCCCGAACCCCTCTCCTCCCCCGCTTACCCCGCACACATAGCGGTCGCGGCCGGTGAGAACGCATGAGGGAGCAGGTGAGAGGCCGCATGAGGATCGGCCTGATCACGCCCACGCCCGACCACCCCCTGCTGGCCGCGACCGCTGCGCTGCTCACCCCGGAGCACCGGGTGGAGGTGGTGAATCCGGATACCGTACGGTCCGTCTCCGACCGGACGCCCGCAGACGTCTATCTGCTCAAGTCCCGTACGCCACACGCCCTCGCCCTCGCCCGCGACCTGGAGCGACGCGGTGCGCGGGTGGTGAACTCGGCGACGGCGACGGCGCGCGTACAGGACCGTACGGAAATGGCGGACGTGGCCCGGCGGGCCGGACTCCCCTTCGCTCCCACCCGCACCTTCACCTCGCTTTCGGCCCTCGCCGACCCCACAGGCCTCACGGACCTCCCGGATCTCACGGCCCCGGTGGTGGTCAAGAGCCGGCACAGCCGCAAGCACGATCTCGTGGCCCGCGTCGACACCCATGGACAGCTGCGGGAGCTGGCCGCACGGCACCCCGAGGAGCCGGTCGTGGTGCAGGAGTTCGCCCCGAACAGCGGTTGGGACCACAAGCTGTGGGCCGTGGGCGACCAGGTCTTCGCCGCCCTGCGCCGCTCCGAACTCGCACCGGACGGGCGGAGCGACACCCGCTCCCTCGCTCTGGCGGACCTGCCGTCGGGCTGGGCGGACCTGGTGCGCCGGGTGGGCCAGGTCTTCGCGCTCGACGTGTACGGGGTCGATGTCATCGGCACCGGCACGGATCCGAAGGCGAAGAATCCGCCGACGGATCCGGATGCGAAGACTCCGCTGATAGTGGACATCAACGCCTTCCCCGGCATCCGCAATCAGCCGGGCGCCCCAGAGGCCCTGGCAGCAATGGCGCTGCGCACGGGCCGCGGCGTCCGAGAAGCCGAGAGCCTGGTCAGGCCCTGAGCTCGTCGACGGTACGGGCGACCGTGCCGAACAGGTCGGAAACCGTGGTCAGGCTCGCGGCCTGCAACACCTCCGCCGCAAGCACGGAGCCGTCCGGCGCCCGGAGGGGCCGCGTCGCGGTGGCCTCGGCGACGACGGTCGGGCGGTGGCCGAGGTTGAAGGCACCCTGCGCGGTGAACAGGACGCACATGTGGGTCATGAAACCTGCGATGACGAGACTGCCGCTGCCGCCCAGTCCCTCCAGGATCTCCTGGAGGTCCGTGTCGTGGAAGGCGTTGGGGAACTGCTTGACGACGACCTTCTCGCCCTCGATCGGGGCGACTTCGCTGCTGATCGCGCCGATCTCGGCCCGGATGTCGTACGGGGTGCCCTCGCCGCCGTCGTTGACGACGTGGACGACCGGGGCGCCCGCGGCGCGGGCCGCGGCGAGCAGCCGGGCACCGGCGGCCACGGCCTCTTCGGCGCCGTCGAGCCGCATGACGCCGGTGCGGTAGGTGTTCTGGAAGTCGATCAGGAGCAGCGTCGACTCGCTCAGCCGCGGCAGTTCCTCGGAGAAGCCGTTCAGCGCGCGCAGGGTGGTGGAGGCAGCCATGGGAGTTCCTTCTGGATCGGGATTCTGAAAGTGCTGGATCGAAATGCGGAAAGTGCTGGATCGGGATGCGGAAAGTGAGTGAACGGGGCTTCTAGCGGAGGCTCTTGGCGGTTCCGGCCGGCTCCAGGTCGACGAGCCGCTGGGCGATGCCCTGGTCCTTGAACGCCTTCACGAGGGACGCCATGTCCTCGGAGTAGATGTTCCAGCTGTCGGTGTGCACCGCGACCACCTTGCGGGGGTTGAGCTCCTTCGCGACCAGGGCCGCGTTCTTGGAGGTCAGGGTCAGCGGGGCGTTGTCGAGGATCGCGGGGGTGCGGGCGGCACCCGCGAAGAGGACGGCCGTGTCGATGCGGCCGATCTCCTTCCGGATGCGCTCGCCGGCCTTCTTCGCGACCTTGACCGAGGCGTTGTCGCCCGAGACATAGGTGGTGGGGACGCCCTTGCCGCTGAGCACGAAGCCGGTGACCTCGCCGTCCGCACCGCGGTCCACGCCGTCGGGGCCGTGCAGGGCGGGCACCGCGGTGACCTTGAGGGTGCCGCGCGAGGTCTTCAGGTTCCTGGATTCCCAGCTCTTCAGACCCGTGACGTGCGTGCCGAGGCGCTGGTGCGCGCCGGGCGTGGAGAGCACGACGGGTATGTCCTTGAGCAGTTCGCGGCCCGAGTCGTCGAGGTTGTCGTCGTGCTGGTCGTGCGAGAGCAGCACCGCGTCGATCTTCCCGAGCCTGTCGACGCCGAAGGCGGGGGCCTGCTTCTTCTCCAGGCCGCTCGGGTACTTCTTGGGCGCGTCAAAGGTGGGGTCGAGCAGGATGCGCGCACCGGCGATCTCCAGGAGCGTGGTCGGCCCGCCCACGTGCGTCACGGTGAACGCGGAGCCAGGACGTCTGTCCTTGTCCTTCTCCTTGTCCTTGCCCCTGTCCTTGGCGACGGCATCGGTGCCGCAGCCCGCGAGAAGGGCCGCGCTCGCGGCGGCCGCGACGCCGGCCGAGGCCACGCGGAGGAACGTCGAACGGTTCATGGAAGCCATGGGTGAGTACCAGCTCTCTCGTACGAACGTGCAGGGTCACGAACGGTCGGGCCCCGGGAAGCGGGTCGGCCCCGAACACGTTTGCAACGCTAACACATCACGTAATCATCGATAACAATCCCAGCTCAGAACCGTTAGCGCTGATATCAGCCGCTGTTATCGTGGGAGCCATGTCGACCGCACGAGAGCGCATCCTGGAAGCCACCGCGGAGCTGCTCGCCACCAAGGACGCGCTGGCGATCTCCACCCGGGCCATCTGCGACCTGGCCAAGGTCGGCATGCCGGAGATCTACCGCCAGTTCGGCGACAAGCAGGGTCTGCTCACGGCGGTCGCCGACCTCGGCTTCGAGCGCTTCCTCGCCAACAAGAGGCGCAACCCCCTCACCGAGGACCCGGTCGCCGACCTCCGTACCGCCTGGGACAGTCACGTGTCCTTCGCCCTCGGCAACCCGCACCTCTACCGGCTGATGTTCACGCCGACCGGCGACGCGGCGGACGCCAAACCGCAGGGGATCAAGGAGGCCCAGGCCCTGCTCCTGTCCGCGGTGGAGCGCTGCCGCGCGGCCGGCCGACTGCGTACGGCCCCCGAAGCGGCCGGTCGGGCGATCCTCTCCGCCAACGTGGGCGTGTGCCTGATGGCCCTGTCCTTCCCGGACCTCTTCGGCGACCCGGACATCTCCCGGTCGGTGCGCGACGCCGTCCTCGGCAAGGTCACGGGCGACGAGGGCGAGGACACCCGGATCGGCTCCGCGACCGTCCTCGCCCAGGCGCTGGTCGGCACCCTGACAGGGACGGCGCCGGTGGACGGCGCCGCCCTGGACGGCCTGACCCGCGCACTCAGGCCGAAGGGGCCGTCCGCGAGCGCGTGAACGGGTAGCGCACGTCGGTCAGTTGCTCGGAGAGTTCCCACAGCCGTCGGCCGGTTTCGGCGTCGGACGCGGCAGGGGCGAGCTCCACGCGGGTCGGTCCGCCGCGCAGCTCCGCCATCCCGTCGGGGCCGATGAAGTCGCCGCCCGACACGTCCGGGGCCGTGGCCGCGTACAGCTGGGGCAGTGCGCCCCGCTCCGGGGACTGGGCCAGCAGCGGGTTGCCGATGCGGCCGAAGACCACGCGCCACAGGCCGATGGGGCCATTGAGCTGGAGGTTGGTGGCGGTGTAGCCGGGGTGCGCGAGCACACTGCGCACGGGGCTGCCGGTACGGGTGAGGTGCTGGTGGAGGGTGTGGCCGAAGACGGCGTTGGCGAGTTTGGACTGGTTGTAGGCGCCCATGGCCGAGTACGCGCGTGTGCCGTGCGGGTCGTCGAAGTCGATGCGCGTCTTCCGGTTCCGGTGATTGACGGAACTGACCGTCACCACACGGGAGTCGGCGCCGGGTGCGGTGCCGGAACCGGTGCCGGAACCGGTGCCGGAACCGGTGCCGGACGCGGCCAGCAGATCGAGCAGCAGGCCGGTGAGAGCGAAGTGGCCCAGGTGGTTGCAGGCGAACTGCAGCTCATGCCCCTGGGCGCTGAGCGTGCGGGGCGGCGCCATCACGCCGGCGTTGTTGACGAGGACGTCGAGGTGCGGGTGGTCGGCGTGCAGCCGGTCGGCGAAGGCGCGTACCGAGTCGAGGTCGGCCAGGTCGAGCCGGCGCACTTCCAGACGTGCGTCCGGCTGTTCGGCGGTGATTCCGGCGGCCGCCCGCCGGCCCTTCTCCTCGTCCCGTACGGCCAGGATCACATGGGCACCGCTGCGGGCGAGCGCCCGGGTGGTGGCCAGGCCAAGACCGCTGCTGGCCCCGGTGACGACGCACACCCGGCCGCTCTGATCGGGAATCCGGGCGGCGGTCCACTGCTGCTGCCTCTCCAACTGGCGCTGCTCCGACTGGCGCTGCTCCGACTGCTGCTGCTCTGACTTGTTGCGTGGAGTCATGCGGCAGAGACTGCCGTTGGTGGCACTTGGTGTCAAGACGATACTGAGTGCCATGGAGGGCATGGTGTGTAGCATGGCTGGATGAGTACCCGCCCCGAAAGCCGCCCCAGCAGCCTCGCCCAGCGCAAGCGTCAGCTCGTCTCCGACGAACTGGCAGAAGCAGCACTGCAGTTGCTGGCCCAGAAGGGGTTCGACGCGGTCACCGTCGACGAGATCGTGACGACGGCCGGGGTGTCCAAGCGGACCTTCTTCCGGTACTTCGCGTCCAAGGAGGACGTGGTGGTCCAGTTCCTCGCCGACATGGGCATCGGAATCCGTACGGGACTGGCGGCCCGTCCCGCCGGGGAGCGCCCTTCGGTGGCACTGCGGCACGCGGTTTCGGTTCCGCTCGCCGCCTGCGGCGCGGACCACTCGGACCGGGCACTGCGCGTGGTCCAGCTGATCCTGCGCACACCCGCCCTGCACGCCCGGTTCCTGGAACGTCAGGCGCAGTGGCGCGAGGACCTGGCGACGGAGCTGGCGGCCCGTCAGGGGCTGGACACCGGCGGCGACCTGTACCCCCAACTGGCCGCCGGGACGGCGTTGACCGCCTTCAACACGGTGCTCCAGCGGTGGAGCGAGAGCGACGGCACCGACGACGCACTGGAACTGATCGACCGCGCCTTCGAGGTCGTCGCCCCGGCGCTGGACACCACCCCTTAGGGCGCACAGCCGGCGCGGCCCGTTCGCCGCAGCGGGACACCCACCGGCATTAAGAGGGCGTAAAGATTGCCGGTTTACGGCAATGCAGGAGAGCGCCCCCTTCGGAGAGCATGGCGCTGCCGGGGCACTGGAAGACCAGTGCTGCCGTAGCCGGGAAACGAAGGGGCGTGTGTGATGGGGGAGTTCCTGGATGCCGCCGCCGGTTTTCCGACCCTGCTCCTCTCCGCCGCTCTCGTCGTCGTCGTGGGGTTCTGGCTGCTGGTGCTGATCGGCGGCGCCGACCACGACGCCTTCGACGGCGATGTGAACACGGACGTGCTGGGGTTCGGCGGGGTGCCGGTCTCCGTGTCGGCGTCCCTGTTCGTCGCACTGGCGTGGTTCCTGAGCCTGAGCGGCTCCGTACTCGCCGCCCGCGCGGGGGTCTCCGGCCCCGGACGCGCCGTGGTCGGCACCGCCGTGCTCGTAGCCTCCGTGCTGGTCGCCAGGTCGCTGACCCGGATCCTCGTACGGCCGCTGGCCAAGCTCTTCCCCGACGAACCGGGGCCGTCCCGGCACGACTTCGTCGGGCTGACCTGCACCATCCGCACGGGGCGGGTGGACTCCAGGTTCGGCCAGGCGGAGGTCGCAGCCCGGGACGGCTCGACCTCCGTCGTACAGGTGCGGCAGTACGGAACCGAGGCGCTCGCCCTCGGCAGCACCGGACTGCTCTACGCGTACGACGAGGACGGCGAGTTCTTCTGGGTCTCGCCGTTCGGCATGGAGCTGTACCCGCGCGGCTGACGCCGTCCCCGCTCCGCCTTCGTACTTCTCGTTCCGCCCGTACCACTCATCGGGGGATTTCCCATGGATGCCATCACCGTGGGCGCCGTCGTGCTCGGCGCCGTCGTACTGCTCGTGGCCGTAGGCCTGTTGCTCGTCCTCACCCGGCTCTTCCGCAAGGTCGAACAGGGCAAGGCACTGATCGTCTCGAAGATGCGGAAGGTCGACGTGACCTTCACCGGGCAGGTCGTCCTGCCCGTGCTCCACAAGGCCGAGGTCATGGACATCTCGGTGAAGACCATCGACATCACCCGCACCGGCCGCGACGGCCTGATCTGCAAGGACAACATCCGGGCCGACATCCGGATCTCCTTCTTCGTACGGGTCAACAAGACCGTCGAGGACGTCATCAAGGTCGCCCAGGCCATCGGCACCGAGCGCGCCAGCGACAAGGAGACGATCCAGGAGCTGTTCAACGCGAAGTTCTCCGAGGCGCTCAAGACCGTCGGCAAGCAGCTGGACTTCACCGACCTCTACACCAAGCGCGACGAGCTGCGCGACCGCATCATCCAGGTCATCGGCACCGACCTGAACGGCTACAGCCTGGAGGACGCGGCGATCGACTACCTGGAGCAGACGCCGCTCGCCCAGCTGGACAGCAGCAACATCCTGGACGCCCAGGGCATCCGGAAGATCACCGAGCTGACCGCCGTCGAGCGGGTGCGCACCAACGAGTTCCAGCGGCACGAGGAGAAGGAGATCACCCGGCAGAACGTCGACGCCCGCGAGGCCATCCTGGAACTGGAGCGCCGGCAGGCGGATGCCGAGATCAAACAGCGCCGCGAGGTGGAGACCGTACGGGCCAAGGAGGAGGCCGAGACGGCGCGGGTGACGGAGGAGGAGCGGCTGCGGGCGCAGAGCGCGTTCCTGAAGACCGAGGAGCAGCTCGGCGTGCAGCGCGAGAACCAGGCCCGGGAGGTCGCGGTCGCGGAGAAGAACCGCGAGCGGGTCATCGCCATCGAGTCCGAGCGCATCGAGAAGGACCGGCTCCTCGAAGTCATCGCGCGGGAGCGGGAGACGCAGCTGCGGCGGATCGCCGCCGACAAGGAGGTCGAGTCGGAGAAGCGGGACATCGCCGAGGTCGTACGGGAGCGGGTGGCGGTGGACCGTACGGTCGCCGAGCAGGAGGAGTCCATCCTGCGGCTGCGCGCCGTCGAGGCGGCCGAGCGCGACCGGCAGTCGATCGTCATCGCGGCGGAGGCCGTCGCGCAGGAGAACCTGGTCAAGGACATCAAGGCGGCCGAGGCCGCCGAGCAGGCAGCCGTGCACCGGGCCGCCGAGGAACTCACCCTGGCGGAGGCCCGGTTGAAGTCCGCCGACCTCGACGCGCAGGCGAAGCTGCGGCTGGCCGAGGGCGTCCAGGCGGAGTCCGCCGCGGCGGGCCTGGCCGAGGTGCAGGTACGGGACGCGGAGGCGGCCGTCACCGAGAAGGCGGGCCGCGCCGAGGCGCAGGCCACCGAGGCACGGCTGGCGGCGGAGGCCGCGGGCGCCCGCGCGATGGCCGATGCGGAAGCGTCGGCGATCGGCGGGAAGCTGAAGGCGGAGGCCGAGGGGCTGACGGAGAAGGCCGCGGCCATGGCGGCGCTGGACGAGGCGTCCCGCACCCACGAGGAGTTCCGGCTCCGGCTTGAGGCGGAGAAGGACGTACGGATGGCGGGTCTGGAGGCGCAGCGGCAGGTGGCCGAGGCGCAGGCGACGGTGCTGGCGACCGGCCTGGAGAGCGCGGACATCCAGATCGTCGGCGGCGACAGCGCGTTCTTCGACCGGATCGTGGGCTCGATCTCGCTGGGCAAGAGCGTCGACGGCTTCGTGCAGAACTCCGAGACGGCGCAGGCGCTCGCCGGACCGTGGCTGGACGGCACGTCCAGTTTCACCGACGACCTGACGAAGGCGCTGGCCTCGGTCGGCAGCGGCGACGTGCAGAACCTGACGGTGTCGGCGCTGCTGATGCAGCTGATGCGGTCCGGTGGCGGGCAGAGCGGCCAGCTCCAGCAACTGCTGGACCACGCGGACCGGTTGGGCCTCTCCGACCAGCCGCTGACCGCGATGAACGGCACCGCGAAGGGCTGACCTCCCCGGGGGGAAGCGGTCAAGGGTGAGGGACACGAGGGAGCGGCATCGCATGGACACCGGCAGGAACACGGAAGTGCACAACAACACCGGCGTCGCCGAAGGACTGTCGTCGGGCGCGGGCCCGGGAGGAGCGGGTAGCGGTACGGGCGCGGGTGCGAGTACAGCCACCCGTACGGGCATGGACAGCGGCACGGGCGCGGGCACCGGCACGGGCACGGGTGCGAACGCGGGTACCCCCACCGCTACCGGCGCGGACGCTGCCACAGCCACCGGCGCGGGCGCGGGCACCGTCGAGCGCAGCGCCACCGGCACCGCCCCTGCAGCTGCCGCAGCCCCCGCCTCGGCCGTCGACATCGGCACCTACGAAGTGCTGCGTGACCGGTTGGCCGTCCAGGCGGCCGAGTTGGCCGGGCGGGCCGAGGAGCTGAACCGGGCGCGCATCGCCGAGTTCGGTTCGTCCGAGCTCTCCTTGAGCGGTACCGCCCGGCTGCGCACCGGAGCGGCCTGTGTGCCGCGCGACCTCGTCGCCGTCGGCGGCGCCCTGCTCCTCGGACATCACGCGGGGGCCGCCCGGGGCTCCTCGCAGCCGTCCGTCGGCGACGTCTTCACCCTGTACGACCGTGCCGGCGAGCCGCTGCCGCACAGTGCCGTCCCCGGGCTGCTCGACGATGCCGCGTTCGTGGCCGCCTTCGCCGACCTGCACCGCTACTTCCAGGACGCACGGCTGCTCCAGCTGCGCCGCGAGGAAGGCAGGCTGCTCGCGGTGTTCCGCACCGGGGAGCGGGCCGACGACATCCGCGTACTGCGCTGGGAGCTCGGCCCCGGCGGACACGGCGGCCCCAGCGGGCACAGTGGTCCTGACAGTCACAGCAGCCCCAGCGGCCCCGGCAGCCATGTGCGTTTTCTGGACGCCCAGGGGGAACGCGACCTCGCGCTGCCGCCCGCGTACGACTTCGACTGGGTGCCCGCCACCCGCGAGGACCAGGTGCTCGGCCGCCACCCGCACCTGTCCGTCGACGGCGGCGCGGTGTTCGTGACGACGGTCGGCGGCTCCCTGACCGTGAAGACCGACGACGACACCGAGTCCGCCGAGGGCATCCATTCCGAGCCGGTGGACGAACCGCTCCAGTCGCTCGCCGACGCGGACGTCGCCCACGCCCGGGTCGGCGCCCTGATCCTGCTGCGGGTGCGCCCGTACAAGGAGCGGGCCACGCGTCATCTCGTCTTCAACACCCTCACCGGCACCGTCGTCCGGCTCGACGGCATCGGGCAGTCCTGCCACCGGCTGCCCGACGGTCAGGGCATCGTCTTCCCCGGTGGGTACGCGCTCGCCTCCGGCACGGTCAAGACCTTCGACGCGGTCGACACCGAGGCCCTGGAGTTCGAGCGGGCGGTGCGCTCGCCCAACGGCGAGGACGTGCTGTTCGTCCACCGCGCGCAGGCCACGGGCCGCACGCTGCTGCTTCCGTACAACCTGATCCGCAAGGCGGTGGCCACCCCGCTGACCGGCGACGGGTTCGCGCTCTTCGACGACGGCGGCCTGGCCGTCCTGCGCGGCGGCGAAAGCGGCCACGGCAGCGGCGACGGCAGCGAGCCCGGCCGGGTGCACCAAGTGCAGTGGTGGCACAGCCCGTACGTCTCCGACGTGCACGCCGCCGAGGCACCGGCCGGCAGCGGGCCGCTCGCCCGCATCGGCAACGCCGACCTGGTGTGCGGCATCTCCGACTGTCTGGCCGTCGCCCGGCAGGCCACCGGGACCACCCCGACCGCCGCCGGGTACGAGGAGCTGGCCGCCGCCTGCGTGCGCGGCGGCGACCGGCACCACTGGCTGGGCGAGGCGGCGGCCGGTGATCTGCGCACCCCGCTGGAGGAAGTGCGCGGCACCGCCGTACAAGTGCTGGAGGAGTTCCGAGCCGTCACCGCGCTGACCCGGCAGGCGGCCGAGGCGCTCGACGCGTCCGCCGCCCGGCTCGCCCGTCTGGTGCGCCAGGTGAGGGGCGAGGCACCGGCGAGCGCCGAGGAGTGGATCGCCCGGATCACCGGGCTGCGGGAGGCGCAGGGCCGCCTGACCACCCTCAAGGAGATGCGGTACGCGGACACCGACCGCATCGACTCGCTGGCCGCCGAGGCCGAGCAGGACATCGTGTCGGCGGCTGGACGCGCCCTCGCCTTCCTGAGCCGTGCCGACGCGTTCGCCGACCACCACGCGGAGACCGAGAGGCTGGCGGCGGACGCGGCGGCGATCACCACGGTCGCCGCAGCGGGGCCCCTCGGGGAGCAGCTGGACGGGCGGACGGCCGGGCTGCGCACCCTCACCGAGGTGGTGACGGGCCTCGACATCGCGGACGCGACCGTACGCACGTCCATCCTGGAGCGCATCGCGGAAGTGCTGGGCTCCATCAACCGGGTGCGCGCCCAGCTGGACGGCCGGCGGCGCGAGTTGCTGGAGCGGGAGGGGCGGGCGGGGTTCGCCGCGGAGTTCGCCCTGCTCGGGCAGTCCGTGGCGGGGGCCCTTGCCGCGGCGGACAGCCCGGAGGCGTGCGACGCCGGGCTCGCCCGGCTGCTGCTCCAGCTGGAGAACCTGGAGTCGCGGTACGCCGAGCACGACGACTTCCTCGCCGAGACCGAGCGGCAGCGGGGCGACCTGCACGACACGTTCGCCGCACGGCGGCAGGCCCTCCAGGACGCCCGTGCCCGGCGCGCCGAACGGCTCGCCGGTTCCGCGCACCGGGCGCTTGAGGCGGTCTCCCGGCGGGCCGCCGCACTGGAGTCCCTCGACGCGGTGCACACGTACTTCGCCTCGGACCCGATGGCGCAGAAGGTCCGGCGCACCGCCGCCGACCTGCGTGAACTCGGCGACCAGGTAAGGGCGGACGAGCTGGAGGGCCGGCTGAAGGCCGCCCGCCAGGAGGCCGGCCGGACCCTGCGCGACCGCACCGAGCTGTACGCGGACGGCGGGAACACGATCCGGCTCGGCCGCCACCGCTTCGCCGTCGCCACCCGGGAGCCGGAACTCACCCTGGTCCCGCACGGCGACGACGGCATGGCGTTCGCCCTCACCGGCACCGACTACCGTGCCCCGGTCACCGACCCGGCGTTCGCGGCGGCCCGCCCGTACTGGGCCCAGACCCTGGTGTCGGAGTCGCCGCGGGTCTACCGCGCGGAGTACCTGGCGGCCCGGGTGCTGGCCGCACACGGCACCCGGACCCTGGCCGAGACCGACGCCGCCGCACTCGCCGATCTCGTACGGCACGCCGCCGAGGCCGCGTACGACGAGGGGTACGAGCGCGGCGTCCACGACCACGACGCGACGGCGATCCTGCGAGCGGTCCTCCAGCTTTCGGACGCAGCAGGACAGTTGAGCCATCGCGCCGCAGCCCGCGCCACGGCCCAGCTCTTCTGGACGTACGGCACGACGGCCGCCGCCCGCGAGACCTGGACCCGCCAGGCACACTCCCTCGTACGCGCCCGCGAAGCCTTCGGCACGGTCCACGACCTGGAGGCGCTGCGGACCGAACTCGGCGACGCGCTCGGCGAGTTCGAAGCGGTGACTCCGGTACTGGGCGAGGCACGTGCGACGGACTCCGCCGCCTACCTCGTGGAGGAACTGGCCGCCGGTGCGTCCTTCGCCACGAGTGCCGCGGCCCGCACCTTCCTCGACAAGTTCCGCCGCACCGTCGGTTCCTGCCCGTACGACGCGGACGTGCGCGCCCATCTGGCGGCCGGGGAGCTCTCCCCCGCGCTCCGGGTCGTCAGGGGCTGGCTCGCCTCGTACGCCGCCGCGTCCGGCGAGGACGTCGACCCCGGCGACCTCGCGGAGGCCGTCGCCGTCGAACTCTGCCCCGACCTGCCCCGCCACGACGTCGACGCGCCCCTCACCACCACGGTTCTCGGGCTCCTCGGCTCCCACCCGCGCATCGACCGCCGGACCCGCGCCCTCCCGCTGCGGCTCGACGAGTTCCTCGCCCGTACGTCCGACTTCACCGGCCGTACGGCGCCCGGATTCACCGCGTACCAGAAGCTGCGCACCACCCTCGTCGCCGCGGAGCGGGACCGGCTGCGGCTGGCCGAGTTCCGGCCGCGGGTGATGTCGGCGTTCGTCCGCAACCGGCTCGTCGACGAGGTCTACCTCCCGCTCGTCGGCGACAACCTCGCCAAGCAGCTCGGCGCGGCCGGGGAGGGCCGGCGCACCGACAGCAGCGGTCTGCTCCTGCTGCTGTCGCCGCCCGGCTACGGCAAGACGACGCTGATGGAGTACGTGTCCGAGCGCCTCGGCATGCTGCTGGTCAAGGTCGACGGGCCCGCCCTGGGCCACGACGTCACCTCCCTCGACCCGGCCGAGGCCCCGAACACGGCAGCCCGCCGGGAGATCGAGAAGATCGAGTTCGCGCTGACGGCGGCCAGTAACGTCCTCCTCTACCTGGACGACATCCAGCACACCTCGCCCGAACTCCTCCAGAAGTTCATCCCGCTGTGCGACGCGACCCGCACCCTGGGCGGCCACGACCTGCGCGGCAAACGCTTCGCGGTGTGCATGGCGGGCAACCCGTACACCGAATCGGGGCAGCGCTTCCGCATCCCGGACATGCTCGCCAACCGGGCCGACGTCTGGAACCTCGGCGACGTACTGACCGGCAAGGAAGCGGCCTTCGCGGCCAGCTTCGTGGAGAACGCGCTGACCTCGCACCCGGTGCTGGCCCCGCTCGCCGGACGCGACCGCGCCGAACTGGACCTGCTGGTACGGCTGGCCGAGTCCGACCCCTCGGCGCACGCCGACCGGCTCGCCCACCCCTACTCCCCCGCCGAACTCGACCGGATCCTCGCGGTGCTGCGGCACCTGCTGACCGCGCGGAGGACCGTCCTCGCCGTCAACGAGGCGTACATCGCATCGGCCGCGCAGACGGACGCCTCCCGTACCGAACCGCCGTTCCAGCTCCAGGGCTCGTACCGCAACCTCAACAAGATCGTCCAGCGGATCAGCCCCGCCATGAACGACACCGAACTGACCGCCGTCATCGACGACCACTACACAGGCGAGGCGCAGACCCTCACCACCGGCGCCGAGTCCAACCTCCTCAGACTCGCCGCCCTGCGCGGCACCCTCACCTCCGCGCAGACAGCCCGCTGGGCGGAGATCACCGCTGCGTACGTACGCACCCAGGCGCTCGGCGGCGCCGCGGACGACGGCCTCGGCCGCGCGGTCGCAGCCCTCGGCCTGCTCGCCGACCGCGTCGCCGCCGTCGAGTCGGCCATCGTCCGCGCGACCGACCCCCGCCACCTGCTCAACAGGCCGACGGGCCGACATGCGGCCGAGGGGGGCCGAGAACTCCGCTGAGCCGCCGGATCAGTCCCAGAAGCCGGTGTGCACCGCCGCCGCGCTCTCGTGGAGGAAGGGGCCTGCCACCTCCACCACGGGGTTGCCGTGTGCGAAGACCTTGCGGGAGGGCAGGGCCAGCAGGAGGTGTTCGCCACTGGTGCCGGCGAGGACGGCCAGTTCGTCCTCGCCGAGCGCGTAGACGACACGGCGGATGCCGCTCCAGTAGATGGCTCCGGCACACATCGCGCACGGTTCGGTGCTGGTGTACAGGGTCGCGGCGGCCAACTGCTCCGGCGAGAGGGTGCGTGATGCCTTGCGGACGAGGTTGGTCTCGGCGTGGGCGGTCACGTCGGATTCGGTGACGACGGTGTTCTCGGCTTCGAGGACGACGTTTCCCGCGGCGTCGGTCAGCAGGGCGCCGAAGGGGTGGTTGCCGTTCTTGCGCGCGCTCGCGGCGATGGCGATCGCGGCGACGAGATGGCGTTCGTCGTGCGGGGAGGGCTGGGCGGACGGGGCGGGCTGGGCAGATGGGGCGGACATGCTGTGCGGCACGGTCACTCCTTGGGGATGGTGATGGGGGTGGGGGTGGGGATGGTGATGGGACGACAGTGGTGGCTCACGGAGAGAGCCTCCGTGATCATGCCCCCTGCAGCCAATGGGCGGCAGCGGCGAGGAGCGCGGTGACGCCGATGCGCAGGGTGGGGTCGGGCACGGGGGCGTAGTGCGGAGAGTGGTTGGTGGGGATGCCCTCGGGCAGGCCGTCCTCCAGCAGGGAGTCGAGAGTGACGCCCTGGAAGAGGGCCGGGTCGGCGCCGCCGAGCTGCCAGAAGACTGAGGGGGCGCCGAGGGCGGTGCCGAAAGTGCCGAAGTCCTCGGTGCCGTTGAGCGGTTGGGGCAGGGTGAGGACGTTCCCTGCCCCCAGGACCTCGCCCAGTACGTGCTGGACCAGGGCTGTGCTGTGGGGGTCGTTGTAGGTCAGCGGAAGTGCCGTCAGGGTGGTGAACTCGGGTTCCTTCGGGGCTCCGGAGGCGGCGGCCTCCGCGCGGACGATGCGTTCGATCGCGGCGAGTATCCGCTCCCGGACGGCCGGGGCGGTGGAGCGGATGTTGATCTTCAGCTCGGCGGTGTCGGGAATGATGTTCTCCTTCGTGCCCGCGTGCAGCGAACCGACGGTCACCACGGCGGAGTGCGAGGCGCCGATCTCCCGGGAGACCACGGTCTGCAGGCGCATCACCACGGCGGCGGCCATGACCACGGGGTCGACGGTCGTCTCCGGCGACGAGCCGTGGCCGCCCCGGCCGAAGAGGGTGACCTTGAGGTTGTCGGAGGCCGCCATGGTCGGTCCCGGCCGGGTGGCGATGAAACCGGCCGGTGCGGGCAGGACGTGCTGGCCCAGGCAGATGTCGGGGCGGGGGAAGCGGTTCCGGAACCCGTCCTCGACCATGAAGGGCGCGCCGCCGACTTCTTCCGCGGGCTGGAAGACGGCGAGGACGGTGCCCTGCCAGGCGTCGCGGTGCGCGGCGAGTTGAGCGGTGGCGCCGAGCAGGCAGGCGACGTGCATGTCGTGTCCGCAGGCGTGCATGACGGGCACTTCGTTGCCGTCCGGGTCGGTGCCCGTGGCGGTGGAGGCGTACGGCAGTCCGGTCTCTTCCTCAACCGGAAGGGCGTCCATGTCGGCGCGGAGCAGGACGACGGGGCCTTCGCCGTTGGTCAGGACGCCGACGACTCCGGTGCCACCGATGCCTTCGCTGTCGCCGACGCCCTTGCGGCCGCCGATGTTCTCGGTGACCTCCCAGCCCTGGGCGCGCAGCCGGTCGGCGACCGTCTTCGCCGTACGGAACTCGTGGAAGGACAGCTCGGGATGGGCGTGCAGGTCCTTGTACAGGGCCAGCAGTCCGGGGAGTTGTCCGTCCAGGCCGGCGAGGAGCGCGGTGACGGCGGAGCCTTCGGTGGAGGTGGCGGACGTGTCGGCGGTCATGCTGGTTCCTTTGCTGAGTTGGTGGGCAGGTGCGCGGAGGGTGTGGCCATGCCTCTCCTCTCGCCGGGGGGCCGGGGTGGTGGGTCGACCGTGAGGTGCCCATACGATCCACCTCACGGTGATCGGTTCTTCTCAGATGCAGGAAAGCGGCGTGGGACGAGAGATGGCGCAGGAATCCGGCGAGGGGAGCGGGCTCTCCGGTGAAGGGACCAGGCTCACCGATGGAGGGACCAGGCTCACCGATGAAGAGCCCCGGCTCACCGGCGGGACGGTCCTCGCCGACGGAGCGGTCCGGTTCTCCGAACAGGACCTGGCGCTCGTGGAAGCCCTGCAGGCCGCGCCCCGCGCCCCGTGGTCCCGGATCGGGCGGGCACTCGGTGTGGATGCCACCACCGCCGCCCGGCGCTGGGAGCGGCTCCGTGCGGCGGGCCTCGCCTGGGTCACCGCGTACGACACGGTGCGGACGGCGACCGTGGGTTTCGTCGAGGTGTCCTGCCGCCCGCAGGACCAGGCGGAGGTGATCGAAGCGGCCTGTGCGATGCCCTGGGTGTTCGACGTCAACCAGACGAGCGGGGACTTCGACCTCCTGCTGTCCGTCGCCGCCGAGGACCTGCCCGCCCTCGGCCGGGCCGTCCACCGGCACATCGGCGAGCTGCCGGGGGTGCGCGGTCTCCGTGTGGGCGTGGGCATCTCCCTGTTCGGCGAGGGCAGCGACTGGCGCATGCGGGCGATGCCCCCGGCGGGGCGTGCCGAGCTCGGCCCACCGCGTCCGCAGAACAAGATCGCCTACAGCACCCAGCCGTTCCTGCGCCCGACGCCGCAGGACCAGGCCGTCCTGGACGCCCTGGGTGTCGACGGGCGCCTCGGTTACACGGGCCTGGCGGAACTCACCGGCCTGAGCGAGTACGCGGTGCGCCGCCGCCTCCAACGCATGCTCAACGAGGGGAGGATGCAGCTCCGCTGCGACATGGCGTATCCGCTCGCCGGGCTGTCGGTGCACGTCGTCTACCGCATGCGGGTGCCGCACCACGCGGTCGACGTGGCGGGGCGCACGGTGGCCAGGCTGGAACAGGTGCGGATGGCGGCGTCGGTGAGCGGCCCCGACAACCTCCTCGTCCATGCGGTGCTGCACGGCATGGGGGACATCGGCCGGTTCGAGACCCTGCTCGCGGAGCGGCTGCCGGAGCTGGAGATCAGGAACCGCGTCATGACGTTCCGCACCCTCAAGCGGGTGGGCTGGCTGCTCGACGCACAGGGACGGGCCGTCGGACGCGTCCCGCTGGGCCCGCCCCCACCGTGAACGACCGGCGCCACGCCCCCACCGTGAGCGACCGGCGCCACGCCCCTTCCGTGAACGACCGGCGCCCCGGTACGGCGGCCTCACCCGCCGCATGAACGGCCGTAAACGGCCCGCCCCCGGTCAGCCCGTTGCCGGAAAGGCGTTCCTCCAGCAGGAGCAACCCCTATGGCAGGAGCAACCCCTATGGCAGGGGCGACGACGACGCTGCCGCCCTGCGGTACTTGACGTTGACGGCCGAAGCCCTGGCCATCGCCACGGGGTTCAAGAAGCGCAGCGGCCCGATCAGGCGGGAAGCAAACAGGTGCATGTGCCGCGCCACGGCCGCATCGCGCGCCGCCGCCGAGAACATCAGCCGCTCCAGAGGGTTGAACGGCCGGGACCTGGCGAAGTCGGCGGCCAGGTACTGGTGACCGCGCAGCCCCCGCCCGTGTCTGCGTGCGTACGCCGCGAGCGACCTGTCGAGGTGATCGCGACCACCCCGGCCGGTCGCGGCCGAGGCGATCGCCTCCGTCAGCCAGTGCGCGGTCTGCAGGGCCCACCCGCAGCCCACTCCCCACAGGGGATCGCTGGTCAGCGCGGCGTCACCGATGAGCGCGACGCCCGGTGCGGTCGGCCTGCGGCTGTGCAGCGGGTAGTTGACAGTGCCGATGATCTTCGTGATGCGCTCGGCGGAGTCGATGGGCGGTGCCTCGGGCAGGGCGCGGACGAATTCGAGGAAGCTGCCCTCCAGGTCTTCCCGGAAGGCCGGCAGCCGCTTCTTGTCCGGGAGCACCGCGAGGACCGTCACCCCGTCTTCGTTCGGAAACGCGTACGCCATGTCGGGTTCCAGGAACCAGGCGTGGCTGATCCCGCCGGGCAGCGGAAGATCGCGGAAGTGCGCGAGATAGCCGAACCTGGCGTTCTCGTACGCCTTGTCGGGTACCCCGGCGAACTTCGCCACGGCCGAGTCCTTGCCGTCGGCGCCGACCACCAGACGAGCCCGGATCTCGCGCTCGCCCTCTGCCGTCGACACGCGCACCCCCGAGGTCCGCCCGGCTTCTCTGATCAGCCCGGTCACCTGGTGACCGAGCAGCAGATCGACGCCGGGAGTCTCCGCCGCGCGGGACCTGATCAGCGGGTCGAGGGTGCTGCGCCGGATGTTGTACCCGTACGGCAGCTCGGGGCCGGCCGGCGCGGCCTTCGGCTCGATCCATCCCCAACGGGTGTACCAGCGGGCCTGGTTGCGGACGGCTCCCGCCTTCTCCAGGGCGGGGACGAGGCCGAGCTCGTCCAGCACCGGGTAGGCGCAGGCCGTCAGGGAGTGCGTGCACAGCACCTTGTACGCCTCGGGGTCCGAGTGGCGTTCCAGCAGTGCGACGCGGACACCGCGTCGAGCGAGCAGGATCGCCGCGGCGCTTCCGGCGAGGCTGGCTCCGCTGATGACGACGTCGTAGTCGTATCCCGCGCTCTCAGGCTTGGTCATGCGGTGAGCGCTCCCTTCGAGGTGTGATGCCGTTCGTGGGGATGGTGCATGGTGCAGTGCAACTGCTGTCAGGTGCATGAATAGTTGTCAAGAGGTGCGGATCGGCCGATGCGCGATCAAGCCGCGGGCAAGGCGGTGGGGCGGTACCCCGGCCTGTGCCGGGATCCGCCCCACCGTTGTCGCTCCCCGCCGTGGCGGGCCGTTACGTATCAGTGGCGGCCCCGGTGGGAGACGCGGCGCTTGAGTGCGAACCCGGTGCCGGTCAGCGCGGTGGCGGCGGCGATCAGTGCCAGCCAGATCGTCCAGTCACTGTCGCTGCCCGTTTCGGGCAGCACGCCGGTCGGCTTCCCGGTGGGCTTCCCCGTGGGACCCGTCGTCGGCTTGGTCGGGCCCGTCACCGAGGGCGAGGGCGAGGGCGGCGGAGTCAGCGGCAGGGGCCTGACCGGGACCGGCGTGGTGGCGCATTCCGGATCCTGGGCCCCGGCCGGGCAGCCGGCACCGGGACTGGTGCCCGTCACGCGGTTGGTGAGCCTGCCGTCGCCCGAGCCTTCGGGCTTCACGGTGACGGAGTAGGTCACCGTGACGGTGGCGCCGGGCTCGATGTCGCCGGTCCAGGTCAGACGCGGCGTGCTGTAGCTGACGTTCCCGGCGGTGGCGGTGGCGTCCTGGTTGTAGGTGGAGTCGTCCAGGAGGTCGGTCAGGTCGTCGGTGAAGGATCCGCCGGAGTAGCGGCCCTTGCCCTTGTTGGTGATCTGCACGGTGTAGGTCACCTTGTCCCCGGGGTACACCTCCGGCCCCGCGTCGGAGGACTTCCGCAGTTCCATCGTGGCCACCAGCGTGGTGACGGAGACGATCCGGCGGACGTCGCGCAGCGAGCGGTGACCGTCCAGCGACGTGGTCAGCGTGTTGGTGAGCCGGTGGTCGGTCAGGTCGCGGTGGCTCTTGACGGTGACGGTGTAGGTGAGGGTGACCGTGGTCCTGGCGGGCACGTCGCCGTGCCAGGCGAGCCGGTTGGTGCCCGGGTCGAAGGTCGGTGCGGCGGGGGCTCCGGCGGGAGTCGCTGTCGCGGTCAGACTGCCCGGGTCGAGGTCGGCGTCGTCGAGGACCTCGGCGAGGTTGTCGAAGACGTCCACGTTGCGGGCGTCGGCGTCACTGTCGTTCTTCAGGGTGACCGTGTAGGTGACCTTCTCTCCCGGACGGGCGACCGCCTTGTCGACGGTCTTGGCGACCTCGACCTCGGGCATCGTGTGGGTGGTGGAGCACTCGGCTCCGGGACGGGTCGCGGCGCAGTTGCCGTGCGCGGCGGTCACGGCGTTGCGCAGGATTCCGTCACCGCCCAGGCCGACGCGGACCGAGTAGGTGATCGTGGCCGAGGCACCCGCCGCCAGATCACCGGTCCAGCTGAGCTTCGGCGCGGTGTACGAGGCTGTGCCCGACGTGGCGGCGGCGTCCTGGTTGTAGGAAGCGTCGTCCACGACGCCGGTCAGGTCGTCCTCGAACCGAGCCCCTTCGTACGCCGCCCTGCCGGGGTTGGTGACGGTCACGGTGTAGGTGATGGTGTCCCCGAACTGGACGGAGGCGTCCTGGTCGGAGGTCTTCTTGATGCGCAGGTCGGCGATGTCGCCGCCGGTGGAGGAGCAGGCGGGGTCGGTGGATCCTTCGGGGCAGTTGGTCCCGTTCGGCCCGACGACCGAGTTCGCCAGCCGGTGGTCGCCGGTGACCGGGTCGTCCACGGTGACGCTGTAGGTCACCGTGACGGTGCCGCCGGCCGGTACATCACCGGTCCAGGTGAGCTTCGGCGCCGTGTACCGGACGTTTCCGACCGTGGCAGCAGCGTCCTCGTTGTACTTCGCGTCATCCAGCGCCTCGGTCAGATCGTCCTCGAACCGAGCCCCCACGTACGCCGCCCTGCCGGGGTTCGTGACGGTGACCGTGTACGTCACCTTGTCCCCCGGCTTCACCGGCGAGCTCGCGTCGGACGCCTTGCGCAGTTCCAGCGCGGCCACCGGGGTCACGGTGCCGCAGCCCGCCCGGCTCAGCCGCGTGACGGCGCAGCCGCCCAGCGAGGTGGTCACCGCGTTGCGCAGCACGTGGTCGGCCAGTTCGGCGCCCGGCTTGACGGTGACCGTGTAGGTCAAGGTCACCGTCGCACCGGGGTCGATGTCCCCGGTCCAGTTGAGCCGCTTGCCCGCCGCGTCGTACGTCGGAGCGTTGACCCCCGTACCCGAAGTGCTCACCGCGCTCAGGCTGTTGGTGTCGAGGACGGCGTCGTCCACGACGGCGGACAGGTCGTCGCGCACCGTCATTCCGCGGGCGGGGGTGCCGCTGGTGTTCCGCAGAGTGATCGTGTACGTGACCTTCTCGCCCGCACGGACCGACTTCTTGTCCGCCTCCTTGCTCACCTCGACCGTGGGCATCTCCAGAGTGACGCTGCAGTCAGCGCTGGCCGGGTCTTCGCCAGCCTGGCAGTTGCTGTCGGCGGCGGTCACCTCGTTGTACAGCTGCGCGTCGCCACCCAGCTGGGCCGTCACGGAGTACGTCACGGTGACGGTGCCGCCTGCCGGGACGTCCCCGGTCCAGGTCAGCTTCGGAGCGGTGTACCTGACGTTCCCGGCAGTAGCAGCGGCGTCCTCGTTGTACGTCGCATCGTCCAGAACGCCGGTCAGGTCGTCCTCGAACCGGGCCCCCTCGAACTCCGCCTTGCCGGAGTTGGTGACGGTGACCGTGTAGGTGATCGTGTCACCGGGGTTGACGGGGGACTTGGCGTCGGAGGTCTTCTTCAGCTTGAGTTCGGCGATGCCGCCCTCACCGGGAGGCGTCTCGCAGTCCGGATCCGTCGAGCCAGGGGCACAGTTGGAGTCCTCAGGACCCACCACCGCGTTCCCGAGCTGACCATCACCCGACAGCGGCTTGTTGATCGTGACCGAGTACGTCACGGTCACCGTGCCACCCGCCGGAACATCACCGGACCACGACAGCTTCGGCTGCATGTAGGTCACATTGCCCGAGGTCGCCGCCGCATCATCGTTGTACTTCGCATCGTCCAGAACGTCCGACAGATCGTCCTCGAATGACGCACCCGGATAAGCAGCCGTGCCCGGATTGTCGATCGTCACCGTGAAAGTGACCTTGTCCCCCGGCTTCAGCACACCAGCCTTGTCCAACGACTTCTTGAACTTCAGCTCCGCGACCTCCCCACCCGGGCTCGTACAGTCCTCGTCGGTCGAGCCAGGCTCACAGTTCGAATCCTCCGGACCGACAACCACATTGGACAACTTCCCGTCACCCGTGGCCGGCTTGTTCACCGTCACCGAGTACGTGACCGTCACCGTGCCACCCGCCGGAACATCACCGGACCACGACAGCTTCGGCTGCATGTAGGTCACATTGCCCGAGGTCGCCGCCGCATCATCGTTGTACTTCGCGTCGTCCAGCACACCAGCCAGATCGTCCTCGAACGACGCACCCTCGTACGCCGCCTTGCCCGAATTCTTCACCGTCACCGTGTAGGTGACCTTGTCACCGAGCTTGACCGGGGACTTCGCGTCCGAGGTCTTCTTGAAGGCGAGCTGGGCGGTGTTGCCCTCACCCGAGTCGCACGCGGGGTCCGTCGAACCCGGCTCGCAGTTGGAACCCTCAGGACCCGTGATCGCGTTCTTCAACTGACCGTCACCCGACAGCGGCTTGTTCACCGTCACCGAGTACGTCACGGTCACGGTCTGACCGGCCGGGACATCGCCCGTCCAGGTCAGCCTCGGCGCCGCGTACTCAACGTTGCCCGAGGTCGCCGCAGCGTCCTCGTTGTACTTCGCGTCGTCCAGCACCCCAGTCAGATCGTCCTCGGACCGGGCACCCTCGTACGCCGCCTTGCCGGGGTTCGCGATGGTCACCGTGTACGTGACCTTCTGCCCCGGCTTGATCGGACCAGAAGCATCCGATGCCTTCTCGAACCTCAGCTCCGCGATCCCACCGCCGGGGCTGGTGCACTTCGGGTCGGTCGAACCCTCAGGACAGTTCGAGTCCTCCGGACCGACGATCGCGTTGGACAGCTTGCCGTCGCCCGTGGTCGGCTTGTTCACCGTCACGCTGTAAGTGATGGTCACCGTGCCACCGGCCGGAACATCACCGACCCACGACAGCTTCGGCTGCGTGTACGTCACATTCCCCGAGGTCGCCGCAGCGTCCTCGTTGTACTTGGCGTCGTCCAGCACACCGGCCAGATCGTCCTCGACACGGGCACCCTTGTACTCCGCCTTGCCGGGGTTACTGACTGTCACGGTGTACGTGACCGTCTCGCCGGGCTTCACCGGGGTCTTGGCGTCGGAGGTCTTCTTCAGCTTGAGTTCGGCGATGCCGCCCTCACCGGGAGGCGTCTCACAGTCCGGATCCGTCGAACCCGGGGCGCAGTTGGAGTCCTCAGGACCCGTCACCGCGTTCCCGAGCTGACCATCACCCGACAGCGGCTTGTTGATCGTGACCGAGTACGTCACGGTCACCGTGCCACCCGCCGGAACATCACCGGTCCACGACAGCTTCGGCGCCTCGTACCTGACATTCCCCGCCGTAGCAGCGGCATCCTCGTTGTACGTCGCATCGTCCAGAACGTCCGACAGATCGTCCTCGAACGACGCACCCGGATAGGCAGCCGTACCCGGATTGTCGATCGTCACCGTGAAAGTGACCTTGTCCCCCGGCTTCAGCACACCAGCCTTGTCCAACGACTTCTTGAACTTCAGCTCCGCGACCTCCCCACCCGGGCTCGTGCAGTCCTCGTCGGTCGAGCCAGGCTCACAGTTCGAATCCTCCGGACCGACAACCACATTGGACAACTTCCCGTCACCCGTGGCCGGCTTGTTCACCGTCACCGAGTACGTCACCGTCACCGTCTGACCAGCCGGAACATCACCCGTCCAGGTCAGCCTCGGCACCGCGTACGAAACACTGCCCGAGGTCGCCGCAGCGTCCTCGTTGTACTTCGCGTCGTCCAGCACACCGGCCAGATCGTCCTCGAACCGGGCACCCTTGTACTCCGCCTTGCCGGGATTGCTGACGGTGACGGTGTACGTGACCTTGTCGCCCAGCTTCACCGGGGACTTCGCGTCCGACACCTTCTTGAACTTCAGCTCCGGGATCTCGCCACCCG
Organism: Streptomyces sp. NPDC021093; assembly: GCF_044333135.1. NCBI lineage: Bacteria > Bacillati > Actinomycetota > Actinomycetes > Kitasatosporales > Streptomycetaceae > Streptomyces > Streptomyces sp. NPDC021093. The sequence continues at coordinate 447,278 of NZ_JBIRQJ010000001.1, read as the reverse complement.
GCGGAGTCTCGCAGTCCGGATCCGTCGAGCCGGGCTCACAGTTCGAACCCTCAGGACCCGTCACCGCGTTGCCGAGCGTCCCGTTGCCGGTCAACGGCTTGTTGATCGTCACCGAGTACGTGATCGTCACCGTCTCACCGGCCTTGACGTCACCGGTCCAGGACAGCTTCGGCTGTACGTACCTGACGTTGCCGCTCGTGGCAGCTGCGTCCTCGTTGTACTTCGCGTCGTCCAGCACGTCCGACAGGTCGTCCTCGAACGAAGCGCCCGGGTAGTCGGCCTTGCCGGTGTTCGACACCGTCACGGTGAACGTCGCCTTCTCACCCGGCTTCAGCGCACCGGCCTTGTCCAACGACTTCTTGAGCTTCAGCTCCGCGACCTCCCCGCCGGGGCTCGTGCAGTCCTCGTCGGTCGAGCCGGGCTCACAGTTCGAACCCTCCGGGCCCGCGACCGCGTTCTTGAGCTGCTTGTCCCCCGTCAACGGCTTGTCGACCGTCACCGAGTACGTGACCGTCACCGTGCCACCGGCCGGAACATCACCGGTCCACGACAGCTTCGGCTGTACGTACCTGACGTTGCCGCTCGTGGCCGCAGCGTCCTCGTTGTACTTGGCGTCGTCGAGGACGCCGCTCAGGTCGTCCTCGAACGACGCACCCTCGTACGCGGCCTTGCCCGCGTTCGTGACCGTCACCGTGTAGGTGACCTTGTCGCCCGGCTTCACCGGCGACTTCGCGTCCGAGGTCTTCTTGAAGGCGAGCTGGGCGGTGTTGCCCTCACCCGAGTTGCACTCGGGGTCCGTCGAACCCGGCTCGCAGTTGGAACCCTCAGGACCCGTGATCGCGTTCTTCAACTGACCGTCGCCCGACAGCGGCTTGTTCACCGTGACCGAGTACGTCACGGTCACGGTCTGGCCAGCCGGGACATCGCCCGTCCAGGTCAGCCTCGGCGCCGTGTACTCAACGTTGCCCGAGGTCGCCGCTGCGTCCTCGTTGTACTTCGCGTCGTCCAGCACACCCGTCAGGTCGTCCTCGAAGCGGGCACCCGGGTAGTCGGTGTCACTGGTGTTGGTGATGGTGACGGTGTAGGTGACCTTCTGGCCGGGCTTGATCGCGCCGGTCGCGTCCGATGCCTTCTTGAGCTTCAGCTCGGCGATCTCACCGCCGGGGCTGGTGCACTTCGGGTCGGTCGAACCCTCAGGACAGTTCGAGTCCTCCGGGCCGACGACCGCGTTGGACAGCTTGCCGTCTCCGGTGGTCGGCTTGTTGACCGTCACCGAGTACGTGAGGGTGACTGTGGTCTTGGCGGGGATGTCGCCCGTCCAGGTCAGCTTCGGCGCCGTGTACGACGGCGTGCCGACCGTGGCCGTCGCGTCGTCGTTGTACTTCGCGTCGTCCAGCACCCCGGTCAGATCGTCCTCGAACCGGGCACCGGGGTAGGTGGCCGGGTTGGGGTTGGTGACCGTGACGGTGTAGGTGACCTTCTCGCCGGGCTTCACCGGGGACTTCGCGTCCGACACCTTCTTGAGGGCCAGGGGACGGCTGAGCGGGTCGATGTCGACGCGCTCGGTGCAGCCGACGTCCGTACTCCCGGCCGGGCAGTTGCCCTTGTTGGTGACGACCCGGTTGTTCATGACGTGGTCGCCGCCGACGGAGTCCTTGACGGTGACCGAGTAGGTGAGGGTGACCGTGGTCTTGGCTGGCAGGGTGCCGTTCCAGGTCAGTTTGCCGTTCGCGAAGACCGGTGCGGTGCCGTGGCTGGAGGCCAGGTCCGCGGGCCCGTCGGCGTCGTCGAGGACGTCGGCCAGGTCGTCGCTGAGGGTGAAGCCGTTGATGGGGACGTCGGCCGGGTTCTCCAGGGTGATGGTGTAGGCGACCTTGTCGCCCGGGGCCGCCTCGACGGTGTCGGCGAGCTTCTGCACCATGGGGGCGAGGACGGTGGTCGTGGTGGAGCAGACCTGGCGGCGGGCGATGGAGTCGGGGGCGCAGTTGCCGCCGCCGGTAATGGTGTTGATGATCTCCCGGTCGCCGCTGGGCGGGTCGTTGACGGTGACCGTATAGGTGATGACGGCTTCCTGGCCGGGGTCGAGGTCACCGGTCCAAGTGAGTCTGTCGCCGGTGACGGTGGCCGATCCCGGACCGCTGACCGTAGGACCCGCGGTGAGCTTCGCGTCGTCGAGGACGTCGTCGAGGTTGTCGGTGAAGGTGCCCTTCTCGATGCGGAAGGTGCCGGGGTTCTTCACTCGGACCGTGTAGGTGACGGTCTCTCCGGGCTCGACGGTGGTCTTGTCCGCGGACTTGTCGATGTCCAGTACGCCGATACGGACGCGGGTGGCGCAGCGTGCGTCGGGCGAGCCGAGGCGGCAGTTGCCCTCGCTGGCGAGGATGCGGTTGTCGAGGATGCCGTCGGCGCCCTCCGGCTGAGGGTTCTTGACCTTCACCCGGTAGGTGACGGTGATCTTCTCGTGCGGACCGACCCTCGGGTTGGTCCAGGTGATCTTGTCGCCGGTGCGGGTGGCGGTGCCGCTGGAGGCGGTGAGGCTGCCCTCGACGAAGTCCGCGTCGTCCAGGATCTTGCTCAGGTCGTCCTCGATGCGGACGTCGGTCTTCGGGTCGGCGGCCAGGTTCTCGATGGTCCACGTGTAGGTGAGGGTGTCGCCCGGGGTCGCGGTCGCCTGGCTCACCGTCTTCGTCGACAGCAACGGCGGCGGCACACAGCCGGCCGCGTCGGAACCGGGGCCGCTGTAGTTGCCGATCTGGCCGATCTTCTCGGCCGTGGTCGCGCCCACGACCGCGAGACCTGTCGCGGGGTCGGTCTTCGTCAGGTCGATGCGGACGACGCTGCCGCCGCTGCTGCCGTAGACGTACAGCCAGCCGTCCTCGTCGAACCAGGCGCCTTCGATGAAACTGCCGGAGGTACCGAGGCTCACGGTGGGCAGGGTGCTCTGCTCACCGGTCTCGGGATTGACCCGGTAGATCTTGCCCTTGTTGTCCACCTGGTAGATGTGGTTGTCCTCCGGGTGGAAGGCGATGTCGTGGCTGTGCGCGATGACCTTGGGGATGTTCTTGACGAACTTCGGGCGGGTCGGATCGGAGATGTCGATGACGTTGACCGTGTTCGCCTGGAACCCACCCCCCGGGCTGTGCGTGAGCACGTACATGCTCTGCCCGTCCGGGGACACGACGCCGGCTTCGTAGGCGGTGGCGAAGAGCGCCTTACCCTCGGCGTTCGGGGCGACCGGGAAGCGCTCGGAGGCACCGGTGGCCGGGTCGATGCGTACGATCTGACCCTTATTGGCTGAATAGGACATGCCGTAGAGGTGGCCGTCCATCACGTTGTAGCCGATGGCGTCGGTCGTGTCGGAGCCGGAACCCTTCAGGTGCAGGTTGACACCGCCCTCGGGCGTCCAGGTGTAGAGGTCCTTCTTCTTGTTGTTCACGATCCAGACGTCGTTCGGGCAGCTGCCCGGCTTCGACATCCATGTCTGGTGGTCTTCCACTTCGCCGCCGTCGGCGTCTCCCGTGGGGGCGGGGTCGGTGACCTCGCCGTCGTACAGGCGCAGGCGCAGGGTGAGGTATCCGGAACGGAACGAAGGCACGGTCCAGTTCAGCCGGACGGTGCCGGAGGCGGTGGCCTTGGCAGTGGTGCGCTCGGCGGCCTCGAAGGTGCCGTTGGCATTGAAGTCGACCCAGCCGGCCAGCGTCGCGGTGCGGCCGGTGGTGTTGGTGACGGCGACTTCCCCGGTGTAGGTGTCACCGGTGACGGTCGTGGGCCATGTTCCCGCGAGGCCGTCCTCGTCCGCCGTGCCGGTGGTGTCGTCCAGCTTCGTGTCGAGCTTCGCGGTGTCGACGCCCCGCTCCGCGTCCCACTCCGTACCCAGGGTCAGGCCGGGAGTGCGCAGGTGGCGCGGCCCGTCGGAGGCGTCGGTGGTCTTGTACGAGTCGGGAGCGTCGCCCCGGTCACGGGCGATCAGGCAGCCCGCGCCGTCGGCATTCGAACCCGCTGTCGTCTTCCCGGACTGGTGCGAGGCACCGCGCACGGCCGAACCGCCCGTGACCTCGGTCAGTTCGGTCTGGGTGACCGTCCCGTCCCTGGCGATGGAGTAGAGGTTCCCGAGCTCGTCGAAGGCGACGCTCTCCAGGTAGGTTCCGGTCTTCGGCACCGAGCCGAGGCCGGTGTTGGTGCCGGTCGCCGGGTCGATGACGTACAGCGTGCCCGACGAGTTGTAGCCGTAGAGCTTGCCGTCGACCGGGTGGACGGCGAAGTCACCGAGATCGGTGGACACCCGCACGCTGGTGACGGTGTTGCCCGCGGTGAGCGCGACGGAGTAAAGGAGGCCACTGCCCGCGCGCAGGTAGTAGACGGACCCGTCGGGGCTGATCGCACCCTGCGTGTAGTTCGCGGACGGCAGCCCCGTCACCGGGACCTCGGTGGCCGCGCCGGTGGCGGGGTCGATCTTCAGGATGGTGTCGGCCTTGGACTTGGGAGCCGCGTAGAGCCCGCCGCTCCGGCTGTCGTACGCCAGGGCGTTGTACGCGACGTCCGCGGTGCCGCGTTCCTGCACGGCGCCGGTGACCAGGTCGACGGCCTGAAGCGCCGTCTTCGCGGACGTGTTGACCGACCGGTAGAACACGTCGTCGCAGTTCGGCCCGGCCCGACCGGCCTTCCGGCGGGCCCGCTGAGCGGGCACCGACGACTCGCTCTTCGCGGTGCGGTGGGCGCCGTCGGACGGGACGCTCCGGGTCGGAGTCCTCGGAGACTTCTCCCCGCTGTTCCCTGCCGCACCTTCCCCGTCGGCCGCCACCGGGGCCCTGTCCTCGTCGGCCAGGCAGCCCGCGCCGTCCAGGAGCCGGGAGGGGGCAGTGGCGACCGTGACGGCGCGCCGGGCCCGGTCCGTCAGGCCGCTCGTACCGGCCCCGTCGAGACCGTTGAGGTCGACCTGTACGGTCCTGTCGCCCGCCGCGTAGAAGCGGCCGCCGTGGTCCAGGAACGTCGCACCCACGCCGGTCACGCCCAGTCGCCCGTGCCGGCTCACCGCACCCGACTCGGCGTCCACGCGCACCAGTCGGCCCGCTTCGTCCACTCCGTACAGCGCCCCGTCGCCCGGGTGGTAGGAGAAGTCCGCGAGCCCGGCGACCGGGCCGGAGAGCGGCACGGTCGCGGTACGGCGGAGGTAGTGGGGGCTGTCGGGGTTGATGTCGACGACGACCAGGTTGCCGTCGGCGCGCACGATCAGCCGTCCGTCGTCCGTGGCGTCGCCCGCGGTGTAACCGGTGCCGGTCAGCGACAGGCGCACCGCCTTCGGTGTTCCGGTGGCCGGGTCGAGGGCGACGACCTCGGAGTTGAGGCCGTCCGGCGCGGGGCGCACTCCGTACAGAAGTCCGTCGCGGCGGTTGAAGCCCATCGCGTCGAGACCCTCGGTGCGGGCGAGTGCCGTGTGCCCGCCTTCGTCGAGGGCGAGCGTGCCCAGGTTCCGGCGCTTGCCGTCCTTGGAGTCCCGCAGCACGTAGGCGGTGTCGTCACAGCGGTCGCGGCCGGCGGCAGCCGCGGCGAGCGAAGCGGCCCCCGCCGACTGGACCCCGGCGACCATCGCCATCGCCACCACCACGCGGACGGCCCGTTGCAGCCGTTCCGCCGCGGAGTACCGACCGCGTCCGTGCCTGCGTCCACAGGGGACCTTCGCTCGCAACATCTGTACCTCCGGGCGGGGTATCGGCCGAGGTGAGAATGTCGTAAAGGCTCCCCATATCAGGCGTTTACGTATTTCGCATCCGAAGATCAACTCGAATGGCGTACGTAACCCTCCGCCCCGCCCGAAGCGACGGAGGTGCGGAAGCCCTCGCCGTACGTGAGGCTTGATCAAGGTTTGATGTCTTTGGCCGGAAAGGTCACGAAATGTCGCAGAACAAGACCACTCGCCCCAAGTCAGGCTTCAGCCTGTCCCCGCGCATCGTCATCGGGGTCGTCCTGGCCGCGCTCGCCCTGTGGTTCGTCCTCATCAACACCCGTACCGCGCGCATCCACTTCTGGATCCCGTGGGCCGAAGCCCCCATGTGGTTCGTCCTGGCCGCCACGTTCGCCGCGGGGGCCGCCACCACACTGCTCCTCGGCCGCCGGAAGAAGTAGCCGCGTGGATCCGTGGTGTCACTCCTGCACGGGGTCTTGTACGGGGTCTTGTGCGGGGGCTTTCACGGGAGGCCCGGCGGTTCTCTCGATCAGGAGCACCGCCACGTCGTCGGCCCCCTTGTTCCGGTACTCCCCCAGGTCCGCAGCGAGGCGATCCAGGGCGTCGCCCGCCGCCAGCGAGGCCCACTTCGGCGCACGCGCGGCCAGCGGATAGAACACACCGGCCGCGTCGCGGGCCTCGCTGACGCCGTCCGTGTAGAGCACGAGCCTGTCCCCGACGGCGAACGGATACTCCTTCCACCGGTACGGGCCGTCCAGGAGGCTCGCGAGCGCCACCGGCGGCAGCCTTTCGTCGGGTTCGAGGAACCGGGTGATCTCGCCGCGCTGCCACAGCGGCTCCGGGTGCCCGCAGTTCACGATCCGCACCACCGGGCTCTCCTCGGGGAACTCGGCCAGTACGACGGTGGCGAACCGTTCGGCCGTCTCCGATTCCGGGTGGCGTTCGCTGTGGCGCAGCATGCTGGTCTCCAGCCGGGCCGCGAGCGCCGCGAGGTCGGGTGCGTCGTAGGCGGCCTCCCGGAAGGAGGCGAGCAGCACGGCGGCGTTCTCCACCGCGGGAAGTCCCTTGCCCTGGACGTCGCCGAGGATGACGCGTACGCCGTGGGCGGTGTTGAGGGCTTCGTAGAAGTCCCCTCCGACTCGGGCCTCGCTGGCCACGGCCTCGTAGTGGACGAAGAGGGTCATCGGGCCGATGGCGGGTGGCAGCGGTCGCAGCACGATGCCCTGGATGGTGTGGGCGACCGACCGGGTGTTCTCCAGGCTCTCCTCCCGCAGGAGCCGGACGCGGCTGGCGTAGGCGGCGGCAAGAGTGACGGCCAGAATCGCGACGAGTGGGAGGACGAGGTAGCTGCCGAGCCGGTCGTTGACCAAGGCCAGCACGACTTCCACCGCGATGGCGGCAGCCCCGAAACCGAGGGTGGCACCCACGGTGCAGGACGCCGCGGCAAGGGCGGGAACCGCCGCCAGGAGCCAGTCGAAGCGCTGGTCGAGCGGGGTGGCGGCGTCGAGCGCCACGCACGCCACCAGCAGGAGCAGCGGGGGCCAGGGCACCGGAAAGGCCGTCAGCTTTCGTACCACCTGAGCTCCGTCCTCGCGCCCTGACCTGCCGGCCGGCAGTCCCGCTCCCGGCCGGTAGATCTTCTCCGGCGGAGGCCGAACGGTGTGAAGGGCTCGCCGAACGCGTGCTCGGACCTACGCCGCGAAACCCACGTTCGTGACGTACTCGTACTGGCCCCACTGGCTGCCGAGGTCGACGATCGTGTCCGTCCAGGCGTCGTCCAGGCCCTGCTGGTCTCCCGTCGACCACGATTCGACGATGCGCTCCCAGCGGCGGACGTTCATCGTGCGGTGCTCGATGACGCGGCTGAGGCGCTGCTCGACGCGGGACTGGTTGAGGGGGTGGATCTCGACGCGGGTGCCACGGCCTTCGCGGTTCAGGCGCTTGAGGAGGTGCTGGGCGACGTTCTGCCGACGGACCACGCGGTAGACGGCATCGATGCGTTCGAGGTTGGCACGGGTGGGGGTGCGCTTGCCGTCGAGCCAGGCCTTGAGGGTGCGGTCGGTGACGGTGAGGCCGGCCTCCCGGGCGGAGCGGCGGGCGTGCGGGGTCCTGGTGAGGTAGTGCAGACGGGCCATCAGACCGCGCTTGGCGGTGACGGGGGTGACGATTCCGCCCGCGAGCACGTCGAGTTGGCGCGCCACGGCGTCGGTGCCCTTGATGCCGCTGGCACCGAACTTCCCGAACTCGATATTCCGTTCAGGCATGCGCCACCTCTTCCTCCCTGGCCGTGTCGGCCCACCTTACTCGCGGCACGACGTGAGACGACGCCCGCGACATCGACGGAGCGCGCGGCCGTGCGGGAGCCGCATGGCCGCGCGCCCCGTCGGGACGTCACCGCACGTCGGCGAGCTCCTGCAGCAGCCGCCGCTTGGGCCTGGTGCCCACCATCGACTTCACCGGCTCGCCGCCCCGGAAGACCATGAGCGTCGGCGCCGACAGCACTCCGTACGCCGCTGCCGTCGCCGGGCTGGTGTCCACGTCCAGCTGTACGACCTTGAGCCGGTCGCGCTCCTCCTCGGCGACCGCGCTGAGCACCGGGGCCAACTGCCGGCACGGGCCGCACCAGTCGGCGGTGAACTCCACCAACACCGGCAGGTCCGCCCGCAGCACCTCGTCCGCGAAGTTCGCGTCCGTGACCTCGTCCACCCCTGCTGCCTTGATCATCTTCATCCATCCCCTCGGTCGGTTCAGTCGTGGGCCGGTTCAGCCGTGGGCCCGATCAGCCGTGGGCCCGATCAGTCGTGGGTCAGTTCGCAGCGCGGTTCGGGACCGTCCGGAAGCTCGGCCTCCGCACGTACCAGCTGGGCCCCCACCTGCTCGCGCACCGTCCGCAGCTCTTCGATCAGCACGTCGAGCTCGGCGAGCTTGCGCCGGTAGACGTCGAGCGAGGCGGGGCAGGAGTCCCCGGCCGGGTGCCCGGCCTGCAGGCACTCCACGAACGGCCGGGTCTCCTCCAGGCCGAATCCGACGTCCTGGAGCGTGCGGATCTGTGCCACGAGCCGCAGGTCGTCGTCGCCGTACACGCGGTATCCATTGACCGCGCGCCGGGCGGGCAGCAGCCCACGGGACTCGTAGTACCGCAGGGTCCGGGTGCTGACCCCCGCCTGTTCCGCCAGTTCGCCGATGCGCATGGGAACGACGCTAGACGTTGACGCCGACGTCAAGGCAACGGGTCGATCCAACGGGTCAGGGCAGGGAGGAAGTCAGAAGGAGGGACTCAGGCCGAGGAAGGGCCGTCGGACGGGTCCGGGGCCGTCCCGCGCTCGGCCCTCGCCATGATCTCGGCGACGACCTCGGTCTTCGCGTCGGAGTAGTTCTGCATGAACCGCCATTCCTGCGCGGCGAGCCGGAGCTTCGTACTGCCGTAGAGATCGCGGTCGGCGGCGTGGCCGCGCAGGTGGTCGCGGAAGCGGAGCATGCGGGCGGTCTCGGCGCAGTCGGGCGGAAAGACGTGCAGGTTGGCCTTCGGAAGGGCGGCGCTGAGCCCGGACTTCTTCAGGACCCGGTGCTCGTACCAGTCGGGCTCCCGGATGGCGAGGACGTAACCCAGCCGCTGGAGGCGCGGTACGTAGGAGTCCTCGTCGGCGGGGTCGGGGACGACGAGCACCAGGTCGAGGACGGGCTTGGCGGGCAGCCCCGGCACGGAGGTCGACCCGGCGTGGAAGAGGCCGACGGCGTCGGGCAGTTCGCTGCGGATCCGGCCGGCCTCCGCCTCGTACACGAGGGGCCAGGCGGGATCGTACGGATCGATCCGGATCCGGGTGTCGAGGATCTCGGGGGCGCCGACGTTGGCGGCACGGATGGCCTCCTCGGACATGGGCATGGCAGCCGGGTCGCCGGACTGGCCGGGCTGCTGCTGGCCGGGCTGCTGCTGGTTGGGCTGCTTCTGCTGGTTGGGCATGAGCGTCTCCCACTGGACGGTGTGCTGGACGACACCCACGCTACGAGGCCGCCGACACCCGGATTCACCTCCCCGAAACACCCGCCGGGCAGAATCCCGCCGCATGAAGAACGGCCTGAGGATCGAAGAAGTCGCCTGGCAGGACCCTGACGCGGCCGCGCTCCGCGCACAGCAGCGGGCCGAGATCGCCGTACGGTACGGGACCCCGGACAGCGAGCCGGGACCGGCGCCGTCCGCGGCGGACATCGCGGTGTTCGTCGTGGCACGCACCGACGACGGAACCGCCGTCGGCTGCGGAGGACTCCGCGAACTGGGCTCCGGCATCGGCGAACTCAAGCGGATGTACGTGGCCCCGGCCCACCGGGGAGCGGGTGCCGCGCCACGGATCCTGACCGCACTGGAGGAGTGGGCACGGGAGCGGGGCTGGACCCGGCTGCGGCTGGAAACGGGCCTCGCCCAGCCCGACGCCGTCCGCTTCTACACGCGCTCCGGGTACCGCCGCATCCCCAACTTCGGTTCGTACGAGGGCCTGCCCACCTCCCTCTGTTTCGAGCGCGAGCTGTCGCCCGTACCGGGTGGACGGTGGGACTCCGACCGTGGTGTCCCGGTATTCGAAATGCGGAAGCAATAAATCGTTCACACGTGTGAGACTCCGCGCATGTTGGGTGTAACCGATCTTCCGACCTACCTCATAGGTCTCATCCTGATAGTGCTGCTGCCGGGACCGAATTCGTTGTACGTACTGTCCGTCGCGGCCCGCCGGGGCGTCCGCTCCGGGTATACGGCGGCGGCCGGTGTCTGGTGCGGGGACACCGTGCTGATGGTGCTCTCCGCCGCGGGGGTCGCCTCCCTGCTCCAGGCGAACGCGCTGCTGTTCGGCATCGTGAAGTACGCGGGCGCGGGCTATCTGACCTGGCTCGCGATCGGCATGATGCGGGCCGCGTGGTCGATGTGGCGCACGCGGCGCGAGACGGAGCAGGACCTGGCAGCCGGGTCTGCCGGAACCGCCGGAGCTGCTGGCGCTGCCGGAGCTGCCGGCGCTGCCAGCGCTGCCCGGGCCGCCGGGAGCGCGGAACCCACTGCGGCGGCCAAGCAGGAACGCCCGTACCGCCGTGCCCTGGTGATCAGCCTTCTCAATCCCAAGGCGATCCTCTTCTTCATCTCCTTCTTCGTGCAGTTCGTCGATCCGGCCTACGCCTACCCCGCCCTCTCCTTCGTCCTGCTCGGCGCCCTCGCCCAGCTGGCGAGCTTCCTCTACCTCACCGCGCTGATCTTCAGCGGCACCCGGCTCGCCACGGCCTTCCGCCGCCGCAAGAGGCTTTCGGCGGGGGCGACTTCGGCGGCCGGGGTGCTGTTCCTGGGGTTCGCGGCGAAGCTGACGCTGGCGAGCGCGTAACGCCGCCGGTCAAGGACGCCTGGCCACCCACAGCAGCCGCGTCGTACGGACCGTGAGGTCGTCGCGCCGCAGGATGCTCTCGGGTCCTTCGCCGTCGAGGAGGACGGTGAGCGCGGCGAGGTCGTCGGCGCCCAGCCGGTCTTCGAGGTGGTCGCGCAGGCGGCCCAGGGTCGCCCGCGCGTAGCGGCCGGTGGCGGCGGGCAGCGGGGCGGTCAGCCGGATGTCGAAGCGGCGTTCGGCCTCGACCGTGAATCCGGCGGCGGCCAGCCGGGTGCCCCAGTCGTCGCCCAGGTGCGGTACGGCCTCGGCGTGCTGGTCGGCGAGCGCGGCGTGGCAGCGCTCTTCGAGCCCTGGTCGGCCGAGTTCCGCTTCGAGCTCCGCGGACAGGAAGCGCGGGAACGGCGACGCCTCCATCTCCGCGACGGCCAGCAGCCCGCCGGGCCGCAGCGTCGCGAAGACGTCGGCGAGGGCCCGGTCCGGGTCCGCCATGTGATGGAGCGAGGCCGAGGCCCACATGAGGTCGACGGGGCCGAGGCCGTCCGGCCAGTCCGCGTCCAGGTCCGCCTCGACGGTACGGATCCGGCTCGCGTCCATGCCCGCGTCACGCACCTTGGCGGTGACGCGGTGCAGCATCTCCTCGGAAACGTCCACGGCGACGGCGTCGGCCCCGTCGAAGCGGCGGAGCAGGGCGAGGGTTCCGGTGCCGGTGCCGCTCCCCAGGTCGAGGATCCGGCGCGGGGGCGCGTCGGCGGTCAGCTCGCCGAGCAGGTCGGTCACCTCGGTGAGGTACGAGTGGAGGACCTCGGCATCGAGGTCCAGCATCTCTGCCAGGCCTGACTGGTCGGCCTGGCCGGGCTCGGCGGCATGGTCGGAGTGAGCGGTGTGGGAGTGAGCGGTGTGGGAGTGACCCCCGTGGCTGTGACCCCCGCCGTGGCTGTGGTTCTGGCTCTGCTTCTCGTGGTGATTTCCCATGAATCGACCATACGTCGCACTTGCGCGCCTGGCATACAATCTTGCGTATGACGCAAGACGGCGATCTCGACAACCTCGTACGCAAGCGGATCCGTGGCCTCCGTGTGGCCAAGGGCTGGTCGCTCGACGACCTCGCCGCCCGCTGCTACCTGAGCCCCTCCACCCTCAGCCGCATCGAGACGGGCCACCGCCGGATCGCCCTCGACCAGCTGACCCCGATCGCCCGCGCCCTCGGCACCTCCCTCGACCAGCTGGTGGAGACGGTCGCCGACGAGGACGTGGTGATCCGGCCGCAGCGCGACGAGGTGCACGGCGTGACCAGCTGGCTGCTGAGCAGGGAAGCGGGGCCGCAGGGCGCGACCGTGGCCAAGATCCGCGTCACCCAGCCGGCGGCCAGGCGCCCGCCGGAGACCATGGGCGTGCACCCCGGCAAGGACTGGTTCACGGTCCTGTCCGGCACGGTCGAACTGATCCTGGGAGACCGGACGATCCTGGTCGAGGCGGGCGAGGCGGCGGAGTTCTCCACGATGATTCCGCACGCCTTCGGAGCCCACGGCGGCCCGGCCGAGCTCCTCTGCATCCTCGACCACGACGGACAGCGCACCCACCTGCGGCCGAAGCCGTGACGACCCCGCCCCGCCCTGCTCCGACCCACCCCTCTCCCCCACCGTTCCAAGGAGAAGCCGCCTTGACCTCGCGCCCGGCGCACCCCCGGAAGAAGCAGCTCCTCGTCACGCTGCTCCTTCTCGGGTTCGCCCTCTGGATCACGGGAATCTGCGTGTCCATCGCCCACGAACCGCCGGAGGGCTCCCCTTCGACGAGCACCCTGCGCGACGACGTCGCCGCTTCCGTGCGGGAGCAGGACGCGGACCGGCTGCAGAACCTCTTCCTCAAGGACAGGGCCGCGGACGAGTACGCCCAGGGCCTGCTCGACCGGATGGAGGAATCCCGCCTCGACGGCGCACCCGTCACGCTGGAGTCGGCCCACGGCCGGCAGTTCCTCCGCATCAAGGGCTCCGCTCCCGATGGCCCCGTGTGCGTGGCGTGGCAGGTCACTCAGCAGGACGACCGCTGGTACGTGGACGGCATCCCGCCGGTGACCGGAACCGGCGCCCTCTGCTGAGGCGCCGGCATCGGCGCCCGGTGACGTACCCACACATTCGGTTCGACGTACACGGCGCGGTCGTGGACGAGAGAGCACTGCACCGGGGCGAGCGCGCCGGGCACCTCGACCTCCCCGTCCCGGTCGAAGGGCAGACCGGTCCACCGCCGCCACTCGGCGAGGGAGCCGCTGACCGTCATCGACGCGGGCGCGACCTTCTCGACGGTGCCGCCCGCCTTGACGTGGACACGCACCCACGGGTCGGCCGGCAGCCCGTCCTCCCGTAGGTCTTCGAGGTACGCGGCCAGGGGAACGCGGGGCCGGAGGTGCTTGGCGTTGGGACGCACCGGGGCGAGGAGCGTGTCGTGGCCCTGGTTTCCGACGGCCTCGCGCATCGCGGCGAGCATGCGGTACGACAGGCCGCGGCCGAGGTGGCCGGCGTCCACAGTGATCTCCAACGCGCTGGCGACCGTGGGCGGATTCCCGCGCCGCCGGTCCTCGAACGCCCACAGCAGCACCTGGTCCCAGCCCCGGTCCGGCGTCTCCTCGCGGCCTTCGAGCACCGCGTTGAAGGGCACGCTGAACCCGCGCGCAACGACGCGGTCGCCGTCGGTGGCCACCACGCAGTACTCAGGGAACTCCTCGACCACCCGGCCCAGCAGCGCCCCGACGACCGGCTCGTGGGAGGTGAACTCCGGCCAGGTGTCGGCGATTTCGTAGGCCCGGTCGATGAGTGCCGGACGCTCGGAGAACGGGGTGATGCGGATGCTGCTGGTGCTGTTGCCGCTGCTGTCGTTGCTGGTCACAGCGGGGAGCCTGCCACAGCGCGACCGCTGTGACCACGAGGTTTCCGGCCCGCCGTGCCCTGCGCACGTACCGCTCCGTCGCCGCCTCGGCATCGCTCCGCAGGCTCGTGCACCGGCTCCGCACCGGTTCCGTAGGATCGGCGGGTGATCACGGGGATGGGGACAGGACCGGAAGCAGGGCCGGGGCCGGGGACGGGACCGGAAACGGGACCGACGGCGGACGTCGGCGGGGCGATACCGCCCACAGAGATCGAGCGCGGGCTGCACGTGGCGTACGAGCCGGGCCACGGGACCGGAACCGGAAGCCCCCGCACGGACGAAGTCCTGGACATCCTCTCCTGCACCCGGCTCTACCTCCTCCTCCCCCGCCTCCACGCCGACACCCCCGGCTACGCCCCGCCCCTCCCCACCCACCGCGACCCCGCCACCGGCCGTACCGTCATCCCCGTCCTGACCCCCGGCATGCTGCCGCCCTGGCATCCGGAATGGGTGTTCCGGCAGATCACGCTCGCCGAACTCGCCCGCGTCTGGCCGGACAACAGGCGGCTGCTCGCGGTCAACCACGGCACCCCGTTCGCGCTGACGCTCGACGCACGCCCCAAGCACCGCAGGGCCTGGGAGCAGGCCTGCGCACGCACCGGCGGCCAGCCGAACGGCCGGCTCCTCACCCACAGCGGCGGCCCCCTCCACGGCCCCCTCGCACACGGTCTCGCCCTCGGCGCCCAACTGGCCGTCCACAACGGTCTCGTCTGGAATCAGCTCGGCGCCGCCTACGAGGACTACGCCACCGACATCGACCGCCTCCGCAACCCCTGGCGCGTCCGCAACCGCGCCGACTTCCGGGAGAAGCTCGACGACCTGCTGGCCACCCGGTTCATGGGCCGCGTCCAGGAGTCCGTACTGCACACCAGGCGGACGCTCGTACGGCGGCTGGAGCGTACGCCGTCGTACGAGGAGTGGTCGGCCGCCGTCACCGGCACGCTGCGCACGCACGACGCGTCCACGGCCGACCTGGCCGAGGCGGCCATCACCGTGCGAGCCGTCGTCCGGTACGAGGAGAAGTTCCGGGCGGACGGCGCCCTCGCGCCCGACGGACGGATCGACTCCTTCGCCGCCTTCGACTTCGGGCGTGCGGTCAATGTCGTACGACTGGCGCTGGGCGCCCGCTACATCTCACCGCCGGAAGCCGAACAGGCCGTGCTCACCATCGACGAGGCGGCCCGCCGCGCGTACCCCTCCTGGGCCGACTTCTCCCTGGGCTACGCGCTTCGCCGACTGCTGTCCTTCGACGAGGACGGGGTCGAAATCGCCGACCGGAAGTACCAGGAGTCCCTCATCCAGCACCGCATCCTCACCCAGGACCCCACCAGCCCCTACCGGAACATCCCGTGGTCATGATTCCCCACTCACCCCAACCGCCCCATCAGCCCATCGCCTGGACGCCTCCCTCCGAGACCGAGCGCCTGCTCCACGACGCGGGACTGCGCGGCGACGTCGAGGCCCAGATACGCGTCCTCGCGGGTGCGGAGCTCTACATTCCGGCCGCCAGGGCCGAGGTCGACGCGGACCCCGACTGGGTGTACTGGCGCTCGCACCCGGATCCGGCGGGCCGCAACTGCAGACCCGTACTCACGCGCGGAATGCTGCCGCCGTGGCACCCTGACGTGGTGTTCCACGGGGTGTCCCTCAAGTGGATCGCCGAGTTCGACTGGACCGACCCGCACCAGCTCTTCGCCGTCAACATCGGCACCCCGGCCCAGCTCCTGCTCCCCTCGACACCCCCGCACCGTGCGTACTGGCTGCGCTGTTTCGCCGAGAACGACACCCCCTCCCGCAACCGCCTCCTCGCCATCCGGCACGGCGCGCTGCACGGCCCGCTCGCCTACGGCCTGGCCTGCGGCGTGCACCTGGCGGTGGGCAACGGCGTGCCGTGGAACGAGGTGGGCTCCGTCTGCCGCGACTACCTCAAGGAGCGCGACCAGCTCCGCGAATCCTGGGGCGTCACCGACCATCCCACCTGGCGGCGGCAGTTGGACGCCCTCCTGGAGGCCCGCAACAGCCCGTTCGAGCCCGACTTCGCCCTGCGCGTCCGCGAAAGCCTGCGCCTTTCGCTCGGCGGCGAGCTCCCCTCCCCCGACCTGTGGCGCGAAACCGCCGCCGGACACCTGCACGACAACGGCGACGGCCACGACGCGATCAAGTCCATGGAGGAACTGGTCCGCCGCATCCTGCGCTACGAGGCCCGCTTCCGCGCCGACGGACTGCTGCCCCCTGACGGCCGGGTCTCGACGACGGTCGCCTACGACTACGGCCGCGCGGTGAACCTGG
The DNA here is from genome assembly GCF_044333135.1 of Streptomyces sp. NPDC021093. Taxonomy (NCBI): domain Bacteria; kingdom Bacillati; phylum Actinomycetota; class Actinomycetes; order Kitasatosporales; family Streptomycetaceae; genus Streptomyces; species Streptomyces sp. NPDC021093. The sequence continues at coordinate 431,030 of NZ_JBIRQJ010000001.1, read as the reverse complement.
CCCGCTGGGGGCTGTCGGCCCGCTACTGCGCCCCGCCCGAGGCGGAACAGGCCATCGTGCACGCGGGTGCCCTGAGCAAGTCCTCGTACCGCTCCTGGGAATCCTTCTCGGCGGGGTACGCGCTGGGCAGGGTGCTGCGCTTCGACGGGGAGGAGTACGGCACGTTCTACGAGCAGAACGTCACCGCCCACCGCCTCCTGACGGAGCACGAGGGGAGTCCTTGGCGGAACATCTCCTGGCGCTGAGCGGGGCGTGCACCACGGATGCGCCCGTCACCGGACCCCGGCGTCAGGAACGACCTGGCAGGAACGACCTGGCAGGAACGACTCGGCAGGAGCCGACTCCGCCTACAGGTCGTCCCACGCCATGGAACTCATCCGCCAGCCCTCCGGCGTCCGCACGAACTGAGTCGTCTTCCGCCCCGCTCCCTCGAACCACTCACCGTCGAGGAACCCCGACTTGCCGTACTCGCTGAACCGGTGCGCGATCGACCCGAAGATCTCGGTCCGCTCGGCGACCTCCCACTCGGAGAACTCCGTCAGCGTCCCGTCGGCAAGAAGCTTCTCCCGCGGCCCGATGAACCCCTCAAGGTCGTACACGACGGGCTCGCCACCGACGTTCTTGATGATCATCCCCTGTGGAATGAACACCTCCCGAACGACGCCGACATCGGCCCTGGAGCCGCCCGTATTGGCGAACGCCCCGAGAAAGACCCTCATCAACCGGTCGAGCTCACCCTTGACCTCCGACACAACTACCCCCTCCGCACCCGGAATCGACCAACCGCCCGATCCTCTCAGCCCAGCCGGGGCGGCGCCCAGTCGTGGTGCCGAAGGATCATGCGCATCGCCGCGCGGGAGGGCGTCAGCCGCATCGCCGTGTTGCGCAGGGCGACGGCCAGTGGGGCGGAGAGCTGCTGGCCCATCCGGCCGGCCTGCCGGGCGGCCCGCGCGACGGCCTGACTGCGCGGGCGGCGTTCGGCGTCGTACCGGGCGAGCGCGGCCTCGACCGTGGGCTCGATGGCGAGGGCGGCGGCCAGAGTGACCGCGTCCTCCAGCGCCTGGCAGGCACCCTGTCCGAGGTGGGGGGTCATCGCGTGTGCCGCGTCACCGAGCAGCGCGATGCGGCCGACCGCGTACGAGGGGAGCGGCGTGCGGAGTTCGTTGACGTCGTGGTGCAGCACCGCGCCGGGCCGGGTCGCCCGGAGCAGGGCGGGGATCGGGTCGTGCCAGCCGTCGAACCGTCGGCGCAGCTCGGCCAGTGGATCGTCGAACCGTGTCCCGGCGGGCAGATTGAGCACGGCGTGCCACTCGACCCGCCCGTCCTGGAAGGCGATGTGCCCGAACTCGGCGCCCTGCCCCCAGGTCAGCTCGAAGTCGGTGCGCAGCGCGACCGCCTGGTCGGTGATCGCGCGCAGCACCGTCGAGCCGCTGTAGTCCGGACCGGGGTAGGCCGGGAAGAGAAGGCTGCGCGCCCTGCTGCCGATGCCGTCGGCCGCCACCACCAGGTCGGCGTCAAGGACCGTGTCGCCGCAGTCGACCCGGACCGTCCCTGGGCCGGTCTGCTGGACCGGGCCTGCCTCCACGCCGGTCAGCAGTGTCCCTGCGGGCAGGAAGTCGCGCAGCAGCTGGTGCAGCGTGGAGCGGGGGATGCCCATGATCGGCGTGCCCACCGCCCGCTCCAGCACCGCGCCGTCCAGTCGGGCCAACCAGCCACCCTCCGGTGTGCGGGTGCCACCGTTGTACTGGCCCCGCGCGGCCCCCCGTACAAGGTCGCCCACTCCGAGCTCGTCCAGTGCCCGCAGACCGTTCGCGGCCAACGAGATGCCCGCCCCCGCATCGTCGAGGACGGACGCGCGCTCGACGACCGTCACCTCCCAGCCGATGCGGCGCAGGCCGATCGCGGCGGCCAGCCCGCCGATGCCCCCTCCGACGACCACTGCCGTGCTGCCCATGCGAACCCCCTGAGTTTCTACACCTGTAGAAGAGGACTGTACTTGAGGCTCTACAGGTGTAGAAAGGACCCATGGCTACGGACCGGCGCACCCTCCTCGCGGACGCGGCTCTCGGCGTACTCGCCGACGAAGGGATCCGCGGCCTGACCCACCGCGCGGTCGACCGCAAGGCGGCCTTGCCGACCGGCACCACCTCTGCGTACTTCCGCACCCGGGCCGCACTGCTCACCGCGCTCGTCACACGTCTGGTCCAGCTCGACCAGGCGGAACTGCACACAACGGCCGAGCGGTTGCCGCACCCGCGCACCTCCGGGGAACTGGTGGACGGGATGGTGCTGCTCACCCGACAACGGCTCACGGGCGAGGGCAGGCGCCGCTCGCTCGCCCGCTACGCCTGCGCCGTCGAGAGCGTGCGCGACCCGGAGCTGCGCGAGATCCTCCTGCCCCGCGAGAACGCGGGCCGCGAGAAGGTCCGGCTGTTCCTCGCCGAGCACGGCGTACCTCAGACGGAGCTGGAGAGCCGCAGTCACACCCTGCTGGCCTGCATCGACGGGCTGGTCTTCGACCGACTGGTGAGCGGCGGCGAAGTACCGCGCGAGGCCCTCGATCTCCTGGTCGCCGCCGCCCTGCGATAGGCCCGCCGCTCTGCGATAGGCCCGCGTCTCTGCGATAGGCCCGCCGCTCTGCGACAGGCCCCGGCGGCTTGCGGTTGGGCCTCGGCGGCTTGCGTTTAGGCCTCGGCGCCTTGCGGTTGGGCCCCGCCACCCCGTCCGAGGACGGCGCTACTTGATCGTGGTGTCGCCGAGCGAAATCAGCAGGCCGCGCAGCTTTCGCGCCAGGTCCTCGCACTCCTCCCGGTCGAAGGAGTCGAGCATGCGGGCCTCGGCGGCCAGGTGGTCGGCCATGTAAGCACGAGTGATCTCGTGCCCGCGCTCGGTGAGACGAATCTTCACGGAGCGCCGGTCCTCGGTGCCCCGGACCCGCTCGACCAGCCCCTTGGCCTCCATCCGGTCGATGCGGTTCGTGATCGCTCCGGACGTGACCATGGCCGCCTTGCGGAAGGCTCCGGCGGTCAGTTCGTACGGGGGTCCCGAGCGCTGCAGGGTGCTCAGGACGTCGAACTCGCCGAGCTCCAGATCCCGTTCGGCCGCGAAGGCCCGGAACTCCTTCTCCAGCGCGACACCGAGGCGCTGGAGCCTGCCGAGCACCTGCACGGGCCACAGCGCGTCGGCCAGGTCGGGGCGCTCCTTCGTCCACTGCCCGACGATGTCGTCCACGGCATCGGTGTCCGCCGCGCCTGCCCCGCCGTTCGCTTCGTCCATGGCCTGTCTCCTCCGTGCGTCGAATCCCCACAGGGTATCTCAACGTTGAATCACTTGACGTTGAACTAATCGCGATGCTTTTATCTCAACGTTGAAATTCTCAGCGTTGAACGGATGGAGTTTCGCCGTCCGCCGCTGCCGGCACGGCCGAACCGGGGGTCTTCGTGTCCACCGCAGTCTCCGCACCACGTCTCGCCGCTCCGGCGCCGCCCCGCCGGCCGTCGGCCCTGTGGCTGGCGCTCCTGGCCGCACCTGTCGCCACCGGAGCCAACGCACCCGTCCTCATCCTTCCCGACATGGCCCGTTCCCTGGGCGTCTCTACCGCCCAGGCGACCTGGCTGGTCACCGCCTTCGCCTGGGCCATGACAGTCGGAACACCCCTGTTCGCGGCGCTCGTTCGACACCGTGGCCTACGGACGACCCTGCTCACGGGCGCGGTCACCGCGCTGGCCGGTACCGTGCTCGTCGCGGTCGCGCCGTGGTTTCCCCTGACCCTCCTCGGCAGAGCCGCACAGGCGGCGGGCGGTGCGGGACTGGTCGCCGTGGCGATGAACCTCGCAGGCTCGACCCGTCGCATGGGGGCGATCACCGCCGGGTTCGGGGTACTGGGCGCCGTCGGGCCGCTCCTCGGCTCCGTTCTCGCGGGCCTGCTCCACTGGCGTGTCCCGCTCGCCCTTTCCGCCCTCGCGCTCCTCGCGGTGCCTGCCGTCTGGCGCCACCTCACCAGCGCAGCTCCGGAACGAGCCACGCACGCCGCGCCGGAACGAGCCACGCACGCCGCACCGTTCGACACCGTCGGGGCCGGGCTCGTCGCGGCACTGGCGTCCGCCCTGGTGCTGATCCCCATGGCTCCCTCGACGGGCGCGCTGGTCGCCGCGGCCGTGGCCCTCCCGCTGGCCCTCCACGTGCGGCGCCGTCCGGACGGTTTCGTACCGGCCGCGGTGGTGCGTTCACGCGCGTTCGTCAGTTCCGCCCTGCTCGCCTTCGTGTTCTCCACCTCGTACTTCATCCTGCTGTTCGCCCTCCCCGAGCTCGCCCGGCGGCGGACGGAGTGGAGCACCGGGACCATCGGCACGGGCCAGCTGATCGCGCTCCTCACCGGCTCCGTGCTCTCCTGGCTCCTCGCCGCCGCGGCAGCTCGACTGGGCCACCGCAAGGTCGTCACCGTCCTCGTCGCCCTGGGCACGGCCGCACCCCTCGCGGCCGCCTTCGTCCCTTGGGGTCCCGCGCTGCTCATCGCCGCGGCGGCAGCCGTGCTCGTCGCCACCGGCAGCAACGCCGTCCTGTCCGTGCACGTGGGCCGGTCCGCCCCGGCAGCTCAACGACCGGCGGCGATCGGCCTTTTCGTCCTCTGCTACCAACTCGGCGGAGCACTCGGCCCGGCCCTCGCCACACTTCTCGTCCTGGCCTGACGGAGCCGTCCGGCTCAGGTGCCGATCGCCTGCCCGGCCGTCGCGTCCACGTCTTCCGCGACCGTCGCCGCATCGAGCACCGTACGGGCGAGCGCCTGCGGGTCGGCCAGGGGTGTGAGGTGGCCGAGGCCCGGCCAGACGGAGAGGCGGCCGTCGCGGCAGGCGGCGAGGAAGGCGCGTTCGTCGCTGCGGAAGGGATCGCGAGCGCCGTTGGCCAGCCAGACCGGACCGGGGTAGGCGCCGAGCGCGACGATCGGGTCCATGCCGGTAACGGCGTCCGCGACGTCGGCCATGACCTCGCAGGACAGGCCGCCCGCACTCATGGCCTCCGCCGCGGGCGCGGGGAGCATCCGGCGGAAGCCGCGGACGCTGAGGCGCTCGGCAGTCCCGGCGTACCTGGCCGCCAGCCGGAACTGCCGCCGCAGGAGAGTCGCGTACGGTCCGCGGGGCGCGGCCGTGCAGCCGATGGCGAGCAGGCCCGCCACCCGGTCGGGGTGCCGGGCGGCGGTGGCGATGGAGACGTATCCGCCGAGGGAGAGACCCACGAGCAGGGCCTTCCCGCCGAGTTCGTCGACCGCGTCGGCCACCGCCTCGACGGCGGCGTCCATGGTGAAGGGCTCACCGCGCCGCCGACCGTGCCCCGGCAGATCGGGAGCAGCCGTCCGACGACGGGCTTCCGTACGGGATGCGTTGCGGGAATCGGCATGCGCTTCGGCGCGGGCATCGACGGCCGCCATGACGGGGTGCCACATCGTGCCGCTGACACGGGTGCCGTGCACGAAGACAAGGGGCAGCGCTGAGTCTCGGAGGTCCATGACCGGCACGCTAACACCAAATGCAACGCAACGTTGCGTTGTTTTCTATTTCTCTCCCTTGCTATTCTCGGCGACCATGGACGACGAACAGCGAGACTCCTCACCCGAGTCGGCCGAGCCCGGGGCCCAGCAAGGAGCACGGCCCCCACGCAAGCGGATCAACGCCCCCCGCAAGTCCCAGGAGATCTTCGACGCCACGCTCGACCTCCTCCGCGAGAAGGGGTACGAAGGCCTGACCGTCGAGGGCGTGGCCGACCGCGCCGGAGTCAACAAGACCACCCTCTACCGCTGGTGGCCCTCCAAGGGCGCGCTGCTCGGAGCCGCACTCGTCAACGGCACCCAGCTCGGCTTCCCGCTCCCCGACACGGGCTCCCTCCAGGGCGATCTGGAGGCTCTCCTGGGCTCCGTCGTCACTCTGCTCACCGTCCCGCCCTCCTCCGACATCGCGATCGCCGCACTCGGGGCAGCCACCCACAGCCCCGAACTGGCCTCCCACGCGCGGACCTTCTTCGCCGGCCGCCTCGCCCAGGAGCAACTGGTGTTCACCCGTGCCGTCGCCCGTGGTGAACTCGCCCCCGACACCGACCCGGCCCACCTGATGGACCTGCTCGCGGGGGCCGCCTGGCTGCGGATCGTCTTCCGTCAGCTCCCCCTGGAAGCCGACTTCGTCACCCGTACGGTCCGCACGGTCCTGCACGGCGCCGCCGCGCGGCAGACCCCCTGACAGCCGGCTCTGCACCTCACCCCAACGCCGCCCGCAGCATCGCCACCGTCGCGCCGGCCGCCGCGCGCTCGGTCTCGTCGTCGCTGATCCGGGCCCGTTCGTCCAGGAGTACGATCGCGGCCTCCAGCACCCCTGCGTGCACGGGAACCGTCCGTACCCCTGCCAGTGCCGCCCGCGCCCGGTCCGCAGCGGAATCCGGGGCCGGGCCACCGGGCCCGGACGGAATGAGGGTGGAAACACCGCGCCCGAGAGCTGGACGGTCGCGGTCACGGTACGGCGGCTGGGCCGGAGCGGTGGTCACCGCCCCAGTTTCCCCCGCCCGGCCGGCCGCACACAGCCCACCGCCACCGGCAGCCCGCCGTGCGTGGCAGAAGTGAACCCGACAGGGTTGCTCTCAGAACCTCACGGCATCGCTATGGCCGCCGCCGAAGCCCCCTGCTGCGAGCGCGGGGTCTTCTCGCCGACCTTCTGCGGGTCGATCGTCCGGGGGTCCACGGCCTCGCCGGGGGCGCCCTCGGCGTAGTACCCGCCGGGGGCGGTGTCCCGGTCGTGCGGGAGCAGGAAGAAGACGCGGCGCTTGTGCAGGCCGCTGTCCGGGTCCGCCTCGGCGTGCTCGTCGAGCTCCGTGTAGCCGACAAGACGGCCGTCGCGGGCATAGCGCGGCTTGCCGCGGCGACGGGGAGTCTTGTCGAGCGCCTGGCGGACGTAGTCGAGGTCGTCGGGGCTTTCCAGCCACACCACCGCATTCTCGTGGGCGAGATCGCTCTCGTTCAGTAGCGAGCTCATGGCTGAAGCCCCTCCTCGTTGTGTCCGGCCACGCACCGGCCTCGGTTTTCTCGCTCCGGGCCGGGTCCGCTCTTCGGGCCCCGTCTGTGCGTCTGCCCGGAGGCTCGGTACCCATCGTAAGGCTGCCCGGTGCCGCGGCACAGTGCACGAATGGGCGTCATGTGGTTGCCGCGCCGTTCGAAGAACCGGAAACGAGTCCGGAAACGGCGGGGTCGTCCTCGTCGGAGAGCAGGCCCAGACCCGGGTAGTACTTCTTTCCGCTGGACTTCATCATGTCGTTCGGCGACGCGAGACCGAGCTCCTGACGGATACGGCTGGCGAAGGAACGCGAGGTCGCGGGCCTGATTCCCTCGCTGGCATTGCACCAGGTGCCGTACGCGGCGTACAGCACGCCCTGCTCGACGCGGAGGTCCGAGGAGCGGTCGTGCCCGTTGGCGGTGGGCGGGCTCTTGATGCAGCACTCCTTCAGGAAGCGGCCGATGTGATCCTCGGTCGACTCGTACGCCTCGGTGGCCATGCGTACGGAATCAGGACCGGTGAGCGGATCCCGGGTCTCCAGATAATTCATCGCGCCCTCGATGAGCCAGTGGAGGATGCCGGGGCCCTCGTCCCGTACGAGCTCGAACGCCAGGTTGTCGATCTTGTGCTTGTTGGGGACCACGCGTTCGAACGGGATGAGGCGGATGCGCCGCCAGAAGGCGTGGCCTCCGGTGCCGACCTCGGGACGGTGGTTGCCCAGCAGCCACAGCTTGTGGGTAGGGGCGAAGGAGAAGTAGTCCTGGCGCATCCGGCGGGCCTTGATGCGGTCGCCGCCGGTGAGGAGCTTGACCCTGGACTCGTCGAACTTGTCGTTGGGCTTGAGCTCGGAACAGACCATGATGCGGCGGCCGTGCAGTTCGGTGAGCTCGGTGGAGTGCTCGGAGAACTTGCCCTTCTCCATGAGGAAGCCGGGCGGCGCGGCGTCCGCGTAGTCGCCGAGGATCTGGATCATCACGTCGAGCAGGACGGACTTGCCGTTGGCGCCCGCGCCGAAGAGGAACGGCAGGACCTGCGCGCCGACGTCCCCGGTGATCGAGTAACCCAGCAGCAGGTGCAGGAACCGGATGGTCTCCAGACCCTTGTCGTCGTGGCCGAAGGTGTCGTGGAGGAACGTGTGCCAGCGGGGCGTCGGCATGTTCTCCGGGGCGACGCTGGTGGCCCGCGAGTGCCGGTCGGTGACCGGGTTGGGCTTGCGCATGTCGCCCGTCTGGAGGTCGACGACGCCCTCGGGGGTGCAGAGCGCGTACGCGTCGCCGTCCAGGACGTCCGGGTCGAGGGTGAGCGCCGGGGACGCCTTGGCCTGCGTGAGCAGCGCCTTCATGCCGGGTGTCGACATGGTGCGCTTGCGGTGGGCATACAGCTCGCGGTCGCTGAAGAAGCCGCGCGGGTCCTGGGCGGGCATCTGCTCGGCCATGTCCCCTGCGGCCCACAGGGCGGCCTTCTCACCGCCGGTGCGCTTCCAGCGGTACTGGTCCCAGGAGTACCAGCCCAGGCCCTCCACGTGGCGGAACTGGTCTCCGTACAGCTGGGCGAACAGCTTGGCGTTGCCCCGGTCGGTGAGCATGCCCGGCAGCAGTCCGAGTGGGTCGAACGGTTCGTGCACGGCGAGTGGCCCCGGCGCTGCGGGGTGTCCTGCGGCCTGCGCGGGGAGCGCCGTGGCCGCCGCGGGGTCCTGGTCCGGTTCGGGGACCGGGAATTCGAGCATCTGCTGAGCGGCGGCAGTGGCGTCGAAGCTCGTGCTCTCGGCGCTGCTCATGGGCGTCCTTGGGGGTGAAGCGGTCGGGTGGCACCTGCGGCAAGGGCGGAATCGATGATCGTGGTGTTGCGCTGCGGCTGGTGCGGACGGGCTGTCCTGGCTGCTTCCGCCAGGAGGTCGCGTACCTGCGGTTCGGAGAGGTGGCCGCCGGCCACCAGACCTCCCGCGGTGTACGCGGCCCGGTTGAGCTTCTCGGTGAAGCTGGCCCCCTGCGGGGTCGTCGCACAGGCCGCGACCTCGGCCAGGAGGGGGTCCAGAAGGCGCTGTGCCGTCCTGGGAGTTCGTCGGGTGCGTGGGCGCGGGTGCGGGACCGCCCGGGGCTCCAGAGGCGTTCTGAGCGCCTCGGGTGTGGCTGTGGGGTCTGTCGGGGCCGCTCCCTCGGAGCCCTGCACGGTGGCATGCCCGGTCCGCGTGAGCTCGTCGGCGAGCCAGTCGGGGAGCGGGGCCGGCAGTCTCGTGTCGCCGACCGGGACGTAGCTGCCCTGGGGAGTGCGGTTCGTGGGCGCGACGATGTATCCGTTGTCGGCCCGGATGTCGACCTGCCAGGCGAGGGCGACCTTGGGGCTGGATCCGGTGGAGGAGCGGAAGCGGGTGTCGGGGCGGGTGTTCCGGTACCAGATGTGGAGACCTCCCGAGGGAGTGCGTACGCGGAGGGTCGTTTCGTCCTTGGCCGGGTCCGGCTGCTTCCGGTACGCGGCGAGCAGCGCAAGCGTGTCGAACCCGGAGCCGAGGCCCGTCAGGTCCACGCGGTCGTGGATGGGGATGCCCGGCAGGAGGCGGCTGCGGTCGGGCACTTCGGCACTGTGCGCGTCCACGTCGAGGACGACGAGCCCGGCAGGCCCGCACGCGACACCCACGCCCATCGCCGGGTTCGCGCCCCACCAGTCGTCGATCCGGGCCGTGTTGGTGGTCGCGGCCCGGAAGCCGTGGCACCAGCGTCCCTCGGGGAGGCAGGGGCAGTCCTGCGTGTTGTGGTGCCCGTTTTCCCTGCATGTGGGGCAGTTGGCGGCGGGAGTCTTCCGGCCGGGGGCCAATGGGTGAACCGGCCAGCCGTTGCCCGCACACCAGCGGGCAACGTCGTGTGCCCGCACAGTCCCTGAAGGGACTGGGGTACTGGTTTCACCGTGGCGCGGCACGCGGTCGTCCTTGTCGGGGTCAGCGGTGGTGCGTTCGGTCCCTCTTCGTACCTGACATTAAAGGCGCTGGTCAGAGCCTTGTTGCTGCCTGCATGAGGGACTGAAGGGACTGAACTTTCCTATGAGGTCCTGAGCCTAGCGCAAGGGTGGGCAATCTCCGCGGGGAACTGCCGTTGTATCAGTTCTTCAGTCCCTTGAGTCCCTTTGGGCCGTCGGCGGGCGAGCGGTCTTTCCACCGGGCTGCTCGGAGTGGCGGGAGTCCCTACCGCGTCCTGCAGGGGAGGAGGTCCGGACTGCGGCTTGTCGTACCCGTGACCGAGGGTCGGTCGCTTCTCCGTTTTCCAGGGCCCGGGGACTGGAGCGACGGGGACCGTCCCGTTCAGTCCCCGCCCTTCAGTCCCTCAGTAAACCTGCAGGTCAGCGGCTTCCGGCTGGCTTCTGAAGGGACCGAGAGGGACTGAAGGGACTGAAATTCCTAGTTATGAACGCTTCAGGCTTATACCTGTCTACTACACGCGTCCGCATACACACGCGCACACAATTGGGATGGATACTGCAAAGTTGAGTCCCTTCAGTCCCTCAGTCCCTTGATCAGAACCAGCTCCATGTCTCTGACCTGGCCTTTTAGCGAGGGACTCAACGGAGGGACTGAAGCGCAGGGACTGAACGGGACGGTCCCCCATGACCCCTTCCGGGGTCGATGAAGGGCACGTATCACCGGATCTCGCACACCCGTTCCAGATGTCTACCTTCAGCCGCCTGCCGGGGGTGCCGAACCTGTGCGGGTCACCCGTTATCCGGCAAATGGGTCGGCCAGATGGACGGCGGCCTTGTGCAGGTACGGTCTGTCCCGCCCCTGCAGGTCCTCGCAGGGTCCGGCAGAGCGCAAGACGGTATCCAGCGCCCGGTCGGGATCAGCGGCGTAGCAACTGCTGAACCACGCCATGTTCGCCTCCACCACGGCCCAGTCCCCCGTTGGATCCAGCAGCCCGATGTCCAGGACCACAGCACTCGGGAGGCCGGCAGCGCAGGAGTCGAGAAGGCTGCGTGCGAAGGCCAGAGCAGTGTCGTGATGCCGGTGGGTGGTGTCCAGAGGGAGCGGATCGAGCAGCCCGTACGTGGCGTACTGAGATGCGGTACGGACCTCCCCGTCCAGCACGTACAACCTGAACTCCGCGGCCCAGACCACTACCTCGCTGACCTGTACCGGCAGGTCGGGAGGCAGCTCCGTCCCGGCCGGAAGACTGCACCCGTCCGCGTACACAGCGGCCGGGAAGCTCTTGTCGCTCGGTGGCTTCACGAACAGAGGCCCGGAGAGTTCTCGCACCTCTGACAGCGTTGAAAGCGCGATCGTCCGGCGGGTGAACTCCTCAGGCAGAGTGCACAACCACCCGTCCCCCGGCACGAGCAGAGCGACCCCGAGGTCGTCCGCCACCCGGTCCGCGTACTTCGGGCCGCCGTAGTAGTGCCCACCTGGCCGCCCCCGCAGGGAGGCCGCCCCTCCCCCAGTGGAGAGCACTTCCACGGCCATCCCACGGCGCCGGGCTGCTGCTGCGAGGAGAGCGCGGGTGGGGCTGTACTGCGGCGTCAGTGCGAGGAATCCTTGCTCGGTCATGGGCGTCGACGATGCCAGTGGCGCGGGAGCGCGGTCCACGGTTTATGGGCACGACGCGGACAGCTCAGAAACAGCCCAGAGGGACCGGGAGAGGGACCGAGGGACTGAAGGACCGGGAAACTGAACAAGCGACGAAACGCGTGGGACGGCCCGGCTGCCGGTGGGCAGGCAGACCGTCCCGGCAATACTCAGCTGCTGGAAGCCGTGTCGACTTCAGGTGTGGTGCGGCGCAGTTCCTCGTTCAGGCGCAGGGCTTCTCCGAGCTGGTCCTCAAGGATGACGATCCGGCAGGCGGCACCGACCGGAGTGCCCTGGTCGACCAGTTCGCGGGCGCGTGCGGCGATGCGCAACTGATAGCGCGAGTAACGCCGGTGGCCGCCCTCCGAACGCAGCGGGGTGATCAACCGCGCTTCTCCTATGGCCCGCAGAAAGGCGGGCGTCGCACCGATCATCTCGGCCGCCCGGCCCATGGTGTAAGCCGGGTAATCGTCGTCGTCGAAGCGGTCCTGGGGACGGGACGGGGATGTGGACGGGATCTGCTGGTTGTCTACTGCCACCGGCACCTCACTGCCTTCGCTGTCGTCACTCTGATCGCTGTCGCAACTGCCGTCGCTGTTGAGTTCAAAACGTAGAGGGGCCCCAGTGCCGTACGGCACCAGGGCCCCAAGGGAATCAACACCATCTACCGGCTTCGAACAGCGCCGGCCTTGAGTTTTCCGCCGTCCGGCCTATGAAGACCGGGGTGCGGGGATCGCGGATGCGTGACCGTGGGACCACCTTTCCGTTCCGGGGCCTGCGGTACCCGGGCGGACACTCCCGCGCCCGGGCGATCCTGATGGCGTCATCCTCCATTTCTCTCGTGTGCAACCTCTGGTACTGCGAGTACTGCGTACTGCTCGTCATGCCGGTCGCTCTGCGAACTGCTAGCGGCCCCTGAGACCGCCCGGCCCGGCAACCAACCACGGGACCCTTTCACTGCCCGGCCCCGCCGTTCCACTGCCGTGCCACAACCTGCTTCGAACCGGCATGCGCGGCAATCCGTATCTGCCGCGCCTCACTCGACTTCGTGGTTACGAGAAGAAATCTAGACCTCGTGCACCCTGATGTCTACCTTCACCGCTATAGATTTTCTGTGCCCCCAACAACGGGGGCACAGGGGCCCTTGCCGTCACTCGTACGAGCTGTATTTCGCATCCGCAACGCTCTGTGGGCGTCTGAGTGCCGATGGATCGGGCATACGCCTGCCTCAAGGCGGTACAACCGATCACGGATTGGGGCGTACGCGCATGAACACCAGGCAGTTGATCCAGCAGACAGGCCGTCGGACAGACCGGCAGCCGGGAGAGCAGTCGTGCGTCCCTGTCCGGGGTGAAGGACCTGCAGGAGTCCTGTACGCACGAGAGGCGGCCCGGGCCTTCGCAGAAGGCCTCTCCCCCGTGCCGGACGCGGACGCGGCGGAGTCCCTGGTCCTCGTCGTGTCCGAACTCGTCACCAACGCGGTACGTCATGGAGGCGGCCGCTACACCCTCGCGCTCTCGGCATCCCGGGACGCCCTCACCGTCGCCGTCGGTGATTCCAGCCCGGAGGCGCCGCTTGAGCGCCCCCCGGACTTCGACGACGGTGGAGGGGGCTTCGGCTGGCACATGGTGCGGCTGCTGGCCCGTGAGGTGACGGTGGTTCCCGGACCGCGTTCGGGCCGTGGGCGCAGAGCGCGCAGCCGGGGCAAGACGATCTGGGCGGTGCTTCCCCGATAGCGCGGGCAGGGAGAGGGAGTTGTGCCGCGCACGTGATGCCTTCCGAGGGCTTACACCCTCAACGGATTGTTCCTTCCCAGGATTTGATCCTTTCCGCCGCCGTCCCCGTACGACGGCGATTACCGTCGGGGTATGACCGAGCCCTGGGAGCCCTCCACCACCGGTGTCCTGCGTCTGCCCTCCGGACGCCTGGTCCGCGGCCGTGGGCTGCGCCGGCCGCTCCCGGCCGGGCCTGCGCCCACGTACGCCGTCCACCTGCTCGGCAAGCAGCCGCCGGAGGTTCCCTGGGCGGCCCAGTGGCTGCGCTGGCCCGACTTCCGGCTGCCGGCCGACCGTGAACAGGCCCGTAGGATCCTGGCGGATGCCTGGGACCGTACCGACACCGAGCGTGTCGAGTTCGCCTGTGGCGGCGGGCGTGGCAGGACCGGCACAGCCCTTGCCTGTCTCGCCGTGCTCGACGGCGTACCGCCCGCGAAAGCCGTGGAGTTCGTGCGCGAGAACTACGACCGGCACGCCGTCGAAACCCCCTGGCAGAAGCGGTACGTCCTGCGCTTCGCCGACTGACGGGGCCCGACCGCGGCCGGCCGCGGCCCGACCGTGGCCCGGACGAAGGACGACCGGCAGACCGGCCCCGCCCTCACCGGGCCGCTTCAGCGAGGCGGGAGCAGTTCCTCGGCCGCTGTTTCAGCCACCGCGCTCGCGACGGCGACCAGCGCGGGCGAGTCCAGCTTCCACTGCTGCCAGAACAGCGGTACGTCCACGGTGCGGTCGGTCGCGAGGAGGGTGAGCGCCCCCGAGCGCAGCAGTGGCAGCGCCTGCGGTTCGGGCACGAGGCCCCAGCCCAGCCCTGCGGCGATCGCGTCGCAGAACCCCTCGGAGGTGGGGACGTAGTGCCGCAGGGCGCTCGCGCCCTGAGCGTCCTTGCCGCCGCCCGCCAGTGACCGTACGAGACCGTCCTGAAGATCGTCCCGACGGTCGAAGACCATCACCGGTGCCTCGCGCAGCCGATCCACCAGCCGTCCCGACCCCAGATGCCGTTCCTCGAACTCCGGGTTCGCCACCGGCAGATATCGCGCCAGCCCGAGCGCCCGTACCGTGCACCCCACCACGGGGTCGGGCGACGAGGTCACGGCGGCCATCACCTGCCCCTCGCGCAGCAGTGCCGTGGTGTGTGCCTCGTCCTCGCGGCGCAGCTCGAAACAGACGGGCGGGTCCTGCGGAACCCGCCGCAGAGCGGGCAGGAACCACGTCGCGAGTGAGTCGGCGTTCACCGCGATGGCCAGCCGTGTGGTGGGCTGCCGCTGGTCCTTCCCGGCGAGGCCCAGCTCGGCCCGTGCATCGCGCTCCAGCAGCGCGAGCTGGCGTGCGAACCGCACCACGACCTCCCCGGAATCCGTCGGCCGTACCGGCTTGGACCGCATCAGCAGCACCCGCCCGGTCCGCTGCTCCAGGGCTTTGATGCGCTGGCTGACGGCGGACGGGGTGACGTGCAGGGAAGCGGCGGCGGCGTCGAAAGTGCCCTCGTCCACGACGGCGAGCAGGGTGTACACCTGGTCCAGAGGAAGTTCGTCCATCACAAGCGCTAATGGTACGTAAGAATCTTTAGCTGGACTGAAGAGTGGCTGGTTCATACCGTCGACGGCATGACACACAGCACCTCAGGAATCGTCGCGGCCGTGCTCGCCGGCTTCGGCACCGGACTCGCCCTCATCGTCGCGATCGGCGCGCAGAACGCCTTCGTCCTGCGCCAGGGTGCGCACCGCCACGCGGTCCTTGCGGTGGTTGCGATCTGTGCGGTGTCCGACGCTGTCCTGATCATGCTCGGAGTGACGGGCGTCGGAGCGTTCGTCACCGCCTGGCCCGCGGCCCTCACGGCGGTCGGCATCGCCGGCGGCGCCTTCCTGATCTGCTACGGCATCCTGGCCGCCCGCCGCGTACTGCGCCCCGCCCCCGATGCCGCCCTCAGCACGGCCGGCAAGGCGACCGGTTCGACCCGTGCCGCTGTGCTGACCTGCCTGGCCATGACCTGGCTCAACCCCCACGTCTACCTCGACACCGTCCTTCTCCTCGGCTCGGTCGCCACCGACCACGGCTCCCTGCGCTGGGCCTTCGGGGGCGGTGCGGTCCTGGCGAGCCTGACCTGGTTCACGACGCTGGGGTACGGGGCGCGGCTGCTGAGTGGTCTGCTGGCGAAGCCGGGAGCCTGGCGGGTGCTGGACGGGGTCGTGGCGGCAACGATGGTGACCATGGGAGGGATGTTGCTGGCGGGGGCGTAAACCGTTGCCCGGCCAGGGGGAACCCCGCCGGATTCAGCCCCCCGGGCGGGCTCCCTTTTCACCGACACCCCGTCAGCAGCCCCTGCTGCCAACCGACACGCAGTGCTTTCCTGCCCCCAATGTCACCAAAACCCCCAGCGAGGTGAGTAAGGTAACCGCATGACCGTCCCATACTCCCCGGACGACCGGGAAAAGGTAGTAGCGAAGCTTCCGGCCTCCCTGCGCCAAGAACTCAAAGTCAGAGCAGCCGAGTTGGGTGTCGACATCAAGGATGCCGTCACCGAGGGCGTCCAGGGGTGGCGTTCGGACAAGTCCGAGCACCCCATCGTGGACACCACCGGCGGCAGTTCCTTCTCGACGTACCTCCCCACCGGTCTGTACGGGGACTTCAAGGACGACTGCAAGGAACGCGGCCTCCCCTTCAACCAGGGCATCGCACAGGCGATCCGCCTCTGGCTCGGCGCCCACCCCTCCCCCCGCCGACCCGCCCGCCCCAACGGCGCACGCCGCATCATCTTCGGCAACCAGAAGGGTGGCGTCGGAAAGACCGCCACCTCCTCCGGCGTTGCCCAGGCCCTCGCCGAGGCCGGGAACCGGGTCCTGCTCATCGACTTCGACCCGCAGGGCCACCTCACCAAGCAGCTCGGCTACCAGCTCTTCGGCATCGAGGAGCCCAGCCTGGCCAAGCACATGCTCGGCGAGGCCAAGGGCGAACTGCGCGAGCTGCTCGTCCCGATAGAGGAGAACGGCTTCGCGGGCAGGCTCTTCCTGCTGCCCGCGTGCAAGGACGCGTTCCTGCTCGACGCGAAGCTGGCCACCAGCCGCTTCGTACGGGTCAAGGAGACGGCCCTGGAGAAGGCCATGGAGCCGCTGGAGCGGGACTTCGACTACATCGTCGTCGACTGCCCGCCGAGCCTCGGCTACTCCATGGACACCGCGCTCTACTACTGCCGGACCCGTGAGGACGAGGAGCCGGAGACCTGCGGCGTCTTCGTGCCCGTCCTCGCCGAGGACTCCTCCGCGGACGCGTACGACATGCTCTTCGACCAGATCCAGGATCTGACCGCGGACATGGAGGTCGAGATCACCATGCTCGGCTTCATCGTCAACATGTACGACAGCCGCAAGGGCTACATCGCCACGTCCTCGCTCGACAGCTGGAAGGCGATCGGCGACCCGCCGGTCATCGGCATCATGCCCGAGCGCAAGGAACAGCGTGAGGCGGTCCGCCTCAAGCAGCCGCTGCTCACCTACGCCCCGGAATGCGAGCAGTCCGAGATCATGCGCACCATCGCACGGAGGATCACCTCATGAGCGTCGCCGACCGGCTCGGCACCGGCTCCTCCTTCGGTGGCGTTCCCCGCGGCCGCAGCGCCCGCGGCCGGGCCAAGGCCCTGGTCCAGGGGGACGTACCGTCGTACGAGCTCTCCCGCATCCGCCTCGAAGAGGTGGCCCCGACCCCCCTCAACCCGCGCCGGAACTTCGGTTCGGACGAGGAGATGACCCGCTTCGGCGAAGAGCTTCGCAACACGCAGCTCGCCGCATGCGTAGCCATCTCGCGCACCGCCTACCTCAAGGTGTGGCCGCAGCACGAGGCGGCGATCGGGGACGCCCAGTACGTTCTGATCAACGGCGAGCGGCGCTATCGCAGTGCGTCGCACGTGGGCCTGGAAGCACTGGACTTCGTCGTACGCGACGACCTGGCCTCCTCCCGCGAGGCCTTCATAGACCATCTGCTGAAGGAGAACCTGGAGCGCGAGGACTTCGACGTCGTCGAGCGTGCCCGGGGTGTCCAGCAGCTGGTGCTGGTGTGCAGCGAGGAGTCGGCGACGGGCGCGCGTGCACGCGCGGCGAAGCGGCTCGGGCGCGACCGCTCCTGGGTCACAAACCAGCTGGCCCTTCTCGAACTCCCCGAGGAACTGCAGGGGATGCTCAGCACGGGCTCGCTGCCCGAGCGTGACGGCCGACTGCTGGCACGGCGGCTGAAGGACGAGCCGGGGCTGGACGTACCGGGCCTGCTTCGCTACCTCAGGGAGCAGCGGGAGCAGGAGACCCGGGCACGAGAAGAAGCGAAGGCGCTCGCCGACCAGATCAAGCGGCAGGGACGGACCCCGGCCGAAGAGGCGATGGGGCAGAAGACCGCGGCGGCGGCAGCCAAACGGGCCGAAGAGGAACGGGCCGAAGAGGAACGGGCGTTGTCCGCGGACAACGACAACACTGCGCAGCCCGCCCCCGTACAGGAGACGTCCCCCGAGCCCCGTGCGGCTGCCCCGGCTCCCGAAGCTGTAGCTCCCCCTGCCCCTGCACCCGCGGCTCCCCCTGCCCCTGCGCCTGTCCCTGCCCCAGTGCCTGCCCCTGTTGTGGCCCCCGCGCCGGTGGCGCTCCCCGCGCAGGCCGCTGAGGAACAGCCGCAGGAAGAGCCGGAGTTGTTGTCCGCGGACAACAACTCCGTCGGCTCTGCAACTGAGGGCAGCCAGGACGCCGCCGGAACACCCCGGTCCGAGGCCGCCCGCAGTCTCGTACGACAGCTCGGCGCGACCCCTGCGGAACAGGCCCGAACCCTGGCGGCCGGTCTGAACAGCGAAGAACTCGCCGCACTCGTCGAGGAATTGCACGAACACATGTGATCCGCGACCCGCCCGTTCGAAGGGGCGCGCTTCCGGCTGATGGCAGCCGGGGCGCGCCCCTTCGGTGTTTCTGTTGCTGGGTGCCCCGTCCCGCTTCCTCCTCCTCCCCCCCCCGCGAAGCCAGGGCGATACTGGCCCGATGGACAACATCACGGGGGCGGGGGCATGACGCTCGTACTGCCTCCCCGGCTCACTGCCTCCGCACAGGCGATGCGCGACGCTGCGCACGCGCGAGGCATCCCCACGGTGCAGCTGCCCACCTTCGACGTACCTGCCGAGTTGCGCGCGGAGCACCTTCATGCTGGGCCCAGCTTCGCGGATGTCGTGGCGCCCGTACTGGGCATCGGCCTGTTGCAGGCACCCGAGGACTGGCTTGCCCTGCTGCCCCGTACGTACACCGGGCGCGAGATCCACCTCATGACGATCCGTCAGGCCTACGACCTGCGGCGGCCGGTGTTCGTCAAGTCGCCCAACGACAAGCAGATCCGGGCCCTGGTCTACACCGATGGATCGCGGCTGCCCGGCCCGGACGAGGTGGCCCCGGAGACCCCGGTACTGGTGAGCGACGTGGTGGAGTTCGCCGCCGAGTACCGGCTCTATCTGCTCGATGGGGCTGTCCATGGGGGCAGTCGGTACGCGGAGAACGGGCGGCTGAGTCTGGGGCCGCTGAGCGAGGACGCGGCAGCGTTCGGGGCAGAGCTGTTGTCCGCATGCTCCGCGACGCTGCCCTCCGCCATCGTCGTCGACGTGGGGCGGAGCGGCGGGCGCTGGGCGGTGATCGAGGCGAACGCCGCCTGGGCGAGCGGCATGTACACCACGGAGCCGCAGCGGGCCCTGGACGTCGTTCTCCGGGCCGCGGGACCGGCTGACGCAGTCACATCCCGGGACCGACCGTTTCTCCGCAACCCCGCTCCCCCGGCTATGTTCGCCTCATGCGAATAGGCCAGTTGCTGGGATCGGGGCGCAGCGCAGAGGTGTTCGCGCTCGACGAGGAGTGGGTGCTTCGCCGGTATCGGCACGGAGCGGACGCCAGGGACGAGGTGGCCGTGATGGCGCATCTCGCGGCGAGCGCATTCCCGGTGCCGACCGTCCGGATCACTGACGTTCCGTCGGAGATGGTGATGGAGCGGCTGCATGGGAAGACGATGCTTGAGGCATGGCTGGCGGGCGAGATCACCGAGCGGGAAGCAGCGGCGACACTTGCTCAGCTCCTGCACCGCCTGCATGCGGTACCGGCCCGGGTCGCCGCGCTTCCTGGGGACCGGATTCTCCATCTCGATCTGCATCCCCACAACGTGATGCTGACCGCCCGGGGCCCCGTGGTGATCGACTGGTACACCACGGCGGAGGGACCGGAGGGACTGGACTGGGCAATGACTGCACTGATCCTCGCCGAGGTCGCGGTCGCCCCGCCGGTAGCGGGGACCGAGGCGACGGCGCTCGCCGCCGGAGCCCGGTCGATGCTGACGTACCTCCTGGGGCTTCGCGACAGACGCATCGATCTTGGGGACGCACAGTCCGGCTGCCTCGCACGGGCACGTACGCGAAGGGCCGCCGACCCCCATCTGAGCCCGCAGGAAATCGACCGCCTGGACGAGGCACTGGCGCTGGTGCACACGCTGGTGAACTCGGTCTCGACGTACCCGAACCCCGCCACGCGTACTGAGGCGCAGTCCGAAGCACGGTAGAACCGTGGTGTCCGCAGGTTGGTGTTGTCCGCGGACAACACTTTCAGCCCCCCTCCCCCACTCCCCCAGTGCAGCCCCCGGTGCAGACTTCTCCGGTCCCGTACCCCCGGACTCTCTCGGCGCGGAGGGTTTGTTGTCCGCGGACAACACGGGAGGCTCGCGGCGTTGGGGACGCAGGGGCGGTCAGAAGAAGTTCAGGCCGGTCAGTTCGCTGGACAGTTCCCAGAGCCGGGCTGCTGCAGTTGGGTCGGTTGCCCAGGGCTTGACGCCACCAATGAGCATGTCGTCACCCGTGGCGGGCTCGGCAATATCGCAGTCCTGGCAGTAGGCACCTCCCCGCCGGCCGTTGTCCAACAGGGGCGAGGTCGCTGCCCAAACGGTCGTGGCAGCGCCCTGCTGAGGGGTTTTGAAGCCGACGGCGGGACTGCCGTCCTCGGTGGTCCACCCCTGGGCGTGCCAGTCCTCGCGAGGGATGTGGCGTTGCAACGGGGTGAGGATGCTGCCCGGGTGGACGGCGAAGGACCGTATGCCGTTGTCCGCGCCGAGGCTGTCGAGGTGCAGGGCGAACAGTGCGTTGGCGGTCTTGGACTGGGCGTAGGCCAGCCACCTGTCGTAGCCGGTGCGGAAGTGGAGGTCGTCCCAGCGGATGCCGGAGAGGAAGTGTCCGGAGGAGGCCACCGTCACCACGCGGGATCCGTGGGGACTGAGGGCAGGGCGGAGCCGGTGGGTGAGTGCGAAGTGGCCGAGATGGTTGAGGGCGAAGTGCGCTTCCCAGCCGTCGGGTCCCACACGGGTCTCCGGGCAGGCCATCACGCCCGCGTTGTTGATGAGGAGGTCGAGAGTGCGGCCGGTCTCAAGGAAGCGTTCGGAGAAGGAACGGACGCTGTCCAGATCTGCCAGGTCGAGGGCATGGGTCTCCACGCCGGGGATGTCGCGCAGATTTGTTGCGGCGAGCGAGGGGCGGCGGGCGGGAACGACCACTCGGGCTCCCGCACCTGCGAGTGCGCGTGTGGTCTCCAGCCCGATGCCTGAATAGCCGCCTGTGATGAGAGCCGTGGTGCCGGTCAGGTCGATGCCTGCGAGTACGTCGCCAGCCGTGCTGTGGGCACCGAAGCCCGTTCCGATCTTCTGCTGTTTCGTGATCATGCGAGTGAGGCTAGAACCTAGAGTGCAAGCGAGGTCAAGATAGGTTCGGCGCCATGACCCAGGATCAGAACGAGTCGAACGAGCTGAAGCCGGCGAAGCCGGGCGGTGGGCTACCCATCGGCAAGGTTTCCGAGATGACCGGACTGGGAGTGCATGCGCTTCGGTTCTTCGAGCGGGAGGGACTTCTCCTGCGTGACATCCCGCGTACGAGTGGCGGGCAACGGATCTATGAACAGGCGGATGTGGATTGGCTCGTCCTGTGCTGCCGCCTCCGTGACTCGGACATGCCGATCGCCACGCTCAGGCGCTTCGCCGAACTCGTCCGCTCAGGTCCGGGCAACGAACCGGAACGCCTTGCGTTGCTCCAGGAGCACGAGCGGAATGTACGTACAAAGATCGCCGACCTGACCGCGAACCTCGATGTGATCCACGGGAAGGTCACTGTCTACGAACAGCATGTACGGGACGGGACAGCGGCCGGAGTCTGGGCACCGACACCGGGTCAGAACCCGTCTCGATGACTTCAGCTGTTGTCCGCGGACAACAGCTGGGACAACACCCGAGCCAGCACCCAGGGCACCCGCTTGTTGTCCGCGGACAACAAGCGGGTGCGGCGGGGGAGACGGAAGCAGGCCGGAAGTACTCCGGAAGCAGGATCGCCTGCTGTCGGCGGAGGCCGGATGTGTTGTCCGCGGACAACACATCGTCGCTCTTGCAGCACTCGCACATCACGAGTGGAGGGTGATCTGGGATCGAGCTGTGGGCGAGGAGCTGGGGGAGTGGCTCCGCAGTTTGTTGTCCGCGGACAACACCGGCTGCCCTCAGGCCTGGGTCGGCGTTCTCCGTCCGGCTGCGTCAGTCCTCTCCGACGTGAGTGATCCGGTCGTCGCCGAGTCGGTACTGGACGTCCTGGAGGAGGGCCTGGAGCAGTTCCGTGAGGTGGGTCTGTTGGGTAGTGGTCAGGCCGTCGATCAGCTGAGCCTCACGGTTCAGCACTTGATCCACCGTCGTCTCGACCAGATCGTGGCCGAGCTGGGTCAGGGTGATCTGGACGCTGCGGGGGCGACCTTCACCGGGGCGGCGGGTGACGAGGCCTTCTCGTTCCGCACGGGCAACGCGTTGGGAGATGGCGCCGGCGGTGACCAGGGAACGACGGCTGAGTTCGCGGGTGCTGAGGGTGTACGGGGTGCCGCTTCGACGTAGCACGCTGAGCAGGTCCAGCGTGGCTGCGTCCACTCCGGCCTGTGCGAGTACGCGTCGGCGGTCGTCACCCAGGAGCTTGGCCAGCCGCCAGATCGGGGTGACGATGCCGATCGAGGAGACGGGGGTGCCCGGGCGCTCGCGCTCCCAGGCGGCGGCGATGTCCTGGACGGGATAGGTGGACGCACCGTCTGTCGGGTACGGCCCGTCCTTGCCCGAGATCACGGGTTCGCTTGCCAAGATGCCTCTCCCCTGCTTACGTTTAGATCTAAATTTAGGCCTGAACGAGAATGCCTGGAGGCATCGTATGTCACGCAACATCCTCGTCACCGGCGGCGGCACGGGCATCGGCCGAGCCATTGCCGAGCATTTCGCGGCCCAGGGAGATGCCGTCCTCGTGACCGGCCGACGAGCCGAGCCGCTTGCAGAGATGGCAGCGCCGCACGACAACGTACGAGCCGTGGTCTGCGACCACACGGACCCTGCCGCGCTCACCCGGCTTCTGGCAGAACTGCCCGGGAGCATCGACGTGCTGGTCAACAATGCGGGCGGTAACACCGACTTCGATGCCGACACCGCGACCGACCTGGCTTCGTACGCCCGTGACTTCCGGGCCAATCTCGATGCGAATCTCGTCAGTGCCGCTCTGACGACCAAGGCGTTGAAGGACCGACTGTCCCCCGACGGCACCGTGGTGCAGATCGGCTCGATCGCTGCCGATCAGGGCTCGGGTTCGTACGGCGCAGCGAAGGCGGGGCTCGCCTCCTGGAACCTCAGCCTCGCCGCGGAGCTCGGAGCCCGTGGCATCACTGCCAATGTCGTCTCCGCGGGGTACATCGCAGACACGGAGTTCTTCCGGGACCATCTGTCCGCAGAACGCCGCAGCACGTTGATCGCTGCCACAGCGACCGGCCGGGTGGGCACGCCCGCGGACATCGTGGGCACCGTCGCCTTCCTCGCTTCCCCTGCGGCCCGTCACCTCACCGGCCAGGTTCTGAACGTGAACGGTGGCGCGCACATGACCCGGTGAGGCCAGTCCCATGAGGGCTGGCCTCACCCGGAGAACACCGGATGTGTTGTCCGCGGACAACACCGGGGGCGGCTGGGCAACAGCAGTGATGGCCGGACAGCTTCAGCGGGGTGGTTGTTGAGCCCGGGTTCTGTTGTCCGCGGACAACACATCGCGCTGCGGCGACCCCCTATCGCAGGGATCAGACAAGCGGGACGACAGTCCTGAACTTGCCGCCGGGCGACTGCTGCGGAGGCTCACTCGCCCGCTCAATGGTCAGCCGGCCGAGTTTGTTGTCCGCGGACAACAACATCAGCTCCCGGTGTACGGCCTGCCATACGGAGTCCGGGTCCGCGCCCTCAGCCACCCGGAGCCGGACCCGCAGTACGGTCGGCGCTGACTGCTCGATCTGGAACAGCTCCACCCCGGGAGTGCGGTCGAACAGCGTGCTGAATGCCAGTGGGCTGAGCCGGACGGGGGCGCCGGAGCCATCGGCCGGAAAGGTCAGGATGTCGCCCGCGCGTCCCTGTACCCGGAATGCCGGCAGCAGGCTTCCGCAGGGACAGCGGTCGGGACGCTGGAGGACGCTGTCGCCGAGGTCGTACCGGAGGAACGGCTGTACCCGGTTGGCGAGATTGGTGATGAGCACGGTGTGCGAGTACTCGCCGGGCGGCGTCGGTCGGTACTCCGCGTCGACCGGCTCCACGACCACCCAGTCGTTGTTGACGTGGTACCAACCCTCCGCACAGCTGTAGCTGAGATAGGTGCATTCGGTCGCCGCGTACACGGAGCGGGTTGTGGTGCCGAAGGCGGCGGCGATGCGGTCGGTGTCGGCTGCGGTCATTGTTTCGCCCGCGGGCTCCATCAGTACCGGGTCGATGTGCAGACGGCCCGCCTCCTGCTCTGCGGTGAGCAGCATGATCGTGCTGGCGTATCCGATGACGATGGCGGGTCGGTAGGCATTGAGCTGTGCGACCAGTTCGGGCATCGGTGTGTGGACGGAGAAAGAGCGGAGGATTCTGCTCCGCCAGCCGCCTTCGTGCATCGCACGGCGGTACCCGGCGAAGCCTGCATAGTGCCCGCCGGAGGCGACCAGTTGAGCGAACCGTCCACCACGGGTCGCGGCCCGGAGGGTGCCGCCGGGGCCCAGCCAGGTGGCGAGCGCCTGAGAGGTGAGCGCTGCGCCCACGTTCATGTAGCGGTCGTCGAGCACGAACAGGCCGCGCCGTCCGCTGGTCCCGGAGGTGGTGGCCACCAGGTACTGCCCGAGGAACCGCTGCCCGATGAGTTCGGGGTCGTCGGTGAACGCCTGCACCCTCTCGTAGGTGACCGCGCGGTCGGTCGCCCAGTCGTCGAAGCGGGCCATCAACTGCTGTTTGTCGGTGACCGGAAGGAGCGTCGGGTCGTCCACCCGTGGAGGGAGACCGCGATAGAGATCGCGGTAGTACGGCGAGAAGCTGCGGGCGCGGGCCACGGAGTCTGCTAACCGGGCCTGCTGACGGCGGGTCAGGGCAGCGGGGCCCTGCTTGCGGGCGCGGCGGATGTCTGTTCCCAGCCACGACATGCTGCTGGGGGAGACGGGGACGTCGTGCTTCGTCGTGGTCATCGATCTGTGCTCCTTCGTCGAGTGTCGGCCGTTGCCGTGAGGCCGGTCTGCTGGAGGACGGCGAGGAAGTAGGCCTTGACTTCTTCGGCGCCGGTGCTGTCGGGGTGGGCGGCCAGGTGCTGCAACGCCGCACCGCTGAGGACTTGTTGGAGGACAGCGGGGTCGCTGTTCGGTGGGAACTGACCGGCGCTGCGGGCCCGTTCGAGGGTGGTGCGGACGGCTCGGCTCTGACGGCTGCCGTGGGCGGTGTCGTAGGCGCGGAGCAGCTCGGGGAGGTCGTCCAGCGTGCTGTACAGGCGCCGGATCAGGCGCCTGGCCCGAGGGTTGCTGAGCTGGTCGGCCCAGTCGGTGACCATGGCTTCGATGTCCGGCCAGCCCGGCAGGTCGTCGGAGCCGGCGCTGGCATCGCGGTACTCCCATTCGACTGCTCGCACCAGTAGCTCGGTCAGGTTTGGGAACCGGCGGTAAACCGTCGCGCGCGTGACTCCGGCCCGGCGTGCGATCTGCTCGATGCTGGTCCAGCCGATGCCCCGTTCGATCAGTAGGTCGAGGGCCGCAGCGAGGATGGCTTCGTCAGCCTCTTGGCTGCGCGGCCGGCCCGGAGGTCGGGGAGAGGAAGATCCGTGATTGATCGTCATGGATAGAAACGATACGGTACTGCACCGTATTTAATCCAGAAGAAAGTGAGGCAAAGAGAAAGGTGCGAATCAAGCAAAAGCAGCAAATTGCGCAAATCGGGGCGAAAATCGACCCACAGAATGGGCCCTCAGGCGCCCGATCTCACACCTCCTGGTGTGATGGGGTCCAGCGGGGCGCGAGAGGCCCTCAGTGGGGCTCCTGTGGGATTTCGGCTCCGCTGGAGGGGCGGGGTGAGGGGTTTGGGAGGCCGATGTCCTGTCTCGCCCGCGCGGGGGAGACAGATAGCGCTGGAGGGGGAGGTGGGAGCACGGAGAGCTGCAGGATGCTGAAGCTCTGAGGAAGTTCGGACGAGCGAAGGGGGCCCGGTGGAACGGTGGGACCGGATCGGACGGGGAGCTTCTTACGGGGCGGCGCTGGCATTGCTGCCGTACCTGCTCATCAAAGTGACGTGGGTGATCGGCGCGCTCGTCGGAGTGCTGCCGACCGGGATGGGTCTCGGTGTGGCGGAGTGGGCGGTGCTCAACACCGTGACGATCGGCATGGCCGCGATCGGGATCGGGACGGCGCTCGCTCTTGTGCGGCCGTGGGGGATGCGCATACCCGGGCCGCTGGTGGGGTTCTGCGCGTGGGTGGCGTCCGGGTTCCTGGTTTCGATACTGCCGTTCGCTCTGTTCAGTCCCTTCCTTGGAGGAGGAGACGAGCGGGAGAAGGTGGACGGGCCGGTGGAGGAGGGAGTGACGATGCCGGCCTGGGAGGCCGTGCTCATCCAGTGCGGCTTCGTCGGGATGGGCCTCTGCCTGGCGGTCGCCATTCCTGCCTACCTGCGCCGCCGTTGGCCGGATGCGCTCCCTGACGGTCGGCTGGGCGACGGACCGCGCACCGCAAGGCCGTGGGCGGCTGTCGTCGCCGCGTTGGTCGGCCTCGTCTGGCTGTACTGGGCGTTCGGTGGCACCGTAGGGCTTTCCGACCCATCGGTGGGTGGAGCCGAGGGACGCCTCCTGGCAGGCGTCTCCGGATTCTGGGCACTCGCCGCGGCGGCAGCGCTCTGGGGGCTTGCCCGGGCACGCCCCGCCCGGCTCGGACGCAGGGCCGTGCTGCTGGTGGGCTGGGTCGGATCGGGCTCGTTGTTCGCGTGGAGCAGTTGGAAACTTCCCCTCGTGTTGTACGAGACCCTGGCTGCCGGAAGCGATGTCGCGCCGCCGGGGGACCCCCTTGCCGCAGTGGTGTTGCACCTGTGCGCGGTGGTCGCGGGAGCGGCGATGCTCCTTACTCTCGTGCGCGGGGCTCCGGTGCGTGGAGTTACAACGGAAGCCGGGCGCGACGAGGCCGTCAACTTACCTCCCCAGGTCAGCAATTGAGGCACGGCCCGGACGACGGACGATTGTCAGTGCTGGATGCGATGGTGTGGTACATGACTCCTTCAGATCCGAAGCAGGACCTGCACCAGTACCTCAAGTCCGCCCGTGAAGCGCTGCTGTGGAAGGTCGAAGGGCTCTCGGAGTACGACGCCCGCCGTCCGATGACCCCGACCGGTACCAACCTGCTGGGGCTGCTCAAGCACCTGGCCGGCTGCGAGGTGGGCTACTTCGGAGACACCTTCGGGCGGCCGTTCACCGAGGAACCGATGCCCTGGGTGCAGGAGTTCGACGACAACCCGATGGCGGACATGTGGGCCGCCGCCGACGAGTCCCGCGAGTTCATCGTCGGCCTGTACCGGAAGGCGTGCGCACACTCGGACGTCACGATCGAAGCACTGTCCTGGGACTCCACAGGCCGTGTCCCGCACTGGCCGGAGGACCGGAGCGAGGTGTCGCTGCAGCGGATCCTGGTCCATATGCTCGCCGAGACCAACCGGCACGGCGGCCATGCCGACATCGTCCGCGAACTCATCGACGGGGCCGCCGGACTGCAGGACGGCAACGAGAACATGCCGCCGGCGGAGGGCTTCTCGTGGGAGAAGTACCGGGAGCGGCTGGAGGGGGTGGCACGGGAGGCAGGAGGAGCGGCAGGGGAGGCGGACTAGCGCGGACAGCAGGAGTTCAGCGGTGGGGCGGCAGGGGTTTCAGGCGGCTGCGGTGAAGGCTTTGTCGGTGCGGCCGGTGAGGATCGGGACGGTTGTGGAGACGTCCAACTCCCTTGCCAGGGCGACGTCTTCGGCGAAGCCGCCCTCGGTGAGTTCGCGTCCTGAGGAGCATTCCGTGACGGTGGCGTGGACGTCGGCAACCGTTGTGAAGGAGGCCGCGGCCGCAGTGGCTTCAGGGGAGAGGCCGGGGGCGGCGGACTCCCGCAGGGCGGCGATGACGGCTCCGGCGCCGAGCAGGTCCTCCAGCGCGGGGCGGAGGCTGCCGTCGGGCCAGCGCTCACCCGCGGCGATCACTCCGACGGGGCGGTCCTCGCGGCCGTAGCCCCGGGCGGCGAGCCATCGACCCACGGCGGTCGCGTTCCGCAAAGAGGCCGCGACCACTGTGGAGCCGTTCGCGGAGGCGGCGATGGCGGACCCGTTGGGGGAGGGGAGGACGAGCCGGGGCGTGAAGGGGGCACGTCGCAGGGCGGCAGGGGAGAGGGTCCAGGGCGTTGTGCCGGAGACCATGCGGCGGCCCACGGCCAGCTCGGCGTCGTGCTCGGCCGCGTAGGCGAAGGCGCTCTCGTCGCGCCAGCGGTAGGGGAAGACGCGGGTTCCGGCTTCCACCGCGATGTTCACGGACGTGGTGAAGGAGAGCACATCGACGACGACCAGGCACGCGACGCCCGCGGCGAGGCGTTCCGCTCCCGCCGGTCCCCACTCGAAGCGGACACCGTGCCCTGACTGCAGAGACCATTCACCCATGGGTGAGGATCATGCCACCCCGAGAGCGGCCGCGTACCCGCCCCGTGCCAGGATCTGTGGATGGCTGACGTACCCCAAGAGCCCGCCCTGTTGCAGGAGTTCACCTCACCCGACCAGGTCGGCCCGGAGCTGGAGCAGCTGCTTGCCGAGTGCTGGGTCGAGGTCACCAACTCCGGCGGGGCAGCCGGGTTTCCCTTCCCTCCGATCGGCTTGCCCGAGGCGGCCCGAGCGGTTGACGCGCTCGTGGCCGCCCTCGCGCCGGACAGCTGCCGCCTTCTCACCGCGACGACTGCCGACGGCGAGCTGGCAGGCTGGCTGTGCCTGCGCCGGGATCCGTTCGACCTGATCGCTCATTGGGGTACGCTCCACCACCTCCAGACCCGACCGGGGGTACGGGGCGACGGTCACGGCACCGCCCTCCTGCAGGAGGTACGCCGCATCGCCCGGGACGAGATGGGGCTGGAACAGCTCCACCTCGCTGTACGCGGAGGCGCCGGTCTCGAAGGCTTCTACGCACGCCACGGCTGGCAGGAAGTCGGCCGCTGGACAGGGGCGTTGCGCTTCGCGCCGGAGGACGACCGGGACGAGGTTCTGATGCTGCTCGATCCGCTCTGACCCGATGGGCCGGACAGGAATGATGGACCTGCGACGGGCCCAGGGGATCAGCCGTCGACGAAGGTGAGGCTGGTGGCGTCGTAGCGGGTGCCTGCGATCTGCTCGGGCGGGGCGGCGGCCTCGATGGCGGCGAGGTCGTCGGGGGACAGCTCGACGGAGAGGGACGCCAGGTTCGTCTCCAGATACTGCCGACGACGGGTGCCGGGGATCGGCACCACGTCGTCGCCCTGGTGCTGCAGCCATGCCAGGGCGAGTTCGCCGGCGGTGACCTTCTTCGCCGCGGCCAGTTCGTTCAGCCTGGCGACGATCGTCAGGTTCCGTTCGAGGTTGCCGTCGGCGAAGCGGGGCTGGCTGCGGCGTACGTCGGTCTCGGCGAGCCCCTCGACGGAGTGGTAGCGGCCGGTCAGGAAGCCGCGCCCGAGCGGGGAGAACGGGACCAGTCCGATGCCGAGTTCGCGGCAGACCGGGGCGATCTCTGCCTCCAAGTCGCGCGTCCACAGCGACCACTCGCTCTGCAGCGCGGCGATCGGGTGCACCGCGTGCGCCCGCCGCACGGTCTGTGCGCCGGCCTCGGACAGCCCCAGGTGGCGGACCTTTCCGGCCTGCACCAGCTCGGCCATCGCACCGACGGTCTCCTCGATCGGCACCTGCGGGTCGACCCGGTGCTGGTAGTAGAGGTCGATGTGGTCGACGCCGAGCCGACGCAGCGAGGCCTCGCACGCCTGCCGTACGTAGGCGGCGTCGCCGCGGATCAGGGTGGGCTCGCCCAGGCGGTTGGCGAAGCCGAACTTCGTGGCCAGCACCACCTCGTCGCGGCGCCCGGCGACGGCCCGGCCGATCAGTTCCTCGTTGTGCCCGCCGCCGTAGAAGTCGGAGGTGTCGAGGAGGGTCACTCCGAGGTCGAGGGCGCGGTGCAGCGTGTCGATCGACTGCGCGTCGTCCGTGGCACCGTAGCCGTGGCTCATTCCCATGCAGCCGAGGCCCTGTGCGGAGACCGCGAGTTCGCCCAGGTATCGGGTGGGGACGGTGGTCATGGTGTTGCCTCCTGAGGCTGGTGGTGCTGGCAGTGCTGATGGTGCTGGCAGTGCTGGCAGTGCTGGCAGTGCTGAACTTCTGACCAGGACGCTAAGTGTTGAAGCGCGCTCCAAGTCAACCGGCCGTGAACGCCGCCGGGTTAGGGCCCGACGACGTTCACGGTCGACACTTCGGCCACGGGCGTGTAGCACCGCACCTCAACTTGCCGGAACGGCAACAGGACTCGCGGTCCCGTTCCGCCCGCCGGATGATCGTTGACAGAGCCGTACGCCGTATCGGACCCGGAGGTACCCCATGCCGCAGCCCGCCCGGACCAACGGCCCCGCCCCCGGCCCCACCCACCGGCTGGTTCCCTCGCCCGCGGGCCGGATCCACCTGGTGGAGCAGGGGAGCGGGCCGCTGGTGCTGCTGGTGCACGGATTCCCGGAGTCCTGGTACTCCTGGCGCCACCAGTTGTCGGTGCTGGCGGCGGCCGGATACCGGGCGGTGGCCGTCGATGTGCGCGGCTACGGCCGTTCCTCCCGCCCCGCCGACCCGGCGGCGTACGGGATGCTCGACCTCGTCGAGGACAACGTCGCGGTGGTGCACGCGCTCGGGGAGCAGAGCGCGGTTGTCGTCGGGCACGACTGGGGCGCGACCATCGCCGCCAACTCCGCCCTGGTCAGGCCGGACGTCTTCCGCGCCGTCGGGCTGCTGAGCGTCCCGTACGCCCCGCGCGGCGGCCCCCGGCCCAGCGAGATCTTCGCGCAGATGAGTGCCGGTGAGAGCGACGGCGAGAGCGCCGGGGGGCGTGTGGGGGAGTTCTACGTCTCCTACTTCCAGCAGCCCGGACGGGCGGAGGCGGAGATCGAGCCCGATGTACGGGGGTGGCTCGCGGGCTTCTACGCCGCGATGTCCGCCGACACGATGCCCGGACCCAACGAGCCGGACCCCCATTTCACCGCAGCCGACGGCACCTTGCGGGACAGGTTCCCCACGGGACGGCTGCCCGGCTGGCTCGGCGAGGACGAACTCGACGTCTACGCAGGGGAATTCGAGCGGACCGGCCTGACCGGGGCGCTCAACCGCTACCGGAACATGGACCGGGACTGGGAGGATCTCGCCGCCTTCGACGGTGCTCCGATCACCCAGCCCTCCCTGTTCGCCGGGGGCGACAAGGACGCCTCCACCGTCTGGCTGGCCGACGCGATCGAGGCGTATCCCACCACGCTGCCCGGTCTCTTCGGGACGTACCTCCTCAAGGGCTGCGGGCACTGGATCCAGCAGGAGCGCCCCGAGGAGGTCAATCGGATCCTGACCGAGTGGCTTGCGTCCCTGCCTGCGGCTCCGTAGACCGCGGGCGGCATCCAGGCGGGCTCCAGGCCCACCGTAGACACAACCCAGGCCCACCCCAGGCGGTCGGTGCGGTCGGGGACCGGGGACCGGGCCAGCTCCGTCACACCAGCGTGATGGCTTCCGCGGGGCACAGGCCGGCCGCCTCCCGGGCGTCCTCCAGGTCCCTGTCCGTGTGCGGCAGCCGGGTACGGAGCAGGAGGACGAGGCCGTCCTCGGTGTCCTGGTCGAACACCTCCGGGGCCGTCAGTACGCACATCCCGGCGCCGAGGCAGCGTTCCCGGTCGGCCCTGACTTCCGTGTCGCGTTCGTCGTGCAAGGGTTCCGTCATCGCCCTACACCTCGCCCCAGGTCACCGGGAGGTTGTGCACCCCGAAGATGTTCTTGCCCGTACGGAGCGGTATGTCCTCCGACGGTACGGCCAGCCGCAGGTCCGGGAAGCGGGCGACGAGTGCGGGGAGCGCCACCTGCATCTCCACGCGGGCCAGTTGCTGGCCCAGGCACTGGTGAATGCCGTGTCCGAAGCCCAGGTGGCCGGTGGCCTTGCGGTGCAGGTCGAGCGTGTCGGGGTCCGGGAAGCGCAGCGGGTCGCGGTTGGCGGCCTCGATGGACATCGTGACGGTTTCCCCGGCCTTGATCAGCCTGCCGTCCAGTTCGACGTCCTCCGTCGCGGTCTTGACCGTGGTGTGGGCGATGGTCAGATAGCGCATCAGTTCTTCGACGGCCTGCGGGGCGAGGGCCGGGTCGTCGCGCAGGGCGGCCAACTGGTCCGGGTTGCTGAGCAGCGCGAACGTGCCGTGGGCGATCATGTTCGCCGTGGTGTCGAGGCCGGCGCCGAGCAGGAAGCTGCCGACACCGGCGAGTTCCTCGTCGGTGAGGTCGGTGGTGGTCAGGTCGCTGAGCAGGTCGTCGGTGGGCTCGACGCGCTTGTTGAGGACCAGCTTGTGCACGTACTCACCGAGGGCGTTCATCGCTTCGTACTGCGCCTGCTGGTCGCTGACCAGGGTGGTCAGTTGCAGTGTCCATTCCTGGAACATCTCCCGGTCGCGGGAGGGCACTCCCAGCAGCTCGCAGATCATCAGCGCAGGGATGGGCTGCGCGAAGTCCTTGACCAGGTCCAACGGGCCGCCCTTGCGCTCCATCGCGTCCAGGTACTCGGCGGTGATCTCCTCGACGCGCTCGGTGAGTGCGCGCATCCGGCGGACCGTGAACTTGCCCACCAGGAGCTTGCGGTACCGGGTGTGCTCGGGGGCGTCCATTCCGGTCATGTCGCCGACCGGGGCGGGCGGCAGCTCACCGATGTCCGCGAAGGGGTAGTGCATGAGCTCGTACCGCGCGCTGAAGCGGGAGTCGGCGAACAGCGACCGGACCGTGTCGTACCCCGTGGCCAGCCAGCCGATGTGTCCGTCGGGGTACCGCATCCGCACCAGGGGTGCCTGATCGTCTCGCAACTCGCCCAGCCCGGCAGGCGGGTTGAAGGGGCAGCCGCTGGCGCGGGCGGTGGGGAGGGTGACGGGCTCGCGCTCACGGAGATCCGCTACTTCGGTCCCTTCAGTCCCTTCGATCCCTTCAGTTCCCTCGGCGCCTTCGATCTTTCGGGTGCCGTGCCCGGCCGGGCAGGCCGACGTTTCGTGCTGCATGTGTCCTCCAGGGCAGGTAAGGGTCGCAGCTGGGCGCGACCTCGTCCGTGGTGTCATTGTGGCACCACGGTGACGCCATGACAACTCCTCCTCGCGTTAACTGGCATCAGAATGGCTCTAGTTGGCTCTTCCTGGTGCCATCTGGTGTGGGTTGATGCCGCTCGATGGTGGTGGCGTACCTGCCTGCAAGGGCGGTGGCGTGGCCGCAGAGGGTTCACGCCTTGGCGTGCAGCTCCCGCAGTGCGTCGAGGACCGCGTCCCGATGCTCGATGTGGAGGTACTGGTGCGAAGCGCCCGCGACCTCGTGGTGCTCGCCCCGGGGGACGGCCGCGGCCATGGCCGCATGCAGGGACCGCAGACCGTCGTGTGCCTCTCGCAGCAACTTCTCCGGCATGAACTGCGCCCAGTACGGGTTGGTTCCGCCCGCCGTGAGCACCGTCAGCGGTACGTCGGGCAGGGCGCCGCCGCCGCGCAGTTCCTCGTACACCTCGGTCTCGAAGTTCAGCACCTCCACGAAGGCGGTGCGCCAGGATGCCAGATTGTGCTTGATGAGCTGCTCGCGCACCTCGGTCGGCCACCGCGCGTACAGCTGCGCCCACTGCTCGCGCGCCAATCGGATCTGTTCGTCCGTCAGTCGGTCCGGCAGGGTGTCCGGGTCGCGCTTCAGCTGGTCGCTCATCCCGGCGACCTCCTCCGGCATGTACGTGTGTATGTCCTCGTGGCCGGGGTCCAGCAGGAGCAGCCCCGCCACCTCGTCGGGAAACCGCTGTGCGTAGCGGCGCGCGTAGAACGCGCCCAGGGAGTGGCCCACCAGGAGGTACGGGCCGGGTGTCCCGGCGGCGCGCAGCAGTTCGCGCAGCTCGTCGGTCACCTCGTTGGGGGTGCGGGGCAGGGTGGCCGGGTCGCTCCAGCCCGTGCCCGCCCGGTCGTACAGCACGCTCGTCGTGAATTGCGCCGCTCCGGCCTGGATGTTGAGGAAGTCCAGGCCGACCAGGCCCGCCCCCGGCAGCAGCACCACGGCCGGGCCGCCGGAACCGGACCGGTGCAGCATCAGCTGCCGCCCCTCGGACCTGCTGTCGCCCGCTCCGACCTCGTACATCCGCCCCAGTGGCGGAAGTTGACCCTGCATCGCTGCTCCCTGGTGTGTTCGTGAGCCGCCGGTGTTCGTGACGGCATCGCCAGCATCATTCCCAACTTTGGGAAAGGTAGCAGGCATGGGAACATTCAGTCATGGATACGACCGATCTGCTTCTGCACCCCGTGCGGCTCCGTGTCGTGCACGCGCTCTCCGGCGGTCACCTGATGACGACCGCTCAGCTCTGCGCACGTATGCCGGACGTCTCCAAGACCAGCGCCTACCGGCACATCGCCCTCCTCGCCGACGCGGGCGTCCTGGAGGTGGAGAGCGAACAGCGGGTACGGGGCGCGGTGGAGCGCACCTTCCGGCTGCGCAAGGAGCGGGCGGTGATCGCCGACGACCCGGCGGCCGACCCTGCCGCGCGGCTCTCGACGGAGGACTACCGCCGGGGATTCGCGGCGGCGACGGCCGTCCTGCTCGCCGAGTTCGGTGCCTACCTCGACAGGGACGACGCGGATCCGGCCGCTGACCTGGTGGGATTCCGGCAGCACGCGCTCTGGCTCAGCCAAGAGGAACTCATTGCCCTGATCGGTGATCTGCGGGCCGCGATCGCGCCGCGCATGCAGAACGGGCCGGGTCCGGAGCGCACGCAGCACTTGCTCAGCCCGATCATGTTCCCGATGGGGGAGGCGGGAGCCGGGCAGGGCTCGTAGCCGCAGGGATCATCCCTGCCGGCTTCCTCCGTGGACGGCGTCCAGGACGAGCCCCAGCAGGCGTCGTGGCTGCTCCTCGTCCTGCCGGACACCACCGTGGGCCGTGGACAGGGCGATGCCGACGACGAGCGGGACGAGGTCGTCGGAGGCGAGGTCCGTGCGCGCCGTGCCCCGCTGTTGGGCGCGTGCGAGGAGTGCGTGGGCCGCGTCCTGGATCATGCGGTGGCAGTCGATGCCCGGCGGCTCGGAAGCCCCTCGGGCCGCATCCTCCGTAAGGAGAAGGGCGCTGCCCATGCCCTGGTTGAGGCGGGCGTGTTCCATGAAGGCGTACAGCCACTCCGCCAGCGCCTCGTCGGCTGATTCCGCGCCGAGCAGGTTCTCCGCGAGCGCGCACAGTCTCTCGATCCGCTCCTGCAGGACCGCCGCCAACAGGGCCTCACGGTGGGGGAAGTTGCGGTAGAGGGTTCCGGGGCCCACCCCTGCCCGCCGGGCGATCTCGTTGAGCGACGCCTCGGGCCCCGCCTCGGCGAAGACCTCCTGTGCGGCCGTCACCAGCCGCTCGCGGTTGAGGCGTGCGTCCGTGCGGCGTGGTTTGTGGGTGGTCATCGCTGCGGTCCTGTCCGGCTGGGAGGAGAGGGCTGGTCAAGCGGAGAGCTTCTCCGTATTGTAGCGACGGCTAACCGGAGAACCTCTCCGGAAAGCCTTGCCGCGCCGTTCCGCTCTGCGGCGCCCGTTCAGGGAGACATGGATGACAGAAGCCGGAGCACGCACCGAGCTGGGCCGGGTCGGGATCTGGACCTTCGCCTTCGACGGCCGGTCCGCAGGCCGGGTACGTGAAGCAGCCGCCGAGATCGAGGAGTTGGGGTACGGGGCGATCTGGTACGGGGAGGCGTTCGGCCGGGACACCGTCGGCCAGGCGTGGCTGCTGCTGTCCGCGACCCGGCGCCTCGTCGTCGCCTCCGGCATCGCCAGCGTCGAACGCCGGGACCCCGTCGCGACGGCGAGCGCGACCCGTACCCTCGGCGAGGCCTTTCCCGGACGGTACGTCCTCGGGCTGGGCGGCCACCGGGTCGACAGCACTGTGCAGTCGGTGTGGGGAGAGAGCGGGGCCGACGGAACGGGCGCTCGGCGCGGCGGGCCGATGGCTGCGATGCGCGCCTACCTCGACGCCATGGACGCGGCACCCGTCGGCAGCCCGGCGGCCGACCCGGCCCCGCGCCGGTTGCTGGCCGCGCTCGGCCCCCGGATGCTGGAACTCGCCGCGACCCGCGCCTGGGGAGCACACCCCTATTTCGTACCCGTCGAGCACACCGTGCGGGCCCGCACGATCATGGGCCCGGACGCTTTCCTCGGCGTCGAACAGGCCGTTGTCCTGGACACCGACCTCGCGCGCGCCCGTGAGGTGGCCACCGCGCACGTCGGCCTCTACGTCGCTGCGGCCCCGCACCAGCAGGCCAGCCTGCGCCGCCTGGGGTTCGGCGACGCGGACCTCTCCGGCGGTCCGAACGGCGGGCCGAGCCGCCGCCTGGTGGACGCGATCGTGGCGTACGGCGACGAGGAGGCGATCCGCCGGCGCGTACGGGAGCACCTCGACGCGGGCGCCGACCACGTCTGCGTCCAGGTCCTCACGGCGGACCCGGACGCCTTCCCGGACCGTGAGTGGCGCGAGCTGGCGCCCGCCCTGGTGTCGTAGTCGTCGCGACTGAGGGTTGTCGGTCATCCCCGCGGCAGCAGAACCACCTTGCCCATGGCCCCGCGTGACTCCAGGGCGGCGTGTGCGTCGGCGGCCTTGGCCAGGGGGAAACGGGAGAGGAGCGGGGTGAGGCCCGCGGTGGCCGCGCGGTGCAGGGCGCGGGACTGGAGTTCGCGGTGGCCGCCGGGCGGGAGCATGGCCGGGCCGAGGGCCCAGATGGCGGTGAGTCCGCGTGCGACGAGGTCCTCGGTGGTGAGGGCGGTGGGCGTGCCGGAGGCCCAGCCGTGCAGGAGGAAGCGCCCGCCGGGGCCCAGGAGTTCGAGGGCGGCGCGGCCGGCGGTGCCGCCGACGCCGTCGAGGACCACGGTCACGATGTCGCCGTGCGTGCCTCCGTGCGGTGCGGCGGCCAGGGCTCGCAGAGCTCGGTGGACCTGATCCGGCCAGTCGGTGTCCCGGTAGTCCACCGCCACGTCGGCGCCGAGTTCGCGGACGTGGCGCACCTTGGCCGGGCCGCCTGCCACTCCGACGACCGTGGCCCCCGCGCGCCGTGCCTCCTGCACCAGGAGGCTGCCCACGCCACCGGCTGCCGACATCACCAGCACCACGTCCGAGGCGGTGAGCCGAGCGGCGTGGAGCAGGCCCTGGGTCGTGGCTCCTGTCGTGATCATCGCCACGGCGGTGGCCGCGTCCAGGTGGTCGGGGACGGGGTGGAGGTCGTCGGCCGCGGCGATAGCCTGCTCGGCGTAGCCGCCGTCCGCAGCCAGTTCTGCCACCACGCGCCGTCCGAGCCACTCGGCGTCGACGCCCGGACCGACTTCCGCCACGATTCCGGCGGCCTCCGCGCCGGGGGAGTGGGGGAGCGGCGGGGGGTCGTGCGGGCCGATGCCGTTGCCCCGGCGGAGGGTGGTTTCGATGAAGTGGACGCCGCTCGCCTCCACTTCGATACGTACCTGTCCCGGGCCCGGGGTCGGGTCGGGGACCTCTTCGTAGGTCAGGTTGGCGGCGGGGCCGAAGGCGTGCAGTCGTATCGCGTGCATGGTGAGTACCTCAGTCCGTCAGTCCGTGAGTCCCTGATGTGGTGCTCACGATGCGACATCAAGCGGACTTGAGGTCAAGGGGAGAGCGCTTGAGGTCAAGGGGAGAACAGAGGCGTGAGGGTCAGCGGTGCGCGTCCGCCGACGTGTAGCCGCACCTCACGGCGAAGGCCAGGAGCTGGTCCAGCAGGCCAGGGAAGCGGTCCTCCAGCTCCGCCAGGCGCAGCGAGTTGTAGCAGCGGGTGCCTTCCGAGCGGACGTGCAGGGTGCCGGCCTCGCGGAGGATCTTGAGGTGGTGGGTCATCGTCGACTTGGCGATGCTGCCGCCGAGTTCGCCCGCCGTGCGCTCCTGGCCGTCCGCGAGCGCGACCGCGATGCCCAGACGGGTGGCGTCGCTCAGCGCGAACAGGACGTCGGGCAGGCAGACGTCTTCGATCTCCGGGTGGAAGTAGTGGCGCACCCCTCAAGAATCGCACAGCTGCCCACGAGTGCCGGGTGGCCGGAATTCACCGTTCCTGCTTGCCGGATGTGGTGCGGGGGTGTTCCTGTTCGGATGTTCCTATGTACTGCAACCTTCGAACAATGAGAATCGGTGCGCCAGTGAAACTCGTCTACCTGCTGGGCCTCGGCGCCTTCGCACTCGGCCTCGACGCCTATGTCACCGCAGGCCTCCTGCCCTCCATAGCCGCCGACTTCGACTCCTCCGTCTCCGCCACCGGCCAGATGGTCACCGCCTTCACCCTCGCGTACGCCCTCGCCTCCCCGGTCTTCGCGACCCTCCTCCCCGCCTCCCGCGTACGCAGCGGACTGCTCGCCTCCCTGGCGGTCTTCGCCCTCGCCAACGCGGGCTCCGCGCTGGCCACTTCACTGCCCGTGCTCCTGGTCACCCGCGCCTTCGCCGGTGTCGGCGCCGGTCTCTACCTCGCGCTCGCGGCCTCCGCCGCCGCCTCGCTCGTCGACCGCGAGCGACGGGGCCGCGCCCTCGCCGTGATCATGGGCGGGATGAGCTCGGGCACCGTCATCGGCGTGCCCGCCGGGGTCTACATCGCCCAGCACACCGGCTGGCGCGCCACCCTGTGGCTGGTCACCGCCATCGGCCTCGCCGCCCTCGCCGGACTTCTCGTACGGCTGCCGCGCCTCCCGGCCACCGAGACCGTGAGTCTCCGCAGGCGCGCCCAGGTGGTGACCGATCCGCGCGTCGCCTCCGTCGTCGGAGTCTCGCTCCTCGCGGCCGTCGCCAGCCTCGGCCTCTACACGTACTTCGTCCCCGTCATGGCCACCGGCACCATGGGCGGCGTCGAGAACATCACGCCGTACCTCTGGGCCTGGGGCCTCGGCGGCGTCATCGGCTCCATCGCCATCGGCTCGCTCGTCGACCGCGTCCGCCGCCCCGCCACCCTGGTCGTCGGCATCCTCGCGATCCTGGTGGTGTCCCTGCTGGCCTTCCGCCTCGCCGCGCCGATCGCCCCGCTGCTGGCCCTCGTCCCCATCGCCGTCTGGGGTGCGGTCGGCTGGGCCCTCCAAGTACCGCAGCAGAACGACCTGCTGGCGGCGCGCGGCGAACGGGGCGGCCCGGTCGCCGTCGCCCTCAACGAGTCCGCGCTCTACCTCGGCAGCGCCATCGGCTCCGGCCTCGGCGGCGCCGCGTTCGCCTTCGGCTGGAGCGGGTCCGTACTCCCGCTCTGGGCCGCCGGATTCGCGGCGGCGGCGCTGCTGCTCCAGCTCACGGCCGTACGCGCTGCCACCAAGCGGGCGGCCGCAGGCTACTCGGACGCTGCCCGAGTCCCCGTACGGCCTTGAACCAGCAGGCTCCCCAACGGCGTCCGCCGGTGGAGCACCGCCCGCCCGGCGCGGACCGAGGTGATCAGCCCGGCGCCGCGCAGTGCCGTCGCGTGGGCCGAAGCGGTGGCGTTGCTGACGCCCAGCCGCCGGGCGAGCCCGCTGGTGGTGTGCTCCTCCGCGAGCCGGAACAGGATGTCGAGGCGGGTCCGGCCGAGCACCGCCGCCAACGCCTCGTCCGTACGGCCCGCCCCGTCCGGCGCGAGCGGCAGGCCGGGGCCTGCCGGACAGGTCACGACCAGCGGGTGGCCCGGCAGGTCGGCGACGGTGGGCCGGCCGGTCCAGTGGAAGGTGGGCAGCAGCAGCACACCGCGCCCGTGCAGTACGAAGTCACCCGGCGGTCCGTCGAACTCCCAGACGTCGTCGTGCAACCGGGCGCCGGGGACGAGCGCGGTCAGCGCGGCTCCGATGCCGTGTTCGGCGACGGTCACCGCATGGCGGGTGAACTCCGTCTGGTGCAGGTCCTGCACCAGACCCCACACGGGGCGTACGACCGTGTCGAAGGCCGCGCGCTGGGCACGGCGCAGGACCTGCCAGGCATCGGCGTCACCACGGTGGAGGTTCCGCGTCCACAACGGTGCCGGGGCCGC
Organism: Streptomyces sp. NPDC021093; assembly: GCF_044333135.1. Lineage (NCBI taxonomy): Bacteria > Bacillati > Actinomycetota > Actinomycetes > Kitasatosporales > Streptomycetaceae > Streptomyces > Streptomyces sp. NPDC021093. The sequence goes on along the minus strand of NZ_JBIRQJ010000001.1, from coordinate 391,130 downwards.
GCTCCGGGAGTACACCCGCTCGATCTCGGTACGGACCAGCTCCGGCCGCGAGGCCCGTACGGTGTCAAGACCCTCTTCCAGGGTGTCGCTGAAGACGTCGAGGAAGAGCGGAGCCTCGGCGGCGGGGACCAGGTCGCCCAGCGGCTCGGCGGTGACGGGCAGGGACCGGAGCACCCGCCGCCTCCAGCGGCCGAAGAGCAGCTCCTGATCGGGGCGGCACATCGTCATCAGCGCCGCGTTCAGCTCTTGCAGCGGGGCCGGCCGGGGTGCGAAACGGACCTGGGCGAAGTCGGCGGCCGTGAAGTGGATCCGGGTCACCGGCTTCCTGCCTTCCCTGAGTTCACCGCGGGCGCCGCGCCATCGTTTCGGGCAGAGCCTCAACCTTCGACTGTTCCCCCGCCGCGCACCAGCATTCAGGGGCGGCATTGAACAGCGCAAGGAGCGGCGTCACAGGACGCCGTGGCGGAGAAGGGAAACACTCATGTCAGCGATGTCCCACAAGAAGACGGATACCGGCGACGAGACCGCAGGAGTGAACCGGCGGGCCGTCATCACCTCGGCCGTGCTGGCCGCCTCGACACTGCTCGTCGGCACCGGCGGCATCAGCACCGGCACCGCACACGCACGGACCGCGGGCGGCGTTGCCGTCCGGCTGCCCGCGCCGACCGGGCCGTACCGGACCGGGGCCGTCGACCTGCACCTGGTCGACCGGCGGCGGCGTGACCCGTGGGACGAGGCCGGATCCGCAAGGGAGTTGATGGTCACGGTCTTCTATCCGGCCCGTGCCGCGCACGGCATTCCGGTGGCGCCGCAGATGACGCCCGGCACGGCGGCGGCGTTCACGGCCTTCGACCCCCTGGTGGGGCACAAGGAGCTGCCGGACAGCGGGGTGGACTGGGCCGCCACCGCGACCCACTCCCGCAGGGCCGTACCCGCGCTACCGGGGCGGCGGCCGGTGCTGCTCTATACACCGGGCGGTGCGGATCCCCGTACCGTCGGGACCTCACTGGCCGAGGACCTGGCGAGTCACGGGTACGTGGTGGTGACGGTCGACCACCCCGGGGAGCCGGGCGGCGTCGAGTTCCCTGATGGGTCGATACGGGAGTACGCGCTGCCGGGGACCCCCGATGTTCCGCAGGTGTTCCGGGCGATGATCGCCGCACGGCTCGCCGATCTCCGCTTCGTACTCGACGAGTTGACGGCGCTGGCGGACGCCGGGCGGAACCCGGACGCCGGGGGCCGACGGCTGCCCGCCGGACTGGGGCAGGCCCTGGACCTGCGGCGGGTGGGCGTGTACGGGCACTCGGCGGGCGGAACCGCAGCGTCCGAGGCGCTGTACGAGGACCGGCGGATCGGTGCCGCGGTCAATCTGGAGGGCTATCTGGACTGGCCCGCGGAGCGGCCCGGCGAGGCGGGGGAGCTGCTTCCGGTCACCCGGCACGGCGTGGACCGTCCCCTGCTGCTGTTCGGGACGGACGGATTCCGCAACGCGCGCTTTGACCGCTCCTGGTCCGCGATGCTCGGCCACCCGCAGGGCCGGACGGCCGTGCGCCGGCTGGTCGGCGCGAACCACTGGGTGTTCACCGACTACGCCTCTCTCGTACCGCAGTTGCAGTCCGCCGGGCTGATGACGGGGGAGGAGCGGCGCGCGATGGTAGGTGCGATCCGGCCGGAGCAGTCGGTTCCGGTGGTGCGGGGCCAGCTGCGCGCGTTCTTCGCCCGGCACGTGCCGATGGGCTGCGAGTAGTTACGATGCCCGGATGTCCGCCGGACAAAAGGTCAGCGGGAGGCGGGAGGGAAGGGAGCCGGGCATGGCAGACCGTTCGGACGGTGGGGGCGGTGCAGTCGGTGGGGGCGGCGGCGCTGATGGCGGGGCCGGGGCGGAGGGCGCGCGTCCGCGTGACCGTCGGCGTGGGCAGGGTGAGCTGGAGACGCAGGTGCTGTCCGTGCTCGGGGCCGCGCCGGGTCCGGTGACGGCCGCGTGGGTACAGGAACAGCTCGGCGGCGGTCTCGCGTACACCACCGTCATCACCATCCTGACCAGGCTGTACGACAAGGGCGCTGTGACCCGTACCCGGTCCGGGCGGTCCTTCGAGTGGACGCCGGTGGCCGACGGGGCCGGGCTGGTCGCGCTGCGGATGCGCAAGCTGCTCGACAAGGAGGACGACCGTGACGCCGTGCTCTCCAGCTTCGTGTCGGCGCTCTCGCCGGACGACGAGCGGCTGTTGCGCAACCTGCTCGGCGAGAGCGGGCTCGGCGGGTCAGACGGGTCAGACGGGTCCGGTGCGTCCGACGGGTCCGGTGGGCTCGGCGGTTCCGGTGAGTCCGAAGGTCCGGAGCGCTGATCGATGGGTGTCTTCGTCTATCTGCCGCTGATTCTTCCGCTCACCGCTCTCCCCATGGCCCGCCTCGCCGAACAGCACCTCCACCCGCGTACCGCCGCCCGGCTCCTCACGGCCGTGGCCGCGATCCTCGCCGTCTGCAGCACGGTCTGCCTCGGACTCCTCGTCGTCGTCGGCACCGCACAGCTCCCCGGCAACCCGCTGCCCGACAGCTGGTCGGACCCGGAGGTGCGCGAGGCGGTTCCCTACGACGAGATCGCGGGAACGGTGTCCATCGGCGCACTCGCGCTGGTCCTGCTGGCCTGCGCGTTCACCGTCCATCGGCACTACCGCTACCGGGCCAGGGCGCACCGGGCCCTGGCCGGGCTTCGTACCTCGTCCGAGGTCGCGGTCCTCACGGACGACGAGCCGTACGCGTACGCGCTTCCCGGCGGGCTCGGTGCGTCCGGTGCGTCCGGTGCGTCCGGTGCGTCCGGTGCGTCCGGCAGGCGGCGCGGCCGCATCCTCGTCTCCACCGGCATGATGGCGGCCCTCACCGACACCGAGCGCCACGCCCTTCTCGCCCACGAACGCGCCCATCTCACCGGACGCCACCACCGGCTGCTGCTCGCCGTCCAGTTGGCCGGGTGTGCGAACCCCCTGCTGCGCCCGCTACGCAGAGCGGTCGGCTACTGCACCGAGCGGTGGGCCGACGAAGAGGCCGCGCAGGCGACAGGGGACCGCCGTGCGACGGCCCGCGCGGTGGGCAAGGCCGCCCTCCTGGCCGTGCGCCCAGCCACCGGGAGCACCGCTTTTCCCGGGCTCGCGGCCTTCGCCGAGGCGGGCCCGGTGCCCCGGCGGGTGGCGGCCCTGCTCGGCCCGGTCCCGCCCGCCAACGGCTGGCCCTCCGCACTCACTTCGGCCGGAGTCGCGGCGATCGTCGCGGCGGCGGGGACGGCGGCGTCCACCCTGTCGGCGCTCAACGCGGCCGTCGGGCTGTTCGTGGTGCTGGAGGCGGCGAGCTTCGGGTGAGGTGCGGGCGGGGAGGGGCTGCGTTCCTCGTGGCAGGCAGAATCGAGGCATGGTTGATTCTCCAGGCCCTGCCGATCTTGCCGATCCTGCCGAGGCGCCCGTCATCCGGTGCGACGAGCCCGGATCCTTCGCCCGCAGCGTGCTCGCCGAGCGGCACCCCGCGCTCATCGAGCGGGTGCGCAAGGCGTTTCCGTACGGGCCGGGGCAGCACCGGGCGCTCGACGCGCTCCCTGAGGAGACGGCGCACGGCGTGATCGAGCCGCCCCCGCCCGGCGACGACCGGGACCGGGAGCAGTGGGAAGTGTGGGGGAAGGGGCATCTGGGGCGGTCGTGGTTCGACGCGCCGTTCCTGTGGGCGGAGAGCTACTTCTACCGGCGGCTGCTGGGGGCCGTCGGGTACTTCGAAGCGGGGCCCTGGCAGGGGGTCGACCCGTTCGGCCCGTTCAAGCGCGCGGAACTCAGCACCCCTGAGACGGAGGGGGAGTTGGCCGCAGTGGGGCAGCTCGCGTCGAAGCCGGAGGCGGAACGTGCGCGGGCACTGCTGCTCGGCTCGCTCTGGGGAAACCGGGCGGACCTGGGCTTCCTGATGGGGGCAGGCGCGGCCGGGCAACGTACCGACGAAGCGCTCGTGGCGGACGACTCCGCAGCACTCTGGGCGCTGCTGCCCGCCGGGATGCCGCACGCCGGTACCGCAAGCACCGCCGGTACCGCAAGCACCGTCGCCCGTACCGCCGGTACCACGCGCACCGTCTGCCTCGTCGCCGACAACGCAGGCCGTGAGCTGCTCCCCGACCTCCTCCTCGTCGACCACCTCCTGCGGTACGGCCACGCCGAGCGCGTCGTCCTGCACGTCAAGCCGTACCCCTACTTCGTCTCCGACGCGACGACCGCCGACGTCGTGGACTGCCTGCGGCACCTGAGGGGAGCCGACGGAGCGGCGGGCGCGGCCGGACACCGGCTGTGGGACGACATGGCGAGCGGCCGGATCGAGGTGCGGGCGCACCCCTTCTCCTGTGCGCCGCTGCCGTACGAGGACATGCCCGACGATCTGCGGCAGGACTTCGCCGAAGCCACCGTGACGCTGATGAAGGGCGACCTGAACTACCGGCGCCTGGTCGGCGACCGGATGTGGCCCGCGACGACCCCGTTCGCGGACCGCACCGCGTACTTCCCCGGCCCGGTGGCCGCGCTGCGCACGCTGAAGTCGGACGTACTGGTGGGGCTGGCGGAGGGCGCCGAGGAGGTGCTCGTGGCGGAGCACGGACAGCGCTGGCGGACCGGCGGTACGCATGCCCTGATCCAGGTCAGGGACTGACCCGCGCGTCCGCCGGACGGCCCCGCGCGTCCGGCGGACGGGGCCGCGCGTCCGGCGGACGGCCCCGCGCGTCCGGCGGACGGGGCCGCGCGTCCGGCGGACGGCCCCGCGCGTCCGGCGGACGGGGCCGCGCGACCGGCCGACGGGGCCGCGCGATGACCGGCAGACGGGGCCGCGCGGCGTCCGTCGGGCGGGGGCGCGCCGCTCCCGACCGCCCCGCCCCCATCCCCGCAGCGACTATCGACGCGGCTTGCCGCGCTTGGCGGCGCCGCCCTTGTTGCTGTTGCTCTTGCTGTTCTTGGCGGTGGCCTTGCCGCCGCCGGTCTTGCTTCCGCCCGCCTTCGCGCCTCCGGCGCCGCCCCTGGTGCTCTTGGCCGCGGGCTTCCGCGCCCCGCCCTTCGCGGCTCCCTTGCCGGCCGCGCCCTTGCCCTTCGGCTGGCCGGTCGGAGGCAGGGCCGGGCCGCGGGTGCTGTTGACCGTTCGGCCTCGTACGATCCCGATGAAGTGCTCGACCAGCTCGGGCGGCTCACCCGAATCGGTCTGTGCCCACGACAGTGCGACACGCGATTCGGGGACGCCCGTGACCGTCCGGTACGTGAGGTCCTTGCGGTGGTGCAGGCGGGCCAGCGACTGCGGCACGACGAGCACGCCGACGCCCGCCGCGACCAGTTCGATCGCGTCCGCGGTGGTCTCGGGACGCTCGTTCGCGGCCCGGCCCGGGAGCTGCTCCCAGTCGAGGGTGTCGTCGAGGGGGTGCAGGACCAGTTCGTCGGCGAGGTCCTCCGCCGCGATCTCCTCGACGGCCGCGATGACGTGGTCCTTGGGGATCACGACGACCGTGGTCTCGGTGTAGAGGGGGATCGCGCTGAGGTCCGTACGGTCCACCGGCAGCCGTACGAAACCGGCGTCGGCCCCGCCGCCGCGCAGTACGTCGAACGCCTCTGCGGGGGACGCCGCGACCAGGGTCAGCGGGATGTAGGGCAGCCGCTCGCGCCAGATCCTCACCCACTTGGTGGGCGTCACGCCCGGGACGTACGCGAGCCGGAACGAGGGCGCGGGGGACGCCGGGGAGGTGGGGGAGGAGGGTGCTTCCGAGCCTGTCACGCGGGCCAGGTTACCGGCCGTGGTCAGCGGTAGCGCACATGCTCGATACCCTTGGGCTCATGACGTCGCACCAGAGCACCCAGACCATGAAGCCCGCCACCGCGGCGAAGAAGCTGGGTGTGTACCTTGAGGCCACCCCCGCCGAGTTCCAGGAGGGCGTCGTCTCGCGCGCCGAGCTGAACACGCTCCAGACCGAGCCGCCCCAGTGGCTCCAGGACCTGCGCGCCAACGGCCCGCACCCCCGCCCGGTCGTTGCGAACAAGCTCGGCATCTCCATCTCCGGCCTCGCCCGCGGCGGAGTCACCGACGCGCTCACCACCGAGCAGATCGACGCGCTCAAGGACGAGAACCCCGAGTGGCTCCAGAAGGAGCGCGCCACGCAGGCCGAGGTCCGCAAGGAGACGGTGCGGATCAAGGAGATGAAGGCCGAGAAGGGCAAGTAGGAACCTCTCGCTGTACGAAGCCCTCGGCGCACGGTCCTCGGCGCCCGAGGGCTTCGGCGTTACTGGGCTTCGGCGCACCGGCTCCAGCGCACCGGCTCCAGCGCACCGGGCTCCAGCGCCCGAGGGCTTCGGCGTACCAGGACGAGGGCTTCGGTGCACTGGGCGTACGAAGTGCCTGGTCAGAGCTGATCCGGCAGCCAGTCGGCACGGCGACCTGTCGACGCCAGCAGCTCCTCGAAGGGCGTCGCCCCCTCCACCACCGGGCACGGCTCGGCGAGCACCTTCATCTGCCTGGCCGTCGGGCCCATCTGCGTCACCAGCGCGCCGAGCGCCCGGAGGCCCTCCTCGTCGGGTGTGAAGTCCTGGCCGGTCGCGCGGGCGAGGTCCCAGGCGTGCACGGTCAGGTCGAGGAGCGCCATCGAGCCGACCGTACGGGCCGGGAGGTTCATGCTGCCCTTGGTGCCCTCGTCGGCGCCGGGCGCCGCCCAGGCCGTGACGAGCAGCGCGGTCTCCGCGCCGAAGCGGTCGCGCCAGTTCCCCTTCAGGTAGTCCGGGGTGGTGGAGAAGTCCGCTTCCTTTCCGGCCGCGAGCGACTGGAAGCCGACCACGACATGGAACAGGTGGTTGAGCAGGTCCCGTACGTCGTAGTCGGCGCACGGTGTACGGGCGCCGAGCTGTCCGTCGGCCACGCCGCGCACCACGGGTTCCGCACGTGCGGCGGCCACTGCGAGCATGTCGCTGATCTTGTCGTTCATGCGTCTGACGGTAGAGCTGCCGGGCCCCCGGTGGCTTGAAGAAACGCGACATAGGATCGGGCCCATGCCAGGGCCACGTCGCGACACCCGGGGCATCGTCGCCGCCTCGGAACTCTTCACGCACGTCCGCTTCCGCCGCCGGGAGCCCGCCGAGCCGCTGCGACCGTACGTCGAGCACTACTGGCTGATCGACTGGGACCTGGCGGAGCCGTACCTGACGCATGTCGTCCCGCACCCCTCCGTGAACATCGTCTTCCAGCGGTACGGGCAGACCGAGGACTCCGCTGCCATGGGCTTCGGCGAGGTCGCAGGCATCGGGCTGGAACTCTTCACCCAGAAGCTGGAGGGGTGCGGCCGGGTGTGCGGGATCCAGTTCAGGCCGGGCGGCTTCCGGCCGTTCCTGCCGGGCCGGCCGGTGTCGGAGCTGACCGGCCGACGGGTGCCACTCGCCGAAACGTTCCCGGGTTTCGCCGCCACACCTCCCGCGGTTCTCGGGCCGCAGGAGGAGGACGCCCGTGTTGCCGCGCTCGACGACTTCCTCCTCGCCCTCGGCCCGGCAGCCGACCCGCAGGCCGAACGGGCCATGGCGCTGGCCGACCGCATCCGCAGGGACCGGTCGATCCGCCGCGTCGACGAGGTCGCCGGGACGGCGGGCGTATCGGTGCGCCAGGTCCAGCGGCTGTTCGCCGCGTACGTGGGCGTCAGCCCGAAGTGGGTCATCCTGCGCCACCGCATCCACGAAGCCCTGGAACGGGCGGGCACCGGTGCCACGACGGACTGGGCCGGCCTGGCAGCCGAACTCGGCTACAGCGACCAGGCCCATCTCGTCCGCGATTTCACGACCCGGATCGGGGTGCCGCCCACGGCGTACGCAGCCGCTACTTCTGCAGCACCGCCTCCATCACCGCCTTCGCGATAGGCGCCCCCAGCCGGCCGCCCGCGATGTCCGCCCTGGAGATGTCCATATCCTCCGGGTCGACCAGCACCGCGACCGCCACCGGTGACGTGCCGTCCGGCTGTTTCGCGTACGACACGAACCATGCGTACGGGCGCTCGTCGCGCACATCCGCGCCGTGCTGTGCCGTGCCGGGCTTGCCGCCGACCGTGACTCCTTCGACGGCGACCTTGCTGCCGGTGCCGTCGGTGACCGTGTACTCCATCATTTCCTGCACCTTCTTCGCGGTGGCGGCGGAGACCGCCTGGTGGAGGACCTCGGGCTCGTACTTCTGCAGTGTCGACTGGTCGGCGCCGCGCAACTCGTCGACCAGGTACGGCTTCATCACCTTGCCGTCGTTGGCGAGGCCCGCCGTCACCATGGCCATCTGGAGCGGTGTCGTCGTCACGCTGCCCTGGCCCATGCCGGTCAGCGCGGTCTGGGGCTTGTCCAGCGCGCTCGGGTAACCGCTCGCGGCGGTGCGTACCGGCGTGAACTGCTCCTTGTTGAAGCCGAACTTCTCGGCCGTCTCCCGCATCTTGTCCTTCCCGGTGCGCAGTGCCGCGTCGAGGAAGACGTTGTTGCAGGACCACTGCATGGCGGTCCGCATCGAGACCTTGTCGCACTGGGAGTCGGGGACGACATTGCCGATCTCGGTGGTGCTGAGCGGGAGGCGGTAGGGCGCCGGGGCGTCGGAGGGGGTGTCGATGTTGGTCACCGTGCCGTGTTCGATGGCCGCTGCCGCCGTGAGGATCTTGAAGGTGGAGCCGGGCGGATAGATCTCCCGGATCGCCCGGTTGCTGAGCGGCTTGCGCTTGTCCTCGGCCAGTCTCTGGAACTCCCGGCCCTCCTTGTGGGAGATCCCGGCGAAGCGGGACGGGTCGTACGAGGGCGTGCTCGCCATCGCGAGGATCCTGCCGGTGCGCGGGTCGAGCGCGACCACCGCGCCCGTGGCCTTCAGGTCGGTCAGGCCCTTGTACGCGGCCTTCTGCGCGGCGGGGTTGATGGTCGTGAGCACATCACCGCCGTCCGGGCGCTTGCCGGTCAGCGGGGCGAGCGGGCCGGACAGGAGACGGCTGTCCTTGCCGGAGAGCACGTCGTTGTGCACGCCCTCCAGCAGGGTCGACCCCTGGGCCTGGGAGAAGTAGCCGGTGACCGGGGCGTACATCGGGCCGTCCTGGAGGACGCGCTTGTACTTGAGGTCAGAGCCGGGCGTCGCGACGGAACCGGTGATCGGCTTGCCGCCGACGATGATGTCGCCGCGCGGCTGCGCGAAGTTCTTGACGGTCACGCGGCGGTTGTCGGGGTGCTCGGCGAGGGTCTCGGCCTGGTGGAACTGGACCCAGGTCACCTGGCCGAGCAGGGCCGTCATCAGCACTCCGCAGAAGACGGCTATGTGGCGGAGGGGCTTGTTCATGGGGTCCCGCTTCCGGTTCCGGTTCCGGTCCCGATTCCGGTTTTGCTGAGGAAGTCGAGGACGGTGTTCGTCGCGTTCAGTGAGGTGCTGGTGCGGCCGAAGTGGGGCGGCGGGGAGGCGGTCGAACCGGGCCAGGTGTGGCCGGCGCCGTGCATGACGAGGAGTTCCACGGGGGCGTTGCCCGGTGTGCCCGGTGCCCAGAGAGTGCGGTCGTAGCCCGACCGCTTTTCCGTGACGGGCGGCTTCGCCCTGGCCGCCCGTGCGAACGCCTCGGCACTGGCCCGCGTCGAGACGGTCGCGGTCATGGGCTCCTGGCCCGGCGCGGGCGGGGGCGGGTTCGGTACGCCCGCCATGGGACGGACCCGGTCGTCCGCCCCGTAAACGATCATCACGGGGACTGGCCCGGACGGTCCCGTCCGCGCGGATCCGGCCGCCAGTTGGCCGGCGACGGAGGCCGCCCCGGCCACCGTGCGGGGGCGTTCCGCCGCGAGCCGCAGCGCCATCGAACCGCCGTTGGAGAAGCCGACTGCGTACACCCGCTTCGGATCGGCCGCACCGTCTCGTACGAGCGTGGAGATCAGCTGCTCGGCGAAGCGGAGGTCCACGTTCGGGTCGGGGCGCTGCGCGGTGGGGGCGGTGTCGGCGCTCCACATCTTGCGTACGGCTTCGAGATGCGCGACGAGCATGCCGCGCGCGCCCGCCGCCTTGTCGAGGTGAGCACGCTCCCGCATGTCCTCGGCGGTCTCGCCACGGCCGTGGAACGCGAGGAGGAGGGGGCGGGGGCGATCCGGCTTGTCTCCTTTGTCACCACCCGGGCGGTGCAGGAGGTACGAGCGGGTGGTGGAGCCGACGCGGAGGCGTTCGTGGGTGTCGGAGGCGGGAGCCTGGGTGGTGGTGGAGGTGGTGGCAGCGGGTGCGGCGGCGGCACTGGTGGGGGCGGGCCGCTCCGGTGGCGTACTGCCGCAGCCCGCGAGGGACAGGGCGAGCAATGTGGTCAGAACTACCGGCGCCGTGCGCCTGCCTGAGGTGTGCCTGCTTGGTGAGCGAGGGAGGGAGGACATGCGGGGAGGAGACCAGCACTCCGCCTCGTATGTCCAAGATGGATATCGATCTGAGATCAATGCATCTGCGATATCGTTGCTGGCTGTGGACCTGATCCGGCACCTGGAGTGCTTCGTGGCTGTTGCAGAAGAGTCACACTTCGGGCGGGCGGCCATCCGCCTGGGCATGGCTCAGCCACCCCTCTCGCAGCGCGTCCAGCGGCTGGAGCGCGAGCTGGGGGTGCGACTCTTCGAGCGCACCAGCCGGCAGGTGACGATCACCCGGGCCGGGGCACTGCTCCTCGACGACGCCCGCGAACTGCTCGCCCGCTCCGAAGCGCTGAGGGCCACCGCCCGCCGGGTCAGGGACGGCGAGAGCGGGCTGCTGCGGGCGGCGCTGCCGCCCGACATCGCGGGCGGGACCCTGGCCGCGATCCTGGCGGGCTTCCGCGCGAGCCACGCCGACGTGGAACTCGAACTCCACGAGGTGTCCACCACCCAGCAGCTCGCCCAGTTCGCCACGCACGATCTGGACGTCGGGCTCATCCACCACCCCTGCGACGTCTCCGGTCTTGAACTGGGCCCGGTGCTCCGCCGCGAACTGGGCGTGCTGCTGCCGCGCGACGCACCGGCGGCGGCGCTGGACGAGGTCCCGCTGTCGGCGCTCGGCGGCTACGACCTGGTCATGTTCCACCGGGCCGACGCGCCGGCCCTCTTCGACGACCTGCTGACGACCTGCGCGCGCAACGGCTACACCCCGCCCGCCGTCCGGCACGGGCAGGGTGTCACCTTCGTGCACGGCCTGATCATGGCGGCGAGGGCCGTCGCCTTCAGCCCGAAGGACGTCGCTCCCGCTCAGGGCCCGGACGGGGAAGGCCGGTTGGTGTGGCGTCCGCTGGCCGGGTCCCCGCTCGCCTGGCGGCACTCGGTCGCCTGGCCACGGGGGCGCAGTGACAAGGCGGTCGCGACGTTCGCCGACGTGGTGACGCGGGCGCTGCGGAGCAGTGAGACCGTGAGCGCGGACCTGCCGGCGCGTCCGCTGCACCTGCGACCGGCGGCGGAGTACTGGCTGTGACCGCTGCGACGACGACCGCCGTGACTACGACTACGACAACCGGCATGACTACGACTACGACGACCGCCGTGACCACGACTACGGAGAATTCCCTGTGAGCACCACTCCTCATCGGCGCCGCATCGAGGCCGCCTTCGCCGAGGCGGGTGTCACCGGCAGGCTGCACGCCCTCGACATCGACTCCGGTGCGGAGGTCGACGTGGGCGCGGACGACCCCGTCGTCACCGCCAGTGTGCACAAGCTCTGCCTGCTCGTCGCCCTCCACGACCTTGCCGCGGCAGGGGATCTGGTGCTCACCGAGCCGATCGAGTGCGCCCCGGCCGACCGGGTGGCGGGCCCCACCGGACTCGCCGCGATGCTCGACCCGGTCCGCATGTCGGTGCGGGACCTCGCGTACCTGATGATGTCGGTGAGCGACAACACCGCCGCCGACGTCCTCCTGCAGCGCGTGGGCCTGGCCGCCGTCAACCGGACCACCGGCCGCCTCGGCCTCCGGCACACCCACGCCGTGCACACCTTCGGCCAACTCCTCGCCACCGTACGGGAGGACGCGGGCCCGGACGGGGCGCAGGCGCTGGCCGACCCGTACGTCACCCGGCGGCTGCGCGCCCTCGACCCGGCCCGTACCAACCGCAGCACCCCCCGCGACATGACCCGTCTCCTGGCCGCGCTCTGGCGCGACGAGGCGAGCACCCCGGCACACGGGGCCGCGATGCGCCGCCTCCTCGGCCTGCAGGTCTGGCCGCACCGGATGGCCTCCGGCTTCCCCTTCGACGACGTCCACGTGGCCGGCAAGACGGGCAGCCTCCCGACCGTGCGCAACGAGGTCGGCGTCATCGAGTACCCGGACGGCGGCCGCTACGCCGTCGCCGTCTTCACCCGCGCCGCCAGTACGGCGGCGACGCTGCCCCCGGCGGACGCGGTGATCGGAACGGCTGCACGGTTCGCGGTGGACGCGCTACGGGCGGGCTGACGGCCCCTGCCGGAGGGATGCGGGCCCGGTCCCGATGCGGTCGAGGACCACCACCGGAATGGTCCGCCGGCTCCTGGCCTCGTACGTGCGGTAAACGGGGGCCAGTTCGGTCATCAGCAGCCACAGCCGCTCCCGCTCCGCACCTTCGGCGGTGCGCGCTCGGGCGTCGAACCGGTCGGCGAGGATCTGGATCTGCACCTCCGGATCGGCCGCCAGGTTCAGGTACCACTGGGGGTGGGTGTGGGTGATGACCGAGCCCGAGGCGACGAGGACGTAGCGCCCGGCGTCTTCCCCGTAGAAGAGGCCGGTTCGGTGGCGCCTGCCGGTCTTCCGGCCCCGATGGGTGAGGACGAGATTGGTCATCCCGCCTTCCCGGTGGCCGCTGGCGCCGTCGGTTGCGACATACCGGCGTACGTGCTCAGCCACCGAGGGGTCGGAGCTCTCGATCACCGCGTCCTGCGCCGAGAGGGGACTCTCCGGGTGCATGGGACTCTTCAGGGGCATGGGGCTCTCCAGATGAGGGGCCGGGCAGGGGCCGGGCAAGGGCACGGGCTGGGGCAGGGGCAGGGCTGTTCAGTGGGGGGCGGGGACGGCTCAGTGAGCGGCGACGAGGCCCTGGGCGAAGCCGCCGTCGACGGCGAACTCGACATTGGTGGTGAAGGTCGCGTCGGCCGCCAGGAAGAGCGAGGCCGCGGCGACCTCCTCGACCGTGCCGTTGCGCTTGAGCGGCGTGGTCTCGTCGCCCTGCCGCTCGAATTCCCTGCGCTGCTCCTCCGTCAGACCGGGCACTCCCATCGTCGGCGTCTTGATGAACCCCGGAGCGACCGAGTTCACCCGGATCCTCCGGGGCAGCAACTCGGCGGCCAGTACGTGCGCGAGGGCGCGCATGGCCTCCTTCGACGCGGAGTACGCGCTCAGTCCGGGGAAGACGACGTCGTTGGCGACCGTGGTGAAGACGATCGAACCGCCGTCCTCGATCAGCGGTGCCAGCGCCTGGACGGTGAAGAAGGAACCCTTGGCGTTGACGGCGAACTGCCGGTCCCAGGACGCCTCGGTGACCTCCGCCAGCTCGGCGAACTCCGCGATGCCGTGGTTGACGAAGAGATGGTCGATGCGGCCGAGCTTCTCCTGTGCGAGGTCGGCGAGGGCGGAGATGTCCGCCATGCTGGCGGCGTCGGAGCGTACGACGTGTGCTGCCTCGCCCTTCAGCTCCGACCGCGCCTCTTCGAGGGTCTTCTCGCTGCGGCCCGTCAGGACGACCTCCGCGCCTTCGGCCAGCAGTGCCTTGACGATGGCAAGGCCCATGCCGTGCGTTCCACCGGTGACGAGGGCCTTCTTGCCCGTGAACCTGCTCATGATGACTCCCTGTTGGGTGATGGTGCGACTGGTTGCTGGTGCTGGTTGCGGTGGCGAGAACGACTCTGCGGGAGGGGGCTTTCGGTCTGCCCGCGGTCCGCATTCGGTCCGTACTCGGTCCGCCGACAGGCGCTTTCGGTCCCCTGACGGGCGCCCGCTGCCGGTGACGGGCGCCCGCTGCCGGCCCGCGTGCTGCCCGTACGCTGAACCGATGCGCTTCGGGGTACTGGGACCACTGGCCGTATGGACGGCGGACGGCGAACTCACGGCCGTACCCGAGGCCAAGGTGCGCTTCCTGCTCGCCGACCTGCTGGTCACACCAGGACAGGTCGTTCCGGCGGACCGGCTGGTTGAGGACCTCTGGGGCGAGACGCCGCCGGTCCGCCCGGCCGCAGCGCTGCAGACCCTGGTGTCCCGGCTGCGCAAGGCCCTGCTGGCGGCAGGGGGAGACGGGACGGTGGTGCACCGCCCGCCCGGGTACCAACTGCGGGTGACCGGCGACGCGGTGGACGCGGAGCGATTCCTCGCGCTGGCCGACCGGGCCCGTCGCGCCGCCGACCCCCGCGAGCGGGCCACTGGGTTCGCCGGGGCGCTCGCCCAGTGGCGGGGGCCCGCCTTCGCCGGTTTCGCGGACGAGCCGTTCGCCCGGGCGGCGGCAGCACTGCTTGAAGAACAGCGGCTCCTCGTCCGGGAGGAACAGGCCGAGGCCCGGATCCAACTCGGCGAACACGGCCCGCTGGCCGGCGAGCTCGGGGAACTGACCGAACGTCACCCCTTGCGCGAACGGCTGCGCGCGGCCCACATGCGCGCTCTGTACGGGGCCGGTCGGCCGAGCGAAGCGCTAGAGGTCTACCAGGAGGTACGTCGCCTGCTGGCAGAGGATCTGGGCCTGGAGCCGGGCCCCGAACTGGTCGCACTCCAGCGGGAGATCCTCAGCCGGACCGGCCACACTGGCCCTACCAGCCACGCCGGCCTTACCCGCCATGCCAGCTCTACCCGCCATGCCAGCCCTACCCGCCACACCGGCCGGACTCCGCCTGTCGCCGCCAAGCTGCCCGTCCCGGTCACCGGTCTGATCGGCCGGTCGCGGTCCGTCGCCGAGGTACGGGCGCTGCTTGCGGCTGAGCGCCTGGTGACGTTGACCGGGCCCGGCGGGGTCGGGAAGACCCGCCTCGCGCTGGAGATCGCGGGTGGGGAGACCGCGGTGCTGTTCCCGGACGGCGTACGGCTGGTGGAACTCGCCGGTACGGCACGTTCGGCCGGGGCGTCCGGTGAAGCGGTGGACGAGCTGGCGGAAGTGGCGGCCGTGGCGCTGGGCATCAGGGACGACGCCCGTCCCGGCTCACTGCCGCCGTCGGCGGCCGGTGGCCCGCACCCCCTGGCGGACCGGTTGGCCGATGCGTTGCGGGACCGGCGGCTCCTGCTCGTCCTGGACAACTGCGAGCACGTGATCGAGGCGGTGGCGGCCCTGGCGCGGCTGTTGTTGCAGGCCGCGCCAGGAGTACGGTTGCTGGCCACCAGCCGCGAACCGTTGGGCATCGCGGGCGAACAGCTGTGGCCGGTACCGCCGTTGGACGTTCCGAAGCCGGGAGCAGCGCCCGCGGAGGTGATGCGGTCGGGCGCGGTCCGGCTCTTCGTGGCGCGGGCCGTTGCCGCCTCGCCCGGCTTCACCCTCTCCGAGGGCAACGCCGAGACGGTCGCCACCATCTGCCGCCGTATGGACGGCATTCCGCTGGCCGTCGAGCTGGCGGCCACCCGGCTCCGCGTCCTGGGCCCGGCAGCGCTGGCCGAGCGGCTCGACGACCGGTTCGGGCTCCTGACGAGCGGGCGGCGGGACGCCCCGGCGCGCCAGCAGACGCTGCGAGCGGTGATCGACTGGAGCTGGGAGCTGCTGACCGCCGCCGAGCGCGCGGTGCTGCGGCGCTTGGCCGTCCACTCCGACGGCTGCACCCTGGACTCCGCCGAGGCGCTCTGCTCCGGGAGCGGTGTGAAGCCCGGCGAGGTCGTCGACCTGCTGGCCCGTCTGGTGGACCGGTCGCTGGTCGTGGTCACCGACGGCGCGGTCCTTACCGAGGGCGCGGTTCTCTCCGACGGTCCGGACGGCCCCGGGGCCTTCGAAGGACAGCATCCGCGCTATCGGTTGCTGGAGTCGGTGGCGGCGTACTGCCTCGAACAGCTGCGGGCGACGAGGGCGGACCTGGCGCACGGACCCGCGACCGAGTACGACCACCTCCGCCGTGCCCACCTCCGCCACTACACCCAGCTCGCCGAGCAGGCCGAAAGCCGGCTGCGCGGCGGCGACCAGCAGCGTTGGCTGCGCCGTCTCGACGCCGAGGCGGCCAACATGCGTACCGCACTCGACACCGCGGCCGCCACGGGCGAAGCCCCGCTCGCCCGGCGCCTCGTACGGGCCATGGCCTGGTACTGGTTCCTGCGCGGCCGGCTCACGGAGGCGAAGCGCTCGATGGCCACGGCGCTGGCCGTCGCGGAGTCACCCGCGGCGGACCGGCGGGCCGGGACGTCCGGCGGCGACCGCGCCCATGTGGCCGCGTGGCACGCGGGAATGACCCTGCTGTCGGGGGATCCGCTGGGTACCCGGGAGGTGAGCCGCTTGCCGCTGCGGCTGTACGAGGGCATGGCCGGGCCCGGGCCCGAGGACATGGCCGGACCCGGGCCCGAGGAGACGGCCGGACCCGGGCCCGAGGAGACGGCCGGGGCCGATGAGACCGGCGGTCGGGGCCGCCCGGGTTGGTTCCTCGCCCATGCCGCGACGATGTTCGGCGCCATGGAGGTCGGTGCGGAGCTGGTGCGCCGGACTCTGGCCGACGTCCGGACGCAGGGCGACCGCTGGGGCGTCGCGGCGGCTCTGAGCGTACGGGGCGTGCAGCGGTACGTACGTGGCGATCTGGTGGCCTCCCGGTCCGACGCCGAGGAGAGCCTCGCCCTCTTTCGCGAACTCGGCGACCGATGGGGCCAGTTGCAGGCCTTCGGTGTACTGGGCAGGCTGGCGGAGATCGAGGGCGACTACCGGTCCGCGGAGGCCGCGCACCGCAACGGCCTGCGCATCGCCGAGGACCTGGGCCTGTGGACCGAGGCATCCGTCCGCTGGTCCGAACTGGGCCGGATCGCCCTCCTCGAAGGCGACCACGCGAGAGCCGAGCGACTGCACCACAACGGTCGGCGGCTCGCCGTCGAGCATGCCGACCGCCGCGCCCAGGAGTTCGCCGAGGTCGGTCTCGCTCTCGGTGCCCGGCAGCAGGGACGACTGGAGGAGGCCGAGCCCCACCTGCGTACCTGGCTCACCTGGAACCGCCGCTTCGAGGCCGCGAACGGCGCCGCCCTCATCCTCGCCGAACTCGGCTTCATCGCCGAACTCCGCGGCGACCACGACGCTGCCCTGACCCTCCACACCGAGGGACTGACGGCCGCCCGTACCACCGGAGACCCGCGAGCGGTCGCCCTCGCCCTGGAGGGTCTGGCCGGCGCCCACCAGCTGGCCGGCCGCCCCGAACTCGCCGCCCGACTCCTCGGCACCGCCACCCGCTCCCGCACGTCCGTACAAGCACCCCTGCCACCGGCCGAACGCGGCGACGTCGACCGCATCACGTCCGCCGTCCGTGCGGCCCTGGGCGATCCCGGCTTCGCCGCGGAGTTCGCGCGGGACGAGTCGCCGCGTCATGACCCAGCCTGAGGAATCGCCCCGGGCGCGCAGCTCCCCGACACACCCACGGGCTCCCCTGCACCCCCGCTGGCTCCGCTACGTCCCCGTCCACCTGTTGGGACGACGGCTGTACGAGACGATGCCGTACTGGGAGACCGCCGACCAGGATCCCTCGCTCAGCGACGCGGACCGGGAGTGGACTGCGCTCTGGAAGCCGCTTCCCAAGGTGGTGTTCTCCACGACGCTGTCGGCGGTGCAGGGCAATGCCCGCCTGGCCTCCGGCGGCCTGGCGGAGGAGATCGAGCGGTTGCGGGCCGAGCCGGGTGAGGGCGATATCGCGATCGGCGGCGCGACTCTCGCCGCCGAGGCGGCCGCGCTGGGTCTGATCGACGAGTACCGCGCCGTGGTCCACCCGGTGCTGGTTGGCGGTGGCATTCCGTTCTTTCCCCGGCACGAGCGCCGGGTGGATCTCGAACTCGTCGAGACCCGCACCTTTGCCTCCAAGGTCGTCTACCTCCGCCACCGCGTGGCGCGTTAGCCCCGGGCAGAAGGGGAGCAGGCTCACCCAGACAGCCGGAGCGAGCCGTTCCCACCCATGCCTCGTGCCGGTGATCGTGCCGGGGCCTCAGCCCAGGAAGCACGCCGAGACGTAGCCGACCACGCCGGTGCGCTTGTTCTGGACGAGCTGCCAGGCGACGGTGTTGCCGCCGCCCGGGCACTGGACGCGCGGACCTGAGTCGGTCTGGTACCAGTACGCGCAGTCGCCCTGATTGGCCCAGCCGACGTGGTTGCCGCCTGGCTTGTTGCGCATGTGGATGCTGGTGCCCTTGAAGTCGGTGTGGGGACCGCCGATCTCGCAGGCGGCGGGGGCCTGGGCGGCGGCCGGGGCGGTGGGTGCCGCTGCGGCCGCGTGCCCGGTGGCGAACGGGGACATGAGCAGCGCGGTACCGGCCACTGCCAGGGCGGCCGTCCGCTTGGTTCGCTTCATCATGAACGCAAGGATTCCGAACCGGGGCGAGCCCGACAAGAGGGCGTGGCCCCGCACCCACCTGCCCGTGGGAGCGACCCGCCGCCGCGCGCCCCCGTCCGGCCCGTCCGGCCCGTCCGTACTCCCGCGCCCCGCGCCCCTAGTTCCGGGTGCTCCGATGGTGTTCGGCGATCTCGTCCGACGTGGTCACCCACACCCCCGGGTGGTTCACCACGTACTCCAGGGCCTGGTCCAGGTACTTGGCGCGGAACGCCTGGCCGATGACGAAGGGGTGCAGGGCCAGGGCCATCACCCGGCCGCTGTCCGCCGCCTCCGCGTCGGCGTGCAGCTGGTCGAGCTGGTCCTTGACGATCTGCACGAAGTCGGGGCCGGTCATGCTGTGGCCGACGAAGAGGTTGATGTCGTTGAGCTCGACGGAGTACGGGACACCGAACATGCCGGGGACGTTCAGGTCGAAGGGCTGGTCGTCGTTGGTCCAGTCCAGGACGTAGTCGAGGCCGAGTTCCTTGATCAGGTGCGGGGTACGGAAGGTCTCCGTGAGGGCGGGCCCCATCCAGCCGCGCGGCCGGGTCCCCGTCGTCCGCTCGATCGTCTCGACGACGTCCGTCAGGTACTTCCGCTCCTCGTCCTCCGTCATGTCGGCCTGGAAGATCGAGTTGTTCTTGCCGTGCGCGAGCCACGCCCAGTCGCGCTCCCGGCCCGCCTGGACGATCTGCGGGTAGCGGTCGCCCACATCGGAGTTGAGCAGCACGCTGGCCCGGACCCGGTGCCGGTCGAGGGTCTCCAGCGTGCGCCAGAAGCCCACGCGCGGGCCGTAGTCCCGCCAGCCGTAGTTCAGCGGGTCAGGGGTGAGGTGCGCGGTGCCGGGGAACGTCGACGTCGACGGCCGGTCGACCTCGTAGTGCTCGATGTTGAGACCCACGTAGAACGCGACCTTCGCACCGCCCGGCCACTGGATCGGCTCGCGCCCGACTATGGGGCTGTAGTCGTAGAGTCGGTTGTCCATCACACTCACCTCGGAACTCTCGCGGCGGTCTGTTGTCCGCCGTGTGCGGGGGTGTCCCGCCCACGGCACACATCCTCGAACATTCACACTGGTGTGAGGGTCAAGTGGCCGCCGCCGATTGCCTTGCGCATTGCCTTCCGCGCCTGCGCGTGACCCCTCAATCACCCCGGAGGTCCCGGTCGAGGCGCAGCCTTGGAAGAGCTGCGCCCGCCGGGCGAGCTGTGCCCGTTGCCCGCTGGCTACTTCTTGCAGAAGGCGGTGTCCAGCAGTGCCTGTGTGTTCTCCGGGCCCTGCACGGTGGGTGCCGCGTTCGCGGTGGCGGCGATTGCGGCCGCGCGGCCGTCGTCCGTGACGCCGGTGCGGGTGGCGTGGCCCGGGATGTCGCCGCCGTGGCCCCACATCCGGCCGCCGCAGCTCAGCGGGACGCTCGTCACGCCGAGTCCGTAGCGGGACCCGGGCTTCATGCTCCACGAGTCGGGCACCGGGACGGTGGTGCGCAGTTGGGCCACCTGTGCGGGCTTGAGGAGCTTGCCGTCGAACAGGGCCTTGAAGAAGCGGTTCAGGTCGCTCGGGGTGGAGACGATCTGTCCGGCGGCCCAGCCCCAGGACGGGTCCATCTCGGTGACGTCGACCAGCGGCGCCCCGGGCTTCGGCGCGTGGTACGCCTTGGGGTGCACGCCCCGGATGCGCTCCTCGCCCACGGCCGGGAAGTAGGTCTTCTTCAGCCCGGCGGGCTCGATGACGCGGCGGGTGATCTGCTCGTCCAGCGGGCGGCCGGTGACCTTCTCGATGAGCAGGCCCGCGAGTACGTAATTGGTGTTGCTGTACGCCCAGCCGGCACCGGGAGCGAACTGCGCCTTGTGCTCCAGGGCGATGTCGAGGAGGGTGCGGGGCTGGTAGTAGGTGTGGGGGGATTCGAACAGATCCTTCATCATGAACTCGGTGTAGTTGGGCAGCCCGCTGGTGTGGTTGAGGAGCTGACGGACCTTGATCTTGTTGCCGTCGATGCCCTCGCCGCGCACCAGATTCGGCAGGTACTTCTCTATGGGGGCGTCGAGGTCGACCTTGCCCTCGCCGACCAGTTGCAGGACGACGGCGGCCGTGAACGTCTTGGTGTTGCTCCCCGCCCGTACCTGCCCGTCGACCGGGACCTTCTTCCCGGTCTTCAAGTCGGCCACGCCGGCTGCGTAGTTACGGGTACGGCCGTCGCGGTCGACGGTGGCGGCCAGGGCGGCGGGGTACTTGTCGTCCGTCACGAGACGGTTCAGGCCCTTGCGCAGGGCGGCGTTCTCGCGGGCGCCGGAGGCCTTCTGCGGGGTGGACGCGTGGGCGGCGGCTTCTGCGTCGAGAGCCGTGGTGGGGGTGGCCGACGCGGGCAGTGTGCTGCCCACGGCCAGGGTGGCGGCCAGGGCGGCCACCGCGATGAGACCCCGCTTCGGCTTGAGCGACGAGGAGACGGTCATGAAGGCCCTCCTTGGGCGACGTGCCGATTGCACCCGACAACCGGACGTCTCCAGCCTGCTCGTCCAAGATCCACCGGCCCATCCGGGCAGCAGGCGCATGCGGTGTGGGGCCAGCCCCCCGGGCAGGGTGTGGTCAGCTGCACCCGTGCTTGTCCGGGGCGCTTGTCCGTGGCCGGTGGCAGGTATTCTCCGATTTCGGGCAGTGCGGAAGGACAGTGCGGAAAGGGTGGGGGCGGGAAACAGGGTGGGGGAAATATCCGTAGAACGGCATTTGCGTGCCGAGGAGTTGGACACGCGGCCCGACAGCGGGGGCATCGGGGGCATCGGGGGCATTGACGGTGCTGAAGCACCGGGCCGTTCTGCGCGTACAACGCAGCGGCGTGGAACGCGCAGAAGAGGAGGGGCGGTCCTCGCCCTCACCTTCCTCTGTTTCGCCGTGGGACTGGCCCTGTCGCTCCAGCAGTACGAGCGGCTGAGACTCGGCGGATTCGACTTCGGCCTCTTCGACCAGGCGATGCGCGCCTACTCACGATTCGAATTGCCACGCTCCCCGATCAAGAGCGTGCACCACGAATACCCCCCGGAATTCTCCCTCCTGGGCGACCACTTCTCCCCGCTCATCGCGCTCGCCGCCCCCTTCTACTGGCTGTGGAACGACCCGAGAGTTCTTCTCCTCGTGCAAGCGGTGCTCTTCGCGCTGGGCGTTCCGCTGGTCGCCCGACTTGCCAGGGCGGAAGTGGCTCCCTTGCTTTCCCCGCGCTTCGCCCGCCGATTCACCTGGGCGGCCTGTCTCGTCTACGCCCTCGGTGCTCCGCTGCTCTTCGCAGCCAGGGCCGGATTCCACGAAGTGGCCTTTGCCGTACCGCTGTTCCTGCTGCTCTTCGAACGCGCACGGGCACGCGCGTACCACCACATGCTCTGGGCGGGAGCGCTGCTCTGCCTCACCAAGGAGGACCTGGGGCTCGTGGTGGGAGTCTTCGGGGCGGTCGTGGCCGCCCGCGCGCGAAGATCCGGCGACAGTACGGGCTTCCGCGCGGGCCTCGTGCTCTTCTTCGCCGGATTCCTGGCCTCGCTGCTGGCCGTATCGGTGGCGATTCCCGCGATGGGCGGAAGCGCCGGATTCTATTGGCAGTACAGCCGACTTGGCGACGGTCCCGTGGAAGCGCTCCGTTTCGTCGTACTCCATCCTCTCGACACCCTTGTGGTCGCACTCACTCCGGTGACCAAGTCCTATCTCCTCCTGTGGACATTCGGCAGTCTGCTGTTCCTGCCGCTGGGTTCACCGCTCGCCCTGTGCGCTCTCCCGCTCCTCGCCGAACGCCTCTTCTCGGACAACGAGAACCACTGGCAGGCGGTGCACCACTACGGCGCGTTCCTGTGGCCCATTCTCGTCGCGGCCTCCCTCGAAACGACCGGCTCCCTCCTGCGCCGTACGAGAAGGGAGAAGGGGAGAGACCCCCTCTCTCCTTCCCTCTTCCTTTTCCCCTTCCTCGCGTCGCGTCGGACGGCCATGGCGGGAATCATCGGGGTGGCCGGAATTACCCTGGCCGGATTCGTACTCGCCGGGGCGTGCGACCTCTTCGACATACGGAAATGGAAACCGGACGAACCGTCCCGGGCACTCGTCCGCGCCGCCGAGAAAATACCCGACCGCTCCACGGTCGAGGCGGACAACTACGCGGCACCCCGCCTCACCGGCCGTACGCACGTCATGCTCCTGGACCGGGTGCCGCGCAATGCGGAATGGGTGCTCATCAGCACCGGGAAGCGCGTGTTCCCGTTCGGCGACGTCCAGCAACAGCGCGACCGCGTCTCGCTGTTGGAGTCCTCCGGCTACCAGAAGGTGTACGAGGAGCAGGGCGTGCACCTGATGCGGCGGACCTCACCGCACACGACGGTCCCCGGCAGCCGAATACCCGGCCCCGACAGCACCCCGGTCAACGACGACGTACCCAAGGGGATCGGTCGCAGGCTCTTCGGCTGATCGCAGCCGTGGCTGACCGTACCCGTGGCTGGCCGTACCCGCGGCTGACCGCATCTGCGGCCGGGCGAGTCAGGCCCGGTGGTGCTTGAGGGTCTTTCGGATCCAGTCCGCGTACGCGGGCACATTGCTGTAGAGGCCCGGTCCCGCCGAGCACGCGACCCCCGGGGCGCCGGGGCCCGAGGTGGTCCCGACGAGTTCCCACCGCCCGTGCCTGCCCTTCTGGAGCTGGGGCCCGCCGGAGTCCCCGAAGCACGCCATCGCCTGCGGCACGCGGCTGATCGTGCACAGCCGGGTCCGGTCGGCGTAGCCCGGGGCGCACTCGGTGGCGGCACCCCTGCGCGTGTTGAGCTCCTGCAGCCGCTCCGCGAACCTCAGCTCGGTGTCGAGGGTGGTGCCGAAGCCCAGGATCCGGGTGGGAGTGCCGGGGCGCGCGGTCCGCTCCGCGATGCGGATGGGCTTCTCGGTGACCGGGCGGTCGAGGCGGACCAGGGCGATGTCGTCCTTGTTGGCGGCGCTCCCCGCGCCGTTCACATAGCCGGGGTGGACGAAGGTCCGGTCGATGTTCCGGACGGTTCCCCCGGACTTGCGGTGGCTGCTGCCGATCCGGACGGTCCCTTCCAGTTCAAGGCCGTCGCCCTGTACGCAGTGGGCCGCCGTGAGCACCCACTGCGGATCGATCAGCGACGCCCCGCAGGTGCCGTCGTACAGCCCCTGGCTCGGGGCCGACTCCGGGATCGTCGCCATGAACGGGTAGTGCGCGGTGGATTCGGTCCCGTTGACGATCGCTCCGGCGCTGCCGGTCATCAGGGTGGCGCACGCCGCGACGGCGAGGGCGCCGACGGCAGTGGTGCGTGAGGCGCGGCGGCGCACCGACTTCAAGCACATGGACCTGAGGCGCACCGACTTCAAGCTGAGCACAGAGAGTTCCTTTCGCGGAACGCGGAGAACTGGACGTGCTCAGCCTGCTCGTTCAAGATCCACCGGGCCATCCGGGCAGCAGGCCCGAGCACGGTGGGGCTAGCCTCACGCGGCCGGGCGCAGCACCGGCAGTTCGACCCGTACCGTGAGGCCGCCGCCCGGGTTCGCGGTGGCCGTGACCGTGCCGTGGTGGGCCGAGACGATCGACCGGACGATGGCCAGGCCGAGACCGTGGCCGGAGAGGTCGCTGCCGACCCGGGGCTGCGCCCGGTAGAAGGGCTCGAAGAGCCGGTCCGCCACAGCGGCTTCGACGTGCGGTCCGGTGTTCTCGATCTCCAGGACCACCGCCTTCTCCCGGAAGACGGCCAGCTGGACCGAGCCCGCCACCGGCACGTTGTGGGCGAGGGCGTTGTCGAGGAGGTTGAGGACCAGCTGCCGCAGCAGGGTGGCGTTTCCGGCGATGTCGCAGTCGAGTTCGGTCTCGGTGTCCACGTCGAGGCGGATGCCGTACGTCAGGGCCTGCCCGGCGCGTTCGGCGACGGCCCGTTCCGCGAGCTCGGCGAGGTCCACCGGGTTGGGGTCGAAGGGGGTGTGCTCCGCACTCGCCAGGTCGAGCAGGGCCCGTACGACGCTGATGTTGCGCTCGTTGATCTCCCGCAGCATCGGGGTGAGTTCCGCGAACTCCTCACCCGTGGGGTCGGCGGCGGCGACCTGGAGGACGGCCCGGGTGGTGGCCAGCGGGGTGAGCAGCTCGTGCGAGGCGTTCGCGGCGAACCGCTGGTGCGCGGCGAAGGACTCCTCCAGCCGGGCCAGCATCGTGTCGAAGGTGTCGGCGAGCCGCTTGAGCTCGTCCTCGGGGCCCTCGGCTTCGATACGTTCCCCCAGATTGCCCTCGGCGGCCTTCGCCGCGGCGGCGCTGATGGTGTGCAGGGGCGCGAGCAACCGTTGGGAGAGGAGCCAGCCGGCGCCGAGGCCGACCGCCATCACCAGGAGCACACCGCCGACGGACACCGCCAGGACGGTGCTCCAGACGTCTTCCTTGGTGGAGATGCCACGGGAGGAATCGGCCTCCTCGCCGCGCAGCAACTCCGGTTCCACTGCATGAGGGAACTGCCCTGCGGGCTCCGAAGCGGACGCGGACGGAACAGGGTGTCCGGGCCGGAAGGAGCCCTCGGGTGCGATCACGGTCGTACTGAAGTCGTACGTCGGCAGGAAGCGCATCCCGACGTAGATGATCGCGACCATCAGCGCCGCGCACACTCCGAGCGCGGCACCGAAACCGAGGAAGAGACGGCCGTGGATGCTCAGCGTCCGCCGCCGCGGCGCACGCAACCGGAACGGCGACCCGGGCCGGAACCAGACCCGCGACCCGGGCCGGAACCAGACCCGCGACCCGGGCCGGAACCGGAACCACGGCCGGAACCATGACCGGACCCGCGACACGCCCGCGGGCCGCTTCACTCGGTGCCCAGGTAGTAGCCCGCGCTGATCGCCGTCCGCACCAGCGGCGGTTCGCCGAGCTTCTTGCGCAGGGTGTGCACCACCAGACGTACCGCGTTGGTGAAGGGGTCCGTGTGCGCGTCCCAGGCCTTGTCCAGGAGGTACTCGGCGCTCAGCACCCCGCCGTCGGCGCGCATCAGGAGTTCCAGGACGGCGAGTTCCTTGGGCGTGAGCCGGATCTCGGTGCCCGCCCGGTCGACCCGGCGGCGGTGCGTGTCGAAGGTGACGTCGGCGAAGGTGAGGACGGGGGAGTGGGCCATGGGGCTGCGGCGGTACAGGGCCCGCAGCCGGGCGACCAGTTCGGGGAAGTCGAAGGGTTTGGGGAGGTAGTCGTCGGCGCCGAGGCCGAGCCCCTCGACCTTGTCGCCGAGCCGTCCCGCGGCGGTCAGCATGAGGATGCGGCAGCCGAGGTCCATGGCGACGATCCGGCGGCACACCTCGTCGCCGTGCACACCGGGCAGGTCCCGGTCGAGGACCACCGCGTCGTAGTCGTGGACGGCGACCCGCTCCAGGGCCGTCGCCCCGTCGTGCACGACGTCGACCGCGATGGCCTCCCGGCGCAGCCCGATCTCCAGGACCCGCGCCATGTACTGCTCGTCCTCGACCACCAGTACGCGCACGCCCGACAACCTTTTCTTTTCATTAATTCGCTGGGTATTTCCGGTACGCCGCCACCGGAATCGGGCACGTACCGGAACCGTCTTATCAAACGGCGCATTTGAACCGTGTATGAGACGCCCGGTGCGGGCGCCATTCGCAAACGTCCCGCAAAAGTCCGCCCTCCTAGCGTGGCGTTCATGAATCTCTTCAAACGAGCCTGGTGGCGGCTGCGCGGCCACCTCGGCAAAACAGTGATGCTCGTCGGCCTGTTCTTCGTCATCTGCGCCCTGGTCCTGTCCGGCTTCCTGATCCAGTCCGCGGCGGCCCGTGCCGCTGAGACGGCCAAGCACAGCGTGGGCGTCGTGGCCACGATGCAGCTGGATCTGAACGCGCTGATCAGCTCGGGAAAGATGAAGAAGCCGGAAGGGGGCCAGGGCGGCATGATCGGTGCCGAGGCCGATCTGTCCCGCGGCCTGGTGGACAAGGTCTGCG
This sequence comes from Streptomyces sp. NPDC021093, assembly GCF_044333135.1. Taxonomy (NCBI): domain Bacteria; kingdom Bacillati; phylum Actinomycetota; class Actinomycetes; order Kitasatosporales; family Streptomycetaceae; genus Streptomyces; species Streptomyces sp. NPDC021093. The sequence continues at coordinate 364,753 of NZ_JBIRQJ010000001.1, read as the reverse complement.
AATCGTCCGTCGTGGAGAAGTGCAATTACACGAAGGACGGTGTCGCGGCCCCCACGGATCAGGTCAAGCTCCATCAGCCGGTTCCGCCGCCCGCCGGCCAGGACAGTGGCGGTGTGGACTTCTTCAAGGCCGACGGCATCCGCGACCTGAACGCCGTCTCGGCATTCCGCAACGGCGAATCGAAGCTCGTTTCAGGCTCGGCGATCAAGCCGGACAGCAAGAGCGACATGGTCGTCATCGAGGAGCGGGTGGCCAAGGACAACGGACTGAAGGTCGGCGACAAGATCAAGCTGAACGCCAACATCCAGCAGCCCGACGGCAGGCTTGGCACCAAGGAGACCGGCTTCACCGTCGGTGGCATCTACCGGAGCAGCAGCGCCGATCCCGGCTCGTACGTCCCGCCGATGGCAGCGCCCTCGAACCAGATCTACGTCACCCCGGACGGCGCGACCCGCCTCGACGGCAAGGAGCTGAAGGCCGGCGGCGGGGTCGTCAAGCAGGCCACCTTCACCCTGCGCGACCCCTCCGACCTGGGCCGGCTCAAGAAGGACGCCGAGGCGGCCGGGATCGACCTCAAGATCTTCCCGCTGGCCGTCAACGACAAGCAGTACCAGGCCCTGGTCGGACCGATCAGCAAGACGGCCGACTTCGCCTCCGTCACGGTCTGGCTGGTCGCCGTGGCCGGCACCGTCATCCTCGCCCTGATCATCGCCTCGAACATGCGCGAACGCCGCAAGGAGCTGGGCATTCTGCTCTCGCTCGGCGAGAAGAAGCCCAGACTGCTCGGCCAGCACCTGGTGGAGGTGGTCGCCTGCGCGGTCCTGGCGGTCGGTTTCGCCGCCGCGGGGAGCCAGTTGCTCTCCCAGGCCATCGGCAACCAGCTGCTCGCGGGAGAGGTTTCCGCCGCCAACGAGTCCGCCGCGAACGAGGCCAACAAGCCCGACCCCTCCGACCCCACCGGCGGTGCCAACAAGGAGAACACCCCGAAGGTCGCCCCGATCGACGAGATGGACATCCGGCTGGGCGCGGCGGACATCACCAAGGTCGGCCTCACCGGCCTCGGCATCGCGGCCCTGGCCACGATCGTCCCCGGCACCCGGATCCTCCGCCTCAATCCGCGCGACATCCTCACGAAGGGCGAGTGACGTGAGTACTCCGATACGAAGGACGAGTGACGTGAGCACCCCGACCGCTCCCGGAACGACCACCAACACCGCCAACACCGCCAACACCACCACCACTCCGATCCTCCAGCTCACCGGCCTCAGCCGCACTTACCCGTCGGGCAGTGGCCGCCGCACCGTGCTCAAGGACGTCAACCACTCCTTCGAGGAGGGCCGGATGTACTCCGTCATCGGCCCCTCCGGCAGCGGCAAGACCACCCTCCTCTCGCTCGCCAGCGGACTCGACTCGCCGACCAGCGGCAGTGTCCGCTTCCGTGGCGCCGACGTCGCCGAGATCGGCCTCGGCCGGTACCGCAACCGCCATGTGGCCACGGTCTTCCAGTCGTTGAACCTGCTCACGTACATGACGGCCGTCCAGAACATCACCTCCGCGATGGAGATCACCGGCGTGCGGGGCGTCCACAGGAAGCAGCGCGCCGTGGAACTCCTCGGCCTGCTCGGCGTGGACGAGGAGGACCGGCACCGCAAGACGCTGGAACTCTCCGGCGGCCAGCAGCAGCGCGTCGCGATCGCCCGCGCCCTCGCCTGCGAGGTCGACATCCTCTTCGCCGACGAGCCCACCGGCAGCCTCGACCAGGACACCGCCGACGGAATCATCGAGGTGTTCCGCAAGCTGGCGCACGACGAGGGCAAGTGCGTGATCCTGGTGACCCACTCGCGCGAGGTGGCGGACGCGTCGGACGAAGTGGTCCGCCTCAAGCGGGGCAGGCTCATGACGACATAGGCGGCGACACGGTCAATCCGGGCGGGAACGGCGGTACGAGCGGTAAGGGCGAGGGCGCTTGAGTCTCCAGTAGGTGGAGACACCAAGCTGATCCGCATGAACAGCCACAGCCACAGCCACAGTCACGGCAACGGCCACAGCAACGGCACGACGACCGCCGCTCCCGCCCTCTACCCGATCGGCGAACTGGCCCGCCGCACCGGGCTCTCGGTCAGGACCATCCGGTTCTACTCCGACGCCGGGATCGTCACGCCCACCAGCCGCAGCCCGAGCGGCTACCGGCTCTACGGAACCGACGCCGTCGCCCGTCTCGACCTCGTACGGACCCTGCGCGAACTGGGCCTCGATCTGCCGACCGTCCGCAAGGTCGTGGACCGGGAAGTCGCGTTGCCCGAGGTCGCGGCGGCGCACGTGGAAGCACTCGACGTACAGATCCGCGCCCTGCGCCTGCGCCGGGCGGTGCTCACCGCCGTGGCCAGGCGCGGGCCGTCACCCGAGGAGTTGGATCTCATGCACCGGCTGGCCAAGCTCTCCGAGGACGAACGCCGCCGCCTGATCGGCGAGTTCCTCGACACCGTCTTCGACGGTCTGCACGCCCACCCCGCCTTCACGGCCGTCATCCGTTCGATGACCCCGGAACTGCCCGACGACCCCTCCACGGAGCAGGTCGAGGCCTGGGTGGAACTCGCCGAGCTGTTCCAGGACCCCGCCTTCCGCACCAGCGTCCAGGGCATGGCCCAGGACCTGGCGGTCGACCGCGCGCCCGACGACGCCACGGGCCTGCCCCGCATCCTCGCCGAAGCCGTACGCTCGCTGGCCGAACCTGCCCTGGCGGACGGCGTCGACCCGGCATCCCCGCAGGCCGCCCGGATCGTCGACGCCCTCGCCGCCCACTACGCGCGCATGGTCGCCCGCCCCGACGACGCGGCCCTGCGCACCCGGTTGATCGACCGGCTGACCAGCATGAACGACCCCCGCAGGGACCGCTATCTGCACCTTCTCGCGATCGTGAACGGCTGGATCGCCCCGGAAAGCCTCACTCCTGCCCTCGCCTGGACCGTCCGCGCGATGCATGCACAAGGCGGCGGTGACGGTGACGGCGAGGCCGAGACCGGGAGCAGCAGCACCTCCACCGGCTGACCGACTGCCTGACCGCCACTGCCATGCCCTCCTCCCGGACCGAGGAAGCGAACCCATGCCCACCACTCCGCCGTTCCGGCCCCCCGCCCACCACTCCGCCCAGCCCTCTGCCCCGCCCTCGCCACCTCGCGTGCGCTCCCGTCAACTCCCCGCGACGTACCGGCATTTGATGAGCATCCCCGGCTTCTGGCGGATCGCCCTCCTCGGCCTCGCCTCCAAGCTGCCCGCCGGGATGCTGAGCCTGAGCCTTCTGCTGCTGGTCGTCCGCCACTATTCGTACGGCACCGCAGGGCTGGCGGTGGGCGGCCTCGCGGTCGGGCAGAGCCTGACCGGACCTCTGCGTGGGCGTCTCGTCGACCGGCATTCCCCGCGTACCGTCCTGCTGAGCTGCCTCGGCGGCCACCTGGCCGCCCTCGCCCTCCTGCTCCTGGCGGTGTACGGACGCGGCGCCGTGCTCACGGTCCTGGCCCTGGCCACGCTGGCCGGGGCCACCGCGCCTCCCGTCGCCGTCATGATGCGTACGGTCTGGCACCCCCTGACCGGCCCCCGCACGCTGGCGACCGCGATGGCGCTGGACTCGGCCATGATGGGCGCCGCGCTCATCGCCGGGCCCGTGCTGGCGAGTTGGCTCAGTCTGTCCTTCTCGGCTGCCGTGCCGTTCCTCGTCGTCGCGGTGCTGTCCACCTGCGTCGTCGTACGCCTGGGCAACGTGCCTCTGGGGCAAGGGAGTTCACGCAGCTCCAGCACCGAAAGCGGACGTCGATCCGGTCGGCTCCCCTCCGGTCGGCTTCCCTCCGGTCCGCTCCGACGCCTCCTCGCCGCGAACGGCCTCTTCGTCGCGGCCGTGACCGCCGTCGACGTCGTCCTGCCGATGTACGCGAAGGAGCACGGCGCGGCCCCGTACACCGGCCTCTACCTGGCGACCCTCTCCGTGGGGAGCGTCCTCGGCAGCCTCCTTCTGGGCGCGGTGCCCCGGCTGCTGTCCCGGAGACGCCAGATTCCCTTACTGCTCTGTGCCTTCGCCGTCGGAACGGGCGTGGTCGCAGCGGCCTCCCTCCTCTCCCCGCTCGCGGTCCTGCTGCTCTGCCCACTGGCCGGCCTGGCCATCGGTTCTGCCTTCGGAGCGCTGCGCACGGTCGGCGGAGAGCTCGCGCCGCCGGGGCGCAGCACCGAGACGATGTCCTGGCTCGCGAGCTTCGACACGGCCGGGGGCGCGGTGGGCGCGGCGGTGTTCGCGCAACTCGCCGATACGGGCGGAAGCCGGACGGCACTCGGGCTGGTGCCGCTGGTCGTGGTACTGGCGGGCGTGATCGGATGGAGCGTTGTCCGCACAGGCACTGCCACGAGCTGAAGGCCAGGCGTCGACCGGCTGCGCCTACTTCTCCGTCCCCCGCCCGAACGAGATCTCCACCCGTCGGTTCTTCTTCCGGCCCTCCTCGGTGGAGTTGTCCGCGATGGGGTCGTCCTCGCTCTTGCCGACCACCTCGTAGGCGATCCCGGACGCACCCAACTCCGCGGCGAGCGCCTTGTGCACGGCCTCGGCGCGCTGTGTGGAGAGGGTCTTGCCGTGGGCGTACGTCCCGAGGTTGTCGGTGAAGCCGCGGACCGTGACCTTTCGGGGGGCGTTCTCCCCGATCTCCTTGGCGACCTCGGTGATCCGGGCGTCGGCGCGGACGTTCAGTTTCGCGCTGTCCTTGGCGAAGAGGACCTCGGACTGGAGGGTCAGTTTGATGTCGTCGTTCGATTCCTGGCGCCCCGAGTCGCCGGACAGGTCCTCGGAGACCGAGAGGATGTCGACCACCACCGGAGGGGCCAGTTCCGCGCCCTCCTTCAGTTCCAGGACCTCGGCGTGCGGATCGACCGGGACCGGCGGCGGCTCGGGCGAGGCGCTGGGAGAGGGGGCGGCGCTGGGCGAGGGGGCGGCGCGGGCCGCGGGGGCGTCGTGCAGGCCGAGGTAAGTCGTCAGGCACACGGCGGTGAGTGCGCAGGCCGTGAGTCGGGCGGCAGCGGTGCGTGCCGTCGTCGCCGGCCTCACTGCGCGGCCGTGATCTTGACGGGGACGGTGCCGAAGGTCGGCATGGCGAAGTCGACCTCCGTGGTGCCCTCCGGCGGCGCCGGGAACTGGACGAAGACCGGGGCCTTGTCGCCGGGCTGGAAGACCGTGTGGAACTGGTTGCACAGGCAGTTGCCCTGGGTGTCCCGGAGCGGGTAGTAGCGCTTCTTGCCCTTGAGGTCCGCCAGGGAGGCGCCCGACGAGGAGTAGCCGTTCTTCAACGACAGATCATTGCCGCCGGTCCAGTGGTCGGTGTTCAGCGCCGTCTTGCCGTCGTTGCGCATCTCGCCGCGGACGGTCACCACACCGCCCTCGTACCGCTGTACGGAGTCGATGGTGAGCACCGCGCCGTTCGCGCCCTTCATCTCCAGGCCCATGCTCTTGGGGTTCGCGGCGGCCGGCTTTCCGGCACCGGACTCTTCGGTACCCGCCTTCTCGGTACCCGCCTTTTCGGCGGCCGGGTTCTTGCCGTTCGGCGCACCACCCGGGTCGCCAGCCCCGCATGCGCTCAGCGAAAGCGTTACGACCGCAACGAGACCGACGGCGGCCACCTTCGCCCCGACTTGCGCCATACCGTGCCGACTTCGGTGCCCACGGGCGGTCCAGGCCTGTATCTCACGCATCATGCTTCCCCCTTGTTCCCCGTTCACTGCAACGCGTTGCACAGTAGCGTATGCGAACGCTCTGGGGCAGGGGAGTTGGACCATCAGTGCTCTCAGTGCTCTCAGTGCTCTCAGTACCGTCAGTTCCCTCAGCGCCGTCAGTGCCCTCAGAGCTCACAGGCCTAGTACGCCCCACCTCGGAAGTACAGGTTCCGCTGTGGCTGCGGCCGTTCCCCCTGTTCGTACGCCGCATCCGAGCGGTCCGCCGGAGCCGACCGTTCCGCCAGTTCCCGCAAGCGCTCAAGACCGGCCAGTACCTCCGACCGGTTCTCGGCCCGTTTCAGCCAGGCCGCCAGGCGCGGAACCATCGCGCTCGTCGAACCACCTGCCCGGCCCCGCTCGCGCAGCCGCGCCCCCACGTAGGCGGTCAGCTCTGCCACGTGCTCCTCGTTGTACGCCCACAGCACCCGCCCCGCGCAGCGGGTCTGCAACCACAACGGCCGCCGGAAGAACGGATCCTCGGTGCCGCCCACATCCACCCCGCGCAGCGCCCTTCCCTCCGTCTCCGCCTCCCACTCGGCGACCGTTCCGCATCCGGCGCAGGCCAGTCGGCGCGGCCGGAACAGCAGCTCGGTGGAGTACTTCAGTACGGGCAGGCCCGGCCGGGGCACGACGGCCGCACGCCCGCCGCAGCCCGGACACACCACGTACAACCGCTCCGTGAACCGCACCAGCCACACGCCGGATTCGCGATGACGGACGGGACCGGCGGCGGAGGGGGTGTCAATCCCCGTAGGGGTGCTGGAATCGGAGTTCATCCGGCACACGATGCCAGCCGCAACCAAAGAGACACCTGCCCGTATCCATCGGAGGATGTGCCCGCGCGACCCGGAGTCCAGGCTGCTGGTCATGCCCATACGCACTCGGATACGCACGCAGAACACGTCCGCTTCCACGCACGGCTCGTCGCAGACTCCTGCCCACGTCCACCGCAACGCCTGGTTCCCGGGAAGGAGCATCGGAGGAGCGAGTCTCGTTCTCGGCTCCCTCGTGTGGTGCGCCGGGCTGCTGCTGCGGTACCTGGCCTTCAGGACCGCGGGCTTCACACCGGAGCAACTGGCGTGGTTCGACCAGCAGCCGTTCGCCGCTCCCGGCCAACTGGCGGCGTACGAAGCCAATCCCGCTCTGGTCACGGCCGGTTACGGCTGCTTCGCCGCGGGAGCCGTCCTGCTGTGCCCCGCCTTCGTCACACTCGCCCGGATCGTCGCCGTACGTGCCCCGAAGCTCGCGTGCGTCGGTGGCACGCTCGTCGTGGTGGGCCTGTTCTCCCGCCTGTACTGGGCCGGGGTCGACCACACCGCCTTCCAGCTGGTCGAACAGCTGGGGCTCGACCGGGCCACCACGATGGTGATGGACACCTACGCGGACATCTCCTACGGGCCCTGGCGGGTCCCCATCACGGCCGCCTTCGGCCTGTACATCGGCACGTTCGTACTCGTCGTCGGGGCCTACCGGTCGGGAACGTTCGGTACGGGTCGGCTGTTGCTGTTCCTCCTCGCGGGAACGCTGTGGACCGGCGCGCTCAAGGAGAGCCACCTCTTCGGCGTCGCCGTGTCCGGTCTGCTGTGCCTGGTGTTCGTACCCCTGGGTGTGCGGGTGCTCCGTGGCACCGTGCCCGAGCTGCTCGCTCAGGGGCCGCCCGCGACCGGCCGCAGGCCGTTGGGGATCCTGAGCTGGTGAGACAACGCGCTTGTGACCGTGGCCGTCCGCCATCGGTACTGACCTGGCTGTTCGGGCCGACCTGGCTGTTCGGGCCGACCTGGCTGTTCGGGCCGACCCGGCTGCCGCGCCGCCTGCACGTCTGGCTGGCTCCCGCCGTCGCGTTCGGCAGTGCCTTCCTCCCGGCGGCTCTCCCCGGTTCGTACGGATCGTACGGGCCCGAGTGGTCGGGGCTCGCCGCGGTGCCCGGCCCTGTCCAGGCCACCGTGGTGGGCGCGTTGGCCGCGGTGGCGATCAGGAGTGTGCCGAAGCGGCTCTGGCCGCTGCTCCTGGTCGCGGCAGTCGATTCCGTGCTCCGGTCGCCGGGGCTGCTGGTCGTGGTCACCTCCTTCGTCGCCGCGACCACGTGTCGACGCCCCCGCCACCTGGTGGTCTTCACCCTGGCCGCGAGCCTGCTGGTCGCGGTGCCGCGGCCGGGCGTCGAGGTCGTCTCCGCGCTCGGCGGCGTGGCGCTGTTCGTCTGGCTTCCGGTCATGGGCGCGCTGTGGAGGGGCGCCCGCAAGCAGGTGGTGGCCGGGCTGCGCGAGCGGGCCGAGCGGCTGGAGCGTGAGCAGGCCGTACGGACCGAGCAGGCCCGTGCCCAGGAACGCGCCCGCATCGCCCGGGACATGCACGACGTGGTGGCCCACCGGGTCTCGCTGATGGTGCTGCGCGCAGGAGCGTTGGAGATCACCGCCACCGAGGAGAAGACCGCGGCGGAGGCGGAGCTCATCCGGACCACGGGCAAGGAGGTGCTCACCCAACTCCGGGCTGTACTGGGAGTATTGACCGAGACGGACGGGGAGGAGCCCTTCCAGCCACGACCGACGCTCGCCGACCTCGAACGGCTGCTCGACCAGTCGAGGTCCGCGGGCGTCCCCGTCGAACGGCGGGACGAGGGCACCGCGAGCGGCGTTCCCACCATGGTGGAGCACGCCGCCTACCGGGTCGTACAGGAAGCACTCACCAACATCCACAAACATGCCGGCCGGGCCGCCACCCAGGTCGTGGTCCGGTACCTGCCCTCGGCGTTGGAGGTCACGATCAGAAACACCGCTGCGAGCGCCGCTTCGAGCAGCCACGCCCCGTCCATGCCCGGCAGCGGACTGGGACTCATCGGCCTGCGGGAGCGTGTCGAGCTGCTCGGCGGGCGCTTCACGGCCGCCCCGGACCCGGCCGGTGGCTTCGTCGTGTCCGCGAAACTGCCGACATGATCCGAGACCTGGCCGACATGATCCGCGTACTGATCGTCGACGACGAAGCCCTCGTCAGGACCGGGCTGCGCATGATCCTCGAAGCCGCCGACGACATCGAGGTGGTCGCCGAGGCGGAGACCGGGGCGGCGGCCGTCACCGCCGTCACCGCACACCGGCCGCGTGTGGTCCTGATGGATGTACGGATGCCAGGCATCGACGGCGTGGCCGCGCTGAAGGAGATCAACCGGCTGTCCGACCCGCCGGCCGTGATCATGCTCACCACCTTCGACCGCGACGAGTACGTGCACAGCGCCCTGCGTGCGAGGGCCGCCGGCTTCCTGCTGAAGGACACCGCACCACGCGACCTGATCGCTGCGGTCCGCGCGGTCGCCGACGGCAGCGCCATGCTCTCGCCGACGGTGACCAGGCGGCTGATCGACGCCTACGCCGAGCAACAGTCCCCGGACTCCCACGCGGCCAGGGAACGGCTGTCGGTACTCACCGAACGCGAACGCACGGTCGTCGACGCGGTCGCCCGCGGACTGGCCAATGCCGAGATCGGCCGCGAGCTGGGCATGGCCGAGACGACCGTCAAAGTCCATGTGAGCCGTTCGCTCACCAAGCTCGGGCTGTCCAACCGGGTGCAGATCGCACTCCTGGTACGCGACTCAGGCTGATGGGGGGTGGACGGCCGGAGCTCCCGCTTCCCGTCCCCACTTCCCGTCCCCACTTCCCGTCCCCACCTCCCGTCCCCGCTTCCCGCCTCCTGTCCCCGCCCCGCTCCTGCTCAACGGACTCAGACGACCCACTGCCCGTCGCCCATCACGTTCCGCCCCCGCAGTTCGTGCTCCCCGTGCCAGGCCTGCACGGCCCGGGGCAGCACCCTGAAGTACGCGTACGGCTTGGCGCTCCGGGCGCTGCGGCGCGGGTCCCACCCCCACTTCGCCGCATAGGCGTCCGCAGCCTCGACGGGCACCTCGTCGGCGCTGAAGGTCTCCACCGCCCCGTCGAAGATCACCACGTCGTCGGTGTTCCCGAACGAGAGTCGGGCCCGCCCGAGCCGGCTCAGATTGCGGCCGGTGGGATTGGTGATCCGGGTCGCCAGCCAGATCGCCTCCCCGTCCCAGCGGAACCACAGCGGCACGAGGTAGGGGATCCCGTCCGCGTCCGCCGTGGCGACCCAGATGTCCGACTCCTTCTCCAGCCGTGCCAGTACGTCGTGCTTGCGCTGCCCCGCGGTTCGGGGCGAGTTGTCGATCTTCATGCCACGGACGCTACCGACCCCCGGAACCCCGCAGGGCGGGACGCCTGGAGTCGCCAGTGCTTCTTGGCCTTCAGCGCTTCTTGGTCTTCTTCTGCTGCGGACGTGTCCACTCGCCACGGTGCAGCTGACACCGCGAATACCCGACCATCGCGGGGTTCTGGCACGGCTTCCCCGTCTTGGTCCTGGTCGACTTGCACTTGACCTGCTTGCCCATGTGTCCTCCCACGGCGCCGGTACGGCGAACGCACCACATGGTCGGGGCAGGGCGGGCGCGGCGCTACGGAATCCGCTTATTTCGACCGATTCACGGCCCGGAGCGGCCGAATCCGTACAGGAGTCGTTGGGCGTCGGCGAAGTACGGCGGCTCGCGGCCGGGCTCGTCGAGGCACTGCGCGGACAGGCGGGAGTTGCGCGGACCGGCGGGAGTTGCGCTGGCAGGCGGGAGCTGCGCTAGCCGGCGGACGCTTCCGTCAGAGCGAGCGCGAGCGAGGCGGCGGCCAGTCCGAAGTAGGTCCCCGGGAAAGCGATGTTGTGGAAGACCCGGGCCCTGACGTGGGCGATCAGTGCGCCGGTGAAGAAGAGCGTGAGGCCGGCCGCGGCGGCGATGCCCAGCGGGCGTACGCCCACCAGGCCGAGCACCAGTCCCACGGCCCCCGCGGCCTTCAGCGTGGCGAGCCAGGGGATCCAGGACCCGGGAACGTGTACCGATGCCGCGTTGGCCTGCACGGACTTCGCCCCGGAGAGGTCGAAGGCCGCCACGCAGACGTTCGCGACGATCGTGAGGACGGTGACGATGACGTAGGCGGTGGACATGGTGGTGGACATGGCGGTGCCTCCGAGCGTGAGCAGGGGAGAGGAGTAGGTCCAACCACCTTCCACCCCAGCTGAGTTGGCGTCCAATACCTGCATCTATAACCTCGTGGAATGGTGATGACCGATGTGGACACCCGCCTGCTGCGCTGTTTCGTCGCCGTGGCGGAGGAGGGCACGCTCACCCGGGCCGCCGAGCGGCTGTACGTCTCGCAGCCCGCGCTGACCAAGCAGGTCAAGCAGCTGGAGGCGCAGCTGGGAGTGGTGCTGTTCGTCCGGTCCCGGGCCGGGATGGCGCTCACCGATGCGGGCCGGGCGCTGGCCGGGCGGGCGCCCGGTCTGCTGGGCGAGTGGGACGAGGTGGTGCGCGCGACCAGGGCCGCGGCGGGCCGGTCGGCGCGGGTGCTGCGGGTCGGATTCGTCGCCAGCGCGGCCAACGAGGCCACGGAGGGGATCGTCGCGGAGTTCGCCCGGCTGCGGCCGGGCTGGCGGGTCGACCTGCGGCAGGCCGGGTGGTCCCGGCCTGCCGCGGGGCTCGCCGAGGGAGAGGTGGACGTGGCGCTGCTGCGACTGCCATTCCCCGGGCAGGAGTCGCTGCGGGTGGAGGAGCTGTTCAGCGAGGACCGGTGGGTCGTGCTCGCGGCCGGTCATCCGCTCGCCGTACGGGACGAGATCGCGTTCCGGGAGCTGTGGGACGAGCCGTTCGTGGCGGCACCGGCCGAGACGGGGGCCTGGCGGGACCACTGGCTGGGCGCCGACGAGCGGGACGGGCGGCCGGTCCGCATCGGCGCGGTCACCGACCAGCCCGACGAATGGCTCAGCGCGATCGCCAACGGTTACGGAATCGCCCTCGCCCCCGAATCCGCCGCCCGCTACTACGCCCGCCCCGGCATCGTCTACCGCCCGGTCAGCGGGGTGGGGCCCACGCGGGTGGGGGTCGTGTGGGCGCCGTCCGACGACGACAACCCGGTGGTCCGGGACTTCGTACGGTGCTGCCTGGCCAGCCGCACGTAGCCGAGGTCGGCACCCCTTCCCTTTCGCTGTAGTGACACTCTAAAGTGTGACTCCAGCGAAAGAGAGAAGGGAGCGGTCATGTCGGCGACCGTGCTGAACGGCAAGAGAGGTGTGCTCCTCCTGCTCACCTCGGTGGAACTCGTGGTCTTCCTGGACGTCTCGATCGTCAACGTCGCCCTGCCCGCCATGGGTGCGGCCCTGGGCCTCGGCGTCGTCGGCCTCGCCTGGATCGGTACGGCCTACCAAGTCACCTTCGGCGGCTTCCAGTTGGGCGCGGGCAGGGCGACCGATCTGCTGGGACGGCGTCGGCTGTTCCGGGCCGGGCTGCTGCTGTTCACCCTCGGGTCGCTACTCGCGGGGCTCGCCGCCTGGCCGTGGCTGCTCATCGCGGCCCGCGCCCTGCAAGGTGTCGGCGCCGCCATCCTCGTACCCGCCGAACTCTCCCTCCTCACCAGCGTGTTCAGCGAACCGGCGGCCTACCGCAGGGCGATGGGCTGGTGGAGCGCGATGGGTGCGGTCGGTGCCGCGGGCGGGGTCGTGCTGGGCGGGTTCATCGTCTCCGTCCTCACCTGGCACTGGATCTTCCTCATCAACGTGCCGATCGGGATCGCCGCCCTGCTGCTCAGCGGTCGGCTGCTGCCGGCCGACGGGCCCCTCGATCCGGCTGCCCGGTCCCGGATGGACCTGCCCGGCATCGCTACCGGCACCGGCGCGCTGCTCCTCGTCGTGTACGCCGTCACGGTGGCGGCGGAGGGCGACACCGGTCCGCGCATGCTCGGCACCGGTGCGGCGGGACTGCTGCTCGCCGCCGCTTTCGTACGGAGGGAGATGCGCACGCGCGAGCCGCTGCTGCCCTTCCGTCTCTTCCGCGACCCGGACGTCACCGGGTCCACCCTGGCCAGCTTCGTCGTGGGCGCCGCGCACGTTCCCGCGTTCGTCTTCCTCGCCCTCTACTTCCAGGAAGTACGCGGCTACAGCCCGCTGGCGAGCGGTCTCGCCGTCCTTCCCGTGGCCGTCGTGAACCTCGTCGTCTCACGTACGGTCATCCCGCCCGCGCTGGCGAAATGGGGGCCACGGGCCGTCCTGACCGGTGGCATGGCCCTGCTCTGCGCCGGGTTGCTGCTGCTCGGCAGGCTGCCCGTGGACGCCTCGTTCGCCGTCGACTACCTCCCGGGTGCGGTGATCTTCGCCGCCGGTCTGCCCGCCGTGTTCGTCGGAGCGACGATGCCCGCGGTGAAGGCGGTCGCCGCACACGAGACCGGGGTGATGTCCGCGGTCGTCAACACCGCTCAACGCATCGGCGCGGGCCTGGGGGTCGCGGTCCTCGCCGCCCTGGCCGCCGACCGTACGGACGCGTCGAGCGCGGGCGGCGCCGCCCACCGGGTCGCCCTCAACGAGGGCTACCGGCTCACCTTCCTCGGCGCGGCAGGACTCGCCGCCCTCGGCGTCCTCGTCGGCATCTGGCTGATCCGGCGCGGCCGCCGGGCCGACGAGGCAGCGGAGCCGGCCGACCGCCGGGGCCACGCACCGCATCCCGGGCGCACGGACCGTACCGACGGCAAGGGCCGCCCGCGCCGCACCGCCGACGACCTCAGCGAGTGAGCACGAGGCTCACGTTGTGCCCGCCGAAGCCGAAGGAATTGGCCAGTACGGCATCCCAGTGGCCCGTCCTGTTCTCACCCCGCACCACGTCCAACTCCACTCGCGGGTCGAGCTGTTCGAGGTTGCGCACGGCGGGCGCGACCCCGTCCCGCAGCGCGAGGAGCGCGGCCATCGCGCCCACCGCGCCGGACGCGCCCAGCATGTGGCCGGTCATCGACTTGGTCGCGGTGACCGACGCGTGCGTACCGACGGCCCGGCGGATCGCCTCCGCCTCCGCCAGGTCGCCGGACTCGGTGGACGTGGCGTGCGCGTGGACGTGCCCGATGTCCCGCGCCGCCACCCCCGCGTCCCGCAACGCCCCCTCGATCGCCTGCACTTGACCGTCCGCGTCCGACGCGGTGATGTGCTCGGCGCTGGACGTCACCGCGCTGCCCGCGAGTGTTCCGTACGTACGGGGGTTACGGCGCGCCCGCGCGAAGTCGGCCCGCTCAAGCACCGCGATCCCCACCCCCTCGCCCATCACGAACCCGCTGCGGTCCACGTCGAACGGCCGGGACACCGCCTCGGGGTCGTCGGAACGCGTCGACAGCGCCTTCATCTGCGCGAACGCGGCCAGTGTGAACGGGTGCAGACACGCCTCCGTGCCGCCCGCCACCACCACGTCCGCCCGGCCCGCCCGGATCAGATCGAGCCCCATCGACAGTGCCTCCGCGCCCGAGGCGCAGGCGCTGACGGGCGTCCTGGCCCCGCCCTTCGCGCCCAGGTCCATGCTGACCCAGGCGGCCGGACCGTTCGGCATCAGCATCGGCACCGTGAACGGAGACAGCCGCCGCGGCCCCGACTCCTCGAACACGTCGTCCTGCCCGAGGGTGGTGAGCACCCCGCCGGTCCCCGTACCGATCACCACCGCCAGCCGCTCGGGCTCCACCTCGGGCGCCCCCGCGTCCTGCCATGCCTCCCGCGCGCCGAGCAGCGCCAACTGCTCGCCCCGGTCCAGCTTCCGTGCCTGCGGGCGCGGCAGCAGCGTGGCCGGATCCACGGTCAGCCCGGCCGCTATCCCTACGGGAAGGTCCGCGGCCCACTTCTCCTCCAGCGCCCGCACCCCCGACCGGCCGGCCAGCATGCCGGCCCAGGTCGACCCGGCGTCCGCGCCCAGCGGTGTCATCGCCCCGATTCCGGTCACCCACACCTGGCTGTCCATTTCGTGCTCCCTCGGCATTGCGTCGTTCACGTCGTTGGAACCGCACAAGATTCCCTGTGGGCTCACGACGATCCTTTCAATGATGTGCCTGAGAGGCATGGGTCATGCCTGTCGATTCACCTCCGGCTCTTTTGTTGGGTGTTCACAAAGTTGGGCGAAGGGGGGAGTGGCTGCCGTCACCTGACGCGCCACTGGTGGTCGGGCAGGAAGCGCACGTCGAACCGGTCCGGCACGGCCTTGAACCTGTGCGGCTCCGGTATCACCGGCTCGCGCGGCAGGCCCAGTTCCTCGGCCGGTGCGCCGAGGTTCTCGAAGAACCGCTCGAAGGTCCCGCCGGGTCCGGCCGCGACGCCGACGACCTGGCTGTGGTTGCGCTCCATGCGGTACGCGTGCTTGCAGTTCTTCGGTACGAAGCCGAAGTCGCCCGGCGTGAGGAGCTTCTCCTGCTGCTCGCCCGCCGTGTCCTCGACGAACAGTCGGACCGCGCCCTGCGTGATGTAGAAGACCTCGTGGGTGTCGGCGTGCAGGTGCGCCGGGATGATGTCGCCCTTGGGGCCCTCGACCGTGAAGAAGTTGAAGGTGTTCTCGGTCTGCTCGCCGCCCGCGTAGACGGTGATCAGATCGCCGAAGAGATGGGCCCGGTCCCCCTCGCCCTTCTCGATGAAGTACGGCTTCGTGGGGTCGGGGGGTATCCGCGAGGTGGTGCGGTAGCGGGTGGCGTACTCGATGGTCATGGGTGCCTTCCGTCCGTGGAGCGTCTGAGAAACGTCAGGCAGCCTGACATGGGGACTGGGTGACGGGCAACCCACGGGCAGGAGTCGATACGATTCGGGCCTGCCGCCCCCGCTCTCCCGAGGCCTCCCATGTACCCGCACCCCACCCGCCGCCGCGCCTTCCCCCAGCTCCTCGGCGACGCCCGGCGCTGGTTCGAGGAAGGGCTGCTGGTCGCGCTGGAGGAGGCCGGTGTCGCGCCCGTATCCCCGGCCCAGCTCCAGCTCTTCGCCGTACTCGACGAGAACGGGACGACGGTCTCGGAGCTGGCCCGCCGGATGGGCGTCACCCGGCAGACCGCCCACCAGGCGGTGCACGGCCTGATCGCCGCCGGCCTGCTCGAACAGCTCCCCGACCCCGCCTCCGCCCGGCAGCGGCTGGTGCGGCGCACGGAGGAGGGCGAGCGCACGCACCGCAGGGCCGAGGCAGTCCTCGCCCGGCTGGAGGACCGGCTCGCCGAACGCATCGGACGGGACGCGGTCGGCGCGCTGCGGACCGCGCTGGAGATGCCGTGGGGCCGACCGCCGGGCCTTGCCGGTGAGCAGCCGGGTTCCGCCGGTGAGCAGCCGGATTCCGACAGCGGGCGCCAGTAGCGGCCGCGGCGGCCTCGGCCTTCCGGCTCACCTGTCCGCGGGGCCGATTTGGCCTGCCCTGCCCGGGTACGGTCCGGGCATGACCACCTACGTCGTGACGCTCCCCGGCACCCTTCTCGGCAGGCTCGACACCGCCGCGCACGCGGAACTCCTGCGCGAGCTCAGCCCCGCCGACCCCCGGCACACCACCCTCGGAGAGGTCGAGCAGCTGGACCGTCTCACGCTCGACGACGAGAACTCGACCTTCGTCATCCGCCTCGAAGTGCACGCGGCCACCAGCAAGGAGGCCGAGGCCCAGGCCCGCCGGATCGCCGTCGCGGCACTGCGCTCGGTGGGCCTGGGCGAGGCCGACGCGCCGATCGGGCCCGCCGCGATCTCCGGAATCGACACCGCGTGAACAGGGGTTCGGCGAAGGGGAGCGCCGGATTCGACCCCACCGTGCGCGACATGATGCGGGCCAACCAGTCCAACTGGGACGCCCGTACCCCCGTCCACCTCGCCAGCCGCTTCTACGACGTGGACTCGCCCGAGGCCCGCCCCGAGCGCTGGTTCGCCGACTACGAATGGGCGGACCTCGGCGACCTCGCGGGCCGCGACGTACTGCACCTCCAGTGCCACCTCGGTACGGAGACCATGGCGTTCGCCACCAAGGGCGCCCGCACGGTCGGCCTCGACCTGTCCGGCGAGTCGGTGGCCGCGGCGAGGCGGCTGGCGGCCAGGGCCGGGCTGCCGGTGACGTACGTACAGGCAAACGTCTACGACGCCCAACAGGCCCTCGGCAAGCGCCGGTTCGACGTCGTCTACACCGGAAAGGGAGCCCTCTGCTACCTCCCCGACCTGGACCGCTGGGCACACACGGTGGCCGCGCTGCTGCGCCCCGGCGGACACCTCTACCTGGCCGAGTTCCACCCTCTCCTCAACGCCCTCGGTCCTTCCCCCGCACCTGGCGAAGGCCCCGAACTCCTGCTCCGCCACGACTACTTGGCGGGACGGGGTGCGGTGGCGAGGGACGCCACCCGTACCTACACCGACGGCCCGCCCGTGCAGGGCGCGACCGACTGCTACGAGTGGATGCACGGCCTGGCCGAAGTCCTCAACGCCTTGACCGGCGCCGGACTCCGCCTCACCCGCCTGCGCGAGAGCGACGAACTGCCCTGGCCCCGCTGGCCGGACATGGTCCGCACCCCGGGCGGCTGGTGGCGCCTGCCCGACACCGCGCCACGCATCCCGCTGCTGTACGCGCTGCTCGCCGAGAAGTAGGGAGTTGGCGCATCGGTCCTGACGTCGTCCTGGAGGTGTCGTGCCCGCGGATCCCGTGCGCGACCTTCCAGGGCCGGCCGGGGCGTGCCGGCTGACTCAAGCTGCCCCGGTCCGCAGGCGTACGGCCGCAGCCGATCGCTCACGAGCACCGGGGTAATCTCCCCGGGTGGATCTGCGACTTGCGGCGTACGCCGTGTGCATCGAGGGCGGGCGGGTGCTGCTCGCCCATGCCGTGGAGCCGGACGGCGACCGGACCTGGACCCTGCCGGGCGGCCGGGTCGAGGACGCCGAAGACCCCTTCGACGCGGTGGTCCGGGAGGTCGCCGAGGAGACCGGGCTGGCCGCCGTGGTCGAACGCCTGCTGGGTGTGGACTCAAGGGTCGTCCCCGCCGCCGAGCGCTGGGTGCCCGGCCGGCCCGCGCTCCAGAACGTCGGCGTCTTCTACCGGGTCCGCATCACCGGCGGCCGGCTCCGCCCCGAGCCGAACGGCGCGACCGCCGGGGCGGTCTGGACCCCGGTCCCCGACGTCACCCGCCTCGGCCGGTCCTCCCTGGTCGACATCGGCCTCGCCCTGGCACTGACCACCCCGGCAACCGGCCACGTCCCCACGGTACCGACCGGCGGCCTGATCCGGCACTGAAGCATCCGGCACTGAGGCATCCGGCACTGAAGCCTCCGGCACTGAGGCGCCTCGAACCGTTCCGGACCGTTCCGGACCGTCGTGTGCACGGCTATGGGAACCGTGCGCCCGCCGCGCTACCCTCCGCCGCATGATTTCCACGGTCGTCTGGGGAACCGGGAACGTCGGCCGCGCGGCCATCCGTGCCGTAGCGGCCCACCCGGCGCTGAAGCTCACCGCCGTACTCGTCCACGACCCGCGCAAGGTCGGTCGTGACGCGGCTCAACTGGCAGGGATCGAAGGGGAGTTGGGGGTACGTGCCACCGACGACATCGGTGCCGTGCTGGCCGCCCGGCCCCGTGCCGTCGTGTACGCCGCCTCCGGCGACCTCCGTCCCGACGAGGCCCATGCGGACGTCGCGCGGGCACTGAGGGCCGGAGCCGTGGTCGTCACCCCCGCCCTCTACGCGCTCTACGACCCGCCGAGCGCCCCGCCCGAACTCCGCGAGCCCCTCCTCACCGCCATCGCGGACGGCGGCGGCTCGCTCTTCGTCTCCGGCGTCGACCCGGGCTGGGGCAACGACGTCCTGCCGCTTCTCGTCAGCGGCCTCGGCTCCACCGTCGACACCATCCGCTGCCAGGAGATCTTCGACTACTCGACGTACGACCAGCCGGAGGCCGTCCGCGATCTGATCGGCATGGGACACCCCATGGAGTACCAGGCACCGATGCTGCTGGAGACCGTGCCGACGATGGTGTGGGGCGGTCAGATACGGCTGCTGGCACGGGCCCTCGGCGTCCCGCTGGACGACATCCGCGAGACGTTGGAGCGCCGGCCGCTCGACGACACGGTCACCACCCGCACCATGGGCAAGTTCGAGGCGGGCACCCAGGGTGCGGTCCGCTTCGAGGTCCAGGGCATCGTCGGCGGCGTTCCCCGGCTGGTCATCGAGCACGTCACCCGCATCCACCCGTCCTGTGCCCCGGACTGGCCCACGCCGCCCGACGGCACCGGCGCACACCGCGTGATCGTCGAGGGCAGACCCCGCATCGAGGTCACCGTCGAGGCGAGCGACGAGGACGAGAACCGGTCTGCGGGCGGCAACGCCACCGCCGTCGGCCGCCTGGTCAACGCCATCGACTGGCTGACGGAAGCGGAACCCGGCCTCTACGACGCCCTCGACGTCCCCCTGCGCCCGGCAGCGGGCAAGCTCGGAAGGAACCAGTCGTGCACCTAGAGATCCCCGAAGGCAAGAACCCCATCGAGTACGTCTGGGGCGACATGGTCCCCGGCATCGGCCCCGCCGCCGCGAACTTCTCCCTCGCCGTCTACGCCCACACCACCCTCGGCCTGCGCGAGTTCGAGGCGGCGCGGCTGCGGATCGCGCAGCTCAACGGGTGCCTGTTCTGCCTGGACTGGCGGACCGACCGGGACGGCGAGAAGGTCGAGGAGGGGTTCGCCGACGCCGTGGACCACTGGCGCACCGCCGACGACTTCGACGACCGTACGAAACTGGCCGCCGAGTACGCCGAGCGGTACGCCCTGGACCACCACGGCCTCGAAGGGGACGAGGACTTCTGGGCCCGGATGTCCGCGCACTACACCCAGACCGAGATCGTCGAGCTGACCATGAGCCTCGGCTCCTGGCTCGCCTTCGGCCGCCTCAACCGCGTACTGGGTCTTGACGCGCGGTGCGTACTGCCGGGGCACTGACCCGGTCCCGTACCGCGCCGACCGAGGCCCTGCGCGATGCGGTCAGGGGAAGTGCAACGGGCAACCACCCCGCGGCAATTGCTGTGAAGCACCTGTGAAATTATCCCGGTGATCTTCGGCACGAACGCAGTCGTGCCGGTCGGCACCACACCGGGGGGATCTCCCATGACCTTCAACAAGCCCATGACCTCCAAGAAGCGCGGCCTCACGCGCACCGCGCTCACCGCCACCGCGCTCGTCGCCGCGATGGCGGTCACGGCCGGTACCGCCACCGCCGCGGGCACGCCCGCCGATTCCGAGAAGGCGCGTGCCGCAGCCGTCTCCGCGCACCAGCCCAAGGCCCCGAAGGCGCCCTCGGGCGCCGGTGCGAAGTTCCGCGCCGCCGCGCCCGGCGCGGTGGAGACGCCCACCTTCTCGATGACGGGCGTCCGCAAGCAGACCGGGCTCCTCGACCTGTTCTTCGCGGACGGGCAGGGCGGCTTCCGTGCCGCCTACGAGGTCGGCGTGGGCTACGACTGGGCCGCCGTCAGCATGGACGTCGACAACGACAAGGACGGTTACAGCGACGGCTCCTGGAGCATCTCCAAGGAAGGGATGATGAGCTACACCTGGACCGAGGACATGATCGCGCAGACCAAGGACATCGGTGGCGGCTGGCAGATATACAACAAGGTCCTGTCCCCCGGAAACCTCGGCGGCGCCGCGGAGGCCGACGTCATGGCCGTCGACAAGGCCGGTGTGATGTGGGTGTACCTGGCCTACCCGGACGGCCGGGTCGCCCAGCGCGTGCAGATCGGCGGCGGCTGGCAGCAGTACTCCGAGATCGCCGGACAGGCCGACCTGACCGGCGACGGCAAGGCCGACATCGTCGCCCGCGACAAGTCCGGCACGCTCTGGCTCTACCAGGGCACCGGCAACTACAAGGCCCCCTTCCAGGCGCGCACCCAGATCGGCGGCGGCTGGAACACGTACGACCGCCTGCTGTCCATCGGTGACCTCGACGGCGACGGAAAGTCCGACCTCGTCGCCCGCAAGGCCTCGGGCGAGCTGTTCCGCTACTCCGGTACGGGCTCGGCGAGCGCTCCGTACGCCAAGCCGGTCAAGATCGGCTGGGGATTCCAGTCGTACAACCTGCTGTAGTCCTGCTGCAGTCCTGCTGCAGTCCTGCTGTACTCAGGTGCCGTCCGGTGTGACCCAGCCCTGACGCCCATGCCCGTACGGTCGTACAACTGCCGTACGGGCATGGCCGGTTCGGCCACCCGGGAGCCGGAAACCCCCTAAGCTCACGTACCGAAAATGGCATGCTCACGCCTGCCGCTTCGGTCGTCGGTCTCCAGGGGGAACCACCCGTGCACTCTTCGCTCCACAGACGCCTCGCCACCTTCGCCACCGCGCTCGCGGTCGCCGCCGCCGGTCTCGTCCTCGGCCCCGTCCCGCAGGCCGGTGCGGCGGATGCGGCGGTTGCGGCGGACGCGGCGGTTCCGCCGATGGGGCCGGTCTTCAACCGGCCCACCGGCGACGCCGCCCAGCAGAACGCGATCCGAGACCGGGCGCGTGCGATGATCGCCGCCGCCGACCGCGGCTCGACCATCCAGATGGCGCTCTACCACTTCTGGGACAAGGCCTTCGCCCAGGAACTCGCCGCCGCGCACACCGACCGCGACATCAACGTCCAGGTCGTCCTCGACGAGACGACGGTCAGCACCGAGGACGTCGACGACGCCTCGTACGACACCCTCAGGACGGCACTCGGCACGGACATGTCGAAGCCGTCGTACGTGAAGCTGTGCGCCGCGGGCCGCTCCTGCCTCGGCCCGACCGCAGGAACGGGCATCAACCACAACAAGTTCCTGCTCTTCAGCAGCCTGGGCGGCGGTACGGCCAAGCAGGTCGTCCTCCAGATGACCTCCAACCTCACGCCCTCCAACTACCTCCGCTACTGGAACAGCGCCGTCGGTGTCGCGGGCAACGCGGAGCTCTACACCGCGTACACCGGCTACTTCGGGAAGCTCGGCAAGCAGGACCGCGCCAACTGGAAGTACACGTCCGCCAACGCGGGTGCGTACAAGGTCTACTTCTTCCCGCGCGCGGGCTCGGGCAATGACACCGACACCGTCGTGAACGCCCTCGACAACGTCGCCTGTACGTGGACCGACTCGGCCGGCACCCACCGCACCGCGATCCGCGCCGCCATGCTCAAGATCACCCGCCAGGGCGTCGCGGACAAGCTCCGCTCGCTGGCCGCCGCCGGCTGCACCGTCGACCTCGTCTACAGCGAGACCGACAGCGGCACCTGGAGCGCCCTGCACGGCCAGACCCGCCTCACCACCCGCTGCTACCAGCACGACGACGACGGGGACGCCAACGCCCCGAAGCCGACCCCGAACCGCATCGTGCACTCCAAGAACCTGATGATCGACGGCATGTACGCGGGCGCCCGCGAGAAGCTCGTCTTCACCGGGAGCCACAACTGGAGCGGCCCGGCCCTGCGCGACAACGACGAATCCATGGTCCGCATCAACGAGGCCGCGACCTACAACGCCTTCGTGACCAACTTCAACGACACCCGGGCGGCAGCGGTGCCCGGCACGGCGGACGACGTGGCGGCCTGCAAGTAGCGGCCCGTCGTCCTTCGCGGCCCGCCGTAGCCCGCCGTCAGTCGTGGAAGCGCGCGGGGGTGTGGCGGGTGCGGTCGACCCGCACGTCGAAGACGTCGCCGCGCGAGTAGTGGCCGACCGGGTCGAAGTTGTGGCGTTCGGCCCGGACGGCTGCGGGGTCGATGTCGGCGGTGAGGAGCAGCTCCTGCCCGGAGACCGGCGCGACGATCCATTCGCCGTCGGGACCCGCGAGGGCCGAACCGCCGTCGCAGCGGGAGACGCGGTCGGCGAGCCGGTCCCGGAAGGGGAAGTCCGAAGGGATGTCCGCGTACGAGAACAGGGCGCCGGCGGCGAGGGAGTAGACGCGGCCCTCCTGGGCGATGAACCGGGTGATGTCCCTGGTGTTGCGGGTGGAGCCCGGCCAGACCGACACATGGAGGTCCTCACCCTGGGAGTAGAGGGCGTGCCGGGCGAGCGGCATCCAATTTTCCCAGCAGTTCAGGCCGCCCACCCGGATGTCGTCGACCTGGTGGACGCGCAGCCCGTGGCCGTCGCCTGCTCCCCACACGAGGCGTTCCTCGAACGTCGGCATGAGCTTGCGGTGGGCGCTGACGATGCCGTGTGCGGGGGAGACGGCGAGCAGCGTGCAGTAGACGGTGCCGTGCACGCGCTCCGTGATGCCGAGATAGGTGAAGACACCGAGGTCGCGGACGGCCTCGGTGATCCTGGCGAGGTGCGGTCCGGTCAGCTCGACCGCGGCGTCGAGGTAGGCGGCGTACGCCCGTTTCTGCTCGGGATCGTTGAACCGCGCGCCGTCGGTGTGCTTCAGCCAGAACGGATAGCCCGACAGGAACGTCTCGGGGAACGCCACCAGGCCGACGTCGTCCGCGGCTGCCTTCTCCAGGTACTCGACCACCTTGGCCGTACCGGCGTCGGGATCCAGCCAGGGGCAACGGAGTTGAGCTGCGGCGACACGCATGGGGCGAGTCTGGCACACGCGAACATGCGTCCGTGTGTTCCTCTGAGAGGTACCGCATCTGCCATGGAGCTTCGCATCAAACCTTTGTAGATGCGAGCTTGGAGCGCATATTGTGCGGCACATGCAGTCCTACACCATCGGTCAGGCCGCGCGTCTGCTCGGCGTCAGTCCCGACACGGCCCGGCGCTGGGCGGACGCCGGGCGGGTCGCAACCCATCGCGACGAGAGCGGGCGTCGGCTCGTCGACGGCCGGGACCTCGCCGCGTTCTCCGTCGAGGTAGCCCAGAGCGGCACCGGCGAGGAGGACGCCTCGTACACCTCGGCCCGCAACGCGTTCCCCGGCATCGTCACCGCGGTCAAGCTCGGCGACGTGGCGGCCCAGGTGGAGATCCAGGCCGGGCCGCACCGGCTCGTCTCGCTCCTGACCCGGGAGGCCGTCGAGGAGCTGGGTCTTGAGGTCGGCATGCAGGCCACGGCCCGCGTGAAGTCGACCAGTGTGCACATCGACCGCGCCTGATCCCTCGCCAACGCGCCTGATCCCTCGTTAAGGAGTCCCACCCTCATGTCCCTCGCGCTCCCTTTCACCGGATTCACCCGACGCCGTACCGCAGCCGCGATCGTCACAGCGGCTCTCCTCGTTCCGCTGGCCGCGTGCGGCAGTGGTGGCGACAGTGACAAGAAGGGCGCGGTCGGCCAGGCCCCGGCAGCGGCCGACGGAGCCCCGAAGGCCGATCTGACGGTGCTGGCCGCAGCCTCCCTCACCGACGTCTTCAAGACCGCGGGCGCCGCGTACGAGAAGGCGCACCCGGGTACGAAGGTGAAGTTCTCCTTCGCCGGATCGCAGGAGCTGGCGACCCAGGTCAAGCAGGGCTCGCCCGCGGACGCCCTGGTCACCGCCGACACGAAGACGATGGACGGGCTGAAGTCCGATACCGGCGCCCCGACCGTCATCGCCAAGAACCGCCTCGTCATCGCGACGGGCAAGGGCAACCCGGAGAAGGTCGGCAGTCTGGGGGACCTCGCCGACACCAAGCTGAAGGTCGTCCTCGCTGCGCCCGAGGTGCCGGTCGGCCGGTACAGCAAGAAGATCCTGGACGCCCAGAAGATCGTCGTGAAGCCGGTCTCGCAGGAGCCCAGCGTGCGCGCCGTGCTCAGCAAGGTCGAGCTGGGCGAGGCCGACGCCGGTCTCGTCTACAGGACCGACGCCGCCACGGCCACCGACAAGGTCGAAGCCATCGACATCCCGGACGCGCAGAACGCGGTCGCCTCCTACCCGGCCGCCACGCTCAAGACGTCCAAGAACTCGGCCGCCGCGGCCGAGTTCGTGAAGTGGCTCTCCGCCCCCGAGGCGCAGAAGATCCTGCAGGGCGCGGGCTTCCAGAAGCCGTAACCCGGTGGACACTCGTGCGGGCGGCCTACGTACTTGTGCGGAGGCCGCCCGCACGGCACTTTCCGACCCCAGCTTCAGGAACCTCGATGAAACACCTCCGCAGCCGCACGACCGGTACCCGCAGCACCACCACCGGCAGCCGCGGCCGCACCACCGGCACCCGCGCCCCGATCGCCCTCGCCGTTCCCGCGCTCGTGGCCGTCGCCTTCCTGCTGCTGCCGCTGATCGGGATCCTCGCCCGCACCTCGTGGGGCGAGCTGGGTACGCATCTGACCAGCCCCGGGACCACCGAGGCGCTCACCCTGTCGCTGGTCGTCTCCGCCTGGGCGCTGGGGTTCTCCGTCGTCCTCGGCGTCCCGCTGGCCTGGCTGCTGGCCCGCGTCGACTTCCCGGGCAAGGCGTTCGTCCGCTCCCTCGTGCTCCTGCCGATGGTGCTGCCACCCACTGTCGGCGGTGTCGCGCTCCTCCTCGCCTTCGGCCGCCGCGGGCTGCTCGGACCGTGGCTGGAGGACACGTTCGGCATCACGCTGCCCTTCAACACGGCGGGGGCGGTGGTCGCCGCGACCTTCGTCGCGATGCCGTTCCTGGTCATCAGCCTCGAAGGCGCGCTCGGCGGGCTGCGACCCCGGTACGAGGAGACGGCGGCATCCCTGGGCGCCTCGCCGCTGCGGGTCTTCTTCACCGTCACTCTGCCGATGGTCGCCCCTGGGCTCGCGGCGGGCGCCGCGCTCACCTGGGCACGCGCGCTCGGGGAGTTCGGCGCGACCATCACCTTCGCCGGGAACCTCCCCGGCACCACCCAGACCCTGCCCCTCCAGGTCTACCTGCTGCTCCAGGAGAGCCCGGAGGCCGCCACCTCGGTCTCGCTGCTCCTGCTCGCGGTCGCCATGGCCGTACTCATCGCGCTGCGCGGACGCTGGACGGGCACCCCGAACACCACCGCGAAGGCGGCACGGGACCGGACGGACGAGCCGGAGCCCGGTCCCGTGCAGGACGCCGACTCCGCTCCGCCCGTCCGCTCCAGCCCCGATGCCGTACGGGAGAACTGGCCGCTGCACGCCGAAGTCACCGGCTTCAACCAGCTCACCCTCGACGCGGAACCCGGCACCACCATCGCCGTCGTCGGCCCCAACGGCGCGGGCAAGACCACCCTCCTGCGCGCCCTCCTCGGCCTCACCCCCCGCGCCCACGCCGAGCTCCGGCTCGGCGGCACCGACGTCAGCGCGCTGCCCCCGCACCGGCGCGGCGTCGCCTGGGTGCCGCAGGACGGCGCACTGTTCCCGCACCTCAGCGCACTGGCCAACACCGCTTACGGACTGCGCGCCCACAAGGTCCCGCGGGCCGAGGCCCGCCGCAGCGCCCAGGAGTGGCTCGACCGCCTCGGCGTCGGCCACCTGGCCGCCCGCAAACCCTCCCAGCTCTCCGGCGGTCAGGCCCAACGCGTCGCCCTGGCAAGGGCGTTGGCGGCCCGCCCCCGCCTGCTCCTCCTCGACGAACCCCTCGCCGCCCTCGACCAGACCACCCGCGGAAACGTGCGCCACACCCTGCGAACCCACCTCGCCGACTTCGGCGGCGTCTGCCTGATCGTCACCCACGACCCGGTCGAAGCGGTCTCCCTCGCCGACCGCGTCCTCGTCCTCGAAGACGGCCGGGCCCTCCAGGACGCGGCACCCGCCGAAGTCACCCGCCACCCGCGTTCCCCCTGGGTCGCCCGCATGCTCGGCCGCAACGCCTGGCCCGGCACCGCCACCCCGGACGGACTCCGGCTCCAGGACGGCGGCAGCCTCGTCATCGCCGATCCCCTGCCCGCCGGCACACCCGCCCTCGCCGTGATCGCCCCGGAAGCGGTCTCCGTGCACCGCGACAAGCCGGGCGGCAGCCCGCGCAACATCTGGGCGGGCACCGTCCGGGAGATCACCACCAGCGGCAGCCGCCTCCGCGTCCTCATCACCTCGCCGCACGCCCCCGACCTCGTCGCCGAAATCACCCCGCAGGCCGCCGCCGAACTCGGCCTGGCCGACGGGTCCCCGGTGTGGACCAGCATCAAGGCGACGGAAGCGACCGTCGTGCGTCTCTAAGGTCAGTCGTGCGTCTCTAAGATCATGGGATGGCACGGAATCGGACCCGCGTACGGACAGGGGCGGGGGCAGGGGCGCGGACGCGAACGGCGGGCGTCGCGGTGGCCGTCGCCCTGCTGACGGCAGCAGGCTCCGCGTGCCAGGCACCCCCGGCCGTCTCCGTACCGCGCCAGGTCGTCACCGTACGGTACGAGGATCCGGCGCCGGCCGATCAGCGGGACGCCGCGTTCCTGCGCGAGCGGAAGACGGCGGAGGAGGCCGCATCCGCCCTGGCCGGATTCCTGGACTGGGGAGACCGGGCGCCGGTTCCGCTCGTCGTCAAGTCCTGTGCGGGGGAGGGGTCTTCGTACGATCCGGAGGCCCGGCGCATCGAGATCTGCTACGACGAGGTCACCGAGACGCGCGAGCTCTTCCGGGAGGGCGGCCACCGGCGGGCCACCGCGGACGACGTCCGCGCCGTACTCATCGAAACGCTCTTCCACGAGTCCGCCCACGCCCTCGTCGACGTCCTCGGGCTCAGGCTGCCGGGCAGCGAGGAGGACCTGGCGGACCAGTTCGCGGCCCTGATGCTGCTGCGCGAGGGGGAGCCGGGCGCGCGGCGGCTGCGCGCGGCGGCCGAGGCGTGGCGGATGTCCGCCGAGGTGTACGAGGACGACGAGGAAGCGGCGACGGACGGGGAGGCGACGGCTGACGAGCACGCCCCGGACCAGGAACGTGCCGTCAACCAGCTGTGCTACGCCTACGGGTCCGCGCGCGAGGGACACCGGGACCCGGCGGGCACGGGCGGCCTTCCCGCCGCCAGGGCCGCCGGGTGCGAGAAGGAGTGGTCCGCGGTGCGCACGAAGTGGACGAACGCGCTCCAAGAGGTCCTGGCCGGTCCCGGAAGCGGCGGCAACCGGCCCTGACTGCCGTGCGGCGTCCAGCCGTGGGCCGGTGGCTTTCGGTCATCCGGCCAAGTGCAGGAAGAGCCGCGGGCGGTCGCCCGTACGGCCGGTATCGTGCGATCCGGCCCGTGCCGGGCAGCGTGTTCACTCCCCCTCGGAGGCCGAGACCGTATGACCGACATGAGCACCGATACGAGCAGCGACACGAGCACCGATACGAGCAGTGATACGAGCGGGGTGAGCCCGGTCGGGGCCGACGTGCCCCGCCGGGACACCGAACTCCCCGCCCCAGTAAGGCACTTCAGCATCGACTGCGACGGCGAGACCCTCAGCTGTGCGGAGGTCGTCCCGCGCGCCTCGCGCGCCCCGTCGCCCCTCGCCGCCGTGGTACTCCACGGCGCCGGCAACGGCGACAAGCAGAGCCCCACCGTCCTCGCCACGCACCTCGCCGCCCGCGGCCACCACGCCCTCGCCTTCGACTTCTCCGGCCACGGCGCCAGTACCGGCCTGCTCCGCGAGCTCAGCCTGCGGCGTCGTTTCGAGCAGGCCCGTACCGTCATCGACTCCCAACTCCCCGCTGCCCGAGGCCTGTTGCTGATCGGATTCAGCATGAGCGGCCAGACCGTCGCCGACCTGGCCGCGCACTACGGGCCCCGGGTCGCGGCCGTCGGGCTCGGCGCACCGGCGGTGTACGCGGCCGAGGCGTGGCCGGTCCCGTTCGGGGCGGGCTTCACCGGGATCATCCGTACGCCGGACAGCTGGCGCACTTCCCCCGCCCTGGACGCCCTGCGGGACCTGCCGGGCACCGCACGCGCCGTACTCGCCACCCCTGCGGTCGACGCGGTGATCCCGCCGACGGTCACCGAGGCCGTTGACAAGGCGCTCGACTCCTCCGACGCGTACTACAGCCGACTCGTGTTCCCGGCCGCCGACCACCGGATGAGCATGTGGTTCGCGAGCGACGGGACTTCGCGCACAGCCTTCCTCGACGCACTGCTCGGAGCAGGGGACACGTGCCGCAGCCGTACGTGACGTCGCATCACGCGACGGCGGTCCCCTCCAGCTCGACCAGCAGGCTCGGGACCGCCAGCCGGGCCACCCCGAGCATCGTGGAGGCCGGCGCCACCCCGGCAGCGCCCAACCGCGCCGTCAGCGCGCCGTAGTGCGGGAGGAGCCGATCGACGTCGGTCGTGTAAATGGTGAGCCGGACGAGGTTCGCGAGAGACATACCGGCCTCGCCGAGCACGGCCTCCAGGTTGTCGATGCTCAGCGCCAACTGCGCCGCCATGTCGCCGTCGTGCTGGGGCTTGCCGTCGCCGTCCGTCGCGGTCTGCCCCGAGGTGTACAGGGTCCGGGTGTGCCCGGAGACGACCTCACCCTGGTTGAACCCGAGCTCCGTCGACCACGTCACCGGGTTGACCGCCGTTCGTTCCACTGTCATGTCAGCTCCATTCGATCCATGGGGAGTGCGTGCGTACGTCCGTCCGTCGGCTCGGTGGCCACCGGCTGCGACGGTGTGTTGAGGAGCCTCGCAGCAAATCACGACATCCTTGGTCACGTATTCCGATAAATTCTTCGCATGTGTGCCGACCGGTTGATATCGCTGATGCTGCTGCTGCGTCAGCGCGGTCGGCTGACCGCGGACACGCTGGCCCGGGAGCTGGAGGTGTCCACCCGTACGGTGCTGCGCGACATCGAGGCGCTGTCCGCGGCCGGCGTCCCGGTCTACGCCGAACGCGGCAGGCACGGCGGGTTCGCGTTGTTGCCCGGCTTCCGGACCGAGTTCACCGGACTGAACCATGACACCGAGTTCACCGGACTGAACCACGACGAGGCCCTCGCCCTGCTGACCGCGGGGTCGGTCCGCGGTCAGCAGGTGCTAGGCCTCGGCCCGGCGCTCGCTTCGGCCATGCGCAAGGTGGTCGACGCGCTGCCCGAAAGTCATCGCGCCTCCGCGAGCGATGCCGCTCGGCGATTTCTCGTCGACCCGGAGACCGACCTGCTCGCACGCCGGCGGGTCACCGAGGAGGTGCCCGGCACGACGATGACCGAGGTCAGGCGCGCGGTGCTCGCCGGGCACAGGCTCCGCATCCACTACGCGGCCACCGGCCGGCCGCCACAGTGGCGGACGGTGGATCCGATCGGCCTGGTCACCGCACGGGACCGGGGCTACTTGCTGGCCACGAGATCCGGCGCGGACCGCACCTATCGGCTGTCGCGGGTGCTGGCAGCCGAGGAACTCCCCGAACCGGCACAGCGGCCGGACCGGGTCGATCTGGACCGGATCTGGCGGGAGCGCAGCGCGCGGTTCCTCTCCGGCGGCGACCACCTCACCGTGCTGGTACGGGTGGACCCGGCGCGGCGGGAGGAGCTGCTGGACACCGCGCTTGCCGTCCGCGCGGAAGAGCCCGATGCGGACGGCCGGCTGCGGCTGGAGGTGACCTTCCAGGATTCACGGCACGCCGAATGGGCGCTGTGGCAGCTCGGCACGGACGCGGAAGCCCTGGCCCCGCAGTCGTTGCGCACCTCCCTGCGCGACCGCGCCGCCGCGATCGTCACCCGCTACGGGGACTCGTAGGGGCGGTTCAGCGGTGGATCCTGCGCTTCACCACTTCGCCCGCGTCGTCGTACGTGACCCACTCGCCGGTCCTCCTGCCGAGGGCGTACGTTCCCTCGTCCAGCAGGGCGCCCGTGCTGTGCCACCGTCGCCAGGGTCCGTCCTGCTGGCCGGCCACGAAGGCGCCCTGCTGAAGGGGGCCGCCGTCGGACCGGTACCAGGCCCACTCGCCGTCCAGCCGGCCCGCCGCGTAGCTGCCGGTCGCCTTCGTACGGCCGTTGCGGAAGTAGAACGTCCATGGGCCCACCCGTCGGCCGTCCGCGCTGTCGCCCCGGCCCGACACGGTTCCGTCCTTGAAACGCTCCACTGCCATGGGGGCATCGTCGCCGATTTCCCCATACCGGTCCACCGGTTCGCTGCTCCGGGGAGACGGCTCGCGGGGCCGGCGGTGCGGGCGGCTCACTCCCGGGCCGCGAGCCCCGCGTCCACCAGTACTTCCCCGATGACGTGCCGCGAGTTGGCCGCGAGCGCCGGGTTCGTGGTCCGGTAGTACGGGAGCTGGATGAGCGAGATGCTCAGTGCCCACGCCCGCCCGAGCTCCCACGTGGCGTCGTCCACCCGGAGCTGGGTACGGAAGGCGGTCCTGGCCTCGGCGGGGAGGAGGTTCCAGGCCGGGATCAGGTCGACGGTGGGACTGCCGACGCCCACGGTGCCGAAGTCGATGACGGCGGAGAGCCGGCCGTCGTGCAGCAGGACGTTGCCGGGCGAGAGGTCGCCGTGCACCCAGTGCACCTCACCGGTGCCCGCACTCCCGGGAAGCGCGAGCGCCGAGTCCCACACCGCGGTCACCGCGTCGACGTCCACGCCCTCCTCCGGAAGGCCGCGCAACTCCTCGATGGCCCGGCGGGTCCCCGCGTCCCGGCCCGGCGAGGCGAGCGGCCCGCCCCGCCCGCAGACGGGTGCGTCAGGAACGGGCGCGATCCGCCGCAGGGCCGTCACGAACTCCGCCAACTCCTTTGCCAGCAAGGCGGGTTCGGGTACGTTCCCGGCCTCGGGGTTGCTCCCCTCCAGCCACCGGTAGACCGACCAGGCCCACGGAAAGCCTTCGCCCGCCGCCCCCACCCCGACGGGCGCGGGAATCGGCACCGGGAGCCGGGCCCCCAGCTCGGGCAGCCACCGCTGCTCCCGCTCCACGTCGTCGACGGCCCTGGCGATCCGGGGCAGCCGCACGGCCAGGTCAGGACCGAGCCGGAACATCGCGTTCTCCGTACCCGACGACGCGACAGCCTCGACCGGAAGCCCGGCCCACTGCGGGAACTGGGCAGCGACCAGGCGTCGTACGAGAGGAACGTCGATGTCGGCCTCGTCGGCATGCATCTTGCTACTGGCGGCACACATGGCCCCGATCATCCCCGCAGCGGCCCCCGGGCGCGCGCGAATTTCCGCGCGCGCCCACATCCGTGCCTGCTACGCCTGCGCCCGCTGCTACGCCTGCGCCCGCCGCCTGCCAAGACCCGGCAGGCTCCGCAGCTCCTCGACCCGCATGGCCTTCGCGAGGAGCACGAAGACCAGCAGCATCGCCGCACCCCCGGCCACCAGACTCACGGCCGGTGCCCAGCCCGCCGGCACGGCGTCGGAGCAGACGCGGGCCACGGCCCACCCGGCGGCCCCGGCCACGAGCGAGGCCGCGGTCAGCTTGCCGTAGGTGACGGCCACTTGCCGCCCGTCGAGCCGCCCCTCCAGCCGGCGGCGCAGACGCCACGCGGTGAGCAGGAGCCCGAGGGCGTACGAGAGCGCGTACGCACCCGCGAGGCCGACGACCGACCAGCGCGGGGGCAGCAGCAGATGGCAGCCGGTGGCCAGGGCGATGTTCGCGGCGCTGATCCACAGCGCCATCCAGAACGGCGTCCGCGTGTCCTCGAAGGCGTAGAAGCCGCGCAGCAGCATGTACTGCGCGGAGAACGGGATCAGGCCGAGCCCGAACGCCTGCAGCATCTGGCCGAGGGGCACGACGCTCTGCGGGTCGGCGGCCGGCCCGTGGGTGAAGATCACCTGCGCGAGCTCCGGGCCCAGCGCGGCGAAGAAGAACGCCGCGGGGACGATGATCACGCCGCTGGTGCGCAGCGCCCGGGAGAGGTCGCCGCGCAGGTCGTCCAGCCGGTGCTCGGCGACGGCCCGGCTCATCTGCGGCAGCAGGGCCGTCACGAGGGACACGGTGACGACCGACTGGGGGAGGGAGAAGATGGTGTTCGCGTAGGTGTAGGAGGAGAATCCGACGCCCGCGGTGGGGAGTTCGGTGTCGGCCGCGGAGGCGTAACGCGTCACGACCGTGCTCGCCGCCAGGTTCGCCAGGACGAACAGCAGTGTCCACCGCGCCGCGCTGATGCTCTTGCCGAGCCCGGTCCCGCGCCAGTCGAAGCGCGGCCGGAACCGGAAACCGGCCGCCCGCGCGAAGGGGACCAGCGACAGTGCCTGCACGGCGAGCGCCAGCGTCGTACCCGCGCCGAGCAGGGTGACCTGCGTCGACGTGATGTCCTGCACCGTGTCCGGCACGGCCATCAGGCCGACGTACGCCCCGAACATCCCGATCAGGATGATGTTGTTGAGGACGGGCGTCCACATCATCGCCCCGAACTTGCCGCGCGCGTTGAGCACTTGGCCCAGGATGCTGAACAGCCCGTAGAAGAAGATCTGCGGGAGGAGGAACCTGGCGAAGACGACGGTCAGTTGGAACGCCTCGTGGGTTTCCGGCGTGTCGCTCTGGTAGACGCTGATGATCTGCGGCGCCGCCCACACCGCCAGCAGCGTGCCGACGCCGAGCACCGACATCGTCAGGGTGACGAGCCGCTGCTCGAACGCCCGCCCGCCGTCGGCGTGTTCCAGCCGGGCCCGTACCAGCTGCGGTACGAGGACGGAGTTGAGCGCACCGCCGATGAGGAGGAAGTACAGGCTCGCGGGGACGACGTTGGCCTGGTTGTACGTGGTCGCGAGGAGGCCGGTGCCGAGCGCCCCGGCCTGAAGGACCGTCCGCAGCAGCCCCGTCGCCCGGGACACGACGGTCCCAGCGGCCATGAGTACGGACGGCCGTACTCGCGAGATCCCTGGTATGCGTGTCTGTTTCGGCTTGCGCCTCCGGCCGCCCCGTTTTTGCTTCTCCTGCGGCCGCGTTCCTGCTGTGGCCTGCGTACTCTCCGTCATGGGACCAATTTACGGAGGCGACTTCAGCCTTCTGCG
The DNA here is from genome assembly GCF_044333135.1 of Streptomyces sp. NPDC021093. Taxonomy (NCBI): domain Bacteria; kingdom Bacillati; phylum Actinomycetota; class Actinomycetes; order Kitasatosporales; family Streptomycetaceae; genus Streptomyces; species Streptomyces sp. NPDC021093. Next base: position 331,530 of record NZ_JBIRQJ010000001.1, on the reverse strand, counting down.
GGCGGGAGGTCGCCCCGCAGTGTCCCGTCCCGCAGTGTCTCGTCCAGGAGGGTCTCGTCCCGCAGTGTCTCGTCCAGGAGGGTGCGGACGCGGGCTTCGATCGCGTCCCGGATCGGCCGGACCGCTTCGACGCCCTGTCCTGCCGGGTCGTCGAGCTTCCAGTCGAGGTACCGCTTGCCGGGGAAGACGGGGCAGGCGTCCCCGCAGCCCATGGTGATGACCACGTCGGACGCCCGGACGGCCTCGGTCGTCAGCAGCTTGGGGGTCTGGGCGGCGAGGTCGATGCCGACCTCGTGCATCGCCTCGACGACCGCCGGGTTCACCGAGTCCGCGGGGGCGGAACCCGCTGAGCGGACTTCGACCCGCCCCTGGGCGAGGTGGGTGAGGAAGGCGGCGGCCATCTGGGAACGGCCCGCGTTGTGGACGCAGACGAACAGGACGGAGGGCCTCGCGGACAGGGGTTCAGGCACGGGGGGAACCTTCCTCAGTGACGGCGACGGTCGCAGGGGCCGACAGGGACTCAAGGGACTCAAGGGACTCAGCGGCGGGAAACCAGCGGCGGGCCGCGAGGGCCACATGGACCAGGCCGATCAGTACGGGCACTTCGATGAGCGGGCCCACGACTCCGGCCAGGGCCTGCCCCGAGGAGGCGCCGAAAGTGGCGATGGCGACCGCGATGGCGAGCTCGAAGTTGTTGCCCGCCGCGGTGAACGCGAGCGTCGTGGCCTTCGGGTAATTGAGGCCGACGGCCTTGCCCAGCGCCATGGATCCGGCCCACATCACGGCGAAGTACACCAGCAGCGGCAGCGCGATCCGCAGTACGTCCACCGGCTGCGAGGTGATCGCGTCGCCCTGCAGGGCGAACAGCACGACGATCGTGAACAGCAGCCCGTAGAGCGCGAACGGGCCGATCCGCGGGATCAGCTTCGCCTCGTACCAGACCCGCCCCTTGGCCTTCTCGCCCAGCTTGCGGGTCAGGAATCCGGCGGCGAGGGGGATGCCGAGGAAGATGAGGACGCTGCGGGCGATCTCCCACACCGACACGTGCAGCCCGGTGGTCTCAAGACCGAGCCAGCCCGGCAGTACGGAGAGGTAGAACCAGCCCAGCAGGCCGAACGCGAACACCTGGAACACGGAGTTGAGGGCGACGAGGACGGCCGCGGCCTCCCGGTCGCCGCACGCCAGGTCGTTCCAGATGATCACCATGGCGATGCACCGGGCGAGGCCGACGACGATCAGCCCGGTCCGGTACTCGGGGAGATCCGGCAGGAAGAGCCAGGCCAGGGCGAACATCAGGGCAGGGCCCAGTACCCAGTTCAGGACCAGGGAGGGGAGAAGCAGGCGGCGATCGCGGGTGACCGAGTCGAGCCGGTCGTAGCGGACCTTGGCCAGCACCGGATACATCATCACCAGCAGGCCCAGCGCGATCGGCAGGGAGACGCCGGTGACGGTGACCTTCGCCAGCGCGTCCCCGAGGCCGGGCACGAGACGGCCGAGGCCGAGACCGGCGGCCATCGCGAGCAGGATCCACACTGCGAGGAAGCGGTCCAGGAAGGAGAGGCGGGCCGCGACCGGCGCGGTGGGGGCGGTCGCGGCGGTCGTCGTCCCGCTCATGACGCGGCCCCGGACGGCACTTCCGACTGAGGGTTCGCGAGGACTGCCGAGAGCCGGTCGGTCGTCGCGGGAAGCAGCCGGTAGTACACCCACGTCCCACGCCGCTCGGAGGCGATCAGCCCGGCCTGCTTCAGCAGCTTCAGATGATGGGAGATCGTCGGCTGGGACAGGTCGAACGCCGGAGTCAGGTCGCAGACGCAGATCTCCCCGCCCTCCCGCGACGCGATCATCGACAGCAGCCGCAGCCGGACCGGGTCGCCCAGGGCCTTGAACACCTTCGCCAGCTCGACGGCCCGGTCCTCGGCCATGGGGGCGCTCAGCAGGGTCGGACAGCATCCTCCGGCGCCGTCCTGGCCGAGCACCGGCAGTTCTTGATTCGACATGCTTCTATGTTGACGTTCTTCGATCCAGCGCGCAAGGTTGCATCGAGAAGTATCAATGCAGCCCGTTGGGGGCACCACTGCCGAGGAGTGAGGGTCATGACAGAGCAGCACACGGAGCAGCCCACCGTGCAGTCCGCCGAGCAGCACACCGACCTCCGCGAAACCGTCCGCCGCCGCTATGCGGCCGCCGCGCTCCAGGTCGCCGAGGGCGGCACCGCCTGCTGCGGACCGGCCGCGATCGAGGTCGACGAGAACTTCGGCGGAACCCTCTACGCCGCCACCGAGCGCGACGAACTGCCCGCCGAAGCCGTCGCCGCCTCGCTCGGCTGCGGAAACCCCACCGCGGTCGCCGACCTCAACGAGGGCGAGAGGGTCCTGGACCTCGGTTCCGGCGGCGGCATCGACGTCCTCCTCTCCGCCCGCCGGGTCGGCCCCACCGGCAAGGCGTACGGCCTCGACATGACCGAGGAAATGCTCGCCCTCGCCCTCGCCAACCAGAAGAAGGCCGGCGCCACCAACGTCGAGTTCCTCAAGGGCGCCATCGAGGCGGTCCCGCTGCCCGCGAACACCATCGACGTCGTCATCTCCAACTGCGTCGTGAACCTCTCCACCGACAAGCCCGCCGTCTTCGCCGAGACCTACCGGGTCCTCACCCCCGGCGGCCGGATCGGCATCTCCGACGTCGTCGCCGACGACACCCTCAGCCCCGAACAGCGGGCGGAACGCGGCGACCACGTCGGCTGCATCGCCGGAGCGCTCTCCTTCGCCGAGTACCGCCGGGGCCTCGCAGCCGCCGGATTCACCGGCATCGAGATCACCCCCACCCACTCCGTCGCCGACGGCATGCACTCCGCGATCATCCGCGCCACCAAGCCCGCTACTGCCCCGACCAGCGCTTCGGCCACCGCCTCCGGCACCGCCCCGTCGGCGGAGGGAGAGGCTGAGGCGTGATAGCTGGATCACATGCGGGCTCCGGCGGGGCCCGCATGTTGCATCCTGACGGGATGACGATCACCGACCGCGAGCGAGACCGCGACCCCGGGTCCGGTCCCACCCCCGACGCCGCGACCGCCCACGCCTGGTCGGCGCTCGGGGGGCCGCCGGGGCTCGTCGAGAAGGTCGCGTACGTGCGCGACGCGGGCGACGTGCTGTCCGCCCGGTTGCCGGTACGGGAGTTGGCACGGACATCGGTCGGCGTCTGCTCGCTTGCCGCCGCGGAACTGGCTGCGGCGCGCAACGGCGGGGAGGTGCCCGCGGTACGGGTCTCCGAAGGGGCCGTCGCCACGGCGTTCCACAGCGAGCGGGTGCTGCGGATGGACGGGCGCGCCCCGGTCAACTTCGCACCGCTGTCCGGCTTCTGGCGCACCGCCGACGGGTGGGTGCGCACGCATGCCAACTACCCGCACCACCGGGCCCGGCTGCTCGCCGCACTGGGCATCCCGGACGGCGGAGACGGCTCTCGGGACGACCGGGAGCTTGCGGAGGTGCTGGCGGGGGAGCTGGCGAAGCGTTCCGCGCGGCAGGTGCAGGAGGCGGTGTACGAGGCGGGCGGGCTCGCGGTGGCGTTGGCCCCGGCTCCGGCCGCGCCCGGCGACGTACCTCTGGTAGAGACGCGGCGGGCGGTCGGCGGTGCTGCCGTCGGTGGTACTGCTGTCGCCGGTGCCGCCGTCGCCGGTGCCGGGCGGCTGGCGGAGGCGCCGCTTCCGGCCGAGGGGGTACGGGTGCTGGACCTGACCCGGGTCCTCGCGGGACCGGTGGCCGCACGGACCCTCGGACTGCTCGGCGCGGACGTACTGCGCATCGACTCGCCGCACCTGCCGGAGGAGGCCGACACGTACGCCGACACCGGCATGGGCAAGCGCTCGACCCTGCTCGACCTCGCCGACGAGGACGACCGGCACACCTTCGATGCGCTCCTGGCCTCGGCCGACGTCGTCCTGTCCGGATACCGGCCCGGCGCCCTGGACTCCCTCGGGCTGGCCCCCGACGAGCTGCGGGAACGGCATCCCGGCCTGATCGTCGCCCAGCTCTGCGCCTGGGGCTGGACCGGACCGTGGGCCGGGCGGCGCGGCTTCGACAGCCTCGTACAGGTGGGGACCGGCATCGCGGCGATCGAGTCGGAGGGGAGGGAAGCGGGGACGGGAGCGGAGGCCGGTGACCGGCCGGGCGCCCTGCCCGCGCAGGCGCTGGACCACGGCACCGGGTACCTCATCGCGGCGGGCGTACTGCGTGCGTTGACGGAGCGTCAGAAGGACGGGCACGGCAGCCACTTGCGGTACTCGCTCGTCGGCACGGCGGCCTGGCTGATGCATGGGGACCTGCGGGCGGCGGAGGAGGATTCCGTCGTGGGCGGCGATTCGTACGATCCCCGGCAGTGGATGGGCGTCACCGAATCGCCGTACGGCAGGCTCGAACACGCGCTGCCTCCGGTGAGCTACGAGGGATCGCCGCACAACTGGGCGCGTTCGGTGAGTAGTTGGGGCACCGACCAGCCGGAGTGGCTGTGAGTTCTGTGAGTTCTGTGAGCGCTGTGAGTGATGTGAGTGCTGTGAGCGGTGTGAGCGAGGAACGGGGCACGTTCCCGCCCCGGCCGGTGCCGGGCGTGCGGGCGACGTACGCCCGTCAGGCCGGGTGTCCGGGCGACTTCGCGGCGGTCACGGTGGACTTCGAGCCCTGGGAGGAGGGCCTCGCCTTCGAGGTCGGCACAGGGGCCCGCGTACCGGACCTGCCGGAGGTGCCCGGGTACCTCGCGGCGCTGGAGGCGGGACTGCGGGAGGAACTCGAAGCAGGGGGAGCGGCTGCGGCCGTCGCCGTCATCCTCCAGGAACTGCGCGTTCACGAAATGGACTCGCGCGACGGCTCGTTCCGCGAGGCGGGCCGGATCGCCGTCCGAAACGCCTTCGGCAGGCTGTACGGCCCGCCGCCGTGCCCCGCGCGCAGGCCCGGAGGCTGACGGCTCCTACCCGTGTGATCCGCGCAGGCCGAAACGGTCTGCGCAGGCTGAAATGATCTACGCGGACCGAAGCGTGAAATGCTGCACCGGTCCCCGGTCCCCGGTCCAGGTCCAGGTCCAGTTCAAGTCCCGAGCCCCCGCCCCGACTACCCTGCGAGGCCCTGATGTTCGACTCTTCCGCAAGCTCTGCGAGCGAGGGACGCCCCTTGCGGGGCGCTCCGGTGGCAAGTGCGCTCCTCGCGCCGCGCACGCTGCTTCCCGGACCCCTCACGGGTGGCGTGTTCCTGCGTCCCCAAGAGGTCCCGGACATCTGGCAGTTGAGGGTTTCCGAGTACGACGCGGGGGCGGGCGCCGGAGCGTACGACATGTTCGACGCCGTCGAGCGCAAGCGTCACGCGGCCTTCCGCAGGGACATCGACCGGGAGCGCTACGCCGCCGCCCACGTCGGTCTCCGTCGGCTGCTCGGCGCGTACCTCGGTGAGGACCCGGCCGCGGTCGTACTCGGCCGTGAGGACTGCCCTCTCTGCCCGGAGCCCCACGGGCGCCCCTGCGTCCCCGGATCGGACCTCCACTTCTCGCTCTCGCACAGCGGTGACCTGGTCCTCTTCGCTTTCGGTCCGACTCCGGTCGGGATCGACGTCGAGCTCGTCCCCGATGTCGCCCAGACCGACGAGGTCGCCACCACCCTGCACCCCCGCGAGCGTGCCGAACTGGGCGCCCTCAGCGCGGACGACGCCGCGCGGCAGGCCGCGTTCGGCCGCTGCTGGTGCCGGAAGGAGGCGTACCTCAAGGGGACCGGGACGGGGATCGCCGTACCGATCGACGGTACGTACGTCGGCACCGGCCCCCGGCCGGGCGACATCCCCGGCTGGCGGCTGACGGACATCACCGTGGCACAGGGGTACGCCGCCGCGGTGGCCTACGCGGACGGCGAGTAACGGGTACGCCTGCCCGTGAATCCTGTGGTGGACGCGTTCACCCTCCTCCGTCGGGCGGCCGACCTCCTGCCGGACGGGGCCGTGTCCGCGAGCGGTGTCACGGCGGGGGACGTGCGCGAGGAGATCGGCTGCCGGGAGTGGGAGCTGGCGCTGTACCTCCTCGTCGACCTGGGCGACAGCCGCTCGGTCCGCGCCCCTCTGGCCTTCTGGGAGCTTCTCGCCGAGGCCGCGCGGCAGATGATGCTCGACCGCAGCAGCCGCTGGTGCCGGTGGCGGGCCCGCGAGACCGAGCACGGCGTCTTCCGCGCGACGCTGACGCTGCTGACGCCGGAAGAGGGCGGAACCCGCCGGAGCGCCTTCGACGGGGACGGCCGGCTCGTGCCCGTGTGGGACATCGGCCTCCGTACCGCCGACGGCGAACGGTCCACGAGCATCGCCAGGCTGTGGGTGGAATCGGCGGAGACCCTCGGGCCGGGCGAAACCGCCGACGTACGGCTGGCGCCCCTCACCCCCGAGCACTGGACGCACCTCGCACGCGGCGACGTGCTCATCATGCACGAGGGCAGGCCCGTCGTCGGCACGGCCACGGTGACCGAGGCCTCGCGCCCCGCACTTGGGTAGGTGCGGGGTGACCGAGGCCTCGCGCCCCGTACCCGGTTAGGTGCGCATACAGGGACGACGCGATTCGGCCGTCTCACCCCCGTACCGCCGACACCTCCGAAGCCGTTTCGATCACCTCGTCCAGGACCTCCTTCGACCGTGCCAGGTCCGCCATCATGCGGTCGATGCGGTCGCGTTCCGCCGTGAGTTCGGCGAGCAGGCGCGGGGTGGCGATGTCGGAGGGGCCGCCGTCGGTGTCGCGCATGCAGGGCAGCAGTTCGGCGATCTTCTTGCTGTGCAGGCCCGCCGCGTAGAGCTGCTGGATGAGTACGACCCGGTCCACGGCGCGCTCGGGATAGTCGCGGTGCCCGCCGGGCGTACGTTCCGAGGCCAGCAGCAGCTGCTTCTCGTAATAGCGCAGCGACCGCTCGCTCACTCCGGTCCGCGCCGACAGTTCCCCGATCCGCATTCCCGAACCCGTCTCTCACTCGCCGGACTTGAATCTGACACTGGTGTCAACTTCTACCGTACGGACATGACGAACACGACAGCAGCCACCCTCACACGGCCCGCCACCTCTCCCTCCTCCCTCTCCTCCCTCTCTCCCCTTTCTTCCCGCCTCTTCGAGCCCACCCGCCTCGGCCCCCTCGCCCTCCCCAACCGCCTCGTCATGGCCCCCCTGACCCGCAACCGCGCAGCCGCCGACGGCACCCCGCTCCCGCTGATGGCCACCTACTACGCCCAGCGGGCCACCGCGGGCCTGATCATCGCCGAGGCCTCCCGGCCGAACGCGGTGAGCCAGACGTACGCCAACACCGCCGGCATCCACACCGCCTCCCATGTCGAGGGCTGGCGTCGCGTGACGGACGCGGTACGGGCCGAGGGCGGCCGGATGTTCCTCCAGATCCAGCACGGCGGACGGGTCGGCCACCCCGAGAACAGCGGCCACACCCCGCTCGCCCCCTCTGCCGTCCCGCTCCCGGACACCATCCACACGGCCACCGGCCACCAACCGGCCGTCGTACCGCGGGAGATGACCCCCGCCGACATCCGCACCACCGTCGCCGACTTCGCCGAAGCGGCCCGCAAGGCGATCGAAGCGGGCTTCGAAGGGGTCGAGGTGCACGGCGCCAACGGCTACCTCCTGCACCAGTTCCTCAGCCGGAACACCAACCTCCGCACCGACGAGTACGGCGGCCCCGCAGCCCACCGCATCCGCTTCGTCGTGGAGGTCGTCCGGGCCGTGGCCGAGGCGATCGGCCCCGAGCGGGTCGGCGTACGGCTGTCCCCAGGCCTCACCGTCAACGGCATCGTCGAGGGCGACACCGACGACATCTACCCGCCCCTCGTCGCCGCCCTCGCGGACCTGGGCGGCCTCGCGTACCTCCACCTCGTGTACGCCGACCCCGACGCACCCCTCTTCCAGCACATCCGCGCCAACTGGCCCGGAACCCTGATCGCCAACCCGATGCTCCCGGCCGACCGGATCCCGGCCGACGGCGGCCGCCGCGAGGCCGAACGCCTCCTGGCAGCGGGCGCCGATCTGATCGCCCTGGGCCGCCCGTTCCTGGCCAACCCCGACCTGGTCGAGCGCCTGCGCACCGCCGCGCCCGTCAATCCCGTACGGGACAAGGGTCTGATGTACGTGGGCGGAGAGCTGGGCTACACGGACTATCCGACGCTGGCGGCCCCCGCGGTGGATGCGGCAGGTGCGGCAGGTGCGGCAGGCGCGGCGGGTGCGGCACTTCTTACGGTGCGGTGACGTGCGCGCGTGCCCGGTGGGCGGGGCGGCCCGCGGGCCCTAGCGTCGGTGCCATGCGTGTACTTGTGACTGGCGGAGCGGGCTTCATCGGCTCGCACATCGTCGAACGACTGATCTCCGAAGGCCACGACCCGGTGGTGCTGGACGCCCTGCTTCCGGCCGCACACCCCACCCGGCCGGTACCGCCCGATGGCGTCGAGTGGGTGCACGCGGACGTGCGGGACGCGGCGGCCGTGCGGCGGGTGCTGCGCGGTGCGGACGCGGTGTGCCACCAGGCGGCGATGGTGGGACTCGGCAAGGACTTCGCGGACGCGCCCGCCTACGTGGGCTGCAACGACCTGGGGACGGCGGTGCTGTTCGCCGAGATGGCCGGGGCCGGGGTGGACCGGCTGGTGCTGGCCGGGTCGATGGTCGTGTACGGGGAGGGGCGCTACGACTGCCCCCTGCACGGCACGGTACGCCCCGGACCGCGCGCGGCGGACCAGCTGGAGGCCGGGCGGTTCGAGCCGCAGTGCCCCAGCTGCGGAGCGGAGTTGGCACCGGGGCTCGTGGCGGAGGACGCGCCGACCGATCCGCGCAACGTGTACGCCACCACCAAGCTGGCCCAGGAACATCTGGCGGCGGCCTGGGCGCGTGCGACCGGCGGCCGGGCCGTGTCCCTGCGCTACCACAACGTGTACGGCCCCGGCATGCCCCGCGACACCCCCTACGCGGGCGTGGCCTCCCTCTTCCGCTCGGCGCTGGCCAGGGGCGAGGCGCCCCGGGTCTTCGAGGACGGCGGCCAGCGGCGGGACTTCGTCCACGTGAGGGACGTGGCCGCGGCCAACGCCCTGGCCCTGGAGTCGCTCGGCGCACGTGCCCCGGCCGCGCTCACGGCGTACAACGTGGGCAGCGGCGACCCGCACACGGTCGGCGAGATGGCCACGGCCCTCGCGGCGGCGCACGGAGGCAAACAGCCGGTCGTCACGGGGGAGTTCAGACTGGGGGACGTACGCCACATCACGGCGGACTCGGCGCGGCTGCGGGCGGAACTGGGCTGGCGGCCCGAGACGGACTTCGCGGCGGGGATGGCGGGCTTCGCGCTGAGCGGACTGCGCGGGGAGTGAGGCGGGGCCCCGGCTCGGTCCCGGCCCCGGTCCCGGCCCCGGTCCTGGCCCCGTTACGCGGTCGCGGCCGGGAGGGTGACCTCGAAGCGGCAGCCGCCCGCCACGTTGTGGACCTCAGCCCGGCCCGAGTGCGCCTCGACGATGCCCCGCACGATGGCCAGGCCGAGCCCCGCCCCGGCCGGCGGGGTCCTGGCCGCCGAGCCGCGCCAGCCGGTGTCGAAGACCCGGGGCAGATCCTCCTGCGGGATGCCGCCGCAGCCGTCGGTGACGGAGAGGACCACGGTGTCGGCGAGGCGTTCGGCGGCGACGGCCACGGTGCCGTCGGCCGGAGTGTGCCGGATCGCGTTGACCAGGAGGTTGGCCAGCACCCTGGTCATCTCCTTGCCGTCCACCTCGACCGGGACGGCGTCGACCCGGTCCCCGACCAGATGCACCCCGTGCTCCCTGGCGAGCGGGTCCGCGCCTTCGAGCACGTCCCCGACCAGGTCGTACACCGAGATGCGGGCGCGTACCAGGGCGAGCGCCCCGGCGTGGATGCGGGAGAGCTCGAACAGGTCGCCGACCATCGCGTTGAGCCGGTCCACCTCGGTGCGGATCTGCCGGTGGTAGCGGGCCGTGTCCTGTACGACCCCGTCCTCCAGCGCCTCCGACATGGCGCGCAGTCCGGCCAGCGGAGTGCGCAGGTCGTGCGAGATCCAGGCGACCAGCTCGCGTCTGGACGCCTCCAGGGCGCGTTCGCGCTGCCGGGACGCGGCCAGCCGCTCGCCGGTGGCTGCCAGCTCCGCGCTGAGCGCGGCCAGTTCGGCGGGGGACGGACCCGGGGGTGCGACGAAGCTGCCGCCGTTCCCGAACTCCCTTGCGGCCAGGGCCAGTCGGCGGGTGTGCACGACGAGGCGGCGGCCGAGCAGGAGTGCGGTGGGCAGGGACACCACCGCCGTCATCGCGACGACCAGGGTGACCACGGAGAGGTCGTGGGCGGACAGGAACATCGCCTGGGCGACGGCGAGGGTCCCCGCGAGCATCGCGGTGACCGCCACCGCGGCGACGACGGTGAGCGAGACGGCGATCGAGCGGCGCCGCAGCAGATGCAGGACGACGGCGCCCAGCAGCCCGGCCCCGGCCGCGCCGAGGAAGGCGTAGAGGGCGATGAGCAGGATGTCGTTCACGGCGTCAGTCCTCGGGAAGTGGGTCTTCTGGAGCGGGAAGCGGGTCTTCTGGACCGGGAATCGGGTCGAAGCGGTATCCGGCGCCCCAGACGGTCTGAATGAGCCGGGGCCTGGCCGGATCGTCCTCCACCTTGCTCCGCAGTCGCCGCACGTGGACGGTGACCGTGGAGAGGTCGCCGAACTCCCACCCCCACACCTCCTGCATCAGCTGCTCCCGGCCGCAGACCTGCCCCGGATGCCGGAGGAAGTGCACGAGCAGGTCGAACTCCCGCAGGGTGAGGGCGAGTTCACGGCCGTCCTTGGCGGCGCGGCGGGCCACCGGGTCCACCTCAAGGCCCGAGACCCGCAGCGGCGGTCCCGGCGTCGGCGCGTGGGCCGCCCGGCGCAGCACCGACTCGACGCGGAGCACCAGCTCCCGCGGGCTGAACGGCTTGGTGACGTAGTCGTCCGCGCCGACCTCCAGACCGAGGATCCGCTCCTCCTCGCCGCTGCGCGCGGTCAGCATGATCACCGGAACGGGCCCGCGGGCCCGCAGCCTCCGGCAGACCTGGAGACCGTCCATGCCGGGCAGCATCAGGTCGAGGACGACCAGGTCGGGCCAGTGCCGCTCGGCCGCCCCGAGCGCGCCGGGGCCGTCGGCGGCCCGGTCCACCGTGAAACCCGCACGCTCCAGGTAGCCCGTGACCACCTCGGCCACCGTCGGGTCGTCGTCCACGACCAGGACCCTCCGCGCGTTCTGCCTGTGCTCCCGCATGTGCTCCTGCCTGTGCTCCTGCATGTCCTCAGCCTCGCACTCCGGCCCGCCGCAGCGGCACCCGCGCACCCTGGGACGGGGCCGACGTCCGCGTTTCGTAAGGTCTCGGAGCCCCGATCGGCCGCCCCTGGTTCATACGGTGGACGGCGTGACCGACTTGAACCCCTCAGCGGCGGAGCGGACGGCCCTCACGGGCTCCGTGGACGTCGTACTGCCCTGCCTGGACGAAGCGGGCGCCCTGCCCTGGGTGCTGGAACGCGTTCCGCCGCTCTGGCGCGCGATCGTCGTCGACAACGGCTCCACCGACGGCTCGGCGGAACTCGCCCGCTCGCTCGGCGCCACCGTGGTGACCGAAACCCGGCGGGGCTTCGGCGCCGCCTGCCACGCCGGGCTGCTCGCGGCGACCGCCGACGTCGTCTGCTTCTGCGACTGCGACGCCTCGCTCGACCCGGGGCTGCTGCTCCCCTTCGCCGCCCAAGTGGCCTCGGGGGAAGCCGACCTGGTACTCGGACGGCGGCGCCCGCAGGGACGGGGGGCCTGGCCGCCGCACGCCCGGGCGGGAAACCTGGCCCTCGCCCGGATGCTCCGCCGCAGGACCGGGCTGCGGCTGCACGACCTGGGGCCGATGCGTGCCGCACGGCGCGCGGAACTGCTGGCCCTCGGCCTCACCGACCGGCGCAGCGGATACCCGCTCCAGATGGTGGTGCGGGCGGCGGACGCGGGCTGGCGGGTGCGGGAGCGGGACGTGCCGTATCTGCCGCGGTCCGGGAAGTCGAAGGTCACGGGCACCTGGCGGGGCACGTGGCAGGCGGTACGGGACATGCGCAAGGTCCTCGCGGAGGCACCGGCGGCCGTGCGGGAGGCCGATGCTGCGGCCGGGCGGGAGGGGTCGCGATGAATGGCGCGACGAACGGCGCGATGAACGGCGCGATGAACGGCCCGCTCACCCTGCTCGTCATCGCCAAGGAGCCGCTGCCCGGCCGGGTGAAGACCCGGCTCACCCCGCCGTTCACCTCCGTCGAGGCGGCCCGGCTGGCCGAGGCGTCCCTCGCCGACACCCTCCAGGCGGTACGTGACACCCCGGCCGACCGTCGGGTGCTGGTCCTCGACGGCAGCCCCGGACCCTGGCTGCCGCCCGGCTTCGAGGTGAGACCGCAGTGCGCGGGCGGCCTCGACGCCCGGCTGGCCGACGCCTTCGCCGGATGCACGGGGCCCGCGCTGCTGATCGGCATGGACACTCCGCAGGTGACACCCCAACTCCTGGCACAGGCAAGCGAGTTCGCCGACGCGGACGCGTGGTTCGGGCCCGCCGACGACGGCGGGTTCTGGGCGCTGGGGCTGGCCGAGCCCGACCCGGAACTGCTGCGCGGAGTGCCCATGTCCGTACCGCACACCGGTGCGGTCCAGCGGCGCAGGCTGAGCGGAGCGGGGCTCCGCGTGCGCGACCTTCCCGTGCTCCGGGACGTGGACACCGCGGCCGACGCGCGGGCGGTGGCCGCCATGGTTCCCCGCAGCCGCTTCGGCCGCCTGCACGCGGAACTCGCCACCACCGCGGCGGGCTCCCGGTGAGCGTGCCGGCCTGGCGGGCCGAACCGTACCGGGACGCGCTGCTCGCCGGTCGCGGACCGCTCTTCCTGCGCCGCGACGACGGGTGGCTGCTGCCGCTGGAGGTGGAGCGCTGGTGCGCGCCGCCCGACAGCGCCGACACCACCGTGCTGGCCCGCTGCCGAGGAACGGTGCTCGACGTCGGCTGCGGCCCGGGGCGCTTGGTGGTGGCCCTCGCAGAGCTGGGCCGGGTCGCTCTCGGCCTCGACGTGAGCCGGGAGGCGGTCGCCCGCACGGAACGGGAGGGCGGGGCCGCGCTGTGCCGCTCCGTCTTCGACCCGCTGCCGGGCGGCGGACGCTGGGACACCGTCCTGCTGATGGACGGCAACATCGGCATCGGCGGCGACCCCGCCGCCCTGCTGGCCCGGATCGCCGAACTGACAGGGCCGAGCGGCATGTTGATCGTTGAAGTGGCCGAGCAGGACCTCGACGAGCGGGTAGAAGTACGGGTCGGCGACGGCCGAGGGGCGCTGGGGGAGTCGTTCCCCTGGGCGAGGATCGGCGACCGGGCCCTCCTCCGGTACGCCGGGGCGACGGGCTGGACGGCCGGAGACCACTGGCGGACGGCGGGCCGCCGGTTCCGCCAGCTGCACCACGGCTAGCGGGCTTGGCGGGCTGCACCGGGGCTGACGGCCCCGTCGACGGCTCAGTCGCCCCGTCGGCGCTTCAGAAGCTCTCGTGCACCTCGTGCACCTCGTGCACCTCGCATGCGTCGCACGTGGCGTACGTGTCGTACGCCGACAAGTACGCCCGTCGTGACCGCCACCGCTGCCAGGGCGACCAGCCAGCCCCGTACGTAATTCAACGGCAGCACCGATGAGTTGGCCGGGGTTCCGGGGCGCAGCAGCACCGGCAGGGCGACCAGGGTCAGACACCCCGCCACGATCAGGGCGCCGCGCACCGCCCCGTACGCCCGCAGGCGCGGTTCGCCAAGTCCGCCAAGTCGGCCCAGTCCGCCCAGTCGGCCCTGTCCACCGAGCCCGCCCAGCCCGCCGAGCAGCAGTCCGACGCCCAACACCACCGGTGCGATCAGTCCGTCGTGCGCCACGATCGCCCCGCCCACCCACAGCGCGACGCTCACGACGTCACCGGTGCCGACGGCCAGCGCCGCTCCGATCGCCATCAGGGCCACGCCCACGGCCCCGGCCGCCGTACGCCCGTATCCGGTGCGCATCACCGCACCTCCAGCCGGGCCACCCATTTGGTCTGCAGTACGCCCGGCCGGTTCGGCGCGATGATGCGTGCCGGGTAGCCGTGATCGGCGGACAGTACCTGCCCGTTGAGCGCGAGCGCGAGGAGGGTCAGGGGATCGTGGGCGTACTCGCTGCCCATGTCCATCACCCGGTAGGCGCCCTGCCGCTCCAGGGACTCCACCCGCAGCCGGGCACCGGGCGGCGCCCCGGCCCGCTCCAGCAGGTCCTTGATACGTACGCCGGTCCAGCGCGCGTTCTTGCTCCAGCCCTCGACGCAGGCGATCGGCAGCTCGACCTCGGTCTGCGGCAGGGCGCGCAGCTCGTCCAGACTCAGCCGGAAGGGGCGGGGCCCTGCGACCTCCAGCCGCCAGTCGGCCACTGCACGCACGGCGGGCAGTACCCCTGCCGCTGCGGCTGTCCGGTTCACCGGCAGGCCCTGCGGGCCGTGGTCGGGGTGGCGCGGCGCGAGCAGGTCGAGACCCTTGAGCGGGGTGAAGGACTGACCGACGGTGGTCACGGTGACCGCTCCGACCGCCGCCGCGAGCCCCAGTAGGAGCGACCGCCGGTCGGGCCCGGCGCCGTCGGCCGACAGGGCGACCGTCGCCTCCGCGCCGCGCCGCCAATGCGCCCTGATCCGGGGCCACTTGACCGCCAGGTGCAGCAGCAGCGCACCCGCCAGCAGCCAGGCCACCGCGAAGTGCACGGGCACGAAGGAGAACGGCCACGGATACCACTGCACCGTGTTCAGCAACCCGCTGAACAGCTGGAACGCCGTCGCTCCGACCAGCACCGCCACCGAGGCGCGCTCCAGCGCGTGCCGCACCGAGCGCACCGGCGGCCATACGAACAGCCGGGGATACACCGTCCACAGCTTCACCAGCAGCAGCGGAATCGCGGCGATGCCGCTCGCGACATGCAGCCCTTGGCTGAACCGGTACCCCCACACCGGCCGGCTCGGAGCGAGGTCCACCGCCCAGCCGGGCGGGTGCTGGAGGTAGTGGCTGACCAGCCCGGTGACGAAGCAGACGGCGACCGCGACGCCCAGCAGACGGCCCACGGAGACGGCCGTACGCGCGTCGTGCAGCCGCCCCGAGAACACGGGCGGAAACCGGCCGGCGAGCGCGGCGGGCAGCCGGACGGCGGGGAACCGGACGGCGGGGAACCGGCTTGTGGCGCGGCGACTCGGGCGCTCGGGAAGCGACGGTACGTTCATGCCTCCCATGACACCGCCGTCCCGCCCCGAACGGGCTCTGCGACTCCTTACGAATCGCGGACGTCGGGGGCGGCGGCAGGCCCCGGAGCCGTCCCCGCTGCCAGGCTGAACCGTGTGATCAGCCCCCGTACCCCGCTCGGTTCGCACGGTTCCGCCGCCGGACCGCCCCCTGTCCGCGCACGCACTGTGGCCCGCGCACGCACCGTGCTCGCGGCCGTCCTGCTGGCGGCCCTCACGACCGTCCTCGCGTTCACCGTTCGACACGACGGCTATCACGCAGATCCCGCGGGCCTGTCCTGGTGGTACGCGGCGTCCTGGCTGCTCTTCGCCGCCGCAGCCTGGGCCCTGCGCAAGGTCCCGGTCCGGCAGGCCGTCGTCCTCGTCCTGGTGGGTTCGGCAGCGGTGGCCGCCACCGGACTGGTCGCGCAGCCGCGCACCAGCACCGATGCCTACCGCTACGCCTGGGACGGCCGGGTGCAGGCGGCGGGCATCTCCCCGTACGACCACACCCCGGCCGACCCGGCGCTCGTCCCGCTCCGCGACGACTGGCTCTTCCCCACCGGCAGCGCGTGCGCGGGCCCCGACCGCGCACGCGTCCCGGCACCGGACGCGCCGGATGCACCGGACGCATCAGGCGTACCGGACAGGCCGACCGGACAGACCCACTGCACCCGCCTCAACCGCCCCACCGTGCACACGATCTACCCCCCGGTCGCCGAGGCGTACTTCTACGGCATCGAACAGCTCTCCCCGCCCGGCTCCCGCCTCAAGGTCTTCCAGATCGCGGGCGCCGCGCTCTCGGTCGCCGTCACGGCAGCCGCCCTGCGCATCCTGGCCCGCACCAGGTCCGGCCGCGGCGATCCCCGTACCGCCGTGTACTGGGCCTGGTGCCCTGCGGTCCCCGTCGAGGCGGTGAACAACGCTCATGTCGACGTCCTGGGCGTGCTGTTCACCGTGCTGGGCCTCGGCCTGGTGGCATCCCGCTCATCCCGGCCGTCCCGCTCATCCCGGCCGTCCCGCTCATCCCGGCCGTCCCGCTCATCCCGCTCGCCCCGCTCGTCCTGGCACCGGATCGGCGGGGGCGCGCTGCTCGGCGCGGCCGTCGCCACCAAGCTGATGCCCGCCATCGTCCTGCCGGGCGCGCTGTCGGGGGTGCGCCGGCTACGGGACGCGGCGGCGGTGCTGGTGCCGGCCGCCGTCGTCACTCTCCTCGCGTACCTCCCGTACGTCCTGGCCTCCGAGGCCTCGGTCCTCGGCTATCTGAGCGGCTACGTGGAGGAGGAGGGGTACGGAGACGCGGCGTCCCGCAACCGCTACGCGCTGCTGCGCCTGCTGCTGCCCGACGCGTGGGCGGTGCCCGCCCTGGTGCTGGGCATGCTGCTGGTGACCGCCCACGTGCTCTGGCGCGGCGACCCCGATCGCCCGTGGAACGGCGCCCTGTACGTGACCGGCACCGCCTTCCTCCTCCTCACCCCCGGCTACTCCTGGTACGCGCTGCTGCTTGTCGCACTGGTGGCCCTGAGCGGACGCTGGGAGTGGCTGACGGTTGCCGCGGCGGGAGCGGCCGCCTATGTGGCGGGCCGGGCAGTCGCCTCCCCGGGAACGGTGAGCACGACCGCCTACGCGTGCGCGGCCGCAGCCGTGCTGGTGGGCTGGGCATGGCGCCACAGATCCGTCCGCCCGTCAGCCGGGCCCTACGCCCCCGGCCGGTCGTGAACAGCGGGCCGTATTCGTACCACCTTCGCGTCCAGGTCCAGGTGGAAGGGAGGTTCTTCGGCCGGCCTGACGTTCTTGCGCACCCGTTCCTGCTCCAGGGCGCGCTTCTGGGCCTGCGCCGCGGGCGAGCCCTCCTGCAGTAAGTCCACACCGATGGACGAGAGGCCCTTGCGCCTGCGCCAGTAGATCCACCCCCGCTCCTCCGCCCACAACAGAACGCGATCCGCGAGAAACAGGACCGCGCCCACCACGCCGACGCCGACGACGACCTGCCACACCGTGCTCATCATGCTTGGTGAACTCCCAAGACCCGCCCGAACGTTCCCCTCCGGAAGCCGCTTCCCGACGTTCCCGCCAAGATCCCGATCAGGGTCCCGACCAAGGTCCCGATCTCCGGACAAGCGGAGGATGCCTCCGTTAATGTGGCGGGTGTCCATGAACGGCTTCTCGGATCCTGCGGGGGAACAGATGATTCTTGTGACGGGCGCGGCCGGCACCATCGGCCGGCACTTGATACAGGCGCTCACGGCGGCCGGCGCACCCTTCCGCGCCCTGGTGCGGGACGCGGCCAAGGGCAGGGAACTGGACTGCGACTTCGTGGTCGGGGACCTCGACGAACCAGCATCCGTGGCCGCTGCGTTGACCGGCGCGGACCGCCTCCTGCTCAACAGCGGTGGCGCGCTGCCCGTGGCGGGACAGCAGCCGATGGTCCGTCAGCAGATCGCGGCCGTGGACGCGGCACGGGCCGCCGGGGTCGCGCAGGTGGTGAAGGTGTCGGCGTGGCGGCCCGCCCCGCACGCGAAGCTGTCCGTGCGTGCGCACTGGGAGATCGAGCAGTACCTCAAGGCCTCCGGTCCGGGATGGGCGACGCTTCAGCCCACCGGCTACATGCAGAACTTCTTCACCGGCCAGGGCGGCTTCTCCCACGACACCACCCTGACCGGCCCGTACGGCACGGGCCGGGTGTCCTACATCGACGCCTACGACATCGCCGCCTGCGCCGCCGCACTGCTGACGGGCCCGCGGACCGTCGGCGGAACCTACCCGCTCACCGGTCCTGAGGCCCTGACGCACGAGGAGATCGCCGCGAAACTCGCCGTCCCGTTCCGCGACCAGCCGCCGCAGGAGGCGGCCGAGGGACTGCGGGCCCAGGGCCTGCCCGAATGGTTCGTGGACGACCTGCTGTGGCTCTACGCGGACTTGGCGTCCGGCGGTGTGTCCGAGGTGACGACGACGGTCCGGGACCTGACCGGACGCGAACCCCGCACGTTCGACGAATTCCTGACGGCGAACGACCGGACCGGTCACCACCCGGAGCGGTGACCGCCGGACCGGTCACCCCCACCCCGGACCGGGTGAACCGGCGCGATTGCGTTCCGCCGATACCGGCAAGGATCGCCCCGTGCTGAGAATCGGATCCGTAG
This sequence comes from Streptomyces sp. NPDC021093, assembly GCF_044333135.1. Taxonomy (NCBI): domain Bacteria; kingdom Bacillati; phylum Actinomycetota; class Actinomycetes; order Kitasatosporales; family Streptomycetaceae; genus Streptomyces; species Streptomyces sp. NPDC021093. The sequence continues at coordinate 313,103 of NZ_JBIRQJ010000001.1, read as the reverse complement.
TGATGGGCGTCTCGGACGTACCGCGCGCCACCGCCTTCTGGACGGCCGCGCTGGGGTACGTACCGCTGGAGGAGACGGAGGACGACTGGGTGGTCCTCGTGCCGGAGAAGGGCGGAGCGGGTGCGGCTGCCGGGCCGCAGCTGGCGCTGGGGCTCAGTGAGACGCCGGTGCAGGAGCATCCGCGCATTCATCTCGACCTCTACGCGGGCGATGCGGCCGCGCAGGCGGCCGAGGTCGAGCGGCTGATCGGGCTGGGGGCGCAGCGCGTCGAGTGGGACGCGTACCCGCCCGACGCCGACTTCGTCGTGCTCGCCGACACAGAGGGCAATCGCTTCTGCGTCATCGACACCGGGCGGGGGTGAGGCTGGGGGTGGGGATTTTCCTGCGGCGGGGGCGCCGTCGGGCGTGTTGAGGGTGTTGCGGAGAATGCCCGTACCCCCGTCCCACAGCCGTACCGTGCCATCGTCACCGGCGGTGGCCACCGTACGCCCGTCGCGTGTGAAGGACGAGGCGTCGTACTTCACACGGCCTTCCGCCAGCAGGGGTGGTGCCAGCGGCGACGGCCGGGCCGACGGAAGCACCGGCCGTGGCTTCCCGTGCATCGGCACTCACCTCCGAGAGAGGTATGCCGCATCGAGAGAGGCATGCGGCACGGTGTGCCGCAAACAGGCTGACGGTGCTACCCCCGGGGACTGTCACCCGGGCCCGGGTCCGTCGCCAGGCGGGCGTGGAGGTGTTCGTCGTGGTACTGGCCGTCGCCGAAGCGGTACGAGGCGCGGAGGGTTCCCTCGGCGGGGAAGCCGCAGCGTTGGGCGACCCGGCAGGAGGCCTCGTTCTCGACGGCGTGGGCGACTTCGAGGCGGCGGACGTCGGCGGTACGGAAGGCCCAGTCGGTGGCGGCGAGGGTCGCCTTGGTGGCCAGGCCCCGGCCGCGGGCGGCGGGCAGGAGCCAGTAACCGATCATTCCCAGGCCGTCCGAGCGGTCGGTCCAGCGGACGGTGAGGGCGCCGAGGAGGGTGGGGGAGGCGGCGTCGGTGGTTGTGTTGTTCGTGTTCGTGCTGGCTGTGCTGTCCGAGGCTTTCGTGCTGTCCGAGTTGTTCGTGCTGTCAGGGTCGCCTTCGAGGAGCGCGAAGGTGGCGAGGGTGCCTGCCGACCAGGCCTTGGCGCGCGTTTCGAGCCACTTGGTGGCGGCTTCGTGGTCTGCTGTGGGCAGAGGGTTCCAGAGGGCTATCTGCGGGTCCGCAGCAGCGGCGAGCAGCCCGTCGAGCAGGGTCGGCGAGTCGAGGTCCTGGAGGCTCCACGGGCGCAGCCGTGCGTCGCCGAGGCCGAGCGTGGTGGGGACGAAGGCGCGTGGGTCGGCAGCCGCCGACGGCGTGGCGGGCACGGTGGACGCGGCAGGTGTGGAGGTGCTCATGCAGCCCATTCTTAGCGGGAGTTAGAAACTCGGCGCCAGTGATTTTCCGGCGAAGGACCTGCTCAGGGGATGGGGGAGAGGGGGGAGGCGGGGTGGGTGGGGTGGTGGGCCGGTGTTTCTGGGGCTGCCGTGGCGATCACGATGAACTCTCCGTCCCCCGCACCCACCGGTTCGCGTCGCCAACCGCCGTGGATGCGGTCGACGGTGAAGCCCGCCGTGCGGAGGGAGTCGCGGATCTCGGTTTCGGTGCGGAAGCGGAGCGTGGCGGTGCTCAGCAGTTCCTCGCGGGGGACTGTCGCACGGTCCACGTGCTGGGATTCTCGTTGTTCTGCCGGGGGCGGGAAGGCGTAGTGGTGGGTGAAGGTCACCGTGCAGCCGCCATTGCGAAACTCGGTCACTTCAGTCCCTTCGGTCCAGACTTCGACCGTGCGGCCGTCCGGCAGCGTGACGTGGTGCCGCGAGTCGACCGGGTTCCAGCGCTCCCAGCGGCGGTCCGCCGGATCGCGGGATTCGAAGACGAGCCGGCCGCCGGGGACGAGTGCGCGGCGCAGGTCGGCGAGGGTCCTGGCCCACTCGTCGTCCTCGACGAAGAACTGCGCGACATGGGCCGTCATGACCGCCACGTCGTAGGAAGCGTCGGGGCCCGGCGGGTTGTCCGAGAGGTCAGAGGACGTGCCTTCGACCCAACTCACCCTCTCCGCACCCGGCTTGGCGCGCGCTGCGGCGAGTGATGCCCGTGCCGGGTCGACGCCCGTGACCGTGTGCCCGGCCGCTGCGAGGGCGAGGGTGAGTCTTCCCGTACCGCAGCCGAGGTCGAGTACGCGTGCGCCGCCCGGGGTCTCGGCCGGGGCCTCGTCGACGAGAGTGAGGAAGAGGTCGTCGTCGCGGCCCCAGGTGCTCTCGGCGTCGTAGATCTGGACGAGGAGGGGGTGGCGGAATTCCGCCTGCAGGGACGCGTTCGGCAGGGACGCGTCCGGCAGGGACGCGTCCGGCAGGGACGCGCTCGGCAGGGACGAGTTCGGCAGGGACGCGTCCGGCATTACCGCCTCCGGCAGGGCCCTGTCCGGCACTGCAGGTCTCGCTGTCGGCATCAGAGGAAGCGTCCGCTCGGCAGGTACGGGGCCGGGGTCTCCATCCCGCGCAGGGCCAGATAGCCGTCCTGGCCCAGGTCGAGGCGGGCGGTGAGGCCGACGTCCACCGCCCATTGGTTGGAGGCGGTGATGGCGTAGGTGACGAGGGTGCGTTGCGGGGCGAGGGGCGCCGAGGCCAGTGTCTCCCAGAGCAACTTCTGTGCCGTGGCGGGGTGTTGGGCGGCGAGGAGATGGGCTCGGCCGCCTGCCTCCGTGTAGACGTACCCCCGCCTGCCGTTCTGGCCGGTGGACACGATCAGACGCAGTGTCTCCAGCATGTGGAGGTGGTCGGGCCCTCGTCCGGCCCCGCGTACCTCCCGGTCGAGGCGGTCCATCCACTCGATGTCGTCGGCCCCGCCCTCCCGCAGCCCTGTGACGGCGGGGAGCGTCGTACGGTCGACCGTGCCGGACAGGCCCATCAGGGGTTGCAGCGTGAACCCCGCCTGCCAGTAGCGGCGGGTCGCACCGGGGTGCACGGTCGAGATGAAGATGCCCCGGCGGTCGCCGGCGTGCGCCAGTACGGCGTCCATCAGGCGCTTTCCGACGCCCTTGCCCTGGAGGTCGGGCAGTACGCCGTACGTCAGCAGGAACCACAGGTCCTCGCGGTTCTGCGAGAGGGCGAAGCCGACGACCCGTTCCTCGGCGGGGCCGTCCACCGCCACCCAGCAGCCCTCCGGGTCCGTGGCGAGGAAGTGGCCCATCCGGACGATCCACTCCGCGGACTCCACCGGTGAACGGGGCTTTGGCTCCGGCTCGTTGGCCCGCCGGGAGCTCCGGTTGCCCTCCAGGAACGTCACCGCCGACGCGCGCTCCGCGGACGGGAGGTCGCTCTCCCGCATGCGCCTTACTCGTACAGAATCAGAATCCCTGGGCTCCATCGGCCGAAGGTATCCATGCAGGCCCTTCCCCGGCACGCGAGTTTCCCCGGTTCCGGTCCGGCCGGTGGCAGGCCGTCATCAGCGCGTCAGGGAAGTGCGGGAGTTCTTGCCGGGGCGTGGGCGGGCCGGTTTCATGAGGGCATGAACAGCGCGTGGCTCCTTCTCGATCGGCCGCCCCATCCGGGGTACGGCCGGTCGCCCCGCTGCTCGTAGGTGAGAACACCGCGCCCTTACCAGGTCGGCGCGCTGTTGCTCCCTCGCTCACGCCCAGGGATGCCGTGAAGAGTTCCGGCATCCCTGGGCCGGGTGTTTTCTCCTGGTATTTCCACCCCGGCTATCGACAGTTCCTCGCTCGATAGTTCTCGACAGTTCCTCGACAACCTCTGGATGAATCATGGCTGTTGCCACGCTCGCCTCCCGTACCGTTCTTGTGACCGGCGCCACCTCGGGCATCGGTCTGGAGACCGCCCGACAGCTCGCCGAACGCGGAGCGGTGGTGCTGGTGCACGGCCGTACGGCCGAAGAGGCACGGGCCGCTGTCGACCGCGTCATCGCCCTGTCGGCCGATGTGCAGGGCGCTCAACTCCGCGCCGTGTCCGCCGACTTCGCCCACCTCGACGAGGTCGCCGAGCTGGCCCACACCGTCGTCGCGGAGTATCCGCGCCTCGACGTGCTCGTCAACAACGCCGCGACCGCCGCACCGGAGCGGTACACCCTCACCGACGACGGCAACGAGATCGCCTTCCAGGTCAACTTCCTCGCCCACTACCTGCTGACCTGCCTGCTCGAACCCGTCCTCACCGCCGCCCCGGACGGTGGGCGGGTCGTCAACGTCTCGTCCTCCCTGCACCGCACGGCCGCCATCCAGTGGGCGGACCCCAACCGGGCCCGCCGCTACTCCCGGCTCGCCGCGTACGCGCAGTCGCAGCTGGCGCTGACGGTGTTCGCCGCGGACCCCCGGGTCTCCGCGGTCTCCGTCCACCCGGGCGTGTGCGAGACGGAGTTGCTGCCGCTGTACGCACACGACGGGGCAACCGCCGCGGAGGGCGCCACCCACGTCGTACGCCTCTGTGACCCGGCGACCGAGATCGTCAACGGGGCCTACTACGAGCGGGCCGAACGGGTCCAGCCGGCCGCTGCGGCCACCGAGGAGCGCACCGTCAAGCGGCTCAACAAGCTCGCGGACCGCATGGTCGGCATGAGTGGCACAGCCGGCGTGAACGGCATGGGTGGGATGAGTGGCATGAGCGGAAACGGTGCGGAAGGCGCGGAGGGCGGGGCGCGGTGATCGAGCTGAAAGCACATCAACTTCCTTCGCTCACCCCGTGGTTCCCCGCAGGGGTGCCCGGTCCCACCAGCGTCGGCGAGCACGCCCTCGCCACCGGGGTCGGCGAGTGGTGGGCCGACCGGGTGAGAGAGCCGCAGGCGCTCGCGGTGTCCGTCGCCGGGCACGTCCTGCTGCGGGGGCAGCCCGCCGCCCTGACCCCGGAGGAACTGGCGCCGCTCGCCGGTTCGTACGTCGACGCCCCGGCCCGCTTCCTGCCGCTGCTCGGCGCCGCGTTCCCGAAGCTGTGTCCGTGGGAGCGGATGGTCTGGACGCAGCAGACCGCACCGGCTCCCACGGTGCTTCCCCGTGGCGTGCGGATCCGCAGGCTGGAGCCTGCCGACACCGAAGCCGTGGCTGACCTCGGTGTCAACGCCGCCTGGATTCACGCCAGTTGGGGAGGACCCTTCGGGCTGTGCGCCTCCGGGCACGGTTGGGCCGCGGTCGACCGGGGCGGCACGGTGCTGACCATCGCCTGCTCGTACTTCCGGGGGCAGCGGTACGAGGACGTCGCCGCGCTCACCACGCCTGACTACCGTCGGCACCGCCTGGCCCTGGCCTGCGTCACCGCGCTGTGCGCCGACATCCGGGCGCGCGGGCGGACCCCGGCCTGGAACTGCTCGACCCTCAACAAGCCGAGCCGCCTGCTCGCCTGGAGCGCGGGATTCCGGCTGGTCCACGAGTACGTGCACTACGCGACCGGGGCACCGGCACCGGCACCGGCTCCAGCACCAGCACCGACACCGGCCGGGGCGTCGCGGTCAGGAGTGCTGCAGTCCTGACCGGGCGACCCCGACCGGACGACGGACGCGGCCGGTGCACCCACCCCCCACGGGGCAGGTGCACCGGCCGTTCTGCGTTCCCGGGCTGCTGCTCTCAACCCAGGCCGGGGATCTGGGAGACGACCAGATCGATGACCTTGATTCCGACGAAGGGGAGGACCAGGCCGCCGAGCCCGTAGATCATCAGGTTGCGGCGCAGCAGGTCGTGCGCGGAGGCCGGGGTGTAGCGCACGCCGCGCAGCGCGAGCGGGATCAGCGCGATGATGATCAGTGCGTTGAAGATGATGGCGGACGCGATCGCCGAGGTCGGGCTGTGCAGGCCCATGATGTTGAGCGCGTCCAGGCCGGGGTAGGCCGACGTGAACATCGCGGGGATGATCGCGAAGTACTTCGCCACGTCGTTCGTGATGGAGAAGGTGGTCAGCGCGCCCCGGGTGATGAGGAGTTGCTTGCCGATCTCGACGATCTCGATGAGTTTGGTGGGGTTGGAGTCGAGGTCCACCATGTTCCCGGCCTCCTTGGCGGCCGAGGTGCCGGTGTTCATGGCCACGCCGACGTCGGCCTGGGCGAGGGCGGGCGCGTCGTTCGTACCGTCGCCGGTCATCGCGACGAGTTTGCCGCCCGCCTGCTCGCGCTTGATGAGCGCCATCTTGTCCTCGGGCGTCGCCTCGGCCAGGAAGTCGTCGACCCCGGCCTCCTCCGCGATCGCCTTGGCGGTCAGCGGGTTGTCACCCGTGATCATCACGGTCCGGATGCCCATCCGGCGCAGCTGCGCGAACCGCTCCCGGATGCCGTCCTTGACGACGTCCTTGAGGTGGATGATGCCCAGTACCCGGGGCCCGTACGTGTCGTGCACCGAGACCAGCAGCGGAGTGCCGCCGCTCGCCGAGACCTCCGAAGACCAGGCCAGGGCCTCCGGCGGCACCGTACCCCCGTACATCCGCACCCACTCCACCACCTGCGCGGACGCGCCCTTGCGGATCGAGCACACGGATCCGTCAGGACGGCGCAGGTCGATGCCGCTCATCCGGCTCCTGGCGCTGAACTCCACGAACCGCACCTGCCCCAACTCGCCCTCGGCGGGCTCCCGCAGGCCGTACCCGCGCTTGGCCAGGACGACCACCGAGCGCCCTTCCGGCGTCTCGTCGGCGAGCGAGGCCAACTGGGCGGCGTCGGCCAGGGCCCGTGCGTCGATGCCCGGCATCGGGACGAAGGCCGCGGCCTCGCGGTTGCCGAGGGTGATGGTGCCCGTCTTGTCGAGGAGGAGGGTGTCGACGTCGCCGGCGGCCTCGACCGCCCTGCCCGACATGGCCAGTACGTTGCGCTGGACCAGCCGGTCCATGCCCGCGATGCCGATCGCGGAGAGCAGTGCGCCGATCGTCGTCGGGATGAGGGTGACGAGGAGCGCCACGAGGACGGTGGTGGACTGGGCGGCGCCCGCGTAACCGGCCATCGGGGCGATCGCCACGACCACCAGGACGAAGGTGATGGTGAGCGCGGCCAGAAGGATGTTGAGGGCGATCTCGTTCGGGGTCTTCTGCCGCGACGCACCCTCCACGAGGGCGATCATCCGGTCCAGGAAGGAGTGCCCCGGGCGGGAGGTGACCCGAATGACGACGCGGTCGGAGAGGACCGTGGTGCCGCCCGTGACGCCGGAGCGGTCGCCGCCCGACTCCCGTATGACGGGGGCCGATTCACCGGTCACCGCCGACTCGTCGACCGCGGCGACACCGGCGACGACATCGCCGTCCGCCGGGATCGTCTCGCCCGCCCGCACCACCACGAAGTCGAAGAGCTGGAGGTCGGTGGCGGCGACCCGTTCGGTCTCGGCGCGGTCGGGGTCGGTTCCGTAGGTCCAGTGCCGCAGCCGGACCGCCACGGTGTCCGTACGGGCCCTGCGCAGGGAATCGGCCTGCGCCCTGCCCCGGCCCTCGGCGACCGCCTCGGCCAGCTGCGCGAAGATCACGGTCAGCCACAGCCAGACGCTGATCACCCAGGCGAACACCGACGGATGGATCAGCGCGGACAGTGTGGTGAGGACCGACCCGGTGGCGACGACGAACAGCACCGGGTTCTTGAGGAGGGTCCGCGGGTGCAGCTTGCGCAGTGCCTCCGGGAACGCCTTGAGCAGTTGTACGGGGTCGAGGAACCCGGCACGGCGGGCACGCGGCCTGGACGGCCGGCGGCCGGGAGCGCGGGGCGGGGTCTGCGGGGCGGGAGGTGTCTGCGGGGGAGCAGCGGACAGCATGACGGACGACCTTCTCGGAGGTGCGGGGAAATGTGCGGGAAACGTGCGGGGAAACGTGCGGGGAAATGTGCGGGGAACGGCGTCGGCAGGAAGGGACCCGCGAGGCAGTGGCGACGAGGAAGGGGAGGTGTCGCCAGGTGCCCGCCGGGCGGGCCGCGCCGAGGCGGACCCACGCTGGGAATCTAAGGTTCCGGCGGCCCCCGGTCGGCCTGCGGGCCACGGAATTTGCGCGTCCCATACGCGGACCCCCGCGCCTTGCCAGGAACGCGTACGGATTCGACGCCGCGCTGTCAATACGGCGTCAACACCGCCCACCGCCCGAACGATCCGGTTCCAGGATGAAGCAGCACCGCCCCATACGACCGCGCCGCACGGAAGTTGAGACGAGATGGCCATCGAGAAGATCGTCGGGATCATCATCGCCGCCGCCCTGGTGGGCTATCTGTTCGCCGCCCGCACCAACCCGGACAAGTTCTGAAGACCGACGGCACGGGGGCGCGCGGGGATCTGGACGGTACGGGGATACGCACGGACCGCATGGACCATGTGGACGGCACCGACCGCATGGACCAGCACCAGCCCCGCGAGCATGGAACCGCCCCGCGCGAAACGCGGGAACGCGGCAGGCTCAAGGTCTACCTGGGCGCCGCCCCCGGCGTCGGCACGACGTACCGGATGCTCGACGAGGCCCGTCGCAGGGCCGCCCGCGGCACCGCGGTGGTGATCGGTTCCGTACGGTGCCACGGCCGTCCGCACACCGAAGCGCTCCTCGAAGCCCTGGTGCGCGAGGGGGCGGAACGGATCCCCCTCGCCGACGTGCTCGCCAGGCGCCCGTACGAGGCCCAGCGCCCGTACGAGGTCCAGCGTCCGTACGAGGTCCAGCGTTCGTACGAGGCCCAGCGCCCGCACGAGGTCCGGCCTTCGTACGAGGTCCTGGTCGACGACCTCGCCCGCCCCGCCGAGCCCGACGGCTCCCGCCCCGCGCACCGGCAGTTCGTGGAGGAGTTCCTGGCGGCCGGGATCGACGTCGCCACGACGCTCAACGTGGACCGGCTGGAGTCCCTCAAGGACGTCGTCGAGAAGATCACCGGAATCCCGCAGTACGACACCGTCCCCGACGAAGTCGTCCGCCGCGCCGAGCAGATCGAACTCGTCGACATGTCCCCGCAGGCCCTGCGCCGCCGTCTGGCGCACGGCCACGTCCACCCGCCCGAGAAGATCGACGCCGCCCTGGGCCACTACTTCCGCGAGGGCAACCTCACCGCCCTGCGCGAAATCGCCCTGCTCTGGGTCGCCGACCGGGTCGACGAGAAGCTCCGTGCGTACCGGGCCGAGCACCGCATAGAGGGGGTCTGGGAGACCCGGGAGCGCGTCGTCGTCGCCCTTCCCGGCGGTCCCGAGGGCGAGACCCTCATCCGGCGGGCGGCCAGGATCGCCGACCGGGCCGCGCACGCCGCGCTGCTCGCCGTCCACGTCGTACGCAGCGACGGTCTCGCGGCCGGTTCCTCGCACGGTGCGCTGGCCCGCCAGCGGCAGCTCGTGGAGAGCCTGGGCGGTACGTACCACTCGGTCGTCGGCGCCCATGTGCCGTCCGCGCTCGTGCAGTTCGCACACGCAGAGAACGCCACCCTGCTGGTCGTCGGCACCAGCAGACGCGGCCGCCTGGAGCGCTTCCTCACCGGACGCGGCATCGGGGACACCACGCTCGCGCTGTGCGCGGACGACGACATCGACGTGCGCGTCGTCACCCACGAGCGGGCCGGGCGCGGCAGGCTGCTGCCGTCGCGCCGCCGGACCCTGCCCTTCTCGCGGCTGGTCGCCGGGCCGGTCGCGGGCTTCGTACTGCCGGTGCTGCTGACCTTCGTACTGGACAGCTGCCGGGGCACGCTCAACCTGACCAGCGAGGCACTGCTGTACCTGGTGACCGTGCTCGGGGTGGCCTGCATCGGCGGGGTCGCATCGGCGGTGGTCGGCGCGGTCACCGCGTCGCTGCTGCTGAACTACTGGTTCATACCGCCGGTCGGCGAGTTCACCGTCGCGCAGCCCGACAACCTGCTGGCGCTCGCGGTGTTCGTGGCTGTGGCCGGAACGGCGGCGGCCATGGCTGACCGCTCGCTGCGGCTGTCGCGGCGGGCCGCGCGCGCGACGGCGGAGGCCGAGACGATGTCGGCGCTCGCCGGGAGCATCGTCCGCGGCGACCGGGCGATCGAGGCGCTGCTGACCAGGGCCAGGGAGACCTTCGCCGTGACGTCGGCGGAGCTGCGGGAGGGGCGGACGGATGAGGACGACGCGGCCCTCGACGTCACTCAAGTCCCCGTGGGCGAAGGCCTGTTCCTCGTCCTGCACGGCCGTACCCTCGATGCCGCCGAACGGCGGGTGCTCACCGCCTTCGCCTCCCACGTGGCCGCCGCCGTCGAACGGGACCGCCTTGCCGAGGCCGCCGCCGAGGCCGAACCGATACGTGCCGCCGACCGGATGCGCACCGCCCTGCTGGCCGCCGTCAGCCACGACCTGCGCACCCCGCTCGCCATCGGCTGGGCGGCCGTCGGCTCGCTGCGCAGCCCCGACGTGGAGTTCAGCCGCGAGGAACAGGACGAACTCCTCGCCACCGCCGAGGAGTCGATGGCCCGCCTCGGCCGCCTCATCGACAACCTCCTCGACATGAGCAGGCTCCAGGCCGGCGCGCTCACCCTCGCGCTGCGGCCCACCGCCTTCGAGGAGGTCCTGCCCGCCGCCCTGGACGGGCTGCCGGAGGACGGGCCCGAGGTCGTGGTCGCGGGTGCGGAACGGGCCCCGGCAGTGCTCTGCGACCCGCCGCTGCTGGAGCGGGTGATCGCCAACCTGGTGAGCAACGCCGTACGGCACTCCCCGCCCGACCGGCCGGTACTGGTCTCGGCGAGCGCGCTGGCCGACCGGGTGGAGCTGCGCGTCGTGGACCGGGGCCCCGGACTTCCCGCCGAGGACCGGGACCGGGTGTTCGTGCCCTTCCAGCGTCTCGGGGACACCGACAACACCCGCGGGGTCGGCCTCGGCCTGGCCCTCGCCCGGGGCCTGACCGAGGCGATGGGCGGCGCGCTCACCCCCGAGGACACCCCTGGCGGGGGCCTCACCATGGTGGTGTCGCTGCCTGCCGCAGAGGGGGCAGGGCAGGCAGGCGGCAGCGACACCACCATGGGGTCTCCTTGGTCGCTTACCGGGAACACATCGCCCGTTCTGTAGGTATATGGGGCTTATACGGGTCGTAAGATGTCGGCGATCGCCGTGATCCGGCGGCACGGACATCGGAGATGTAAGGGATCGAATGAACCGTCCCCCCGGCCGCAGGCCGCGCTCCGTCCGGTACGCCCCCCTCGGTCTGATCCTGGTCGCGGTCGGTTTCGACGTACTGACGCCGGTCGACTTCCAGGGCGGCCCACTGCTCGCGGCGGCCTGCGTGCTGGCAGGCGCGACGCTCTCGCTGCGGGCGACCCTGGGGGTCGGGGCCCTGGCGGTGGCCACCGCCGTCCTCCTCAGCCTGCTGCGCGGCTCGCTCGGCCATGTCGCGGGCGGCCTCGAAGCGGGAAACGTCCTGATGGTGGCCCTCATCAGCGTCGTCGTGAACCGGGTGATCGCCCGCTACGGACGCCGTCTCGACGCGGTGCGCACCGTGGCGGAGACCGCCCAGCGGGCGGTGCTACCCACCCCGCCGGAGACCGTCGGACCGCTGCGGATCGCCGCCCGCTACCAGGCGGCCCTGCGGGAGACGGAGATCGGCGGTGATCTCTACGCCGTCCAGGAGACCCCGCACGGCACGCGGGTGCTGATCGGTGACGTCCGGGGCAAGGGGCTGGAGGCCGTTTCCGTGGTCGCGATGCTGACCGGAGTCTTCCGGGAAGCCGCGGACCAGTCGCCCGACCTGCACACGCTGGCCGAGCGCCTGGAACACCATCTGACCCACCACATCGCCCGGCGGGTGGGCGAAGTGCGGTGGGAGGGGTTCGCCACGGCGCTGCTCGCCGAGTTCTCCCCGGACGGCACCACCGTGCGGCTGCTGAACCGGGGCCACCCCGCTCCGTACCTGCTGCACGGCGGTGCGGTGCGCACCCTGGAGGCCACGGAGGCGGACCTCCCGTTGGGCATGGGGGCCCTCAGCGGCCACCGCTCGGCGCTCGACACCCACGCGTTCCCGGCCGACAGCACGCTGCTGCTGGTCACGGACGGGGTGACCGAGGCCCGGGACGCCCGGGGAGAGTTCTACGACCCCGCCGTGGGCCTCGGCGGGCACGCCTCTTTCCCGTCGCCGCAGGCCGTGATCGACCTGCTGGTGCGGGACGTCGAGCGCTGGTCCCTCGGACGGATCACGGACGACCTGGCCGTCCTGGCCGTCGCCCGGCCCGCCACGTAGCCGTCGCTGTCGCCCGGCCCGCCACGTAGCCGTCGCTGTCGCCCGGCCCGCCACGTAGCCGTCGCTGTCGCCCGGCCCGCCGCGTAGCCGTCGCCCGGTCCGCCGCGCGGTCGATGCCCGTCCGGCGCGGTCCGGATCCGCAGGTGAGACGGCTTTCTCGCCCGTACGGACGTACGTCCCCGTATGGAGCGCGTCAAGGCCCGTACGGGCCGCGTCAAGAGCGGGCTTGCGCGCGTCAGGAGAGCGTTAACGCAGGTCAAGGGGTGGCTGGAAGCTGCTTGTCTCTTCAACGGGACGCACGGCTCGGGCCGTACGACCCGGGTCGTGAGACCCGCATCCACCCACCCACTGCATCCAGGAGCTCGCGATGGCCGATCTGGCCTTCGTCGTCACCACACTCGCGGTTTTCGCGCTGGTGGCACTCGTCGCCAAGGGGGTGACGAAGCTGTGACTGCCGAGAACATCGTCGGCCTGATCGTGGCCGTCTCCCTGCTGGGATATCTGATCCTCGCCCTTGTGTACCCGGAGAGGTTCTGAGCCAGATTATGTCTCCCGTCCTCGCCGGAGTGCTGCAGCTCCTCGCACTCGTCGCCGCGCTCGCGCTGGCGTACCGCCCCCTCGGCGACTACATGGCCGGTGTCTACTCCTCGCCCAAGCACTTGCGGGTGGAGAAGTGGATCTACAAGGCGATAGGCGCCAATCCCAGTACCGAGATGCGGTGGCCCGCGTATCTGCGCGGCGTCCTCGGCTTCTCCCTGGTGAGCGTCCTCTTCCTCTACCTGATGCAGCGGGTGCAGGGCAGTCTGCCCGGCTCGCTCGGCTTCTCCTCGATCGACCCGGACCAGGCGTTCAACACCGCCGCGTCCTTCGTCGCGAACACCAACTGGCAGTCGTACTCGGGCGAACAGGCCATGGGCCACGTCGTCCAGACCGGCGGCCTCGCGGTGCAGAACTTCGTGTCGGCGGCCGTGGGCATGGCCGTCGCCGCCGCGCTGGTACGGGGCTTCGCACGCTCCCGCACCGGTGAACTCGGCAACTTCTGGGCCGACCTGGTGCGCGGCACCGTCCGCATCCTGCTCCCGATCTCCGTCGTCGGCGCGCTCGTGCTCGTCGCCTGCGGTGCCATCCAGAACTTCTCCGGCATCCACGAGGTCGGCCAGTTCAGCGGTGGTACGCAAGCGTGGAACGGCGGCGCGGTCGCCTCGCAGGAAGTCATCAAGGAGCTGGGCACCAACGGCGGCGGCTACTTCAACGCCAACTCCGCCCACCCCTTCGAGAACCCCAACGCGCTCTCGAACCTCTTCGAGGTCTTCCTCATCCTGGTCATCCCGTTCGCACTGACCCGCACCTTCGGCAAGATGGTCGGCTCGGTCAAGCAGGGTTACGCGATCCTCGCCACCATGGCGACCATCTGGCTCGGCTTCACCGCGCTGATGATGTGGACCGAATCCGCCCACCACGGCCCGGCGTTCGACCTCGCCGGCGGCGCCATGGAGGGCAAGGAGAACCGCTTCGGCATCGGCGGCTCCGCGATCTTCTCGGTCGCCACGACGCTGACCTCGACCGGTGCGGTCAACTCCTTCCACTCCTCCAACACCGGACTCGGCGGCGGCATCAACCTCCTGGGCATGCAGCTCGGTGAGATCGCCCCCGGCGGTGTCGGTTCCGGGCTGTACGGAATGCTCATCATGGCGATCATCGCGGTGTTCATCGCCGGTCTGATGGTCGGCCGTACACCGGAGTACCTGGGCAAGAAGATCGGTACGCGGCAGATCAAGTTCGCCGCCTGCTACATCCTCGTCACCCCGGCGCTCGTGCTCTGCTTCACCGCCGCCGCGCTGGCCCTGCCGACACCCGGCGACTCGATGCTGAACTCCGGGGCGCACGGCTTCTCCGAGATCCTGTACGCCTACACCTCGGGTGCCAACAACAACGGCTCCGCCTTCGGCGGACTGAGCGCGGACACCGAGTGGTTCAACAGCACCATCGGCATCGCGATGCTGCTGGGCCGCTTCCTGCCGATGGTGTTCGTGCTCGCCCTGGCGGGGTCGCTCGCCGAGCAGACCCCCGTACCGGAGACGGCGGGCACGCTGCGTACGCAGAAGCCGCTGTTCACCGGCCTGCTGGTCGGCACGATCATGATCATCACCGGTCTCACCTACTTCCCCGCGCTCGCGCTGGGACCGCTTGCCGAAGGGCTCGCATCATGAGCACACCTACCGTGACCACCGGGAATTCCGGGTCCCGCGCACCGCACCCGGACGTGCCCACCGGGCACAAGCCCGAGAGCGGCGGTCAAGGACGGGTCGGCGGGGGTCTCTTCGACCCCAAGCAGCTCCTCAAGTCCTTCCCCGACGCGATGCGCAAGCTGGACCCCCGGGTGATGATCAAGTCGCCCGTGATGTTCGTGGTCGAGATCGGCTCCGTGCTGACGACGGTCTTCGCGATTCTGAATCCCGGCGACTGGTTCGGCTGGGCGATCACCGCCTGGCTGTGGCTGACCACGATCTTCGCCAACCTGGCGGAGGCGGTCGCGGAGGGCCGCGGCAAGGCGCAGGCCGACACCCTGCGCAAGGCCAAGACGGACACCGTCGCGCGCCGCATCATCGGCAGCAACGAGGAGCGGGTGCCCGGCACCGACCTCCGCATCGGCGACCTGGTCGTCTGCGAGGCGGGGGACATCATCCCCGGCGACGGTGACGTGGTCGAGGGTGTCGCCTCGGTCGACGAGTCGGCCATCACCGGCGAGTCCGCCCCGGTCATCCGGGAGTCGGGCGGTGACCGGTGTGCGGTCACCGGCGGTACGAAGGTCCTCTCCGACCGCGTCGTCATCAAGATCACGACGAAGCCCGGCGAGACGTTCATCGACCGGATGATCAACCTGGTCGAGGGTGCGGCCCGGCAGAAGACGCCCAACGAGATCGCCCTCAACATCCTGCTGGCGTCCCTCACCATCGTGTTCCTGCTGGCCGTCGTCACCCTCCAGCCGTTCGCCACGTACGCCGGCGCCGAGCAGTCGATGATCGTGCTCGTCGCGCTCCTCGTCTGCCTGATCCCGACGACGATCGGCGCGCTGCTCTCCGCGATCGGCATCGCGGGCATGGACCGCCTCGTCCAGCGCAACGTACTGGCCATGTCGGGCAGGGCAGTCGAGGCGGCGGGCGACGTGTCCACCCTCCTCCTCGACAAGACCGGCACGATCACGCTGGGCAACCGGCAGGCCGCCGAGTTCCTTCCGGTACGAGGCGTGACCGAGGCGCAGGTGGCGGACGCCGCCCAGCTCTCCTCGCTCTCCGACGAGACTCCCGAAGGCCGCTCCATCGTCGTACTGGCGAAGGAGAAGTACGGGCTGCGCGAGCGTCACCAGGGAGAGCTGGTCGGAGCCGAGTGGGTGGCCTTCACCGCCCAGACCCGGATGTCGGGTGTGGACGTGGACGGACGCAAGGTGCGCAAGGGCGCGACCGGATCGGTCGTGAACTGGGTCAAGGAGCAGGGCGGCAGTGTCGCGGAAGACGCCCAGGAACTCACCGAGCGGATTTCCCAGGCTGGTGGTACGCCGCTGCTTGTGGCTGTGGAAGACGCTGACGGTGCACGGGTCCTCGGGGTCATCCACCTCAAGGACGTCGTCAAGGAAGGCATGCGCGAGCGGTTCGACGAGCTCCGTCGGATGGGCATCAAGACGGTCATGATCACGGGTGACAACCCGCTGACCGCCAAGGCGATCGCCGAGGAGGCCGGGGTCGACGACTTCCTGGCCGAGGCGACGCCCGAGGACAAGATGGCCCTCATCAAGCGCGAGCAGGCGGGCGGCAAGCTCGTCGCGATGACCGGCGACGGTACGAACGACGCGCCCGCCCTCGCCCAGGCCGACGTCGGCGTGGCCATGAACACCGGCACCTCGGCCGCCAAGGAGGCCGGGAACATGGTGGACCTGGACTCCAACCCCACCAAGCTCATCGAGATCGTCGAGATCGGCAAGCAACTCCTCATCACCCGGGGCGCGCTGACCACCTTCTCGATCGCCAACGACGTCGCGAAGTACTTCGCGATCATCCCCGCGATGTTCGCGGTGGTCTACCCGGGCCTCGACAAGCTCAACATCATGGGCCTGTCCTCGCCGGAGTCCGCGATCCTCTCCGCGGTCATCTTCAACGCGCTGATCATCATCGCGCTCGTGCCGCTCGCCCTGAAGGGCGTCCAGTACCGGCCGATGAGCGCCGACAGGATGCTCCGCAGGAACATCGGGATCTACGGAATCGGCGGCCTGGTCGCCCCGTTCATCGGCATCAAGATCATCGACCTGCTCCTCTCCCTCATTCCCGGAATCGGCTGATCACGTCATGAACAACTCCGTAGGAAACACCGGCCGGTTGCTGTGGGCGGGACTGCGCGCGCTGATCGTCCTGACGGTCGTGTGCGGCGTGATCTACCCGCTCGCCATCACCGGCATCGCCCAGGTCGCCTTCTCCGACCAGGCCAACGGCTCCGAGGTCAAGGACCCCACGACCGGCAAGGTCGTCGGCTCCGAGTTGATCGGCCAGAGCTACAACCTGCCGAAGAAGAACCCCGACGACGCGGACGAGGCGGCCGTCGCCGACCTCAAGTGGTTCCAGCCGCGTCCCTCCAACGGCCTGGGCTCCAACAGCATCAACACCCAGTACTCGCTGATCATCTCCGGCGCGACCAACCTGTCGGGCGACAGCGGCGCGGTCGACGGCAAGTGCCCGGCGAAGCTGTCCGACTACAAGACGGAGGACGAGCAGGCCACCCTCTGCTACAAGGTGCTCTCCGCCCAGCAGGCCGTCATCAAGGACAACTCCACCGCCGACTACAAGGTCAAGCCGTCCGACGTGCCGGCCGAGGCCGTCACCTCCTCCGGCTCGGGGCTCGACCCGCACATCTCGCCCGAGTACGCGAAGCTCCAGACGCACCGGGTCGCCGAGAAGAACCACCTCGACGTCGCCGCGGTCGACAAGCTCGTCGCCGAGCACACGGACGGCCGCACCCTCGGCTTCATGGGGGAGCCCAGGGTGAACGTCCTCCAGCTCAACATCGCCCTCAAGTCCCTGGTGAGCAAGGGCTGATGGGCTTAACCGCACCGCGCGGCAGCCGGCGGGCCACCGATCGTCCACTGGACGGCCGAGGCCCGTCGGCTCCGGCGCACCGACAGGAAGGCCGCACACCGATGAGTCGGGTGCTGGTGGTGGAGGACGACCCGCAGCTCGTCCGCGCCCTCGTGATCAACCTGCAGGCCCGTGAGTTCGGGGTCGACGCGGCACCGGACGGCGCCAGCGCGCTCCGGATAGCCGCCGCACGCCAGCCGGACGCCATACTCCTCGATCTCGGGCTGCCCGACATGGACGGCATCGACGTGATCAAGGCGCTGCGCAGCTGGACCCGGGTACCGATCCTGGTGCTCTCCGCACGCTCCGGTTCGCCGGAGAAGATAGCGGCGTTCGAGGCGGGCGCGGACGACTACCTCACCAAACCGTTCAGCATGGACGAACTGCTGGCCCGGCTCAGGGCCGCGCTGCGCAGGACGGCCCCGGCCGCCGAGACCCCGGATGCGGCGGCGGTCGTCGACACCGGGGAGTTCACGGTCAACCTCTTCGCCAAGAAGGTCAGTCGGGCGGGTCACGACGTGCGCCTCACCCCCACGGAGTGGCAGCTCCTGGAGATACTGATCTGCAACCCCGGCCGGCTCATCACCCAGCGCCGCCTCCTCCAGGACGTCTGGGGCCCCGCCCACAGCAAGAAGTCCAACTACCTCCGGGTCTACATGGCCCAGCTCCGGCGCAAGCTGGAACCCGACCCCGCACATCCCCGGTACCTCATCACCGAACCCGGTATGGGCTACCGCTTCGAGGCATGAGAAAGCACTGATGGCACGCGGCACACGCGGAAAACTGAGGATCTACCTCGGTGCGGCACCGGGCGTCGGCAAGACGTACGCGATGCTCTCCGAGGCCCACCGGCGGGTGGAGCGCGGCACCGACTGCGTCGTCGCCTTCGTCGAGCACCACAACAGGGCTCGTACGGAGACGATGCTGCACGGTCTGGAGCAGGTGGAGAGGCGCGAACTCACCTACCGCGGTGCGGTGTTCTCAGAGATGGACGTCGACGAGGTGCTGCTGCGCCGACCGGCCGTCGCCCTCGTCGACGAGCTCGCCCACACCAACGTCCCCGGCTCGCGCAACGCCAAGCGCTGGCAGGACGTCGAGGAACTCCTCGCCGCCGGAATCGACGTCGTCTCCGCCGTCAACATCCAGCACCTGGAGTCCCTCGGGGACGTCGTCGAGTCGATCACGGGGGTGCGCCAGCGCGAGACCGTCCCCGACGAGATCGTCCGGCGCGCCGACCAGATCGAACTCGTCGACATGTCCCCACAGGCCCTGCGTCGCCGCATGGCGCACGGCAACATCTACAAGCCCGACAAGATCGACGCGGCGCTCTCGAACTACTTCCGGCCCGGAAACCTCACCGCCCTGCGGGAGTTGGCGCTGCTGTGGACCGCCGACCGGGTCGACGAGTACCTCCAGGAGTACCGGACCGACCACAAGGTCTCCACGATCTGGGGCTCCCGCGAACGCATCGTCGTCGGCCTCACCGGCGGCCCCGAGGGCCGCACCCTGGTGCGCCGCGCCGTCCGGCTCGCCGAGAAGGGAGCGGGCGGCGAGGTCCTCGCCGTCTACATCAGCCGCAGCGACGGCCTCACCGCCGCATCCCCGAAGGAACTCGCCGTCCAGCGCACCCTGGTGGAGGAGCTCGGCGGCACCTTCCACCACGTCATCGGCGACGACATACCGGCCGCCCTGCTGGAGTTCTCGCGCGGCGTCAACGCGACCCAGATCATCCTCGGCGTCAGCCGTCGCAGATCCTGGCAGTACGTCCTGGGCCCCGGCGTCAGCTCCACGGTCGCCCGGGAGTCAGGACCCGACCTGGACGTGCACATCGTCACCCACGACGAGGCCGGCACGGGCCGCCGACGCAGCCTGCCCGCCGCCCGCGGCGCCCGCCTCGGCAAGCACCGCACCCTCTGGGGCTGGCTCACCGGCCTGGCGGGACCCGCCCTCCTCACCGTCCTCCTCAGCGGCTTCGCGCCCGAGGTCGGGCTCGCCAACGACATGCTGCTGTACCTGACCCTGACGATCGCCGCCGCCCTGCTCGGCGGACTGCTGCCCGCCCTCGCCTCCGCGGTCGTCGGCTCGGTCCTGCTGAACTGGTTCTTCGCGCCGCCCCTCGGGGAGCTGACCATCAGCGACCCCAAGAACATCGTCGCCCTCGCGGTCTTCGTCACGATCGCCGTCGCGGTCGCGTCCGTCGTCGACCTCGCCGCCCGCCGCACCCACCAGGCGGCCAGGCTGCGCGCCGAGTCGGAGATCCTCTCCTTCCTCGCGGGCAGCATCCTGCGCGGCGAGACCACCCTCGACGCCCTCCTGGAACGGGTCCGCGAGACCTTCGCCATGGAGTCCGTGGCCCTCCTGGAACGGCAGAGCGACGTCGAACCGTGGACCTGCGTCGGCAGCGTCGGCCCCGCCCCGGCCGGCTGCCCCGAGGACGCCGACGTGGAGATGCCCGTCGGTGACCACCTCGCCCTCGCCCTGTCGGGGCGGGTACTGCCGGCCGAGGACCGCCGGGTGCTCGCCGCGTTCGCCACCCAGGCCGTGGTCGTACTGGACCGCCAACGCCTGGTGGGCCAGGCCGAGCAGGCCAGGCGCCTCGCCCAGGACAACAAGATCCGCACCTCCCTGCTCGCCGCGGTCAGCCACGACCTGCGCACCCCGCTCGCCGCCATCAAGGCCGCCGTCACCTCCCTGCGCTCCGACGACGTCGCCTGGTCCGAGGCGGACGAGGCGGAACTCCTCGCCGGCATCGAAGCGGGCGCCGACCGCCTCGACCACCTCATCGACAACCTCCTCGACATGTCCCGCCTCCAGACCGGCACCGTCACACCGCTCGTACGCCCCGTGGACCTGGACGAGGTCGTGCCGCTGGCGCTCGTCGGCATAGCGGACGGAAGGGTCCGCTCCGACGTGCCGGAGACCCTGCCCATGGTCGAGATCGACAAGGGCCTGCTGGAGCGCGCCGTCGCCAACGTGGTGGAGAACGCGGTCAAGTACAGCCCCGACGACACCCCCGTACTCGTGTCCGCCAGCGCCCTCGCCGACCGCGTCGAACTGCGCGTCATCGACCGCGGCCCGGGCGTCCCCGACGAGGCCAAGGAACGCATCTTCGAACCCTTCCAACGGTACGGAGACGCCCCGCGCGGCGCCGGAGTCGGCCTCGGTCTCGCGGTCGCCAAGGGCTTCGTCGAGGCGATGGACGGCACCCTCACCGCCGAGGACACCCCGGGCGGCGGCCTCACCATGGTCCTCACCCTCCGCGTCGAATCCGGCCGCTCACCGGTCTGCCCGGACCTCCCGGCGGCTGCGACGTCGTGAGGTTGCCGGGTGGGACGCGCACGCCGCATCGCCGGTGACCGGCCGGTGCCGTGAGCTCCCGGCACCGGCCGGCCCGGCGGGCGGACTCTGCTCGCGGGGAGGTGCCGCCACGCACCACCCGCCGAACGGTTCCGGTCCACTGGCTGTGGCACCGCAACCGTTCCTCCGATGTCCGCGACCTGAGCGGCCACCACCGAATCTAGCCCCGCCCCCACCTCCAACTGCCGCTCTCCGCACGGAATTTACGGCTGCCTGACGGGCCCGACAGCGCACCCCGTCAAGTACGCGTCAGAGACCGCCGGGACGCCGTCAGAGCGCCGTCAACGACCCGTGCTCCGGCCCCGGGACCGGTGGAGAATCGATCACTAGGGGGAGCGGACGGCCGCCCGCCGCGAGAGGTGGGGGGGAGGGCGCGTGCTCGTCACCGCCGATGAATCGCAGAGTGCGGGAGCGAGGGCCCGCACCGAAGCGGACACACGCGGCGAGACGGCCATACGCACCGTGGGCCTGCCCGGCCCGAAGCCACCAGGAAGGCCAAGGCCGGGCGGCCCGCACCCCTCAGAAGGCCTGGCTGCCCGGCTCCGCCGGAGAGGGGCGACGCTCCCGGCCCGCCTGCGCCTCCTCCGTACCGCGATCCTGGTCCTGGCAGCCGCGCTGCTGGTCCTCCTCGGGACCGGCGGACTCGCGCTCTCGGCCTCGCTGGACGCGGTCGAGACCCGGCACGTCCCCCGTACGACCAGTGCCGCAGGGCTGAACCTCGCCCTCAACGACATGGACGCGCAGGCCGCCAACACCCTGCTCGCCAACGGCGACGCGGGCGCCGGCCGGCTGGCGGTCCCGTACCGGAAGGCCATCGAGCTGTACGTCGCCGCGCGCCGCACCCTCAGCCGCGAACTCCGTACGCTCGCCGTCGCCGCCGACGGCGACCCGCGCGCCGAACGGACCGTCGAAGCCCTCACCGAGAACTTCGCCCGTTACCAGGAGCTGATCGGTCGCGCCCTGGAGAACGACGGCCACAAGGGCGGCAAACAGGCGGCCCGCGACGACTACCGCACCGCCACCACCCTCCTGCGAGAGAAACTCCTTCCGGAGTCAGGGGAGTTGACCGCGGCGAACAACGAGGCCTACGCGGCCGATGTCACCGCCGCCCGCGACCGGATCACCGTGGAGTTCGCCGTCGCGCTCCTCCTGGGCCTCGCGCTCCTGGTCCTCCTCGTGGGCCTCCAGCGGTACGTCACCCGGAACTTCCGGCGCATCCTCAACCCGCCGCTGCTCGCCGCTACTCTCGGGACGCTGCTCGCGCTGGTCGTCGGCGGACAGTTCCTGCTCTCGTCGTCCGAGCAGCTGCGGATCGCCCGCCACGACGCCTTCGACTCGGTCGTCGCCCTCTCCCGGGCCCGCGCGACCGCGTACGACCTGAACGCCGACGAGAGCCGCTACCTCCTCTTCGCCGACCGCAGGGACGAGTACGAGGTGTCCTACTTCGAGAAGTCGCAGGACCTGTACGCCATCAAGGACACCACCTTCGACACGTACCCCAACGACCTCGACAGGACCTGGTCCGCCTACCGCGCCGACCACACCGACCTGCGCTTCGGCGGCGAGTTCCGGCGCGAGCTCGACAACATCACCTTCCCAGGCGAACGCGAGGCCGCCGAGCGTACGGTGCAGGCGTACGCCGTCTACCAGCGCGACGACCGCACCCTGCGCCGCCTGGTGGCCCGGGGCGAGGAGCGCGAAGCCGTCGCCTTCGGCATCGGCTGGCAACAGGGCCAGTCCAACGCCCACTTCGGCGCCTGGATGGCCGCCCTCGCCCGGACCACCGAGATCAACCGCGCCCACTACGCCCAGGCCACCGCCGAAGGCCGCAGCGTCCTCACCGGGCTTCTTCCGCTCTCGGGCGGAGCACTCGTCGCGACGGCGGGCCTCACGGTGCTGGGCCTGCGGCCGCGGCTGCGGGAGTTCAGCAGCCCGTGACCACGGCTGGGGGAAACCCGGTCCGTCTCACGGAGAGGTTCACGGAGAGCTTCACGGCGAGAAGGTGAATTCGAGCAGGAAGGCCGCCATCAGGGCCCAGACGCCGACACCCAGGAGCCAGAACCAGCCGGTGAGAGAGCCCGCGGTGATCAACGCCGCCGCGAGGACGAGCAGGGCGGCGATGATGCGCTTCAGATCGCGCGCCGGATGCCGGAACGCGCTCATCGCGCGGACGCCCCCTGCCGCGCGGGCCGTCCGGCTGCCCGCAGGACGTGCTGGCCGGGTATCCGCGGGGCGTGCTGGCCGGGCCGGGAAAACCGCTGGTCGACAGACATGAAGGCAGCCTAACGAGGCTCGTGCCGGAACGGACCTGGTCGGACGGGCGTGCGGCATCAAGGATGCGTGAAAACGCCGGGTCAGGTCGCCAAGAGAGCGCTAGGGGCGCGGAGGGACGCCGGAATCGCGCTGATTCTGGGTGCACTTGAAGCAAAGGAGCAGATCACCATGCACACCACCCCCACCTCCACCCCCGCTCTGGACGGCCCCTCCCCGGCAGGCGCCGAGGAACCTCCCGACACGGGTACGGCAGAGACCGCCGGGAGCACGGAGCGCGTCGGGACGGCCGGGGCTACTGGGGCCACCGGAACGGCCGGGGCTACCGGGATCGCCAGGACGGCCGGGAGCACGGAGGCCATGGGGACGGCCAGGGCTACCGGGACCGCCAGGGCCGTCGGGGCCGTGGGGACTGCCGGGACTGTCGGAAGCACGGAGGCCGTCGGGACGATCGGGACTACCCGGGCTGTTGGGACGGCCGGGCTCGTTGGGACGGTCGGGGATACCGGGAGTGCCAGGATCGTAGGGACTACTGGGACTGTCGGGAGCGCGGAGAACGTCGGGACGGCCGGGGCTACCAGGAGTGCCGGGACTGTCGGGACCGTGGGGACTGTCGGGATCGCCGGGACCGCGGAGGCCGATCGCGGTTCGCGGCACAAGTTGACCACCCTCACCGGTCTTGCCGCCCTCTCCCTCGACGCGATGGCCTCGGTGGCGTACGGGCCGGAGGCGATCGTCCTGGTCCTGGCCGCCGCAGGCGGGTACGGGCTCGGCTTCACGCTCCCCGTCACCCTCGGCATCGCCGCGCTCCTGGCCGTGCTCGTCGCCTCGTACCGGCAGGTGATCGCCGCCTTCCCGGACGGCGGCGGAAGCTACGCGGTGGCCAAGACGCATCTGGGAGCGCGTACGAGCCTGGTCGCCGCGGCCTCCCTCGTCCTGGACTACGTACTGAACGTGGCCGTCGCCGTGACCGCGGGCGTCGCCGCCCTCACCTCCGCCTTCCCCTCCCTCTACGCGGACCGGGTGTGGCTGTGCCTGGCCGTCCTCGTCCTGGTCACCGCCGTGAACCTGCGCGGAATCGTCGACTCCGCCCGTGCGTTCATCGTGCCGACCGCCGTCTTCGTCGGTTCGATCCTGACCATGGTCGTGGTCGGGCTCTTCCGCGACGCCCCGGCTTCCGTCGAGGCCTCGGCAGGCCACGCCTCCGTGCTCGCCGACAACGCCACGACCGTCGGCGCGCTGCTCCTGCTGAAGGCCTTCGCGTCCGGCTGCTCCGCCCTCACCGGCGTCGAAGCGATAGCCAACGCGGTTCCCTCCTTCCGCGCCCCCGCGGCCCGCCGTGCCCAGCGCGCGGAGGTCGCACTCGGCGTGCTGCTCGGGGTGATGCTGATCGGGCTGTCCGTCCTCATCTCCCGCTTCGGTCTCCAGCCGGTCGAGGGCGTCACCGTCCTGGCGCAGCTGGCCGATGCCTCGCTCGGCCACAACTGGGCCTTCTACCTGGTCCAGTTCGCGACCATGGCCCTGCTCGCGCTCTCCGCCAACACCTCCTTCGGCGGCCTCCCCGTACTCCTCAAACTCCTCGCCCGCGACAACTACCTCCCGCACGTCTTCGGACTCAAGGCCGACCGCCAGGTCCACCGGCACGGCGTGCTCACCCTCGCCGCCGTGTCCGCCGCCCTCCTCCTCTTCTCCGGCGGCGACACCAACACCCTCGTCCCGCTCTTCGCGATCGGCGTCTTCATCGGCTTCACCGTCGCGCAGGTCGGCATGGTCCTGCACTGGCGCAAGGCGCGCGGCCCGCGCTGGGCGGGCAAGGCGGTCCTCAACGGCTTCGGCGCGCTCCTCACCGGCGTGAGCGCGGTCGTCGTCACGGCGACGAAGTTCCATGACGGCGCCTGGCTGATCGTGGTCGCGCTGCCGCTGCTGATGGTGCTGTTCGAGCAGGTGCACCGTGCGTACGGGCGGATCGGTGCCCGCCTCGAAGTCGGCCGCATCCCGCAAGTGCCGTGCCGTACGCGCTCGTTGGTACTGGTGCCCGTCTCCTCCCTGAACCGGCTCACCGGCGAGGCGCTGGGGGCGGCGGTCTCGCTCGGCGACGAGGTGCACGCGGTCACCGTCTGCCACTCCGACCCCGAGGACCACGCCCAGATCGAGGCGCTGGAACGCGACTGGGCCCTGTGGAACCCGGGCGTCCCCCTGGTCAGGATCGCCTCCGAGCGCCGTACGCTCGGCCGGCCCCTCGCCTCGTACGCGAACAAGCTCGCCGAGGCCGAACCCGGTACCCGTATCACCGTCCTCATCCCGGAGGTCGAGCCCGCCCACCTGTGGCAGCGCCTCCTGCAGAACCAGCGCGGCGCGGTCGTCGCGCACGCGGTGCGCCGGGACACCGACGCGGTGATCTGCCGGCTCCGTTTCCGGCTGAACGGCTGAACGGCTGAACGGCTGAACGGCTGAACGACTGAACGGCTCAGCGGCTGAGCGCGCGGAGACCTTCAACGCGGCGGGGGCGACGGCCCCCGCCGCGTTGACGCTTGTCGTGGGACTGGTGTCACCGGCGCCGGCGACTGTCCTCCGCCGGGCCGCTCAGCTCCGCTGCTGGCGGGCGCGGTGGTTGGCGACGTGCTGGCGGTTGCCGCACAGGCCCGGCATGCAGTAGCGGCGGCGGCCAGCCTTGCTGGTGTCGACGAACATTCCCTCGCACACCGGTGAGGCGCAGTACCGGAACCGTTCGTGGCTGAGGGTGTGCAGCACGCCGAGCAGCCCGGTGCCCACGAGGACGGCGAGTTCGTCGGCGACGGAGGCGTTCGGCGCGGTGGTGACGTACCACTGAAGGTCTCCCTCCCCTTTCCCTTCTCCGGCCCCCTCTCCGTCCCGGAGCAGGGCCAGGCCTGCTGATGCCCGGCGGACGAGCCTGTTCGCACCCTCAACCACCTCGTCCTCACTGGTGAGTTCGAGCAGTGCGCGCGTCTCCTGACGGAGTTCGAGCACCTGGGCGAGGTCGTCGTCCGTCGGCAGGCCGCCCGCGGGCAGCGCGTCGAGCCGTACGTCGTGTTCGGCGAGGAACGCCGCCAACTCGGCCGGTCCTGTGAGGACTTCTCCCGCAGTGCGCCACACGAGGGCTGAGGTGTTGACGAGGTCGGTGGCCACACCCGCACCCATTGCGTAATTCGAAAAAAGTACCTTCACGCCTTACTCCATGCTAGCGTAATGAGAGAAAGTCAAGTATACCCATTAGCACCCCCTCCCTGCTGGACACCCAGGAAGGAACCGTTGCTCATGCATGCTCCCCTCCGCCGTGCGGCCCTGGTCATCAAGGACTTGCTGTACGGGGTCAACGCCGGCCACGCGATCAGGCACGGCGCGCTGCCGCACTCCGACTCCGTCACTCTGGCGTGCCCCAACCCCCCTGCCCCGAAGCCGAGTTACTCGCCGACTCCTTCGCCGACGTCTTCGCAGGCCCACGGAGGCCCCGTGAACACTGCAGCGTTCCTCGCCTACCTCGACGGCCGCCAGACGCGGTGGCGGCTCACGCTCGACGCGCGTACGGAGACGGCGGGCCCGGATCCGCGCGCCCAGTTGCTGGCCGTCTTCGACGCCCTTCGGGACTGGGCCGATGCCGCTGCGGGCGGGATGCGCAGCAACGCCTTCGTCCAGGCCCAGTTCGAACTCGCCGGTCCGACGAGCCTCGCCCGTACGGTCGTCACCCAGCACAAGCGCGCCCTGCGCCGCCGGATGCTCGCCCTCGCCGAGGCGACGGGCACGCCCGACCCCGGCTTCCTGGTGGACCAACTGCTCCTGATCTACGAGGGAGCCGTGGCCAACCACTCGCTGGGCAACGTCACCGAACCCGCCGACAAGGCACACCGTACGGCCCGCCGCCTCATCGCCGCCGCCACGCCGCAACCCCTCGACGCCTTCTGGGTCGGATGCGGCGGGCGTGACGGAAATGGCGGGAGCGACGGGAACGGCGGGAGCGATGGGCTCTGAGCCGCTGCGTACGCTCGCGTCATGACGACGAACCCAGATCCGGCACACACTTGCGTACACACCTGCGCACACGCCTACGCCGTACTGACCACGACCACCGACGCCGAGGACAAGGCGCACGCCCTGGCCGCCGACATCATCGAGGACCAACTGGCCGCCTGTGCGCAGGTGTTCACCGTCTCGTCGGTGTACCGGTGGCAGGGCGCGGTCGAGCGGGCGCAGGAGTGGCGGATCGACTTCAAGACGCGCGGCGACCTGGTGGAGGAGCTCGCACGACGCATCGGGGAGCTGCACGACTACGACACCCCGGAGGTCATCGCCGTACCCGTGACGGCGGGCAGCCCGGCGTACCTGGAGTGGGTGTCGGCGGAGACGCGGGGGAAGACGCCTGGGACCGAAGGGGTTTCGTAAGCGTCCCCATCGGCCTAGGGTTATTACATGATGCGGACGGAGCGGGTGCAGACGCAGGTGCGGCAGGCGGCGGCGGACGACGTTCCGGAGCTCGTACGGCTGCGAGCGCTGCTCTTCGAGGACCTCGGCGGCGAGTTCTTCAACCCCCCGTCCGCAGACGGGGATTGGCGGCACGCGCTGGCTGCCGTACTGAAGGAGCAGATGACGTCGGACACCGTACGGATCCTGGTCGTGCAACCCCACCCCGGCGGTCGTCTCGCCGCCTGTGGCATCGGCACCATCGAGCAGCGGCTCCCCGGGCCGCACCTGCACAACGGCCGGACCGGGCACGTCCTCGGCGTCGTCACCGACCCCGAACACCGTCGGCGCGGTCACAGCCGGGCGGTCATGCGGGGGCTGCTCGACTGGTTCCGGGAACAGGACGCGGCCCGGGTCGATCTGTACGCTTCGGCCGAGGGTGAGCCGCTCTACCGTGCCCTCGGCTTCGACAACCTTCCTGATCCGGCGCTGTACTGGCGCCCGTAGCCCCCGCTCCACCCGGACACTGCGGCGTTCGCGACTGACTCTGGCCTCCGCAGGAACTCCCGCTGCCGGTCCAGGAATCCGTCCGCGAAGAGCGCCCTGGGTGCGAAGAGGGCGGTGAGGGCGGTCCTGGTGTCCGACTGCTCGATTGACTGCTTGACGAGGGTGTGTGCCGCGTCGGGATACCGGTCGACCGTCAGTCCGCCTCCTGCGGTCAGTCCGCCTCCTGCGGTCACTCCGCCTCCCGCGGTCAGCTCCCTGCGGTAGACGGCCTCGGTCTCGGCGGTGTCCACGTTGAGGTCCTGGTCCGCGAGGGTCAGCAGCACCGGTATGCCGCGCAGGGCGCGCAGGTCCCGGGTGGCGTCGGCCGTGTGGTTCCTGGTGACGAAGCCCCAACGGGCCGCCGTCATCGTGTCGTTGGTGCCGAGATCCCTCATCGTGTCCGCGTACTCCTCGAAGGTCGCACGGCGCGCCAGCAGTCGGCGGACGGCGTCGCTCCGTTCGACCTCGGTCCTGGTGCGGGCGGCCGAAGCGCCGTCGGCGCGCAGTTCGGCGAGGAGGTGGTAGCGGCCCTGTCGCAGCCAGTTGACCGCGGGCGAGACGGCGAGTGCGAAGGCGATCCGCGTCCGTGCGGCGACCTTGGGCAGCACCCACCCCGCCTGGCTGGCACCCCACAGGCCGATGCGGTCGCCGTCGACATCAGGGCGGGTACGGGCCCAGGCGATCGCGGCGGCGGTCTCGTCGGCCCGGTCGTCCATGGACTGGCCGAGCCAGTCGCCAGGCGCACCCGCGACGCCGGGTTTGTCCCAGGAGAGGGAGGCGTAACCGGCCTTGGCATGCGCCTCCCACAGGGGTCGATAGCCGTCGTCGTGGGTGGCGTCGACCGGCCCGTCGCCGTGCACGAACACCACCAGGCCGTGCCGTGCGCGACCGTCCCGGGGCGTGGCCAGCACGCCGTGCAGGGTGTGCCCGCCGTGGCGGACGGTCACGCGCTGTTCGTCCATGTCGTACGAGTGCTGCCGGAGCACCACTCCGCCGAGCACGGCGGCGGCGACCAGAAGCACGGCGAGCGACCAGGCGGCGAGGCGGAGGGGGCGGAAGTGAGGGCGGAAGTGAGGGCGGAGGCGGGGTCGTTGCATGGGGCGGATTCCTTCCCGAAGGTGGACCGAACCCAAGAACTATCGCATCTAGAACGGTCGACGAGAAGGTGATAGTTTCACTGTCATGGATACAGCGGACCTCAACCTCCGGCGCAGCCTCCCCGCCGGTGCCGAGCGGCGGGCTGCCGAGCTCTACTGGGAGGCCTTCGGACGCAAGCTCGGACCGGCGCTGAACCCGCCGGCCGAGGCGATCCCCTTCCTCGCCGCCCGTCTCGACACCGACCGCGCCGTCTGTGCGCTCCTCGACGGACAGCTCGTCGGCCTCGCCGGGTACCAGCTCGGCGGCCGGGCGCTGATCGGGGGTTCCGCCTCCGACGTGCTGCGTACGTACGGCTGGGTGCGCGGGTTGCACCGGGTCGTACTGCTCGCGCTGTTCACGCGCCGTCCCGCCGCCGGGCAGCTGGTGATGGACGGCATCGCCGTGGACGCCCGGGTGCGGGGCAGGGGTGTCGGCAGCCTGCTCATCGAGGAGGTGGCGGCCGTCGCGGCGGAGCACGGCTGCCGGGAGATCCGGCTCGACGTGATCGACGTGAACCCGCGTGCCCGAGTGCTGTACGAGAGGCGCGGCTTCACGGCCGTACGGACGGAGCGGACGCCGTACCTCCGTAGGCTGCTGGGGTTCGGCGCGGTGACGACGATGCACCGGGCCGTGCCGCAGGAACCCCGGAGAGGACACTGACCGACATGCCCACGCCCGCCCCCGCCGACCACGTCGCCCCCGCCGAGCACATCGAAGTCCCCACCCGCCTGCTCGTCCACGCCCTGATCCGCGAGGACGGCACGGTCGACGCGGGGGAGCTGTACGCGGTGGCCGACGTGCTCGGCATGAGCGACCAGCAGGTGCGGCTGTGCATCAAACGGCTCGTCGCCGAAGGCCGGTTCAGTCACGAGGGACGAGGCCGCAAGGCGCGCCTGCACGCCACCGAGGACACGGTCCGCGCCCTCGCGCCCAACGCCGACTTCCTCCGGCACGCCTTCCGGCAGGACGCCGGGCTCGCCCCCTGGGACGGCAGCTGGCACCTGGTCGCGTTCGCGGTGCCCGAGGCGGACCGGGCGGCCCGCGACACCCTGCGCGACACCCTCGTACGGCTCGGCGGTGCACCGCTCCAGGGCGGGCTGTACGTCTGCGCCAACGCCTGGGAGCCGTATGTCGAGGACGCGGCCCGCAGGCTCGGCGTACTCGACGCGCTCACCCTCCTCACCACGACGGACCTGCGCAGAGGCACCACGCCCCGCGACCCCGTCGAACTGGCCCGCGCCCTCTGGCCCCAGCAGGAGATCGCCGACCGCTACCACCGCCTGGCCCGCCTCACCCGCCCCCGCCTCGCCCGTCTCACCGGCCCCGCCGACCTCACCCCGGCCGAACTCCTCACGACCGCCGTCGAGCTGGCAGCCGAGCTGTCCCGCGCGACGGAACCCGACCCGCTGCTCCCGCCCGAACTGCTGCCCACCCCCTGGCCGGGCACCGAGGCCCGCAGTCTTGTCGCCCGCTGCTGGGCGGCCCTGGACGCACGCGAACACGACGCGGCCCGCCCCGTCCTCTTCCGTCAGTACGCGACCCTCGCCAGGGAAGCGGCGGAACAGACAAAAAAGGGCAAATAGCCCTGCTCGGCAGGTCTGTTGTCCGCACTTTTGTTGTCCGCGGACAACAACACCTCACCCGGCGTGAGTTCCAGACGAGCAGAGGCGATGGGTCACGCGCGCTCACCCCCGGACGTGGCGGCCCCGGGCACGAGCAGCCTGGACCTGCACAGGCACACCGAGCACATGGAACTCTCCAAGTGCACCGGCATGATGGGGTCATGACTGATGATCTCTCGACCGGTTCCCCTTCTCCCGCTCTCACCGTCCAGCGGCTCGATCGCTATGCGAAGGCCGAGTTGGCGCAGATACTCGGCGACGGCGCCGATCCGTTCGGCGTCGCCGACGCCGGGCTGACCTGGCTTCCCAAGGAAGAGCACTTCGGCCTCGTGCAGGCCGACGGGCGTCTCGTCGCGCACGCCGGGCTGCGCAGGCTGCCGCTCTCGGTCGGCAGCCTGGACACGGAGGTGGTCGGCGTCGGCGGGGTGGCCGTGGCGGCCGACGTACGGGGGCAGGGGCTGGCGCGACGGGTGGTCGGGGCAGCCCTGGAGCACGCGCGGACCATGGGCCCCGAGCGGGCGCTCCTCTTCTGCAGGCCGCCGCTCGTCGCGCTGTACGAGAAGCTCGGCTGGCGCGCGGTCGACGGCGAGGTCCGGGTCGAGCAGCCGCAGGAACGGATCGTGCTCATGCCGCTGCGGACCATGTGGACACCGCTGCGCGGCGACGCGGACTGGCCGGAGGGTGCGGTGCGCCTGCGATCACTGCCGATGTGAGCGGATGAACCAGGTGGGAACCAGCTGAGCGCATGAGAGCGGCTGGTGGAGGGGCGGCAGAGGGAGTACCCACCTCCTGCCACTCTTAACTTATAACGCACTGGGGGCCTTGCGGCAAGGCCCCCACCATGCCGCACAATCACTGGCCTAACGCTTGTACCTGCGGAAATGGGAGATTCACGAAGTGCGTGTGGCTGCTGACACGACCGCTCTGACCACCAGCGCGTTCCACCTGCCCGACCGTCTCGCCGCCAAGGCCGCCCCGACGCTGATCGCCGGCGACGAGAAGCACTTCGAGGCCATAGCGACGAGCCTTGAGGAGTCGATCACCGAACTCTCCGACCGCCTCGACGAGATCCGCAAGGCACCCGGTGGCATCGGCCGCGAGGCGATGGACCGGGACGCGGAGATCCACCGTCTGACCGCCCGGCTGCGCACCCTGCGCCGCTTCGGTCTTGACCTGTGCCTCGGGCACGTCGTCCAGAAGGGCGGTGCGGACGACACCGAGCGCGTGTACATCGGACGTCTGGGCCTCACCGACAGCACCGGGCGCCGACTGCTCGTCGACTGGCGCTCGCCCGCGGCCGAGCCGTTCTTCGCGGCGACCCACGCCAACCCGATGGGGCTGGCGAGCCGCCGCAGGTACCGCTGGACCGGCGGCCGGATCAGCGACTACTGGGACGAGGTGTTCACCGCCGACGCGCTGGAGGGGCATGCCGCGCTCGACGACCAGTCCGCCTTCATCGCCAGCCTGGGCAGCAACCGGTCGGCCCGGATGCGGGACGTTCTCTCCACCATCCAGTCCGACCAGGACTCCATCATCCGCGCGGGATCCCGCGGCGCTCTCGTCGTCGACGGCGGTCCCGGCACGGGCAAGACCGTCGTCGCCCTGCACCGCTCCGCCTACCTCCTCTACGCCGACCCCCGGCTCGGCCACCGCAGGGGCGGCGTGCTGTTCGTCGGCCCGCACCGGCCCTACCTGGACTACGTCGCCGACGTCCTGCCCAGCCTCGGCGAGGAGGGCGTACAGACCTGCATCCTGCGGGACCTCGTCGAGGAGGGAGCCGGAGCGGCGGTCGAGACCGACCCGGACGTGCTCCGTCTGAAGTCCTCCGCCGACATGGTGAAGGCAATCGAGCCGGCCGTCGGCATCTACGAGGAGCCGCCCACCAAGGGGATGACGGTCTCGACCCACTGGTCCGACGTCTGGCTGAGCGCCGACGACTGGTCCGCCGCCTTCGCAGCGGTGGAACCGGGAACTCCGCACAACGAGGCCCGCGACCAGATCCGCGAGGAACTGCTCACGATCCTCATGGACAAGCACAAGGACGAGTACGGGGAGGACGGGGACGACGAGGACGGCGAAGGGGACGGCGCGGTCTCGCCCGAGCTGCTCCGGAGGTCGCTGCTCCAGAACAGGGAACTGATCGGGACCCTCAACCGGGCATGGCCGATGCTGGAGCCGACCGACCTGGTCGGCGACCTCTGGTCGGTACCCGCCTACCTGCGCAAGTGCGCTCCCTGGCTCGACGCCGACGACGTACGGAAGTTGCAGCGCAAGGACGCCCCGCACGCCTGGACGGTGTCCGACCTGCCGCTCCTGGACGCGGCACGGCAGCGGCTCGGCGACCCGGAGGCGTCCGTGCGCAAGCAGCGGCACGAGACCGCCGTCGCCGCCGAACTCGCCCGCAGGGCCGACGTCATGGACAGCCTGCTGCAGAACGTCGAGATCGACGAGAGCGAGGGCGCGCTGGGGATGCTGCACGGGCAGGACCTGAAGGCCTCCCTGGTCGACGAGAACGCGCTGCCCACCGCCGAACCGGACCTCCTCGCCGGTCCGTTCGCGCACGTCATCGTGGACGAGGCCCAGGAACTGACCGACGCCGAGTGGCAGATGCTGCTGCTGCGCTGCCCGTCCCGGAGCTTCACCGTCGTCGGCGACCGGGCGCAGGCCCGGCACGGGTTCACGGAGTCGTGGCGGGAACGGCTGGAGCGGGTCGGCATCGACCGGATCGACGTGGCCTCCCTGACCGTCAACTACCGCACGCCGGAAGAGGTCATGACCGAGGCCGCGCCGGTCATCCGGGCCGCGCTCCCGGACGCCAACGTACCGACCTCCATCCGCAGCAGCGGCGTTCCGGTCGTGCACGGATCCGTGACGGAACTGGACTCGGTCCTCGACACCTGGCTCGGTGCGAACCCCGACGGGATCGCCTGCGTCATCGGCGATCCCCACTTCCGGGCGACGCCCCGCGTCCGGTCACTGACCCCGTCGCTCTCGAAGGGGCTTGAGTTCGACCTGGTCGTCCTCGTCGACCCGGAGGCGTTCGGCGAGGGCGTCGAGGGGGCCGTGGACCGCTATGTCGCGATGACCCGCGCGACACAGCAGCTCGTCGTCCTCCGCAGCGACGCTGCCTGAAACGCCCCATGCCGTCGCGGAGGTGCCCGCGACGGCATGGGCCGGTTCGGCCGGGACCTACGGCCGGCGGGGCTGGGTGAAGCGCACCATGTTCCCGGCGGGGTCGCGGAACGCGCAGTCACGGACGCCGTAGGGCTGGTCGACCGGCTCCTGGAGCACCTCGCCGCCCGCCTTGCTGATGCGCTCGAAGGTCGCGTCGCAGTCCTCGGTCGCGAAGATGACGCCGCGCAGCAGGCCCTTCGCCATGAGTTCGGCCACGGCCTGGCGGTCCGCCAGGGAAGCGTTCGGGTCCGCGAGCGGCGGCTCCAGGACGATGCTCACGTCCGGCTGTGCGGGTGACCCGACGGTCACCCAGCGCATCGACTCGAACCCGACGTCGTTGCGCACTTCCAGACCGAGGACGTCCCGGTAGAAGGTGAGCGCCTTGTCGTGGTCGTCGACGGCGATGAAGCACTGCGAGAGGCTGATGTCCGACTGGCTGGTGACCGACTGGCTGGTGACCGGCTGGCTGGAGTCCGACTGGCTGGTGTTCGTGCGGTTGGTTTCCATGGGTTTCACGCTAGGGGCGGGGGACCGGATCTGGCTTCTCCGTTCCTGACCGGTCGCGTGTGGATCTTGGCGATGCAGGCGGGGACGGCGGCGCCCGCTTCATGGCTGCGGGCCCGGTACGCGCTCGGGCTCTCGCCGACCAGCTCCGTGAACCGCGAGCTGAACGACCCCAGCGACGTACAGCCGACCGCGAAGCACACATCCGTCACCGACAGGTCGCCCCGCCGCAGCAGCGCCTTCGCCCGCTCGATCCGGCGCGTCATCAGGTAGCTGTACGGGGTCTCCCCGAAAGCGGTGCGGAAGCTGCGGGAGAAGTGGCCCGCCGACATGAGGGCGTCGCGCGCCAGCGCGGGAACGTCGAGCGGCTGCGCGTAGTCGCGGTCCATCCGGTCACGGGCCCGGCGCAGCCGGACGAGGTCTTCCAGGTTCACGCACTCACCATCCCACAGCACCGGACGCCCGGTCGGCGGCATCGGCGCACTGCCCACCGCTACTCCGTGCCGTGCTGCCGCTCGTAGTGGCGGGCCACCCGGGCGCGGTTCCCGCAGGAGGGCTTGCACCACTCCTGGCGGCCGTGGCGCTTGAGGTAGTAGCGCACGCAGCGCGGGGCGGTGCAGGCGCGCAGGCGGTCGCGTTCGGGCCCGGCCAGGAAGTCGATGGCGTCGCGGGCCAGGGCGGCGGTGAGCCGTACGAGAGGGTCGGGCTCCGTCGTCAGGAGGCGTGTCGTGGGGAACTCGCCGTCCGCCCAGGCAAGTTGAGGCGCGATCGGCTCCCGTGCGGCGGCGGTGTTCAGGCGTGCCAGGGCCTCGTCCACGGGGAGCAGCCGGCCTGCGTCCGCCGGGCTGGGCGGTGCGGGGCTCACCGCCCGCGCGAACAGGGCCCGTACGGCCTGGCGCAGTGCGACCAGCTCGCTCCGTGCCGCCCGTACGGACTCCGTATCGGTGAAGTCCCCCTCGCCCACCGCGTGGATCCAGCGCTGCGCGCCCCGTTCGTCGGCCAGGTCGTCGGCCACGCCGCCGTCCCCGTCGTGCCGAATGGTGCTCGCCAGCTCCAACGCCAAGTACCGCTCCACTGCGCGCCCTTCGTCCGTACGCGTACCTGTACTCGTACCTCTTGATCATGCCCGGCGGGTAGCTTACGGTCCCTAATGGGAAACAAGCTATTTTCCATTAGGGACATTAGGAAGAAGAGGGAGGGGTCCCGAACGATGAGCACCTTGCTCGCCCAGATCAGCGACCTGCACCTGGACGGCAGCGCACGCGCCACCGAACGCGCCGTGCGCGTCATGGACTACCTGCGCGCGCTGCCGCAGCCGGTGGACGCCGTCCTGGTCACCGGGGACATCGCCGACCACGGCGACCTCGCCGAGTACGAGGAGGCAGCCCGCATCCTCGACGCCCCGTTCCCGGTGCTTCCGTGCCCCGGCAACCACGACGTACGGGCGGCCTACCGCAAGGGCCTCTCCGTGTCCGACGGCGCGGCCGGAGGCGCTCCCGTCCATCAGGTGCACCACATCAACGGCACCGCGATCCTCATGTGCGACGTCACTGTCCCCGGCCGGGACGAGGGCCGTCTCGACGCGGGGACGCTGCGCTGGATCGCCGCCACCCTCGACGCCCTGCCCCGCGAGACCCCCGCGCTCCTCGCCTTCCACCAGCCGCCCGTCGTGCTCCACCACCCGCTCCCGGACGCAGGCCGGCTCGAAAACCCCGCCGACCTGGCCGCCCTGCTCGACGCGTACCCCCAGGTCGCAGCCGTCCTCACCGGCCACGCCCACACCGCCGCCGCCTCCACTTTCGCGGGCCGCCCGCTCGTCGTGGGTCCCGCCGTGACGTGGACCCTGCGGATGCCCTGGGAGGGGGAACGGGCGGCGGACCGCGAGCAGCCGCCGGGTCTCGCGTTCCACGTCCTGGACGACGAGCACCGGTTGACGACCCACTATCGCGTGGTGCTCTGATCCGTTCCCGCCGCCGCCCCTGTCCGGTACTGACCCGGAGTCATGCCGAATTCGCGGCTGAAGGCATGGGAGAGGGCGTACGGGGTGCCGTATCCGACCTGCCGGGCGACGGCGGCCAGCGGGTCGGGGGTGTCGCGGAGCAGGGTGGCGGCGAACGTCAGACGCCACCAGGTGAGGTACGCCATCGGCGGGCGGCCGACCAAGGCGGTGAACCGGCGGGCCAGGGTGGCACGGGACACGCCCGCCTCGGCGGCCAGCCGGTCGTTGGTCCACGGGGCGGCCGGGTCCGAGTGCACCGCCCGCAGGGCGGCGGCCGCCACCGGGTCGCCCAGTACGGCGGACCAGGTGCCGTTCGTGTCCTGGGTCGCCCAGGAGCGGATCATATAGACGAGAAGCAGGTCGAGCAGGCTGGGCACCGCGAGGCAGGAACCGGGCCCCTGGGTGCTCAGCTCGTGGCCCAACAGGTCGACGGCGGCGCGCAGTTCGGGGTGGGCGCCCACTCTGTTCGGCAGGTGGACCACCTCCGGCAGCTCTGCCATCAGCGGATGTACGCGGCTGCGGTCGAGCCGGTACTTGCCGCACAGCATCCGCATCTCGCCGGAGGCGGCTCGGGGCAGCTGAGGTCCGGTCCCGTCGAGCCACCGCTCGAACGGCACGGCCTGCTCCACGGTCGCCGCGTCGGCGGGCGCGTCGGCCATCACATGTCCCGTGCCGTGCGGCAGCAGCACCACGTCACCCGTGCCGAGCGAGAGCGGCGGGCCGCCGTCGGGCAGCAGCCAGCAGCTTCCCTCCAGTACTACGTGGAAGCCCGCACCGTCGTACGGGTCCAGCCGTGTGCACCAGCTCCCGCTCACCCGCACCCGGTTCGATGACGGTCGCCCAATGCGTACCGCCGAGACCGCGTCGCTCACCACATCCATCGGGCGAGGATACCCATGACATCAAGAGTGAGACGGATGCGTATTCGATTGAGTCGAGCGGGCATTGAGAAGCTCATTCGCTCTTCCTAGGGTCGAGGACATGAAGAGCGAGAGCAGCACGAAGAGCGAGAGCACGCAGAGCAATGTGAGCACGCAGAGCAACGTGAGCAGTCAGAGCAGCGCGAGCGCGCCGAGTCTCGTGCTCGGTGATGTCGAGGTCGTCCGGGTCGTCGAGTGGCAGGGGGCGTTCGCGCCCGCACGCAGCCTGGTTCCGGACTCGCGGGCCGAGCTGTGGCAGGACAACGAGGAGTGGCTGGCGCCGCACCACTGGGAGCCGGAGAGCGACAGTGCGGCGGGCGCGGTGCAGAGCTGGGTGCTGCGCAGCTCCGGGCGGACCGTCCTGATCGACACCGGGGTGGGGATGGGGCGCGAGCGGCCGGGGTCGCCGATGTTCCACCACTGGCAGGGCGATCTCCTGGGCGGTCTTGCCAGGGCCGGCATCCGGCCGGAGGACGTCGACGTCGTCGTCAACACCCATGTCCACGGTGATCACGTCGGCGGCAATACCGTGGGTACGGAGGGGGGTTGGGAGCCTGCGTTCCCCAACGCCCAGTACCTCATCCCGGCCGCCGACGACTTCCACTACGGCCCGGACAACGGATACGGGGGCGGCACCGGCCGACCGGACGACCAGTTGATGTACGAGGACAGCATCGCGCCCATTCACCGGGCCGGGCTGAGCGTCCTGTGGGACGGCGCCCACCGCATAGACGAGAACCTCACCCTGGAGTCCGCGCCGGGCCACACACCCGGCTCGTCCGTACTGCGGCTCGCCTCCGGGGACGACCGGGCGGTCTTCGTCGGCGACCTGCTGCACAGCCCGGTGCAGATCCTCGACCCCTCCTGCAACAGCTGCTTCTGCCTGAACGCGGAACAGGCAGTGGCCAGCCGTCGCCGGATCCTCGAACGAGCCGCCACAGAGCGGGAGTTGCTGGTTCCGGCGCACTTCGGCGGGGCGGGCGCCGTGGAAGTCCGGCAGGAGGGCGGCGGATTCACCCTCGGCCGGTGGGCGGCCCAGGGGTGACGTACCGGCCGCAAGAGGCAACCGGCCGTACCCGGGTCATGAGGTAGTGGCGTACCGGCCCCCGCGAGGCATCGGCGGGGCGCACGGGGGCACGTGCCCGTTCCCGGCGCCGGGTCGTGCGCTCGCGGCGGACGGCCAGTGCGCTTGCGCGCCCGCTCGGCCGCCCTTGGCGTCCTGGAGGGTCGGCACTGCAATGAGTCGGGCGTACGAACCCGCGAGAGGAGCACAGAAGTGATCAACACGTCCGAGACCCTGGCCGTTCAGACGATCGAGAGCTTCCTCACCCCCGAAGAGACCGCCCAGGTCACCAAGATCGTCGATGACCAGCTGGCCATCACCGGCTGGGTTCCGGCCCGGCCCAGCGAGGGGCTCGCGCCGCCCGACGCCGTGCAGGAGATCCTGTCGGGCGCGATCGACCGGGCGATGCCCGTCATCCGCCGGGCCTTCCCGTCCGCCGACTCCGTCGCCCCCTGGCTGTACCACGACCTCAAACCCGGAGACAGGATCCGCTCGCACGTGCACGGCCTCGGTGACCCGGACGAGCGCCCCGTCCGGCTGGGCCGGGTGGTGTTCAACCTCCAGGAGGCCGAGAGCGGCGGGGAGTTCTACCTCGACACCAGTGCGTGCGAGGAACTGTGGACCGACCGGCTGACCGAGGCCGACGACATCTTCGAGCCGGGCACCCGGCTGGTGCACGAGATCACCGCCAGGTCGGGACCGGTCTCCCTCGACGCCATCGCCGCCACCCGCTGGGTCTGTCACCCGCCGGCCGGGACCACCCTGGTGTACGGGACGCAGCTGATCCACGGCGTCACGCCGGTGATCGCGGGCCGGGCCCGCAAACTCATCACCGATCTGTGCGCCGGGTCGGCCGCGTGGGCCGGGGGACCGCTGCAGTCGCGGCCGCACTCGGGTCCGGCGCAGACTCCTCCGCACTGAGTGCACTGAGTGGACTGAGCGCACTGAGTGGACTGAGCGCACTGAGGGCCGCCAGGCCCTGCTCCAGCCGGGCGATGGCGGATTCGACGGGCGGCAGCAGGGTTCCGGCGGGCAGCCGGTCCAGCCATTCGCGTACGTCGGCGGCGCGGGCGGGCGTCGTGGCGAGTACCGCGCGGTGGAATCCGGAGGTGCGGGGACCGGGGTAGCCGGGGTTGGCGGTGAAGGCCGACAGGGTCGTGCCGGCCGGGGGCGGCGGCAGCGTCGTGCCGTTCGGCACCGGCAGCTCCAGTGCGGCGCGGACGGCGCGGGTGTGCTCCGGCAGCCGGCCGTGCAGCACGGCTTCCGCGTGGGCGCGGTGCGGATCAGTACCTGTGCTGGTCCAGCTCATGTTGGACACTCCGCCGAACCGTCCGTTGATCTCGATCAGTTGGAGCCGTCCGGCACGGGTGACCGCGAAGTCCAGCTGCCAGGGCCCCACCGGACGGGAGGTCTCGACGATGTCCCGCACCAGGGCGTCCAGCGCGAGACGGGCCGGGCCGGGCAGGAGAGCGGGCTGCACCCGGGCCCGCCGACCCGGGGCGCAGTCGCCGTCGAGGGTTCCGAGCGCGGTGACGGGCCACCGGACGGTGCCGGTGGGCAGAGTGAGCAGCTCGACGGCGAACTCCTCGCCCTGGAGGGCCTGTTGCAGCAGTACGGGGTACGTGAGCGAGGTGCCGAGGGCCGTGAGCCGGGCGGGTTCGCGGACGAAGTGCCGGCCCGCGAAGGACTCGCTGCGTGCTTCCTTCGCCAGCACGGGAAACCCCAACTGCCGGGCAGCACCGATGAGTTGCGCCGGTTGCTCGCACACCACTCCGGCCGGTACGGGCCAGCCGCGCCGGGCCGCCTCCCGGTGCAGGGCCACCTTGTCGCACGCCAGGGTGGCGAACGCTTCGGAGTGCAGCGACATCCGTCCGCCACCGACGGAACGGCCGGTCCTGGCGTACAGCGTGAGCATCTGCTCCTGGCCGGGGGAGGACATACCGGCCACCACGGTGTCCGCCCGGTGTGCGTCGATGAGTACGCGCAGCGCCTCCTCGGTCAGTTCCTTCGGCAGCGGTGCGCAGGTCACCCGGGGGTCCAGGAAGCCCGTCAGGTCCGTGAAGCCGAGGACCGTCACCTGTGCACCGGACCGCAGGAGCGGAGGCACCAGCCGGTCCGCCCGGAACTCGCCCAGTACCAGTACGCGTCTCACGGCTCTTCCCCCCACGGCTTCTCCTCCCACGGCCCTTCCCTCCACGGCCCTTCCTCCCACAGCTCTTCCTCCACGGCTCTTCCTCTCGACAAGCTGCCCCTGAGCCACCGACTCACGCATGAGGAGCACCCAGGTGTCCGAAGCCCTGCACGACAACTTCAAGACCATTCCGCTCACCCACGAGCTGTACGACTACCTGGTGCGCCAGGGCGAACCCCAGACCCCGGCCCAGCGGTGGCTGGAGGAACAGACGCGCGCCCTGGGTCCGGCGGCCGTCATGCGGGTGCCGCACGAGCAGGCCACCCTGCTGACCCTGCTCGCACGTCTGGTGGGCGCGCGGAAGATCGTCGAGGTGGGCACCTTCACCGGCTACTCCACCCTGGCCCTGGCGACCGGACTGCACCCCGGCGGGACCGTCCTCACCTGCGACATCTCCGAAGAGTGGACATCCGTCGCCCGAACCGCCTGGCGGGAGGCGGGAGTTGAGGACCGCATCGACCTGCGGATCGGCCCCGCGCTGGAGACCGTGACGGCCCTGCCAGCACGGAGCGACATCGACCTGGTCTTCCTGGACGCCGACAAGCCCCACTACTGCCGGTACTGGGACCTCCTCGTGCCCCGGCTGCGGCCCGGCGGACTGCTGATCGCCGACAACGTGCTCCAGCAGGGGCAGGTCCATCTGCCCCACGCCACCGGAAACGTCCGCGCCGTACGCGAGTTCAACGCCCGGGTGCGGGCCGACCCGCGCGTCGAGTCCGTGATGCTGCCGGTGGCCGACGGCCTGACCATCGCCCGCAAACGGTCCGAGCCCACGTAGCGCGAGAGCCACCCGCCACCGGAAGTGAGCCACCCGCCACCGGAAGTGAGGCCGATGCGCAGTGAGGCAGACACGCGTGGAACCAGAGACCGAGGTGCTCGTGGTCGGTGCCGGACCCACCGGCCTGCTGCTCGCGGCCGAGCTCGCGCTCGCCGGCGTACGGACGGACGTCGTCGAGCTCCGTACGCGCCCGCAGCGGAACTCGCGTGCGCTCAACCTGCATCCGCGCAGCCTGGAGCTGCTGGACCAACGCGGCCTGGCCGAACGGTTTCTGGCGGCCGGCCGCACCGTGCCCGGCTGGCAGTTCGCCGCCACCCTGCGGACCCCCCTCGATTTCTCCTCGCTCGTCTCCCCGCAGCCGTACGCCCTGCTCCTCGCCCAGTCGCGGACCGAAGCGCTGCTGGAGGAGCGGGCCAGGGAGCTCGGGGTCCGCATCCACCGGGGACACGAGGTGACCGCGCTGAAACAGAAGGACGACAGCGTCGAGGTGGAACTGCGCGGCCCGGCAGGCCCGGCAGGCCCGGCAGGACTGGCAGGCCCGGCAGGCCCGGCAGGCCCGGCCACGGTCCGGGCCGCTTACGTGGCCGGATGCGACGGCGCCCGCAGTACCGTCCGCCGCGCCGCCGGCATCGCCTTCCCCGGCACCGACGAGTCGTTCACCGCCATGGTGGGCGACTTCGCCACCGCCGACCACGCGGACCTGGACCGCGCCAGGCAGCACGGGGTCCTCGTCTCCCGGCTGGAACCCGGCCTGACCCGGTTCGTCGTCATGGACCCCGAGCGCATGAGGGTCCCCTCCACCGCACCGGTCACCCTCGCCGAGTTCCGTACCGCACTCCTCGGCGTGTGCGGCACTGACTGCGGCATCGGGGACCCGACCTGGCTGTCCCGCTTCGGCAACGCCACCCGCCTCGCCGAGCGCTACCGCTCAGGCCGGCTCCTCCTCGCCGGTGACTCCGCGCACATCCACTTCCCCGTCGGCGCCCAAGGGCTCAACACCGGCCTCCAGGACGCGATGAACCTCGGCTGGAAACTGGCGGCGTGCGTCCGGGGCCGGGCCGCACCCGGCCTGCTCGACACGTACGACGCCGAACGCCGCCCGGTCGGCCGGGCCGTCACCGAACGCACCGAGGCCCAGACGCTCCTCGTCGAACTGCCGCTGGTCGAGCGCTACCGCCGACCCGCGAAGCTGCTGTGCGCCCTCTTCGACACGCTCCTCGGCCTTCCGGAAGTCAACCGGCACCTCGCCGGGCACCTCTCCGCACTCGACACCGTCTACCCGCCCACCAGCCCCACCGCACACCCGATGACAGGCCACCGCATGCCCGACGTCCCCCTCACGCTCCAGGACGGCCATCGGATCCGTACCTACGAACTGCTCCACGACGGACGGCCCGTACTGCTCCAACTGGCCGCCGCCCCCGCCGACTTCGCTGCCCCGGAGTACGTCACGGCGGTGACCGCACGGTGCGCGGCCCCCGGCCCTGGGCTGGACGGCACCGCCGAAGTGCTCGTACGGCCCGACGGGCACATCGCCTGGGCCGCCGACATCGCCGACACCACGGACCCCGACACGCTCCGGACCGAGCGGGCACGCGCCATGAGGAACTGGATCAGGCTCTGACGCCTACGGGTACTCGGAGGGCTCGGTCCGCTCCGGCTCGGTCCGCTCCAGTTCGACGCAGGCATCCAGGAGCGCGGTCAGCCGGTGGGACGGGGGATCCGGGCGTACGGCCAGACAGGTCCGGACGGCCGGGGCGGGAGCGGTGAACGGCCGGAAGGCGACGCGGGGAGCCGGCTGGAGCCGGGCCTGGGCCGCGTAGTAGACCGTCCAGCTCGGCCTGCCCGAGGCGATGGCGGCCAGGGTGTCCTGGTCGGTGGTGAAGGCGGGACCCATGACGGGTTCGAATCCGGCCGTCCGGCAGGCGCCGACGACAGTGTCGACCAGCTGCGGGTTGGCTTCCCGGGACGCGATGCGCAGGGGCAGGGCCGCCAGGTCGGTGAGGGCAACCTCCTGTTGTGCTGCCAGGGGATGGTGCGCGGGCAGGGCCACGACCAGGGCGTCCCGCCACAGGGGGAGGAGCTCCAGGTCCTGGCTGTGGTCGACGCCCCGGACGAGGGCCGCGTCCAGCTCTCCCGCGCGAACCTGCTGGAGCCGGGGCGCCCGGTCCACGCTGACCAGCTCGACCGCGAGCCGGGGGGCCCGCTCGGCGAGCGCGGTCAGCAAGGCGTCCAGGCGGGTGCCGAGACCGACGCTGGTGCCGAGCCGCAGGGTCGAATCCTGTTCGGTGCGCAGGACCGCCATCGCCTCGACCGCCGCGCGCTCGGCCCGCAACAGGGCACGGGCGTACGGCAGGAAGGTCCGGCCCGCCGAGGTCAGCACCACGGTGCGCGTGGTGCGGTCGAACAGAGCAAGCCCCAACTCACGCTCCAGCCGCCGCACTTGCTGGCTGACGGTCGGCTGTACGACGTGCAGCCGCTCGGCGGCGCGTCCGAAGTGCAGTTCCTCGGCCACGCCCACGAAGTGGAGCACCTGACGCAGCTCCATGAGCGCCTCGCATTCATCACGGTTCCTGATCAGTCTAGGAGCGGATCGCCCCTTGGTCCGCACCGGCCCGTCCGCTGGAATGGCCCCTGGAACCACCCCTGGAACCGCCCCACGAGCGGCCTCTGAAATGGCCTCTGGAGCAAGGAAGCGAGAGTAGAAATGCCCTACGCGTTCG
Source organism: Streptomyces sp. NPDC021093 (assembly GCF_044333135.1). NCBI lineage: Bacteria > Bacillati > Actinomycetota > Actinomycetes > Kitasatosporales > Streptomycetaceae > Streptomyces > Streptomyces sp. NPDC021093. Next base: position 269,119 of record NZ_JBIRQJ010000001.1, on the reverse strand, counting down.
TCGACGGCACCCGGCTCTACTACGAGGACCACGGCGCCGGCCGCCCCCTGGTGTTCCTGCACGGCTGGGGCACCAGTGGGCGGGTGTGGGACGGCCAGACCGCCGACCTGAGGGCCGATCACCGTGTGATCACCGTCGACTGGCGGGGCTGCGGTCGCTCGGACCGGCCCGCCACCGGCTACACCATCGCCGGGATCACCCACGACATCCTGGAGTTCGTCGACGCTCTGGCACTGGACGAGCCGGTGCTGATCGGATCGTCCATCGCGGGGGCGTTCACCGTCGAGGCGGCCCTGGCCGCTCCGGACAAGATCGGTGCGATCGTCCCCGTCGACGCCGGCCTCCACCACTTCTCCGGGATGCGGGAGTCGATGGACAGGCTGCTGGCGGAGCTGCGCGCCGACCGGGCGGGCACCCTCGCCGACTTCGTCCCGCACTGGTACCGCCCCGGTGCGGACACCGCGACGATCGACCGGACGGTCCGCGAGCTCCTGGAGTCGACCCGCCGCATCGACCGACTCGTCGTCGACCAGGCCGACTACGACCCGCGCGGTCGGCTGGGCCGGGTGCGCGTGCCCACCACGTTCCTGCACGGTGAACTCGACACCGAGGTCCCGCTCGCCATTCCCCGCGAGTGCGCGAGCCTGATCCCCGGTGCCCGGCTGACGGTCATCGAGGGCGCAGGGCACATGTCCCAGCAGGACCAGCCCGAACGCTTCAACCGGGCGCTTCGCGCAGCCCTGCACCAGACGGCCCCCGCACCTGCCGCACCGTGACCCGCCGACGGGCGGAACCGGTCTGCGCGGGATGTTCACACTCGGTGACATGGTCTCCGCAGCAGCTCCGCAGGCTAGGAAGATCACCTTGTTAACTTGCGGTTCTGACCTTCGAGTTCGACGTCCGGTGCTTGGTGACGAGCGTACGGACCGCAGGTGCACGTGATGTACGGGGAGAGGGGCTTCACCATGGCGTTGGACGGCACGCTACCGGGGCCGGGCGGCGGGCCCGCCGGGCCCTTGGGGCCGAGTGGAGGGCTGCCGAACATGGCTTCGTCACCCGCCAGGAAGCGCGCCGCCGCGAACGCGCTCCAGGAGCACATCGAACCGGACACCCGCAAGGCGGGCGACCACGCCGATCAGGAGACCGGGACCGCGGTGAAGGCGTTCGACGCCAAGGACGGGCACGGCTGGCTGACCTCGGCGGGCCTCAGGAAGGTCAACAAGGCGTGGGAGAAGCAGGTACGGGGCCTGATGAGCCGGCTGGGTTCGGAACGTACCGCACTGCGCAGCACGAACCTGCTGCTCACCGGCACCGATCTCGGGGTGGGCGGGGACATCCGGCCGCCGTCGGCAATCGACCGGCTCTGAGCCAGGCTCCAGCCGACGGCCGACGGCCGAAAGGTGCCAAGCGCCAAGCGCCAAGTACCAAGTGCCCGCTTCAGTTTCAGCGTCTCCGGGGGAAGCATGCCGACGTACCACGAGATCATGACCACCGAGCTCTCCGCGCTCACCACCGCCGCCACCCGATGGGACGGCATGGCCGGTGAGTTCAAGAAGCAGGAGCTGGCCTACCGGCGGGACGTGTACGGCGTCTCCCTGGGGGAGACCTGGCAGGGGCTCAGCGCCGACGCGGCCCACAGCCGCTTCGGCGTCACCCTCAGGGAGTTCCGGTACGCCAGGAAAGAGGCCAAGGCGGTGGCCGACCTGCTCCGGGACGCGCACACCCGGTTCGTCGAGCTGCGCGGCAAGCTCCAGAGCGCCCGGCGGGAAGCGGTCGAGGCCGGGATGAAGGTCTCCGACCAGGGGGTCGTCACCTTCGACTCCGAGAAGCTGACCGCCTCCGAGCTCAGCGCCATGCAGCACGATCCCGACTACCAGCAGGCCATGCACAAGTCGGTCAACTCCTGGCAGCAGCTCATCGACCAGGCGGTACGGGCCGTGAACGACGCCGACAAGGGGACCGAGATCGCGCTCCGGGCCGTCGTCGTCGACTCCAAGCCCCTCGACGGCACGACGAACGGCTTCAACTCCGGCGCCCAGGGCGACATCGAGAAGTACGAGGCCCAGGCGCTCAAGGACATCGCGGAGCGGGTCAGTTCCGGCAAGGCCACCGACCAGGACCTCCAGGAGGCCCAGCGGTCCTTCCGGGACAACGCCAAGGACGAGGTGTTCGGCCGGACCCTCCTCAGCAGCCTGGGCGCCGAAGGAACCCTGAAGTTCAACAACTCGCTCACCGACCTGGGGCATTCCGGCGACAGCCACAACAAGGACTACCTGGGACTGCAGAAGGGGCTGGCGACCACGCTGGCCACCGCGACGCAGAACCCGAACTCGGCCTTCTACGACAAATTCCGTACGCAGATGCAGTCGGCCGGGGTCAAGCAGTACGACCTCGACGTCGCCGGGAACAAGATCGACGTCGGCCACGGGCACGGCCAGAAGGCACGCGGCTACCAGAGCCTGGTCACCCTCATGCAGCAGGGCGGCGGCTACTCCGACAGGTTCCTGCACGACACCGCGAACGACATCCGCAAGGCCGAGGACAAGGACAAGGGCGGCGACCCGGACATCTGGGACCTGCGCGGCGACTTCGGCGACAACAAGAAGACCGGGAAGAACGACAGCTGGTTCGCCAACGACCCCCTGGACGGAGTCCTCGGCATCATGGCGAAGGACCCGGCCGCCGCCACCGCCTACCTCGACCCCGGCCCGCACGAGAAGAACGACAACCTCAAGTACCTGCTGGACAAGCGGGACTGGGACCTGGCCGACACCAGGGAGTACCTGCGGGTCGAGACCGCGGGCAAGGACGTCGCCGAGCACGACGTCCGCCAGGGCTTCGGCGCGGCGCTCGAAGCCGCCGCCACCGGCCACCAGCCCGGCACGGAACACAAGCTGGGCGGCCACGGTCTGGAGCAGGCCCGGGTGATGAACGAGACCATCGGCGTGCTGAACGAGTCGGGGCACGCGGACAAGCTCCCCGCCAACCTCCAGAAGCCCCTCGCGAACATGCTGACGGACTACACGCCCGACAGCCACCAGATCCTCGGCATGGACAACGTCACCTACAACGGCAAGGACGAGGTCTGGAAGGACGAGGACGGCACGGTCCGGATGGCCGTGCCCAAGGACGATCTGGTGAAGGTCATGCGGGGCGCGGCGGACGACCCCGAGGCCTTCGGCCAGATGTACCGGGCCGAGAAGCAGTACTCCCAGGACCTCTTCACCGGCATGCCGAACGACTCAGGGAGCGACAGCACGCGGGCGCGCATCCAGGAGACGTCGGCGGCCCTCGGCGCGTACGACGGAGTGCGGTCGGACGTCGTCTTCGACAAGCGCTTCAACAACACCCAGTGGGCGAACGACTTCAACCACGCGCTCACCACGTCCTCGGGAGCGGCACTGACGTTCGTGGGTGCGGCGTACGGTCCTGCCGCGCCGGCGGCGATCGCTCCGACCGGCGACATCGTCAACAGGGTGGTCGACTTCGTGTCGTACGAGGCGACGAAGGAACGCATCGCGGAAGCGAACCTGGAAGCGACCAAGGAGAACGCCCGGATCTTCAACGCGGGGCAGCTGGAGGTCGACGGCATGGTCGCGGCATGGGCCAAGTCCCACGGGCACGAGCCGCAGGACGACTTCGTACGGAACCTGGTCGGCCACGGTCAGGGGAACTACGAGAAGGGGAGGGACGGAGCGCTCCGCGCGATGCGACCGGACTTCTGACCGGCACCGCGCCACACCGGCCCCGCCCCCCTCACACGCACTACCAGAGCGGACCGAACCACCTCTCATGCACTCCACAGCTCACCGCATCCGCCCGGCCAGGGTCGCCATCGGCGCCCTCGCCCTCGTCGTGCTGGCCGCCGGTGCCCTCTACTTCTCCGGTACGTACGACCGCTGGCTGACGCCGGATCCGGCGAGCGCCTGTGCGGGGACGCTGGACCGGCCCGCCCTGCGTGAAGTACTCACCGGCGATGCCGCCAAAGAGATCGAGTACACCGCCCCGGTGCGGCCCGGCAGCCTCACCCAGTGCGTGGTCATGGGCGACGGCCCTGCCGCGGCCCGCTCTGTGTGGGTCGATGTGCGGTGGGGCAGCAAAGCCGACGCGCAGTCGCTCGGGGGCACGGTCGGCGGGGAAAGGATCCACCCGGTGAACGGCTGGCCCGCCGTGGTCGCCGGTTCCACCGCCACGGTCAATCTGCCGTGCCTCGACCGCAAGGACGAGAGCCTTCTCGTCGACGTCTCACTGATGGGCGTCAAGACGCTCGACAAGTGGAAGGTCCGTACCGAACTGGCGAGCTTCTCCGTGAAGTCCGCGGAGCGTGCGGCGAAGCAGTTCGGCTGCGCGATCTCCCCGGGGCCCGAGGTCAAGGACGTGGAGAAGGAGCCCCGCAATTCCGACGCCGTTCCACTCGCCGGGGCACAGGGGACATGCGCCCCGCTGCGCCCCCTGAAATCCGCCGCCGCGCAGGCCGGTGCCACCTTGGCCCTGGAAGAACCCGCAGAGAAGAACGCCCCGCTCACCGAGTGCACCCTCCTCACGTCGAAGCACCAGTTGGGGTACGAGCTGGCCGCCACTTTCGGGCCGTACGCGAAGGCCTTCCGGAACACCAGTACCGCGAACCCACAGTTCCAGCAGTACTTTGGAGCCCAGAACGACTATGCATCGGCCACCGCCCGGTGCCCGGGCTCGCCCGAGCGCGCCCTGTTCACGCTCAGGCACAGGGGCAAGCCCGACCCCGCCTTCGAAGCCGCCGCTCTCAAGGCCTTCGCCACCGACGCGGCGAAGCAGCACGGCTGTACGGACCTGCGGCTGCCGTAGGGCAGTTGTCACCCGTTCACAGGGGCGGACGGGCTCACCGACCGGAACTCGCCCCGTCGTACCGGTCCAGGATCAGCCGGGCCACCGCCCCGTGTGCGCCCAGCGGGGCGGACGTCACCGTTCCGGTGCCGGACGCCGCCTTGCGGGCGAAGAAACCCGGGGTCATCAGATAGCTCGCCACCGCCACGTCCCGGTACCCCTCCGCGTGCAGCGCCGCCACCGCGGCGGCCGGGGTCGGGGCGCCGCCGCACAGATAGGAGGGGATCGCGGGGCGGCCGAGGCGGCGGGTGAGGAGGGTGGCCATGGTGGCGGTCGCGGCCCGGGACGTCGGGTCGCTGGAGCCTGCGGAGGCGAGTACGACGGGGCCGCGGGCAGGAGCGCGTACCTCCGCCAGCCGGTCCGCGAGCGCGGACGCGAGCAGCGGGTGCGGGCCCAGTGCGCGCGAGATCCGCGCCCGTACGTGCGGGGCGGCGGCCAGCGCGTCCGGGATGTCCACCCGGATGTGGAAGCCCGTGCCGAGGAGGAGGGGGACCAGGACGACCTCCCCCGAGAGCCCGGCGAGCACGTCCGAGAGGTGCGGGCGGGCCACGTCCACGTACGCGAGGACCACGGACAGCCCTGGCCGCAACTCCCGCACCCGGTCGAGGAGTTCCTCGGTGGCGGCGGTGCCCGCCGGGTCCCGGGTGCCGTGCGCGACGGCGAGGAGAGGGGGCATCGGCCGGCTCACCTGGGGTCCACCGCCAGCCGGTACCCCCGCTTGGTGACCGTACGGACCAGTGAGGAGTACGGGCCGAGGGCGGTCCGCAGCCGGGCCACCGCCGCCTCCACCATGTGCTCGTCGGTGGGGCGCGGCGTACGGGGGTCCGCGGCCCAGGCGCGCCGCAGCAGCTCGGCGCGGCTGAGGACCGTGCCGGGGCGCCCGGCCAGTGCCTGCAGGATCGCGGCGGGGAGCGGGGTGAGGAGGACCGTTCCCGACGGGCCGGACACCGACGCCCCCTGGAGGGTCAACTGCACGCCATCGAAGGTGAGTTCGCGGCGGTGGCGGGCGGGAAGCTGCTGGTCCAGGGTGCGTACGAGCGCGCCGAGCCGGCCCCGCTCCGGCCACACGCACGGTACGTCCGCCGCCAGCAGCGGGCGGGCGCACACCGGGCCGATGCAGGCCGCCAGGACGTCCGTACGGAGCGCGGTGAGGAGCTGCTCGCGGCGGCCCGTCTCCTGCGCCGCCGCCAGGAACGCCTCGATCGCGGGGGCGCTCGTGAAGGGCAGCGCGTGCACCTCGCCCCGTACCGTCGACTCCACCAGTCGGCGCACCGCTTCGGGGTCCGCCGCCGGACCCCACCGGTACACCGGCACCTCCACCACCTCCGCGCCGCGGGCCCGCAGCGCGGCCGTGAACTCCGGGAGCGGCGCCCCGTGTTCCTGGACCGCGACCCGTTTCCCGGCCAGTTCGTGGTCGAGCAGCCAGGCCAGCATCTCGTCGACGGCCTCGGAAGCGGGTGCGTAACTCTCGCGCAGCCCGGACGCCCGGATCGCGCCGGTCGACTTCGGGCCCCGGCTGATCACCGTCGCTTCCCGGCACGCGTCGACGAGGCGCGCGCCCGTACCCCAGCCCTCCGCCGCGCTGATCCAGCCGCGCCAGCCGACACCGGTCGTGGCGACCACGTAGTCCAGCGGCGCGGACAGGCACGACTCGGTGGCCTCCCGTACGACCGAGTCGTCATCGAGCGGGACGATCCGCAGGGCCGGAGCGGAGACGACCTTCGCGCCGCGCCGTCGCAGCAGGGCTTCGAGTTCGTCCCGGCGGCGGTCGGCGGTCACACCGACCGTCAGTCCGGCCAGTGAGCCCTCCGGCGGAGCAGGGGTGGGGGGCATCGCGGTAGTCATGGCCCGACAGTGACCGAGAGTTGTTAAGCCCCTGTTGCCGACTCGTCTCCTGGGAGTTAGCCCTGCGCTACGGGCGTGTGTCCGGCACCTCGCGCGCTGACCTGCGGAGAGTGAGCGGTCCTTACCGTCCGCGCAACGCACGGGACGTGGGCGCGTAACGGCGCGCGGGCACGGTGGGGCCCATGAACGCGACCACGGCGGCCACCCCCGGTGCACTCGTCCCCGGTGCACTCGTCGACACCCACTGCCCGTACTGCTCGCTGCAGTGCGGGATGCGGCTGCGCCCGGCCGGAGAATCGGCGGAGCAGCCGGTGGAGATCGTCGAGCGGCCCGACTTCCCCGTCAATCAAGGGGCCCTGTGCGGCAAGGGCCACAGCGCCGCCGCCGTCCTCGCACCCGGCGTCCGGCTCACCACGCCTCTCGTACGGGACGGCAGGGGAGGGCCGCTGCGCGAGGCGACCTGGGACGAGGCCCTCGACCGGGCGGCGGAGGCCTTCGTCTCCGCCCGCGCACGGTACGGCCGGGACTCCGTCGGAGTGTTCGGCGGCGGCGGGCTGACCAACGAGAAGGCGTACCTGCTCGGCAAGTTCGCCCGGGTCGCATTGCGTACGGCCAACATCGACTACAACGGCCGCTTCTGCATGTCGTCCGCGGCCGCCGCCCACCGCAACGCCTTCGGCCTCGACCGGGGCCTGCCCTTCCCCCTCGCGGACGTGGCGCGCACCGGCTGCGTGATCCTCGTCGGCAGCAACCTCGCCGACACGATGCCGCCCGCCGTCCGCTATCTGCGTGAAATGCGGGAAGGCGGCGGCAAGTTGATCGTTGTCGACCCGCGCCGCACCCGCACGGCCGACCTCGCCGACCTCCACCTGGCCCCCGCCCCCGGCACCGACCTGGCACTCGCCCTCGGGCTCCTGCACCTGGTCATCGCGGGCGGACACGTCGACGAGGAGTTCGTCTCCTCCCGTACGAGCGGTTACGATGCGGCCCGCGCGGCCGCGATGGCGCACTGGCCCGAGCGGGTGGAGGCCCTCACGGGCGTACCGGTGTCCCAACTCCGGCGCACCGTCGAGCTGTTCGTGGGTGCCGGGACCGGGATGGTGCTCACCGCACGCGGCCCCGAGCAGCAGTCCAAGGGCGTCGACACGGTCGGCGCGTGGATCAACCTGAGCCTGGCGACGGGCCGGGCCGGGCGCCCGCTGTCCGGATACGGCTGCCTCACCGGGCAGGGTAACGGCCAGGGCGGACGCGAGCACGGCCAGAAGGCCGACCAGCTGCCCGGCTACCGGTCCATCACCGACCCGGCCGCCCGCGCCCACGTCGCCGGGGTGTGGGGCGTCGACCCCGCGGACCTTCCGGGTCCGGGCGTCTCCGCGTACGAACTCCTCGACGCGCTCGGCACCGAGGGCGGAGTGCGCGCACTGCTGCTGATGGGCTCCAACCCGGTCGTCTCCGCCCCGAACGCCCGCCACGTCACCGAGCGGATCCGGGCACTCGACGCGCTGGTGGTGTGCGACGTCGTCCTCTCCGAGACCGCCGCACTCGCCGACGTCGTCCTCCCCTCCGCGCAGTGGGCCGAGGAGACCGGCACCATGACCAACCTGGAGGGCCGCGTCATCCTCCGGCAGGCGGCGGTACGCCCGCCGGGCCAGGTGCGCACCGACCTCCGGATCCTGCACGGACTCGCGGCGCGGCTGGGGTGGGAGAAGGGGTTCCCGTACGACGCGGAGGAGGCCTTCACCGAACTGCGCGAGGCATCGGCGGGGGGCCAGGCCGACTACTCGGGCATCAGCTACGAGCGCATCCGAGCAGAGGACGGCGTCTTCTGGCCGTGCCCGGCCGTGCCCCTTCAGGGGCGCGGGGAACTGCGCGACCAGCCACGACGCACCCGCACGACGACCACCAGCCCCGCGGCAGCGCCTGCGGCGGAGCCGCGAAGTGTCACAGCGGGAAGGGGCGGGGAGGGGCAAGCGCCGCAGGCAACGGCAACCACCCACCACCCCGGTACTCCCCGCCTCTTCCTCGACCGGTTCGCCACCCCGGACGGCCGGGCCCGTTTCGCGGACGTCTCGCACCGGCCCGCCGCCGAGGAGCCCGACGCCGAGTACCCCCTCCACCTCACCACCGGCCGCGTCCTCGCCCAGTACCAGAGCGGCGCCCAGACCCGCCGCACGCCCGCGCTGAACAGCGCGGCCCCCGGCCCGTTCGTCGAGCTGCACCCCCGCCTCGCCTCCCGACTGGGCGTCGCGGAAGGGGAGTTGCTCGCCGTCACCAGCAGGCGCGGCCGGGCCACCGCCCCCGCACGCATCACCACGGGCATCCGCCCGGACACGGTGTTCATGCCGTTCCACTGGGCGGGCGACGGCCGAGCGAACTCGCTCACCAACCCGGCGCTGGATCCGCAGTCGCGGATGCCGGAGTTCAAGGTGTGCGCGGTGAAAGTGGAGAAGGCATCGTGACGACACGCATCGCCGTGGTCGGCGCGGGCATGGCCGCCGCCCGCCTCGCCCAGCAGGCACTGGCCCAAGCCCCCTCCGGTGCACTGGAGTTCACGCTCCACGGCAACGAGCCGCACGCCCCCTACAACCGCGCCCTCCTCGCCGGCGTCCTCGACGGCCGGTACACCCCGGACGCGCTCACCCTCCCGACCGGCGGTGCCGCCGTCCGTACGGGCGCGGAGGTCGTCGCCCTCGACACGGCGGCCAGGACGCTGCGTACGGACACGGGGGAGACGGCGTCGTACGACGTCCTGGTCCTCGCGACCGGCGCGAACCCGGTACTGCCGCCCGTCAAGGGCCTGCACGCAGAACCGGCTGCCGGATCCAGGGGTGACGGGCGCGAGCTCAAGGACGGCGTCCACGCCTTCCGCTCCCTCGCCGACTGCGTAGCTCTCGCGGACGCGGCCCGCGGCGCGAAGCGGGCCGTCGTCATCGGCGGCGGCGTACTCGGCGTGAGCGCCGCTCGGGCGCTCGCCGCACTCGGCGTGCTGGTCGAAGTGGTGCACCAGGGCCCGCATGTGATGGAACGTCATCTCGACGAAGAGGCCGGAGCCACCGTCCGCCGCGCTCTCGAAGGCATGGGCGCCGCCGTCTACCCCGGCAACCGAGCCCGAGCCGTCCACGGCACCGCCACCGTCACCGGCGTCGAACTCGCCGGAGGCCATGTCCTCGACTGCGACCTTGCCGTCCTCACCTGCGGTGTCCGCCCCCGCACCGGGCTCGCCCGCGCCGCCGGGATCGACGTCCGGCGCGGCGTCGTCGTCGACGACCGCCTCGCCACCTCCGCACCCCACGTGTACGCGATCGGCGACTGCACCGAACACCGGGGCGCCGTCCACGGTCTGACCGGACCCGCCTGGGCGCAGGCCGACGTGCTGGCCGCCCGGCTCTCCGGGGCCGGCCCGGACGCGCTCTACACCGGGGCGCACGGCATGTCCCGGCTCACCGCGGGCGCCCTCGAGATCGCCGCGTTCGGCGAGGTCGCGGACACCGACGGGGACGCGCTGCGGCTCGCCGACGGGACGCGGGGCGCCTACGGCTCGTACAAGAAGCTCGTGATGCGCGGCGACCGGCTGGTCGGCGCGATCCTCGTCGGCGACCTCGCCCCGATCGGCGAACTCACCCGCACCTACGAGAGGGGCGAGCCGCTGCCGTCGCGCCCCCTCGACCTGCTCACCCCCATCGAAGGAGCCCTCCAGTGACGGAAAAAGACGCCCGGCAGCTGGTCCTCGTCGGCCACGGCATGGTCGGCCAGCGCTTCCTCGAAGCGTTCGCCGAGCGCGGCGGGCACGCGCCCGCGTGGCGGATCACCGTCCTCGCCGAGGAGCCCCGACCCGCGTACGACCGGGTCCACCTCACCTCGTGGTTCTCCGGCACCACCGCCGACGAACTCTCCATGTGGGAAGGGGAGTTCGGCGAGAAGCACGGCATCGACCTGCGGCTCGGCGACCCCGCCGAAGCGATCGACCGCGCGGCGCGCACGGTCACCGCCCGCTCCGGAGAGGTCTTCCCTTACGACGCGCTGGTGCTGGCCACCGGCTCGTACCCCTTCGTGCCGCCCGTCCCCGGGCACGACGCGGCCGGCTGCTTCGTCTACCGGACCATCGAGGACCTGGAGGCCATCCGGGCGGCTGCCGACAGTGCCCGGGTCGGCGCCGTCGTCGGCGGCGGACTGCTCGGCCTCGAAGCGGCGGGCGCGCTGCGCGCGATGGGACTCGACACGCACGTGGTGGAGTTCGCCCCGCGTCTGATGGCCCTCCAGGTCGACGAGGGCGGCGGCGCCGTACTCCGGGACAAAATCCAGGAGTTGGGCGTCACCGTGCACACCGGCGCGGGCACCCAGACCGTCGAGACCGGCGCCGAAGGCGCCGTCACCGGCATGGTGCTCTCCAACGGCGCGACCGTCGACACCGACCTCGTCGTCTTCTCGGCGGGCGTACGACCCCGGGACCAGCTCGCCCGCGACTGCGCGCTGCCCGTGGGCGAGCGCGGCGGCATCGTCGTCGACCCCGGCTGCCGGACCGCCGACCCCGCGATCTGGGCGATCGGCGAGTGCGCACTCGCCTCCGACGGCCGGGTGTACGGGCTGGTGGCACCCGGATACCAGATGGCCGAGGCGGTGGCGAAGCAACTGACCGAGGAAGAAGGCGAGTTCACGGGCGCCGACCTCTCCACCAAGCTCAAGCTGCTCGGTGTCGATGTCGCCAGCTTCGGCGACGCGCACGGCACCACCGCCGACTCCCTCGAAGTGCTGTACGCCAACAGCCGCGAAGGCGTCTACAAGAAACTCGTCATCGGCGCCGACGGCGCGCTCCTCGGCGGCGTCCTGGTCGGCGACACCGACTCGTACGACCTGCTGCGCCCGCTCGCCCTGTCCGGCGCGCCGCTCACAGCCCCGCCCGAGCAGCTCGTCCTGCCCGCCTCGATCGGCGCGGCACCCGGACCGATCGCCCTCCCCGACGAGGCCGTGGTCTGCTCCTGCCACAACGTCACCAAGGGCGCCATCCTCTCGGCCGTCGCCGACGGCGGCTGCGCGGACGTACCCGCCGTGAAGAAGTGCACCCGCGCGGGCACCGGCTGCGGCTCGTGCGTCAAACTCCTCGGCACGCTCGTCGCCGAAGAACTCACTTCGCAGGGCGTCGAGTTGAGCCGCGGGCTGTGCGCGCACTTCACACACACCCGGGCCGAGCTGTACGAGATCGTGCGCGTCAAGGGCCTCACCACCTTCGCGCAGCTCATCGACGAACACGGGCAGCCGGAGTCCGGGGGAGAGGGCTGCGAGGTCTGCAAGCCCGTCGTCGGCTCCGTCCTCGCCTCCCTCAGCCCGGCCCTCGGAGTCTCCGGGCACATCCTGGACGGCGAACAGTCCGCCCTCCAGGACACCAACGACCACTTCCTCGCCAACCTCCAGCGCAACGGCTCCTACTCCGTCGTCCCCCGCATCCCCGGCGGTGAAGTCACCCCCGCCGGGCTCATCACCATCGGCGAGATCGCCCGCGACTTCGGCCTCTACACGAAGATCACCGGCGGTCAGCGGATCGACATGTTCGGTGCATCGGTCGACCAACTCCCCGTCATCTGGCGGCGGTTGGTGGACGCGGGCTTCGAGTCGGGCCACGCGTACGGAAAGTCGCTGCGCACGGTCAAGTCCTGCGTGGGGCAGACCTGGTGCCGGTACGGCGTCCAGGACTCCGTGGCCCTCGCCATCGAGCTGGAGCTCCGCTACCGGGGCCTGCGCGCCCCGCACAAGCTCAAGTCGGCGGTCAGCGGCTGCGCCCGCGAGTGCGCCGAGGCACAGAGCAAGGACTTCGGCGTCATCGCCACCTCGGCCGGCTGGAACCTCTACGTCGGCGGCAACGGCGGCATGACCCCCCGCCACGCCGACCTGCTGCTCACCGACGCCGACTACGACACCCTGCTGCGGACCATCGACCGCTTCCTGATGTTCTACGTGCGCACCGCCGACCGTCTTGAGCGCACCGCGCCCTGGATCGAGCGCATGGAGGGCGGGCTCGACCACCTCCGTGCCGTCGTCGTCGACGACTCGCTCGGCATCTGCGCGGAGCTGGACGAACTGATGAGCCGTCACATCACCTCGTACGAGGACGAATGGCGCGCCACCCTCGACGACCCCGACCGTCTCGCCCGCTTCGTGTCCTTCGTCAACGCACCCGGCACGCCTGACCCGACGATCCGTTTCGTACCGGAGCGCGAGCAGATCCGCCCCGCCGACACGTTCGTCGCGGGCGCCACCCTGGAAGTGAGGTCCCTCGTATGAGCACCGCAGCTGTGGGCTCCGCAGCCATGAGCGCTCCCCTTGTCGCGTCGGCGATGGTCGAAGTGGCCGTCGGGGACGAGTGGTTCCCCGTCTGCCCGTACGACTCCCTCGTCCCCGGCCGGGGCGTCGCCGCCCTCGTCGGCGGCGAGCAGATCGCCCTCTACCGGGACCGCTCCGGCACCGTCCACGCCGTCGGCAACCGCGATCCCTTCAGCGGCGCGCACGTCATCTCGCGCGGGCTGCTCGGCAGCCGCGGCGGCGTGCCCGTCGTCCTCTCCCCGATGTACAAGCAGGCCTTCGACCTGCGCACCGGCGTCTGCCTCGACGACGAAGAGACCCCGGACGGCGGTCCGGCAGCGCTGCCGGTCTGGCCGGTACGTACCAACTCACCTGCCCCGTACGGAAGTTAGGCGGCCTTCTCCATGACCACCACCGTCCGTCCCCCGCAGAGCACCCGCACCCGCACTCGTCCTCCGCTGGAGGACTGGCAGCCCGAGGATCCCGCCTTCTGGGCGGCCACCGGCGCGAAGGTCGCCCGCCGCAACCTCCTCTTCTCGGTGCTCTCCGAGCACATCGGCTTCTCCGTGTGGAGCCTGTGGTCGGTCCTCGTCCTCTTCCTCGGCCCCGAGTACGGCATCGACCCGGCCGGCAAGTTCGTCCTCACCGCCGTGCCCACTCTGCTCGGCGCCGCGCTCCGCCTCCCGTACACCTTCGCCGTGGCGATCTTCGGCGGCCGCAACTGGACCGTCATCAGCGCACTCGCCCTCCTCCTCCCCGCCCTGCTCACCGCCTACGTCCTCGAACCGGGCGTTTCCTATACGACCCTGCTCTGGGTGGCCGCCGTAGCGGGCATCGGCGGCGGCAACTTCGCCTCCTCGATGGCCAACATCAACGCCTTCTACCCCCAGCACCTCAAGGGTCGCGCACTCGGCATCAACGCGGGCGGCGGAAACCTGGGCGTACCGGCGGTACAGCTGCTCGGCCTGCTGGTGCTGGCGACGGCCGGATCCCAACACCCGCGCCTCGTACCGCTGTTGTACGTCCCGCTGATCGTGCTCGCGGCGGTGGCCGCCGCCCTCCGGATGGACAACCTGCCCGCGCTGCGCAACGACCGGGGCGCCCTGCGCGAGGCGTCCCGCGAGCCGCACACCTGGGTGATGTCGCTGCTCTACATCGGTACCTTCGGCTCCTTCATCGGCTTCGGCTTCGCCTTCGGGCAGGTGCTGCTGGTGCAGTTCCACGCGGACTTCCCGACCGCGGTCAGCGCCGCGTACCTGACCTTCCTCGGACCGCTGCTGGGGTCCCTCGTCCGGCCGGTCGGCGGGGCGCTGGCCGACCGGTGGGGCGGGGCGCGGGTCACCTTCTGGAACTTCGTGGCGATGGCGGCGGGCGCGCTGCTGGTGCTGCTCGCCTCACGGGCGGGGTCGCTGCCGCTGTTCCTGACCGGCTTCGTCGCCCTCTTCCTCTTCTCGGGGGTCGGCAACGGCTCCACGTACAAGATGATCCCCGGCATCTTCCACGCGAAGGCGGAACGCGAAACGGCGGCGGGGGCGGACCCGGCCGAGGCCGGGAACCGCTCCCGCCGCCGGGCGAGCGCCGTGATCGGCATCGCGGGCGCGGTGGGCGCGCTGGGCGGGGTGCTGGTGAACATCGCGTTCCGGCAGTCCTTCCTCACGGAGGGGACGGGCGACGCGGCGTACCTGGCGTTCCTCGCGTACTACGTGCTGTGCCTGGTGGTGACTTGGGGCGTCTACCTGAGGCGACGAGGCTGAGCTGCCCGGCCCTCGTGTCAGCTCTCGCTGCGGCGGCCGCGCAGCACGGCGAAGCCGAGTCCGGCCGCACCGGCGGCGGCCAGTCCGCCGCCGGCCGCGAGGAGAGTGGGGTCGGTCCCCTGCGAGGACGCGCCGACGTTCTCGGCACCGGCCTTGACGCCGCCCTTGGGTATGACCTTCTGGCCGGACGCGGGGTGCACGGGCTGTGCGGGCTGCACGGGCCGGACCTGCTTGTGCGCGTGGTTCGTGTGGGTGTGCGTGTCCTTGTGCGGCTGGGGCTTCGGCTTGGGCTGGGGCTTCGGCTTGTCGACCGGGTTGATCCAGGACACGACGTTGCCGTCCGGGTTCAGCACCACGAACATCCCGTTCAGCTCACCCTTGGCAGGCTTCCCGTCGGTGCTGACGAGGGTGCCCACCTCGGAGCCGTTGGCCGTGACGACGGCCTTGTAGGAGTTCTCGCCGGTCTTGTAGACCTTGGCGGTGGAACCGTCGACGAGCTTCACGGAGCGGACGAAGGACGGCTGAGGAGTCTTGTCCTTGCTGTCCTTGCTGTCCTTGCCGTCCGTGGTGCCCTTGTCCTTGTCCGTGCCCTTGTCCTTCTGCCCGTCCTGGTCGCCCTTCGACTGGTCCGTCCCCGTGTCCTTGCTGTCCTTGTCGGGGGTGGTGCCCGTGTCGTCCTTGCCGCCGTTGTCCGGCGTGCTGACCGTGTCGTCCTTGGGCGCGGGGGCACCGTCGTCCGCGAACGCGGCACCCATCGGAAGGGCGAAGGCCACAGTCACACCGGTGGCGACGGCGGCGGTACGGAGGGTGCTGCGGCTGATGCTCATGGGAATGGCGCTCCACATTCTTCGTGCGGTGTCGTGCTGTGTCCTGCTGACACCGACGAAGCTACGGACCCCATATGTGGGCCATCCATCGAGAATGTAACGAAACTCACCAAAACGCCCATCATGCATGTAACCGGGCCGGGGTGCGAGCGAAGGGGGCGCCGTCGGTCACCGACGGCGAAGCGGGTTCAGCATCACGTGCTCTCTGGTCACGCCGTCGGGCAACGGTCCCCTACCCCGCGGCCCCGTGCCCGGGAGCTGACCCACACCGACCTCAGTTCGTACGCACCGCTGCCTCCGGGGAGGCCTGCGGCCATCCCGGCCGTTCGGCCGTCCAGCAACGCGACGATGTTGTAGGCGCCGGGCATCGCCAGGCGTGCACGCCACTGCTCCTCCCCACCGCTGTGCCAGTCCGCGAGCCGCGCCTTGAAGGCGTGCGGGGACTCGCCCAGCGCGGCGAGGCGGGTGTCCCGCCACAGTGGCCAGTCGGTTGCCGTGAGAACCCGCAGCTGCACCATGGCGGCAATTCTGCCGTGCCGCTCGTGGGGCTCGTGGGGCGTGCCTGCGGAGGGTTCACTCACCCGGTGGGGCCGCCTCCCGCCTCCCGTCGCAAGGTCTCGGCGACGCTGGAGAGTGCTGTGGCGAGGTGGCGGCGCTGTGCGGCGGTGAGGGGGTCGAACACGAGTCGGCGCACCTGCGCCACATGCCCCGGTGCGCTGTCGGTCAACTTCTGCCGGCCGCTGTCGGTCAGCGTGGCCAGGGTGTAGCGACCGTCGCTCGGGTCGGTTCGGCGAACGGTCCACTTCCGTGCCTCGAAGCGGTCCATCAGCTTCGACAGCCGCGGGAGGGTGCTGTCGCACTCCCGGGCCAGTTCGCTGAACCGCATGGTGGCCTGCTGTGCCATCGACAGCCGGGCGAGCACGCCGTACTCGAAGTTCGAGATGCCCACGTCGCGCTGCAGCTGCCTGTCCAGGGCCGCGGGCAGCGCGATCACGACGGTGAGAAGGTCCTGCCAGAGTTCCTGCTGCTCGCTGTCGAGCCACGGTGACGGTTCATCCATGAGATTCATTCTACTTGCCCAGGCAAGAGATATCTGTTGCCTGGGCAAGTCAATGTGGTCTACCTTTTGAGTTGCCCAGGCAAGTCAAAAGTGGCCTCAAGGAGTCCTCTGTGATCAAGCTCAGCATCTTCCTGACCCGGCGGGCGGACCTCTCCCACGAGGAGTTCGTGGACTACTGGACGCAGAAGCACACCCCGCTGCTCTCCGGCCTGCCCGCCGGAGCGGTCCCGGTCCGGCGCTACGTCCAACTCCTGCCCACCGGCGACGAGATACCCGGCATCAGCACCGCCGACTACGACGGTGTCGCCGAGGTGTGGGTCGACGACATCGCCGACGCCGCCCGCTGGTTCACCTCCGACACCTACACCACGACCGTCGCCGCGGACGAGGAGAACTTCCTGGACCGCTCCCGGACCCGCTTCCTCTACGCGACCGAGAGCACGATCTTCGGCTGAGCACCGCGAGCCGCGAGCCGCGAGCCGCGAGCCGCCAGGCACAGGTGAATCGCGCGGAACAAGTCCCGGGCGGCCCGACGATCAGGCCGCCCGGGCCACGCCCGCCCCCTGCTCGGTAAGGAGTGACACACCATGACCACCACGCACGTCCCCGACATCCCCCGCATCCCGGCCGGGGCCTACGACGACCACCTCGCCCGGACCCTCTCTCCGGCCCGGGAACAGCAGCTCTGGGTCCCCTCCGACGGGGCACTGCCGAGCCTGTTCATCAGCCACGGAGCGCCCTTCACCCTCGACGATCCGCAGTGGCTCGACGACCTGTTCACCTGGGCGCACTCCCTGCCCAAACCGAAAGCCGTCGTGATCGTCTCGGCACACTGGGAGGACGCCCCGGCCGCGATCTCCGGCGCGGCGGCGGGCACCCCGCTCCACTACGACTTCAGCGGCTTCCACCCCCGCTACAAGACCCTGCCTTACGCGACCCCGGACGCGACCGACCTCGCCCGCCGGCTCGCGGCCGCGCTCGGTCCGACGAGCACGGTGCACGAGCACCCCGACAGAGGCCTCGACCACGGCGCGTTCATCCCCCTCATGGCCATGTATCCCGCGGCCGACGTCCCGGTCGTCCAGCTGTCGATGCCCAGCCTCGATCCCGCCGGCCTGCTCGATCTCGGGGCACGTCTGCGATCCCTGCGCGACGAAGGCGTCCTGGTCATCGGCTCGGGCTTCATGACCCACAGCTTCGCGGTCTTCCGCGACCCGGACCTCGCCGCACACACCGAAGCCTTCGACGAGTGGGCCGTCGACGCGCTCGGGCGGGGCGATGTCGATGCCCTCACCGACTACCGGCGCAAGGCTCCCGGTGCCTCGGTGGCCCATCCGACGGCCGACCACTACGTACCCCTGCTGGTCGCGGTCGGCGCCGCGAGCGACCCGAGCAGCGCCGTCAGTGCGATCGACCGGATGGTCATGGGCAATTCCACCCGCTCGGTGCAGCTGAGCTGAGGGGGCCGGATCGCCCGGGGCGGCGCCGTCGGCGCGAGCGGCCCGCCCCGCCGCGAACCGGAGTCAGACCGCCGAGCGGTACAGCCCGAACTGCGCCACGTTCACCGCCGCGCGCGATCCTGTGATCCGCAGGCGCCACCGCCGTGCGGTCACCGGTCCCGGCAGCAGCAGGATCCGGCCGGCCCCGATCACCCCCGTCTCGGCGACCTTCCGCCACGTACCGTCCGTCAACTCGGCCTCCACCAGCGCGTGTTCGACCTGCTGGCCCTGGCGGATGTCCTCGACGAGCCGGATCCGGTCGATCTGGCGGGTACGACCGAGATCGACGGTCAGCCTTCCTCTCGATGCGCCGGGGGCGACCCACGCCGTGTCCGGGTCGCCGTCCACGGCACGTGCCGGGCCGCACCCGTCGCCCCGGGCGCGCGCACCGCACGCCAGATCGCGCGGCAGCTCCCGCTCCACCCGCTCCCGGAACGCCCGCAGCGCCGCCACGTCCGCCTTTGGCAGCCGCCCCTGCTTGTTCGGCGGCACATTCAGCAGCAGCACCGCATTGCGCCCCACCGAACGGAAGTAGATGTCGATCAGCGCCTCGGTCGACTTCGGCTTCTGCTCCTCGTGGTAGAATCACCCCGGCCGGATCGACACGTCGCACTCGGCAGGCCACCACTGGAGGTACTGCGCGACCTCGCGCGCCTCGACCAGCGCGTCCCGGCTGCCCTGGTCGGGGGCGTCGTACGGCAGCGCGTAATCGGTCCGCCCGTACGCCCCCTCCGTCTCCTTCACCGGTACGGTGCTCCACTCGTTCTCGCGCGCCAGCCCGCCCTCGTTGCCGACCCAGCGCACGTCAGGGCCGCTGACGGCGACGGACGCCTTCGGGGCGAGCGCGCGGATCAGCGCGTACCAGCTGTCCCAGTCGTACTTCTCGACCTTGTCCGGTGGGATCCGGCCCTGTGCGCCGTCGAACCACACCTCGTCGACCGGCCCGTACTCGGTGAGGACCTCGTACAGCTGGTTGAGCATGTACGCGCCGTAGTCGGTGGCCGGGAGGTCGAAGCGGCGCAGCGCCGTGCCCGCCCGGTCGTCGCCCTCGACGAGCGTGGGGATCGAACGGGGCCTGCGCGCACTGCCGTTGGCGTACACGCCGTGCAGGAACTGGTTCTCGTCGGCGGGCGAGAGGTAGATGCCGACCTTGATGCCGTGGGCGTGCATGGAGGCGGTGAAGTTCCGCAGTACGTCGCCCCTGCCGCCCTGCCAGGTGGAGGAACGGACGCTGTGGGTCGTGTACCGGGACCGGCTGAGGACGAAGCCGTCGTGGTGCTTGACGGTGAGGACGGCCAGCTTGAACCCGCCGTCGCGCAGGGCGCGCGCCCACTGGTCGGTGTCGAGGCCGACGGGCTGGAAGAGGTTCGGGTCCTCGTCGCCGGTGCCCCACTCCAGGCCGGTGAAGGTGTTCACACCGAAGTGCAGAAAGGCCGTCCGCTCCAGCCGCTGCCAGGCCACCTGACGCTCGTCGGGACGCAACGCGCTTGCCTTGGCGACGAGTTGGCCGGGGGTGTCGGTGGGGTGCACGGGGATGCGGTACGAGGTCGGGCGGGTGGGCCGCCGGGTGGGGGTGGGTGCGGGGGTGGGTGCGGGCGGTGTGCGGCCCGCAGCGGCGGCGGGGCTGCCGGGAGCGAGAGCTGTCGCGGCGGCCGTGGCGGTGAATCCCGTGACGAAAATTCGTCGGCTGACGGACATGGCCAGGTCCTTCCGGAGAGGAGAGGGGGAGTGGCGCTGTACGTGGGAGAGGGATCGACTCCGTGCGATGCAGGATGCCCGAGACAGGCGCGAACCCTCCCGGGGCCGGTGCGATTTCGGGGCTCGGAGTCCAAGCACTCGGGACGGAAGTCCATGCGGAGGCATGTGGGGGAGTCCGTGCCCGAGGAGGCAATGCTGGGAGGCGGGAGGCGGGAGGCGGGAGGCGGGAGGCGGGAGGCGGGAGGCGGGAGGCGGGAGGTGTGGGAGGTGGGAGCCCGAGGGCCTGGGGTCGGGGGAGCGGGCGGGACCGGGCCAGGGGCAAGTGCCGTCGGCCGGGAGGGACGGTGGTCCGCCGGGCCATCCGAATGCACGGCACGTGCCGTATGCACGGCGGCACGTGCCGTGCCGGGACGCGCTACGGGACACGCCGTGCTGACAGGACGCTCGTGCTGGGCCGCGCGATGGCGCGTGCTGCGACGGGGCGCGCTGTGCCGTGCCGCGACGGGACGCGCGACTGCACGTGCCGCCCTGTCCCATCCGCCCTGTCCCGTCCGTGCCGTGCCGCCCCCGTGCCGCCCCCGTGCCGCCCCCGTGCCGCTCCCGCCCCCGTGTCGCTCCCGTCCCGTGCCGTTCTCGTCCCGTGCCGTCCCGTCCTGTCGCCCCGCGCCGCCCCGTCCCGTCCCGCGCCGCCCCGTCCCGTCCCGTGCCGTGCCGCGCCGGCACGCGTCGTGGCGTGCCACGACGTGACGGGGTCAGGGCGCATCGGGACGGGACTCGCCGGGAAGTCCCGTCATCCGCAGCGGCGGTGACGGTGTGTCCCGCTCTCCGCCCGCGGCGGCGACGGTGCGCCCCGCCATCCGCAGCTGCGGCGATGGTGCGTCCGTCATGCCGCCCTCCGCCCCTCCACCGCATCCTCGTCCCACTCGATTCCCAGCCCCGGTGCCTCCGGCGGGATCACGTGCCCGTCCTCGATGTGCAGCGCACTGTGCGTGATCGCGCCGAGTTGCGGGATGTGTTCGACGTACATTCCGGCGGGGACCGCGCAGGCGAGGCTCGTGTGGAGTTCCATCAGGAAGTGCGGGGCGACCTTCACGTTGAAGGCCTCCGCCGCGTGGGCGATCTTCAGCCAGGGGGTGATGCCGCCGACCCGGGCCACATCGGCCTGTACGATCCCGGCCGCGCCCGCCGACAGGTACTCCGCGAAGTGGCCCGCGCTGTACATCGATTCGCCCACCGCGACCGGGACCGTCGTGGCGCGGGCGAGCCGGACGTGGCCCGCGACGTCCTCCGCCGGGAGGGGTTCCTCGAACCAGGCGATGTCGAGCGGTTCGAAGGTACGGGCGCGGCGGATCGCCTCCGCCCCGGTGAGGGACTGGTTGGCGTCGACCATCAGCTCGAAGCGGGGCCCCACCGCCTCGCGCACGGCAGCGAGACGTTCCGCGTCCTCCACCGCGGTCGGCTTGCCCACCTTGAGCTTTGCGCCACGAAGTCCAGCTCGCTGGGCGGCAGTTGTGTTCTCGACGAGTTCCTCCTGGGTCAGGTGCAGCCAGCCGCCCTCGGTGTCGTACACCGGCAGGCTCGGATGCGCCCCGCCCGCCAGCCGCCACAACGGTTCGCCCGCGCGCAGACAGCGCAGGTCCCACAGCGCGGTGTCCACGGCGGCGAGCGCGAGCGACGTCAGCACGCCGAACGCGGTGGCGCGGGTGGCGGCCAGCATGCGTGCCCAGACCGCTTCGACGTTACGTGCGTCCTCGCCGAGTACCGTGGCGGCCAGGTGGTCGCGGATCAGGGCGAGTACGGAGGAGCCACCGGTGCCGATCGTGTAGGAATACCCGGTTCCGGAGAGCCCGTCGTCGGTCCGGACCGTGACCAGGATCGTCTCCTGGCGCACGAAGGTCTGGGCGGCGTCGGTGCGCAGGGTCTCCGGCTCGATGTGGACCAGCCTGGTGCCCACGTCGACGATCTTGGTCATACGGTCGTCACCTCGCTTTCTCGTGCGGTGCGTTCCCCGTCCCGGCGGCGCCAGTCGGCCTCGATGTCCTCCAGCGAACGGTTCGCCGTCTCCGGCACCTTGGCCAGCACGAAGGCCAGACCGAGTGCGGAGAGGACCGCGTAGATGCCGAAGACCCGGAAGCCGATCGCGGCCAGGACGTCAGGGAAGGTCAGGGAGAAGAGGAAGTTGAAGAGGTACTGGGTGAAGGTGACCACGCCCATGCCCAGCGCACGGGCCCGCAGCGGCAGGATCTCCGGGACGTACAGCCAGAACACCGGGCCGAGCCCGAAGCCGAACGCGAAGGTGAAGACGGAGACGCAGATCACGTCGAGCGTCGCGGAGTGCGGGAAGAGGGCGAGGAGGAGCAACGGCGGGATCTGGCCGCCGAGGCTCAGGGCGAGCATCTTCACCCGGCCGAGCCGGTCGATCAGGGGGAGGGAGAGCGCGGTGGAGACGACCAGCGCGCCGCCGACGCTGTAGTTGGCGATGACGCCGGTGGACGCGGAGTGGCCGGTGGCGTCGGCGAACACGGTGGGGGCGTAGTAGACGACCGCGTTGATGCCGGTGAACACCTGGAAGAAGGTCAGGGTTAGCCCGATGGCGAGGGCCCGCCGGTTGCGGTGCAGCAACTCCCGCAGTCCGGCCTCCTGTTGGCGCAGGCTCTGCCGGATCTCGGACGCCTCGGTGTCCGCCTCGGCGGGCGTGGCCCGCAGCCGCAGCAGTACGCTCCGGGCCTCGGCGTCCCGGCCGCGCAGGGTCAGCCAGCGCGGACTGTTCGGGCTGAGCAGCATCCCGGCCAGGAAGAGCACGGCGGGCACCGCGCCGAGCCCGAGCATCCACTCCCAGGAGCCGGAGGAACGCAGCGCGTCCCCGGTTCCGTACGCGATCAGGATGCCCACGTTGACGCTGAGCTGGTAGAGGGCGCTGATCATGCCGCGTACGCGTTTGGGGGCGAGCTCGGTCAGGTGGATCAGGCCGAACATGTTGGCCAGGCCGACCGCGAGCCCGAGTACGAAACGGGAGACGAGCAGGGCCGCCACGCTGGTGGACACCGCGCAGCCGACCGAGCCGACGATGAAGATCACGCCGGCCGCGATCAGCAGATGGCGGCGGTCGAACCGTCCGGCGGCGAGGGCGCCGGCGGCGATCGCGGGCAGCGCGCCGAGCAGGATCAGGCTGGTGACCAGGCCCTGCTGGGTGGAGGTGAGGCCGAACCGCTCGGTGGCGAAGGGCAGCGCGGTCGCGATGGCACCGGAGTCGAAGCCGTACAGCAGACCCGCCATGCCGCCGAGCACGGCGACCACCTTGACGAAGCGGGGGAGGGGCGGAGCGGGTGGTGCGGTCATGACGCCCTCCTGGGCAACCGACTTATTTCCTATAGGAAGTTGACGCGAGGGTGAGGCTAGCGGCGCGCACGGGCTCGGAGTCAACCCCTCGGACGTGAATCCCCGGCAACCTCGCGCCCTCTCCTCGCCCGCCCTCGCCGTATGCGCACTTTTCCTATACGTTCCGGAGCGGGAGGTGATCTCGCATGGAGCGGATCGCACAAGTCATCCGGGTCAGGCCCGAAAAGCTCGCCGAGTACCGGGAGTTGCACGCGGCGGTGCCCGAACCCGTCCTCGCCCGGCTGCGCGCCAGCCACATCGCCAACTACTCGATCCATCTGCTCGGCGACCGGCTCTTCAGCTACTTCGAGTACCACGGCGCCGATCTCGCCGCCGATCTCGCCGTGCTGGCCGACGACCCGGCCACCCAGGAGTGGTGGAAGCTCACCGACCCCTGCCAGGAACGCGTGCCGGAAGCCCGCGACGGCGAGTGGTGGGCGGCCGCGGAACAGGTCTTTCTCATGGAATGAGCCGATTCGCCGCAGTCAACTGCCCCTAGAGTTACGTCCCATGAGCGAGCGCCAAGTACTAGCCGACAGCGTCTACGAGGCCGCCAAGGCGATGGTCATGGACCACGAGATAGAGCCCGGCGCCCGCGTCGGCATCGAAACCCTCGCCCGTACGCTCCGGGTCTCGCCCACCCCGGTGCGCGAGGCCCTGGCCAGGCTGGAGTCCGACGGCCTGGTCACCAAGCGCTCCCTGGCCGGCTACCGGGCGACCGAACTCCTCACCCCGCAGGGCCTGGAGGAGCTCTTCGAGATGCGCCTGCTCCTGGAACCCCGGGCCGCCGCACTCGCCGCCGAGCACGCCACCGACGCCCAGCTCGACACCATAGAGAGCCTGGCGGAGGAGATGCGGGGCGCGCCCGAGTCCGGTGAACGCTTCGCCGACTTCCGGGAGTTCGTCGCCCTCGACCAGCGCTTCCACGACACGGTCGCGGCTGCGGCCGCCCGCCCGCTGCTCGCGGACGCGGTCGAACGCCTCCACTCCCATCTGCATCTGTTCCGCCTCAGCAGCATCCCGGGCGCGGGCCCGCAGACCCTGGCCGAACACGACAGGATCCTGCGGGCGGTACTGCGCCGCAGCCCGGAGCGGGCGGCGGAGGCGATGACCGACCACCTCACCAGGAGCCTGGAACGCCAGCGCGGGAGGCGGACGTCCCAGGGCTCCTGAAGGTGGCTGCTTCTGCCGCGGCGCGCGGCGGACGGCTTTGACGCGGCGCGCGCCGGGCTACCGCTTCGCTGCGGCCCCGATCTCCCGCAGCCGGTCCGCGTACGACTGCTCGATCTTCCCGTCCTTGCCCGGACCCACGTTGAGCAGGTACAGCCCGTTGCCCGCGTTGACCTTGTCGAGGTTCCCTGCGATGTCGACGGCGGGCTTGGGCGCCCCGGTGCCAGTCGTCCGGAACCACGTCGACCGGGTGTCGAGCGTGTCGGAGGCGTCGATCGGCTGCGGGTTGCCGGCCGGCGGCATGCCCTGCACCGGCACTTCGTACACGATCACGTCGGTGGTGTGCAGCGTCCCGAAGTGGTCGTTGTTGGCGACGACCGTGTCCGGCGAGAGCCGGCGGACGTGGTCACGTACGGGCCGGTACGGAATCTGCGCGTACGGAACCTGCCAGCCCCACCCGTCGAACCACAGGTAGTCGATCTTCCCGTACTTGGTGAGCAGCTCGCTCAGCTGCTTCTTCACCAGGTCGGTCGTCTCCCCGTTGTGCCGGTCCCAGATGGAGAAGTACAGCCCGACCTTGAGCCCGTTGGCCCGCATGGCGTCGACGTAACTCTTGACCACGTCGCCCTTGCCGTCCTGGTACGGACTGCTCGCCACGCTGTACGGGGACTGCTCCGTCGGCCAGAGCGCGAAGCCGTCGTGGTGCTTGGCGGTGAGCACGCCGAACTTCATCCCGGCGGACTTCATGGACCTGGCCCACTGGCCGGGATCGACCCCGGCCGTCGGGTTGAAGACGGCGGGCGGGGTCTGCGGGTCCGCCCACTGGGAATCCGTATAGGTTCCCATCCCGTAGTGCAGGAACATTCCGAACGGGTTCTGCTTCACCCACCGCTGGGCCGCGGCGGACGGCGACACCAACTCCGCGCCGAAGACCTGGACTTCGGCCAGCGAAAGGTATCCGCTGCCCGCCCGCTGGACCCGTAGGTAGCGCGTGGAACCGGTCAGGGGGACGGTCACCGACGCGGCGTCGAGACCGCTGACGTGCTGGGACCGTACGCCCGGGGTGTTCCGTGCCTCGTCGAGGCCGGCGGCGGTGATCGGCCGGTCCGAGGTCAGCACCCAGAAGTCGGAGAGCCGGTCGGTGCAGCAGTCCGTACGGTTCCAGAGCACCGCCCGGTCGGCCTGCTTGGCGGCACCGAGGTCGACCTGCCACCAGGGCTGATTCTGCTCGGCGGTGTGCGTGACGGAGTTCGCGGCGTAGTTGCCGTCGGCCTTCCCGTCGACGGCCCGGCTCGCGACGCCGTCGAAGCCGGTGCTGCTCTGGCTGGCGGTGGCGTTGAACGCGTGGTTACGGGGCTCGGAGCCCGGCGGAGGAGCGGGGGAGGAGGAAGAGGAAGAGGAGGAAGAGAGGGAAGAGGAGGAGGGTGCGCCGGTCGCGCCGGGGGCCGAGAGGCCGCCCAGCGCGAGTAATGCGGAGAGGGCGAGCAACACAGATGTACGTCTCATGACGGTGGCTGCCTCCGTGGGGACACATGCCCGTGGGGAAGGTAGGTGCCCATGGGGAAGTGCCCGAGGGGGAATTTCCTATATGATGTTGGCCCCTCAGGCGACACGTCAATACGCGTGCGGCACCCTGCTGCCGGTCGCCTGCCGGAGGAGCGCGAGGGCTTCCTTGGACGAGGAGCCGGCAGGGGTCGTGCACACGATGAGCGCCTGCTCCGGTGAACGGGCGATCGCCAGCGTCTGCTGAGTCACCGTCACCGTGCCGACGACGGGGTGGTGCAGCTCGTAGGTCGTGGCATCGCACGGCGTCACCCGGTGGTCCCCCCACAGCGCGACGAACTCCGGGCTCTTCATGGTCAGTTCGCCGATCAGCTCCGCGAGCAGCGCGTCCTCGGGGTGCCTGCCGACGGCGACGCGCAGATTGCCGACCACCGCGCGCGCCTTGCGCTTCCAGTCCGCGTACAGCTCCCGACAGTGCGGGTCCAGGAACAGCAGTCGGCTCATGTTCGGGCGTCGCGCCGGGTCGCTCGGGCCGAGGAGGTCCAGGTGACCGGCGAGCAGCGCGTGTCCGAGGGTGTTCCAGGCCAGCACGTCCGTACGGCGGCCGAGCACCAGCGCCGGGACGCCGTCGACGGCGCGGAGGAGGTCGCGCGTTTCGTCGGCGAGCTTCTCGGGTCGCGGGCGGCGCATCCGGGGCGCGTGGCGGGCGGCTCCGGCGAGCCGGTCGAGGTGTTCGCGCTCGTGGCCGTCGAGCAGGAGAGCGCGGGCGATCGCGTCGAGCACCTCGGCCGAGGCCCCGCGGGACAGGCCCTGTTCGAGCCGTGCGTAGTACGAGACGCTGACGCCCGCCAGCTCGGCCAGCTCCTCGCGCCGGAGCCCGGCCACCCGCCTGCGGGGCCCGAGTTCGCGCAGGCCGACGTCCTCGGGTCGCAGCAGCGTCCGTCGGGCTTGGAGGAAGGTTCCGAGTGGTCCGGGTCCGTTCATGGCCCCAGTATTCGGCGCGCGGCCCGGTCCCAGCCACACCCTGCGAGGGGTAGGACAACCCGGGAGTGGTGCGAACGCGTCCGCGCGTCCAGGCTCGGTCTCGTTCGGCCACGTACCCCAGACCTGAGGACGGATCCCATGGATCAGCACACGGACCAGACCACGGACCAGACCATGGATCAGAACCCGGACGCGAACCCGGACGCGAACCCGGACCAGATCGCCCTTGGTGACGTCACCGTCACCCGGATCAAGGAGTTCTACGGCTCGGTCGGGATGTCCCCGGGCCAGTTCTTCCCCGGCAGCCCCGACGGCTCGTGGGACGAGCACCGCGACTGGCTCGCCCCCGACTTCTGGAACCCGGAGACGGACGAGTGCCGTACGGCGATCCAGTCCTGGCTGCTGCGGAGCGAGGGGCGTACGATCCTCGTCGACACCGGCGTGGGCAACCACAAGGACCGGCCCTACGCGCCGGTGTGGAGCCGCCTGGACACGCGCTACCTCGACAACCTTGCCGCCGCCGGGGTGCGGCCCGAGGACGTCGACATCGTGGTCAACACCCACCTGCACATCGATCACGTCGGCTGGAACACCCGCCTGGACAGCCGGAGTTGGGTGCCGACCTTCCCGAACGCCACGTATCTGATGACCCGGCGGGACTTCGAGTTCTGGGACCCGGCCAACGGGAACAGGACCGTGCTGGGCCCCGGGAACCAGAACGTCTTCGAGGACAGCGTCACGCCGGTCCACCGGGCGGGACTCACGCACCTGTGGGAGGGGACGTACCGGATCGACAAGAACCTGCGTCTCGATCTCGCTCCCGGGCACACTCCCGGCTCGTCCGTGCTCACCGTGGAGTCCGGCGGCGATCAGGCCTTGTTCGTCGGGGACCTGATGCACACCGCGCTGCAGATCGCGGAGCCGGACACCAATTCCTGCTTCTGCGAGGACCCGGCGGAGTCCCGCGCCACCCGGCACAGGCTGCTCGGCCGCGCCGCCGAGAACAACGCACTGGTCATCCCGGCGCACTTCGGCGGCCGGGGCGCCATGGAGGTCGCGCGCAACGGCTCGAAGTTCGCGATCAAGGAGTGGGCGGGCTTCTCCCGCCTCTCCTGATGCCCCGACAGCGATGCCCCGACAGCGATGCCCTCGCCAGTGATCTCCCCCTCCGGTGATGTCCCCTCCAGCGATCTCCCCCTCCAGTAAGGAAGCGTGTCCCGTGCCCCGACAGGCAGATCCGGTCGTCGAAACCCCCGCGGGCGCCGTGCGCGGCCTCCGTGTCCGTGGCGGATCGGGCGAGCGCTATCGCTCCCTCCCCTACGCGGCGGCCCCGACCGGCGCCGGCCGTTTCGCCCCGCCCGTACCGCACCCGGGCTGGTCCGGGGTCCGCGACGGCACGCGGCCCTCGCCCACGGCTCCGCAGCCGGCCCGCGACTTCGGCCGGCTCGACATGGTCCCGTACTTCGGCCCTGGCTGGGTGCCGGGCGAGGAGTACCTGACCGTCGATGTCCACACGCCGGCCGCCGACGGCGGCAGGCGCCCCGTCATGGTCTTCGTGCACGGCGGCGGGTTCGTCACCGGCTCGAACCGTGCCGTGCTCTACGACGGCCGCGCGTTCGCCCGCGACGGCGTCGTCCTTGTGACGGTCAACTACCGCCTCGGCATACCCGGGTTCCTCGATCTGGCGGGTGCTCCGGCCAATCGCGGACTGCTGGACGTGCTCGCCGCACTCCGCTGGGTGTGCGACACCGTCGCGGCATTCGGCGGCGACCCCGAGAACGTCACGGTCTTCGGCCAGTCCGCGGGCGCCACGCTCACCGGCGCGCTGCTCGCGACACCGGAGGCGGGCGGTCTGTTCCGGCGGGCGATCGTCCAGAGCGGCAACGGCACCGGCGCGTTCACCCCGGAACAAGCACAACGGGTCACCGCCGCGGCGGCCGCCGCGCTGGGCGTCGAGCCGACCGCCGATGCGTTCGCCCCGATCCCGGACGAGCGCTTCCTGACGGTCCTGCCCGCACTGACCGGTCTCGATCTGCGCACCGCCACCGCCACGGATCCGCTGGCCGGACTCAGCCCGTTCAGCCTGGTCCTGCCGGTCCAGCCCGCCGACGGACTTGCCGAAGGCCCGGCCGGTGACGTCGACCTGCTCATCGGCACCAACACCGAGGAGGGGCACCTCTACCTCGCACCCCACGGCGCGTTGGAGTCCACCACGGAAGCCGATCTGCTCGCCGTCGCCACCCGGGCGCACGCGGACCCTGAGACCACCCTCGCGGCGCACCGCGCGGCACGACCGCGCGCGACACCGGGCGAGCTGCGCTCCGCCGTGCTCGGGCAGGCCCTGTTCGAGTCCGGTACGACGCGCATGGCGCGGGCCCACGCACGGATCTCGGGCGGCCGTACGCACGTCTACTCCTTCGGGTACCGCTCGACGGCCCTGGGCGGGCGACTCGGCGCCGCCCACACCGTGGAACTGCCCTTCGTGTTCGACATCGCCGACGAACCCCGGCTGCACGGGGAGACCTGCCTGCTCGGCCCGGACCCCGCGCCGGAAGGACTCGCGGCCCAGGTACACGGCGCCTGGGTCGCGTTCGCCCGCACCGGGAACCCCGGCTGGGCCCCCTACGCCCCTCGGCGTCCCGCGGTGGAAATCATCAATCCTTGATGAGCCAAGAACCGCACCTTCACCGGCTTCTCGTTCGGGCGCTATTTATTGCCGCCGGGCCATTTCAATGATCCTCTCGACTTGGGAATCGACTCGGGAAACCGCTACTCGTGACGCTCACTGCCGCTGCACTTGGTGCATACACGTACAGGTGCAACAGAAAAGGATTCGGAATGTCGAACCTCGTCCGCAGAGTTTCCCGGACACGCCGTGATGATCTGCTCGATGTCAATCCGCTGTACGCCGGACTGATGTCGGCCGACGGGGTCCCCATGTACGAGCTGCCGGCGGGACCGATTTCCCCGGATTCTGCACTGGCCATCGTCCGTGACGAGCTCATGCTTGACGGCAATGCGCGGTTGAACCTGGCCACTTTCTGTTCCACCTGGATGGAGCCCCAGGCTCGGGAACTGATTGCCGAGACGCTCGACCGCAATCTGATGGATCACGACCAGTACCCGCAGACCGCTCAGCTGGAGAAGCGCTGCGTCAACATCCTGGACAACCTCTGGAAGGACCCGGACGGCCAGGGCATCGGATGTTCCACCGCGGGCTCCAGCGAGGCGGCCATGCTGGCCGGGCTGGCGATGAAGTTCGCCTGGCGGACCCGGCAGAAGGCAGCGGGACGTGCCACGGACCGGCCCAACCTGGTGATGGGCACCACGGTGCACACCTGCTGGCCGAAGTTCGGACGCTACTGGGACGTGGAAATCAGACAGGTGCCCATCGAGGAGGGCTGCCTGACGTTGGACCCGCAAGGCGTCATCGAGCGCTGCGACGAGAACACCATCGGCGTGGTCGCCGTACTCGGATCCACCCAGCTCGGGCTCTACGATCCGATCGCCGACATCGTGGCCGCACTGGACCGGCTCAGCGACGAGCGTGGACTCGACGTCCCGCTGCACGTCGACGCCGCCGTCGGTGGATTCATCGCCCCGTTCCTGGAGCCGGACCTGGTCTGGGACTTCAGGCTGCCGCGGGTGCAGTCGATCAATACGTCGGGGCACAAGTTCGGCCTGGTCTACCCCGGCGTCGGCTGGGTCGTCTGGCAGGAGCCCGACGACCTGCCGGAGGAACTGGTCTTCAAATGCGAGCTGCTGGGGGGCTCCATCGACACCTTCGCCCTCAACTTCTCCCGGCCCGGGGCCCCGGTGATCGCCCAGTACTACAACTTCCTGCGGCTGGGCTTCGCCGGTTACCGCGCCGTCCAGCAGACCTCGCGTTCCGTGGCTCGGTTCATCGCCGAGGCGGTGGCCGCGATCCCCGGTCTCCAGCTGCTCGCCGACGGGTCCCAACTGCCGGTGGTCGCCGTGCGGGTACGCGAGGGGTTCGACGGGTTCACCGTCTTCGACCTCGCCGATCGACTGCGCAGCCGCGGCTGGCAGCTGCCCGCGTACTACCTGCCACCGGACCTGGAACACATCGGGGTCCTGCGCATGGTGATCCGCAACGGGTTCAGCCACGCCACCGCCTCCCTGCTCATCGCCGACCTGAGGCGCGAGGTCGACGCGCTGACACAGGCCGGTGCCGGAGGCCGCCGGACGGCACCGCCGCCCACTGAGCAGTGCGACGGCTCATCGCTGTGAGCGCGTTCCGGCACCGTACGGCCCGTACGGGCTCTCAGCACTGGAAGGCGCGGTATGTCCGGTCTCACTGAGGCAATCACCCTGGCGCAGCTCGACGACGACCCCTACCCCGTCTACGCGCAACTGCGGGACCGGGAGCCGGTGGCATGGGTCCCCGTGCTGAACGCGTGGTTCGTCACCCGCTGGCACGATGTCCGCAGGGTCGCCGAGCATCCCGAGTCCTTCACCACGGCCAATACCAGGAGCCCGCTGGCCCAGTACTGCGGCGTGCAGAACATCCTCCTCCAGGAGGGCGACCAGCACGCGGACACCCGCGCGAGCGTGGACGACCGCTTCGCCCGGCCCGCTCCGGCCACGGTCAGTGCCGACGTGCGGAAGCTCGCAGCCGAGCGGCTGCGGTTGTTGTCCGGGCGTGACGAGGCCGACTTGATGACCGAGTACTTCGAGCCGGTCACCGTGGCCGCCCTCGGCCGGTTCCTGGGCCTGGACGGCATCGAGCCGACACTGCTCGCCCACTGGTCCACCGCACTCACCGACGCCCTGTACAACCCGGCGCAGGATCCGGCCCGAGCGGCGGCGGGCACAGCTGCTTCGGGCGACATCGACGAGGTGGTGGGCACGCGGTTGCGGGAACTGTCCGCACGGCCGGACGACTCCGTGCTGTCCCGCCTGCTGCACTCAGGCTGTCCCGGTCGACTGCCGCGACCGGTTCCGGAAGCCCTCGCCACCCTGAAGATGATGTTCAGTGCGCTGCGGGAGCCCAGTTGGCTGGCGGGGAACACCCTGTACGCACTGCTGACCCACCCGGACCAGCTGGCGGCGCTGCGCGCCGACCCCGCACTGCTCGGCGCTGCCGTGCACGAAGGCACCCGCTGGGGTGCTCCGGTGGGCGCGATCGGCAGGACGGCCGTCAAGGACGTGGTGCTGGGCGGAGTCGGGATTCCGGCGGGCGCGACGGTACTGAGCGCTGTCGCCTCCGCGAACCGTGACGCGTCCGTCTTCTCCTCCGGAGAGACATTCGACCTGCACAGGACACCCACGCCCCACCTCACACTCGGCTACGGCCGACACGGGTGCCTGGCAGCCGGCATCGTGCCGAGGGTCGTGGAGGCAGCGCTGTCGGTGCTGCTCAGCGACGGCCCGCAGGAGTTGCGGATGACCAGCGATACGCGCCCGTCCGGCTGGAAGTTCCGCAAAATGCCGACCGTGCGGGTGGCCTGGCACTGAGCCGCTGCGCGACGTTCTGCCGGGCGGTTGGGGGCGGCCGAGGGCTTCGAGCGGGGGAAGCAAGCACGGACGAGTCGGCTCGTGCCAGGATGCTGTCCATGTCTGATCGCGCGCTGAGCTTCGGAGTGAGGGCGGAATCGTACGAACGGTTCCGGCCCGGGTATCCCGTGGAACTCTTCGACCTGGTGAGGGCGTACGCGGGCCGGCCCATCCGGACCGCACTGGAGATCGGCGCCGGTACGGGCAAGGCGACCCGCCTGTTCGCCCGACAGGGGGTCGCGGTCACCGCGACCGAGCCCGACGGGGCCATGCTCGCCGAGCTGAGCAAGCACGTGCCGGCAGACGTCAAGGCGGTGCGGGCCGCGTTCGAGGACGTACGACCGGGAGAGAAGTACGGGCTGGTCTACGCGGCAGCGGCGCTGCACTGGACGGACCCGGAGGGCCGCTGGTCACGCGCGGCCGCGCTGCTGGAACCGGGAGGCGTTTTCGCCTCTTTCGGCGGGCAGTTCCAGCTGGCCGACCCGACGGTGGAGGAGGCCGTCCGCGCGGCACGGTCGCCGTTCGTGGAGAGCGACGAGATTCCGTCCCCGGACGGGACGCCTCCGGGGCACGACATGCAGTGGCCGGGGACGGAACTCCAGCGGTCCGAGTGGTTCACCGACGTCCAACAGGCCGTGATCGAACGGCACTTGACGATGAGCGTGCGCGACTACATCGGCCACCTCTCGACCGTCTCGGCCTACTTCGCCCTGCCCGCCCCGGAGCGGACGCAGGTATTCGGCGAAATCCTGCAGGTTCTGCCCGAGACGGTCGAGATCGCCGCCGACCTCACCGTCCATCTCGCGCGCCGGGGCAACGAGCAGTAACGCAGTAGGACGGACATCCGTGGGGGAGCGCACCCGCACCCGTGGGGAGCGCTCGCGTCCACGATGCCGTTCGGGGTTCTGCTAGGGCGCGCTCGGCATGTGTTCGACGATGACGAGCGTGCCCCGACTGCCGGGGCGCACGGCGTGCTCCACTCCCGCCTCGACGACGTACATCTCACCCGCGCCGACTTCGACCTCGATGCCGTCGGCCACCAGGTGCATGACGCCGTCCACCACCAGCAGCGCCTCCGCCGTGTCGTGGGACTCCGTTTCCAAGGGGTGCCCGTCCATCCGCAGCACCTTCACCGCCGTGCTCCCGACCTGCCCGAGCACGAGCGAACTCCAGCCGTCCGGCAGTTCCGCGGCCGTGCTCCGTATGTCGACAACGTTCATGACATGCCTCCTGACGAGTCGTCTCGCCGGAGGACGGAAGGGCCGCCGGAGACACTCGCGATCGTGTTCAAGGGATGCCGTTGACGTTACGACGCGACGGCGCGCCGCTGGTCGACCGTTGGGTAAAACCTCCGCACCCGCGGGTCAGCCTCCGCACCCGCGGGTCAGTCCGTCCAGGCGCCGAGCAGTATCCGGGCGTGGTCGGCGAGCAGGTCGGGCGGCAGGGGGTTCCCGGTCTCCAGGATGACCGCGATGACGGGTCCGGTGAGCTGGGCGGCGGCCAGCGGCGGAGGGGGCATGCCGGTGGTGTGCGGGCGTACGCGCGCGAGTACGGCCGAGGCGGCCGTGCCGACGAGGTCGGCGGCGCGGACGAGGTCGCGCACCGTGGTGTCGTGCTGCGCCTCGCCCAACAGCGCCCGGAAGGCGAGACCCGCCGGTGAGGCGGCGAGGAAGGCGGTCAGCGCTTCGAGGAAGGCGGTGAGGTCGTCGACGGGACGGGCCTGCGGCGTGGTGGCCAGCTCGTGGGCGGCGTCGGTGATGCTCGCCTCCAGCAGGATCTCCGCCTTGGTGGACCACCATCGGTAGACGGTCTGACGCCCGACACCGGCGCGTTCCGCGATGCCCTTCATGGTCATCGCCGCGTACCCCTGCTCGACGAGCATGTCGTCGACGGCGTGGAGGACGGCGATCCGCGCCGCTTCGCTGCGGGGGCGTCCGGCTGTGGCCTGCCCGTGGGTGGTGCGTGACATGGGATCCAGCTTATGCGAGACACAGTGCCTCGTAATACTGCTAGCCTCATAACGAGGCGCGGTGCATCGAAATTGGTACGGGCGGCTACAGGCATGCCCTGTCGCCCCGCAACCCCTGCCACCCCTGCCACCCCTGTGCCACCCCTGCCACCCCTGCCACCCCGAACTTCAGCGGATATCAGCGGAGATCAGAGGAAGCCCCCATGAACGCAACCCATCTGAACGCAACCCATCGCTGCACGGTGCTCGCCCGTCGGCACCTCACCCCCCGCACGGTCAGACTGACCCTGGGCGGCCCGAGCCTCACCGGCCTCACGCCCTTCCCGGCCCAGGACATCGAGGTACTGCTCACCGACACCCGCGGAAAGCGGGTCAAGCGGCGCTACACCATCCGCCACGCCCGCCCCCGGGCCGGCGAGTGGGACATCGACGCGGTCCTGCACACGGGCGGCGGACCGGGCAGCGCCTGGGCGGCGAGCGCCCGGCCAGGCTCTCCCGTGGAGTTCGTCGGCCCACGGGGGAAGCTGCGACTGCGCCCGGCGGACGGCCATCTGTTCGTCGGCGACGAAGCCTCCCTGCCGGCGATCGCGGCCCTGGCCGAGGCGCTGCCGTCCGGCCAGGAGGCCACTGCCGTCATCGAGACCGCCTCCGCGGCGGACCGGGTTCCGATCGCGGCGGACCGGCTGCGCTGGCTCGATCGCGTCGACTGCCTGCCCGGCACTCCGGAGGGGCTTCTCGCGGCGGTCGCCCAGGAGATACGGGCGAGGAACTTCGGGCAGGTCTACGTTCTCGCCGAAACCCGCGCGACCCGGGCGGTCCGCGAACTCGCGCACAGCGCGGGCGTACGGCCCGACCAGGTCTTCGCCAAGGGCTACTGGACCGCCGGACGCCGTACCTCCGTGGACCCGACATGACGGTCCAGGCACCCGCACCCCGGAGCGGTCTGACGGAGCGACAGGTCAAGCGGGCCTTCCGGGGGCTCCTGACCGTCCGGCTGCTCGGCGCGCTGGCCGACGGCGTCATGCTGCCGTTCGTCATCCTGTGGGCCCACCGGGTCGGCGGGCTGAGCGGGGCGGCGGCCGGTGCGCTGTTCCTGGTCCAGGCGGTCGGCGAGTTCACCGGCGGCCTGGCCGGGGGAGCCCTGGCCGACCGCATCGGACACCGCCGCATGCTGCTGCTCTCCACCGCCGGGATGGCTCTGGGCTACGGCAGCCTCTTCCTGGTGCACCACGCGGCGTTCGCCCTCGGCCTGTTCCTCGTCGCCGGGCTCTTCGAGTCGGCGTTCCACCCCACCATCGCGGCCCTCGTCGGCGACCTGCACGCCGACGAGGACCTCCACCACGCCTACGGCCTGACCCGTGTGGCCGCCAGCATCGGCGGCGTGATCGGCCCGATCCTGGGAGCCGCGGCCGTCGCCCTCTCGCTCTCCAGCGTGTTCGCGGCGGCCGGAGTCCTGCTCGTCGTCGCCGTCGTGGCGGTGCTCACCGCCGTTCCCGCCGACCGCACCATCGGCCAGGAGAGGGCCGAAGCGGACACCGGAGAGAGTGCCGGAGAGGGTGCCGGAGAGGAAGCCAAGGCGGTGCCCGGCGCGTTTACGCAGATCCTGCGCGACCGCCGACTGGCGCTGCTCGTCCTGGGCGGCAGCCTGCTCAGCATCACCTTCACCTGGTGGGCGGCCGACGGCCTGGTCCTGCTGAACCGCATCCAGTCCCTGGACACCACCGCCTACGCGGCCCTGTTCGCCGTCGACGCCCTCGCCATCGTCCTGTTCCAACTCCGGGTCAGCCGCTGGGCCCGCAGGCGGGACACCGGCCGCCTGCTCTTCCTGGGCGCCGCGCTCCAAGGGATCGGACTCGCGGGATTCGCCGCCGCCGGACTCGGCTACCCGGTCCTCGTCGTCGCCGTACTCATCACCTCCTTCGGAATGATGATCTACGGCCCCACCACCTCGGCCTTCATCAGCCGCCATGCACCGCCGGGCCGCAGCGCCACCTACCAAGCGGCCCTGTCCACCTCGCAGGACATCGGCACCGCGATCGGACCCACCTCAGGACTCGCCATCGGCCGCATCGGCCCACCGGCCCTGGTATGGCTCTCGGCGCTCCCGCTGGGCCTGCTCGCGGGCCTCGCCACCGCACGGGCCACCCGCCGGCCGGCCAGGGAAGGCTCCCGGCCAAGGATCTGACCTGCACCGGGGGTTAGCCCCACCAGCAGCCGGGCGGGTAGCGGGATCGTCCAGGGCGGCCGCATTCGGAAAGCTGGGCCTGACACATACCGCTGGTTTCCCCATGATGTTGCAGGAGTCGATTCGTGCGTGAGCAGGCAGGGCAGACGGTCCGTACTTCCGGACGGCGGTGGGGCGGTCGGCGCAGAGCGGTGCTGGGCGCGGCCGGAGTGGCCGTGGTGACCGCGGGTGTCATCACGATAGGTGCCCTGGGACAGCAGCCCGCCGCCTCTCCCGCCGCCGGGCCGGACACCGTCCAGCAGGGCCTGAGCGCGCTGGTGCGCCCCGACGGCCCGCCCGGCGTGCTGGCGAGCGTCAAGGACCGCGAGGGCAACACCCGCAACTACACCGCAGGGGTGGGCGATCTGGCCACCGGCGCGAAGGTGCCCGAGGACGGCCGGGTGCGGATCGGCAGCAACACCAAGGCGTTCACCGCGGTGGTCGTGCTGCAACTGGTCGGTGAGGGGAAGATCGCCCTCGACGCCAAGGTCGACACCTATCTGCGGGGCCTCGTACGCGGGGAGGGGATCGACGGACGCCGCATCACCGTCCGTCAACTCCTCCAGCAGACCAGCGGACTTCCCAACTACAGCAACTACCTCGGGGAGGAAGTCCGCCGGTTCGCGCCCCGCGAGCTCATCGACATCGCGCTCAAGCACAAGGCCGACTTCGCCCCCGGGACCAAGTGGGCGTACAGCAACACGAATTACGTGCTGGCCGGTCTGATCGTCGAGAAGGTCACAGGCCGCTCTCTCGCCCACGAGATGGACCGGCGCATCATCAAGCGCATCGGGCTGCGCCACACCTACTTCCCTGCCCCCGGCGACGCGACCGTCCGGGGCCCCCACCCCAAGGGCTACCTCCGGGAATCGGCGGGCGCGCCGCCGCGCGACATCACGGAGATCGACCCCTCCTGGGGCTGGGCGGCAGGCCAGCTGATCTCGACCAACTCCGACGTCAACCGGTTCTTCAGCGAGCTCCTGGGCGGCGGCCTCCTGCCACCGGCCCAGCTCGCCGAGATGCGCGGCTCCACCCTCCCCGCCGACAAGACCTTCGGCCCCGGCGCCCGTTACGGACTGGGGCTCGTGAGCAAACCCCTGCCGTGCGGCGGCCTCTACTGGGGCCACGGCGGCAGCTTCCCGGGTTACGAGACCCGGGGCGGAGCCACCGAGGACGGCCGCGCCGCCAACGTCGCGGTGACCGTCCAGCTGGCCGACGAGGCAGCCAGGGGCCGTGTCGACGGCGTCGTGACCACGGCCCTGTGCGGCTGAACCGGACCGGTCGGCCGGCCGACTGAGCGCGGGAGCGCGGTCGTCAGTTCTTCTTCAGCTCCTCGGCGAGCATCACGAGGATGCCGCTCGGGCCACGGAGGTACGTGAGCTTGTAGACGTCCTCATAGGTCGCCACACCGCGAAGCGGAAGGCATCCGTGCTTTGCGGCCGTCTCCAGGGCTTCGTCGATGTTGTCGACCGAGAAGGCGACGCGGTGCATGCCGATCTCGTGGGGCCGGGTGGGCTCCGTCTCGATCGCTTCGGGGTGGATGTACTCGAAGAGCTCAAGGCGGCCGTGACCGTCCGGTGTCTGGAGCATCGCAATCTTGGCGTGATTGCCGTCAAGGCCGACGGCGGTGTCGGTCCACTCACCACTGACCGTGTCACGGCCGACGACCGTGAGGCCGAGGTCGGTGAAGAAGGAGATCGTTGCTTCGAGGTCGCGAACAGCGATGCCGACGTTCTCAAGTCTGATGGCCATGCGTCGCATGCTAGCGAGCCGGGCCGGGCCGATCGGGTGCTCCAGCCGTCGCCCGCGCTGGGAGGCGGTCCTCCGTGCGGCGGATGACAGGGGCGACAGTGGCCAATTCCTGTGGTTTCGGGCGGGCCGGGCGAAAGGTAGTGTCCGGGCCGAAGTCGCCCCCGTTCGTATGAGCGTCAAGGAGACCGACTGTGCCCAGCATCTTCGTGAACAGCACGTCCACCGGCCCGTACATGTTCATCCACGAGGTCACCGGCACGTACCTGGAGACCGACAACTACAACGACGACATCGGCCAGGCCGTACAGATCTGGAACCTCGACCCGGTCCAGAAGGACAAGGGCCTGCTGGGGCACCTCTGGCACATCGAGGCCGCTTCCGAGAGCGGGTACTTCCTGATCAAGAGCCACGAGAACGGCCACAGCCTCACGGCGGGCAGCAGCGCCTCCGACTATCCCCGCCTCCAGAAGGCCGACAACAGCGAGAAGCAGCAGTGGAAGCTGCTGCGGGTGCACGGCAGTGACTCCATCGGCCAGGACGCGGACAGCTACGCCCTGATCCCGAGGGCCTATCCGGGTCACGCGCTCGCTCCGCAGGGCCAACGTCAGTTCAACGACGTCTACGTGGTGCCGACCTCCATGTGGGGCACCGCGCCCTCGTTCTCCCAGTACTGGAAGGTCGTCCGGAAGTCCGAGAAGACGGAGTCCGCGGCGGGCGGTACGGCCTGACCGCAGGGTGCCGGGGCGGGCACTGCCCGCCCCGCTTCGACGGGGTTCAGCCCAGGTGCGCGACGAATGCCTGCCAGGCGGTGCGGGGGAAGGTCAGGACCGGCCCGTCGGGGCGCTTGCTGTCGCGGACGGGGGTGAGGTGGGGGATGTTGTCGGCGACCTGCACGCAGTCTCCTTGTCCCCCGCTGTACGAGCTGGTGCGCCATGCGGCGTCCGTGAGGTCGGGCAGCGGGAGGCGGGTCTGCTTCACGGTCTGAACTCCTTGGCGGTACGGCGAATGAAGTTGAGCGATTCCGTAGCGGGGAGCGCCGTGGTGCGGGCCGTGTCGAAGAGTTCCTGGTACCGGGCTACGTCCGTCTCACGTTCTATCCAGATGTTGCCGGTCGGGGTCTCCGTCAGCACGAGGTCCAGTGAGGCCACCTGCGGGAAGCTCAACAGTAGGTACGGTCCGAACATACCCGGGTGCACTCCGCGTGAGAACGGCAGCACCTGGACCGTGATGTTGGGCAACTCCGCCATGGCGGCGATGTGTTCCAGCTGTGCGCGCATCGCGGCCGGTTCGCCGACCTGCTGCCGCAGCACGCCCTCGGCGAGGATCGCCCAGAACTCCATGGGCGATTCGCCGGTGAGACGCTGCTGCCGGGTGAGGCGGACCTGTACGAACTGCTCGACCTCTTCAGGGGTCTGCCAGGTGCGTGAGGCGACCGTCACCGCGCGCCCGTACTCCTCGGTCTGCAAGAGGCCGGGGACCAACTGCGCCTGATAGGTGCGGACGCGCTCGCAGATGGCCTCCATCTCGATCTGATCGCGGTACGCATCGCCGAGCACGGCACCGTACTGGTGCCACCAGCCCTCGCGGCGACGGCGGTTGGCCCTGCGTGCGAGTGCCGAGAGCCGTTCGCGTGCTGCGGGGTCGTCCACCCCGTACGCCTGGAGCAGTGCTGCCAGGTCGGGTGCGCGCACGGGGACGTGACCGTTCTCGATCCGGCTGATCTTGCCCTTGGTGCAGTCGAGGAACTCTGCCGCCTCGGCGGTGGACAGCCTGGAGCGTTCGCGGAACTTGCGTAGTTCGTCGCCGATTTGGCGACCGAGGACGGTGGACGGCTTCACGTTCGGCATAGCCCCTTGCTAGCAGATCCAGTCCCCTGGGCGTTGCGGAATCCCCGAACGGGTGAAGTATGCGCCTGGCTCTCCCTTCAACGTTGCGCGATTCGCCGACGGCTCGTCACTATCGGTGCAAGAAGTCCCGAACTCAAGCGTGTCGGGCGGGACTTGATCGACATCGGCCCACTCTCGGGAGCTGTCATGGCAGAGCGATCCGCACCGAACGAAACAATCTTCCGGCTGACCCGCAGCCCCGAAAGCGTGCCGCGTGCGCGCGCCACCTTGAGAGCCGTGCTCAACGACTGGCTCGTTGACGAACAAGGCCTTCAATCCGCCGAGTTGGTCGTGTCGGAGCTCGTGACCAACGCCGTCCGGGCCCCGGTGACTGCGGCTCGCGGGCGGCTCGTGGAGGTGCGTGCCCGTTACGCATCCGGCGACGGCCTGCTCACGCTGGAGGTGAGCGACGAAGGTGACGGCATGCCCGAGGCCCGCGTACCGGAGGACGACGAGACCCGTGGGCGCGGGCTGCTGCTCGTACAGGCGTTGGCCGAGCGGTGGGGCGTACGGAAACGGTCCGGCGGCAGCGGCAAGACGGTCTGGGCCGAGCTGAAGGCGGGCCGGTCGAGCGTGCCGGTGATCGTGGATCCGACGGTCGCGGCCATCACCGTACGGCCCGGCCAGGCCGTCCGGGTGTGGGGGACCTGGCGCACGGTCCGCAGCGTGCGGTTCGTCACGGAGGGGCGGGCCGTGGTACTCGGCCTGGACGAGGGACCGGCGCTGCGCCTGCGCGCGTCGGAGCCGCTGACCGTGCGGGGCGGTGCAGCGCCGGGGTGAAACCTCGACGGGTCAGCCGTTGATCCCCTCCGGGCGGATCGTCTGGCGTTCGGGGGCGTCCTGTTGCTGGAGTTCCCTGGCGGCCTCCTTGTGCAGGTCGACCATGCGGGAGATCGCCGCGTCCCGTGCGGCCGTGTTTCCCGAATCGGCCGCTTCCTTCAGGAGGTTGCCGACCTGGAGGATGCGGCGGCCGAGGGCCGAGGAGACGCGGCCCTGGGAGGCGGAGGCGAGGGCCGACACGGTTCGGTAGAGGTCGTCGCCGAGCTGGTCCTTGAGGGCGATGACCTCCTCGGCGATCGTGTG
The DNA here is from genome assembly GCF_044333135.1 of Streptomyces sp. NPDC021093. Lineage (NCBI taxonomy): Bacteria > Bacillati > Actinomycetota > Actinomycetes > Kitasatosporales > Streptomycetaceae > Streptomyces > Streptomyces sp. NPDC021093. The sequence continues at coordinate 227,813 of NZ_JBIRQJ010000001.1, read as the reverse complement.
CGCGACCTGGAGGTCTCCTTCCTTCCGCGCCGCGCGGATGTCCGCGTTGTTGTTCCGCATGGTGGCGAGGTCCGCCGCGGACATGAGGTGCGGTACGTAGCGCGGGTAGAGGGCGGAGAGCGCGGAGGCCCAGCGGACCGAGTCCTGCTGTTCGCGCCGGCGCCGCGCGTCGTCGAGCAGGTGGTCCAGGGTGCCGCTGGTGCTGCCTCCGGCGAGCAGCGCGCGCAGTTTCTGCTCGGTCTCCTCCAGCTGCCGCACCTCGGCCTGTTCGAGGTCGTGCTGCCAGTTGGCGAGGTAGGTGACGTAGTCCCGGTGCACGTTGAGCACGCGGCTGCGGAACTTGCTCGTCAGCGGATTCCGGTTGAGTTTGACCGCGTGCCAGTCGGCGTTGTCGATGCGGAATTCGAGGTCGATGATGCGGTCGCTGTTCAGCCTGGCCCGGATGACGAGCGACCTGGTGCCCGCGATGTCCTCCTCGATCTCGTACGTATGGCTCGCACAGAGGTCGTTGAGGTGGGCGGGCTGGAGGTCGCCCTCGCGGAGCAGGATCTCCAGCATGTCGCCCTTGTGACCGGTGAGCTGGAAGTCCTTGACGTGCCAGTCGGTGGGGTACGACTCCCCGGCCTCGACCAGGACCCGGAGGGTGCCGTCCTTCTGCTGGATGCCGAAGGGAAGCGCCGTCACCTCAAGGGGGGTGGAGACGGCGAACTCCCGGTCGCAGTGGGAACAGGCGCTGAGCCCCGCCGAGTTCACCATTCCGCAGCCCGGACACTTCAGCCCGGCGAACCCGGGGAGCGGCTCCTCGCACAGGGTGCACAGCATCGCCGCGGCGGGGTTCTCCTCGCCGCAGCGGGAACACTCCACCACCGTCGCCTTCAGCGGCGGCGGGGCCAGCCCGGAGAGGTCGTCCGTACAGACCTGGCAGGCCGGACTCCCCGCCGGTGCCGGGACGTGGCAGCGCGGACAGTCGACCGTCGCCGCACCGACGAGGGGCGCCTCGCAGCCGTGGCAGGCGTCGGCATCGATCGGTGAGACGACGTGGCACTCGGGGCAGGTCAGCTCCTCCAGCAGGGCCGACTGCACCGCGGCGCCGAGTGCCACGCAGAACATCGGGTCGATGTCGGTGCGCAGCCGGTCCTCCCCGAAGAGTTCCGAGAGTTTCCCCCGCACCAGGGGAATGGAGCTCGAACCACCGACGAGCAGCACCTGGGACACGTCCTCCGGCAGGTGGTCGATGCGCGAGAGCGCGTCACTGGTGTGCCCCACGGTCTTCGCGATGTGGTCCGCGATCAGCTCCTCGAAGGACTTGCGGTCCACCTGCTGTTCCAGGGTCGCGCCGTCCATGCCCAGGGGGGAGACGGTGACGTCCGTGGTCGCCTCGCCCGAGAGCCGGATCTTCGCCTGCTCGGCGGCCCGGCGCAGCCTGATGTCGTCGCTGGGGGCGGGCACGTAGTCCTGGGGCGCTTGCGGGTGCCGGCCGCCGCCGGTGCGCCAGCGCTCCTTGAGGCTGCCGGCCAGCAGGTCGTCGAAGTCCGTGCCGCCCAGCAGGTTGTCGCCGCCGAGGGCCATGACGTCCAGATAGCCGGGTGCGGTGTTCAGTACGGACACGTCGAAGGTGCCGCCGCCGAGGTCGTAGACGACGAAGGTCGCGGGAGCGGCGTCCTGGGGGCGGGTCAGACCGTGCGCGAGTGCGGCGGAGGTCGGCTCGACGAGGACCCGTACGACATGCAGGCCTGCCAGCTCACCGGCCGCCCGGGTGGCGGCCAGCTGGCGCTCGCCGAAGTACGCGGGCGCGGTGATGACCGCGCGGTCGAAGACGACGCCCAGGCGGGCCTCGACGTCCGTCTTCAGACGCCGGAGGATGATCGCGGAGATCTGGACGGGCGTGTAGTGGTGCGGGCCGAGCCGGACGAGGATCCCGCCGTCCCCGCCCTCGCTGAGATGGGCGGCGGCATCGCCCATGCGCCCGAGCGCCTCCTGGACCGCGGCCTCGCCGAACTTCCTGCCCATGAAGCGCTTCACCGACGTGACGACCCGGGCGGAGTCCCGGTCCAGCCAGCGGAGCGCCTCCTGCCCCACCAGGAGACCGCCGTCCTCGGTGACCCCGACAGCGGACGGCATGCTGAACCGGTCGTTCGCGACGGGGAGCACCTCCGGGGCGCCGTCCTTCATCCAGGCGACCACGGAGTTCGTGGTGCCGAGGTCGATTCCGAGGGTTCGGTGCACGGTGCGTGACTCCAGTTCTGCGGGTGGGGGTTGGCGGGGCGCAGGCGGGTGCGGTCAGGTGCGGCGGCCGGTGCCGGTCAGGAACGGCGGCGGGTGCGGCGGGTGCGGCGCTTGTGCCGGGGGAGACGGCGGGGCTGATTCCGCTCCGGTGCGGCGGCCGAAGGCGCGGGGGGTGCGGGAGCCGGGTCCGGGACCGGGTCGGGGTCGGGGTCGGGGTCGGGTCCTGGAACGGCGACCACCACGACGGCTTCGCGCAGCACTTCACGGTCCGCGTAGAAGCCGGTCACCCGCTCTTCGAGGACGGTGTCGGCCGGAACCGACGCCCGGGGCTCCTTGGCCACCACGCGGGAGATGCTCGGCACCGCCTTGCTGCCCACCAGATCCATCGGCTCCACCCCCGCCGCGAGGAGCTGCTGGCGCAGCACCCGGTGCGCGGCACCGATCTGCTCCTCGAAGAGGGCGGGTACGGCCCGGGGCGGCTCCGTGCCGTTGCCGGCGGCGCGCTGCACCGCGTCGGTCAGGATGTCGTCCACCGTCAGGAGCCCTTCCAGGAGGCTCCGGAGAGTGCGCTCCGTCGCGGCCTTCCGGTTTTCGAGCGCCTGGGCACGGAAGGTCAACTGCTTGATGCGGCGGGCCTGTTCGGAGGTCGGCTCCGAGGACGGGTGCTCGGAAGGGGAAACGGGTGTGGTCACGCATCGCTCCTGGGGAACGGGCCGAAACGGTCGGCTTCGGGCAGCAACGGGGGCAGGCCGGCCAGGAGTTCACGAGCCGCGTCGGACACCCGGCACTTCAGCTCCTCCTCCGAGAGCGAGCCCAGCAACGGGGTGAGCAGTGCGGCACCCAGCCTGCCGCTCGGCCGGGTGAGGGAGTTCGCCGCCCGGGAGACACCGCTGCGCGTCTTCGGGTCGGCCATCCCCTTCAGCCGCGCCGCTCTGACGGCCTTGGCGTCGGCGCCGATCTCCAGGCCGAGTACGTCGTAGGCCGTGGGGCCGAAAGCAGGGGACCGGTTCTCGCCGGACGGGTTCCTGCCGGAGGGGTTCTCGCCAGGTCGAGGGGGCCGGTTCTCGTCGGGTCGATTCGTCTGCGCCATCACGAGCCTTCGGGAAAGTCGAGGTCGAAGAGTTTCTCCTGGACGGAGATCCGCAGCCTTCGGGCCGTCCGCGAATCCTGGTGGGCCCCCGCCCTGTCCCCCGCTCTCCTGCGCTGCTCCGCCCGCCGGTCGTGGGCGTCCGCCAGCACCGTACGGAAGCGCTCCAGGCTTCCCTCCGCGCCCGTGCAGCGTTCCGCGAGCGCGATGACGTCCTCGTACGCGTCCCGCCGCAGCAGATGCCCGGCGAGGACGGCCAGCGCCTCGGCCAGACCGGAGCTCCCCGGGGCCCGGGAGATCTCCTCGATGGGCTGGTACGAGATCGACAGCCACAGCGCCTCCACGTACGCACGCACGCCGGCCTCGTCCGATGCGTCGTACGGCGCCAGGGCACGCCACAGTCCACGGGCCACGTCGGTGGCCGCGTACCCCCCGGAGAACCGCTCGTCCGGGAGTCCCTTCATGCATGCGGCGGCATCCCTCATGAGGGAGAGCGCCTTGGCGCGTGAGCCTTCGCGGGCGTTGCGGAGGGAGTCCGCGTACAGGATGTCGGCGAGGAGCCGCCCGGACCTCCGCTGAACCCTGGCGAGCCCGTCGGCCGCCTGTCGGTCCTTCGGGGACAGCTCGCAGGCGCGCCGGTAGCGCCGTTCGGCCTCTTCCCGACGGCCGGCCTTCTCGGCCTGGTCGGCGAGGCGGAGCGAGACCGCGGTCAGATTGCGGATCAGGTCGGGGTGGCCCGGGGCCAGTTGGAGTGCGCGCTCCAGCAGGCCTGCCTGGGTGTTCGCCACCTTGACCTGCCCCCGTACGGTCGCCCCGGCCCCCACGGCTGCGCGGCAGATGACGTCGGCGTACGGGGAGACGTCCTGTCCGGCCTCCTGTGCCTGCTCGAAGTCCCGGAGCGCCTCGGTCCACCGCTTGCCCTTCGCGTACTCCTGGGCCCGGCGGACGAGGGCGGTGGAAAGTATCTCCAGGGCGGCGGGCCGTCCTTCGCCGGGCCCCGTGGCCCGACCCGTGGCCCGACCTGTGACCTGACCCGTGGCCGCCCCCGCGTCCGGCCCCGCGTGGGTGCGGGTGCGCCAGTCGGGACGAGACTCCTCGACGGTGTTGATCACCTCCTGCCACCTGCCCTCCCTCAGGAGGGTCGCCAACGCCGCCTCGGGGGCGAAGAGTTCAGCCAGCGAAGGTGTCTCCGGAGGCGTCTCCAGTGCGGCGAACGGGCCGTCGAGCGGGATGTTCTCCCGTACCTCCCTCATGCGTCGGGCCCAGTCCGCACTGATCGACGCGACCTCGTCGAGATACAGCGGCCCGCAGAAGAACTCCGGCGCGGGAGTGGCGGGGGCGCTCGCGGGCCGGAGCCCCGCCCAGCGGCTCGCGGCCTCGCACTCCACCCGCCACTTCAACTCCAGGGACAGGGCGGGGGAATGTCCCGCCGTACGGTCCTCGTCCTGGAGCAGCTGGGTGACGTGCGTACGGAGGGACTCGACGGCCGTCGCCCACACCCCGTCGTCGAACTCCTCCCGGCCGGCCTCCTGGAGGGACTTCCGGTGGCCGGGCGAGTGCAGTACGGCCGACCAGCAGGCCGTGGCCTGACGGGTGGTTGCCGCGCGCACGCCCGTCGTGAGGGATTCCCCGCAGGCCAGCAGGCGGAGGGCGGCCACCCCGAGCCCGTGTGCCACGTCGAGGTCGAACGGCCGGGACTGCCACAGACGGAGCCAGGCACCCCAGGCGAGCAGATGCTCCCCACGGGCCGTGAGCCGGCGTGCCGCGCGCGCGGCGGCCTGGCGGTACAGCTCGGACACGCGTCCCGTGCCGTCCCTGGCGGTGAGGCGGCCGATCCGCTCCCACTCCGCGAGCCCGCCCCGCCCGAGCGCCTGGCGGAGGGCGAAGGCGAGCGCGTGCTGCCGGGAGAGGAACTGCGGGACGGTCCGCCGCACATCTTTCGTATCTGCTCCTGTGCCTGCTCTTGTGCCTGCTCTTGTGCCTGCGGTTCCTTCGGCGTCCTCGGTGGCTCGGGTGTCGTCGGGTCCGTCGGCGTCGTCCTCCGGCGCGAGGCTCCTCAGCAGGTCGCTCGCTGCCGAAGGGTCACCGTCGCGCGACCAGGAGCGCAGCACGCGTACGGCTTCTTCGGTCCGCCCGGCGAGCACGGCGGCGTGCGCGAGGTTGGTCAGCGCCCCGTTCAGGCAGGGGACGCAGCGGTGCACCCGGTGGCTGTCGCGCACGCCGTGGGCGGGACAGGCCCCCCGGCCGCACTGGCCGCAGAGCGCTTCGGCGGAGCTGCCGCAGCCGTCCGTGGCACACGACTCCCCGGCGGAAACGGCTGTGTGCACGTCTCTCGGGGCGAGCGAGCCGAGGTACCAGTCGCAGCAGCGGTCCCAGTTCCTCGCCCGCGCGGCGAGCGTCGCGTGGAGGGCGGCGTGCGCGGCGGCGAGGTGCTCGGGTACCGGAACGCCCCGATCCAGCAGGCGCAAGTAGCCGACAGCCGCGGCGAAGTCCCCCTGCGTGTAAGCGGCGACGGCTCTCCCGAAGGCGTGCACGGCCGGACCGTGGTCCGGGCCGCCGCCCTGTCCAGCAGGATCACCGGAGTGCTGTGACGTCACTGTGCCCCCCAACACAGGCAACAAAAAGTGCAGTTGAAGCACGCGAAGCATACGGCCTGACGTGGCGCGGAGTAAGGCCGATCTTTCATTCGTCCGGCATCTCGAACGCCGGTCGGTATCTCGGCGGTGCCGACGGACCGGTCGGCGCCCGGTCAGCGCGACTTGGGGAAGACGGCGCGCAGCGCGGCGCCACGGGTGAGGAACGCGACCCGGACGACGGGCGCCATGCAGACGGCCTGCAGTACGGCGTACCACGGCGGGCAGACGCCCGGGACCAGATCGACGCCGACGATGGCGATCGGCATGACGACGGCGAGGGTGCTCACGCGCTCGAAGGCCCGCCGGGATCCCCGGGAGGCGGAGACGGTCAGTCGGTGGAGCAGCACGGCGACCACCGGCAGCAGGGCCGCCCTGACCCACATGAACGTGTTCACCGTATGACCGTTGCCGGTACGACCGCTGCCCGTGTGACCACTGCCCGTGTGACCACTGACCGCCACCGCTGCGACCGTCAGGAGGGCGGCGGCGCTGAGCGCGCCGTAGATCTTGACGCTGTTCTTCGCCGCGCCGAAGGCCTGCTGGCTGCGGGGGCTGTCGAGGAGTGCGGGACCGGTCGTGGTGTGCTGGTTGGTTTCCATGCTCACCGACGCTACGAAGCGCCCGGTCGACGCGGTATCCGTCTGGACCCACGGAGGGGTGGGTCCAGCCCCACTCTCCGGCTGACCAGGGCGGTTTCGGGCTCCGGCCGGTGCACAGTGGGGACACCGGACGGAGAAGCGGACGGAGAAGGCGGAGAGCGGAGGAGGAGCTTTGAAACGGCTGGGTTCGTGGGCGGCGGGCGTCTGTACGGGATTTGTGCGGTCGTGCGCCGTGGCGGGGGTCAGCATGCTGGTGCCGGCCGTGTGGGCCGCCGCCGTGCTGCTGGCGATCCGGTGGGGGGCGGGCAACCCGTGGACCTGGGTGCCGGTGCTCCTGCTGGCGGGTGGGGGCGCGCTCGGTCTTTCGCGGCCGGTCTGCCGGATGTTCCGCCACCTGGTGGCGCGGTGGACGGGCACGAAGGTCCCCGCCGGGTACCGGCAGGCCGCACCGGTGGTGCGCCTGTCCACCGGCCACTGGTGGAACGGCTTCTCCTACGAGCGCACCCGCCGGGACGCCCTCCTCGACCAACGGTGGCGGCTCCGCCTCCGTGACCCGGCCAACTGGCGCGACCTGCGCTTCACGGCGATCGCCCCGGTCACCGCCGGACCGGTCGCGGCCGTCCCGCCGGCCGGGCTCGCGGTCGCGGTCCTCGGGTTCGGACTCGGGTTCGCCCGGCCCTCGCCCGCGCTGCTCGCCATCGGAGCGCTCGGCCTGGTCGTGGCCGTGGCCGGCGCCCCGTACGCCTGGCGCGTCGCCGAACCGGTGGCCGTCCGCTTCCTGCGCCCCTCGCCCGCGATGGCGCTGGCCGACCGGGTGGACGAGCTGACGGCCCAGCGCGCGGACACCACGGTCGCGCAGGCCGCCGAGATCCGACGGATCGAACGGGACCTGCACGACGGGGCGCAGGCCCGGCTGGTCGGCCTCGGGCTCTCCCTGGCAACCGCCGAGAAACTGATGGAAACCGACCCCGAGCGGGCCAGGGCGCTGATGCGGGAGGCACGGGCGGCCGCCGCCGGCTCACTGTCCGAACTCCGCGAACTCGTCCAGGGGATCAACCCGCCGGTACTGAACGACCGGGGCCTCGTCGACGCCGTACGCGCGCTGGCCCTGGACAGCGCGCTCGAAGCGGAGGTGAGCGCGGCAGGCGTACCGCCGCACCTGGACCCGCCGATCGAGTCCGCCCTGTACTTCTCGATCGCCGAGCTGGTGACCAACGCGGTCAAGCACGCCCGTGCGACCCGGGCGCGCATCTTCATCGGTCGGGCCATTGAGGGCTCCGACCTGGTGGTCGACGTCGAGGACGACGGTCGCGGCGGAGCCGGAGTACGCCCCGGCGGCGGACTCGACGGCCTGCGCCGCCGCCTCGCGGTCTTCGACGGCACCCTGGAGATCACCAGCCCGGCAGGCGGCCCGACCCGTGTGAGGATGGTGGTCCCATGCGAATTGTCGTAGCAGAAGACCTGTACCTCCTGCGGGACGGAATGGTCCGTCTCATCGAGGCGTACGGCCATGAGGTGGTGGCGACTGCGGCCACCGGCCCCGAGACGCTCGACGCGCTGCTGACCTGGCGGCCCGACGTGGCCGTCATCGACGTCCGCATGCCACCGTCCCAGTCGGACGAGGGCCTGCGCGCCGCCCTCGCCGCGCGTGCGGAACTGCCAGGACTGCCGGTCCTGATCCTCTCCCAGTACGTCGAACAGCTCTACGCCCGCGAGCTCCTGGCCGACGGCGCTGGCGGCACCGGCTACTTCCTCAAGGAGAGCGTGTTCGACGCCGACCAGTTCATCGGCGCCCTGGAACGCGTGGCCGAAGGCGGAACCGCCATGGATCCCGCCGTCATCGCCAAACTCCTGTCCAGCGGCGCCTCGAACCGACGCCTCGACCAACTCGCCGACCGGCTCACCGCACGCGAACACTCCGTGCTCGGCCTCATGGCCGAAGGCCTGTCCAACCAGGCCATCGCCCGGCGCCTCTTCCTCAGCGACAGCGCCATCAGCAAATACACCACGTCGCTGTTCGGCAAACTCGGCATCACCGACGACGACAACAGCAACCGCCGAGTCCTGGCCGTCCTCACGTACTTGAACAGCCCCTGAGCAGCCCCTGACGGGAGCCGACGTGGGAACCGCTTCCGGGACGGGCCGCTAGTTGAGAACCGTGACGTTCACCTGAGGTGACCAGGCGGACCCGGCCGAACCGATGGCCAGGGCCCACACCGTGTGCTTTCCGTTGAGGGACTGGGTCGTGTCCCAGTTCGCCTTCCAGTTGGGCCCGGTGTTGTCGGTGCCGATGAGCGTATTCCCGTCGACGTAGAACGACACCGTGAGGGCGTCCTCGGCCGAAGCGGTCACGCGGGTCGACCCGCCGACCGTGACCCCTGCCGACGGGCTGGTGATCTTTGCCGTGATCCCGGTCGAGCAGGCGTCCAGCCAGGAGCAGATGTTGTCCACGACGATGAACGCCGTGGCACCCGCCCCCGCCATCAGGGACTGCAGGATGACCACGGCCGTCGCGGCTTTGACGACGATACCGATCGAGGCCAGCAACCCGACCAGGGCCGCGACAGGAGCGCACGTCGCCGTCAGCATCCCGGCAGCGAACACGAGCAGCATGGTGACGACGACGGCGAGGGACCAGCAGCCGATCTGACAGACCCAGCAGGCCGCCGAGCCCTTCGCGGCCCCCGACGCTCCGGGGTCGATGTGAGGGGCCAGCGTGTCGATGATGGTGGTGTACTGCGCCTCCGTCGGCATGGTGGCGAAGAACACGTAGGAGGCGCTGTCGGCGTTCGTCACCGTGACCGTCCATTGGCCCACCGCGGGGTTCTGGATCATGCACGACTGCATCTTCGTGGGGTCGTTGTCGACGCACTCGATCAAGCGGGTTTCGGTCTGGCTGGGCCCGACCTGATTGCCGTCGGGGTCCGTCATGGAGACGGTGACCCCGGCGGGGTAGGCGCCCCCTTCCGTTGTCGCACTGCCGATGAGGAAGGGCACGCCCTCGGCGACATCGACCTGGAAGACTTGAACGGACTCCTCGGTCGGAGTTCCTCCCAGGGCTTGCAGCGGGTGGACCCGTCCGGACTCCGGTGACTGCGCCGGAACCACGTATCCCGCGCAGTAGGAATACGGACCGTCGATTTCATTCCGCACCAGCATGGCCATCTGGCCGCTCCTTTCGTGGTGATTTCTGACCCTTGGCAGCATTCACCCGATAATCTGTTAAGCCCAGACTTGTACGGCAATGTCAGCCATTCGGAGGAATGCGCCACTCGCTCGGCAGCTGACGGTGCGGGAGGTGTGGTGTGGCGAAGCGATTGTCGCCCGTAGGGTAATTCGCGGGGATATTCGGCTACAACTGTCCATCAGGACAACGAAATCCGAAGATCCAAAAAGCCTTGACAGTGGAATCCGTAACTTCGCAGAATCATCGGGCAGTTGATGCGGTGTGCCGCGACGTGCTGCGTGCCGCATGCCAACCGTGCGACGGGGGAGTGGAGTTCACTGAACGGCAAGGCGAACGACAGAGCGAGTGACGAGACGAGTGAAAGGGCGAGCGGCAGGGCGAGCGGCAGGGCGAAAGGCGACGCGTTCGACCGGCTCACCGAGCTGCTCAAGGAGCTGCCGCAGGACCGGCAGGCCGCCGACCGGGGCTTCGGCGCCGACATCGACGAGGCGCACGGCGTGCTGCTCGACCCGACGGCCGGACCCGAAGCACGGGTCCGGGCCCTCACCGACTGGCTGCGCCGGCACCAGCCCTGCCTCTTCGGCCGGCTCGCCGCCCGCCAGGACCAGGGAGTCGCCGCGGCCAAGGGCCTCGGCATGGACTTCTGCTGGATCGGCGATGCGGACCTCGCCTACGGAACCGAGCACATCACCGCGCTCGTACAACAGGAGCGGCGCCGCTGGAAGGAACGTGCGGCGCGCGGCGAATCCAGTGCGTTCCTCGTCGTGTTCAACAGCAGGGCCCTCGCCCACGCCGCCCCCAGCCCCCAACTCGCCGAGATCTGCGGACTGCTGGCCGACACCTACCTCGTCGAACAGGCCCCCGTCGTCGCCGACACCGTCTACACGGAAGCCGTTCCGCTGCGCTACCCCGACGGCCGGACACGGCTCTTCAAGGCCAGCACCCAGCTCTTCTACACCGGCGCGCACGAACGCCGGAACCACGACCGGCGGGTACCCGGCGGTGTCGTCATATCCGTCAACGCACCGGGCCACTACGGCAATTCGCTGGTCACCCGGGGCCTGGCGGCCGACCTCGAAGAGGCCATGGCGTTCGTACGCACCAACGCGCAGCTCACCGTCGGCAACGGCGGCATCGGCCACCCCCGCTCCCTGAGCAGCAGTTGGCACAACGGGAACTGCCCGGTCCGGGGCAAGGGGGACGCGGTCGGCGACACCTTCTCCGCCACGTACCAGATCGACGTACTCATCCAGCAGGACGTCGTCACCGATCCGGAGCGCCGCCTCGGCGAGACGCACAGGGCCGAGGACATCTGGCCGTCGCTGCGGCTGGACTACCTGACCGCCGAAGCCTTCCCCGAGAGCGACCCGGATCACGGCTGGGCCACCGGGCAGGCCGTCACCGAGGACGGCCTGCACGACAACCCGTGGGAACCGGTACGCGCCGAGAACACCGCCGACTTCAACTACTAGTACTCGTACGGGAGAGGCAACACACCGTGCTCATACGCGACTTGGGTGACGACCGGCTCACCGACGCCTACGGCATCCGCTACCAGCAGATCTACCCGCACGGCGGCGAGGACCTCGCCGACTGGGGACTCGGCCGCGCGGTCATCGCCCCCGGCGGCGCCACCGAACCGCACGGACACCACGAAGAACACGAGGTCTTCGTCATCCTCGCCGGGCGCGGCGTCATGGTCATCGGCGACGAGGAGCGGGAAGTGGCCGCCCGCCAGGCGGTGCTCATTCCCAACGGGGCCGACCACTTCCTGCGCAACTCCAGCGACACCGAGCCTCTGGAGTTCCTCTCCCTCTACTGGCCGCCGGCCATGGGCGCACTCGACCTGTAGTCGCCACGTCGAGACATCGGGGCGGGGCCGTGCCTGTGCCCGTGACCGTGCCCGCATCCGTATCCGTACGACCTCCACCGGAATCCCCGAGGACCCCCTCCCATGACGCAGCAGCCCACCCTCGTCACCGCGGCCCCGCCCACCCCCAACGGTGACCTGCACCTCGGCCACCTCGCGGGGCCCTACTCCGGCGCCGACATGTACACCCGCGCCCGCCGCCTGGACGCCACCCCGACCCGCTTCCTCACCGGCTCCGACGTCCACCAGAGCTACGTCCCGCTCAAAGCCCGCGCGCTCGGCCGCGACCCCCTGGAGATGGCCGACGAGTACGCCGACGTCGTCGCCGCCATCTTCTCGGGCGCCGCCTTCGCCAGCGACGTGTATGTACGCCCGCAGCACTCGGTCCTGCATCAGGAAGCCGTCCGCGACTTCTTCCAACTGCTGCACAGGACAGGGCAGTTGGTCATCGCAACCGACGAGTGCCTGTACTGCGAAGGCTGTGACCGCTACCTCTTCGAGGGGCACGTCACCGGCAAGTGCCCCGAGTGCGGCGCCGAGAGCGACGGCAACTCCTGCGAGGAGTGCGCCTGGCCCAACGCATGCACCGACCTCGGCGACCCCGTCTGCAACGGCTGCTCCCGCACCCCCGGCCGCCGCACGTACCAGCGCCTCGTGCTGCCGCTGAGCCGGTACGCCGACCGGCTGCGCGCCCTGTACGCCACCGTCACCGCCGGCCCCCACCTCGAACAGCTCTGCACCGCGATGCTCGAACGCGGCCTGCCCGACATCCCGGTCAGCCACCCCACCGACTGGGGTCTGCCCTTCCCCGTGCCGGGCTTCGAGGACCAGAAGGTGTACGTCTGGGCCGAGATGGTGCCCGGCTACTTCGCCGAGCTGATGGAGGCGCTGCGCGCCGAGGGCGCGGACCCCGGCAGCTGGCGCGAGGTGTGGAACGCGTCCCGCGTCGTGCAGTTCTTCGGCTTCGACAACGGCTACTTCCACACCGTCCTGCACCCGGCGCTGATGATGGCGTACGAGGACGCACTGCGCGCCGAGGGCGACGAGGACGCTCAACTGCACCTCCCCGACGTCTGGTTGACGAACGAGTTCTTCCAGCTCGACGACTCCAAGTTCTCCAAGAGCCGGGGCCACGCCATCTGGGCCGACGCCCTCCTCGCCCACGTCCCCGGCGACCTCGTCCGCTACGCCCTCGCCCACGACAGGCCCGAGACCGCCCCCACCTCCTTCACCTGGGACCGGTTCCGCCGCCTCGTCGACGAGGAACTGGCGGGACAGTGGCAGGGCTGGCTCCAGGAGCTGCTGCACCGCGTCGACACGGTGGGCAACGGCAGGACCCCCGCCCCCGGCGTCCCGACCGCGACGCAGCAGCGGTACGCCGAAACCCTCGACGCCCGCGCCGACGACGTCGTACGGGCGCTGACCGCCGAGCACTTCTCGCCGCAGCGGGTCGTCCGCTGCCTGGGTGAACTCGTGCGTGAGGCAAGGGCGTTCGCGGCCGGGCAGTCCCGGCTGCTCGCCACCCGGCCCACCTCCGCCGAGGCACGGTCCGCCCTCGCCCTGGAGGCCCGCGCCGCGCGCACCCTCGCCGTATTGGCCGGCCCCCTGATGCCCGGCTTCGCCCAGCGGCTGTGGACCGCGCTCGGACTTCCCGGTGCGCCGGTCTGGACGGGCCGCCCCGAGCCGATTCCCGCGGGGCTGTCCGTCGCCGCCCGCCCGCCGGTCTTCTTCGCGCCCCTCGCCCACGACGTGGACGCCAGGGTCATGGCATGAGCCGCGCCCCCGGGGGTCGGGCACTCGTCGTCGGCGCGGGCGTCTTCGGCCTGAGCGTCGCCCGCGAGCTGGCTGCCCGGGGCAAGTCCGTCGACGTCGTCGACCGCAATGCTCCTGGTACGGCGGGGCCCTCCAGCGCGGAGACCCGGATCCTGCGCTGCGCCCACGGCGACGACGAGTGGTACACCCGCTCGGCGGCCCGTGCCCGCACCCTGTGGCGCGAGCTGGAGGCCGAGACGGGTGAACAACTCCTCCTCGACATCGGGGTGTTGTGCCTCGCGAGCGCGGGCGCCGACCAGAGCTGGGAGCGTGCGAGCCTGCGCGTTCTCGCCCGCCTCGGCATTCGCGCCCAGCTCCTCTCCGGCAGGGCCGTCGCCGCCCGCTTCCCCGGCCTGAGCGGCGAGGGCCTCGACTTCGCCGTCCACGAACCGGAGGCCGGAGTGCTGCTCGCCCGCCGCGCGGTGCGGGCCCTCGCCCGCTCGGCCGAGGACCGGGGCGTACGCATCCACCGGGGCGAGGCGAAACCCGACGGTGACTCCGTACTCGTCGACGGCGCACACCACGGTGCGGACCTGGTGGTCTGGGCGCCGGGACCGGAACTCCCGGCCCTGTTCCCCGGCCTCTCCAGCACCGTCACCGAGCGTCAACGGGCGTACTACGTAAACCCCGTGGGCCCCTGGGCCACCGGCGGCCGGCCCGCCTGGATCGACCGTGCGCACGACTGGTACGGCATCCCGGCGGTGGGGGAGCGCGGCGTCAAACTGGTCCCGGACGAGGAGCCGGGCGACAGCGCGGCAACCGAACTGCCCTCCCGGCTGCGCGACCTGGTCCGGCAGCGCCTTCCGGACCTCGCCGACGCACCCGTCACCGCCCACGAGGAGTGCGCCTACGCCTGGTCGCCCGACGGCCACTTCCTCCTCGACCGCCTCCCTGGCACCCGCCGCACCTGGCTGGTCGGCGGGGACTCGGGCCACGGGTTCAAACACGGCCCGGCCTGGGGTGCGTACGTCTGCGACGTCATGGAAGGCGTGGCCGAACCGCCGCCGCGCTTCCGCCTCCGCTGACCCCAACACCCCTGCAATGCAAGCGACTTCGGAACGAGAGCCCGCCATGCCCGCACCGCCCCACCGCCCCTGGACCCCTGCCTGCGAGGCCGCCGCCGCACGTCTCACCGTGGGCTCGACCGTCGACGTACAGGGCGAGGCGTGGACCGTCACCGGTCGGATCCTGGCGACCGACCACGAGGAGACCTGGGTGGAGTGCCTCCTCACCCGGCAACGACCGCCGCACCCTACGGCCGATCCCGAGCCGTACACCCACTGGCTGGCACTGGAAACCCTCACGGGCCACCCCCTCCTCTCCCGCTGGCACCGCAGCGAGGCCTCGGCGGACTTCTTCGACCTCCCCGAAGCCGACTTCCCCGAAGCCGACCTCCCCGAAGCCGACCTCCCCGAAGTCCAGCGCGGCGAGGCCCACTTCACCGCCGAGGGCGACTTCGGTCCGTACGCCAAGGACATCCCGGCGTCCGGCCTGCTCGTGCACCGCGAGTACGCCACCGCCGAAGGCCGCCGCATCGCCGCCACCCGCTTCGCCCCCGATCCCGCTGCCTGGCTCATCGGCCGGAACGCACCCCTCACCACGTCCCGTACGGAGGAACTCTCCCAGTGACCACCCAGGAAGCCACGCAGGCAGCGACCCAGGAAGCCACCCAGCCCACCCCCTGGTACGCGGAGTTCTTCGGCGCGAACGACCTCTACACCGACTCCGACATCGAGTACCAGGACCCCGGTCTCACCCGCGAGATGGTCGACTGCGTCACCGCCCTCGTGCCGCCGGACAGCCACCCCCGGCTGCTCGACCTGGCCTGCGGCACCGGGCGGCACTCCGTTCCGCTGGCCGCCGCCGGGTACCGGGTCACCGGCGTCGACCAGTCCCCGCACTACCTGGCCCAGGCCGCCCGCCGCGCCGACCACGCGCACAGCACGGGGGCCGTCTTCACCCGCGCCGACATGCGCGACCTCTCCGCCTTCGCCGACGGCGGCTTCGACACGGTCGTCAACCTGCACACCAGCTTCGGCTTCTTCGCCACCGAGGAGGAAGAGCTCCAGGTGCTGCGCGAGGTACGGCGGGTACTCGCCCCCGGCGGCCGCTTCGTCATCGACGTCATCAACCGGGACGCCTTCCTCCGGCAGACCAGCGAAGTCTTCGGCGCGCACCCGCGGGACCGGTTCGTGATCCGTACGTACGACGACTCGACCGGCCGCACCTTCCTCCACGAGGAGATCTTCGACCCGCTGACCAGCCGCATCAGCTGGACGGTGACCGAACCCGCGGCGCCCGGCGCCCCGGTCCGCACCTCCACCGCCGACTACCGCGTCTTCAGCGCCCACGAACTCACCGGACTGCTCCGCAGGGCCGGTTTCACCTGCGAAGCGGTGTACGGCGACTACGCGCGCACGCCCTTCACGATCCACGCGCCGAGCATCGTCGTCGTCGCCACCACGGCCTGATCCCGAACACCCCTCAAGAGCTGACGAAGGAGCCCACCATGACCACACCTCCCACCGCCCTGCTGCGTATGATCCACGCCCAGGCCGACGCCCTCGACCTCGTCGCCGACCAGGACGTGTCGGCCGCCGCCGAACGCCTCGGCGCCGCCCGCCGCGTCATCGTCGTCGGTACGGGAACCAGCCAGCACGCCGCCGAGCTCGGTGCGCTCCTCCTCGAACAGGCCGGGCTCGACGCCCGCTGGCACTCCGGCGCGCACGCCGCCCGCTGGGCCGCCGCACCCCGCGAGGGCGACGTCCTCCTGGTCATCACGCACACCGCCGAGACCGCCTACGCCGTACGCGCCAGGGCCGCGGCCCTCGCCCTGGGCGTCCCGGTGGTGTCCATCACGGGCCAGGACAAGGGCTGGCCGGAGGCGGTGGAGACCGTCACCGCGGAGGAGTCCGAGACGTACACCGTCAGCTACACCTCGGCGCTGGGTGTGCTCGCCCGCATGGCCCACCACCTGGGCGCCCCCGAAGGCTCGCCCGACCAGCTGCGGCAGACCGCCGAAGCGGTACGCGCCGTGTGCGCGGCCCCGGGCCTCGAAGAGGTCCCCGTACCCACCCGCATCCTCACCCTGATCGGCTGCGGCCCCTGGGGCGTCACCGCCCGCGAGGGCGCCCTGAAGATCCGCGAGGCCGCCCGGATGCTCGCCGAGGGCTTCGAGTCCGACCGCTTCCTGCACGGTGCGGCCGTTCCCCTCACGGCGGCCGACGGCCTCCTCGTACTCGAACCCGCCGCCGACGTGGACGGTCTGACCGCCGCTCTCGGCGAGGCCGCCGCCCAGGAATCCATCCCGGTCACCACGCTCGCCACAGACCCCGGCGCGCCCGCCCTCCCCCCGGTCCTCGCCCAGATCCCGCTGACCGTACGGCTCCAGCTCCTGGCCGAACGCTTCGCGGTGCTGCGCCACCAGGACCCGGACGTCGCGATCGTCGGCGCCTGGGCCGAGTCGGACCTGTGGGCCACGGGCCTGCCGGACGAGGCGGAGCGCGCGGCGGCCGCGAAGGCCGCGGAAGCAGCCGTGGCCGCGGAGGCAGCAGTGGCCGGGGAAGCCGCGGTGGCGGCCCGGTGAAGAGCCTCGGCTGGCGTGGCGCCCTCGTCCTGGCCGCACTGTGCTGGGGCGGCTCGGCGACCTTCACCAAGACGGCGCTCGGCTCCATGCAGCCGATGACCCTGCTGGCGGTCCAACTGGCCGCATCGGCAGTGGTGTTGTGGGCGGTTCTCCTCATCAGGGGAGGGCCGCTGCCCCGGCCCACCGTTCCACTGGTCCTGCTCGGCGTCCTCGAACCCGCCCTCTCCTACGCCTTCTTCACCTTCGGCCTGCTCCGTACGACGGCTTCCAACGCCTCCCTCCTCACCGCGCTGGAGTCCTTCTTCGCCATCGGCCTGGCCTGCCTCTTCCTGCGCGAACGCCTCACCGGCGGCCGGGTGGCCGCGCTGGTCCTGGCCCTCGCGGGGGTTCTCGCCCTGGAAGGGGGCGGGGGAGGATCCTTCGCACCCCGGCTGGGCGACGCGCTCGTCCTCATCGGGGTGCTCTGCGCGGCCACGTACGTCCTGCTGGCGTCCCGGGTGGCGGAAGAGGTCGACGCGCTCACCCTCACGGCGTACCAGTTCGGCTTCGCCCTGCTGTGTGTCCTCCCGATCGCGGTGACCCTCTGGATCACCGGCGTCGAAACCCCGCCGACCAGTGCGTCCCCGTCCGACTGGGGAGCAGCGGCACTCTCCGGCGTCGGCGGCTACGCGCTGAGCTTCCTGCTCTACCACTACGCGATCGCCTCGGTCACCCCCACCACGGCGGCCATGGTCCTCAACCTCATCCCGGTCTTCGGCCTGGCCTGCGCCGTGCTCTTCCTGGGCGAGGAGCTGACGGCCCCCCGTCTGATCGGCGCCGCGCTGATCCTGGCCGCGGTCGTCGCCTTCTCCCGCGAACCGGAACCGAAACAGGAGGAACACGAAGTGCCTCAGCACCCCGACCGGAACCGTCCGGTCGGGGCGGAGCGAGGCTGAGCGTCAGCGACCGGCCTTGCGCTTGTTCCAGATGTCGAAGCCGACGGCGGCCAGCAGGACCAGGCCCTTGATGACCTGCTGGTAGTCGGTGCCGATGCCGACCAGGGACATGCCGTTGTTGAGGACGCCGAGGACGAGGCCGCCGATCACGGCGCCCATGACCGTGCCGACGCCGCCGCTCATCGACGCACCGCCGATGAACGAGGCGGCGATCGCTTCGAGTTCGAAGTTGAGGCCGGCCTGCGGGGTGCCCGCGTTGAGGCGGGCCGCGTAGACGCAGCCCGCGAGGGCGGCCAGGACGCCCATGTTCACGAAGACCAGGAAGATGACCCGCTTGTCCTTGACGCCGGACAGCTTCGCCGCCGCCTTGTTGCCGCCGAGCGCGTACACATGGCGGCCGACGACCGCGTTGCGCATCACGTAACCCAGCCCGATCAGCAGCGCGCACATGATCAGCATCACCACGGGGACGCCGTGGAAGCTGGCGAGGGTGAGGGTGAACGCGATGACGGCCGCGGAGATCGCCACGCACTTGGTGACCCAGAGGCCGGTCGGCACGACTTCGAGCTCGTACGCCAACTGGCGCTTGCGGTCCCGGACTTCGCGCAGGATCAGCACGACCAGGGCGAGCAGCCCGAGCAGCAGGGTCGGGTTGTGGTACTGGGTGTACGGGCCCATCTCCGGGATGAAGCCCTTGGCGATGTTCTGGAAGCCCTCGGGGAAGGGGGCGAGGGACTGGCCTTCGAGGACGATCTGGGTCAGGCCGCGGAAGAGCAGCATTCCGGCGAGCGTGACGATGAAGGACGGGATGCCCACGTACGCGATGAAGAAGCCCTGCCAGGCGCCCGCGACCGCACCGATGAGGAGGGAGAGGACCAGGGCGAGCACCCAGGGCATGTCGTGCTTGACCATCATCACGGCGGACATCGCGCCGACGAAGGCGACCAGCGAACCGACCGAGAGGTCGATGTGGCCGGCGATGATGACGATCATCATGCCGATGGCCAGTATGAGGATGTAGCCGTTCTGCTGGATCAGGTTGGAGACGTTGTTGGGGAGCAGCAGCGTGCCGTCGGTCCAGATCTGGAAGAGGACGACGATGAAGAGCAGGGCGACGAGCATGCCGTACTGGCGCATGTTCGACCGCATGCTGTCGAGGAGCGCGGTGAGGGCCGCGGGGCGCGCGGGTGGCGGCTCGGCGGGCGAGTCCTTGTGGAGTGTGGTGGAGGTGGTCATGGGGGCCTCAGCTTCGGGTCATGGTCGTCGTCATCGGCTTGCGCGCGGCTGCTGCCGTCATGGGGCGGGGCGTTGTCATGGGGCGGGTCGCCGTCATGAGCGGGTCGCCGTCATGTGGCGCATCAGGGATTCCTGGGTGGCGTCCGCGCGGGCGACCTCACCGGTCAGCCGGCCTTCGGCCATCGTGTAGATCCGGTCGCACATGCCGAGGAGTTCGGGCAGCTCGGAGGAGATGAAGAGCACCGCCTTGCCCGCGGCGGCGAGCTTGTCGATCACCGTGTAGATCTCGAACTTCGCGCCGACGTCGATCCCGCGCGTCGGCTCGTCGAGGATCAGGACGTCGGGGTCGGCGTGGATCCACCGGCTCAGTACGACCTTCTGCTGGTTGCCGCCGGAGAGCCGCCCGACCTGCTCGAAGACCGTGGGGGTCTTGATGTTCATCGAGGTGCGGTAGCGCTCGGCGACCTGGCGTTCGTGGTGCTCGTCGACCACGCCGCGGCGCCGCATCCCGGGCAGGGAGGCGAGGGAGATGTTGCGGTTGATGTTGTCGATGAGGTTGAGGCCGTACTGCTTGCGGTCCTCGGTGACGTACGCCAGGCCCGCCGCGATCGCCGCCGGAACGGTGGCGACGTCCGCCTCCCGGCCGCCGACCTCGACCGTACCGGCGACGTACCGGCCGTAACTGCGCCCGAAGACGGACATCGCGAGCTCCGTGCGGCCGGCGCCCATCAGCCCCGCGATGCCGACGATCTCGCCCCGCCGGACGGTGAGGGAAACGTTGTCGACGACCTTGCGCTGCTGGTCCACCGGGTGGCGGACGGTCCAGCCGGAGACGGTGAGCGCGGTCGTGCCCGCGTCCTCGCCCGCGTACGGACTGCGCTCCGGGAAGCGGTGGTCCAGGTCGCGGCCGACCATGGAGCGGATGATCTGCTCCTCGGACAACTCGGGTGCCGCCTCCGGGGACTGACGTACCGTCAGGGACTCGATGGTGCGGCCGTCGCGGAGCACCGTCACCGTGTCCGCGACGGCCCGGATCTCGCCGAGCTTGTGCGAGATGATGATGCAGGCGATGCCCTGCTCGCGCAGTTCCAGGATCAGGTCGAGGAGCTTCGCGCTGTCGTCGTCGTTGAGGGCCGCCGTCGGCTCGTCGAGGATGAGGAGCTTCACCTCCTTGGCGAGGGCCTTGGCGATCTCCACGAGCTGCTGCTTGCCCACGCCGATGTCGGCGACCGGGGTCTGCGGCTTCTCGCGCAGGCCGACCCGCTTGAGGAGGCCGCTCGCCCGGCGCAGGGTGTCGTTCCAGTCGATGAACCCCCGCCTGCCGCCGGTCTGTTCATTGCCGAGGAAGATGTTCTCGGCGATGGAGAGATAGGGGACGAGCGCCAGTTCCTGGTGGATGATCACGATGCCGTGCTGCTCGCTGGCCCGGATGTCCCTGAACGCCACCGGCTCGTCCTCGAAGCGGATCTCGCCTTCGTACGAGCCGTGCGGGTGGACCCCGCTCAGTACCTTCATCAGCGTCGACTTCCCGGCGCCGTTCTCACCGCAGATCGCGTGGATCTCGGCGGCACGGACGGTCAGATTGACGTCGGAGAGTGCTTTGACGCCCGGGAAGGTCTTGGTGATGCCGCGCATCTCCAGTACGGCGCTCGCTGCCGCCGGGGCCGTCACTTGAGCTGTCCTGCTGTGAAGTACCCCTCGTCGACGAGGAGTTGGGTGTTCGACTTGTCGATGTTCACCGGCTTCAGCAGGTACGAAGGCACGGTCTTCCTGCCGTTGTTGTAGTCGGTGACGTTGTTGACCTGCGGCTTCTTGCCGTTCAGTGCGGCGTCCCCCATCGCCACCGCCTGCGCGGCCAGCTTCCGGGTGTCCTTGAAGACGGTCTGCGTCTGCTCGCCGCCGATGATGGACTTCACCGACGCCAGTTCCGCGTCCTGCCCGGTGATGACCGGCAGCGGTTGTGCCTTGGAGCCGTAACCAGCGCTCTTCAGCGCGGAGATGATGCCGATCGAGATGCCGTCGTACGGGGAGAGCACCGCGTCCACCCGCTGCTCGCCGTAGTTCTTGCTGATCAGGTCGTCCATCCGCTTCTGCGCGGTGCCGCCGTCCCATCCCAGGGTGGTTGCCTGGTTCATCTTGTTCTGCCCGCTGCGCACGACGAGTTGACCACTCGTCAGATACGGCTGGAGGACCTTGAGGGCGCCGCCCCAGAAGTACTTTGTGTTGTTGTCGTCGGGGGAGCCCGCGAACAGCTCGATCGAGTGCTTCTCGCGCTTCGCCGCCTCCTTCGACGGCTCGCCCAGCTTCAGTTTGTCGACGATGTACTGGCCTTGGAGCTCGCCGACCCGCGCGTTGTCGAAGGACGCGTAGTAGTCGACGTACGGGGAGCCCAGGATCAGCCGGTCGTAGCTGATCACCGGGATGCCCGCGTCGTGCGCGCGCTGGAGGACATCGGTGAGCGCCGAGCCGTCGACCGCGGCGACGACCAGGAGCCTGCGTCCCTTGGTGATCATGTTCTCGATCTGGGCGATCTGGCTCTCGGCCTTGTTGTCGCCGTACTGCAGATCGGTCTGGTACCCGGCATTCTCGAACTGTTTGGCCATGTTCTGACCGTCGGCGATCCAGCGCTCGGACGCCTTGGTCGGCATGGAGAGCCCGATCGTGCCGCCCTTGCCGGTGTCGGGCTTGTAGCGGCTGCCGCCCCTGGCCTCCTGGCCGCAGGCGGTGAGCGAGACGACGAGCAGGGCTGCCAGGGCGGCGCTGCTCAGGATGCGGGTGTGGCGCATGGGGTCAGTTCCCTTCCGGTACGTCGACTGCGTCTGTGGGGGCCTTGAGGGGTGCCTCTACGGGTACGGCGGCCGGTACGGCGAACCGCCGCAGCGCGCCCGGCAGCCGCGAGCCCAGCGGCGACATCCCGCCGCAGGCCCCGTGCCGGGCCAGCAGATCAAGCACCAGCCGCCCACGCCGTACCCGCTCACGGGCCGAGGCAAGCGCGGTGTCGCGCAATTGGGCGCCGTACGGGTAGATGCCGGGGGAGCGGCTCAGCCCGAACTTCAGGTACAGGGGCGCGCCGCGCCGGATCAGTTCGGCAGCCTCGTACATCCGGACGTAGCCGCCGAGGTCGTCCGGCGCCTCCACGTACATGTCCATCGGGGCGCGGCTGACCCGGCGGATCTCGGTGAGGTGGGCGAGGGTCAGGTCGGACGGTACGTTGAGGGAGTCAGCGCCGAGCTGCTCGTACACGGCGTACGAGGCCGGGTTGACCGGTCCGGTGAGCGCGGACAGCTTGAAGGTCACGTCGGCGGGGAGCACCCCGGCGGCGCGCATCCGGTGCAGGGTCCACAGCACGCCCTCGTCGGCGACGAGCAGACAGCGCACCCCCAACTCCGTTGCCCGCAGGGCGTCCTCGACGCACCCGGCGAGCGCGTCGTGGCCCCGGGCGCGCAGTCCGCCGCCGCCGGAATCCGTCCGGGTGGAGCCGCCGGTGTCCCAGGTGCCGCGCGGCCCGGTGAACAGGCACAGCTCGATGTCGCGCGCCGCGCACGCCCCGGCCATCTCGGTGATTTCGGCGTCCCTGAGCATCCAGACTCCGGAGCCCTGGCTGATCCGGTGCACGGGCACGTCGAGCCGCGCGCTCTCCTCCAGTACGACGGCGAGCGCCTCCGGGCCCTCGACCGACGGGACCTCGGTGCGCCAGGTGCCGCCGTCGGGGAAGGCGTGCGGAGAGGTGTCGGAGGGGTCGACGGCGGGGGAGGAGTGGCCGACCCGGGCGAGGGCTTCGGCGCCGGGGCGGCGGGGGGCGCTTGCGGTGAGGGGCATGGTGCTCCGTAGGTCATGTTCGATATTTCGGACGTTGTACGGGGGTGTTGGCGCGGAAGGAGCCGCGGTGCCCGACGCGTACGACCGGCCTACGACCGGCTTACGGCCGCAGCAGCACCTTCCCCGTCTGCGGATCTCCCGCGCCCACCAGCGCGATCGCCTCGGCGAACCGCTCCAGCGGGAACTCGTGCGTGATCAGCGGCGCCGGGTCGAGCAGTCCGGTGCCGAACGCCCGGACCGCGTCCGACCAGGCGGCGGACGGCGCCCCGAACACGCTGCGGATCTCCAGCTGACTGAGCGAGAGGTGCACCGGATCGATGCCGACCGCGCCCGGCGCGAACATCCCGGTGAGCACCACCCGCCCGCCCCGCCGGGCCAGCAGGCACGACGAGGCGGCGGTGGTCGGTGCGCCGGCCGTCTCCACCACCAGGTCGAAGTGCCCGTACGCCGACTCGGCCTCGTCCGGCGTCAGCGTCCGCACCGCACCGAACGCGCGCGCCTGCGCGCCGCGCGCCGTCCGGGGATCGATCACCGTCAGCCCGTCCGGCGACGACGCGGCGAGGAGCTGTACGGCGAGCAGTCCGAGGGTGCCCGCGCCGACCACCGCGACCCGCTCGCCGGGGCTCGGGCGCCCGGCCCGTACCGCGGCGGCGATCACGGCCGCGGGCTCCAGGAGGGCCGCCGCGCGCAGGTCCGCGCCGTCGTCCAGCAGGTGCAACAGCCGTACGGGAAGGGTGAGATGGTTCGCGAAGGCGCCGGGCTCGGTGAACCCGGTCTCCGCGTAGCCGCCCGTGCACAGGCTCGTCTCCCCGCACCGGCAGCGCGTGCAGGTGCCGCACGCCCTGAACCCCTCGGCGACGGTCTTCCGGCCGACCAGCGCCGGGTCCACGCCCGTACCGACCGCCTCGACGGTGCCGGACCACTCGTGGCCGGGGACCAGGGGGTAGCGGACGAAGCCCGGGTCGCGGTGGCCGTCGTACACCTCGCGGTCGCTCCTGCAGATCCCGGCGGCGGCCACCCTGACCAGGACCTCGCCGGGGCCGGGGTCGCTCGGCTCGACCTCTGCCAGCCGGTGCTGCCCCGGTGCGTCGACGACGAGCGTGCGGCTCGCTCGGGCACTCGCTCGGGCACTCGCTCGGGCACTCAGTCGGGCATTCACTCGGGCGCTCACTTGGGTGCCCTCTTCTCCCAGCCTTCGGCCCACAGGTCGAACCTGGCCCGCTGCTGCGGGAATTCGGCCGCCGCGTCCACGTCCAGCTCCACGCCGAGCCCCGGCGCGTGCGAGATCTCGAAGCAGCCGGTCTCCGGATCGACCTGCGGGGCGCCCTTGACGACCTTCTTGATGTCGGCGTCGGCGAAGTCGTTGAAGTGTTCCAGGATCTTGAAGTTCGGTGTGCAGGCGGCGAGTTGGAGGGAAGCGGCGGTGAGGACCGAGCCGCCGACGTTGTGCGGGGCGACCATGACGTAGTGCGTCTCGGCGGTCGCGGCGAGCTTGCGGGTCTCCAGGATGCCGCCGATGTGGCCGAGGTCGGGCTGGATGACGTCGGCGGCCTGCGACTCGAAGAGTTCCCGGAACTCGACGCGGTCGTGGATCCGCTCGCCCGTCGCGATCGGTACGTCCACCTTGCCCGCGACCTTCGCCAGGGCCTTCAGGTTCTCCGGCGGCACCGGCTCCTCCAGCCAGGCGGGGCGGAAGGGGGCCAGGTCCCTGGCGAGCCGCACCGCAGTGGACGGGCTGAACCGGCCGTGCATCTCCAGCATCAGTTCGGCGTCCGGGCCGATCGCGTCCCGCACCGCCTCGATCAGCGACACCGCGTACCGGCTCTGCCCGGCGTCCAGCTCGAAGTGCCCGGTCCCGAACGGGTCGATCTTCAGAGCCCGGTAGCCGCGCTGCAGCACCGCCCGCGCGGCCTCGTGGTAGGCCTCGGGGGTGCGCTCGGTGGTGTACCAGCCGTTGGCGTACGCCTTGACGCGGTCGGTGACCTTTCCGCCGAGCAGCTGCCAGACCGGGACGCCGAGCGCCTTGCCCTTGATGTCCCAGCAGGCCATTTCGACGACCGCGATGCCGGACATGACGATCTCGCCGGCCCGCCCGTAGTCGCCGTACTTCATCCGCCGGACGAGGTCCTCGACGTGGAACGGGTCGGAGCCGACGATGTGGTTCGCGGCGGCCTCGCCGAGGTAACCGGTCAGCGCGTCGGTGCGGCCGAGCATGCGGGTCTCGCCGACGCCGGTCAGGCCCTCGTCGGTGTGCACGAGGACGTATGTGAGGTTCCGCCAGGGGGTCCCGACGACATGGGTGGTGATTCCCGTGATGCGCACGGCAGTTGCTCCTCCTGAGCTGCTTGTCGCTCTTCGCGCTCGTTCGGTATTTCGGCACACGTTCGAAATCGTGGCGCGACGTTAGCCAGCGGGTCTGTGGGGTGTCAATGGTTATTGCGCGAACCTGTTGGATTCACGGCGTTGCCCGGTGAACGGGCCGACGGATAGCCTGCGTTCGCGATACCGGTCACTGACCGGAATCTCGAACAAGCAGCTCGCGGGTCTCTCGCGCGCATCCCGCACAGCGCATCCCGCACAGCGCACAGCGCATCCGGAGAAAGAGGGTGGAGGGCCATGGGGCGCCACGTTCCCGCAGTGACCAGGGCACTGGACATACTCGAACTGTTCCTGGAGGGCGACTCCACGCTGACCGCCCCCGACATCACCCGCAGGCTCGGGCTGCCCCGCACCACCGTGCACGAACTCGTCACCACGCTCGCCGCCCGCAACTACCTGGTGGCCGTGGCCGAACAGCCAGGGCGCTACCGACTGGGCGTCCGCAACCACCAGTTGGGCAGCCGGTACGCCGAACAGCTCGACCTCGCGGCCGAGGGACAGCGGGTCGCCCGCGAGGTCGCCGAGACCTGCGACGAGACCGTCCACGTCGCCGTCCTCGAAGACGCCGACGTCATCTACATCGCCAAGGTCGACTCCACGCACGCCGTCCGCATGGTCTCCGCGGCCGGCCGCAGACTCCCCGCGCACTGCACCTCCGTGGGCAAGATGCTGCTCGCCTCCCTGCCGGAGGGCGAACTCCGCGCCCGTATCGACGGCCGCGAACTCGCCGCCATGACCCCGCACAGCATCACCGACCCCAAGGCCCTGCACCGGGCCCTGACAGGCATCAGGGCGCGCGGTCTCGCCGCCGAGCACCGTGAGTCCAACCCCGACGTCAGCTGTGTCGCCGCCCCCGTGCGCGACCACACCGGCCGGGTCGTCGCCGCGCTGTCAGTGTCGGTCCCGATGATCCGCTGGACCGAGGAACGGGAAGCGGAACTGGGCGAGTTGGCCACCAAGGGCGCGGCGGACCTGTCGCTGCGGCTGGGGCACCGGGGCGGCGGGCGGCACGCATGAGGGCCGAGAGCGCCGGGCGGGCGGAAATAGCGGTACGGGAGCGGGCCGCGCTCGGCGAGGGCCCCACCTGGGACCCGGCGGCGGGGCGCCTGATCTGGGTGGACATCCGCGGCTCCCGCGTCCACACGTACGCACCCGGAACCGGCCGCCGCACCGTCATGGCCACCGAACAGCACGTCGGCGCCGCGAAGCCGCGGCACGGCGGCGGCCTGGTGGTCAACCTCCGGGACGGCGTGGGCAGTTACGACCCGGACGGCACGTTCCGCTGGCTGCACCACGACCCGGTGCCCGGCCGTCGCGGCAACGACGCGGCGGTGGCCCCCGACGGCTCGCTCTGGGCGGGCACCATGCGTGACGACGAGGCGCCCGGCGGCGGCCACCTCGTCCGGATCGGCCCCGGCGCGGCCGAACCCACCGTGCTCTTCGACGCCGTGACCGTCAGCAACGGCATCGGCTGGAGCCCGGAAGGACACCGCGTGTACTACGTCGACAGCCCCACCCGCCGCATCGACGTCTGCGACCTTGTCGACCAACTACCGGTGCACAGACGTCCGTTCGCGGAGATCGAAAACGGCGCGGGCTTCCCCGACGGCCTCACCGTCGACGCCGAAGGCTGCGTCTGGGTCGCCCTCTGGGACGGCGGCCGGATCCGCCGCTACACCCCGGACGGCCGCCTCGACCGTACGATCCGCCTCCCCGTCCCGCGTCCCACCGCCTGCGCGTTCGGCGGCCGGGACCTGCGCGACCTCTACGTCACCACGGCCCGTACCCGCCGACCAGGCCAGCACCCGTACGAGGGCTCCCTGCTGGTGGTGCCGGACGCGGGACAGGGACTGCCGGCCCCGGCCTTCGGACGGCCGGCCGCCTGACCCTGCTGGCCAGTCCTCCCGCCTAGCCCTCCCGCCTAGCCCTCCCGGCGGCCGTCGACCGTGCGCGGGAGGCCCAGCGGGTTGTTCTCGCGGAGTTCGGGCGGGAGGAGGGCTTCGGGGGTGTTCTGGTACGCGACCGGGCGCAGCCAGCGCTCGGCGGCGGTGGAGCCGACCGAGGTGGAGGTGGAGGTGGTGGCCGGGTAGGGGCCGCCGTGGTGCTGGGCCGGGGCGACCGCGACGCCGGTGGGCCAGGCGTTGACCAGGATGCGGCCGGCCAGGGGGGTGAGGCGGGCGACGAGGTCCGTACCGCCGTCCGCACCCGACGTCTCTCCGGACGCTTCAGCGGTGGAGACGTGCAGGGTGGCGGTGAGGTTGCCGGGGAGACGGGCCAGCAGGGCCTCCGCCTCGGACGCGTCCGCGTACCGGGCGACGACGGTGACCGGGCCGAAGCACTCCTCCAGGAGGAGTGCGTACGGGCCGTCCTCCTGGAGGAGCGGGGCGACGGGGACGGTCAGGAACCCGGGCGCGACAGTGTGCTCGCTGCCGGGTCCCGGCGCCAACGGGGCCTCCACATAGGGGAGTTGGGTGCGGGCGGCGACGCCTGCGAGGAAGCTGTCACGCATGCGGTGGTCGAGCATGACGCCCGCGTCGACGTCCGCGAGGGACTGGCCGAGCGCCTTGACGAGCTGGTCGCCCGCCGCGCCCGCCGGGGCCAGTACGAGTCCCGGCTTCACGCAGAACTGGCCCACGCCCATCGTCATCGACGCGGCAAGACCGGAACCGATCTCCTCCGGCCGCTCGGCCGCGGCCGCCTCCGTCACCCACACCGGGTTGAGGGAGCCGAGTTCACCGTGGAAGGGGATGGGCACGGGGCGGGCCGCCGCAGCGTCGAAGAGCGCGCGCCCGCCCCGTACCGAACCCGTGAAACCGGCGGCGGCGACCAGCGGGTGCTCGACCAGTGCGACACCGGCGTCGAAGCCGTGGACGAGACCGACGACGCCCTCCGGGATGCCGTGCTCGGCCGCTGCCCTGCGCAGGGCGGCCGCGGCCAGTTCCGAGGTGGCCGGGTGGTCGGGGTGGGCCTTGACCACGACCGGGCAGCCCGCGGCGAGCGCGCTCGCGGTGTCGCCGCCGGCCACCGAGAAGGCGAAGGGGAAGTTGGAGGCGGAGTAGACGGCGACGACGCCGAGGGGGATCTTGTAGCGGCGTAGGTCCGGGACGGGCGGGGTGGCGGAGGCGTCCGGGTGGCTGATGATGACGTCGAGGAAGGCGCCGTCGTCGACGGTGTCGGCGAAGGACCTCAACTGGTAGCAGGTACGGGCGAGTTCGCCGGTCAGCCGGGTTGCGCCGAGGGCGGTCTCGGCGTCGGCGGTCGCGATGAACTCGTCCCGCCCCCGCTCCAGTTGGTCGGCCGCGGAGCGGAGGAAGGCGGCGCGCAGGGTCCGGTCCGCGAGCGCACCGCGTGCGGCGTGCGCGGCCCGGACGGCCGCGTCGACGACCTCGGGAGCGGCCTCCACCCCGACCTGCTCGCGCTGTTCGCCGGTCCGGGGATCGATGCTCCACACGGGGCTCGACGCGGGGCTCGACGCGGGCACTGCGGGTATGGCTGACACCGTGGCCTCTCCTGCTTCCTCTGCGATGCGTGTCCGAAATATCGAACTACGTTCACCATTTCGGATCTTGAGATGGTGGCGGCAGATTAGGCACGCGTGAGAAGGCCGGTCAAGGGCGTGGCACTACAGCAGGCCCCGCTCCATCGCCCGCAGGACCGCCGCCGTGCGGTCCGAGACCGACAGCTTCTTGAACGTGCGCAGCAGGTGCGTCTTCACCGTCGCCTCCCCGATGAACAGCCGTCGCCCGACGTCCGCATTGGTCAGTCCCTCGCCGACCAGGCGCAGCACCTCGCGTTCGCGCTCCGAGAGGAGAGGGGCCTCCACCGCCCGTGCGCGGAAGAGCTTCGGGGCGAGGGAGGGGGTCAGAACCGTTTCGCCGCGGGCCGCCGCGAGGACCGCCCGCACCAGGTCGGCCCTGGAGGTTCCCTTGAGGAGGTAGCCCGCCGCACCCGCCTCCACCGCGCGCAGGATGTCCGCGTCGTCCTCGTACGTGGTGACGATGACGACCTTGGTGCGGGGCGACTCCCGCAGGATCAGGCCGGTCGCGGCGACCCCGTCCATGCCGCCCATCCGCAGGTCGAGCAGGACGACGTCCGGCACGAGGCGGGCGGCCAGCAGCACCGCCTCCTCGCCGGAGCCCGCCTGGCCGACGACGCGGATGCCGTCGGCCGATTCGAGGATGGCGGACAGGCCCTCCCGTACGACGGGGTGATCGTCGGCGAGCAGGACCTCGACCGTGGAATCCGTACGGTCCTCAGGCACTGGCGGTCTCCGTGTTCGGTACTGCCGCCGGTTCCAGCGGCAGCGTCACTGTGATGGTGGTGCCCCGACCGGGGCGGCTGTCGACCGTCGCCGTGCCGCCGACCTGCTCGGCGCGGGCCCGCATTCCGGGCAGGCCGTGGCCGTCCTGCGGGTGGTGGGCGGCGAATCCCCTGCCGTCGTCGCGGACGGTGAGGCGGACGGAGTCCTCGGCGTACGACACGAGCACGTCCACCCGGTGGGCCGGATCCGCGTGCTTGCGTACGTTCGCGAGTGCCTCCTGCGCCGTGCGCAGCAGCACCACACTGGTGGCGGTGGGAAGCGGCCGGTCCGCCCCTTCGGACGTGCACCGCACGTCCAACCCGGTCTCGGCGGCGAGGAGTTGGGCCTGTCGGCGTACCGCCTGGAGCAGCGAGCTCTCCCGCAGGGACGGGGGAGCGAGGGCGGTGACGAAGTGCCGGGCCTCGGCCAGGCTCTCGCGGGCCACCCGGGCGGTCAGGTCGAGGTGCTCGCGGGCGAGTTCGGGGTGCTCCACGACCTCCGCGTCGGCTGCCTGGACGAGGCTGACGATGCTCGTCAGGCTCTGCGCCACGGTGTCGTGGATCTCCCTGGCCAGCCGTTCGCGCTCGGCGGCGACCCCGGCTTCGTGCGAGAGCCGGGAGACCTGCTCGCGGCTGCGCCGCAGTTCGCCGATCAACTCGGCCCGTTCGGCGCTCTGCTGGACGACCCGGGTGAT
Source organism: Streptomyces sp. NPDC021093 (assembly GCF_044333135.1). NCBI lineage: Bacteria > Bacillati > Actinomycetota > Actinomycetes > Kitasatosporales > Streptomycetaceae > Streptomyces > Streptomyces sp. NPDC021093. The sequence continues at coordinate 197,447 of NZ_JBIRQJ010000001.1, read as the reverse complement.
CCACAGGGTGAGCAGTACGGAGAGGGTGAGGCCGAGCAGGGAGATCGGCAGCATCGCCAGTACGTCCGGGTCGAACGCGCCCCCGTGCAGCCGGACCACGGCGCACGGCCACAGGTTGGCGAGCGTGCTGAGCGCGACGGCCGGGCGCAGCGGCAGGCTCATCATCAGCATGGGGACCACCGCGAACAGGGCGAAGGAACTCGTCAGGTCGAAGAGGCCGGCCACGGCGAAGAGGAGGGTGAGGACGAGGGAGAAGGCGGCGGGGCGCCACCCCTGGGTCCGAGGGGGCCGATGGGTCCGGTAGGTCATCAGTGGTCGGCCGAGGAACGCGTACCAGGGGACGATCGCCGTCAGCGCCCCGAGTGCGGCGAAGCGGTGTGCGGCCGGTCCGCCGGACGCGAGGAGGAGCAGGGCCGCGGTGACGAGGTAGGAGACGGCGAAGAGCCCGTCCCAGAGGGTGAGCCAGCCGGTCCCGGTCTCCTCGGGGCGCGGGGTGTGGGCGTCGCGAGCTGCTGTTCGGCCTGGTGGCGGCTGGTCCGCCGGAACGTGAGAGTGCACGGTTCATTCTCACTGTCCGTCCACCGGTCGGTGGACAGCCCGTTCCACCGGCCGGTGGGACCGCGTGCCCGCCCCCGTACCTACGTTGGTGGGAGAAGGCTGATGGTTCGAGCGGCGGGGGAACAGAAGTGGTGAGCCGGGACGTGCGGGACGGGCATGCGGGGCAGGGTGAGTGGAGACTGCGGGCGCCCCGGCACCGTGTCGAAAGCCGGGCGGTCGGCTGGTGGACGCTCCAGGCGGCGGTCATCGCGCTGCCGACCCCGCTCGTCCTCGGCCTGCTCCATCTCCTCATTCCGCCCGCGCGGTTCGTCCTCGGCTGGGTCTTCCTCGGCACGCTCGTCCCCGCCCTCGCCTACGTGGTGGTGATGCCCAACTGGCGCTACCGCGTGCACCGTTGGGAGACCACGGATGCTGCCGTCTACGCGGCGTCGGGGTGGTTCTGGCAGCGCTGGCGGGTGGTGCCGCTGTCCCGGATCCAGACCGTCGACACCGTACGGGGACCGCTCCAGCAGCTGTTCCGGCTGTCCGGGGTCACCGTGACCAGTGCCTCCGCCTCCGGCGCCGTGAAGATCAACGGTCTTGACCGCAGGACCGCAGTCGACCTGGTCGAGCAGCTGACCCGCGCCACCCAGGCCGTACCGGGGGACGCCACGTGAGTACGGCACAGGGGCGACTGCGCTCCGACACGGGCTGGCAACGGCTCAACCCCCGGCTGCTGCTGGTGAACCTGAGCGTGCTGGCCGCCCCGGCGGCCACCTGCGCCGCGACCTTCCTGCTCACCGGCGGCGACCCCGGCCTGCAGGTCCTCATCGCCCTCGGCTCGTTCCTCCTCACCGGGCTGGTCGTCGCCACCCTCAGCGTGCTGCGGCTGCTCACCACCCGCTACCGGCTCACCGGCGACGACCGGCTGGAGGTCCGCACCGGTCTGCTCCTGCGCGGTCGCCGTTCCGTGCCTGTCGACCGCATCCGCTCCATCGACCTGACCGCGAACCCGTTGCACCGTCTCTTCGGCCTCACCTCCCTGGTGATCGGCACCGGCGGCGCGACGGGCGCGGGCAGCCTCTCCCTCGACGGCCTCAGCACGGCGGACGCCGCGTACGTACGCACCGAACTCGTCGAACGGCGCCGCCGGGCGGCGAACGGACCGCACCGCGCAGGGCACCCCGACGACGGCCCCCTCGCCGCACTCGACTGGGCCTGGCTGCGCTACGCGCCCCTCACCGTCTGGGGCGTCGGCGGAGTGTTCGCCGCCGTCGGCACCGCCTACCGGACCCTCCACGAGATGAAGGTCGACCCCCTCCAACTCGGTCCGGTGAAGGACCTGTTCGCGTACGTCGAAGCCCGCTTCGGCTCCCTTCCTCTCTGGTTCGGAATCCTGCTCGCTGTGCTGGCCGTCGTCGCGATCGGCGTCGTCGGATCGACCGCCACCTTCATTGAGGGGTGGGGCGGATACCGGCTGGAACGCGCGGAAGGCGGCCTGCTCCGGGTCCGGCGCGGGCTGCTGATCACGAGGTCCGTCAGCCTGGAGGAGAGCCGGCTGCGCGGCGTCGAACTCGCCGAGCCGATGCTGCTGCGCCTCGCGGGCGGCGCACGCCTCAACGCGGTGGCGAGCGGCCTCGGCGACGCGGAGGAGAACCGCAGCCGCAGCCGTCTCACTCCGCCCGTCCCCCTCGCGGAGGCGCACCGGGTCGCCGTCGAGGTCCTGCCCGGTCGGGTGCCGCCGCTCACCCGTGCCCTCGTTCCGCACCCAAGGGCCGCCCTGCCCCGCCGGGTCCGCCGCGCCCTCGCCGTCGTGGTGCTGACGGCGCTGCTCCTGATCGTTCCCGGCCTCTGGCTCTCGTCGGCCCTCGTCCACGCGGGGTGGATCACCGGCCTCGTACTGCTGCCGTTCGCTCTCGCCCACGCGTACGACGCCTGGCGCAGCCTCGGCCATGCCGTCGACAGCCGGTACCTGATCAGCCGCTCCGGCACCTTCGTCCGCCGTACGGTCGCGCTCCAGCGGGACGGGATCATCGGCTGGTCCGTCTCCCGCTCACCCGCCCAGCGCCGGGCGGGGCTCCTCACGCTGGCGGCCACCACGGCGGCGGGCACCGGCTCGTACAGGGTCCGGGATGTGGGCGTCTCCACGGGTCTGGCCCTTGCCGAGGAGGCCGTGCCCGAACTCCTCGCTCCGTTCCTCGAACGGGTGCCGGTCGAATCTCGAACGGGTGCCAGGTGAGTAGACAGTGTCTACGCCCGGCTGGTAGACACTGTCCATGCCTATGCCACCACCTCCCTCCCTGCGGGAGCGCTTGATCGACGCCGGCGCGGAACTCGTGGCGACCGGCGGCACCGCCTCGCTCGGCCTGCGGGAGATCGCCCGCCGTGCGGGCGTGTCGCACGGGGCGCCGCGCCGGTACTTCCCCACGCACCACGCACTCCTCTCGGCGATCGCCCAGCGGGGGTTCGAGGAGCTCGGAGCCCGGTTCGACGAGGCGGTGGCCTCGACGGACCCGCCGCGGGCCCGACTGGGCGCGCTGGGGCGGGCGTACGTCGGCTACGCGCTGGAGCACCGCGGCATGTTCGAGCTGATGTTCCGGCACGACCTGCTCGACAGCGAGGTGCACGCGGCGGCGGAGCGGCAGCCGCGGCTCCGGGAGTCCACCCTGCCGCTGATGGCGACCGTCGTGGACCTCGTCACCGAGTGCCGCGCGGACGAAAAGGGCCGGCCGGAGCCGGCGGTGACGGCTGCCGCCCTCTGGGCCAACCTGCACGGGACCGCTCAGCTCTGGACCTGGGGGAGCCTCCAACTGGCCCTCGACGACACCTCCTCGACCCGGCTCGACGAGCTCGTCGCGGCAGTCCTGGACGCCCACCTCGGACCGGCGGGCACCGCATGACGACCACTGCTACGACGACTACAGCTACGACCGCCACTGCCACGACGGTGCCCGGCAGCCGTACGACCCGTCGCCTCGCCCTCCTCGTCAGCGTGGTCGGCGCCATGGTCGTCGCGCTCGACGGCACCGTTCTGCTCGTCGCCCAGCCCGCCCTGCAGCGCGACTTCGGTGCGAGCACCGCGCAGATCCAGTGGACCAGTACCGCCTACCTGCTCGCCGTGGCCGCCCTGCTCGTCGTCGCGGGACGTCTCGGCGACCGGTACGGGCACACGCGGCTGATCCTGGTCGGCGTACTCGGCTTCGCCGCCGCCTCCGCCGGCATCGCACTGGCGCCGGACATCCAGTGGGTGATCGGACTGCGCGCCCTGCAAGGGGTGTTCGGCGCACTGCTGCAGCCCGCGACCCTCGCCCTGCTGCGGCTGGTGTACCCGGCGGACCGGCTCGGCGGGCCGGTGGCCCTGCGTACCAGCGCGATCGGGGCGGCGGCCGCGGCGGGCCCGCTCCTCGGAGGGGTCCTGGTCTCGCACTTCGGCTGGCAGGCCGTGTTCTGGATCAACGTTCCGGTGGCGCTCGCCCTCGCGGCCCTCGCCTGCGCGGTACGGGTCCCGGCCCTGCCGCCCGCCGGGCCGCAGCGGCTCGACCTCACCGGTGCGGCGCTGCTCGCGACCGCGCTCGCGGTCCTGGTGCACACCCTGTCCGGGGTGCCGGAGCACGGCTGGGCCGCGCCGCCGACCTGGCTCGGGCTCGCGGCCGCTGTCGCGGTCGCGGCCGGGTTCGCCGTTCACGAACGCCGTGCCGCGTACCCGATCGTGCCCTCTGCGGTGGCGCGTTCGGTGCCGGTGACCGCGTCGATGGTGATGCTGCTGGTGACGGGCGGAGCCATGTTCGGGGCGCTGTTCGCGACCACGTTCTACCTCCAGGACGTACGGGGCCTGGATCCGCTCGCCAGCGGGCTGCGCGTCATGCCGCTGACCGTGTTCATGGTGCTCGGCGCACCCGTGGCGGGCGGGGCGCTGCGCCGGTACGGGCCGCGCCGCACGGCGGTCGTCGGTGTCGTACTCGTCGCCCTCGCGCTGGCGGCCCTGGCCGGGCTCGACCCGATCGGGGCGTGGGCGGCGGCCGGAGCGGCCTTCGCGGCGCTGGGCGCGGGGTTCGCGACCGTGATGGTCACCGCCACCGGGACCGTCGTCGGCGACGCCCCGCCCGGGTACGCCGGGGTCGTCGGCGGCCTGAAGCAGACCGCCATGAACATCGGCCCGACCTTCGGCATCGCCGTCGCCGCGGGCCTGATGCCGCCGAGGCTCTCGCCCGTGTGGGACCCGTCGGCACCGGCCCCTTCGGCACCCACCCTGCTGGTCCTCGCCGGACTCGCCGCCCTCGGTCTGGTCCCGGCGCTCCTGCTGCCGGGCCGCCTACCCGACCGCTCGCCCGGTCGCCGCCCGGCGGAGGAGGTCGCGGGTGCGCCCAAGTCAGCCGGTGTGCAAGGGTGTTGAGCATGACCAAGACACCCGACGGACGTACCATGCCGCCCCTGCACACCGACGAACGCACCATGCTGGAAGCCTGGTTGGACTTCCACCGCGACACCCTCGCCCTGAAGTGCGAGGGCCTGGACGACACGCAGGCGCGGCTGGCTTCGGTGCCGCCGTCGGCGATGACGATGCTGGGACTGGTCCGGCATCTGGCGAGGGTCGAACGCAACTGGTTCCAGGGGGTGTTCGCGGACCTGGGTGTACCCGTGGAGGAGGTGACGGGACAGGACGCCGGCTTCGCCATCGAAGACGTTCCGGAGGGCGACGCCAAGTCCGGTGCTCTGGCTGCGGCGCTGTCCGAGTGGCGGGAGGCCGTCGCCCTCGGCCGTTCGCTGATCGCCGACGCGGCCCTCGAAGACTCCGGCACCTTCTCGCGGGAGGACGCCGAGGCCGTCGGGAGCGACACCGTGTCCCTCCGCTGGATCCTGGTCCACATGATCGAGGAGTACGCCCGCCACAACGGCCACGCGGACCTCATCAGGGAAGTCATCGACGGCACGACGGGCCCCTGATCCCGCTCGGCGGTCAGGTCCTAACGCGCGAACGGGCCGTCCAGCGCTGCCCATTGCAGCAGCATGATGGTCTTCGCGTCCGCGATCCCGCCGGTGCGGACGTGGTGCAGGGCCTCCCGGAAGGGGAGCTCGACGACCGTGATGTCCTCGCCCTCGGCTGCCACTCCGCCGCCCGCCGAGGTGGCGGTGGAGGGGCCGTAGGGGGCGGCGAAGAAGTGCAGGCGTTCGGTGACCGAGCCCGGACTCATGAAGGCCTCGAAGACGCGCTCCGGGGTGCCGACCGTGTGGCCGGTCTCCTCCGCGGCCTCGCGGCGGATCGCCTCCTCGGGGCTGTGGCCGTCGAGCAGCCCCGCGGCCGCCTCGACGAGCATGCCGTCCGGGTGCCCGTTGACGTACGCGGGCAGCCGGAACTGGCGGGTGAGGAGCACCGTCGCGCGTGCGGGGTCGTACAGGAGGATCGTCGCGCCGTCGCCGCGGTCGTACGTCTCGCGCTGCTCGCGGCTCCAACTGCCGTCGCTGCGGCGGTGGTCGAAGGTCGTCTTGCGCAGGACGTACCAGTCGCAGGCGAGTACTTCGACGTCGCGGATCCGGATGTCCGGATTGCCGGTGAGGTCGCGGCCGTGCGTGTCGAGGGCGGTGCGGCCGCGGCGGTCGGGGACGTCGATACCGGGCGTGCCGGGCGTGCCGGAGGCGAGGGGGGTGCCGGAGGTGCGGGGAGTGCCGGGGGAGCCGGAGGTGCCGGGCGCGGGTGTGCTCATCGGTGGGCCGCCGGAATCTCGTCGAGGGCGGTGTAGATCGCCGCACCCTGTGACCGCGCCTGCGCCACCATGCGGTCCGCGCCCTCGGACGGGCCGCCGATCCGCAGTACCGCGTCGCAGCGGGCCAGCAGGCGCTCCGCCACCGGGTGGAAGATCTCGTCGTACAGGGCGTCGCCGGGTCCGGAACTGCCCGCCGTCTCCAGCAGTGGCAGCGCCAACGCCTCGCCGGTGACCGGGAGATGACCGGCGCGGAAGAGGGTGAGCGCGGTCTCGTTCATCGCGGTGACGTTCGCGTGGAGTTTGGCGGGGTCGTCCCCCGTGCCGGATCTGTACGGTCCTGCGACCAGAATCATGAGTGGCCGGGAGGTCTGGTTCATGTGGTCAATTCCTTTTGTCCGTAGGGGAGTTCAGGCCAGATGAATATGCACGCCCGCGTCCCGCAGCGCCGACAGGGTCTGCGGGCCGTGCGGATGCGTGGCGGGGTCCTCGGCGGCGGTGTCGGTGACGAAGGTGTGCACCGCGTCCGGCGGGGCGACCCGGCTGAACGAACGCACCCCGAGCTTCGTCGCGTCCGCGACCGCCACGGTGCGCGCCGACTGGGCGAGAGCGGCCTGTTTGACCGCCGCGTCGTCGAGTGAGAACTCCGACCAGCCGTGCTCGCCGTGCACCCCGCCGATGGACATCACGAAGCAGTCGAAGGCGAGGGATTCGAGGGTACGGAGCGCCAGCGGGCCCACCAGCGACCGCTCGCCGGGGCGTGAGCGCCCGCCGACCACCAGCAGGTCGATGCCCGGCCGGTCGGCGAGCCGTACCGCCGTCTGGAGGCTGAGCACCGCGACCGTCAGCGGCGCCCGCGCCGCCAGGTGCTCGGCGACGTGGACGGTGGTCGTCCCCGCGTCGAGCAGCACCCGCGAACCCGGTTCGACCAGCTCGGCGACCGCCCTGCCCAGCCGGTCCTTGGTCGCCGACTGCCACGGCTCCCGCGCCACGAACCCGGCACCCTCCTCGCGCGAGCGCGTGGCGACCGCGCCGCCGTGCACCCGCTTCACCAGTCCCTGGCGTTCCAGCTCGGCCAGGTCGCGGCGCACGGTCATGTCGGAGACCCCGAGGCGGTGTGCGAGCTCGGACACGGAGACCCGGTCGGAGCCCTGCACGAGGCGCAGGGTCAGGTCGAGACGATTGGCTACTCCCATGCCTCCATATTCACACAGATCTGTTCGAATGAACATCACGGTGTGAGTTTGAGGCATCGGAAGTGGCCAAGGGGAGGGGCTTATTCCTGCGCGTTTGTGTGCGGGGATCGCGGGTAAGGCCGCCACTTCTGTGGAGTTCCTGTGTCAACGTGTGGGCTTCCGGTGGCCAATGGGGCTGCCGTGAAACGACGTTCCCTGGGGGGAAGTTGATGCAGCACCAGCAGCAGGAGCCGAGGCATGCCCGGATACGGGCGAGACGCACACTGGGCGTGGCCCTCGCGGTACTCGCCCTCGGCGCGGGCGCGGTCCCCGCGATGGCGGCCGACCGGGCCGACCGGGCGGGCAAGCCCGTACCCCCGCCCGTGCCGAAGTCCTCGGTGTGGGGGAAGAAGGACGCGCCGAAGCTGGCGCTCCCGCCGGTGCGGGTCGGCAAGAACAAGCGCGTCGCGCCCCAGGCCGAGGCCGCCCCCTCGAAGGCCAGGGCCGCCTGGCGCGCCGAGCAGAAGCAGCGCGCGCACTCCTCGCAGAAGGCCCGCGCGGCAGCCCTCGCCGCCGACCCGGTGCCCGCCGACCCCGCGCCCGCCCCCTTCGTTCCCGAGGGCCAGGGCGCCGTCCCGTGGCACCGGACCTCCGACTTCCGGATCACCGACTCGCTCGCGGGAACCGTCGACCACTCCTCCGGCAACCTGCTGCTGACCGGCACGGACTTCGACCTCGCGGGCGTCGGCCAGCGGCTCAAGGTCACCCGGACCTACAACTCCCTCGACGCCCCCTGGGGCAAGGTCTCGCAGCGCTGGTGGCAGGGCTGGGAGCGGTACGCGCAGATCACCGACACCGAGGTCGTCGTGTACGACGCCACGGGCGCGGCGGTGCGCTTCGCGAAGCAGCCGGACGGCGCGTACACCACCCCCGCCGGTTACTCCCGCGACCTGGTGAAGAACGCCGACAACACGTACACCGTCACCGACCGCGCGACCGGGTCCAAGGACACGTACAGCGAGTACGGCACCCTCACCAAGGTCACCGACCGCAACAACGGCACCGTCACCGTCGCCCAGCACGACGAGGGCCCCGAGCACAAGGGCTTCAAGCTGACCGAGACCCGCACCGGGCGCTCCGTCGACCTCGTCAAGGTCAGCGCCGTGCAGTGGACGGCCAAGGACCACACGGGACGCACCGCCACCTTCGACCTGAACGCGGCGGGCGACCTCCTCAAGACCACGGACACCGCGGGCAACGCGACGGAGTTCGAGTACGACGCCGCGCACCGCGTCACCCGGATCACCACCCCCGAGGGCCGCGTCACCAACTTCACGTACGACGAGAAGAACCGCGTCACCTCGATGCAGCGGGCGACCTCCTTCAACGGCACGGGCCACGTCGGCCCGACGTACACCTACGCGTACGCGGCCGGGAAGACGACGGTCACCGACCCCGAACTCCACACCACCGTCTACGAGTTGGACGCCGCGGGTGCGGTGCTCAAGACCACCGACGGGCTCGGTCACACCCGTACGACGGCGTACGACGCCAACCGCAACGTCAAGACGGCGACGGACGCACTGGGCACCGCCACCACGCCCGGCAACGTCACGACGTACGGCTGGGACGCCCGCAACAACCCCACCTCCTCCAGGCTTCCCACCGGCGCGACCGCGCTGACCGGCGACTGGGCGACGAAGGCGGGCATGGACGTGCCCGGCACGCGGCAGACACCCGACGGCGAGAAGGCCACGTACACCTACGACGCGGCGGGCAACACCGAGTCGGTGACCGTGGCGGGCGCGGGCGGCGGCACCCAGAAGTTCGGCCGCAACAAGACCGCCCCCGCCTGCGGCGGCTTCGAGGGCCAGCTGTGCGAGGTCACCGACGCGCGCGGCAAGGTCACCAAGTACACGTACGACGCGCAGGGCAACCTCACCGAGGTCGCACCGCCCGCCCCGCTCGGCAAGACCGTCTACACGTACGACGAGGCGGGCCGCGTCGAGACCGTCGTCGACGGCCGCGGGGTCAAGAGCGTCTACTCCTACGACGGCCGCGACCGCGTCACCGAGGTCTCCTCCACCAGCACCACCGTCACCTACCACTACGACTGGGACGGCAACCTCAGCCGCCGCACCGACGACGGCGGCGACATCCGCTACCGCTTCGACGCGCTGTCGCGGGAGACGATCCGCACCCTCCAGGACGGCTCCCAGACCGAGTTGACGTACACGGCCGCGGGCAACGTCGACACGTACAAGGACCCGGCCGGACTGACGGACTACAGCTACGACGCGGCCAACCGCCTCGTCGCCCTCAAGGACCCGTCGGGCAAGTCGACTTCGTACGACTACAACGCCAACGACCTTCGTACGAAGACCACTTACCCCGGCGGTACGGTCCAGGAGGTCGTGCCGGACGCCTCGGGGCGCCCCGTCCAGGTCAAGGCGGCGTCGCCGACGGGCGCCCAGACCGGCTTCACGTACACCTACGACCACCTGGTGGGGCAGGTGAAGACGGACGGCACCAGGATCCGCACGGCGGTGGACGCGGTGACGGGCATCAAGTCGGCCTACGAGTACGACAGCGCGGGCCGCTTCTCCTACTCCACCGAGACCAAGGGCGCCGCGGTCGCCGCGACCTACCAGTACTGCTACGACGCGGCCGGCAACCTCACCTCGCAGGGCAGCGTCAAGGGCTGCCCTTCGGGCATCGCCCTGACCTACAACGACGCCTCGCAGCTGATCTCCCGCGCCGGTTCGACGACCGGGTGGGGCTACGACAAGGCGGGCAACGAGACGGCCGGCGCGAGCGGCGCGGAGCGCGCCCGTACGGCCGGAGTCTGGTCGGACCACTCGCAGCAGACGGCGGTGACGGTGGCCGGCAAGACGTACAACGGCCTCTACGGCTCCACCGACCAGTCCGAGCGGCTCTTCCTCGGTGACACCACCTTCCACAACGGGCCGCTGGGCCTCGCGGGGAAGACCGACCCGACCGGCGACACCGGCTTCCACCGGGAGCCCGGCGGCGCGCTCAACTCCTTCACGGCGGGCGGCAAGACGTACTACTACCTGTACGACGCGCTCGGCTCGGTGACGGCAGTCGTCGACGGGGCGGGCACGAAGGTCAACCAGTACCGCTACAGCCCGCGCGGGGTGGACGGCGTCTTCACCGAGAAGGTCCCCCAGCCGTACCGCTTCGCGGGCGGCTACCAGGACCCGACCGGCCTCTACCACCTGGGCACCCGCTACTACGACCCGCGCATCGGCCGCTTCACGTCGCCGGACGTGTCGGGGCAGGCGAAGAACCCGTACCTGTACGCGGAGGGCGACCCGGTGAACCGGATCGACCCGGCGGGGACGGGGACCGGTGAGACGCCGATCGGCGGGATCGGCGGAGCCGACGGGACCAGCGGGATCAGTGGGATCGGCGGGACCGGTGGGACCGGCGGGATCAACGGGGGGTCGATTCCGCGGATCGGCTGATCCTGGGCGGGCCCCGCTGACACGGGGCCGCCGCTGAACGGGACCGTGGTTCCGGGCACGCCGTATGGTGCGCCCGGAACCACGGTCATATTCGGTTCCCCGTACCCATGGTCATATTCGGTTCCCCGTACCCACGGAAGATGACACCCTGGCCGCCGCATTCACTTCGCCCCGCCCTACTTCGCTTTGGGAGCAATCAGTGACCGGACCCCGTCTCGCCCCGCTGCTGGAGCAGTTCGACTTCGCCCGCGAGCGGCTGACCGCCCGCATGACGGGGCCGGTGATGGACAGCGGCGACGGCTCGGAGACCAAGGTCGTGCCCCTGACCGACGAGGAGTACTTCTGGGAGCCGGTGCCGGACTGCTGGTCGGTCCGGCGGCGCACGGAGGGCCCGGGGCCGCGCGCGACCCTCCTGGCCGGTGCCGCCACCGGCGAGTGGGGGCTGGACAGTTCGACCTACCCGCGCCCCTGGCCGGCGCCCTTCACCACGCTCGCCTGGCGGCTGAACCACCTGAGCGAGATGCTTACCCTCCGCGCCGACCACACGGCCGGCACCCGCACCCTCACCAGGGACGACTACCGCTTCAGCGGGGACGCGGCGAGTGCGGTCGCCGCCTTCGACGCGGGAGCGGAGGCCTGGCGGCAGGCGCTGCTGAGCGCCGACGACGCGGCGCTCGACACGGTCGGCCACTGCACCTACCCGCACGGGGGCGACGCGGAAGAGCTGTTCGTCGACATCGTGTGGTGGGTCAACCAGGAACTCCTGCACCACGGGGCCGAGATCGCGCTCCTCCGCGACCTCTACGGCGCCCAGCAGCGCTGACAGCGCCGACCTCACCTTCAGGTCGCTTCCGGCAGCAGCGCGCGGGCATGGGCGGTGAACGCGGCCCCGGCCGGGCTGGTCGGTCCTTCCGTGCGCCAGGCGAGGGCGAGCCGGCAGTGGACGCGCGGCCGGACGATGTCGACGAGGTGGACCTCCGTGGCGTTGGCTCGGGCCACGGAGGCCGGGATGACGGCCACGCCGAGCCCGCGCCCCGCGAGTTGGGCCAGCATGTGCGGGTCGGCGGCCTCGAACGCGGCGTGGGGCCGGAAGCCCGCCGCGTCGCACGCCGTCTCGACGGCGGTGCGCAGCCCCGTGCCCGTGGTCAGCAGGATCAGGGCGCGGTCGGCCAGCTCTTCGAGCCCGATCTGTGCCCGGCCGGCCAGCGGGTCCTGGTGGCCGACGGCGGCGACCAGCGGCTCGTTGACGATGTCGTGGAGGGTGATGCCGGGCGGTCTGGCACCGGTGCGGCCGATGATCGCGAGATCGACGCGGCCCGAGTACAGGGCCTCCACGAGGCTCTCCGAACCGTCCTCGGTCAGACCGATCTCCACGCCCGGGTGCGCCTCGTGGAAGGAGGCGAGCAGGCCCGGCAGGTCGATGTCCTTGTCCAGGGACGTGATGGTGCCGATGGTGACCCGGCCGCGCACCAGACCGCTGAGCTCGTCGACCGCCGCACGGATCGAGGAGACGGTGGCGAGGGCGGCCCGCGCGTACGGCAGGACGGTGTCGCCGGCCGGGGTCAGCCGCACCGTACGACTGGAGCGGTCGAGCAGGTCCTGACCCAACTCCCGTTCCAGTTTGCGTACTTGGGAGCTGACTCCGGGCTGGCTCACATGCAGGACCTCGGAGGCCTTTGTGAAGCTCGCCAGCTCGGCGACGGTGACGAAGTATTCCAGCTGACGCAGTTCCATAACCGCTGATTATATTCCGCAGAAATTCTAGATCTTGGACTTCTGCACACGGGTGGCCGCAGAGTCGACGCGTGCCCGGAACGCAGGGCGATCCCCCATGCCCTGACCCAGGGTCACGAAGGAGTACTCAGTGAATGCCACGACGACGGACGCCACGTCCGCGACGAGGGGCGGACGCGACAGCCGCACCGCCACCCTCGTCATGGCCTGCGTGGGCGTGTTCGTCGCCTACCTGCCGGTGACCACGGTCTCGGTCGGCCTGCCGAAGATCCAGCGCAGCCTCGACGCGTCGACGGCCGACCTCGCCTGGGTGACCGACGCCTTCGTCCTGCCGATGGCCGCGCTCATCCTCACCGCCGGAGTCGTCGGCGACGTGTACGGCCGCCGCAAGGTGTTCCAGACCGGGCTCGCCTTCTGCGCGGCGGGCGCGGCCATCGCGCTGAGCGCCGGCAGCGTGCAAGTCCTCTGGGTGGGACAGGCGTTCGCGGGAGTCGGCGCGGCGGCCCTGCTGCCCGCGACGCTCGGCCTGATCAGTCACGCGGTGCCCGACCCGCGCGAGCGTGCCAAGTACGTCAGCCTGTGGACCGCGTCCCTCATGGGCGCGCTGGCTGTCGGCCCCCTGATCTCCGGTGCGATCCCGGAAGGCGCCTCCTGGCGCTGGATCTACCTGCTCCCGGTCCCGGCCTCGCTGCTCGCCATGGGCGCGGCCGCCCGGTTCCTGGCCGACTCCCGCGCCGCCGGATCCCGACGGCTCGACTGGCCGGGGCAGATCACGGCCGCTGTCGCCGTCACCTCGCTCGTGTACGCGGTGATCGAGGGCGGCGGCGCGTCCTTCGGCGAGACGCGCGTGACGGTGGCGCTGGTGCTGTCGGCGGTCTCGTTCGCGGCCTTCGTCGTCGTCGAACTGCGCAGCGGCAGCCCGATGCTGGACCCGAAGCTGTTCCGCAGCCCCGCGTTCAGTGCCACCGCCTTGGTCGCCATGATCAGCTTCCTGGGGCTGATCGGCTTCGTCTTCGTCCTCAGCCTGTACCTGGGCCAGGTCCAGCGGCTCGGCACGCTGGAAGCGGGCTGCCGCATGCTGATGCTCACGCTGCCCGCGATGCTCGCAGGACCGGTCTTCGGCCGGCTCATGCACCGCGTACCGGCGCGGGTGCTGATCACCACGGGCCTGCTGGTGGCCACCGGCGCGCTGCTCGCGCTCACCTCCATCGACGCGCACACCTCGTTCGCGGCCCTCGCCTGGCGGCTGGTCCTCCTCGGCATCGGCTTCGGTGCGGTCTTCGCCCCGATGACCGCCACGGCGATCAACGCGGTGCCGCACCACCTCGCGGGGATGGCGGCGGCGGGCAGCAACGCGTTCCGCCAGCTCGGTGCGGCGCTGGGCCCCGCCCTGATGGGCGCACTGCTCACCACCAGGGTCGGCAGCGCCCTGCCCGGCCACCTGGCCGACACCCCCCTCGACGCGGAGGCGCGGCACCGGGTGGCCGACGCGGTCGACAGCGCGGGGTTCGGTGCCGTCCACGCGATCGACCTCGGCGCGGACACCTCCCGGATGCTGGACGCCTTCGGCCTCGCGTTCCTCGACGGCATCCGGCTGTGCCTCACCGTCGCGGCGGGGATCATGCTGCTCGCGGCGGTGGCCGGTGTGATCCTGCTGCGCCGCCCGCGCGGCAGCGCCCCGAGCGCAGGGCCGAGCGCAGAGCCGACCGCCGGGCCGACCGCCGCGCAGCGGACCGGGGAACCGGTCCTGAGCCGCTGAGGGATCGCCGCTGCTGGACTGCGTGCTGCTGGACTGCGTGCTGCCGGACCGTGCGCCTGCCGGACCGTGCGCCTGCCGGACTGTGCGCCTGCCGGACTGTGGGCCTGCCGGACTGTGGGCCTGCCGGACGGGCAGGCGCCGCAGTCCGTGCCGGGTCTACGGCTTGCGTCCCATGGCGCGCAGGAGAGCGTCCTGTTCGGAGGCGCCCGACGCCGGTGCCCCGGTGGGCGGCCCGTAGTAGCGGTTGCTGTCCGTCAGGGGGCTTTCGTCGACGCCGTGATAGATCCACTGGAAGTTGTCGAGGATCCAGCGCACCGTGTGCGCGTCGAGCCGTTCGTCGAGCCGTAGCGCTCGGGCGAGATCCCAGGTGTGGGTGATCGCGTCCACGACGTACAGGCCGAGCAGCTGCCGGCCAGGAACGGGACCGAACGGGTAGTCGACGATCCGGTCGAGCGCGCCGGCGGCACGGAACGCCGCCCGGCACTCGGCCACCGCGGTCCGGTAGGCGCTCACCAGGTCGCCGGTGAGCGCCTCCTGGCCCAGGTTCGCCATGAACTCGGCGCTGCTGCCGCCCCGTAGGAGCGAGGTGTAGATGCGGCTTCCCTGGATCATGTGGTTGACCAGTTGACGCACGTTCCATTCGGTGCACGGCGTGGGGCTCTCCCAGCCCGCGTCGGGTACGGCCCGCAACCGATCGCCGAAGCCCTCCGCCGCGGTGTCGAAGCGGCTGAGCAGGGTGCTGTCCGCCGGATCGAGGAAGTGCACGTCGTAGCGGACCTGTTCGGGCAGCAGGCTGTCGAAGGAGTCCAGGCCGTGCTGGACGCGGCCCAGCGCCCGGAAGTATCCGAAGCGGTCGACGCCCGGCGTCAGGACCGCCAGGAGCTCGGCGGTGCGGCCGGCAGCGGCACCGAAGGCGTGCGGCACCTTCGGCGGTACGACGACCGTGCCGCCGCGCCCCACCGACACCCTCTCGTCGCCGACGAGGAACTCCACCGTCCCGTCGAGTACGTGGAAGAACTCCGTGGACAGTGCGTGGTGGTGCAGCCGTGCGCCGTCGGCGCCCTCGCCGAGAGCGAGGCGGTTGGCGCCCAGCGCCCCGCCGGTGTCGCGGGCGTCGACCAGCAGCCGGAAGCCTCCGCCGTGCGGCAGCGCCACGTACTCGGCGTCCTCGGGCTGCACGATCAGCCCGGTCCCGTTCTGGCTCGCGGTCGCGGTCGCGGTCGCGGTCGCGGTTGCGGTGGCGGTGGCGGTCTGGGTCTGGGTCTGGGTCTGGGGCTCGTTCCAGGTCTCCATGAAGAACTCCTCGGTCAGCGGGTGCGGGTTCGATGGGTGCTGGTTCGATGAAACGAGACGGTGATCGTCGGCACTGGCGGCAATCCGACCTCGCGTTTGCCCGGCAGAAGAAAGGTGGCGTCCGCGGAGAGTGAACACGCGTTCGTGGGCAAGGCTCGAACGGGAGACGACCGCGACCGAGGAGGAACCGCGATGCTGACAGCCCCCGCAAGCGCGACCGTGGTGGAACCGGCCGACGCCGGGGAACTGCCCCGCATCTCGCGCCCCGCGGCCGTCGCCCCCAGGGACGCCCGCCGGCTCTCCAAACTCTTCCTCGACCGGCTCCGGGAGCTGGAGGAGGGCACGCACGAGTACAGCTACGTGCGCAACACCCTGATCGAGATGAACCTTTCCCTGGTGAAGTTCGCCGCGCGCCGCTTCCGCAACCGGGGCAGCGGCGACCTGGAGGACATCGTCCAGGTCGGCACGATCGGCCTGATCAAGGCGATCGACCGGTTCGACCTCACCCGCGAGGTGGAGTTCACCTCCTTCGCCATCCCGTACATCACCGGCGAGATCAAGCGCTTCTTCCGGGACACGACATGGGCGGTGCACGTACCGCGCAGGCTCCAGGAGCTCCGTACCGAACTGGCCAAGGCCAAGGAGCAGCTCGCCGCCGTCCTGGACCGCGACCCCACGGTCCCCGAGCTCGCCGAACTCCTCGAACTCACCGAGGCCGAGGTCACCGACGGCCTGGTTGCCGCGAACGGCTACACCGCGGGCTCCCTCGACCTGCCCGCCGAGACCGGCGCCGACAACAGCGCCAAGTCCCCCGTCTCGTACGCCGACTACTTCGGTGCCTGCGACCCGGGCATGGAACTCTTCGAGGACCTGCACACCCTGGCCCCGCTCCTCGCCTCCCTCTCCGACCGGGACCGCCGCATCCTCTCCATGCGCTTCGGCCAGGAACTCACCCAGGCGGAGATAGGCGAAGTCCTCGGCATCTCGCAGATGCAGGTCTCCCGCCTCCTGACCCGCATCCTCGGCCGACTCAGGACCGGAATGCTTACGACCGACTGACAGGTTCTCCGCGTACTCTGCACATGCTTCTCACTCTGAGTGTCGCTGTCGGCACACTCTGGCCGGAAAGAGCCGGTGTAGGGACCGCGTCAGAGGGGAACTCGCACCAAGAGCACGCGTAACAGGTGTAGGTGTGCCACCACATGACGCACACGGCACATACGGCGTACGCGAAGTACACGACGCAAGAGACACGAGAAAACAAAACTCAACAAGACGAGAAGAAGGGGAACCCCTACATGCTGGTGCCCGATCCCAAGGTGCTGCGCACACTCCTCACGCGCTACGCGGAGACCCGGTTCGCCCACGCCCAGAATCCGTCGCCTGAAACGCAGCGCGCCCTGGACGACGTCACGTACACGCTGTGCGTGACCACGTCGACCTCCGGAATCGAGGCGGCCCTCGGCGCGGCGGACAGCCTGCTCGCCCGGACGTGCTGCGCGCACGCGGCGGAAGCGGCGGAGGCGTCGGACCCGGCGTCCGCAGCGGACTCAGGACGGTCGGCGCAGTCGGCCCGGACCGCACAGTCGGCGCAGGAAGTGCAGGTGCGGTCCCGGGCGGACCTGGCGGCCTGAGTCCCGGCCGCGTGTGCCCGCCGGGACCGGGGATTCCCCGCCCCGGCGGGCCGCGCGATCCGCCGACGACCACCGGACCAACTCCCGTTCCCGGGCGAGTGCTTGGCGGAGGCCGTTACCCTTTCCGCGTGAGGGCCGACACAGGGACAACGCGAGGGTGAACGTGCAGAACGACGTGCGGGAGGAAGCGCGGGAGGACGTGGGGCAGGACGTGAGGCAGGACCGCTCCCGCGGCCACTCGCCCGACCGGAGGATCCGGCAGATCGCGGTCGGGCTCGGCCTGCCGTCCCCGCTGGTGCGGAGTCCGGCCGACGAGGTCGAGGAGGAGGACGACCGGTCGCGCGTCGAGCGGACCCTGCGCGCCCTGGTCTGCCCGGAGGAATTCCACTCAGGGCCGTGCCCCCTCGCCTGGGAGTCCGGCTACGGACATCCGCGCGAGGCGGTGGAGCACCTGGCCGGGACCGCCGAGGAGGACTACGACCCGGCTTCCCTCCCGGTCGAAGCCACCCTCACCGTCTACGCCACCGAGGCCGAGGCGGGCGCCCTGTGGGCCAGGGCCCGTACGGAACTCCGGATCGACGACTCCACCGGCCACTGCGACCTCACCGGCACGACGGCCACCCTGGAACTGCGCGACGTCCTCGCGCGCGACCCGGAGGCGTGGGAGGCGTACGAGCACCTGGTCGAGCAGTACGAGATCGAGCACGGCGGCGGGTCGGGGCAGGGACCGACCGAGGGACCGACCGAGGGACCGAGGGACTGAAGGACCGGGAAACCGAATTGTGTTCGGGCGGAGCCGCGGCAACCCGCTGGACCGCCGTCCCACGGCCGGGCCATCATGCGTGCATGGAGCCATTGAAGATCATCGCGGGCGATGCCACCGACCCCCAGGCCAAGGGTCCGAAGATCATCGCGCATATCTGCAACGACCTCGGCGGCTGGGGCAAGGGCTTCGTGGTGGCGGTCTCGCGGCGCTGGCCAGGACCGGAGAAGGAGTACCGCCGCTGGCACCGCGAGCGCGCCGGTAATGACTTCGGCCTGGGAGCGGTGCAGTTGGTGCAGGTCAGGACCGATATCTGGGTCGCCAACATGGTTGCTCAGCGCGGCATCAGGTCCGGCAGCGGCGGCCCGCCCATCCGTTACGACGCGGTTGAACGCAGCCTGACGGCCCTCGCCGCACATGCCCTCGCCCACCAGGCATCGGTCCACATGCCGCGCATCGGCTGCGGGCTCGCGGGCGGCAAGTGGGAACGCATCGAGCCGCTCATCACCCAGTCCCTGAGCGCGCGGGACGTGGCCGTGACGGTGTACGACCACGCCTGAGGCGGGCGTACGAGAGGGAAGGTGGTGCCGAGCGCCGGACGGAGTCGATGTGGCTGGTACCCGCGGCTGACGTACCCGGACCAACCCCTCAGCGGCGACAGCGGCGTTGCCGGACTCAGGCGGCGCCGGGGGTGAGTGCCGTCCGCAGTTGGCTCGCCACCTCGCCCGCGTCCGGTCCGGCCGCGTAGACGTAGTTGTCGGGGCGCACGGCAGCGGCGGTGGCTCCGATGCCGGACAGCCAACGCCGGTGAGTGCCGTCCGGGTCGGCGACGACGGCTCCTCCTGCGGAGGGACCGAAGCCGACGACCGTGACGCCCAGGTCACTGAGCGAGGCCGGATCCAGCAGGGGAAGGGCCTGCTCGGCGACCAGCAGCCGGAAGCCTCCGCCGACGATCTCGTCGAGCAGCCCCGTCCTCCGGCCGTCGCTCACCCGCCCTTGGACCGACAGTTTGCCGCCACCGGAGGCGAACAGGCCGGGGCCGAGGTCGGGCAGCCGAATCCGGTCCGGCTCTCGGAGCGCACTTCGGCGGGCCCTCAGCGTGTTGTCGCGCTCCCGGGCGAGCACGGGGTCCCGCAAGGTGTGCTGGCGGCCGAGCTCCATGCTCGCGGCCGTCACACCACGCACATGCGGTTCCCGCTCGCTCTGGTAGGTGTCGAGGACCTCGGCGCCCCGGACCCCCCTCAGTACGAGATCCAGTTTGAAGGCGATGTTGAGCACGTCCCGTATCCCCGAGCACATTCCTTGCCCCAGAAAGGGCGGCATCTGGTGTGCGGCGTCCCCCGCGAGCAGGACCCGGCCGTCCCGCCACCGCCTCGCGACCAGCGACTGGAAGGTGTAGGCGGCGGTACGGACGATGTCGGCGTCGTCGCGGGAGAGGTGGCGCTCCACGCGGGACCACACCTTTTCCGCCGCGCGTTCCCGTGCGAAGCCGTCGCCGTTGTCGCCGTCGTCGTCTTTGTCGAGCAGGAAGCAGAATCGCTGGTGTCCGGCAGTGGTGGTGACGATGGTGGTCGGCTCCTCGGGGTCGCCGATCTGCAGCATCGACGGCAGTCCCAGTTCGGCCGCCGGGCGCCGGAGGGCGAAGTCGCAGACCAGCCAGGGCTCGGAGAAGCCGAGATCGTCCTGCTCGACACCGAGGGCGTCCCGCACGAAGCTGTTGCCGCCGTCGCAGCCGACCACGTAGCGCGCTGCGAGGGTCGCGCCGTCCGCCGTGCTCAGGGTGACCCGGTCCTGCTCTTGGGTCAGGTCGGTGACCGTCGTGCCGAAACGTATGTCGACGTTCGGCAGCGACGTGCACAGTGCGTGCAGCGCCTTCTCCAGGTACGGCTGGTGGAACAGGTAGAGATCGGCCCAACCGCTGGCGCCGACGGGCCGGCACTCCTGCCGGATGAGAAGCTCACCCGCCCCGTTGCGCCACTCGTACGCGTCCTGCACGCGCAGGGTGGGCACCAACTCGTTGGCGAGTCCGAGCCCTTGCAGCGCGCGCATGGTCTCACCGTCGAAACTGGCGGCACGGGGCAGGCCGTACAGGCCGGGGTAGCGTTCGAGCACCACGACCGAGTGCCCGGCCTTCCCCAGCAGGGCAGCGAGCGTCATCCCGACCGGCCCGCACCCCACCACGGCGACATCGGCGGGCGACGAGTTCTGCTTCTTGTTCTGCTTCTTGGCGTTCTCCGGGTATTCGTCGGTCATCGTTTCCACATCTCCTTGTGCAGGGACGGCGGTTGGCCGATCACCACTTCAGTGTTGAACGCGCCTGACATGATGTCTAATGCACGCTTTGCACAGATGTTTTGCGTCGGACGCAACTGAAGGGACCGCCGTGGACGTGCAGTTGGACCTCAATCTGTTACGGGTGTTCGACGCCTTGATGGACACCGGCAGCGTGTCCGCGGCCGCGACACGCCTTCATCTCTCCATACCGGCCACCAGCAGGGCCCTGGGCCGGCTGCGACGGGCGATGAACGACCAGATCATGGTGCGTGCCGGCCGGGGCCTCGTGCCCACCCCGTTCGCCCAGCGGTCGGCAGCCAAGGTCAAAACGCTGCTGGATGCCGCGGCCGAACTCCAGGCGGACCCTGCCGCGAGCGATCCGAGTGCGTGGCGGCGCACCTTCGCCATCCGTGTCAACGACGGACTCAGCCCCGTTCTCGCGCCCCGCCTCACCCACCGGATCGCCGCCGAAGCACCCCACGTCCGCCTGCGGTTCGTCGCCCAGGACTCCAAGGAACCCGATCAGCTGCGCGACGGCTCGCTCGACCTCGACATCGGCGTCGCCGACCCGCCCCCT
The DNA here is from genome assembly GCF_044333135.1 of Streptomyces sp. NPDC021093. NCBI lineage: Bacteria > Bacillati > Actinomycetota > Actinomycetes > Kitasatosporales > Streptomycetaceae > Streptomyces > Streptomyces sp. NPDC021093. The sequence continues at coordinate 176,514 of NZ_JBIRQJ010000001.1, read as the reverse complement.
CCGGACGTGCACACACGAACGCTGTTCTCCGACCGCTTTGTCGCAGTGGTGGGGGCGCACTCCGACCTGGGCAGGGCCGCACGACTGACGGTGGACGACCTGTGCGCCCATCCGCACATCTCCGCGTCCCGCCGGGGCCTCGCGCACGGGCCACTGGACGAGGTGCTGCGCCGCCTGGGCCGCTCCCGCCGCGTCGTCGCCGTCGTCCCCAACTTCGCCGTGGCGGCGTTGATGGCCCTGGAGGGAGACGTCGTCTGCCTCGGCCCCCAACTCGTGGCGGAGCACCTCGTCGAACGCCAGGTTCCCCTCCGGTGGCACAAGGTGCCCCTGGAACTGCCCTCGGCCGACGTCGAACTGCGCTGGCACCGCCGACTCGATGACGACCCCGCGTCCCGATGGCTCCGCCGCCACGTACTGGAAGCCGTCCAGCCGCTCGTCGCCACGCTGAACCGCACTTGAAAGCAGCGCCGCACGTGAGCATTTGAGATCGGTCAGCACGTCAGCACGTCAGCACGTGAGTATTTGAGTACCTGTCGCCTGAGTACGACAGCTCATGCCGGCCGGAACGCCTGCGCCTAGCGTTCCGTACATGATCCTGAATCGCTTGCACGAGGGCACGGCCGCACGACGGCCGGAAGCGAACCGGAGCGCGCGGTGAAGCCCGCACGGTCCCCACGGCGGCGGCTGATCATGGCGGCGGCACTCGGGCTCGGAGCGGTGGTGCTCGTCGCGGGCGTGCAGGGGGTACGGAGCCTCTGGTACGGGTCGCCCTACCCGGCTGTCGACCCCGATGCCGTCTCCCGGCGGCTGGACCAGCGCTCCCAGGACGTGTACGAACACTTCGGCCTCCCTCCTGCGAAAGCCGCCACGGTGCGCCAGGAACGCAGGGACACCGGCTCCTGCTACTACCGCGGCCTCCAGTCCCTCGCCCACATCGACCGTCCGCGGAGGGACGTCGTGACCTTCGGCCTCGACTGGAACGTGCCGGACGTCTCCGAGGACGAGGCGCGCGCCGCGGTGGAGCGGCTGCGGAGCCACCTGGTGGCCGACGGCTGGCAGCTCGGTCACGACAGGGGCGGCGGCCGGAGCACCCGCCTCACCGAACTCGGCTTCGTCTTCCACGAGTTCGCCGCGGAGAACGACCCGGTCAAGCGCGGCGACGGAATCAGCGTCATGTGGAACTCCCGCGGCCACACCCTGGTCGTCAAGGTCTACTCCCCCTGCGGCAAGGTCCCCGACTCCTTCGACAGGTCCTCCTTCGACACCTCCTTCCTGGACCGGCGCCCCGACTGGCAACCGGCCGGCACCGGTACGACCGGCACCACCGACGGCAGGGAGAGCGCGAGGGGCGGGAACGGCTGAGAGGGAGAGGCCGAGAGGGCGCGGCAGGCAGGCGCGCAGCGCGGCTCAGCCCAGGAAGCGCGCCGTCGCCGTCACGAACGCCTCCGGATCGTCGACCCACGGCGAGTGCCCCGCCCCCGGCTGTACGACGACGGTGGCGTCGGGGAACAGGGCCGCGAACTCCACCGTCGACTGCGGCGGGCTGTTCAGATCGACCTCCCCGGCCAGCAGGAACACCGGCGCCGCACGCTCCGCCAGCGCCGCACGCGTGGCCTCCGGGTCGTACGCGCCCTCGGAACCGTAGAGACGCACGGCCTCCGGGTTGGCCGGTGCACTCGCCGCCGCGTGCTGCTCCTGCGCCGCCGCGTCCCAGCGCCCCCAGAAGAACGGAGCGATCGCCTCCACGTCGCCGGGCTTCGGCGCACCCGAGTTGAGGGACTCCAGCGCGGCGTACGCCTCCGGGAACCACGGCTCGTCCTTGCGGAGCTGCGCGAGCGCGAGCCGCGTTCCGGCCGTGATCGGGATGCCCACGGCCGCGGTGCTCGGGGTGATCAGCGCGAGTCTGCCGACGCGTTCCGGGTACCGGGCGAGGTACAGCACCGCGAGATTCACGCCCGCGCAGTGCGCGAGGAGGTCGATCCGGTCGAGCCCGAGGTGCGCGCGCAGCGCTTCGATGTCGTCCACGAGACGGTCGCAACGGTACGAGGAGGGATCCGCCGGAATCTCGGAGCGGCCGGTTCCGCGCAGGTCGAGGAAGAGCAGCCGACGGTGCCGGTCCAGCCCGCCGAGGTCACCCAGGTAGCGGGGGTCCTGCATGGGGCCGCCGGGGAGGCAGAGGACGGGGGAGTCCTCGACGTCCGTACCCGCGCCCTTGCCGGGTCCGGTGATGCGGTAGGCGAGCCGGGTGCCGTCGGGGGCGGAGAAGGTGAAGGCACCGGCGGAGGCGGCGGGCGAGGGGGCTGGCGAGGACGAGGACGAGGGCGATGGCGAGGGCGATGGGGTGGCAGACATGACCGGGAGCTTGTCAGCGAAGGCCCGGCCTGACAACCAGGTTCTGACAGGGCCGACGGGGCCGACGGGGCTGGCAGGGCTGACGGGGCTGGCAGAGCTGACGGGGGCCGACAGGCTACGGGCGGGTCGGTGCCCGTACCGCCTCCTCCCACGCCCCCGGACTGCGGTAGTGGTTGGCGTGCCCGGCGGCCAGTACGGTACGCAGCTCCGCGGCGTGCTCGGTGTCGGCCGGGAGGTCCAGTTCGCCGAGGAGAGCGAGCGCGGCATCGGGCAGCAGCTGTCCGTACACGTCGTGGTATCCGGTCAACAGGCCCTTGAAGAGCGGGAGATGGAGGGAGGGGACCCGTGTAGCGGCCCGGAAGACCGGCAGCTTTGCCTCCCAGGGAACCGGACCCGAGCACTCCAGTACCCGCCCTGCCCGGCGGAGCAGCGTCGCCGGGGCGTCCGCGGTCAACCGCCCGGCATCGCGGCCGATCACCTCCTCGAACGCGGCCGTCGACGTCTTCCCGTCCTCGAACCAGTCGACCCACAGGGAGTACGTGACGGCCTCGGACACCCGGGGCGCCTCCAGTCGCTGCCGGTAGCAGTCCCAGAGGGGCTCGGCGGGCAGGGGGCCAGCGGCTCCCCGGTCGGCGAACCGGATCTCGACCGTCACCCAGTACTGGTCGAGCACATCGAGCAGCCCGAACGCGAGGCGGACCTGCCCTGCCACGTCCAGCCGTTCGTCGCTGAACACCAACCCGGCCTGCTCATGGGCGACTTGACCGGAGTCGAGCCGCCCGTCAGGGGTCTCGCCGTCGGTCCACTCGTCGGGCCCGACCTGTGTGATGCCGTCCTCGGCGAGCCAGCGGCGGGCCTCGTCCGCAGCGGAGATGTCCATCCGGACAGTTTCCATGACCGCACGCGCACGGGATCAGACGGGTCAGACAGGTCAGACGGATCAAGCGGATCAGGCGGCGCGCACGGTGCGCCCGAGCGCCGCACGTCCCGCGGCTCCCCAGGCGGGCTTCCCGCCGGGCACAATGCCCGTCATGCTGCATGTACGAGTGATCAGCCCCGCCGGCCAGACGGACGAGGTGCTGCGGATCGCGACCGACTGCCCCGCCGTCGTCAACGTCCTCAAGCTGCCCGGCGCCGCGCACGCCCCCGCAGGTGACCTCGTCGAGTTCGACGTGGCCAGAGAAGCGGCCAACGGCGTCCTCGGCGCACTGCGCGACCTCGGTCTGAAAGACACCGGCGGCATCACCGTCGAGCAGCTCGACCTGTCCATCTCCTCAGCCGCCGAGAAGGCGGAAGCAGATGCTCCGGGCGACCCGGACGACGCCGTGGTGTGGGACGAGCTGGTCGCCCGCACTTCTGCGGAGACCCGCTTGACCTGGGCGTTCCTCGCCTTCCTTGCGCTGGCCACGCAGATCGCGGCGATCGGTGCGCTGCTCGACCAGCCCATCCTGATAGTCGGTGCGATGGTGCTGGGCCCTGAGTTCGGGCCGGTGGCGGCGATCTGCTTCGGGGTGATGAGCCGGAAGGCGGACCTGGTCGGCAGGGCGGTCCGCACCCTCGTCGTCGGCTTCACGACGGCCGTGCTGATCACCATGGCGTGCGCGGCGGCGGGCCGCCTGCTGGGCTGGATCGAACCGGCCATGCTCGACGACCGGCCGCTGACCGACTTCATCATCCACCCAGACCGGTGGTCCTTCATCGTGGCGCTGCTGGCCGGCATCGCGGGCATCCTGTCGATGACCGCGGGCAAGTCCTCCACCCTGGTGGGCGTCTTCATCTCCGTCACCACCGTCCCCGCCGCAGGAAACCTCGCGGTGGCCGTCCCGCTCGGCCACTGGAGCGAGGTGAGCGCCTCCCTGATCCAGCTCGGTGTGAACCTCGCCGGAATGCTCATCGCGGGCACCCTGACGCTCTTCGTACAGCGCGCCCTGTGGTCCAGGTACGGGCTCCGGGTCGGACCGGACAACAACCGGAAGAAGCAGCTGGGATGACGTGAAGGAGAGGAGCGAAGGGGAGGGGCGAAAGGGAGGAGCGAAAGGGGGAGCGGGCGGGGGGCCCTAAGCCACCTACGCCGCCCCCGCCCCCCGCCCGCCGTCACTCTCGCCACCCACGACCCGCAGCCCCCGCCGGGCGTGGTTCACCCGGCCGTCGCCCACCGCGGTCCAGTACGGATGCTCGTTGACCGCCATGGTCAGCTCGCGTATCCGCTCCCACAGCTCCTCGACCTGATCCACCTCCTCCTCGGTGAAGACGGGCGCGGAATCGGCACCCCAGGGGGGAGCGGTGGCAAGGGCGTGGAAGTCGGCCTGTGCCTGGTGGAGCTGCTGCTGGAGGTCGAGGAGGTCCTCGGGGAAGGGGGCGGAGTGGGAAGACATACCGGAAGCGTACGTCTGTTCGATTTACGTTTTCCAGTGCACCACGATCCGATGCCGGGCCCCCGACCCGGTCAGGCGACCTTCACGGGCAGCGGGGCGCCGTCGGGGGCCGGGGTCGTCCCGGTGGCGTCCCGGCGCGGTGGGGCCAGTGCGGCGGCGATGGCCACCGCGCCGACCGCGCACACGGCGGCCGTTCCGTACAGCGCGACGTGCAGGGCATGGGTGAAGCCGGCGGCCAGTGCCTCGGAGCCGGCGCCCGACAGGTCTCCCGCGGCGACCTTCGCGGCCAGTTCGGGGGAGCCGACGCGGGTGCCGATCAGGCTGACCAGGACCGCGCCGAACACGGCGATGACGATGGCCTCGCTGCCGATGCGCATCGTGTTGAGGAACCCGGCGGCCATTCCTGCGCGCTCGGCCTCGACGAGGCTCATCGCCGTCCCGTCGCCCACGCCGAACGACAGCCCGCCGCCCAGCCCGATCAGGAGCAGCGGTCCGGCGATGACGGCGACGGGGGTGGTGGGACCGATGACCGTGAGCCACGCGTTCCCGCCGGCGAACATGGCCAACGACACCGTGATCAGCAGGCGGGCCGACACGCCCCGGTTGACCAGCCACCCGGCCAGCGGCGGGGCCAGCAGTACTGGTGCGGTCATCATCAGCAGCACCGTTCCGGCGCGCTGGGCCGAGAGGCCGCCGGCCCCCACCAGATAGGTGGGCAGGTACGTCAGCAGCGTCACGAAGCCGAACGTCGTCACCACGGGCACCATGCACAGCGCCAGGAACCGGCGGTTCTTCACCAGCGTCAGGTCCAGCAGCGGGGCGGCGGAACGCGACTGCATGACGGCGAAGAGTACGAGCAGCCCCACGCCCACGGCCAGCAACGCCAGCACGCCGAGGCTGGACCAGCCCCACTCCGGACCCTGGACGACGCCCAGGACCAGAGCGCCGAGACCGGCGACGAACACCACCGCACCCGCCACGTTCAGCCGGGGGCGCTGCTCGGCGCGGGACTCGGCGATGAATCCGACACCGGCCAGTGCCGCCACCACCAGGACGGCGTGCAGCCCGAAGGAGGCGCGCCAGCCCAGCCCGCTGACCAGCCACCCCGACAGGGTCGGCCCGACCGCGAGACCGAGCCCGGCGGCGCTGCCGAGGGCCGCGAACGCGCGGGTGCGCGCGGCGCCTTCGAAGGTGGTGGCCAGGATCGCGCCGCCACTGGCGAACACCCCCGCCGCGCCGATGCCGGACAGGGCGCGGGCGATGTCCAGCAGGACGATGCCGGGGGCGGCCGCTGCCGCGACCGAGCCGACGGCGAACAGCGCCGCACCTGCCGCGAAGACTCTGCGGCGGCCCATCAGGTCGGCCGCCGACCCGGCGACCAGCATGAACGAGGCGAACGTCAGGTTGTAGGCGTTCATGACCCATTGCAGCGGTGCGCCTGCGGTGTGCAGGTCCGCACCGATGCCGGGGAGCGCGACGGCCGCTCCGGATATGGACATCGGCACGGCGGCGAAGGCCAGCAACACCACCACCAGCGCGATCGCCGGCCGGGAGCGGCCCGGGGGGACGGGAGCAGTCACGAGTTCGGACTCCTTCGAGGAGGTTCAGCTTCGGGGAGGTTCGACGGCCACAATTGGCCACCGGGGCGACAGTGCCACTCGGTGGCATAAGCCGTCAAGGCGCAATGGCTCCCGGGTGGTAGCCTCATGGGGTGAGTGATGATCTGCGCGACCTGCCGCTGCGCGAACGAAAGAAGCTGCGCACTCGTCGAGCCCTGTCCGAGACCGCACTCCGCCTGTTCACCGAACGCGGATACGACGCCACCACGCTGGACGATCTGTGCGACGCCGTGGAGGTCTCCAAGCGCACGTTCTTCCGGAACTACCGTTCCAAGGAGGACGTCGCGCTCGCCGCGGACAGTGACCTGTGGTCGGCCTATCTGGAGTACGTCACCGCCCAGGAAATGACCGGCCCGCTGCTTGAGGCCCTGCGCGCGGCTCTGAACACCACCCTGGGCGCCATGGACTCCGACTGGGACCGCCGCTTCCTGGCCACCCGCGAGCTGTCGGAGACCGTCCCCGCGCTGCAGGCGCACAGCCTGGGTTACTGCCAGGACACCACCCGGGCCCTCGGAGAAGCGGTGAGCGGCCGCGCCGGTGACCGGGCCGGTGACCGCACCGACGAGGTGCGCCGCCGTCTCACCGTGGAGATCTTCGTGGCAGCCTGGCGCACGGCATCCCTGGGCTGGACCGAACAGGGCGGCCGCGGCGGCCGCGACGCCCTGGTGAAACTGGTCGAAGAAGCCTTCGCCGAGCTCCCCGCCGCACTCACGCACCCCGCCTGAGACGGGCTGCCCGCGCCCGGCCCGAGGGGGTCATCGGCCGGCCCCAGGGGGTCATCGGCCGGTGGAAAACGGGGTGCGGGGGCGCGGGTCAGGCGCTTAGCCTGCCGTCCATGCGAGTCGTCTTCAGCAAGGGCCCCGGTACGAGCTACGGCATCGCGGTGCACCGCGAGACCGGTGCGGCGCTGGCCCCGCGCAACGGCCCCGGCGGACATCCGTACCTGCCGCACGACCTGGTGCACTTCCTGGTCGAGGCGGAGGCGGGGATCCGGCTCGGGGTGTACGGGCGGCTGGCCGCCGGTGACAACGGCCTGTTCTGGCCCGCCGACCCCGCCGAGCGGAACAAGGCGGCCCGCCGCCGCAAGTCGAAGCCGGAACAGCCGTCCGCACAGGCGCGGGCGGACATGGCGCGCTCGGAGGAGCTGGCGGGAATCGCGGTGCCCGTCTGGGAAGTGCGCCGCGGCCATGCGAAGACACTCCCGGCGTACGTGCCTGTCGACGGGATGCCCCCGGTCGTCGACCGCATCGTGACCCGCCTCGACGCCTACGCGGACCGCTGGCACGCACTGCCGGTGGGCGGCTCACTCGAACTCACCTGGTAGACACGCCGCCCCCGGTCCGGTGGAGAAGCTTCGAGGTCCGGGGGAGGAGCTTCGAGGTCCGGGGGAGGAGCTTCGAGGTCCGGGGGAGACGCGGGTCACATCCGGCCGTGTCACAGCGCGCGGGGGCTGTCTCGTCCTAGAGACGTAACCAGCAACCCAGCAGCAATGACACGGGAGTTCACCATGGAAGCTCGACTGAACGTCATGGCAAGTCCGGTGGCGGTCAAGGCCATGAAGCACCTCGTCGCGGCGGGCAAGGCGCTCGCGGAGTCGACGTTGCCCGCCTCGACGCGCGAACTGGTGATGCTCCGCGCCAGCCAGATCAACGGCTGCGCCGGATGCATCGACATGCACACCAAGGACGCCGCCGCGGCAGGGGAGACCGCGGTGCGCCTCCACCTGGTCGCGGCCTGGCGCGAGGCCAAGGTTTTCACCGGCGCCGAGCGCGCCGCGCTGGAGCTGGCCGAGCAGGGCACCCGCATCGCGGACGCGGCCGGCGGTGTCACGGACGAGGCGTGGGCCGACGCCGTCAAGTACTACGACGAGGATCAGCTCGCCGCCCTGGTGACCCAGATCGCCGTCATCAACGCCTTCAACCGCGGGAACGTCATCACCCAGCAGCCCGCCGGCGACTACCAGGCCGGCCAGCTGCACTGAGGAGACGCACAGGAGACGCACGGGAGACGTACGGGAGACGCGCCCGGGGAGGCGCCCAGGGAGGGCGCCTCGTCGGAAGCGCTCAGCGGCGGGCGTGGGTGCTCCCGGCCGCCGGTCAGACCCCTGGCCGGCTGCCGGAGCGGCCCGAGGTGAGAGCCGTGTCGGCGGCTTCGAGGATCTTGCCGAAGGCGAGGCCGACGACGGGCCTGCCGACCGCGCGGGTCAGGGCCGCACCGAAGAAGGGGAAGCTGACCTGGAAGGTGGTCGTCCAGACGACTTCGGTGCCCCCGTCGACCTCGGTGAAGGTCATCCGGCCGAGCTCGTGCCGGGCCGGCGGGAAGCTGCGTTCCACGGTGTAGTCGAAGCTGTACGGCGCCCGGTAGGCGGTGATCCGCTCGCGGAACCAGCCGATCGACCAGGTGTGGAGGCGGACGGCGCCCACTCCGTACGGTGCGTCCGCACCCGGCCGTGCCAGCCGGGCCCGGAGGATCCACGGGGAACGGGTGTAGTTGGTGGTCGTGGCGCACCAGTCGAAGACCTCGGCGATCGGCGCTGCGATGACTCGTCGTACGGTCAGGGTTTCCACGGCTTCTCCTCTGCGGGTTCTTCGGTCCGGCTGCGGCGCGGCACGAGCGCCGCATCCACCCGGTAGACGACACAGGTCCCTGAACTGTGAGACCGCCCGCCCGTGACCCACGTCACCCCTGCCTGCCCTCACGGGTCGCCCCTACATTCGGGGCATGACACCGGAGCGGCGGTACCAGCCCCACGACCTGGCCGCGTACGAGGCCGGGGTGCGCGCAGGCCCGTGCTTCGTGTGCGCATTCGTGGCGGGTGCGCCGGGGGCCGCGCACGTCACCGTGTACGAGGACGACCAGCACATCGCCTTCCTCGACCGGTACCCGACGGTGCCGGGGAAGGTGCTCGTCGCCCCGAAGGCACACATCGAGCACGCGGTACGGGACCTGGACGAGCCCGCCTACCTGCGGCTCATGGCGGTGGTCCGCAAGGTGGCCCTGGCGGTGGAGGCGGTGCTGCGGCCGGAGCGTACCTACCTGCTCTCCCTCGGGAGCCAGCAGGGGAACGCGCACCTCCACTGGCACATCGCCGGGCTCCCTGCGGGCACCCCGTACCGGCAGCAGCAGTTCCACGCGCTGATGACCGAGAACGGCGTGCTTGCCTCCACCGACGAAGAGGCCGCCGCTACGGGCGAGCGGCTGCGTGCCGCACTCTCCGCACTCTCCGGATTCTCCGGGGCTTCTGGGTTCACCGATTCGACCTGAATGTCCGTAGCATCGCCGATACGATCCGTAAGAGGACATTCAGTAGTCATCGGTCAGCAGTCACCCAGCAGTCATCCAGCAGCCATGCACAGCGGAGAAAGGCAGGGCATCGCGATGCTCACCACCGACTTCGTCACCGGCGCGCCCAACTGGCTCGACCTCGGCAGTCCCGACACCGCCGCGTCGGCCTCGTTCTACGGCGCCGTCTTCGGCTGGGACTTCCAGTCGGCGGGCCCCGATGCGGGCGGGTACGGCTTCTTCCAGAAGGACGGCCGTACGGTTGCCGCCGTGGGGCCCCTCACCGAGGAGGGGGCCGACCCGGCCTGGACCCTCTACTTCAAGACACCGGACGCGGACGCCACCGCCAAGGCCGTGGAACAGGCCGGCGGGACGGTCAGGGTCGCGCCCTTCGACGTCATGGACGCGGGCCGGATGGCATGTCTCACCGACCCGGCGGGCGCCGACTTCTCCGTCTGGCAGCCCGCGCGGGTCACCGGTCTGGAAGCGACGTCGGAGGACAACACGCTGCTCTGGGCCGAGCTCCACACCCCCGACTCCTCGGCCGCGCTGTCCTTCTACCGCGGTCTGTTCGGCTGGCGCGGGCAGCAGATGGACATGCCCGGCATGCCCTACACCGTGCTCTCCACCGCCGAGGGCGACCAGGAGGACGCCTCCTTCGGCGGGATCGCCCCGGCCCAGGAGGGCGAGGAGACGCGCTGGACCGCCTACTTCTGCGTCTCCGACGCCGACGCACTGGTCGCCACCGTGCAGGAGAACGGCGGCTCCGTCGTCTTCCCCGCCACGGACATCCCGGAGGTCGGCCGGATGGCTCTGCTCGCCGATCCGTTCGGCGCCCCGTTCGCCGTGCTCAAGCCCGCCCCGCGCATGGCCTGACCTTCAGGTGCCCGCGCGGGTGGTCACCGGCCGTCCCCCAGGCCCAGCAGCAATGCCTTCAGCGAATCCGCCAGCTGGGCCAGCTCGGCGGGGGAGAGTGCCGAAAGCAGTCCCACCTCGGTGGCCAGGTGGTCCGGCAGCGCCCCGTCGATCAGTGCCAACCCCTCTTCTGTCAGGGCGACTTGGACCACCCGGCCGTCGGTGGGGCTCGGCCTGCGGGTGATCAGGCCGCGCTCCTGGAGCCGGTCCAGGCGCTGGGTGACCGCGCCTGAGGTGACCATGGCCGAGCGCATCAGCTCGGCGGGGGTGAGATGGCGGTCCGGGCCGTTGCGGCGCAGGGTCGCCAGGACGTCGAAGGATGCCGCGTCCAGGCCGTGCGAGGCGAAGGTGCGCTTCATCGCCGGTTCCATCAGCAGGGCCAGCCGCTTCAGCCGCCCGATCACCGCCATCGGTGAAACGTCCAGGTCGGGGCGCTGTCCGTGCCACTGCTCCAGTACGAGGTCCACGTGATCCGTGCCCGCGGCCGTGGCCGCGCTCACGGCCGCGTCCGCACCCGCGTCCGCACCTGCGTCCCTGCTGGCTTTTCTGCCCGCTGCTGCATCCGTCATGGGATTCACCCTAGCCGATCTCTTAGCGGTGAGATATGTTGTCTTAGTGCTAAGGAATCGAACAGGGCTTGTGCTGCTCACCGCCTCCGCCCCCGCCGTCTGGGGCTCCACCTACCTCGTCACCACCGAACTCCTGCCCCCCGACCGCCCGTTGCTCGCCGCCGTCCTGCGCGCGCTCCCGGCGGGCATCCTGCTCCTGCTCCTCACCAGACGCCTGCCGAAGGGGAGTTGGTGGTGGAAGTCCTTCGTGCTCGGGGCGCTCAACATAGGTATCTTCCTCGCGCTCCTCTTCGTCGCCGCCTACCGGCTCCCGGGCGGAGTCGCCGCCACCGTCGGTTCCGTACAGCCCCTGCTGGTGGCCGGCCTGTCAGCGGCGCTGCTCGGCCAGCGCCTCGCGCTGCGTACGCTCCTCGCGGCGGTGATCGGCATCACCGGGGTCGCCCTTCTCGTCCTGCGCGCCGACGCCCGGCTGGACGCGGTCGGTGTGGCCGCCGCGCTCGGCGGTGCGGTCGTCATGGCGACCGGCGTCGTCCTCAGCAAGCGCTGGACCTCCCCGGCGCCGCTGCTCGCCACCACCGGATGGCAACTCGTCGCGGGCGGGCTGCTGTTGGTGCCCGTCGCGCTGTTCGTGGAGGGCCCGCCGCCGTCCTCCCTCACCGGTGAGAACCTCATCGGGTTCGGCTATCTGACGCTGATCGGCGCCGCACTCTCGTACGCCCTGTGGTTCCGCGGCATCAAGGCGCTCTCGCCGACCGAGGTCACCTTCCTCGGCCTGCTCAGCCCCCTGGTCGCCACCCTCCTCGGCTGGATCGTCCTCGGCCAGCAGCTCACCGCGCTCCAACTGCTGGGCGCGCTGCTCGCCCTGGCGGCGGTCGCACTCGCGCAACTGCGCCCGCGCCGCAAGGCCGCCGCACCCCTCGCGCCCGTACCCCTCGCGCCCGAATCGCAGGTGCGCACTCCCACCCAAGCGAACTGACGCCCACCCGTCCCAAGCGAACTGACGCCCACCCGTCCCAAGCGAACTGACGCCCACCCGTCCCACTCGCACGTCGCCCGCCGACCCACCCCACTCGCACAGGAGTCACGAGCCATCATGCGCATCACCGTCTTCGGAGCCACCGGTGCCGCCGGAAGCCGTATCGTCACCGAGGCCGTCGACCGGGGCCACGACATCACCGCGGTCACCCGCGACCCGGCCCGCTTCGGCGCCCTGCACCCCGCGGCACGGCACCGTACCGGCAATGCCCTCGACCCCGACAGCGTGGCCGAACTCAGCGCAGGACAGGACCTGTTGATCAGTGCGACCCGCCCGGTGCCCGGCCAGGAGGCGCAGCTCGCGGACACCGCCAGAGCCCTGCTCGCGGGCCTCTCCCGCACCGGCGTACGGCTCCTCCTGCTCGGCGGCGCGGGCAGCCTCCGCCTTCCCGGCAGCGACCTCACCGTCGTCGAAGGACCGGACTTCCCGCCCTCCTGGCGCCCCATAGCCCTCGCCTGCGACGAGCAGCTCGCGGTGTGCCGCGCCGCCGGCCCCGCCGTCGACTGGGCCTATCTGAGCCCGGCCGCCGTCTTCGAACCCGGCGTGCGCACCGGAACGTACCGCCTCGGCACCGACGAACTGCTCGTCGATGCCGACGGCAACTCCGGTGTGTCGATGGAGGACTTCGCGATCGCCGTGCTCGACGAGGCGGAGCACCCCAAGCACCACCGGACCCGGTTCACGATCGGACGCTGAGGAAGCCACCGTGGAGGCGGAACGGGCCGGGTCCCCCGGTCCCCCGGCCCGTCTCAGTCCTCCGGGTCCTCGGCGAGGTGGTAGTAGACCGTCGCCGAGAACTGGAGCTCGCCGTCGTCGGCGAACTCCGAGAACACGACCACGTCCTGGACCTCGACCGCTCCGAGATCGTCGATGCTGTCGGCGACCCGGCGCAGGAGGGCCGGTACATTGTCGCTGCCCGGGCCCTCGGGGTTGGCCTGGGAGAAGTGATAGACGCTGAAGTGCTCTTTTACGGTGGTCACGACGGCTGAGCGTAGCTTTGAAATGCCCTGGTGGGAAAGGGTTTTCGAAGCCGATCTACGGACGTGGGGCTAGATCACGGGCGGCCCGGCTTCGGACCGCCCCTGCTCGGACTGCCCAGGTTCGGACCGCGCCGGTTCGGACTGCCCAGGTTCGGACCGCCCCGGTTCGGACTGCTCGGGTTCGGACCGCCCCTGTGCGGACCGCGAGCGCAGCTCGACGGCCGCCAGCGGTACGAAGCCGATGCCGAAGGTCTCGCCCGCGTCGTCCGGTGCCGTGGCCCCGCCGTCGTCCAGCCGCCTCGGCATCACCCGGGCCACGCGCTCGCCCTGCGCCTTGGCGCGCTCGGCGACCGGGCCCTCGTACAGCCCGTCGACGGCGGCCCGCCACAGCTGGAGCCAGCGCCCGAAGTGCTCGGTGCTCAACGGCCGTGCCCGGTGCAGACGCTGGTGCGGGGCGAGGGCATCGCGACGGTACGAGCCGGTGCGCAGCAGGGCGCTCTCCCAGAAGTCACCGATGTGCGGCAGGTGCGCCTCCAGGTCGACACCGGCGATCTCCGTGAAGTACGGGCCGATCAGCCGGTCCTCGAAGGCCGACGCGTAGAACCCGCGCAGGAGGACGTCGATGTCGGCACGGCTGCTGATGTCGTTCACACTTCCACTGTGCGCCTACGGGGCACCGCGGGCGACGCGGAATCCCACATCGTCGAGGAGCAGGGTGGGATGGCTGCGGCGCCGCACCGAGGCCCGGCAGCTCCACCGCTCGTCGAACCAGCCGCCGCCGCGCAGCACCCGGTAGGTGCCGTAGACCTCGGCGTCGTACATGTCCCAGCACCACTCCCAGACGTTGCCGAGGGTGTCGTGCAGGCCCCAGGAGTTGGGCCGCAGGACGCCGACCTCGTGCGGGAGCCCGTCGGAGTTGCCGCGGTGCCAGGCGATCTCGTCGAGCGGTCCGTACCGAGGACCGTCCGAGCCGGCGCGGCAGGCGTACTCCCACTCGGCCTCGGTCGGCAGCCGGTACCCGTCGGCGGACCGGTCCCACTCGATGCTCTCGACGCCGTCGGTACCGATCCGGTACGCGGCCGGCAGTCCCTCGAACGAGGACAGCGCATTGCAGTAACGGACCGCGTCCCACCACGAGATCCCCTCCACGGGCCGCCGGTCGTGGGGCGGGGCACTGCTGGGCCGCTCCCCGGTGATCCGTGCGTACTCGGCCTGGGTGACGGGGTGTGCGGCGAGCCGGTACGGAGCCACCTCGACCGGCCAGCTGCGCTGCGTGCGCCGGTCGGACAACGTCACGAGGCCGGGCGGCAGTCGGACCATCCCGGTGGCGTCCGGGGCGCGGTGCTGTCCTCGTCCTCCGTCAGACATGGGTGGGGGTCCCTTCCGACGCTTCGGCCCCTTCGACTGCCCCGGCTGCTTCGGCCACTCCCGAGGCGAGGGCGTCGATGATCTTCAACAGGTCCGCGGTGACGGCCGGGCCGCCCAGCACGATGACCTTGAGGGAGGCCCGCTCCTCGTCGTGGACGGTCTCCACCCGCACCCGATCCTCGTACGGCCCCTCGCCCCGACTGCCGTGCCGGCCGCCGACGGTGGCCATGAGCGCATTGCTCAGCCGGGACACCTCGTCGGGGCCGATCGAGTCGATCTGCACGATGCTGGACACCTCGACGTGCCGTGCGCGGTGTACGGGAGCAGGGGCGGAGACGGGAGCGGCGGGCGAGACGGGCCCGCCGCTGAACGCCTCCAGATCCTCGCGTGCGATCCGGTACTGCTTGCCGATCCGGGTCGCCCTGAGCCGGCCCTCGCGGATGTACGCCCGGACCGTCTTGACATGCAGACCGAGCAGGCCCGCCACCTGATCCACCGAATAGAACTGCTGCGTCACGACGCGGCCCCCCGCTTCTCGCCTCTTCTTGCTTCAAGTACAGAAAGGCACCCTATCGCGCCTTGATCGGAACGAAGAACAGGGAAGGATGGGGAGTGATGAGACCGCAAGATGGGTTGGAGGGTGTTTGCCTATACCGGCGGATCCGTCAGGTTGATGATCTTCAGGTCGGAGCGGCGGACCGTGTACCAGACCTCCGTGTCCGGGCTACCGCCCCAGATCTGGGTCACGATCACCGTGGCGGTGGTGGCCGTCGTGGAGTGGTTGCGCACCTTCCAGTCCTTGGGGACGTTCTGCGCGCGCAGCACCGGGTCGGCGTGGTTCTGCTCGGCCCACTCGGTGAGTTGGGCGTCCAGCTCGGCGGTGAGGTGGGCCTTGCGGACCTCTTCGGGGGTGCGGGGGCCGGTGCCTTGGACGGCCTTGCGGTAGGTCTTGAAGAAGTGGTTGACCTCAAGGGCGGGCGTCCGGGTCTCGCACCGGCCGTCGGCGGAGGCGGCGACGCCGGGGGAGGGCGCGGCGCTGGCCGGCCCAGCGGCGAGAGGGGCGGCGAGGGTGAGGGTGGCGACCAGGGCCGCACGGGCAAGAAGCTTGCGCTGAGTGTTCATGCGAACAAGAAAAGCAGGAAAAGTGTGTTCGTGTCATCACTCACAGTGATGAATCTTGGTGGGGCTGGCGAAACTCCGCCCGTGGGGTCGGCAGACCGTAACGGACCGGCCGTCGACCAGGGCGCCCGTCGCCCCGGGTGCCCGATGCGTCAGGCCCTACCCCTTCGGCTCGTACAGCTTCCGCACCAGCAGCCACCCCACGCCGGGCAGCACGATCAGCGGCGCCAACGCGGCCTGGAGCGACACCGTGTCGGCCACCGCCCCGATCAGCGGGCTCGCGAGGCCGCCGACGCTCACGGTCAGGCCGAGCGTGACCCCGCTCGCCGTGCCGACCCGGCGCGGCAGATAGTCCTGGCCGAGCGTGACGTGCAGCGAGAACGGGACGTACAGCCCGGCCGAGGTGAGCGCCACGAAGACGTACAGTGCCGGGCCCGGGACCAGGACCGTGCCGGCGACCGCGGGCACGGTCAGCGCGTACGACCACCGCACGACCTTCACCCGCCCGTACCGGGTGGCCAGCCTGCCCCCGACGACGGTGCCGAACGCGCCGCCCAGGTAGAGGGTGAACAGGGCGGCGGTGCCCGCGAGTTGACTGCCACCCGCACCGCCGCCGACGCGCTCACGGGCGTACAGCGCGATGAAGCTGCTCAGCCCGACGAAGACCACCGACCGGCAGATCACGGCCGCGGACATCTTCAGGAACGCGGGCCAGTCGTCCTCGCCGACGGGCGCGGACGACTCGCGCGTTCCGTCACCGGCCGGGGTGCGGAGCGCACGCATCGCCACCACGCACAGCGCGGCCCCCGCCAGCGCCGGCACCACCAGCAGCGGCGAGGCGCGCAGCCCGCCCGTGGCGACGACGGCGGACACCAGCAGCGGGGCGGTCGCGAAGCCGAGGTTGCCGCCGAGCGAGAACCAGCCCATCGCGGTGTGACTGCCCCGGCTCGCGAGCCGGGCGATCCGCGCGGACTCCGGGTGGTACGCCGCCACCCCCACCCCGGAGAGCGCGATCACGGCGAGCGTCAGCGGGTACGAACCACCGATGCCGCCGACCCCGCTGAGCGCGACACCCGCACCACCGACGAGGGTGCTCGTCGGGAGCAGCCACGGCAGCGCCCACTTGTCGGTCAGCGCGCCGAACAGGGGCTGCGCCACGGACGACAGCAGCGAAGCGGCGAGAACGACGCCGGAGGCGGCGGCGTAGCCGTACGCGTGCTCGGCGATGAAGAACGGCACGAGCGCGGCGACGGCGCCCTGGTAGACGTCGACGCAGGCGTGCGAGAGAGCGAGGAGGGTGAGAGGAGCGCGAGAATGCTTGTGCAGCAAGGGAGTTGACGGACTGTCAGTAGTTTTCGTGGACACCTTTCGATCTTCTGCCGTGCCCCTGCTGTCGCGCTTCCGATAAAATGCCAAGCAATGCCGGAAACCCGCCAGCGCCTGCCAGCGCCTGCCAGTGCCCGCCGGCGCCAGCCGACGCCAGTACCGCGAGTACCGCCAGTACCCGCCAGTGAGGAGAAGCACCGAGTGGAACAGGCCGACCACATGCCCGTGGCCCCCACCCACACCCGGCCCCTCGCCTCGGGGGAGTGCGTCGATCCGCACCGGCACGACGACCACCAGATCGTCTACGCGGGATCCGGCTTCCTCGCCGTCACCACCGACGCCGGTACGTGGTTCGCACCCGGCACCCGAGCCCTGTGGGTACCGGCCGGCACGGTCCACTCGCACCGCGCCCACGGCCACCTCGACATGCACACCCTCGGCCTGCCCGTGGACGAGAACCCCCTCGGCCTGACCGCCCCCACCGTCCTGACCGTCAGCCCCCTGCTGCGCGAACTGATCCTGGAGTACACGCGCACGCCCCGGCACGGTCGGCAGCCCACCCCCGAAGTCCTGCGGCTGCGCGCCGTACTCCTCGACCAGCTCCGCGCCTCGCCCCAGCGCCCCGTCCACCTCCCCACCCCCACCGACCCCCGGCTCCGCGCCGTCTGCGACCTCCTGCACGCGGACCCGGCGGACCCCGGCACCCTCGCCGAGCTCGGCGCCCGCACCCACACCGGCGAGCGGACCCTCAGCCGGCTCTTCCGCGGCGAACTCGGCATGACGTTCCCGCAGTGGCGCACCCAGCTCCGCCTCTTCCACGCGCTGCGGATGCTGGCCGACGACACCCCGGTCACGGCCGTGGCGCACCGCTGCGGCTGGGCGTCGGCGAGCGCGTTCATCGACGTCTTCCGACGTGCGTACGGCTATACGCCCGGTGCGTACCACCGGCGCGGACCGGACTGACTACCGAGGCGGGTGGAGCTTGCGGAAGTACGTCCAACTCGTCTCGTTCGGCTCGCTCCACTTCTCCGGGGCGCGGGCGAACTCCGGGTGGTGGGCGGCGATGTGGGCACGGGTGCGCTCGGGGACCTCGGCGTACGAACCGAGCTTGCGGCCCCGGCAGTGATAGGTGAGGCCGCCGGGCCGCTGGCCGCGGGCCATCCACGGGAGCCACGGCGACATCCGGGTCCACGACATGGTCGCCGGGACGCTGGGTGCGGGGCCGTCCAAGTCCGTGCGGTCGGCGAAGAACTGGAAGAGCTCCAGGGCCTTGTACGTGTCGCCCGCCGAGTGGACGGGGTACTCGGCCACCGGCAGCGGCGAGGGGTAGGCGAGCGGGATCTCCAGGCTGAAGCAGACCTGTCCGCCGAGGTCGGTCGTCGGGATCGGGAAGGGGCGCCACTTCTGGTTCGCCGGGTCGTTCCAGACGTGGATCACCGGGAGGTCCTGCCAGGTCTCCAGGATCTCCCGGGTGCCGGGGTCCAGGTAGAAGGCGGCCTCCCTGGTGAGGAGTTGATAGGCGTCCGGGCCGTTCTCGACGTCCTCGACGAGGCGGGAGACATTGAGCCCTTCGAAGCCGAAGAGACGCTGGTAGGGCTCGTCGGGAGCCCAGGAGTACACGTCTCCGGACCACCAGTACGTGACCTCCTCGCCGTCGAGCGAGGCCCGGGTGCGGGCGAAGGAACGGAGCAGCTCTGCGGGTGTCGTCATGCGCAACACTCTGCGCGACCGCCGCCCCGGCCGGGCGGGAAACGCGGGGGCCGGTCCCGGAAGCGGCCGGAAAGGGCCGGTCGGGCCCGGACCGGCCCGTCACGCCCGGGGCCGATCCGGCAACAAACGACTATTATTAAAGAATGGGCAAAAAGGAGCGTGAGGCCGGGCCGCGAGGCTCGTTGCTGTGCCCGGTCTGCAAGAACAGCGTGGACACGATCGTCCGAGGACGGCGCAAGTCGCTGGGGGCCTACGTGCCGGTATGGGGTCCGGGCCCCTGCGGCAACCCCGACTGCCCCGAGCACGTGGCGGACTCCGAGCGCGTGGCGGACCCCGAGGATGCGGCGGACCCCGAACACGCGGCGGGCCCCGAACCCACCAGGACCCGGCGGGACTCGGGCGGCTGAGCCCCCACTGCCCGCGACGTCGACCGCGCACGCCGGTGCGGCCGGACAAGTCTGTTCTGTCCGGGTGCGCGGGGGTAGCTTGGAGGACAAGTCCCCTGAGGGAGGCTGATTCCGATGCCGTGGTTCGTATGGCTGCTCGCCGCTACGACGCTCGGTGTCGCGGAGTTCTTCACCCTGACCCTGGTCTTCGGCCTGATGGCGGGCGCCGCACTGGTCGCCGCCGTGGTCGCCGGCATGGGCTTCGGCCTCCTCGGGCAGCTCGTGGCGCTCGGAGTGGCGGCGACGGCAGGCCTCCTCGTCGTGCGTCCCGTCGTGCTGCGGCACATGGCGCAGGCGCCGCTCGTGCGGGACGGCAGCGACGCGCTGATCGGCAAGCGGGCCGAGGTGACGCAGGAGGTCACCGCGACCCGCGGCCTGGTCAGGATCCTCGGCGAAGAGTGGTCAGCCCGTGCCCTCGACGAGGGTCATGTGATCCCCGTGGGTGCGCTGGTGGACGTCATGGAGATCGACGGCGCCACGGCTGTCGTCTACCCCCGAGAGCTCCTTCCCTGAACGGCTGAAGGCATCCCGACGGAGGAATCGAGGAATCATGGATCCGGTGGTCATTCCGATTCTCGTGGCGGCGATCGTCGTGGTCTTCCTCGTGGCCTCCACGGTGCGGATCGTCCCGCAGGCACGCCGCTACAACGTGGAGCGATTCGGCAGATACCGCCGGACGCTGCAGCCCGGTCTGAACCTCGTCCTGCCGGTGGCGGACCGCATCAACACCAAACTCGACGTGCGCGAGCAGGTGTACTCGTCGGACCCCAAGCCGGTGATCACCGCGGACAACCTCGTGGTGAACATCGACACCGTGCTCTACTACCAGATCACCGACCCGCGGGCCGCGGCCTACGAGGTCGCCGACTATCTGCAGGCGATCGATCAGCTCACCGTGACGACGCTGCGGAATGTCATCGGCAGCATGGACCTGGAAGGCACGCTCACCTCGCGCGAGGAGATCAACGCACGGTTGCGCAGCGTCCTCGACGACGCCACCGGCAAGTGGGGAATCCGGGTCAACCGCGTCGAGATCAAGGCCATTGACCCGCCGAACACCATCAAAGAGGCGATGGAGAAGCAGATGCGGGCCGAGCGCGACAAGCGCGCGGCCATCCTGCACGCCGAAGGCGAGCGGCAGGCCAAGATCCTCACCGCGGAGGGTACGAAGCAGAAGGACATCCTGGAGGCGCAGGGCACGCAACAGGCCATGATCCTGCGGGCGGACGGCGAGGCGAAGGCGGTGGAGCGGGTCTTCCAGGCCGTCCACCGCAACAACGCCGACCCCAAGATCCTGGCGTACAAGTACCTGGAGACGCTCCCGCACTTGGCGAAGAGCGACAACAACACCTTCTGGGTGATCCCGGGGGAGCTGACGGAGGCGGTCCGCGCCGTCACCAGCGCGTTCAGCGATCAGTCGGTGATGGGCCTGCCGCCCTCCGCACCGCCGGCGGAAGCAGCCGCCACGGCCGCAGCCGAGGTCGCGGAGCAGGCCGCCGCCGTGGTGAGCGACGCGAAGGCCGAGGCCGAAGCCGCAGGGGCACCCCAGGTGCTGGGCCGGGGACAGCCGCCCGGAGACTGAGTGCCGGGCCGAAGCACCGAACCAAGGTGCCGAAACCAAGGTGCCGAAACCAAGGTGCCGAACCAAGGTGCCGAACCAAGGTGCCGAACCAGGGGACGCGTTACGAGACCGCCCGGCGTGCCGCCCAGGCCCGGACGGCGAGGGCCACCACCCACCGCGGATGCCTCCTTGGCCTCGCGTAGGGGAAAGAGGGACCCGGGAAAGGGGACCCGGGAAAGGGGGACCCTCCTGGAGGGAAGTCTGGAAGACTCCGGCGCGGGCTGTCCGGTACAGGCGCCGGCGTGACCGGGAGGGGAAGGGGACGCTGTGTCACCCGTGCTCATTGTGACGATCGTGCTGGGGCTTCTCGTAGTGGCCGCTCTGGTCAAGGCGGTGCGCGTGGTCCCGGAGATGCACGTGGAAATCGTCGAGCGGTTCGGCCGCTACTCCCGCACCCTGACCGCCGGGGTGAACACCGTCGTCCCGTTCGCCGACTCGGTCCGCCATCGGATCGACCTCCGGGAACAGGTCGTTCCGTTCCCGCCCCAGCCGGTGTTCACCCGGGACAACGTGGTGGTCAACATCGACACCGTCATCTACTACCAGGTGACCGACCCCCGCGCCGCGACGTACGAGGTCGCCAGCTACATCCAGGCCATCGAGCAGCGAGTCATCACCACGCTCCGCATCCTCGTCGGAAGCATGGACCTGGAGCGGACCATGACCTCTCGTGCGCAGACCAACGCGGACCTGGACCGGGCGCTCGACGAGGTGTCGGGCCAGTGGGGCATCCGCGTCAACCGCGTCGAGCTCAAGGCGATCGAGCCACCGACCTCCATCCAGGACTCGATGGAGAAGCAGATGCGCGCCGACCGCGACAAGCGCGCCGCGATCCTCCACGCCGAGGGCGTCCGGCAGTCCGCCATCCTCGTCGCGGAGGGCGAGCGAAGAGCGGCGCTGACGAAGGCGGAGACCGACCGGGACGTGGCCGCGATCCTCGGGCAGCGGACCGGACCGGCTCCTGAGAACGGATCGGCGCCCGGCACACCGACGCCGTCCGCGTCGACGCCGTCCAGGCTGACGCCGTCCGTGCCGGCGCAGTCCACGCCGGTGGCCCCGCGGCTGAGGCACGAGGCCCTGCGGGCGGGCGACCCCCGCCGTATCGGCCGGTACAACCTGACGGCGAGGCTCGGGCAGGGCGGGATGGGCACCGTGTTCCTCGGACGCTCGCCCGGCGAGCGCATGGTCGCGGTCAAGGTCATCCATGCGGCGTTCGCGGCAGACTCCACCTTCCGGCAGCGGTTCGCCCGTGAGATCGAGGCCGCCCGCCGCGTCGGCGGCTTTCACACCGCGGCCGTGGTGGACGCCGATGCCGACGCCGAGCACCCGTGGTTCGTGACCGAGTACATCCCGGGCCCCTCGCTGCACGAGGTTCTGGGGCTGCACGGAGCGATGCCACCAAGAACCCTGTACGCACTGGCACTTGGCGTCGCAGAGGCGCTCGAAGGCATCCACACCTGCGGCATCGTCCATCGGGACCTGAAGCCCAGCAACATCATCGTCTCCACCACGGGCCCGCGAGTCATCGACTTCGGTATCGCGCGCGCCTTTGACAGCACATCGCTGACCAGTACCAACGTCGTGGTCGGCACACAGGGATTCCTCGCTCCGGAGCAGCTCGCCGGCGCGGCGTGCACCTCTGCCGCCGACCTCTACGCCTACGGGATGGTCCTGTGCCACGCGGCGGGAGCCGTGCCCCTCCCGGAAGGCGAGAGCCTGGAGTCGGCCCTCGCCCTGCTGCCCGCGAACCTCGTCCACGTCATCACCCGGTGCCTCACCCACGACCCCGCCCGGCGGCCGACCTGTTCGGAGGTGCTGGAGCAGCTGACCGAGACACATCGGCCGTCCGGCGACTGGCTGCCGCCCCCGGTCCGCACCATGGTCGATCTGCACAGCGCGCCCACCGTCTAGAGGCGGGTGCCGGACCGCCGCCGGGGCGCGAGCGGAACCGCGACCGGAACCGTGACCGGAACGCCCCCGGAGTGCTACCGGGGTGCGCGGAGCATCACGGCGAGGGCCCAGAACGCCCCGGCGGCGCTGAGCATGTCGGCCGCCTGCGGGTGGTCCTGGGTGAGCATCACGATGCCGGTGAGGAAGGCCAGGGTCCCGAGCACGGCACAGCCGATCCGGAACGGCACCTGAGTGTTCCGTACGACGCGGCGGTACGTCTCGGCCCGGCGGGCCCGGCGCAGTCGGCGGAGCTCGCGGCGGGCGGTCCGCAACTCCGCGTCGCGGCGGCCGAGTTCGTGCCGCGCCTCGGCGAGAAGGGCGTCGATCTCGACGGCCTCGTCGGCCCGGACGGTGTCGGCCCGGACGGTGTCGGCCCGGACGGTGTCGGCCTGGGTGGCGCCTGCCTGGGCGGTGTCGCCCTCGACGATGTCGGCCTGGCGGTTCGCGGACGGCTCGGGCGGGGTGTTCATGGGACTCCTCCAGGGGGACTGCCGGGATGCGGCGAAGCCGGGCCGCACTCGAACTTCGCGGCGACAGCGCGGTGTTGCGCCGTCCCCTAAGAAGAGGAGCCGGGCGCCCCCTTTGCATCGGAGACGCCCGGCTCTCTCAATGACCCCCGTCACACGCCTGTCATCCCCCCGTAAGGGCAGGCCCATGATGTGTCTCTCACCTCATTCGCACCCCTGCCGCTGATCGGAAGGCAGCGGTGCTGCGCGGTTCACCCGTACCTGCTCGGCCCCTGACAGGCGGGCCGAGCCGATCGGACGTCCGCGATCCGCTCATGCTTCCCGTGGGTCGAGCGACCGTGCCCCGCTGTGCGCGGACCGGGCGGCGGCGCTCTCCCCCTGTGAGCGCCGCCGCCCTGTGAGGTCCCGGTCCGCCCGAACGGGCATCCAGGACAGCACGGCAATCAGTGTCCGGTCGTACAACCGGTAGACCGCCCCCCAAAACGCGGCCAGAAATGCGATTACCCACCGCCCCGTGTGGTGCATGACCCCCCCAGACTCGTCGTTCATGTGGAACCAGCTTCCTTCTTTTCGGGAGTGCGCAGTGCTCTGCGCACAGGGCCTGTTGTCGGACGGCCCACTCGGGGCCGCGTCCGTACGCGGCGGGTCGTACGGACACGGACCGTAGAAGGCATTCCGGGCGTCAGTCCGTCATCCCGAGCCGCGTGTGCAACTGCTTCTCCACGAGCGGCTTCCGCAGCTCCTTCCGTGCCCTGCTGGCGCGGTTGCGCACCACCGTGTGAGAGGTGTTCGTCATCTCGGCCACGAGCTTGGAGTCGAGGCGGTACGCGTCGGTGAGGATCAGGGCCTCCGCCTGCTCGGGCGGTACGAGTCCGTCCAGGTCCTTCGCGAGTTCGAGGGCGCGGTGGTGCAGGTCGGCCAGGTTGTCCGGGACGTGCGAGTCGTCCGTGGCCTCGAACTCGGGGACCTGACCCACGAGGGTCTGCGTGTTCGCGCGCATCTTCCCGATGTACCGCACGGTCTCGTTCCTGACGGACGTGGCCACGAATCCGCCGATGGACTCCACCGGCCCGTGGCTCAACAGGTGCCGCCACACGCCGAGGAGCACGGTCTGCCAGATGTCCTCGGCGTGCTCCTTGGTCAGCCGCTGCTTCAGCGCGTAGTACCCGGGGCCGCTCGCATCGAGTGCGTAGTGCCACTGCCTGACGGCCCGGGGGAGCATTCCCTCCTCTCCGGTGCCGCCGATCGCGTTGAGTACCCCGCGGCGGGGGGTGAACAGTTCTGGTCGGAAGTACTTGAGCAACCCCGGGGTTTTGGCGGGTTTGCCATCCTGCTGAGCCATCGTGCTCCTCGATCGCACGCGAGCCTGTTCCTGACCCGGCGGGCTCGCTCCGCTCTGCCAACGCCCTGAAAGAGTGTCCGGGCCGCCGGATCGCATCCGGGGCGGGGAATCTCTTTCATGATTCTTTTGGACGGAGGGAAGTCCGACCTGTGGGTCGACTTCTGCGGGTTCCGCGGGTTCCGCGGGTTCCGCGGGTTCCGCGGGTTCCGCCGGTTCCGCCGTCGAGGAGGGCGAGGCCCATGGGGGTGAGCGAGTGGCGTACGGCGTTGCGCTGCCGGGTGCTGGAGACCAGGCCGGCGTCGCGCAGGACGGCGGCGTGTTCGCTGGCGGAGGAGAGGGAAACCCCGGCGCGCAGGGCCAGTTCACTGGTGGTGCAGTCGCCGCCGAGGGTCTGGAGGACCGCGGCCCTGGTGTGCCCGAGGAGGCGCGCGAGGTGAGGGCCCGGATGGCTGGGACGGCCCGCATGACCCGCATGACCCGCATGGCCCGGAGGGACGGGACAGCCGGCAGCGGCGGGATAGACGAGTGTCGGCGGCAGGGACGGGTCCGCCAGCGCGACCGGCTTCTCGCGGCAGAAGTACGACGGGATCAGCAGCAGCCCGCGCCCGTCCAGGTGGATGTCCTTGTCCACCGGGTAGTCGGCCTCCAGCACGGGCGGACACCAGCGGATGCCGGGGCCGAAGGTGCGGAGCATGGCGTCCGTACCGCTGTACCACTGGGTGCGGGCGCGCCAGGTGCGGTCGGACTCGGTCCGTGCGCGGACGCGCTGCCACGACGGGCCGAACGCGATGCGCTGGTAGTCGCGCAGCGCTTCACCGAGCTGCTGGAGCGCGGGTGCCGTGCCCTCGGCGACAGAGCGCGCCCATCCGCCGGGAGGGGCGCCGTTCGTCGCCAACCGGCCGATCTGGGCGCGCAGTTCGCACCGGGGCGTGGACAACAGGGCGTCCAGGCCCGCTTCGAAGCCCTCGGCGCTCGCGGCGGGTGTGAGGAAGTCAGGGAAGTAGCCGCGGGCGGGAACGAGCGGCAGCAGCAGGCGCAGCGGCGCCTGCGCGTTCCGGGTGACGTGCTTCCGCCAGTCGGCCAGGTCGGGCTCAGGGTGCCTCTCCCACACCTGGTGCAGACTGAGTACGGACTCCCAGAAGGGGTCGGGCCCGTCGGCGACCCGCGTACGGGCGATGTCGCCCGCGGTGAAGTGAATGCGCAGCATGTTGCCGTCTTGCATGGTGCTGTCTCCCGATGTGCCAAGCATGGGGACACCGCTCCCCCCGTTATATGAACGGTGTCCCTGTGACCCTGTTCTCCTGGCTGGTTCCAAAGCAAGAAGAAACGGGGAAATGGGACAGTGGGACGGCGGTACGGGCACCAACTGCGGCTTTTCGCAGTGGTGGGACGGTCGGTACGCCCGTCCCAGGGACCGGAGGCGATGAATCGGGGGATGCGATGCCGTCCGACGACAGGACGACGGGACAGCAGGGTCAGCCGGGGCAGCCGGCGCCGTCGGAATTGGCGGAACTGCTGGAGGAACTGAAGCGGCGCAGTGGGCGCAGCTATTCGGCGCTGGCCCATCGCACGGGACTCAGCCGGTCCACCCTCCACCGCTACTGCCAGGGCACCACCGTCCCGGGGACGTTCGGCGCGGTCGAACGGGTGGCCCGCGTGAGCGGCGCGAGCCCGGCGGAGCTGGACCGGCTCTACCGCGCGTGGTGGCGGGAGACCGCCGGGGACGCGGGGGAGCCGGCAGCGGTGGTGGAGGCGACCGAACCGCCGCCGCACACACCCCCGCCGCACACACCGCCCCCGCCCGCACCCCCTCCGCTCGCACCCCCTCCGCCCGCATCCCCTCCGCCCGCACCCCCGCCGGAAGCCCGCCGCGACGACGCCGGCACGGGCGGCAGGCGCGAGCTCGGCGCCCGGCTGCCGCTACGCCTGTACATGTGGCTGCGCCCGGCCGCCCTGCTGGTCGCCCTCTTCCTCACCGCGGCCGCGAGCACCACCTCGTACGAAGGCGATCGGGGCCGCGACGAGGCCGGAACGGTCCCCGGCACCAGCACGGCGAACACCGGGGGAGACGGGACCGACAACGACAACGACACCGACGCCGATAGCGATGCCGACGGCGCGCAGCGCCCCGAGGGGCCGGAGTGGAGCGAGGCCCCGCGCAGGATCGAACCCGAGTTCATCGGCATGACGATCAACAGCGACACGGGCCTCATGCCCGACTTCCGTACCGGATCCGCACGGCTGTGGAACAGCAACACCCGCTGGGGCACCATCGAAACCGCCCCGAACACATTCGACTGGACGATCCTTGAACGCCTGGTCCGGGCCGCCGAACGGGACCGGGTGCCGGTCCTTTACACCCTCGGCGGCACGCCCCGGTGGGCCGCCCCGGACGGCCGGAGGTCCGCCTACGCCGATTCGACGGCCTCACCCCCGGACGACCTGAGGGTCTGGGACCGCTTCGTGCGAAAGCTCGTCACGCGCTACCGCGACCGCATCGAGTCGTACGAGCTGTGGGACTACCCCAGCCACCCGCTGATCTACACGGGGAGCCTCGAAACACTCGCCGAGATGGTCGAGCGCGCCTCGCGGATCATCCGCAGCATCGCCCCGAAGGCGCGGTTGGCCTGCCCGTCCTTCGGTTATCTGTGGACGGCCGAAGGCCGGGAGAGGCTGCGGAAGTTCGCCCGGACGGGCGCGTACGAGCACTGCGACGCGGCCGCGCTGAAGATGCCCCCGCGCAAGGGGGACGGCCGGCCGGAGGAGATCATCGAGCTCTCCCGGAGCGTGCGCAACCTCCTCCACGAGGAGAACGTGAGCGACATCGACCTGTGGAACACGGGCCCGGACTGGGACATCGGCTCGACGCCGCCGCTCGACGCCCGTCACGCCCGCGACTACGCGGTGCGCTTCTATCTCGCCGGGCTCTACAGCGGGCACTCCGGCATGCGGCGGATGTACTTCTACAACTGGGGCAACACCGGTGTGCCGATCGTCGTCCAGCCGGTGGGCGGCCCGCCGGCGGAGCCAGGAAAGCGCGTCGGACGGCTCGCGGCGTGGCTGGAGGGAGCCAGGATCACCGCCTGCGGGAGGGGCCCGAGGATGGGCCTGCCGCCGGGAATGTACTCCTGCCGCTTTGAACGGGACGGGCGGGACGGGCAGGATGGGGAGGGGCGGGACGGCGAGGTGTTCACCGTGCGCTGGTCGGAACTGGGCCGGGCCGAGGTGCCACTGGACAAGGACGCGTACCGCCTGCGCCACATGGACGGCAGTACGGTACGCGCCCGGCCCGGCGAGCGGATCAGCATCGGCGAGGAACCGGTGCTGATCGAGCACCGCGCGGAGTGAACACCCCGGGAGAGCCCGGGAGACCCCGGAGATCAGCAGCTCTTGACCCACTCCTCGCAGTTCTTGCCCAGCAGGTTGACCTCGCGCACGTCGCCGCGCTCCGCCATGGTCAGTTGCCGGTGATCTCCCGGGCACGTGTCAGCGCCGCCAGTTGCATCCGGCGCTTGGCGTCGATGTCGCTGCCGTACTTCTCGCGTACGGCTCTGTCGTGGTTCCGGGTCAGCGAACGCACCGTGGCCGCCAGCGGCGTGCTGCGGGCGCAAG
The DNA here is from genome assembly GCF_044333135.1 of Streptomyces sp. NPDC021093. Taxonomy (NCBI): domain Bacteria; kingdom Bacillati; phylum Actinomycetota; class Actinomycetes; order Kitasatosporales; family Streptomycetaceae; genus Streptomyces; species Streptomyces sp. NPDC021093. The sequence goes on along the minus strand of NZ_JBIRQJ010000001.1, from coordinate 148,425 downwards.
AGGCTTCCGCGGTCGCCAACAGCACCTCTGTCCGGTGTGCCTCGTCCCGGCTCCGGCCGCCGGTGAGCTTCGCCAGCTCCTTCTGCAGGTGGGACGGGCTCTTGTACGGGTGACCCTGTTTCGCCATGCACGCGGACCACTCCTCGACAGCTCTCCGGAAGCGTGCGTCCCGCCGGACGTCGACGCTGTGGTCGGGAAGGTTGTCGGTGATCACGCTGACGCGGAACCATGCGCGGAAGTCGCCGTAGAGCGTCCCTTCGGCCTCCGCGATGCAGCCCGTACTGTCCTGGCCGACGTCCTGTCCGTTCGGAGCGGTCACCTCCAGGCTCCTGCTGCCGTCACCGGTCCTGGCGACGGAGTAGGCCTGTTGCCGTGCGGCCGAGAACCCTTGCACATAGGCCACGTTGGGATCGTTCCTCCTCTCCTTCTCCGCCCGCTGCTGAAGGTCGCCGCCGTAGCCGTGTCTGCGGGCCCACGCCATGTCGTCGACGACGAGGGGGAAGTCCTTCAACTCGTCCGGCTCCGAGGGAGGCGCGGGCCAGTAGCGGAACCCCAGCTTCTTCATGCACCGCCGGACCAGTTCCTCCTGAGCCCGGTCCAGGAGCGCCGTCTCGGCGGCCGTCGGTTCACGGGGCCTGTCCGCCGGGCCGTCACCCGTGCCCGCCCCGCATGCCGTCGCCGTCATGGCGAGGAGCAGGCTCCCCCACGCGGCGGCCGTCGCCCTGCGCCCGACGGCCTTCCTCTCGAAACCCCCGTGCACGGCGTCCTCCGTTCCTCCCGTGCACAGCAGCGTGCCGGAGGCGGACAGTCGCCGGAAAGGTGTTCCGGGCGGGGCCGAAACACCGGGGCATGGTGAAATCGGGGGCTTGACCCTGACACGGTGTGAGGCACTCAACTCGGAGCCATCATGTTCACCATCGGAGACTTCGCCCGGCTCGGCCGCGTATCGGTCCGCATGCTGCGTCACTACGACGCCACCGGACTGCTGCGCCCCGCCCGGGTCGACCCCAGCACCGGCTACCGCCACTACACCGCGGCCCAGCTCGCCCGCCTCAACCGCGTCATCGCGCTCAAGGACCTCGGCTTCACCCTCTCGCAGGTCCAGCAGATCCTGGACGAGAAGGTCGGCACCGAGGAACTGCGCGCCATGCTGCGGCTGCGCCAGGCCGAACTGGAAACGGCCATGACGGCGGCGGCGACCCGGCTGGCCCAGGTCGAGGCGAGGCTCCGGTCGATCGAGAGCGAGGGGCACATGCCCGCGAATGACGTCGTGATGAAGAGCCTGCCGAGCGTCCGGGTCGCCGAACTCACCGGTGTCGCACCGGACTTCGACACCATCGGACCGACCATCCAGCCGCTGTACGTCGAACTGCTCAAGCGTCTCGAAGAGGCGGGCATCGTGCCGAGCGGCCCCGGCATCGCCTACTACGAGGACACCCCCGAGGGCGGCATCCTCGTCCACGCCGGGGTGCAGGTCGCGGCTCCGGTACGGGACGACGGCACGCTGCGCGTCCTGGACCTGCCGCCGGTCGAGTCGGCGGCGACGATCGTGCACCGCGGCTCGATGGAGACGATCCTGCCGGCGGTCCAGACCCTGGGCCAGTGGATCGACACCAACAACTACCGCTCGACCGGCTACCCCCGGGAGATCAACCTGGAGTGCCCGGAGGACCGGAACGACTGGGTGACGGAACTCCAGGAACCGATCACCCCGGCCTGATCCACGAGCCGGTCACCCCGGCCTGATCCACGAGCCGGTCACCCCGGCCTGATCCACGAGCCGGTCACTCCGGCCTGATCCACGAGCCGGTCACCCCAGCCTGATCCACGAGCCGGTCACCCCGGCCTGATCCCGAGCCGGTCACCCCGGCCTGATGCACCCGCGCGGCCCGCACCCCTGTCGAGCAGGGGCGCGGGCCGCCGTCATGAGCCGGTCGGTGGCGCGGGCGGTTACGGGGCCGCCGTTCCGCTCACGTACGTTCCGCCGGGTGCTCCGCACCTCGCCCCATGCGGGCTGCCGCGATCAGAGCCAGCACGAGGCCCGCGCCGCAGGCGGCGCCCTGAACGAACCCGGAAGGAAGCACAAAGCTCAGTACCAGGAGTGCGAGGCCGATGGTCAGAAGGCCGACTGCGTTGTTAAGTTTCAAAAGTCCCCGATGCATGCCTTCAGGGTAAAGGCCTGCAAAAGGTGCCTGATCAGCGGGTATGGGAAGAGCGCTGAAGGGAGCCGAAGCAGGGAGTTGATGAAGGTACTGGCCCCATGCTTGAGTTCGTTCTCCCTAGGGCCACGGCATGGTGCCGGACACGGCACGCCCCCCTTCCAGCGCGCACAACATAGGAACCTTCTTCATGGGCTTTCTGTACGTCTTCTTCTGCGCGGGGTTCCTCTACCTGGTGCCTGCGATCCTGCTCTGCAGGAAGGTCGCGAAGAAGACGACGGCGAGGACGGGCTGGGCGATGGCCTTCCTGCTCCTGGCTCTCCCAGCCGTGCTGCTGACCGTCGGCGCAATGATCGACGCCCACAGAGCTGCGGCATGACCATCACGAACACCTTCAACTACCCCTAGAGGCAACCCTTTTACAGGGTGCGGGCAGACCGGGGACGGGGCAGTGGCCACGCGGCGAGGTCAAGCACGTGCCGGGTCTGCCGTGCGTCCATCGGGGCGAATGCTGCACGGTGATGTGCTGGTGGCGGGTTGTGAGGGACATGGGTGTAGGGCACGGGGCCCGCTCGGGGCCTCCTACCGAAACGAGACCACCGTGCGTTCCCACAGTTCAACTCCCCGGCGCGTGCTGCTACTTGTTCTGGCTTCGGCTGCCGCCGTTCCCTGTGGCGCGTTCGCCCTCCCGGCCTCGGCCGCGCCCCTGTCTCCGGTGCCTTCGGCGGTGATCATGTCCGGTAGCGAGTCCCATGCCGTGGCCCTGGGCGCCCCGGACGAGGTCCGCGCGTCCTCGTTCCGCGAGTTCCGGGCGGAGTGGCAGGTACTGGACGGGCGGGTCGACCTCACCGGATTCCTCAAGGCGGGCAGCGGGGCGGCCTCGCCCGGCATCGAGGGCGTGGCGGTGTCCGTCAAGGTGCAGTTCAGCGACCGGACCACCCGTACCTGCACTTCGCGCACCCGCGTGGGAGACGGGGCCTTCGCCTGCGAGGTGGCCGTGGACGACTCCGCGGATGCGCCCACTCCGGTGCGGGCCACGGCATCCTGGCCCGGCTCCCGGCAGTTCTCCGCCGCCACCGTGACCGAGGACGTGAAGGCGGTCGTCCCGGATGCCATCGAGGACGGCGGTGCCGACGCAACGTAGGGACGGCGCCGCCCGGAGCGGACAACGCGCCGTCACGGGGCGGGGCAGGCAGGGCCCGTACGGGCCCTGCTGACGTTGGCCTCTCCCACCCGACGGGTCGAAGGAGGTGACGTCCGTACCGGCGTCGATGCCCGGGTCACGCGCCCACACGCTCACGCCCGCTGGTTCAAGTGACCGGCACCACAGGCCCGTTGGTGTCCGTTCGCGGACGGTGGCGTGGAACGGTGCCTGCGCCCGCAGCCACGACACTCGTCACGAACCCGGCCACGAGTGCGAGCCGGGTGACCAGGCGGCCGAGAACGCCCTGGCCGACGCGTGGCGCGTCAGGCCGCTCGACCTGCTGACCGTGCTGCCGGCATGGGTTGATGCTCGCGGTGTGCCTCGGCATGGTGGGCTGTCTCGTACCCGGTGGGGCTGATCACGCCCAGACCGAGTGCCGCCAGCGGTTTTTGCCCCATTTTGCCGAGAAGGGGGCACCGGTACGGCGTGCTTGGATGGACCTGTGGTCCAGATAATCGATACACCGTTCGTCGGCCGGGCAAACGAACTCACCCGTCTCACTGGCGTGCTGGAGCGGGCCGTGGCCGGCGACCCGCGCGTCGTCCTCGTGGCCGGGGACGCCGGCGTCGGCAAGACCCGCACGTTGACCGTGGTGGCGGCGCGCGCCGCCACCACGGGCATGACCGTACTGACCGGCCACTGCGTGGACCTCGGGGACGTCGGCCTGCCCTACCTCCCGTTCACGGAGATCCTCGGCGCAGCAGCCGCCGACGAACGGCTCGCCCCGGCCTTCGCCGCGTACCCCGCGGTGGAACGCCTGGTGGGCACCGCAGCGGGGGCAGGTCCCGTACCCGACGCCGGTGGCCGCCTCCAGCTCTTCGAGGGGATCGCCGGACTCCTCGCCGACCTGGCGGTCCTGACTCCGCTCCTCCTCGTCATCGAGGATCTCCACTGGGCGGACCAGTCGTCCCGCGACCTGCTCCGCTTTCTCCTCAGCCGGGGTGTCCTGCAACGGCCCACGCCGGGCGGCCCGCCCCACCGGCTCGCGGTCTTCGCCTCGTACCGCGCGGACGACCTGCACCGCCGTCACCCGCTGCGGCCCCTGCTCGCCGAGCTGGTCAGGCTGCCCGCCGTCGACCGCCTGGAACTGCGCCCGCTGGCCGACGCCGACGTGGCCCGGCTCGTGTACGCGCAACGCACGGGCCCCGTCTCCGACAGTGCGGTCCGCCGCATCGTCGAGCGCGCCGAGGGAAACGCCTTCTACGCGGAGGAGCTGCTCGCCGCGCTGCCCGAGGACGACGAGGAAGCGGACTCGGCCATGCCCAGCGGCCTGGCCGACGTCCTGCTCATCCGGATCGAGCAGCTGACCGAGACTGCCCAGCAGGTCCTGCGCACGGCGGCTGTGGCGGGGCGGCGGGTCGGGCACGACCTGCTGCGCGACGCCGTGCAACTGCCGCAGGAGGAGCTGGAATCGGCGCTGCGCGAGGCAGTCGGTCACCAACTGCTGGTGACCGACGACGCGGCGACGTACTCCTTCCGGCACGCCCTCACCCGAGAGGCCGTGTACGCGGATCTGTTGCCCGGCGAACGGGCCAGACTGCACGGAGTGTTCGCTGCGATCCTCGCCGGCGATGGCCGTTCGGCGAGCAGCGCGGCGGAACGGGCCCATCACTCGCGCGCGAGCCACGACCTGGTCGACGCGCTGGCAGCCTCCCTCGAAGCCGCCGACCACGCCCAGCACCTGCGCGCACCCGCCGAGGAACTGCGCCATCTGGAGGCCGCACTCGAACTTCTGGCCGTGGTGGACGCGTCCGCGCACCCCGAGCACAGCGACCCGGTCACGCTCACCCTGCGCGCCTCGGCCGCCGCCGCACACGCCGGGGACCCCCACCGCGCGGTCCAGCTCACCCGCTCCGCGCTCGCGCGGGCGGGCTCGGACGCCGACTCCGAACTCGCCGCCCGGGTGCGCTACACCCTCGCGGGCAACCTGATCCGGATCGACAATCTGGAGGCCGCGTTCGCGTACAGCAGCGAGGCACTCGGGCTGATCCCGGCCGAGCCGCCGTCGCACACCTGGGTGTGGGCGGCCGCGACCCACGTCGTGGCCGCCCGTTCCGTGGGCCGCGACGAGGACGCCGAACGCGTCGCCCGGCAGGCCCTGGACATCGCCGAGCGGCTCGGGCTGGCTGACGCCCGGGCCGATCTGGTGATCTCGCTGATCGCTCTCGAAGCGCACAACCGCCGTACCCCGCAAGGTCAGGAACGCCTCCGCGAAGCCCGTGAGCTGGCCCGCACCGCCGGGAACCTCCAGGTGGAGATGCGGGCGCTGTACAACCTGGCGCTCGGTTGCTACGAATTCGGCGAAATGGACCAGTGCCTGTCCTGGGTCGGCGAGGGACTCGACCGCGCCCGCCGGGCCGGGCTCCTCTCCTCGCCGTACGCCGTGGAGTTGCACTACCTGCAGTGCGTGCTGCTCTACACGCTGGGCCGCTGGGACGAGTGCGTGCGAACGGCCGCCGCCGACGTCGCCCTGCTCACGGCCACGTCCCGGTTCGCGACCGCACCCGCGCTGTACGTCGCCCTGGCGCGCGGCGAGTTCGGCGCGGCGGTCGACGGCTCCCGCGCACTGCTCGACGGCCCCCCTGACTGGATGGCCTCGCTCGTCGCGAGCATCGTGCTCATCGACGCCGCGGCGCTGCGTGGTGACGCCGAGGACTGCGTACGGCAGTTGCGTTCGGCGGTCGACGTACTCACGGAGGGCGTGCCCGACGGGCCCGACGCCTTGGTCCGGCTGGCCGCGCTCGGCCTGTCGGCCGTCGCGGACGCGGCGGAGGAGTCCCGCCTGGCCGGTGACGTGCCGAGCACCGGCCGCTGGACGGACACCGCGGCCGAGCTCGTGGAGCTGGCCCGGACCACGGCGGCCCACGTGGACGGCTCCGAGCTGGGACCCGAGGGCCTGGCCTGGCTGGCCCGCGCCGAGGCCGAGGGGGTGCGCGCCGCCACCGGCCCGGACGTCGCCGCCTGGGAGCGGGCCGTGACCGCGTTCGGCTACGGCGAGCCCTACGAACTCGCCCGGTGCCGAAGGCGCCTTGCGGAGGCCCTGCTCGCCGCCGGCCGCCGGAACGAGGCGGCTAAGCAGGCATACGCGGCCCGGGACACGGCCGTGCGGCTCGGCGCCGTACCGCTGCGGGAGGCGCTCGACGCCTTGGTACGCCGCGGCCGTCTCGCCGACGCACCGGCCGCCGGGGAACGGATCGCCGACCTGACCGCCCGGGAGAGCGAGGTACTGCGGCTGCTCGGCCGGGGGCGCACCAACCGTCAGATCGGCGAAGAGCTGTACATCAGCGGCAAGACGGCAAGCGTCCACGTCTCCAACATCCTCGCCAAGCTGGGTGCCGCGAGCCGCACAGAGGCTGTCGGCATCGCATACCGAGAGGGCCTGATCGAGCCGGAGACCAGCGCGTCGGGCTGAGCAGCCACTGCGTGATGCCCGTTACAGGTATGACCGTGTACGGCTCGGTCTTCGACGGAACCGCTGAAGCATGGCGCACGCGGGGGCGCCCCTGTCTCTCTGGTCAAGGCCGTGGGTCAGGAGGGCGGCATGACGACGTGGTTCCGCACCTATGACGAGGACGAGGGGCTGTTGCTGCACTTGCGTGATCTTGCGTGATCATGCCGATCTCGCCGCGATGGGCCGCTGTGAACGGCAGTACGGCATTCTCACCGAAGGCCCCATGGACGGCTGGCAGGACCCAGCCCGAGGCGGCCAGGATCTCCGCAGCGGAGTTCGAGCGGCTGTGGACCGAAGCACGGCGGGAGCTCGGCGATCCATCCTGACCTGGCGGGGTGGCGTTCGTAGAAGGTGCCGTCGCGAAGCAGCGCGAGGAGCACGTCGGCTCGGCGTCCGGCGAGGCAGAGCAGGGCCCGCGCTCGCGCAAGTCGCTGTCCTGCCCCGGAAGGGTCAGCCAGAGATGCAGAACTCGTTGCCGACAGGGTCCTGCAGGGTGGTCCACGCAAGGCCCCCCGGCGCAGCGTGCTCGCCGACGACCCTCGCCCCCATCTCCACGAGCCGGTCTGCATCGCCCCTACGGTCCGGAGAGGAGAAGTCGACATGGACACGGTTCTTGCCCAGCTTCTCCTCGGGCACACGCTGGAACCCCAAGGCGATGGGCCGGGCCGCGAGGACGACGAACTCGCCGAAGTCCTGGGCGACTTCCGCCCCCAGGGCCACCGCCCACCAGTCGGCGAGCTCCCGGGGTTCCGCACAGTCAATCGTGATCATCTTCGCTGTCAGCTCCATGGGCCTCACAGTAGGGCCAGAGGGACGACCGACCCTTTCACCACTACCTGGCAACCCGGTGAACCAACGCGGTCAGAGCACCAGCGATGCCTGGGCCGTGGTCGCCGTCAGCCAGGGAGTGCCTGCTCGAAGTCGGTCAGCAGTTCGGCGGACGATACTGCCCTGTTCGTCACTGCCCTGTTCGTCCTCATGGACCTCGTCGAGTCCGCGCTCCGCACGGGACGGACCGCGGAGGCGGTCGCTCACGTCGCGGCGGCACGCGGCGTCGGCGTCGGTGTCGCTGCGATCTCGGACAGGCTCGCCACGGCCGTGCAGGCGTCCGCGGCGATGACCGCGGACGACAACAGTGCGATCGATCTGTTCGAAGAGGTGTTCTTCGTCTCCGGCACTGATCGCTGGCCGTTCGAGCGGGCCCGGGTCCCACTCGCCTACGGCGAACGCCTGCGGCGTATGAAATCCACCATGGCGGCGCGTGGACACCTCGGCGCCGCGCTCGACGTTTTCGAGCGGCTCCGGGCCGGCCCCGGGGGAAGTCCGGGTCAGCAACGAACCACGGGCGACCGGGCTTTCCGTCGGGCACGGCACAGGCCTGGACCCGGCCTCGCTCACACCACAACAACGGGAGATCGCCCTTCTCGCGTCCCCCAAATTGGGGGTGACCTCCTGAGAGTCGCACTGCGTGACGAATTGGCGGAAGCCCCTCCGGCTCAAGGACTCGCAGACGAGTGAGTCTGCGGCGTGGCCCCGGCACCACTCAATGGCTTGTCTCCCAGGTCCGCCAACCTTCACCAAAGGGGACTCGCGCCGTCCCGGTGGCTACCACCTTGTTGGGACAGTTGTCATAAGCGAGCTCTTTACTCACGGAGAGCTTGTTGACCCAAACCACATACTGCATATGCCCATATCTGCCGGGTCGAACTTTCAGCGTGACACTCAGCTGAATTTCGGACGTGTAGCTTCGGCTTGAAGTGGACTCATATTTCGCCTTGGCTTCGGCGACGACCGACTTCACCGCAAGTTCTCCGCCGAGGGTTGTACTTGCGCTGACTGTGATTGCCTTCTTCGCGCTGCCCGTCACACTCCCTCCGCCAGGGCCGGCGGGACCAGCTCGATAGACCGTGGACACCGGGGTGTAGCCGCGTCCAGTTCGCTTGACGTAGAACTTCGTTCCCAGACTGATGCAGGCACGCGGTTCGTCCATGGACTTTTCGCTCGCAGTGGCCGCAGGGCCCGTTGCGACCATGCCGAGAATCGCGGCGAACGCAAGGGGGAGTCGGTGTGGGCGCTTCATTTGCAGTACTCCTGACTCAAGGTGTCTACTTCACGCTTACCCCTTCCGAAATCATCATTCGGCCACACTCTTCGACTTCAAGATTCACCCGGGCGGGCAAAATTGAGATACTCAGGTCTTCTCATGGCCATATCGACTTCGCCGGCCCAGTTGTCTGCGCGCCGTCTCCTTAATCGTCATGCAGGCCACCCCCCCCGCCACTCTCGTGGACCGTCAACTGGCCTGCCAATGGCTACAGTCACGTCGGTGGGACAGCGCTGCTCGCGCGTGCCGTTGTCGATCGAGAGCACCGTTTGCGCAGCACCCCCCAAGAACGGAACGCCGACAGACACGGAGTGAAGCATCGGGCCCCAACCGGGTGTTACGCCCGGACTTCGCGGAAGGCATCCAGCAGGAGCACCCCACCGGCCTGCGCGACCACCGCGCCGCCGTCGCCCTGGAAGCAGAAGCGAAAAAGCCCTTCCCGGAGAGGGTGCGGGGTCAGCCGTTCTCCCGGCCCGGCAGAGGCGCCCCCTCCAGGAAAGCGTGATAGATCTCGACGGCGTCCGGTTCGATTTCAGAGTGGGAGGGGCCGTAGCGGGTGTCGGTGCGGTCCCGCTTCGGCCCGGATACCCAGAACTCCTCGTCGGTCTGCACGTCGTAGAAGTTCGCATCGGGCATTCCCTCTGCACGGCGCAGCGTCCTGCCGTGAAAGTACGCAGTGCTCCAGGTTTTCGAGAAGTCCACCCACCCGATCCACGAGGGTCCGCGGTCGGTGTCGTAACCAGTCTTCAACTGCACGAACATCAGACGTCGAGGCATACGCTCAGGGTCCTGCACAGGCCGCACCCGTGACCAGCAATTTTTACGGGCGCTACGAGCTTGTCGGCGAGGGCACGCAGCGCGGCCCGGCCGCCCTGGTCCTTGGGCTCGTCCTCATCGCAGCATCGTGGTTCGGCGACTTCGAGCCGGGAGCCCCCATCCCTGACCCTCCGCCGCTTGTGGGCAAGAAGGCTCATCGCTCCCGGCTGGTGACCAGCAGCCCCCGAGTCCAGGCGATCAGCTGTCGCACGATGGCGGTGGCCTGTGCGTTGCGGCGCTGGGAGAACGGCAGCACCAGCAGTGCGGGCACGGAGGCGAGCGTCACGATGACAACGGGCATGAGCGCGAGCCCGACGATGAGCACCCGCGCGGCCCACCGGGCGCCGATAAGAGCAGAGGTCCAGACAGTGGCCATGGATCGGATTCCTTCCAGGAGCGGCTGATTGACGACTTCAGCGTGGGCAGCGCCGGATAGGCTGCGACAGCCGCAAGGCTTGCCAGTACGGATGCAAGGCACGGGGGAGGTCGGGATGCCGGAGATGGCCCGCTCAGCTGCGAGTTCGTCCGCGGCCGAGCGGGGCGAGGTGCCGGAGGTTGCGGCCCTCGGCAACACGTTGACAGGCCTGTTCAAGACACTGGGTGTCTCACAGGAGGCGTACGCGGTTCGCGTCACTCTGGACGCCTCCACCGTCTCCCGCTTCCTGCGCGGGCGCCGGGTCGCCACCGAGGACTTCATCAGCCGCCTCGTCCGCGAGGCGGAGCACAAGCTCGGGGCCCCGCTCAAGCAGGAGGCGAAGGCCGAGGTTCACCGCCAACGCCTGGCGGCCCTCCGGGCCACCGACCCTGCCGGGTACGAACTGGAGTGCCTCCGACAGGAGATGCTGCGCTCCCAGCGCACGATTGTCCGTCTGACCCGTCAGGAGGAGGCGTTGCACGACCTGCTGGCGAAGCGCGAGTCCGAGGTCCTGACCGTACGGGCCGAACTCGACTCCCTCCACCGCGACTGGTCGGCGGACCTGACCGCCGCAACCCACCGCGAGGTCGAGCTCCGCACCGCGCTCGACGACCACACCACCGCCCGTGACACCCTCCTGGCCGAGATCACGAAGCTTCGCGCCGACCTGGCCGATACGTCCGCACTGCGGGCGGACGCGGAGACTCGCTGCCGGGACCTGGAGGACCGAGTACTGGCCATGGAAGAGGAGTTGGCCGAGCTGCGCCGGGACGGCGGAGGGCCGATCAGGGTGCTGCTGGAGCGCCTTGAGGAGTTCAGGTCCAGCGGTGACGTACGCACGCTGGGCCGCGAACTGGCCGACGTGGCGTGGGCACGTCCGGCCGAGGAGATCGTGGTGGTGCTGCAATGGCTCGGGGACGCGCATGAGCGTTCCAGGGGGGAGTCCTTGCTCAGAGACGTCGCTCAGGCCCGATCCCTCAGCGTTGTCATGGAGATCGGTGACGCGATGGTGCAGGAGTCGTTCTGGACTTCCTTCAGATCTCACCTCGTCCGGTGCGCCGCCCGGTTCCGGTCCGTACCCGAGCTGGCCGTGCTGGATCGGCACTGGCACGGCGGGCCTTGGCCCGCATCGGACGACGTCCTGGTGTGCCTCGTGCAGGCGGACCGACCTGCCGCTGAGGTGTTGGAGGTGATCGCGCTCCTGTCCGACGAAGGGGCACCGGTCGTGCCGAGCCTGTCGGCGGCCGCAGGCGACTACCGTCCTCCCGATCTCGTCGTGGCCGTCCTCGCGGAGCTCGCGCACCGCGGTGACGAGCGCCTCGTCCGAGTCCCGCTGGGCCGCCTGATGAGGAACATCCACGCCAGAGGTCTGGGGCAGTCCTTTGCCGCCGATCTGATGGCGCTCCCTGACCATCAACGGCGCGCGCTGACGGAACACATGGCCGCGGCACCGATGAGGACCCTGCTGGACTTCCTCGACACTCTCCACGCCTCGCCCAAGACGGTTCAGGCAGCCGCGGAGCTGCTCGAACAGATCGCGGCAACAGGTCGCGGGGCCGACGTGCGTTCGTACCAAGGAAAACGCGCCCGTGCGTACCCGCAGCACGCAGTGGAGGATCTGACGGAAGGCATGTGACCCCTCACCGGGTCTCGCCGCGCGGCTGCCGTCCGAGACCTTCTCCTCGTAGAACCCGAGGGACGAGTCGTCGGCCTGATCAGTTCCGGGGATCTTCGACTCGAAGGTGCTGCCGAGGTCCGGGGTCTCGATCGCCTGGTTCGACAGGGACCAGCCGTCGATCGCCGCGATCGCGTTCGTCAGATCTGTGCCGGCGGTCAGCTCCGGCCGGGTCGGCACATGACCCTCAATGACCACTGTCCTGAGCCACAGGACGCGGGTAACACCGCGCCTCGAATACTTCTTGACCTGCAAGGTCGTCATCCGATTCCGGGACGGCGGCCCGCACGCAAGGGTGGCCCCACCCCTCGACGTCGTGTCGGGGAACCGGCCCACCTCAAGGGAGGAGGGCGTCCGCGCGGGGCCTTCGCGGTAAGGGCATGCGCCGGGCTGCTGAACGCTCTATCGGCTGACCTGGCGCACGTGTTCAAGTAGTCCTTCCCTCGGCTCTGAATGGCTGCACCTGAAAGGCGGTAGTGACGCTCAAGCGGTATCTCTGGCTGAATTCCAGGAGTTCGTCGTGGCGGAAATGAGATGGCCAATGGTGGGTCGACGTTCTCTGGCTGTCCAACTGGTAGGAGTGGAGCACTGCATTCCGTTGCCTTCGCCCGTTTTTGCGTCCTGTGATCCTCAGATGTTGCTCAAGAACGCTCTGATCACCTGAAGTTCCCGAGGGATTACGCATAGTCTCTGCGTCGTGGCCTCAGCCAGGGGTCCAAGGGGAGGGTGATTCATATGGGAACGTCTTTCAGACGGAACTCGCAAGTGGCGGCGGTGATGTTTGCCGTACTGGCGGGGGGAATCGCAGTGCCAGCAGCCGCTTTCGCTGCTCCTGCTTCGGTGGCTGCCTCGACGGAGGACCCGGCAGGGGAGCCGACGCAAGAGCCGACGGATGTCCACACAGCTCCGCCTGTGGAGCCTGAGGAGACCGACCTGGAAGACCCGGCACCCGACCCTGTGGAGCCGACGCCCGCCCCGGGGACCGGGAAGCCGCCTGTAGAAGATCGGCCGGACGGCCCGTACTGCGGGCCGGACTATCGCGTGTACACCCCGACCAGCAAGGGCGGGGAGTACATCAAGTACTTCGGCGCGACACATTCGGTCACCAACAGGACTTCGCGCACCGCCAGAAGTACATTCACCGCCGAGGCCAGCGGTGAGGCGGGCGTGAGTGTCACGGGCGGGTTGGCGACCAGCATCGACGTAATGATCGGCAAGATCGAAGCCAAGTACGACGTGAACCTGTCGGCGAAGTTGAGCGCGAAGCTGGGCGTTTCCGTTGCTGTGGACACTCCGGCGAAGATGACCACATTCGGCAGGTACGGCGTCTTCCGCCTCAAGAACACCGGCGTTAGCTACATCATCAAGAGCAACTGCACTGCCACGCCGAAGAAGACCGTCACCAGCTACACGCCGAAGCGGGTGGGCTGGTACATATGGGAAAGCTGAGCCCAGTTCGCGTGCAATGCGCGCGGCGTGGCGGGCTCAACCTGCTGACTGTGGTCCTACTGGTAAGCCTCAGCGGGTGCAGCGGTGATGACCCACCGTCCAAGCCAGTCCCTTCTTCGGCATCGCCGAAGCCGTCGGGGAGTCCCACGAGCACCCGAGCCGAGCACGTCGACGGTGAGACTGTCACAAAGGCGCCTAAGGTGAGCAGTGGGAAGTCTCTGCTGAGCGTGGCTTCCCAGAAAGGTACCGTCGTCTTGCCTCTGAGTAAGAAGGTTGGTGCTGGACGGCTGGGGGTTCAGGTCAACTGCTTGGGCAAGGGAACCTTGACCGTTTCCCTTGAGCCCATTGGCCTCAGCTTTCCTCTGGAATGTGTAGGGCACGAGGTAAGTAGCACGTACAACGAAATCCGGTTGAAGCGTCCGCGTAGCGAGGCATCCGTGCGAATTACAGCGCCGCCTACAGTTCGCTGGGCTCTCACGGTCGAGCAGTAAACAGTATTTTCTCGCCCCTCAAGGGCAGTGTGGCTCCGGTGCATTCCCTCTTCCTGGTGGGAATGCACCGGAGTCGTCGTTCGTGAAGAGCCGATCAGCCTCGGTCTTTCGCCCTGGAGTGCTGGTCTCAGTGAGGTGAAACCAGGGTGTGCTCGGTACCGATCCGTGTGGTCGCCGAGTCGACGTACAAGCTGGTTTCGCCGTCCTTCCAGCGGACCAGCACGTCGTCCGTCAGGCCGTGGTCGACTTGGCCGCTGTCCCAGCAGACCATGAGCTCCCATGTGGACTGTCCGGAGAATTCGCCGCTGGTGAGCAGCCGGGCTTGTTCCCATTCGGGACTGGCTGCGCGGAGCATGTGTTCCTGCCCGAGAGTGCCAGAGCTGGTGTTGGTGTAGAGGCTCAGTTCACCGTCCTTCCCGCGGACGATCAGGTCGGTGACGAACGTGGTCGCGTTGAAGCGCCCAGCGGTGATTTGAACCGACGCGCCCCAGATGGACCCTTGTCGTTCGGGGCGGAAATCTCCCTGGCCGTCACCAGGGAAGAGGGTGACTTCTCCGTCGGACCAGACGACGATGAGATCGCTGTGCCCGGTCTGGGAGAAGTCGCCCGAGATCAGGTGGTGGGCGTGAGTCCAGAGTTCACCGTTCCCGGGCAGCACGCCCTTGTCCGCCGGGGGTTGGTAGGGCGAGGTACGTATGACCTTGCGACCGGCTACGGCATCGTTGTACAGGTCCTGGGCGTCCTGTCCGTATATGGGTGCGTAGGGCTGCCAGTCGGAGGAGCCGCCTCCGCCGTTGCCGCCGAGGTTCCCGATCACCCTGCCGGTGCGGGCAACCGGGTCGTAGTTCTGAATCCAGGGGCTGCCTGAGACACCGGGGGTGAACCCGTCGCATTCCATGGTCATTTGGCGGCGTTGTGTCAGGTGCTTGGTGCGGACGTCGCACCGGATGGCTTTGCGCTGTGGGTTGACCGCGGGTTTGGAGTATCCCGTGACCGTTACGTTGTGTTCGTAGCTGGTCGTGCGGGTGAAGGTGAGCGCCCCCGCACCGAGCACGATGATCTGCTGGGACTGGCTCAGCAGGTGCGCGAGGGCCGTATCCACGAATGCTGCCGGGACACCGAACTCCCGACCCTCGGACGTTGTCTCGTTGCCGGTGAGGGCAGCCGGCTCGCCGGCTTGGTTGGAGCCGTAAGCGGCCAACAGCTTGTACGCAGCGAGGCGGCGTACCGCATCGTCGGGAACCCACGACGCGTAGGCCTCGGGGGAAAGAGCCAGGTGAGGGCGGCGATCGGTGGCGGTCGCCATGGAGGGCTTGTAGTTCGGCCGAAGACGGAACCCAACGTGATCGGCAGCATCTGCGTCTCTGCGGCTGCTCAGCTTTCCGCAGTCGTGGCCGCTCGCCAGGGGCGTGAGGGCTCACGAGGGCGAGGTGGTGTGAAGGTGATATCCGTCATCTCGGTTGCTCGTAGACTCAGTTCGCAGCAGAAGCGTCAAAGTAATTGCCTGAATGAGGGCGTCGCTTAGGCGGGGGAAACGGGGAGTTGTGGCGGACAGTCAGAACGAAAATGCGATTCTTGTCTGGATGGGCTTGGGTGCTGGTGCAGGATTGGTCCTGCTCGGCAAGATGAAGTTCGCTGGGGTAGTGCCCCACGACGATCCGCTCAAGAGTGCGGTGATCATCGGCGTGGGGGGCGGTGCCGTGGTCCTGTTTGGGAAGATCGGCGAGCACTTGCACACAGAGGTTGCCCGAGAAAAGATCTCCTGGGCAACCTATTGGACAACGGTATTCGGCATCGCCGTAGCAGCTTTCACGCTACTGGGAATCACGGGTGTGGATGATCTTTTCGCTTTGTTCCGAAAGGCCGGCTAGTGCTCCAGCGGAATTTCGCTGTCTGACCTGCGAGTACGGCGAAGGAGCAGGACCTGTTGGGCATGGCTCTGGGGTGTGTTCTATGGGTTGCGAGTCGGGTCTCGACGCACCGGGTGATCCACGCGGATGTGGGGGGCTACGTCTCTGGTCTTCCGTGGGCGTCCGTCAGGGCGCGTATGAATGACCTGTCCCGTCGCGGGCCGGGCAATCAGCGTCCCTGCCAGCCGCTTCCGGGCAGTGGGCCGCTTGGCGGTACTCGCTTCTTCGCCGGTCCATGCGCCGCATGCCGTCGGGTTCCAGGGTTCGTGCGTGACTGCGGCCGGTAGAACGGAGTCCTCCGTGTCTTCCACGTCCCCGCACCGCCGTTCCTGGAAGGGGTTGCGCCGCAAGCTGGCCGTGCTCGTCTCCGCGCTTGTGCTCTCCACCGGAGGAGTGCCGGCCACGGCCGGTACGGCCCAGGCCGTCCCGGTGATCACTACGGTCGGTCCGACCTCAGGGCCGGCCACGGGCGGTAACGACGACCTCGTACAGGCCCCGCTCCCGTAGTTCTCGTTCGACGGCGCGGATCTGGGCCGACGATCGTGCGGATGTCGAGGGAGTACTTGCCCTTCAGGGTGCGGTACGGCTCGTAGTCCTGAACCTTGTAGCCCTCGCCACGCAGGTGCCGGGCGTAGTCCCCGTGGCCGGCGCCGAAGTCCACGACCTGGGTCGACGTGGTGATCCTCGGCAGCACGAGCCGTTCCCACACCTCGGACTTGTAGCGGACCTGGTTGGCCTTCGCCTTCGAGGAGTGCTCCCGCAGCCGGTTGGGCTTGATGCCTCAGTTCGCCCAGGCCGAAGCGGATGCGCCCGTCGCCCTTGTTCCGCGACAAACGCCCACCGTGGAGGTTCAGCAGGAGGGGGCACGCCTCACTCTCGTCCCCCGGGAAGCTGCCCCAGGACAAGACGCTGAGGTCGCGTAACGCGCTGTCCCCCGCTTGTCCCCCGGAGACATGAAGGCCTACCCAAAACGGGCATGCCGGAGACTCTCGGGGAGGCGGGGAACTGGCGGTCTGCGCACAGAGCTGTGGTTGCCCGTCCGTTCCCTGAACGTGTTCGTGGGCCGTTCCTGTTGGGGCAGGAACGGCCCACGTGCGGGGTGCATGCCAGTGCGACTCCGCGGGGGAAGAGGTCTGGGTCCGGTGGGTCAGCGGCCTCTGGTGGGTCAGCGGCCTTGGAGTTGCTTGACGTTGTTGCCGAAGGTCCAGTTCTTGGAGCCGTCCCAGTTGAGGGACCAGGTCATGAGGCCTTTGAGCTGGTTGTTGTAGGTGTTCCAGGCTTGGGAGACGAGGCTGGGGTTCATGTAGCCGCCGCCGGCGCCGGGTTGGGCGGGGAGGCCGGGGACCTGTTTGTCGTAGGGGACCTTGATGGTGGTGCCCTGGATGACGAGGCCCTTGTTGAGGCAGTCGGTCTGTTTGGTGAAGCCCTGGACGGTGCCGGCGGAGTAGGAGTCGCCGGAGCAGCCGTACATGCTGCCGTTGTAGTACTGCATGTTGAGCCACCAGAGGCGGCCGTTGTCGGCGTACTTCTTGATGATGGGCAGGTACGCGCCCCAGATCGAGCCGTACGTGACGCTGCCGCCGGTGACGTAGGCGGTTTCGGGGGCCATGGTGAGGCCGAAGTTCGAGGGCATCTGGGCGAGGACGCCGTCGATGATGCGGATGAGGTTGGTCTGGGAGGCGGAGGGGGTGGTGATGGAGCCGCTGCCGACCAGGCCGGTCTCTATGTCGATGTCGATCCCGTCGAAGTTGTACTTCTTCAGGATCGGGACGATCGTCGCGACGAACTTGTCCGCCACCGCGGAGGAGTTGAGGTCGATGCCCGCCGCCGCGCCGCCGATCGACATCAGGGTGGTGAGGCCGCTCGCCTTGGCCTGGCACATCTCGGCAGGTGTGGCGACCTTTACGGTCGCGTCCATGCCGTCCTCCCAGAGGGCGGTGCCGTCGTTGAGGATCACGGGGAACGCGGCGTTGATGACGTTGTAGCCGTGCTGGGGTATGCGGGGATCGGTGATCGGTGTCCAACCGAACGGCGGGTGGACGCCGTTGGCGGCGCCGTCCCAGTTCTCCCAGTAACCCTGGAGGACCTTTCCCGTCGGTTTGGACTTCACCGGACAGGTGTCGGCTGCGGGTGGTGCGGCCGGGGCTGCGGAGGCGGAAGTCGCCGCGGCCGTGAGGGGGATGAGGCAGGCCGCGGTCAGGGCGGCCGTCAGCAGGCGGGGGAGAGCGGTGGGGAGAGTGGCGGTGCGGGCGCGTGGGGACATGCTGGACCTCCTGGGTGGGGGAACCGGGAGACGCAAGGGGTGCGACGCAGGTGAGATGCGCCCACACGCTAGGTAGGTCCAGACCAATCGTCAAGAGGTCTGGACCAGGTTGGTACATGGGATTGTGCGGCCGGTCGTGCGGCCTGTCGTGCCGTTGGTCGCGCGGTGGTTGTCGGGCCGGTTGTGCAGGGGGTGGGCGGGGCCCCGGTGGAGCCCGCGTACCCCCTGCACCCGGTGGATCAGCGGCGTACGGTCGTCTCCGCACCCGGCAGGCCGGGGATGCTGGGGACGCCGGGAACAGCAGGGGCAGCAGGGGCAGCAGGGGCGGCGGGGACGCCCGGTACGGCGGGGACAGCGGGTACGGCAGGGACGCCGGGTACTGCGGGTACGGCAGGAGCAGCAGGGACGCCGGGTACAGCGGGTACGGCAGGTACGGCAGGTACGGCAGGTGCGGCGGGGACGCCGGGCACAGCGGGTACTGCGGGTACTGCGGGTACGGCAGGAGCGGCGGGGAGGGCCGGCAACTGGTCCAGGCCCGGCAGCTTCGGCAGTACGTCCTTCACCGAGCTGACCCCGATCTCCATGAAGATGGTCGTGGCCAGTTGACCCAAGTGGAGCATCAGCGTCCCGGCGGACGTCATGACCGCACCGAGGTCCGCCTTCAGCGCGGCATCCACCAGCGCCTTCGTGTCGGCCTTGATCAGTGCGACCGAGCCCTTGAGGTCGGCCCTCGCGGCGGTGGGCGCGGCGGCGCGGCCGTCCGTGGCGGCGGGGGAGCCGCCCGGGATGATGGCCATCAGGTTGTCGAGCCGCTTGTCGGAGTCCTTGCGGGTCTTCTCCAGCTTCTCCTTGTCCTTCTCGCCGTTGAGGGCGAGCCCGGCGACCTCGCTCGTCTTCTGCGACGCCGCACCGAACTTGCTGACGGTGCGGAAGGACGTCGCGAGTTTCTCGGGGCCCTTGTCCTTGGGTTCGGGCTCGATTCTCCCGTTGTCGGACCCGACGGGCGAAGCGGTGGCGGGGAGCGATACGGACGGTGCCGTCCGTGCCTCCGGTGACGCGACTGCTGCGGGACCCAGCGTCAGTACGCCGCAGAGGGCGACGGTGACGGAGGCGGAGAGGGCGGCGGTGTGGCCCATGGGGCTTGTTCCTTCCGGTGGTGCGGCTGAATGGCTGTCTCACCGATCACACTCAGCCACACCCCGGTCACCCGCAATCGCAGCAGGGCGCGGCATCATCGTCCGTCAGTTCGAGGGCCAGCGCCACGAGGTCCTCCGCCGCAGTGCCCCGCTCCCAGGCCTCCTCGTACCCCTGCGGGCCGAGTGCCGTCCGTACCAGTTCCACCGTTTCCAGGTGTACGTCGTGGAGGGGGCGCAGCCCGATCAGTGCGATCCCGGTGATCTCCCGCAGCCGGTGCGCCGCGCCCAGCAGGCGGGCCGCCCGGTGGTGATGGTGCCCGGTCGCCGCGACCGCCCAGGCGAGGGACTCCACGTTCCACACCGGACCCCACCGGTCCCCGAGGCCGTGCTGCCGGACGAGTGCCCCGCGCATCGGGGCGATCGCGCGGGCCGGGTCACCGTGCCGGAGTTCGGCCACCCCCGCGGACCAGTGGGCCCAGGTCTGCGCCCAGTAGGCACCGGAGCGTTCCGCCTCCGCCACGTACACCTCACGGGACCGGAAGGCGGTCTCCCGGTCCCCGAGGAAGGCGGCGGCCATCGCCCAGAGCATCGTGCACATGTGCGCGTCGCCGGTCTGGCCCGCCGCCAGGAACCCGGCGCGGGCGCGCACGAGGATGTCGATCGAGGCGGGTTCGGCGCGTACGAGCATCGAGTGCGCCCCCTCGATGAAGAGCGCTGGGGCGGCGGGAGCGGCGGGACCGGTGTGATCGGGGAGACTGGCAGGCCCGGTGGGAGCGGTGGGCCTGGGTGGGCCGAGGAGCTCGGGCGGGCCGGACTGCTCGCCGGTCAGCGTGCGGGGAGCTCCGTCGTCCCCCTGGCAGAGCGCGATCCAGGCCTGCATGGCGGCCACCGCCAGCTCCAACTCCTGTGGTACGTCGTCGACTTGACCGCGCAGCCGTTCCAGCCAGTGGCGCCCCTCGCCCAAGGTGCTGCTGAAGAACCAGGAGCGGGTCCGCGTGAGGTTCACGGCGATCTCAAGGCCGACGACGGCCCGTCCCGGCTGCGTACCGCAGAAGTCCAGGGCGGCGCGGAGGTTGGGCAGGTCGTGGTCGAGCCGGGACAGCCAGTCCGCCTCGTCGGGGCCGCACCACTCGGCGGCGGCGCGGGCGGTCAGGGAACGGTAGTGCGCGCAGTGCCGGAGGCGGAGGGCGGTCGTGGCGTCCTGGCTCGGGCCCTGCTGCTCGGTGGAGCGCAGCCGGTGCCGGCCGTACTGGCGGATGGTCTCCAGGAGCCGGTACCTGGCCCTGGGTGACCTTCCGTCCGCATCGGTCTCGACCATCACGATCGACTTGTCGACCAGCCCGGTCAGCAGGTCGAGCACGCTCTCGTGGGCGATGCCGTGCTTGTCGTGCGTGCTGTGCGTGCCGTGCGTGCCGTGCGTGCCGATGTTGCCGTCCTGGTACTCGTCCCCCTCCGCGTCCCCTTCTCCGCCCGTGCAGACCGCCTCGACGGCCTCCAGGTCGAAGCTGCCCGAGAAGATCGACAGCCTTGCCCACAGCAGCCGTTCGTCCTCCGTGCACAGGTCGTGGCTCCAGTCGACGACCCCGCGCAGGGTCTGCTGGTAGCGGGTGGGCGCGGTGCGGGTGTGTGGAACGGACAGCAGCCGGAAACGGTCGTCGAGCCGGTCCAGAATCTCCTCGGGAGCCATGGTGCCCAGGCGTACTGCGGCGAGTTCGACGGCCAGCGGAATGCCGTCCAGTCGGTGGCAGAGCTGGGCGAGAGCGCCGCTGTTGCGGTCGGTGACGCGGAAGGCGGGCGCGGCGGCCCGAGCCCGCTCGACCAGCAGCCGGAAGGCCTCCGATGAGTCGGCGCAGGCGTTCCGGCCGGAACCGCATGATCCGTGTGGCCCGTACGGTCCGTGTGACCCGTGGGGCTTGTGGGATGCGTAGGGTCCGTGGAGCCTGTGGAGCCCCTGAGGGTGGGGCAGCGTCAGCGACGGTACGAGCAGGACGTGCTCGCCCGGCACGCCGAGCCGCTCCCTGCTGGTGGCCAGAACCCGCAGTCCGGGCGCCGCCCGCAGCAGGCGCAGCACGAGCGTGGCGACTGCTTCGACGAGGTGCTCGCAGTTGTCCAGTACGAGGAGGAGCCGCCGGTCGCGCAGATGGTCGGCCACCGCGTCGGCGGCGGGCCTGGCGGACTGGTCCCGCAGGTCGAGGGAGGCGGCCACGGCCCGGTCGAGCAGGGCCGGTTCGGCGAGGGGCGCGAGGTCGGCCAGCCAGACGCCGTCGGGGAAGAGGTCGGAGGGGCGGGCGGACCGGCTGCCTGCCGCCCCGCCGGCCGCCTCCGCGGCGACCCGCAGGGCAAGCCGGGTCTTGCCGACACCGCCGACGCCGGTGAGGGAAACCAGGCGCGAGGTCGCCAGGAGGGCGCGGGCATGGGCGAGTTGGGGCTCACGGCCGACGAAGGTGGTCGTCTCGGCAGGCAGGTTGCACGGGGTGCACGGGATGGGTGGGGTAGGGGGGACGGGCAGGACGGGTGGGGTGCTGGTGTACGGGGCGGGCGGGAGGCCGCTTTGCGAGGCGGGCGGGTTCCCGGTGTGTGAGGTGTGCGGGAGGCCGGTGTGCGGGGCGGGCAAGCTCTCGGTGTGCGGGGCGGGCGGGGTTTCGGTGTGCGGGGCCGGCCGGGTTTCGGAGTGTGGAGCGGGTCGGGTTTCGACGCGTGGAGCGGGCATGTTGCCGGTGTACGGAGCGGGCGGATCTGCGGCGTGCGGAGAGGTGGAGGGCCCTGTCGAGTGGGCGGCGGTCGTGCCCGAGCGTCGGGCGGCGGTACTGGTACGGATCGTGGAGGCGGAGGGTCCTGCGGGGTGGGCGGCGGTCGCGCCCGGGGCTGCGGGGCCCGCGTCTGCTGCCGCTTCCGCGGGCTTCGACGTCTCGGGCGGGTCCTGTGGCTCGGTGGACCCGTGCGGTCGCGGCAGTTCGGTGGTGCCGGGTGGGTTCTGTGGCTTGGTGGACCTGTGCGGTCCCGGCGGCTCGGTGGTGCTGGGTGGGTTCTGTGGCTTGGTGGACCTGTGCGGTCCCGGCGGTTCGGTGGTGCTGGGTGGGTTCTGTGGCTTGGTGGACCTGTGCGGATCCGGCGGCTCGGTGGCCCCGGGCGGTCCCGGAGCTTCCTCCGACGGGCTCGGTGTCCCGGTGGCCGCTGCTGTCCCTGCCGCCTCGGGATCCTCTGGCGGGCCCGGTGTCCCGGAGGTCCCTGCCAGGCCTGTCGCGCCTTCCGCCCCGGCCCCTGCTTTCGCCCTGAGCCCGGGGCTGAGCCCGGCCCCAGAACTGGTCTCGGCCCCAGAACCGGCTCCAGCTCCGACTTCGGCTCCAGCCCCAGCACCAGCTCCGACCCAGGCTCCAGCTCTGTCCCCGGCTCCAGAACGGGCCGCAGCCCCAACCCCAACCCCAGCTCCGGCCCCGGCCTCAGTTCCGGCTCCAGCTCCGGCCCCGGCCTCAGTTCCGGCTCCAGCTCCGGCCCCGGCCTCAGTTCCGGCTCCAGCTCCGGCCCCAGCCCCAGTTCCGGCTCCAGCTTCGGCCCCAGCCCCAGCTCCGGCCCCAGCCTCAGCTTCGGCTCCAACCCCGGCTCTGTCCCCGGCCCCAGAACGGGCCGCAGCACCAACCCCAGCTCCGGCTCCGGCCTCAGCTTCGGCCCCGACCCCAACCCCAGCTCCGGTCCCGACCCCAGCTCCGCCCCCGGCTTTCGCCCCGCCCCCGGCTTCCGCCCCGGCCCCGGCCCCGACCCCGACCCCAAGCCCAACCCCAGCCCCAACCCCACCCCCCGGCACCCCCAGCTCCGGTGCCGCGGCCAGTAGTTTTCCGTGCAGGGTGCGGAGTTCGGGGCATGGGTCGATGCCCAGTTCCTCCGCGAGGAGTGCGGTCACTTCCCGGTAGCACTCCAGGGCCTCGCCCTGCCGTCCGCACCGGTAGAGCGCGAGCATCCGCTGTGCCCAGAAGCGTTCGCGCAGCGGGTGGACGCAGACGAGTGTCCGCAGTTCCGGCAGTACGGCGGCGGAACGGCCCAGCGCGAGCTCCGCCTCGATCCACAACTCCTCGCCGTCCAGGCGCTGTTCGGCCAGGGCGGGGGCGATGTTCCGTACCAGCTCGGCCGGCAGGTCGGACAGTGGTTCGCCGCGCCACAGCCCCCGCGCCTCGCCCAGTAGCGCCGCCGCGTGTTCCACGGAGCCTGACGACAGCGCCGTACGCCCCTCCCGCACCAGGGCGTTGAACCGGAGGAGGTCCAGGCAGTCGGGCCCGGCCTCGATCAAGTACCCCTGGGGATGGGTGAGTACGACGCCGGGCCCCAGCGCACGGCGCAGTCGCAGGACGTAGTTCTGCAAGGTGTTGCGGGCCCGCCCGGGAGGTTCCTCACCCCACAGTCGTTCCGTCAGGGTGTCGACGGGGACCACCCGCCCCGCTTCCAGGAGCAGGGTGGCGAGCAACACCCGGAGTTTGGTGGCCCCGAGCGGCACCGGAAGCCCGTCCCGGCGCACTTCCAGCGGTCCCAACAGCTTGAATTCGTACCGTGCACGCATCGAGGCGATCGTACGACGGAGAGTGACGACTTGGGTACGGAATGCGAGAGGGGGAGGCCGGACGGGTGACCGGAGAGTGACCGCCGCGAGAGCGGGGGGAGAGCGGGGAGAGAGCGGGGAGAGAGTGGATGCCGCGACGGTGGAGGCGTACGAAGACACCGAACCACCTCGTGAACGAATCACCCGTAAGGAAGCACAGTGAATCAGCGTCAGAAGACCTCCCGGTTCGTCAGGCTCGCCACCGGGATGTGCGCGGTGACGGCCCTCACGCTCGCCGCCCTCCCCGCCGGCACGGCGTCGGCAGCCGGTGAACAGGGCGGGCAGGGCGAACGGTTGAAGATTCAGGCCAGCGTGCAGACGTTCAAGAACCGTGCCACCGGGGCCTGTCTGGACGACTCGCAGCACGGCCTGCGGCCCATGCCGTGCGGTCCGCCGGACAACCCCCACCAGCGGTGGACCGTCTACGACAAGGGCGGCAACGTCCGCGTCCTCAAGAACGTCGCCACGGGCGCCTGCCTGGACGACAGCAACGAGCAGGGGCTGCGCGCCTTCGCGTGCGGCAACGGCACGGAGAAGTACCAGCGTTGGCAGCGCAGGGCCTGGCCGGGCGGCATCGAGCTCCTGAACCAGGCGACCGGCAGGTGCCTGGACGACAGTCACGAAGGACTGCGCACCGTCGACTGCAACGGTGGTCAGCCCTATCAGCTCTGGTACTGATCGGGATCGAGCGGTACGAGTTCCAGATAGCCGTGGAGATGCCTCCCCGCCGCGAGCATCGCTCTGCTCCGGCGGGTGAGGCGGCTCTGCCATTCGGCCAGTACGTCGGCCAGCGCGGTGGTGGTGCCCGCGTCGTGCAGCCGGTCGGTGAAGTCCTTGATCCGGGCCAACGGGTAGCCGCCGCGCCGGAGTTGGCGTGCCACATACGCCTCGCGCACCGCTTCGGGCGGGTAGCGGCGGTGGCCGGTGGCGGGGTCGCGGCGGGGGTGCAGGATGCCGGCGGCCTCCCACTTGCGCAGTGAGGCGGGGTGCAGGCCGAGCTGGTGGGCGAGGGTGCCGACGGTGGGTTGCGCGCCGGGGCCCTCGTCGTACGGAACGGGTGCGGCGGTCAGCGTGCCGAGCGCGGCGGTGACCTCGTCGAGGGTGTCGCGCTCGCGCAGCAGGTCGGCGTGGGCGAGGTCGACGAGGCGGAAGAGCGTTCCGGTGTCGCCCCGGTGGGCGGCCCGCAGGATGTCCGCGGCCGTACGGTGCCCGAAACCGGGGCGCAGGGCGAGGAACGCGCGCAGGGCCTGCGCGTGCGCCACGGTGTAGCGCCGGTAGCCGGAGGGGCTGCGTCCGGCCGGCGGCAGGATGCCCTCGTCCTCGTAGTTGCGTACGGCCTGGGTGGAGAGGCCGTGCTCACGGGCCAGGTCGACGGGGCGAAGGGACCGGGGGGTCACATGCCTCCTTTGAGGGTTGAGTCGCAGGGAACAGCGGGATTTCCGTCAAAAGTCTCCATGGATTGTTCAAGGATACGGTTGAAGGGAAGGGGGAGCGCGCCCTCCTGCCTGTAGCCCTCTCCAGCGTCCTTCCCGAAGGGGTTTCCCATGTCCGGCCCTGGCTCCGTTCCTGGCTCCGTTCCTGCCACCGTTCCTGCCTCCGCTCCTGTCCCTGTTCCTCCCTCCGTTCACGACCTCGGCCTTCGGCCCGGCGACGGACCCGGCGAACTCGCCTCCGCCGTCGACCAGTTGCTGGACACCTTCCCGCAGCCGCCCCTCCTCCTCGGGCTCGGCGAACCGACCCACGGCGTGGAGGAGTTCCCGCGGCTGCGCAACGACATGCTGATGCACCTGGTGCACCACCACGGCTACCGCTCCCTCGCCGTCGAGAGCGACTGGCTGGCGGCGACGGCCATCGACGACCACATCACGGCCGGCACCGGGGACTTCGACCACGCCCTGACCACCGGGTTCAGCCACGGCTGGGGCACCTCGCCCGCCAACCGCGACCTCGTCGTCCGCCTCCGCGCGCACAATGCCGGACTCGACCCCGCCGACCAGGTCCGGTTCCACGGGTTCGACGCCCCGATCGAACAGGGCGACACCCCGAGCCCCCGCACCGCACTGCTGGCGGCCCACGCGTACCTGACCGAGCACCTGCCCGCGCACCGCGTCCCGTACGAAGCGGAAACCCTTCGCGCGCTCCTCGGCGACGACGAGCCCTGGACCGACCCGGCCGCCTTCATGGATCCCGCCCGCTCCGTCGGAGACTCGGAGCAGGCGCGCACGCTGCGGCTCGCCGCCGACGACGTCCTGGCGGTGTACGAGTCCGAGCTGCCGGGGCTGCGGCAGCGCGACCCCGCCTTCGGCCAGGCCTTCGACACCGCCTTCGACCGCGCGCACGCCCACGCACGTACCGCCAGGGGGCTCCTGCGCTATCACGCGGCGCTGGCCTCCACCGGGCCGGACCGCATGTCGGTCGTCATCGGGGTCAGGGGCGCCATGATGGCCGAGAACCTCCTGGCCCTGGCGGCGGCCGATGCCAGGCGCGGCCCGTGCCTGGTCTTCGCCCACAACATCCACCTCCAGCGCAACCGGTCCGTCATGGGCTTCGCGGGTACGGAACTGCGCTGGTGGAGTGCCGGCGCCCTCGTCTCGGCGTCCGCCGTCGGGGACCGCTACGCCTTCGTCGCGGCCCACCTGGAGCCGAGCGCCCTGCCTGACCCCGTACCCATGTCCCACCTCACGATGAACGAGGCCGACTGGGACGGGATGGACGCCATCGCCTTCCTCGGGAAGGAAACTCAAGGCCGGGGAGGGGAAGAAAATGGGAGGATTCGTCGCTGAATCCGATATGACTTCTCACAGCACGGGCCACGCAAGCACAGGCCATGCAAGCAAGGGCCACCGCATCACCGTCGAGCCGAGTACGACGCACGTACGCGTCGTACGGGACGGGCAGCTGCTCGCCGAGAGCCGTCGGCCGCTCCTGCTGCGCGAGACCGGGCTGCCGGTCCGCTACTACCTGCCGCCCGAGGACGTCCGTACCGAGCACCTGACCGCGTCGGACACCTCCACCCACTGCCCCTTCAAGGGCGACGCCTCGTACTGGTCGGTGCCCGGCGGAGCCGATCTGGTGTGGGCGTACCCGGACCCGAAGGCCGAAGTCGCCGCGATCAAGGGACACTTCTGCTTCCACGAGACCGAGGTCGTCGAGGACGAGTGAGGCGGCGGGCGCGCGCAGAGGGCCTCCCGGGTGGATTCCGGGAGGCCCGCTGGCGTCAGCTATGACTGAGGTATCGGCTATGCCGGACAAGTCAGACGTTCGACGACTCGTTGCCGAAGGCCGGGTTCAGGACGCCGATCACGTTGGCCGAGTTGCCGGTGGCGTTCACGGGCACGTGGACCGGGGCCTGGACCAGGTTGCCGGAGCCGACGCCGGGGGAGTTGGTGGCCTTGCCGTTGGCGTCGGCGCCGCTGGTGGCCGAGGCGGCGCCCGCACCGGCAGCGAGCAGTCCACCGGCGACCATGGCGACGGCAACGGCCTTGTTGAGCTTGTTCATTGGGGGTCCTCCTGGTTATTCCTGCGACCAGCCAGTCGCAGCACACAGGGAAGAACGCGCGGAGGGCCCCGGAGGACACGCGAATCATGAAGTCTGTTGATCGGTTGGATTGTTGACGGCCTCTCCCAGCACCCCGATCACGGCCCGCCGCACGGTTTCCGTTCCTGGTGCGGTGCCGGTCCGGTCGGCGAAGAGCAGGTGGCCGGTGCCGATGAGGGTGGGGGCGAGGGTGTCGGGGTCCGCTTCTGCCGCGATGCGGCCGCGGGCCTGCTCGGCGGTCAGGTAGGCGGCGAGTACCGCCGTGGCCTCGGTCAGCAGCGGGAGGCCTGCCGGGGTGGTTTCGCGGAGCCGGGCGCGCAGGCCGTCCCGGGAGGCCACGAGGCCGACGACCGCCACGGCGACCGGTCCGAACAGGTCCTTCAGGGTGCGGGTGAGGTTGTCGGCGACCGTCCCGCTTCCGGCGGAATCGGCCAATTCGGCGCTGTGTGCGTCGAGTTGGCTGATGTGCTCCCGCACCAGTGAGGCGAGGAAGTCGTCGAAGTCGGCGAAGTGCCGGTGCAGGACGCCCTTGGCGCAACCCGCCTCGTCGGTGACCGCGCGGCTGGTCAGCGCGCTCGGTCCGACCCTGAGCAGTACGCGCTCCGCCGCCGCGAAGAGCTGCTCACGTACATCCCGGATGGCCACACCTGTGGGCACCGCAACGCCTCCCCAACTTCCCTTCCGCACCCGCCGATTGACGAGTGGGCAGCTGCCCACTCATAGTGGGCGCATGCCCACTCTACCTTCGGGGCGTACGCCCTCTCCCGAGCCCGCTCCTCACCGACTCCGCGATGTGGCCGAGTCGTTCGGTGCGGACGCCGACCGCTACGACCGGTCCAGGCCCCGCTATCCCCAGGCCCTGGTCGACCGGGTGGCGGGCCTGTCGGTGGCGGAGGAGGGCAGCCGTGATGTGCCCGTCGTGCTCGACGTCGGCTGCGGTACGGGGATTGCGGCCCGGCAGTTCGAGGCGGCCGGGTGCCGGGTGCTGGGGGTCGACCCCGACGCACGGATGGCCGAGCTGGCGCGACACCGCGGACTCGCCGTCGAGGCGGCGACCTTCGAGACCTGGGACCCGGCAGGCCGGGAGTTCGACGCGGTCGTCTCCGGGCAGGCCTGGCACTGGGTGGACCCGGTGGCCGGTGCCGCGAAAGCGGCACGGGTGCTGCGCCCCGGCGGCCCGCTCTCCCTCTTCTGGAACGGAGGCACCCCCGACGCCGAACTGGCCCGTGCCTTCGTCGCCGTCTACCACCGGGTGCTGCCCGACTCGCCGGCCGCCCTCCAGTGGGAGAAGTCGGCCGTGGGGCCGTACGAGGCGATGTGCGAGGGGGCGGCCGACGCGATGCGCGCTACGGGCGCGTTCGACGAGCCGCAGCGGTGGTGCTTCGACTGGGAGCGGATCTACGCCCGGGACGAGTGGCTGGAGCAGGTGTCCACCACGGGGGTCCACACCACGCTCCCGGCCGACCTGCAGGCCGCGGTCATGTCGGGACTCGGAGCAGCCGTCGACGAGGCGGGCGGCGCTTTCACCATGCGGCACTGCACGCTCGCCGTCACCGCCGTGCGTGCCCGGGTCGTGCGTGCCCATGTCGCACGTGCCCATGTCGCACGTGCGGCCGACTGACCGTGTGCGACGGATGACCCGGGCCACCCAATTGGCTCAATTGAGGGCGGTTCTCTCCACAACCCTTCCTTACTGTGACTGAATGACCGTCACATCTGCCTCCGCCGCAGCATCCTGTCGAGTCGTCACGGGAGCGGTAGCCGTACTGCTCCTCCTGCCCGCGTCCCCCGCGTTACTCGCCACCCCCGCCGCCGCCTCTTCCTCCGCCACTTCTGAGGGCGCGTCAGAGGGCGCGTCAGAGGTGACCGCACCCCTGGCCGGTGCCGCTGGTCGGGCCGCCCTGACCAGGAAGGTGTCCGCCCGCGCCTGGATCGTCGCGGACGCGAGGACCGGCTCCGTGATCGCCGCACACAACCCGCACGCGAAACTGCCTCCTGCCAGCACCCTCAAGGCGCTGTTCGCGCTCACCGCGCTGCCCCGCGTTCCCGGCAAGTCCCTCCGCAAGGTCAGCAAGAAGGACCTGGCGGGCGTGGGCAGCGGCAGTAGCGTCGTCGGTGTGAAGGCCGGCCGGACCTACCGGGCGGCCGACCTGTGGCGCGGCACGTTCCTGCGCTCGGGCAACGACGCCGTGCACGTCCTGGCCGCCATGAACGGCGGCTGGAAGTCCAGCGTCACGCAGATGCAGGCCAAGGCCCGTGCGCTCGGCGCCCGCAACACCCGGGTCGTCACCGCGGACGGCTACGACGCTCCCGGGCAGTACTCCACCGCTTACGACCTGGCGCTCATCGGTCGGGCCGGGCTGAAGAACTCCCAGTTCGCGCAGTACGCCGCCACCGCGAACTCCCGCTTCCCCAGCAGCACCCGCGCGGACGGCAGCCACATCTCCTCGTACCCCATCCAGAACACCAACCGGCTGCTCACCGGAGCCAACGGCATCGGCCGCTACCGGGGCATGGTCGGCATCAAGAACGGCTACACCAGCAAGGCCGGCAACACCCTCATCGCCGCGGCCCGCCGGGGCAACAGGACCCTGATCGTCACCGTCCTCAACCCCCAGCAGGGCAACGGCCTCACCGTCTACCGCGAGGCCCGCGCCCTGCTCGACTGGGGCTTCAAGTCCGTCGGCCACGTCAAGTCGCTCGGCACCCTCAACCAGCCCGGGCGCTGACGGATTCCGGGGCCCGGCGTGGCGGTCACTCGCTCCAGCTGTCGGGGCGGGTGCCGTCCACGTCGGTGAAGCCGTACTCCCGGGCCAGCTCGGCGGCGGTGACGGAGCGCTGGTTCCAGCGGGAGCGCGTCGCGTCGGCGGCCAGCGCGGCCACGGCCCGGCCCACGTAGCGCGGCGATTCGGAGTGGGCGAACCCGGGCGGAGCGGTGGGACGGTCGGGGGACGGATCCAGTGCGGTGCGCCAATTGTCCTCCGTCACACCGTAGTTGCCGAGCATCATCTCCGAGCGCAGCCACCCGGGCGTGACGGCGACGGCAGTCGCGCCGTACGGGGCGAGCTCGTGGCCCTGGGAGAAGGCCAGCCGGTTCACCGCGGTCTTGGCCAGGTCGTAGAAGACGGAGATGCGGTAGCGCGAGGCGTTGTACTCGGTGGTGCCGTCGGTGACCTCGACGAGGAGCCCGCCGGGTTCGGCGACGAGCAGCGGCAGGAGGTGGTGCGAGGTGATCAGGTGGGTGTGCACGGCGAGTTGGACGATCCGCAGCCCGTCGTCGAGGTCGTGTTCCCAGACCGGGGTGTTCCAGTCGGCCGGTCCGCCCTTGAGGACTTCGCCGCCCCAGATGTCGTTGACGAGCACGTCGAGCCGGCCGTGCGCGGCACGGACGTACGCGGCGAGGTCCCGCACCTGTCCGCTGTCCAGGTGGTCGACGGGAACGGCGACGCCGGTGCCGCCGAGCCGGGTCACGAGCTCGGCGGTCTCCTCGATCGTCTCCGACGGCCGGTCGTAGTCCGAGCGGGTCGCGGCGGCGGGGGAGCGGCTCGTACGCCCCGTACAGATGACCGTCGCACCGGCCTCGCCGAGCGCGGCCGCGATGCCGCGCCCGGCTCCGCGGGTGGCGCCGGCGACGAGAGCGACACGGTTGTGGAGGGCGCGGGGATCGGGGGACCAGTCGGCGGGGCCGGGGGTGTGGTCCGGCGAGGGGCGCGCAGGGCTCATGGGACGAGTTTCAGGGTGGCGTCACCGCGTGACCAGTCGTGCCGCGGAAGCAGGAGCGGGGTTGCCAGAGCGAGGAGACCGGCGATCGCGATGGCGGTGCGGGGGCCGGTGACGCCCGCCAGCAGTCCCCACAGAGCGGTCAGCGCGGCGACGGTGGTCTTGCTGGTGACCGACCAGGCGGACAGGGTGCGGGCGACGCGCTCCGTGGGGGTCCGGTCGAGCCGGCAGGCGGCGAACACCGGGTTGAACACGCCCATGCAGGTGATCAGGCCGAGCTCGACGGCCATGACGAGGACGAGACCGGCGGTGCCTGGACCGACGAGGACCAGCCCGAGCAGCAAGCACGCCCGCAGCGTTCCGGCGGTGAACATGACCCGGTGCTGCCCGAACCGGGCGACGAGCCGGCCGGCCAGCCGCGACCCGATCAGGCCACCGAGGCAGGGCACCGCGAAGGCAAGACCGTACTGCCAGGGTGCGAACCCGAGGTGGCCGAGCATGAGGACGGCGAGAAGTGGCTGGATCGCCATGATCAGGCCGCTGACCAGGACAGTGTTGCCGAACATCAGACGCAGCACCGGGTCGGTCAGGATGTGCCGCCACCCTGCGAGCAGATCGCCGGCCCGCAGTCGGCGCGGTGCGGGGGCGGGCACGGGGTGTGGTTCTCGCTCACCCTGCTCGCTGCGCCTGCCCCGACCGCCGATCGCGAGGATGGCGAACGCGGACAGCAGATGGCTCACGGCATTGGCCAGCACGGTCAGCACTGGGCCGAACAGTCCCAGCGCGGCCCCGCCCAGCGGCGGTCCGAGCACGGAGGCGGTCCAGGCCGTCGACTCGAACCGCCCGTTCGCGACGACCAGGTCGTCCGGCCGTACGAGCGCCTTCAGACATGCGCCGCCGGCCGCGGTGAACGCGATGTCGGACGCACCGACCACGACCGACACGAGGAGGAGCTGGACGAAGCTGAGCGCACCGAGCGCGAACGCCGCGGGGACACTCAGCAGGGCCGCGAACCGGACCAGGTCCATCGTGATCATCACCGGCCGCTTGCGCCGGAACTCCACCCACGGCCCCAGCGGCACGGCGACCACCGCGCCGACCGCAAGACCGGCGGCGGCCAGCAGCGACACCTCGGTCGCACCGGCGTGCAGTACGAAGATCGCGATCAGGGAGAAGGAGTCGAAGGCGAGCCACGTACCGAGCGTGCTGAGCGCGTACGCCGTCCAGAGCCACCCGAACTGCCGCCCCAACGACCGTACGGCCACCATGCTCACCGCCCCTTGTCCCTTGCCCTCGCACCCCGCATCGACCAGCGGGATCAAACCGAGAAGCACGGCGACGGGTCAAACAACCGATCGTCCGGCACGCACAACCGGCTGTTGTCTCCGCTGTCCCGGCCGTGAGCCACGAGCCGTCAGCCGTGCCTCATGCCCCATGCCCCATGCCCCATGCCTCATGCGCGCGAGCAGGCGAGCGGGCGACGGCGTCCACACCCGAAGCCCGCAGCCGCCGGGCCAGGAGTTCTGTCTCGGGGAGGGTGCCGGTGTACTCCCCGAGACGGATCCGGTGCAGTGCGGCCTTGGCGGCTGTCAGGTCGAGGCCGAGCGAGGCCCGCAGCACCTGCATGACCGGGGCACTCCTGGCGGACGGGCTCACCTGCAGCGTGGCTCGGCCGTGCTCGGCGAGCAGCTGCTCGCGCAAGCCGTCCGGCAGTTCGTCGTCGCAGACGGCCGCGCTGGATCCGCAGGCCGGGCAGGCACATTCGGTGTCCCAGCGGAGGGAACCGGCCCCGGCCAGCAGGACCTGGACGCCGTGCCACTCGGCCCCGGCACCACAGCCCGGGCAGGCA
Organism: Streptomyces sp. NPDC021093; assembly: GCF_044333135.1. Lineage (NCBI taxonomy): Bacteria > Bacillati > Actinomycetota > Actinomycetes > Kitasatosporales > Streptomycetaceae > Streptomyces > Streptomyces sp. NPDC021093. Next base: position 115,657 of record NZ_JBIRQJ010000001.1, on the reverse strand, counting down.
GCGACGTACTGGGTGGACGCGATGACCGGCTGATCCATTTGAGCGCCTCTCAACTTGCTTGTTTCTACGGGTACTCGACGCATGGGTACGACCGCATGACCGCCCCCGCCGAAGGGGCGGGCGAGGCCGCCGTCTACCCTTCCGGACATGACTGCTCCGGCCGGTGTCGTAAGCCCCATCGAGAGCCCCATCGAGCTCGTGATCTTCGATTGTGACGGTGTCCTGGTCGACAGCGAGCGCATCTGTGTGAAGGTCGACGCGAGGATCACGGCCGAGCTGGGCTGTGCGTTCACCGAGGCCGAGATCATCGAGAAGTTCGTCGGCTCCTCGGACGAGGTTTACACCGCCGCCGTCGCAGAACGTCTCGGTCGCACCCTTGAGGAGGGCTGGCGGCTGCCGTACGAGCACCTCTATGAGGAGGCGTTCGCAGCGGAACTGACCGCGGTCGACGGCATCGGCGAGATCCTCGACCGGCTCACCCGCTCCGCCACCCCCTTCTGCGTCGCGTCCAACGGCCGTCACCAGGACATCCGGCGCAGCTTCGGACTCACCTCCCTGGCGCGCCACTTCACGGACGACCGCATCTTCAGCGCCACCGACGTCCCCCGGGGCAAACCCGCCCCCGACCTCTTCCTGCACGCGGCCCGCTCGCTGGGTGTGGCGCCCGAGCGGTGCGTGGTCGTCGAGGACAGTCCGTACGGGGTCCAGGCCGCCCGCGCGGCCGGAATGCGCGTCCTCGGCTACTGCGGAGGGCTCAGCCGCGCCGCCCGGTTGGAGGAGGCGGGCGCGGTCGTGTTCGACGACATGAGCGCCCTCCAGGGCCTGCTGGACATCCAGGACCTGTCGGATGTCCCGGGGGCGTTGGACATCCCGGGGCAGTCGGACGCGGCCGGCGTGCGAGGGGCTTCCGGTCTGCAGAGGGCTGCCGGCCAGCACTGAGAGCCGACGGCTGACCGCTGACCTCTGACGGCTGACCTCTGACCTCTGACCGCTGACCGCTGAGTCCTCAGCGGTAGTTGGTCAGTCCGTCCGCCAGTTCCTCTCCGTCCCCGTCCTGGTGTGCCGCGAGAGCCTGTTGGAGGGCGAACGTGCCCTGGATCGCGGCGATACGGGCGGGCAGTGTGCGGTCGGCCGCCCCGTAGCGCGCGAGCACCCGCCCCAGAAACGCCGGGCCGTAGCTCGCCCCGATCGCGGCGAGATCCTCGGCGGGGTCGCCGAGCGTCACCTCGTCCCAGTCGATCACCCCGCTGAGCCGGGGCAGTGGGGTGATCGGGCCGCTCGGGCGGCTCAGGAAGTGCTCCCCGGGCGCGCTCACCCACAGGACGTTCTCGCCGCCGAGGTCGCCGTGGACCACCGCCCCGGTGAGGTGCGGCAGGGTGTCGAGCGCCGCCAACTCCCGTGCGGCGCGCTGACGTCCGTCCTGCGACATGAGCGCGTACAACTCCCCCCGTACCTCCGCAGCGAACAGCCGCCAGCGATCCTCCGCCGACCGCGGCAGCACCGCCCGTGCCCGCTCGTCCGCGCCTGCCGCCGCCAACTCGGCCAGCAGCGCGGCACATTGAGCCGCCACCGCCCCGGCCGCCCCGGGGTCGCCGAGTGCCGCGGCCTCCAGCGGCTCGCCGGGAACCCGGCTGAGCACCAGATGCGGCACCACGCCATCCGCCCCGTACGCCTCCGCCAGCGGTACGGGTGTACGGAACCCGAGCCCGATACCGGCAACCGCCCGCAGCAGGGCCGCACGCGCGGGCAGCCGAGCCGCGGCCGCATCGGTCCTGGCCAGACAGACCACCCGGTCCGCACCGACGACCACCTGATGGAACTGCCCCTGATGCACGGCAAGACCTCCGGCGTCCTCGCCGGGCAACAGCCCTTCCACCAGGGCCTGGTGATTCTCCGTCAATTCCACCTCAGGTCAGCCGGTGGCCGGTTACCGCCGCTGCGAAAGAGTGCAGTGCGGCGAGCACTTCCGTGCGGGTGCGGCGGCCCGCCAGGATCTCCATCTGGTAGCCGTCCTCCAGCGCCACGAAACTGGTCGCCAGCATCCGGGGCGGGTCGGTCAGGGTGAACAGGCCCTGTGCCTGGCCCAGTACCAACGTGGCGTAGTAGACCGTGATCTGACGTTCTGCCAGCGAGCTGTCCAGGGATGCGGCCCTGGGGTCGCGGAGGCTTCGCGGCCAGTACTCGAACATCAGGCGCGGCAGCGTGTCGTCCGGGCCCGTCGCGACGCCCGATTCGATGCAGCTGCGGAGCCGGTCGGCCGCGTCGGTGAGGGGCTCGACGGCCGCCTCGCGCTGGTGGCAGAAGCGCTCGATCGCCTGCTGGAACGTCTCGTACATGAGGGCGTCGAGGTCCTCGTAGTAGTACAGGACGGCGGCCGGGGTCATGCCGGCCTCCTCCGCGACGTCCCGCAGGCGCAGGCCTTCGAGGCCCCGGTTGAGCAGGGCCCGCTGGGCGGCCGAGCCCAGCTGGGCCCTGCGGGCTTCCTGGTCCTTGCGGCGGGCCACGGTGCCGCCCCCTTTCCTTGTCGAGTCGTCGAGTCGTCGAGTCGTCGAGTCGTCGAGTCGTCGAGCTGCCGAGTCGACGAGTTGTCGAGCTGTCGAAATGCCGAGCCGGTGTTCGATTCGTTGAACGGTCGAAGTCACCTTACCCCCGGGTCTTGACGGGGGCCTGAGCTATTCCTTAAATGAGCCATCAAAGAATCCGGGTCGTACGCAAGGGATACGCAAGGAGCAGCCTTGACCGCCGAATCCGCTTCAGAGCCCCCACCTCTCCCACCCCCACCGGCCCCGGGAAGCCTCGCCCCTGAGTCCACCGGCAAAGGCCTCCGCGGCGGTTCCGTGGGGCTCCTCGCTGCCGTCGTGCTCGGGCTTTCCTCCGTCGCGCCGGCGTACAGCATCGCCGTCACCCTCGGCTTCGTGACGCTCGTCGCGGGCCACTTCGCACCCGCCGCCCTGCTCCTCGGCTTCGTGCCGATCCTGCTGACCGCCTTCGCGTTCCGCGAGCTGAACCGGGAGATGCCGGACTGCGGCACCACCTTCGTGTGGTCGACGCGCGCGTTCGGCCCGTACCTGGGGTGGCTGTCCGGCGGGTGGGTGGTGCAGTGCGCCACCGTCATAGGGATGACCGCGCTGGCCCGCGTCGGCTCCGGGTACTTGCTGGACCTGCTCGGTCTGGAGTCCCTGTCGCGCAACGGCCTCGCCGTCACCGGGGTCGCCGTCGCCCTCCTCGCCGCCGCGACGGCGGTCGCGTACCGAGGCATCCACTTCGCCGCCTCCGTGCAGTATGTACTCCTCGGCCTCCAGCTCCTCGCCCTCCTCGCCTTCGGTGCCGCCGCCTTCGCCTCGGACGCCGCCGAGGCCCCTTCGCTCGCCTGGCTCAACCCCTTCGGCTTCGACGGCGTGGACTCCTTCGCCCAGGCCGTACTGCTGTGCCTGTTCATCTACTGGGGCTGGGACGCCCTGCTCACCGCCAACGAGGAGACCACCGACAGCGGCCGCACCCCCGGCAAGGCGGCCGTCATCTCCACACTGGTGCTGCTCGGCACCTATCTCTTCACCGCGTTCGCCGCGATCTCCTTCGCGGGTACGGGCACGGACGGCATCGGACTCGGCAGCCCTTCGAGCGCCGCCGACGTGCTCGCCACCCTCGCCCCGCCCGTCGTCGGCGACGCCTTCGCGAAGGTCGTCCAGCTCGCGGTCTGCGTCTCCGCCGTCTCGGCGCTCCTCACCTGCCTCGTCGGTACCTCCCGTGCCACCCTCTCCATGTCCGTGCACGGCGCGTTGCCCAAGCGCTTCGGGCGTATCCACCCGCGTTACGGAACCCCCGGCTTCGGCACCGTCTTCTTCGGTATCGCCGCAGCGGCCACCCTCACCCTCCTCACCGTCGTCTCCACCGGCTTCCTCGGTGACATCGTCCTCTCCGTCGGCCTGCTCATCGCCTTCTACTACGGCATCACCGGTCTCGCGTGCGTCTGGTACTTCCGTCGTCAACTCCGTAACTCCGTACGGGACTTGATGCTGAAGGGCGTCCTTCCGCTGCTCGGCTCGCTGATGATGGTCGCCGCCTTCGGCCGCAGCGCGTACGACATGCTCGACCCGGAGTACGGCTCCACCTCGGTCGGCGGCGTCGGCGGTGTGTTTCTGCTCGGCATCGGCTCGATCGCGGTCGGCGCAGTCGCACTGATCGCCGTACGGGCCCGCTTCCCCGGCTTCTTCCGCGACGGCCGCACCGGCGTCACGGACCGCGTCGTCACCCTGGACGACTGAGCCACCAGCACAGACGACTGAACCACCGCTACAGAACAAGGAATTCAGCCATGCGCACCCTCGCCGTCGCCGCCGTGCAGACCACCCCCGTGACGTACGACCTCGAAGCGACCTGGCAGCGCTACGCCGGGCAGGTGCGTGCGCTGCGCGACACCTTCCCGCACGTTCAGCTCGCCGTCGCCCCCGAGTTGATGCTCGCCGCCGAGGCCCCGCTCCTCGAAGCCCGCGCCGAGTGGATGCGGGAGGCGGCGGTCACCGTCCCCGGCCCGCTCACCGACCGGCTCTGTGCGCTCGCCCGCGAGACCGGGCTGTGGCTCGTCCCCGGCTCGCTGTACGAGAGGGCCGCGGACGGGCGCGTCCACAACACCGCCGTCACCATCTCCCCACAGGGCGAGATCGTCGCCACGTACCGCAAGATCTTCCCCTGGCAGCCGTACGAACACACCGAACCCGGCAGTGAGTTCGTCGTCTTCGACCTCCCCGGCATCGGCCGCGCGGGCCTGGCCATCTGCTACGACGGCTCCTTCCCCGAAACGGCCCGCCAACTGGCCTGGCTGGGTGCCGAGGTGATCATCCAGCCGACCCTGACCACCACCCGCGACCGCGAGATGGAACTCGTCTGCGCCCGCGCCAACGCCTGGACCAACCAGGTGTACGTCCTCAACCTCAACGCCGCCGACCCGGCGGGCGTCGGCACGAGCGTCATCGTCGACCCCGAGGGCATCGTCCGCCAGCAGGCGGGTCCGGGGGAGGAGGTCCTGGTCGACGTCCTCGACCTGGACGCGGTCACGCGCGTACGGACGTACGGATCGGCGGGGATCAACCGGCCGTGGGAACAGCTCGCCCGTTACGGCGAGAACATCAAGTTGCCTATGTACGGGGGGAGTTATCGGCCGCGTCCGAGTTCTCGCCCGTAGTGAGGCGGGGCGAAAATGGGGTGCGCGGTGTCGGAGCCGCGCACTACGGTCCCGCGAATGGACTCATGCGAGAACCAGAGCCCCGAGCCGGACGCGCCGGAGGACGGCTACTTCGGCGCCTCGGTCGCCGCAAGCTACGACAGCCCCACATCGGCCATGTTCACCCCCGAAGCGGTCGAACCCGCCGCCGACCTCCTCGCCCGCCTCGCCGCCGGTGGCCCGGCCCTCGAATTCGGCATCGGCACCGGGCGCATCGCCCTCCCGCTCGCCCGTCGCGGCGTACCCGTCCACGGCATCGACCTGTCCCGCGCAATGGTGAAGAAGCTCCGCGAAAAACCGGGCGGCGACGCACTCGGCGTGACGATCGGAGACTTCGCGGCCACCGAGGTGGAGGGGCGGGGGAAGTTCTCCCTCGCCTACCTCGTCTTCAACACCATCATGAACCTCACCACCCAGGACGAGCAGGTCGCCTGCTTCCGCAACGCCGCCGACCACCTCGCCCCTGGCGGCGTCTTCGTCATCGAGGTCGGGGTTCCGGAGCTGCGGCTGCTGCCGCCGGGACAGGACGCCGTACCCTTCCAAGTCACCCCCGGCCGCTGGGCTTTCGACCACTACGACGTCGCCACCCAGGCGATGAGCTCGAACTACGTCGAGGTCGTCGGGGGCCGCGGCTCGTACCGCTCGATCCCCTTCCGGTACGTCTGGCCCGCCGAACTCGACCTGATGGCCCGGCTCGCCGGAATGCGGCTGCGCGACCGCTGGGCGGGATGGTCGGGGGAGCCGTTCACGAGCGAGAGCGGGTCGCACGTCTCGGTCTGGGAGAAGTAGTGCACCGTTGACGTCAGTTGAAGATCGCTGACCGGTCCCTCCGGCTCTCCCGTCCCTCACCCGGTCCCCCTCCCGGTCCCTCCCTGCTCGGTCCCTCCTTCGGTCCCTCTTTCAGTCCCTTCTGTATCGCCGCAGGTCAAAGGGTGTACCAAAAGGCGAGACGGGGCCGAGAGGGACTCAGAGGGACTGACATCCGGAATGAGGTCAGGGGCGTTCTCGCGGCGATTGTCAGACCCGTGGTGCACGATCGGATGTGTCGGCCCGTTCCGTGCGCCGGCTCTGCGGGAGAGATGGGGACGGACATGTCGTCGGTGACGAACCAGCAGGTGAAGGACCGTGCGTTCCTGCACGCGCTGTACGGGTCCGGCTACTACCCGGAGCACGTCCTGGACAGGGGCAGGGCGGTTCTGATGGGCCTGTGCGAGCGGATCGAGGCGGAGCGGCCCGCGGATCTCGCCGCGCTGTACGTGCTCACGGAGGCGGCGACGGAGCAGTTCAATGATCTGGAGGCCGAGTTCGACGAGACGGGCAGCGAAATCGACACCGTCGCGCGCGAGGAGACAGCCGAAGAGTTCTGGTTCGTGGCGACGGCGTACGGCTTCGCGGACGCGGACGTGGAGGAGTTGGTGGCTGCCCGGGAGTGGTGAGGTGGTGGGGGAGCAGGGAGCAGGGGGCAAGGGGCAGGAAGGGGTGGGGTTCAGTCCGTGTCGAGGCCGTCGACCAGGCGGTCCAGGAAGCGGGTGAACATCGCGTCCGGGGAGAGGGGGCGCGGCGGGGCCGCGAGCGCTTCGGCGAGTTCCGGGTGCCGGCCGTCGGCGGCGACGGCGGTCAGATAGCGGATCTCGGCGGCGGTGCGGTCGGGGTGGTCCGCCGCTGCGGCCTGGGTGATCTCGTGGCCGACGTAGCCGGAGACGAAGCCGGTCAGCTGGCTGAAGACCTCCAGTTTCGCGGCGCCGTCCAGGCCGGTGGGGCGCAGGGCGGCGAGCGCGTGCTCCAGGAAGGCCAGGGCGTTCGGGCCCAGTGAGCGACGGGTGGACAGCGCCGTCGGCAGCCAGCGATGGTGCAGCATCTGGGCGCGCTGGAGGCGGGCGACGGACTTGAGGTCGGCACGCCAGTCGCCGGTGAGCGGGGACGCGGCCGTGGCCGGTGCGAGTTCGGCGCTGACGTGGTCGACCATCAGCTCCAGCAGGGTCTCCTTGTCGGGGGCGTAGCTGTAGAGGGACATGACCCCGGCCCCGACCTCAGCGGCCACCCGCCGCATCGTGACCGCGTCCAGCCCTTCCGTGTCCGCCAGGGCGACCGCGGCGGCCGTGATCGCCCCGCGGGTGAAGGCGGGCTTGCGACCCCTGCCGGACCGGGCTGTTCCGGTGCCGAGCCAGAGCTCTTGCGGGTCGACGGCTGCGGGGGCTGGGTTGTCGCCGCGGGGCATGGTCTCTTCTCGTTTCTCGGGTGGCCGGTGTGGTCCCATCCAAGCATCCGCTATTCTCGTACGACGTACGAGAATAGCGAAGGGGAACGCGATGCAGAACGAACGTGATGGGGTGGGCGGGGTCACCGGGGTCACCGGGAGCGGGTGGGCCGCGTCGGCCGCCAAGCCGCCCCTGTCCTCCCGGCTGATGCGGGCGACCTGGCGCAACCTGCCTGCCAAGCGGTACGACGTCGGGTGGCGGCCGGGGCTGGAAGTGCCGGGGGCCGACGGCAGTCCGCTGATCACCGATCACTACTTCCCGCGCGGCACGGGCGACTTCCCCACCCTCCTCGTCCGCTCGCTGTACGGGAGGGGCATTCCCTGGTCGCCCCTGTACGGGATCCTCTTCGCCGAACAGGGCTTCCACGTCGTCCTGCAGAGCTGCCGCGGCACCGGCGGCTCCGGCGGAAGCTTCCACTACTGGCGCAACGAGGCTGCCGACGGTCAGGCAGCGGTCGCCTGGCTGCGCCAACAGCCCTGGTTCAACGGCAAGTTGGGCACCGTCGGCCCCAGCCACCTCGGCTATGTGCAGTGGGCCCTCGCCCTCGATCCGCCCCCCGAGCTCAAGGCCATGGCGATCCAGGTCGGCCTGCACGACCCGCACGCCCTGTTCCACGCGCCCGGCGCCGACGGCGCCACCGGGCCGCTCCGGCTGGAGAGCACGCTCGCCATCGGCGCGGGCGTCGAGTACCAGCACCAGGGCGTCCGCCCCCTCCTGAAGGCGACGATCCGCCTCAAGCGGCAGCTCGGCCGGATCGTCGCCGCCCGGCCGCTGCGCGGGGCGTACGAACCCGCCCTCGGCGAACTGCCCTGGCTGGACGACATGATGACCCACCCGGCCCCCGACGCCCCCTACTGGGAGGGCGCCTCACTCGCCGACGTGGCCGGCCGGGTGACCGTACCCACCAGCCTGGTCGCCGGGTGGCACGACATTCTGGTCGACCAGACCCTGCAGAGTTACGAAAGGCTGCGGGCGGCCGGCTGCGAGACGGCGCTGCTCGTCGGCTCCTGGACGCACACCAGCGCACTGCAGCAGGGCTGGCCCGAGGTGTTCGCGGAGACACTGGCCTGGCTGCGCGCCCACCTGTACGACGACCCGTCCGGGCTGCGGCCCACGGCGGTACGCGTGCACATCGGTGGGGGTGGGGGGAAGGGCGAGGGAGAGTGGCGGGACCTCGACGAGTGGCCGTGGGGAGCGGGCGGTGAGGGCAGCGTGGGCGGTGCGGGCGGCTCGGGTGGTGCGGGCGGTGGGGGCAGCGCGGGCGGCTCGGGCGGTGTGTCCGGCGTCCCTGTCACCCCTGGCACTCTCCGTACTTCCGGCACCCCATGGTTCCCGGCCCCCGGTGGCCACCTCGTTCAGCAGACCCCCACGGACGACGGCCCCGTGGCCTCCTTCCGCTACGACCCGGCCGATCCCACCCCGTCCGTCGGAGGGTCCCTGCTCTCCCCGGCCGCCGGTTCCCGTGACAACACCGCACTGGAGGCGCGCGACGACGTCCTCACCTTCACCGGCCCGCCGCTGACCGAACCGCTGGAAGTCCTCGGCCCGGTCCTCGCGCGCCTCCGGATCTCCACCGGAACCGGGGGCAACGACAGCGGTGCCAACGACAGTGGTGCCAACGACAGCGGGTACGCCGATGTCTTCGCCCGCCTCTGCGACGTGGACCCGGCGGGCCGCTCCGTCAACATTTGCGACGGCATCACCTCGTTCCGTACCGCCGAAGGCGCCACGTCGGCGGTCACTGTCGCGATGAGCTCCACCGCGTACCGCTTCGCCGCCGGGCACCGTGTCCGCCTCCAGCTCAGCGGTGGCGCCCACCCGCGCTACGCACGTGGTTCTGGTACGGGTCAAATCCCGCTGGACGCAACGGAGTTCAAGCCCGTACGCATCACGGTGCGCGCGGGCTCGGCACTCAGCCTTCCGCAACTCCCGTCACCGCTCCTGTCGCAGGAGCTGCCGCCGGGGCGCTGACCGCAGGAGCCTCCGAGAGCCGTGCCGAGCCGCGCCGAGCCGAGCTGGGTCGAGCTGGGCCGAACCGTACGGCCGCGTGCAAAAGATGGAAATCCATCACGTCGCGGCCGTCATCACGGTGAAGCGGGAGGCGGGCGGGTTCCCTGGGAGCCGTTCCACACAGGGGGACCGCGCGACAGCGAGAGCTGCGAGAGAGGCTTCACGTGAACAGACGTTGGTGGCAGGCAGGGTGCGCCCTGGTCGTGGCCTGCACCGTATCCATGGGCTCGGCGTCCATGGGCTCGGCATCCACGGGCTCGGCCGAACCGGCCGTGTCCGACAGCGGGCCCGCCCCGTCCGCACCGGGCGGACCGGTCGCACGCGGCCCCGTGCCCGGTGAGCCGTGGGTGGTCAGACAGGGGAAGATCGGCGTGCCCCGCGACGTGGTCAGTCATCTGTGCGAGAACACCTCACAGGAGGCGTACGACCTGGTGATGCCGCTCTTCGGTGACGTGGAACTGCAGGTCACCGCGGATCTCGTCGTCCCGCGGGGCGACCAGCTGCTGATCACGGGACACGTGGTCGGCGGCACCGACGACGAGTCGGCCCACCTGGTGTTCTCGGGAGCCTGCTCCGACGGCCCCGTGGGCCTCTCGGGCGTGATCCGGCACGGCGTGATGCTCTACGAGCTGACCGCGACGGACGAGGGGTACAGCCTGGTCCAGGAGATCGACCTGCGCGAGAAGCGGCTGAAGCCCAGCAGCTACGACACGCCGCCGGACAAGCCGACCGTGGTGCGGTCGGGAGCGCGCACGGTGCCGCGCCAGGTCGGTGTCCTGGCCAAGTCCGCCGTCGTGGACGTCGCCGTGGGCTACACCAGCAAGGCGCTCGCCAAGGCCGGAGGACTGGAGGCGCTCAAGGCCAAGGTCGCCGTCGCCGAGAGCCAGATCAATGACGCGTTCCAGTCGGCGGGCGTCAAGGGCAAGGTGAAGTTCATCCACTTCTTCGAGGCCGACTACACGGGCAGCGAGGACGCGAGCGAGGTGATGGACGCCCTGGACGACGCGTCCACGGTGCTGGGCAAGCAGGCCCGCGAGGTCCGTGAGGCGCAGTACGCCGACCTGGTGAGTGTGCTGTCCGACGTGCCCAAGGGCTCGGGCGTGTATACCTCGGGCATCGCCAACACTCCGCGGGAGCCGCGCGACAAGCCTCAGGAAAAGAAGATCGGCAACACCACCTACCGCTACGCGGCGACGGACGACGAGGCGTGGTCGGTCGTCGACGTCGTGGACACGACGACCGGCACCATGGCGCACGAACTCGGCCACAACTTCGCCCTGTGGCACGACGACAAGACCCTGGACGAGGGGAAGGGCAAGGGGTGGGCCAAGAACCCGGTCTTCCCCTACAACCGCGGTTGGGTCACCGAGAGCAAGAAGCAGTACTCCATCATGGCCTACGGCTCGTCGTGCGACTGGAAGTGCACCATGGCCCCGCGCTACTCCAGCCCCACGGAGACGGCAGGCGCGGAAGGGCTGGGCGACGACGACCACGACAACGCGCGGGTGCTGCGGCAGACCGTGCCGGTCGTGGCGCGGTACCGCACCCCGCCCGTCGCGCCCGACGACCAGTTCGACCTCGCGCTGTCGGCATCCCCGACGGGCGGCGGCACCGCCGACGCCGCGCAGTCCGGACCGTACGACAAGGGCACCAAGGTCAGCGTGGTGGCCGAGCCCAGCGCGGGCTACGTGTTCGACGGCTGGCGGCTGGACGGCAAGGACGCAGGGAAGGCCAACCCGATCGCCGTGACGATGGACGCCGAGCACGCCCTGGTCGCCGTCTTCAAGCAGACCTCCGCCCCGGTCAAGGAGTGGAAGCTCACCACGGGCGTCACGCCGAGCGGCGCGGGCAGCGTCAAGGCGTCCGCGCCGGGCCCGTACACCGACGGTACGGCCGTCTCCGTCACCGCACGCGCCGCCAAGTGGCGGGCGCTGAGCGGATGGCAGGTCGACGGCAAGCCGTCCCCCGCGCGCAACCCGCTGCGGATCACCATGAACCGCGACCACGCGGTCACCGCCCGGTTCGACTGCGCCATCCGGCACAGCGGTGCCATCGGGGCCGCCCGCAACAGGGCGGCCCACCTCGGCTGCGCCGTCACGCCGCAGCATGCCGCGGCGGCCGGCGGCCAGTACCAGAACTACGAGAAGGGGGCCGTCTACTGGTCGAGCAAGAGCGGCGCCCACCCGCTGTGGGGCGCCGTCCACGCCAAGTGGCGCTCCCTGCGCGCCGAGCGCGGCGCCCTGGGGTACCCGGTCGCCGACCCGCGGAACGTGGTCAACTCCCGTGGCCTCAAGGGCGTGTGCCAGAACTTCCAGCGCGGGGTGATCTGCTGGTCCGCGAAGACGGGCGCCCACGCGGTGCTGCCGCCGATCCTGGCGCACTGGAAGGCACTCGGCGGGGTCGCGGGCAAGCTGGGCTTCCCCACGACGGACGTACGCAGGCTGCCCGGCGGCCGCATGCTGCCGGCCGGTGGTGACGGGCCGGTCGAGGGCCTGATCCAGGGCTTCCAGGGCGGCGACGTCATCCACGACTCCAAGAGTGGAAAGGCCACGGTCCAGCCGCACTGACAGGCTCCATGTGCCGCCGCCCCGCGTCGGGGCGGCGGCAACTCCCCTCACCTGGCGCATGCTTGGGGCCAGGACGACCGAGGGAGAGCAAGCCATGAAGGCGATCGTTCACCACACCTACGGTCCGGCGGGTCTGCTGGAGGTCCGGGAGGCCGAGCGGCCCCGCCCCGCCGACGACGAAGTGCTCGTACGGGTCCACGCGGCCGGGATCGACCGGGGCGTCCTGCACTTCATGACGGGCCTGCCCTACCCGCTGCGTCTCGTGGGCAACGGCCTCCGTGCCCCCAAGTCGCCATATCTGGGACGGGAGTTGGCCGGAGTCGTCGAAGAGACCGGCAGTGAGGTGACCGACCTCGACCCCGGCGACGAGGTCTTCGGCATCGGCGAGGGAACCTTCGCGGAATTCGCCTGCGCCAAGGCCGCCAAGCTCGCCCCCAAGCCCGCCAACCTCACCTTCCCGCAGGCCGCCGCACTCGGCGTCTCCGGCCTGACCGCCCTGCAGGGACTGCGCGACCACGGCCGGGTCGGGCCGGGCCTGCACGTCCTCATCACCGGGGCCTCCGGCGGCGTGGGCACCTTCGCCGTACAGCTCGCGGCGGTCTTCGGCGCCGAGGTCACCGCCGTCTGCCGTACGTCCAAGACCGACCTGGTCCACTCCCTGGGCGCCGACCACGTCATCGACCACACCCGTGAAGACCTGCTCGGCGCCCAGGGCAAACACCGCTACGACGTCATCCTCGACCTCGCGGGCAACCCCTCCCTCTCCCGGCTGCGCCACGCCCTCACCCCGAAGGGCACGGCCGTCATCGGCGGCGGCGAAACCTCGGGGCGCTGGCTCGGCGGCTACGACCGACAGCTCCGCGCGAGCCTGCTGAACCCCTTCGTACCGCAGCAATTGAGGACGTACATCTGCGCGGAGAAGCGCGTGGACCTGCTCGTACTCAAGGATCTCTGCGAGGCGGGGAAACTCACCCCGTCCGTCGAGCGGACGTACCCCCTGGCCGAAACGGCCGCAGCCCTGCGGCATCTGGAACAGGGGCACGCCCGGGGCAAACTCGTCATCGTGCCCTTCGCGCCCACGCTGCCCTGACCTGTTCCGGCCCGTTCCGTTCCGGCCCGTTCCGACTCGTTCCGTTCCGACTCGTTCCGTTCCGACTAGTTCCGCTCAGTGTTTTCCCGCCCGTGCCAGGGCGGTGTCGGCCTGCGCGGCCAGGGTGGCGACGAGGTCGGCCGCGGGCGGCAGGTCGGTGATGAGGTCGACGGCCTCGCTCGCCCACACCGGCAAGGGCGGTGCGTCGCCCCGTGCCACGGCGCTCTGGTAGGCCAGTTGGGCCTCGGGGGTCGCCGCGAGTTCCGCCTCCCGGCCCTGCCACGGGGCCAGGGAGGGATGGCCGAGGGTGCGAGCGGTGTACTTCGACGACGGCCAGCTGGATCCGCGGGCGATGTCGGAGACGCCGCTGCGCTCCGTGTCCTGCCCGCGTCCCTCGACGATCGCCCGTGCGGTCGAGGGGTCGACCAGGGCCTCGGCCGTGGCCTGGAAGCGGGTACCGATCAGGGCTCCGGCCGCGCCCAGCGCCAGGACGGCCGCCACGCCGCGGCCGTCGGCGATCCCGCCGGCCGCCAGCACGGGCACCGGTGCCACCAGATCCACCACGATCGGTACGAACGGCAGCGTGGAGCGCCCGTGCCGGGCACCGTGCCCGCCGCTCTCGGTGCCCTGCGCCACGATGACGTCGGCGCCCAGGTCCACCGCCTGCCGGGCTTCCTCCAGGTCGGTGACCTGAATGATCAGCGCCGCGCCCGCCGCACGGATGCGTTCGACGAACGGGCTCGGATCTCCGAAGGACAGCATCACCGCCCCGGGGCCGTGCTCCAGCGCCTGTTCCACCGCACCGGCACCGGTCGCCCAGCTCAGGAACCCCACGCCCCACGGTTTCCCGGCCCCCGCCACCAGCGGCAACTCGCGGGCCAGCCAGTCCCGTTCACCGTACGCGCCACCCAGCAGCCCGAGTCCGCCGCCGCGGGAGACGGCCGCCGCCAGGGCGCCGCCGGCCGATCCCCCCATCGGGGCCAGCGCGATGGGGTGCTCGACACCGAACAACTTCGTAAACGCCGTCGACAAGGCCATGCCCACCATCCTTCCCCGCTGACCGCCCGGCGATCCGCCCAGCGACCCAGTCAGCGACCCAGTCAGCGACCCAGTCAGCGACCCAGTCAGTGACCCGGTCAGTGACCCAGTCAGTGACCCGGTCAGTGGCCCAGCCGGGCCGCGAGCCCGTCGAGTACGCAGTCCAGACCGAACGCGAACTCGACGTCGGGGTCGAGTTCCTCGGCTTCGATGACGCGGCGGGCGAGCATCGGGTGTTCGCCCGCCGCGATGACCTGGCTGATGTAGGGGCCGACGCTGCGCTGCCACTCCTCCTCGCTGAGCCCGGTGCGCTGCTCCGCGCGCCGAAGGGCCTGCTGGGCGGCGACCGAACCCAGCACGTACGCGTGCACGGCGCCGAGCGCCCGCGAGGCCAGGGTGATGTCGGGCGTGAGCGCGACGGCGGCGCGCAGCGCGGACTCGGACCGCCGCAACCAGTTGGGGCCGAGCGCGGGCCTCCCCGCCAGTTCACCCGCCAACCAGGGGTGCCGCAGCAGCGTCGCACGCAACGCGTGCGCGACCGCCCCCAGACCGGCACGCCAGTCCTCGGTGGACTCGGGCAGCGGATCCTCGCCCTGCGCCGCGTCGACCATCAGGTCCACCAGTTCGTCGCGGTTGGTGATGTACCGGTAGAGCGAGGCGGTCCCGGAACCGAGATCGCCCGCGACCCGCCGCATCGACACCGCCGCCAGCCCCTCCGCGTCCGCGACGGCCAGCGCGGCGGCCACGTACTGGTCCACCCCGGGCGCGCGGCGACGCGGCTCGGGGCGCGGCCGGGTCCACACCGACGAGGGAGCGGGTTCGGTGGTCATGGGGGCGGATCCTTTCCTCGTTGACCCGCATCCTACCTTCTGGCTACGGTGTATCCATGACGGAGACAGCGTATCCAGAAGTGCCAGTGCCAGTGCCAGTGCCAGTGCCAGTGCCAGTGCCAGTGCTCGTGGTCGGAGGCGGCAGCGTCGGCCTGCTCACCGCGGCGCTGCTCACCCACCACGGCGTCCCCGCGGTGCTCGTAGAACGCCGGTCCGGCCCTTCGGTGCACCCGCGTGCCACCGGCATCGGACCGCGCACCGTCGAGGTGCTCCGCGAACTCGGGCTCGACTCCGCCGTCGACGCCGTCGCGGTCGACCTCAGGGGCGCCGCGGGCAAGGCGGTGGCGCGGACCGTCGTCGAGATGGGCGCGGGCGACGTCGTGACCGTGCCCATGCCGGCCCCGTCCGCCGACGAACAGGACGTGACGCCGTTCAGACTGCGCGGCGTCTGCGCCCAGGACCGGCTCGACGCCGTCGTGGCAGCCGACCTGGCACATCGCGGAGCGGACCTGCGCTGGTCGACCCGCCTGGTCGGCATCGCGCAGGAAGCCGACGGGGTCGACGTCGAACTGGAGGGCCCCGACGGCCGTCACTCGCTGCGGTGCACCCACGTCGTCGCCGCCGACGGCACGCACAGCACCGTGCGGACCGCGCTCGGCGTGGGCACCTCGGGCCCCGGCGACCTGGGCAGGTCGAAGATCAACATCCTGTTCCGCGCCGACCTCCGACCGCACCTGCGGGGAATGTCCTTCGCCACCTGCACGATCACCACGCCGGACGCGCCCGGCCTGCTGGTCACCGTGGACGGTGGGACGAACTGGGTCTTCCACGTCGCCTGCGACGTCGACGGCGGCGAACGCCCCGAGGACTTCACGCCCGAGCGCTGCGCCGCGGTCGTCCGGCTGGCGGTCGGCGACCCCGAACTCGACGTCGAGGTGCGCAGCGTGCTCCCGTGGCGGCCCCGGAGCGCGGCGGCCGAAAGCTTCGCCGTCGGCCGCGTGTTCCTCGTGGGCGACGCCGCGCACACCGTGTCGCCGCTGGGCGCGTTCGGCCTCAACACCGGGGTCGCCGACGCGCACAACCTGGCGTGGAAGCTGGCCGCCGTGCACCACGGCGAGGCCGGTGCCGGGCTGCTCGACACCTACGCGCACGAACGCGAACCGGTCGCCGCGGCGACGCTGGACCAGGCGCTGCGCAGGCTCGCCGACCCGCAGCTGCACTGGGGACGCGGACCCGAGGCCGACGCCGCCAGGGCTGCGGCGGGGGTGTGGGCGGCGCCGGTCGTGCACCTCGGCCAGCGGTACGACTCGGCCGCCGTTGTCGACCCGCGGCCCGAACTCCCTTCCACAGTGGACCTGGTGCTGGACGGGTCGCCGGGTTCACGGGTGCCCCACGCGTGGATCGACGGGGTTTCCACGCTCGACCTGGTGGCGTCCCGGTGGACGCTGCTGGCGGGCGTCGCCGGTGAGCGCTGGCTCACCGCCGCGGCGGACGTCGGACTCCCCGCGCACCGCGTCGCGGTCCCGTGGCTCCCCGCCGAAGGGGCGCTGCTCGTCCGTCCTGACGGGATCGTCGCGATGCGCGCCACGGCGTCGGCGACGGACCCGGCGCGGTTCCTCACCGGGGTCCTGGACCAGGTGCTGGCCAGGCCGGTCCCGGTGCCGAGCACCTGAACGGGGATGGGAGGAAAGGGTGCCGGGGCGGACCGCCTGATCGCCGAACCGGCCCCGTGCCCGGTCGGCGGCCTGCTCGATGCGGCGCCGTTTGCCGTCCGCGGGGTCCAGGAGCAGCTGCTGGACGGCGTACTGGGAATCGGTGAGGTCCGCGCGGAGGGTGACCGTGCGGACGCGGGCGCGCTGCAGTCCGAGGCGGGCGTACAGGTCGTACGCGGCACTCCTGAGCGCCGGGGTGTGCGCGGTGTACTCCTCCAGGGTGCGTGAGCGCTGCGTCGTGGCGCCGTCGGCGTACGTGATGCTCAGCGCGAGCCGCGCGGCGACCTGCCCGCTGGTGCGCAGCCGCAGCCCGAGACGTTCACAGAGGTCGAGCAGGGCCCGGCGGTGCGCGGCGGGGTCGAGCTCGTCGTGGGCGAACTCGTAGGAGCAGCCGGTGGACCTGGGCGCCGCCTCGGAGGAGACCGGCCGCGTGTCCAGGCCGCGGGCCCGCTCCGACAGCGTCACGGCCGTGGCTTTGCCGAGGATGCGCCGCAGCGTCAGCGGCGGCACGCCGAGAAGGTCGCCGATGCGGCGGATGCCGTACTCCCCGAGCGTCCGGGCGGTGGCCGGGCCGACGCCGAGGAGGGCGCTGACGGGTTTCGGATTCAGGAACGCGGCGACCGCCTCGGGGGTGGAGCCGACGACGGTGACCTCACCGGGGGCGGTCGCGGCCACCGCCATCGCGGCCAGCATCCGGTTCGGGCCGGCGCCGATCGTCGCGCGCAGCCCGATGTGCGCGGCCAGCCGGAGTCCGGCCATGGCGGCCAGGCCCTCCGTGTCCCGGTCGAAGAACCGCAGGGCACCGGTGACATCGAGGTCGACGGCGTCCGGCGGGAGGGCCTGTACGAGCGGGGTGAGATCGCGCAGCAGCGCGAGCGCCCGCTCGTACGCCTCCTGGCCGGCCGGGCCGAGGTCGTGGAGCTGGATCCGCAGGATGCTCCGGGCCCGGGTGGTCATGACGCTCACCCCGCCGAACCGGGCGACCGGTGGCCGAGGCGGCGCAGGTCGGCCGAGCGGGACCCGGCGGGCTGAAGATCGCTCCAGGCGTTGAGCTTCGCCCCGGCAGTACCGTCCTCGATCGTACGGCCCGCCCCCGCGGTGCTGCCGCCGCGCGCGGGTGTGGGGGCGGGAGCGGTGCGGCCGAGCAGACCGAGGGCGGCCCCGGGGCCCAGGTCACGGCGGGCGGTGGCGACTTCCTCAAGGTCCCAGGCCATCTGCCCGACCACGGTGCGCCGGTTGCCGCGCTGCTCGACGAGTCCGCGGACCAGCAGCAGGCCCGAGTGGAAGATCGTGTGCGCGCAGGCTTCGTGGGAGTCCTCGAAGAACGCGAGATCTACCAGACCGGAGCCGTCTTCGAGCGTCACGAAGATGACCCGCTTGCCGGACGGGATCGGCGGGGTCTGGGTCGAGGCCCGCACGCCGGCGACCAGCACCTGCTGCCCGCGACGCATCGCCTGCAGCCGGCGGGCGTCGGTCGCGCCGAGCTCGGCGAGCAGCCGGTGGTGGTGGTCGAGCAGATGGCGGCTGACGTCGACGGAGAGCACGTCGAGTTCGGCGTCCAGCACGTCGCGGCCGGTCATCTCGGGCAGCCCGGCCGGGTCGCCCGCGTACGTGTCACCGTCCAGTGGGAGCTGACCGTCGATCGCGGTCCGGTTGCGGGCACACCGGTGCAGCTCGGTGGCGTGCAGCAGCAGGTCCCGCCGGGTCAGCCCGCCCTGCAGCGGACCGAGGGCACCGATCTTGATGAGGCGCCGGGCGAGCGGCAGGGACGGGCGGGCGCGCAGCCACAGATCCTGCAGACCGGCGTACGGCCGGCCGGCCACGATGCGGGCGCTCTCCGCCTCGGTGATCCCGCGCACCGTGGACAGCGCGAGCCGCACGCCCCAGCCGTCGGCGGTCCGCTCCACGCTGTGCGCGCCGCGGGAGGCGTTGACGTCGACCGGCAGGATCGCCACCCCGTGCCGCTTCGCGTCCTGGACCAGCACGCGCATCGGCCACATGCCGGGGTCGTGCTGGAGCAGCCCGGCGAAGAACGCGGCCGGGTGGTGCGTCTTGAGCCACGCCGACTGGACGGCCGGGATCGCGAAGGCCACGGCGTGCGCGCGGCAGAACCCGTACGCCCCGAACTCCTTGACGATGTCCCAGACTTCGCCGATCACCCCGGGGGCGTAGCCGCGCTCACCGGCGCAGCGGCGGAACCACTTCTCCACCCCCGGCAGGCGTTCGGAGTCGGCGAGGGCGCGGCGGGCCACGTCCGATGCGGCACGGTCGCAGCCGGTCATCGTGGCCAGGATCATCATGATCTGCTCGTGCCAGATCACCACCCCGTACGTGTCGTCCATGAGCGGCACCAGGTCGGGATGCGGGAAGCGGGGCTTCTCGATCCCGTGCCGGGCGGCGATGAAACGGGCGGGCATCCCGCCCTTGACCGGCCCCGGCCGGAACAGCGAGATGTCGGCGATCACGTCCTGCATGTGCCGGGGCTGGAGCCTCGCGATGAGGTCCTGCTGGCCGGAGCTTTCGAGCTGGAAGCAGCCCAGCACCGCGGTGCTGCGGATCAGTTCGAAGGTGGGTCCGTCGGCGAGGTCGACGTGGTCGGGGCTGTCGAGGTCGAGGTGGCGGCCGGTGGTGCGGCGGATCTCGGCGACCGCGTGCGCCATCGCCGACTGCATGCGGACCCCGAGGACGTCCAGCTTCAGCAGGCCGAGGGCCTCGACGTCGTGCTTGTCCGCCTGCACGGTCGGATACGAGCCGCCGGGCGCGGGCTGCACCGGGAGGCGGTCGAGCAGGCTCGTGTTGGAGAGGATCACGCCGCACGGGTGCATGGCGAAGCCGCGCGGCAGCGCGTCCAGGCCCTCGGCGAGCTCCCACAGCGGCCCGTACCGGTCGGCCTCGGCGGCGAGTTGCCGCAGTTCGGGCAGCTCGGACAGTGCGGAGCGGATGTCGCACGCCCGGATGTGCGGAAAGCTCTTGGCGATCCGGTCCACGGTCTGCGGGCCGATCCCGAGCGCGAGTCCGGTGTCGCGCAGGGCGTGCCGGGCGCGGTAGGTCTCCGGCATCCCGGTGACCGCCACCCGCTCGGCGCCGAACCGTTCGAGGATCCGGTCGTAGACCTCCAGCCGGCGGTGGGACTCGACGTCGAGGTCGATGTCGGGCAGGGACGTGTGCCGCTCGCTGAGGAAGCGTTCGAACAGGAGCCTGTGTGCGAGCGGGTTGGCCGTGGCGATGAACAAGCTGTGGTTGACCATGGAGCCGGCGCCCGAGCCGCGGGCGGCCACCCGGATGCCCATCGCCCGGATGTCCGCGACGACCTGGGCCACCGCGAGGAAGTACGCCTCGTAGCCGAGGCGTTCGATCACCCCGAGCTCGTGGTCGAGCCGGTCCACGGCCCGCGCGTCCCGGTCGAGGCCGCGGGCGGTCATCCCGGCCTCGCAGCGCTGTCGCAGCAGCCGCACCGCGTCCCCCGGCCGGGTGCCGGCGCCCACCACGTGCGGCTCGGGAAAGTGGGGTCGGCCCAGGCCCAGGTCACGTACGGGGTCCACCGTGCACTGCTCGGCGGTGGTCGCCGTTTCCCGGAGCAGGAGCCGCCCGCGGTCGGCCGGGGCGCTCGCGGCCGCTGCCACCCGCGCGGCCACCTCGGCCATCTCCGGCCCGGACTTCAGATGGCGCTCGCCCGGGTCGAGCGGTCCACGCCGCGGGATCGGCCGCAGCAGCCGGGCGGCGTCCAGTACGTCGGCCAGGCGGTGCTGCTCGGGCCGCTCGTAGCGCACCGCGTTGGTGAGCACCGTGGGGATGCCGAGCCGGTCGCCGAGGGCCAGGGTGTGCGCGGCCAGCCGCACCGATCCCGCGCCCAGGCCGGGCAGACCGTAGGCGACGGCCTCCAGCCGAAGGCCGTCGCCCGATATCTCCCGCCACGGCACGAGCAGCCTTTCCGCGATGTCGGGCCGCCCTGCGGACAGTGCGCGTACGGGCTCGGAGGCCGGCCCGAGGAGTGCCACCACGTCCTGGCCCAGGTGTGCGTGCAGCGCCTCCCAGGAGGCGACCGGAAAGCCGTCGACCGTACGTGCGTGGGCCGTGGAGACGAGGCGGCAGATGTGTGCCCACCCGTTCGCGGAACCGGCCAGCAGCGTGATTCTCCAGCGCGGCTCCGCCACGTGCCCACCGCCGCGGACCGGAGTGCGCGGGCGCCGGGGAGCCTGCACGGTGTCGAACGCCGGGACCGCGAGGTCCACCCCGAAGATCGGACGTATCCCGGCCTTCCTGCACGCCTTCGCGTGCCGCACCGCGCCGGTGACGCAGTCCCGGTCGGTCAGCGCGAGCGCGTCCATGCCGAGCTCGGCCGCCCGGCGCACCAGGTCCTGAGGGTGCGAGGCGCCGTAGCGGGCGGAGAACCCGGAAGCGACGTGGAGATGCGTGAAAGCGCCCATCGCGCACCTCCGAATCTGCTCTGGCCCCCTCTGCTCGTCTGTCGTCCTGCTGTCAGGGCGCCACACTCGATCTATTCGCACAATAGTTCGATAGAGCGATTTCGGCCAACCGATCTTTCCGTGGCGAAAAGTCGTGGCTGTCCGACGGGGGGTGAAACTCACCGGGCCCGTCCGCCGTGGACCACCAGGCGCCGGCCGACGCCCGCGGCCTGTACTTCGGCGGAGAACGCGTCCCGTCGCGCGAGCGGCATGATCGGGTCTTCCGACCCGACCCGACCCGACCCGACCTAGACCCCGGCCCCGGCCCCGGCCCCGGCCCCGGCCCACACCGGGCAGCGGATGCGGGCCGCCTCGCCGGGGCGGCCCGTGGTCAGTGCGTTGATCGTCCCGATCGCGCGCAGGTTGACCCCCGTGCGCCCGAGCTCCAGCGCGATCGTGCCCCCGGTGCCGTAGCCGACGGCGGCGATCCGGTCGGGGTCGGTCCGCGGTTCGGCGCGCAACACGTCGAGCGCCGCGTGGCCGATGCCCCGCATCCGGGCAGGGCGGGTCGACCAGGACGTCCCCGTCGGGCTCGGTGCTCCCGTGCGAGGCGTCATCGGCGCCCTCCGGGCGGGTGCGGGTTGGCCGGACTCAACCAGCCTCCATCGGATCCAACCGG
Source organism: Streptomyces sp. NPDC021093 (assembly GCF_044333135.1). NCBI lineage: Bacteria > Bacillati > Actinomycetota > Actinomycetes > Kitasatosporales > Streptomycetaceae > Streptomyces > Streptomyces sp. NPDC021093. The sequence continues at coordinate 93,846 of NZ_JBIRQJ010000001.1, read as the reverse complement.
ACACGATCGTGAGCCGCGCCCCGGATTGCGATCTTGTGGAGCTGAAGGGAGGGTTCAAACGGTATTTATTCCGCCCAATCAGGGCGGTGATGACACGGCTGTGCGCCCTGTGAGAGAGGCAGCGACATGAGTGACCACAACCTGTCGGGCAAGACCGTGCTGGTCGGCGCCGGGGCCAAGAACCTCGGCGGTCTGATCAGTCGCACGGCCGCGGAACAAGGGGCGAACGTGGTGGTCCACTACCACTCGGACGCGACCAGGCCGGACGCGGAGGAGACGGCGAAGGCGGTCGAAGCGGCCGGGGGCAAGTCCCTGATCGTCCAGGGGGACCTGTCCCGGGTGGACGCGGTGGAGCGGCTGTTCGCGGCTGCCGGGGAGCAGTTCGGCGGTGTCGACGTCGCGGTGAACACCGCGGGCATGGTCCTGCGCAAGCCGATCGTGGAGACGACCGAGGAAGAGTACGACCGGATGGCGGCAGTGAACTCGAAGGCCGCCTACTTCTTCATGCGCGAGGCGGGCAAGCACCTCAACGACAACGGCAAGCTGATCACGATCGTCACCGCACTGCTGGCCGCGTTCACCGACGGCTACTCGACCTACGCCGGGAGCAAGGCCCCCGTCGAGCACTACACCCGGGCAGCCGCCAAGGAGTTCGGCGCGCGGGGCATCTCCGTGAACAACATCGCCCCCGGCCCGATGGACACCCCCTTCTTCTACGGCCAGGAGACCCCGGAACGCGTGGAGTTCCACAAGTCGCAGGGCCTCGGCAACCAGCTCACCAAGATCGAGGACATCGTTCCCCTGGTCCTCTTCCTCGCCACGGACGGCTGGTGGATCACCGGCCAGACCATCTTCGCCAACGGCGGCTACACCACCCGCTGATACCCGGAGTGCTGCGGTCAGCGTCGTGCGGCCGGCAGGCTCCTTCCCAGGCGCCGCAAGGGGGAGAGGGTCATGAACAGCGGGGAGAGGGTGAGGGCGGCCGCGGTCACCAGCAGGCCGGTGTGCAGCCCCCACCACTCCGCGAGCCGGCCGCCGAGCAGTGAGCCCAGCGGGGTCAGCCCCATCCCGACGACGTTGATCGTCGCCACGACCCGGCCCTGCAGCCGGACCGGCGTACGGGCCTGTCGTACGGCCATGAGGGTGACGTTGACCGTCTGACTGCCCATACCGAAAAGGAAGTTGACCGCCATGAGGGCAAGGACCGTCGCCCAGGCGGACGCGGCGGAAGAGGCGTAAGCAGTGGAAGCGGCGGGGCCTGCGGAGCCGTGCAGCGCCGGCACGCACAGCAGTGCCCCGTCGCCCAGCACCGCCGCCCCCACCAGCACCCGCCCGTAACCCCACCTCCCGGGCAGCTTCGCGGCCAGCAGCGAGCCGATCACCGCCCCCGGTCCGACCGCCGCCAGCACCAGCCCGACGGCCGTGCCGGACAGATGCAGTTCGCGCGGCAGGAAGAGTAGCAGGACGGTCATCAGGGCCGCGAAGGAGAACTGGTAGAGGGCCGAGGCCAGTCCTACGGACCTCAACAGGGCGTCGGTGCAGACGAGTTGGAGCCCTTCGCGGACGCGTGGCCAGAGCCGTGGCGCCGGTCGCTCCGTCCGGGCGACCGTCTGCCCTTCAGCCGTCTGCCCTTCAGACGTCCGTTCTTCAGTCGTCCGTTCTTCAGCCGTTCGTTCCTCGGCTGCCCGCTCCTCGGCCCCGCCGGTCTCCTCGCGTCGGCGAATGCGCCGGATCGACAGGAACGACACCGCGAAGAACAGCGCCCCCGCCGCATTGGCCACCGGCGCCGACAGCAGCGAGACCAGTGCACCCCCGAGCGCAGGCCCACCGGTCTGCGCTGCGGACCTGCTGCCCTCCAGCGCACTGTTGCAGCGCACCAACTCACCGCGTTCCACCAGCCGTACGAGAGAGGCCTGGCAAGCCACGTCGAAGAACACGGACAGCACCCCGACGAGGAACGCGACCACCAGCAGCAGCGGGAGACCGAGCCCGCCGAGCACGTACGCGACGGGAATCGCCGCCAGCGCGAGGGCGCGGCCGAAGTCCGCCCACACCATCACGTCACGGGTCCGCCGACGGTCCACCCACGCCCCGGCGAACAGCGAGAACAGCAGGATCGGCGCCTGTTCCACCGCGCGCAGCGCGCCGAGCTGACCGGCGTCCGCAGCGAGCGCGACCACGGCCACGAGCGGCAGAGTCACCTGACTGGCATGCGCCCCGAGCTGGGAGAGGGTCTGACCGAACCAGAGCCTGCGGAAGTCGGCGTCCCGCCACAGGGCGGGCGGCGCGGAAGGAGGACGGGGTACGGGTGGCACGGGACTCCCTGGAGCTGCGCAGAGCGGCGCCGCCCGTCGGCCCGCCGCACGGTCAGGTGCGCAGGCGGAGCGGGGGCGCGGGAAAAGGCTCGCTGTGCCGCAACTCGAAGGCAGCACGCGATGACGGGCCGATCGTGGGCCTACGGCGTCAACGCGTGCTCGTGCAACCGGGACTCGGCATGCCAACTCCTCGCTCTTCAGGCTCCGTTGAAGACTACCGGAACAGCGGGAGAAGCACTGTGGGAGGCAGTCGCACCCCTGCTACCTTCCCTTTCATGACGGGCGGAGCACAAGGATCGCAGGCGCTGAGCGCCGCGCGGCGGAAGGTGGACGAGTGCCGGCGGCGGGCCGGTGACGACCCCCGGCGGAACCTGTCCGATCTCGGCTGTGCACTGTACGAGCTGAGCTATCTGCTCATGGAAGTGCCCGCGCTGCACGGCGAGTTGGCCGAGGTGCTGGCCGAGACGGTGCGGGTGTGCCGTCGTCTCGCCGTCCGGGACAAGGGCACCTGGCTGCCGAGTCTGGCCCTGGCGCTGGATCAACGTGCCCGTGTCATGGGCCTGTTGGGGCGGCGGAACGAAGCGCACGAGCTGGCCCGGGAGAGCGTCGGGCTGTACGAGGGTCTCGCGCGGAAGGACCCCGAAACGTATCTCCGCTCCCTGAGCGAGGCGCTGGCCAACCTCGGCAACCAGCTCGCCGAGCTCGGGCAGCACCACGAAGCGCTCGACCGGATACGCGAATCCGTCGAAGTGTCCCGTCTGCTCGCGTCCCGAGGGTCGGGTGAGGGAGGGGAGGAACTCGCCGCCTCGATGGCGGAGTTGGGGCTGAAGCTGGGGGAGATGGGGCGCCGGGAGGAGGCGGTCACGGTCCTGTGCGAGGCGGTGGAGCGCTACCGGGCGTTCCACGGCGGGCACGGCGGCCCCCGGACCGGGACGCCCGGCTCCGGTTCTGGTCCGAGTTCCGGTTCCGGTTCCGGTTCTGGTTCCGGTACGGGTACGGGTTCGGGTCACGGCTCCGGCACGGGTCTCGGGTTTGGCACGAGGTTCGGGTTCGGCAGGGGCCCAAGGGTCGGTGCGGGCCCGGCCTCCGGCACAGGCTCTCGCTTCGGCGAAAGCTCCGGCGCGAGCTTCAGCACGGACCCCGGCTCCCGTCCCGGCGCCGGCTCCGGCGTGCGCGGGCCCGGGTCGGTCGGTGGTCTGGCCGGGCAGTGGGTGGCTCTGCTCGCCCTCGCCCGTGAGCTTCCGCACCTCGGCCGTGCCGACGAAGTGCGCCCGTACCTCGACGAGGCCGCGGACCTCTACCGCCGACTCACCCGTACCAGCCCGGACTTCTGCGTCTTCCTGACCGAGATGGCGCGCAAACAGGGCATCACGATCACCGAGGACGGCCGGTTCGCCGAACCCGATCCCGTGGACCACCTGCGGCGCACCACGACCGCGCCGCCGGAGCCCGGCCTGCTCGACCGGATCCAGAAGCTCAACGAGAACGCCCTGCGGCTGGCCACCGGCGGCAGCCTCGGCCTGGCTTCCCGTGCGGCCCGCGACGCGGTCGACCTGTGCCGGGAGGCCGTCGGGGCGAGCCCCGGCATGCAGATCGCCCTGGCCCGCTCCCTGCACAACCTCGCCCTCGTACAGTCGTGGAACGGGCAGCTCGCCGAGGCGCTCGCCGCCGCCGACGAGTCGGTGCACCTGAGCCGCCGCATGCTCGCGGCGGCCCCCGAGCTCGTACGTCCGCTGCTCGCGGACGCACTCGACACCCTCGCCACCCGGCTCGCGGCGGTCGGCCGCCCGCACGACGCGCTGCCGCCCGCAGAGGAGTCCGTCGCCCTCCACCGGCAGCTCGCCGGGGCCGATCCGACCGCCGGACTCCCGGGCATGGCAAGGGTGTTGAACAATCTGAGCAACCGTCTCGCCGGCGCCGACCGGCACCCGGAAGCGCTCGCCACCACGCAGGAAGTGGTGGCCCTGCACCGGCGGCTGCGCGCCGACGAACCCGGTGGGCACCTGAGCGGACTGCTGCACGGCCTGGCCAACCTCGGCGTCCGGCTGCACCGGGTGGGACGCGAGGACGAAATCCTCGCCCCCACCGGGGAAGCCGTGGAGCTGCTCTCCGAACTCACCGAGATCCACCCCGGGAACGACCTCGCAGGACTCGCGGATTCCCTGGCCTGGCTCGGCGACCGGCTCATCGAGCAGGGCCACCGCCAGGAGGGCCGGGCCGCCGGCCGGGCGGCCAAGGACCTGCGGCGCAGGGTGCGTACCGGACGGTAGGGCTGCGACGCGCCAGGGACGGTGGGGCTGCGATGCGCCAGGGACGGCGGGGCTGCGACGCGCCCGCCCCCGGGGAAGCCGGAGCGCACCAGGGCCGGGGGTGGGGACAGCCCCCGCCCCGGAGTGGGGGCGGTCGGCTGGTGGGGGCCGCCGTGGCGCGGGAGGGTGGTCGGGACGGGAGTTCCGGGAAGTGTGCACGAATGAGGTGCTGGCGATGTTCGGGAGTACGGGGCGGCCGGAAGTGCGGACGGCGACGAAGTGGGGAGCGGTCGCCGTGGCGGCCGCGGCAGTCGCGGCGGCGCTGGTGGTGCCGCCGGGTGCCGCGGCGCAGGCGAAGGACGCACGGCAGTCGGCCGGGGGCGGAGCGAGTGCGGGCGCCGCGCTGGAGGGAGTCTGGCGAAGTGACGGCTACCAGCAGTACTTGACGGTGCATCAGGGAGAGATGCGGAGTTACGAGTACTCCGCTGCGGGGTGCCTGCCGGGCCGTCTGCGGCTGACCGCGGGGAAGGGGGCTCCCGGCCACAGTGGCGTGCCCTTCCGCGACAAGGACGGAGTGCGCTGGCTGACGCTCCGTACGACAGGAGCCGACAACGCCCGCCTCGCGCCCGCCGGTTCGGTGGGGGAGCAGCGTCTGGAGCGGATCGCCGCACTGCCCGCCGACTGTGCGCGCCCCCCGGCCGCCGACCCGGTGCACACCTTCGACGTGTTCTGGGCGACCCTCCGCGAGAACTACCCCTTCCTCCGCGCCAAGGGCGTCGACTGGGACGCGATGCGGGCCAAGTACCGCCCCCAGGTGAACGCGGGCACGAGCGACGACCGGCTCTTCGAGATCCTCAGCGCGATGATCGAGCCGCTGCACGACATGCACACCCAGCTCCGCGACGCCACCGGCAAGCGGCACACCCTCAATGTCCGTCCCGGCACCTTCTTCGGCGACGAGAAGTACCGGGACCGGGTGGCGGCCGTGACGCGCGCCCAACTGCCCGAGAAGGTCGAGGAGTTCGCGGACGGTCAGATCCAGTACGCGGACCTCGGGCGAGGCACCGGATATCTCCGCGTCACGATCTTCGCCGGGTACGGCGGCAAGGAAGGACCGGTCGGCCCCGATGCGGACGCGGCCATCCTGGACCGGGCACTGGCCGCCGTCTTCACCGAGAAGCGGGTACGGGCCATGCGTGGCCTGGTCGTCGACCTCCGCCTCAACGGGGGCGGCGCGGACGCGCTGGGCATCAGGATCGCGGGCCGGCTGACGGACCGTGCGTACACCGCGTACACCAAGGTCGCCCGCAACGACCCGGACGATCCGGAGAGTGGGACGCCCCCGCAGCCGATCCGGGTCCGCCCGGCGGCGGGCCCCCGTTTCACGGGACCCGTCGCCGTGCTCGGCGGCCCGCTCACCATCAGCGCCGGAGAGTCCTTCGCCCAGTCCCTCATGGGCCGCACGCCCGCGCCGATCCGGATCGGCGAACCCACCCAGGGGGTCTTCTCCGACACCATGCAGCGCGCCCTGCCGAACGGCTGGACACTGACCGTTCCCAACGAGAAGTTCCTCGACGGGGACGGCAGGACCTACGACGGCACCGGCATCCCGCCCACCCACCCCGAACCGGTCCATGCCGAGGCCGACTTGGCGAACTTCCGCGACCCGGCCCTGAAGCGGGCACTGCGGGAGCTGCGCGCTCGCTGACGGAGCGCCTCGGTCAGCCGCCCACGTACTCCGCCAAGTGTTCGCCCGTGAGGGTCGGGCGGGAGGCGACGAGGTCGGACGGGGTGCCCTCGAAGACGATCCGGCCGCCGTCGTGGCCCGCGCCGGGGCCGAGGTCGATGATCCAGTCGGCGTGGGCCATGACCGCCTGGTGGTGCTCGACGACGATGACCGACTTGCCCGAGTCCACCAACCGGTCGAGCAGGCCCAGGAGTTGCTCGACATCGGCGAGGTGGAGGCCGGTGGTCGGCTCGTCGAGGATGTAGACGCCGCCCTTCTCGGACATGTGGGTGGCCAGCTTGAGGCGCTGCCGCTCGCCGCCGGAGAGTGTGGTGAGCGGCTGGCCGAGGCTGAGGTAGCCGAGCCCGACGTCGGCGAGGCGGGTGAGGATGCGGTGCGCGGCGGGGGTGTGGGCCTCGCCGGAGGCGAAGAACTCCGCCGCTTCCGTCACCGACATCGCGAGCACCTCGCTGATGTCACGGCCGCCGAAGCGGTATTCGAGTACCGACGCCTGGAACCGCTTCCCCTCGCACTCCTCGCAGGGGGAGGAGACGCCGGCCATCATCCCCAGGTCGGTGTAGATGACGCCCGCGCCGTTGCAATTCGGGCAGGCACCCTCGGAGTTGGCGCTGAACAGGGCCGGCTTCACCCCGTTGGCCTTCGCGAACGCCTTGCGGATCGGGTCGAGCAGTCCGGTGTACGTCGCCGGATTGCTGCGCCGCGAGCCGCGGATCGCGCCCTGGTCGATGGAGACCACGCCCTCGCCCCTGGGGAGCGAGCCGTGCACGAGGGAGCTCTTGCCGGAGCCCGCCACACCCGTGATCACACAGAGCACCCCGAGCGGGATGTCGACGTCGACGTCCTGGAGGTTGTTGGCACGGGCGCCGCGGATCTCCAGCACGCCGTCGTGCTCGCGCACCGTCTCCTTGAGGGTGGACCGGTCGTCGAAGTGGCGCCCGGTGACGGTGCTGCTGGAGCGCAGCCCGTCCACGGTGCCCTCGAAGCAGACCGTGCCGCCCGCCGTACCGGCGCCGGGGCCGAGGTCGACGACGTGGTCGGCGATCGCGATCGTCTCCGGCTTGTGCTCCACGACGAGGACGGTGTTGCCCTTGTCGCGCAGCCGCAGCAGCAGGTCGTTCATCCGCTGGATGTCGTGCGGGTGCAGGCCGATGGTGGGCTCGTCGAAGACGTACGTGACGTCGGTGAGCGCGGAGCCGAGGTGGCGGACCATCTTCACGCGCTGCGCCTCACCGCCCGACAGGGTGCCCGACGCGCGGTCCAGGGAGAGGTAGCCGAGACCGATCTCCACGAACGAGTCGAGGGCGTCCTGCAGAGCGGTGAGCAGGGGTGCGACGGAGAGCTCCGTCAGCCCCCGTACCCACTCGGCCAGGTCCCTGATCTCCATCGCGCAGGCGTCGGCGATGGAGAGCTTCTTGATCTTCGACGACCTGGCCAGCTCGCTCAGCCGGGTGCCGTCGCACTCGGGGCAGGTGGCGAAGGTGACCGCCCGGTCCACGAACTCCCGGATGTGCGGCTGCATCGACTCCCGGTCCTTGGCCAGGAACGACTTCTGGATCTTGGGGATGAGCCCCTCGTAGGTGAGGTTCACGCCGTCGACCTTCACCTTGACCGGCTCGTGGTAGAGGAAGTTCTCCCTCTCCCGCTTGGTGAACTTGGCGATCGGCTTGTCCGGGTCGAGGAGGCCGGACTCGGCGTAGACCCGTACGGTCCAGAAGCTGCCGGACTTCCAGCCGGGGATGGTGAACGCGCCCTCGGAGAGCGACTTGGAGTCGTCGTAGAGCTGGGTGAGGTCGATGTCGGAGACCGAGCCCCGGCCCTCGCAGCGGGTGCACATGCCGCCGGTGCGGTTGAAGGTCGCCTTCACCGTCTTCTTGTTGCCGCGCTCGACGGTGATCGCACCGCTCGCCCGGACCGAGGCGACGTTGAAGGCGAACGCGCCGGGCGAGCCGATGTACGGCTTCCCGAGCCGGCTGAAGAGGATGCGCAGCATCGCGTTGGCGTCGGTCGCGGTGCCGACCGTGGAGCGGGGGTCGGAGCCCAGCCGCTGCTGGTCGACGATGATCGCGGTCGTCAGCCCTTCGAGCACGTCGACCTCGGGGCGGGCCAGAGTCGGCATGAATCCCTGCACGAAGGAGCTGTACGTCTCGTTGATCAGCCGCTGCGACTCGGCGGCGACCGTGTCGAACACCAGCGAGCTCTTGCCGGAGCCCGAGACGCCGGTGAACACCGTCAGCTGGCGCTTCGGGATGTCGATGCTGACGTCCTTGAGGTTGTTCACGCGTGCGCCGTGGACGCGGATCAGGTCGTGGCTCTGCGCGGCGGGGCGGCCTGCGGAGGGGCGCTTCGCGGTGCCTCTCGCGGTGCTCTTCGTGGTGCTTTTCGCGGTGCTGGTCTTGCGGCTGTTCGCGGTGACGCGCGGCGCAGACGACTGCTTGCCCGCCCTTGTGGCCCTGTCCATGGTGTCTCCATCTGTCGTGCGGGCCGTTTCCACGATCCCCGCCGGCGTCCGTGCAGGTCACGCTAGTGCGGCCGGGGTGTCCTGCGCTTCTCGAATCCTGACCGGTACGGGCGTACCCGCGGGCGGTCGCCACGCGTGGCCCAGCCATGCGTAATGATTTGTCCGATAAAGGCAATAATGTCCGGAAATCTGGTTCGCGAGGAATGCAAGGAGGTAGCCGTGACAGCCATGACAGCCGTGTTTGCCGAAGTCAGGGTGCTGATGGCGGAAACGTTGCGGATCCCGGCGGCCGACATCCGCCTCGACGGGTCGCTGGACGACCTGCAGGTGGATTCGCTCGCGATGGCGGAGCTCTGCGTCGTACTGGAGAACACCTACGGCAGCAAGGTGGACGGCGACCGGCTGGCCCGGGCCAGGACCGTCGACGAGCTGGTCACGCTTGTGGAAAAGGGCATCCGCCGGTGACGGACACGGCCGTGGTCACGGGCCTCGGTCTGGTCACTCCGGCGGGCATCGGCGTACCGGCCAGCTGGGAGGCCATCTGCGCCGGGCGCGGCACGGCCACCCTGGAGCCAGGGTGCGGAGCAGGAGCAGGAGCAGGAGCAGGAGCAGGAACTGGAGCTGGAGCTGGAGCTGGAGCAGGGGCAGGGGCAGGGGCGGAGCCCAAGCCGGGAGTCGGGGCCCGGTCGGCCGCAGGCCACCTCACCTGCCGCGTGCCCGGCTTCGACGCCGACTCCCTGCTGGGCGCGCGCGAGGCCCACCGGCTTGAGCGGTTCAGCCAGTTCGCGCTCGTCGCCGCCGCCGAGGCCCTCGCGGACGCCGGGCTCGACACGGACGGCTGGGACGGCGCGCGGGTCGGCGTCGTGCTCGGCACCGCCTTCGGCGGACTGAACGCGTACACCGTCGCCCAGCAGGCCCTCGACAGCCGGGGTGCCCGCGCCGTCTCGCCCCTGCTCCTCCCGCTGTACCTGCCGAACATGGTCGCCGGGCAGACCGCGATCGCCCACCGTGCCACCGGGCCCTGCCTCGTCGTCAGCACCGCCTGCGCCTCCGGCTCCAGCGCCGTCGGCGTCGCGCGCGACATGCTGCTCGCCGGGCGCTGCGACGTCGTGATCACCGGCGGCAGCGAGTCGGCGCTGACCCCCGCCGTACTGTCCGGCTTCGCCCGCCTCGGGGCGCTCTCCGGGCCGGGCGACGGCGACCCGGCCGCCGCCTCCCGCCCCTTCGACACCGCGCGCGACGGCTTCGTCGCGGCCGAGGGCGCGGGCGTGCTGATCCTGGAGCGCGAGTCCCACGCGCGTGCGCGCGGCGCCCGCATTCAGGCCCGGCTGGCCGGTTACGGGGCCAGTGCCGACGCCCACCACCCCGTGGCCCCGCACCCGGACGGCACCGGCCTGGAAGCGGCGGTACGGGGCGCGCTGGCCGACGCCGGAGTGGCGGCGGGGGACGTGGACCACGTCAATGCCCACGCCACCAGTACGCCCCGGGGCGACGCCGTGGAGGCCGCCGTCCTCGCCCGGCTTCTGCCGCACCGCCCGCTCGTCACCTCGGTCAAGGGGGTCACCGGCCACGCCCTGGGGGCCGCGGGCGCCATCGAGGCGGTCTGTTCGGTGCTGTCCGTGACGCGCGGGACGGTGCCGCCGACGGCCAACCTCACCGCGGCGGACCCCGAGTGCGACCTGGACATCGCCCGTACCGTCGTACGCAGGAGGGTCGACGCGGTCCTCACCACCTCCGTCGGCTTCGGCGGACAGAACGCGGCGCTGGTGGTGACCGCACCGTGAGCCGTCTCGACCGCCGTGTCCCTTTCGGCCGCCGTCTCCGGGCCTCCGCGCGCGGGCTCGGGCTGTTGGGCGCGTACGTCGTCCGGTTCGAGGCCCCGGTGCTGCTGGCCGTGGTCCGCGGCCGGGCCTCGGACCCGCAGCAGTGCGAGCGGCTGCTGGCGCGGCTCACCCACCGCGTGTTCACCGACGGTCTCCGCCGGGCCGGGCTCACCCTGGACACCGGCGACGGCCTGCCGCTGCCCGCCCCCGGCCGCCCCGTCGTCCTGCTGCTGCGGCACTCCGGGCCGTTCAACTTCCAGCTGGCGGCGCTGCTCGCCTGCCGCGTCCTGGACCGCGGCATGCTCAGTGTGGGGCGCTCCCTGCCGGGTTTCGACCCGGCGGTCGGGCTGCTGGCCCGCCGGCTCCGGGTGAACCTGATCCGCTGGAACAGGAGCGGCCCGGCCCGCGCCATGCGGGCGCTGATCCACCACTCCCGCAACATGGGACCGCGCGACGCCCTCGCGTACTTCCCGGAAGGCGCGAACATGACCGCCGCCGGGCGCCGCAGAACCCTCGCCCTGCTGGACGGCACCGATCCTGAACGGGCCCGCTGGGCAAGGGAGTTGAGGTACGTAATGCCGCCGGTGTCCGCCGGTGCCGCGCGCGTACTGGCCCAGGCGACGGAGGCGGACGTGCTCGTCGTCGGCCACACCGGCCTGGAGGACCTCGTCGGCGGCTTCGTCGACATCGGCTACCCGCCGCCCCGGGCGGACGACCGCAGGATCCACCTCACCTGGTGGCACACGCGCGCCGAGGACGTGCCCCGCGAACCCGCCGCGGCCGCCGCCTGGCTCGACGGGCAGTGGGCGGCCATGGACGAGTGGATCGCCCGCAAACGCGGTGCGCCGGACCCCGGACCCCGAGCCCCGGCGCCTGCCCAGAAGCTCCGGCGCTCCACCCCGTACGCCCCGTAAGCCCGAAACCGCACCCCAGTGAGAGATCCCGGCCATGACTGACACCCCGGCCACGACCGGCCGCCCCGATGCCACCGCCGCTGCCTCCGGTTCTCCCCGCGTCGCCTTCGTCCTGGGCGGCGGCGGGCCCCTCGGTGGCTATCAGGCGGGCATGGTGCGGGCCCTGTTCGAGCGCGGCATCGTCCCCGACTTCGTCATCGGCACGTCGATCGGCTCCGTACAGGGCGCCATGATCGCGAAGAACCCCACCCTGTCCGTGTGCGAGGAAATGGAGAGCTTCTGGCGGGACTTCGTCACCAGCAGGGCGATGCGGCTGAACGCGCGCAGCATCCTCAACGCCCTGTCCATGCGCTCGGCGATCAACTCCAACGAAGTGGTCCGCAGACTGCTCTCCGAGTACCTCGGCGCCGCCACCCGCATCGAGGACCTGGCGGTGCCCTACGAGTGCACGGCCGCCTCCATCGAGCGGGCCACCGTCCGCTACTTCGACTCGGGGCCGCTCGTCCCCTGCGTCATGGCGTCCGCCGCGATCCCGGGGCTGTGGCCGTCGATCCGTATCGGCGACGAGCATTACGTCGACGGCGGAGTGGCCGAGTCCGTGCCCCTCACGCGGGCGATCGCCCACGGGGCCACGACGGTGTACGTGCTGCGGATGCGGCAGAAGGAGCTGCAGCTGCGGCCCGCCCGGTTCCCCTGGCAGCTGGGCCCCATGGTCCTGGAGCTGTCCCGCCGCCACCACCTCCACCACGCCCTCAACAGCAGGCCGGACGGCGTGGCGGTGCACATCCTGCCCAGCGGCGAGGACCTGATGGAGCCGCCGGAGAACGGGGCGTGGACCACCCGGCGCGAGGAACTCGCCACCATCCACCGGCGGGTGGAGGGCGGCCACCGGGCGGCGGCCCGCTTCCTCGACGAGCAGGAGAACCGGCGGCCGGCGGCCCCCCGGCGCAGCACCCCCGCCGTGTCGCCCGTGCGCAGACCACTGACGCCGTTCGTGGCGGCCAAGCTCCGCAGGCATTTCGACGTGTACGACACGGATGCCGACGGCGTCGTCTCCGGTACGGACTTCCGGCGGGCGGCCCAGCGGGTCGCGGGCGCCTTCGGACACGCGGAGGGCAGCGCCCGCGCGGCCGCTCTGGAGCGGGAGTTCACCACGTACTGGGAGAGCCTCGCGGCGGCGGCAGAGGGTGCGGCAGGGGCGGCGCGGAAAGGTGTGGACGCGGACGCGGTGACGCTGGAGCGGGAGCCGTTCGGCAAGGCCCTGGCCGGGCTCGCATCGAGTTCCGCCGCGTACAGCACGCATCTGCTGCCCGTCGTGGCGGCGATTCTGGCGGTGGCCGACCACGACCACGACGGCTTCCTGAACCCCGCCGAGACCGGCCGTCTGCTGTGCGCCCTGGGCGTCGCCGAGTCCGAAAGCGCGAGGGTGGCACGGCGGTTGGACACCAACGGTGACGGGGTCACCAGCCTCGACGAGCTGGTGGAGGCGTTCCACGACTACTTCACGAGCAGCGAACCGGGCTGCGTGGGGAATTCGCTGTTCGGTACCGGCCCCGGCTCAGAGTGAGACGGCGGGAGCCGGTTGGGCGTCCAGCTCCCGTCCCTTCGTCTCCGGTGCCGCCACCGCCATCCACGCCATCGCGGCCAGCACCGCCACGCCCAGCACGGCGAACGTCCACGGCAGACCGAGCACCGGCCACAGCACCGACCCGAAGAGCAGCGGCGCGAAACCCGTCAGCGACCGGCTCACCGACGACGCCCAGCCGAAGCCGGTGGCGCGCAGCGGGGTCGGGTAGAGCTCGGACGCGTACGCGTACAGCGCCGGGATCGCCAGCTGGATCAGGAAGCCGAACGCACCGATCGCCACCAGCGGGGCGACGCCCTGGTCCCGTACCAGTGCGAAGACCACCAGCGCCACGGTGGCCAGCGGCGCGCTCACCCCGATCAGCCACTTGCGGCCGACGACATCCACCAGGGCCGTCGAGACGAGCACGCCCAGGATGCCGAGCCCGGCCATCAGCGTCGTACCGGTGAAAGCGGCGGTGTCGCCCTGCCCCTCGGCCTTGAGGATGGAGGGCATCCAGCTCAGCGCCGCGTAGTAGACCAGCAGGATCGTGGCGAACATCAGCCAGACCGCCGAGGTGATCCGAGGGCTGAACGACCAGATGAGGCGCAGCTGTTCGGCGGCCGCTGCGAGGCCCTTCGTACGGGGAGCGGCAGGCGGGTCCGGGATTCCGTACGGCTCGACGGGGGCGCCGGTACGGGCGACGAGGTCGTCGATGACCGCACGCGCCTCCTGCTCGCGGCCCTTCTCGGAGAGGTAGACCGGTGATTCGGGGACGCCCCGCCTGACCCAGAACAGCAGCAGCGCGGGCAGCGTCATCGTCAGCAGCATCCACCGCCAGTTCCCGTCCAGCGGCAGCATCGCCGTCGAGACGAGGCCGCACAGCGTGACCCCGATCGGCCACCACAGGTCGAGCGCGGTGAGGATCCGCCCCCGGTACTTGCGCGGCGAGAACTCGCTGACCAGCGCGTAGTCGACGGGGATGCAGCCGCCGAGGCCGATGCCGGCCAGGAAGCGCAGCAGCAGGAAGATCCCGTACGTGGGCGAGAGCGCGCCGAGCACCGAGAACACGGCGAAGATCAGCAGCGTGACGCTGAACGCCTTCTTGCGGCCGATCCGGTCCGCGACCGAACCCCAGGCCACGGCGCCGACGGCCATGCCGACGAGGTTCGCGGTGGCGACGAGACCGCGCTCGCCGATGGTGAGGCCGAACTCCGTGCCGACCAGGGGCATCAGAAAGCCGTTGAGGGCGATGTCGTACGCGTCGAAGAGGTAGCCGAGGCCGCCGATGACGAAGATCCTGCCCTGAACACCCCATCTCCACGGGAGCTCCTGGACAATCTGATCGCCTGTCTTCACTGCTGCTCCAAGTGGGGGGCCGATGGCCGGGGTGGGGAGGCCCGATCATAGATCCTGGCCGATCCCGCCCGGCGCACCGCGCTCGGATGTGGGAGTCCCTCTGGACGCACGGCGCCCTCTTCGTAGGGTCTGCACCATGACCACCACAGCCGGAAGCAGCCCGAGTCCCGCCAGCACCAGCCCCGCACGCCCCGGCCGCACCGCAGCCGCCGTGCCCGCCCTCGCCGCCCGTACCGCCGCCGTCGGCGGGTCTCCCGTCCGGGAGATCCTGGCGCTGACCGACGCCCCCGACATCATCTCCTTCGCGGGCGGTCTGCCAGCCCCCGAACTGTTCGACGCCGGGGGCATCCGGGCCGCGTACGACGCGGTGCTGCGCGAGTCGCCGCGGCGGGTGCTCCAGTACTCGACCACCGAGGGCGATCCCGCGCTGCGTGCGGCTGTCGCCGCCCGGCTGGACGCCCGGTCCCTGCCGACCCGCGCCGACGACCTGCTGATCACCGGCGGCTCGCAGCAGGGGCTCTCGCTGCTGGCCGCCGCCCTCCTCGAACCCGGCGACACCGTCCTGGTCGAGGACCCCACGTACCTCGCCGCGCTCCAGTGCTTCGGGCTCGCGGGCGCACGGGTCGTCCCGGTCCCCACCGACGACGACGGCGTCGTCCCGGACGCCCTGGACGCACTCGTCGCGTCCGAGCGGCCCAAACTGCTCTACCTGGTCCCCAACTTCCAGAACCCCACCGGCCGTACGCTCCCCCTCGCCCGCCGCCGCGCAGTCGCCGAGATAGCGGCCAGGCGCGGGCTCTGGGTCGTCGAGGACGATCCGTACGGCGAACTGCGCTTCGAGGGCGAACCGGTGCCGTGGATCTCCCAGTGTCCCGGCGCCGAGGACCGCACGGTCCTGCTCGGCAGCTTCTCCAAGGTGATGGCCCCCGGGCTGCGGCTCGGTTGGCTGCGCGGCCCCGCCTCGCTCCGGCGGGCCTGCGTGATCGCCAAGCAGGCCGCCGACCTGCACACCTCGACCCTCGACCAGGCGGCAGCGGCCCGCTACCTCGCCGACAGCGACCTGGACGTCCACCTCGCCGTCGTCCGTGACGCCTACCGCATACGCCGTGACGCGCTCCTCGCCGGACTGGCCGGCGCACTGCCGTCCGGCAGCACCTGGAACCATCCCGAGGGCGGCATGTTCCTCTGGGCCCGCCTCCCCGAAGGGAACGACGCGACCGCCCTGCTGAAGAAGGCGGTTGCGCATCAGGTGGCCTATGTCCCCGGCGCCCCGTTCTTCGCGGGCAGCCCGGACCAGGCGACGCTGCGCCTCTCCTTCACCACCCACACGCCCGACGAGATCGCGATCGGTCTGACCCGGCTGGCCGAGGCACTGGGCTGACCCGGAGCCGGTGGTGGGCGGGGCCGGACAGCCCTGCATACTGGCCCCGCCCTGATCGGCCGACTCCCTCAGGAGGAGAACCACAGCAATGCCAGCAACCTTCAAGACCGTCATGGAAGTCAGCCCCGAACACCTCGACCAGGCCCGCGCCGTCGACCGGCTGTTCCAGCAGGCGATCGCCCCGGCGACCGTCAACTTCGACTTCGGCCACATCAGGGAGGCCGCCGCCGCGATCCCCGACAGCTCGATCGTCAAACTGGTACGGGGCTGGGGCCTCCAGGAGACCGCCCCCGTCGCGGTCATGGCGCTCTCCCTCAAGGAGGCGGTGCGCCAGGCGCTCCCGGGGGAGTTCGCCGAGGCCTCCTTCTGGGGCACCGTCGAGGACGAACTCGTCGGCGCGTTCACCGGCCTCGCCGCCCAGGAGGGCACACCGGGACTCTCGTACTACGAGGAGACCCCCGACCGCACCAGCTACTACCGCGACCTGTTCTTCGCCCTCCAGGGCGAGGAGACTGGCGACCACCTGTACGCGATCGCGTTCTGCGTCGACGTGAGTGTCGGCCTGGACCGGGCGAGCGCGGGTGCGCTGGAGCTCACGGACATCGCCCCGTACCGGATCCGCCTCAACGCGATCGTCGTACGTCAGCAACTCGGCCTCGCCGCCTGACGGTTCGTCCGCCCATCCGTCTGAGCCCTACCGTCCCGCCGTCCCGGGCCGGTCCGGCAGAAGATCTCTCGCTGAGAGCGAACCCGTCTGGGCAGACCGGTGGCCACGGTGCTTGGGTGGAGCGATGGAGATCCTGGTACTGGGCGGAACAGCATGGGTGGGCCGGGAAGTGTCCCGGCAGGCGATCGCGCGCGGTCACCGGGTGACGTGCCTCGCGCGCGGCGAGAGCGGTGACGTCGCGGCCGGGGCGGAGCTGGTGGTCGCCGACCGGCGTGACCCTTCGGCGTACGAGCCACTGCTCGGCCGGGACTGGGACGCGGTCGTCGAGGTGTCGTGGCAGCCCGGATTCGTACGAGAGGCGCTCGACGCCCTGGGGGCGAGGGCCCGGCACTGGATCTACGTCTCCTCCGTCAGCGCGTACGCCTCGCACGGCACGCCGGGCGCTGACGAGTCCGACGCACTCCTGCCGCCGACCGAACTCGGCGAGGTGGAGAAGGAGTTGTACGGCGAGGCGAAGGTGGCGTGCGAGCAGGCGTCGGCGGCCGTCGTGGGCGACCGCCTCCTCGTCGCACGCGCCGGACTGATCGGCGGCCCCGGCGACCACAGCGGGCGTTCCGGCTACTGGGTGGCGCGTGCGGCGCGCGATCAGCGGGGCCCGCTGCTGGTTCCCGGCGAACCGGCTCTGGCGACCCAGGCGGTCGATGCGCGCGACCTCGCCTCCTGGCTGCTCGACGCCGCCGAGAAGCGATCCGTCGGCACGTACAACGCCGTGGGTCCCGTCGTCCCGTTCGGGGAGTGGATCGAGCTGTCCCGCACGGCGGGCGGGCACACGGGCCCGGTGGTCACGGCCGAATCGGCGTGGCTGCTCGCGCACGACGTGGTCGAGTACATGGGCCCCGGATCGCTGCCGATGTGGGTGGTCCAGCCGGGCTGGCAGGGCTGGGCGGCCCGCGACGGGTCGGCGGCGCACGCCGCGGGACTGCGGCACAGGCCCCGGGCGGAGATGCTGGCCGACACGCTGCGCTGGGAGCGCGAACAGGGCCTCGACCGGGAACGACGGGCCGGGCTGAGCGCGGAGCGGGAGCGCGAGCTGCTCGAAGCGCTGGGTTCCTGACGGGAAGCGCCCGGCCGGTGGGGGGGGGAAGCGCTCGGCCGGTTGCGGGAAGCGCTCGGCCCATGGCTCATCACGGAAGCGCTCGGCCGGTGAGGGAGGCTCGGCCGGGGGCAGCGCCCGGTTCCTGAGGCTGTCCGGCCGGGAGGGGCGCGCCCTAGGGGCGGTCGATGAGCATCGCCGCGGTTGATAGGCAAGTCGCTACTTGCCTATGCTGGGGTGGTGACGGACGATGTCTTCAAGGCACTGGCCGATCCCACCCGCCGGAAGATCCTCGACGAGCTGGCGGAGCGGAGCGGTCAGTCGCTGTTCGAAATATGCACGCGGCTCACGACCCGCCACGGACTGGGCCTGTCGCGCCAGGCGGTCAGCCAGCATCTGGCCGTCCTGGAGGCGGCCGACCTGGTCCGGGTCAGGCGTGAGGGCCGCTACAAGTTCCACGACCTGAACACCCGACCGCTGCGGCGCATCATGGGCCGCTGGCTCACCCCCGGCGCCCCGCCCGATGCCCCGAGCCCCACCGAACCGGAGCCCACCCCATGAAGATCCACCTGACCAGCGTCTTCGTCGACGACCAGGAGAAGGCCCTGCGCTTCTACACGGAGACCCTGGGCTTCGTGAAGAAGCACGAGGTTCCGCTGGGCGAATACCGCTGGCTGACCGTCGTGTCGCCCGAGAACCCCGAAGGACCCGAGCTCCTGCTCGAACCCGACGCGCACCCCGCGGTCGGCCCGTACCGCAGCGCACTGGTCGAGGACGGCATTCCGGTGGCCCAGTTCGCCGTGGCCGACGTCCACGCGGAGTTCCGCAGGCTGACCGGGCTCGGGGTGCGGTTCACGCAGGAGCCGATGGAGGCAGGCCCGGTGACCGTGGCCGTACTGGACGACACCTGCGGCAACCTGATCCAGATCGCCACGGTGCCCGCATAGCCCCTCCGGGTCAGCTCCGGTCGAGGGTCACGATCTCGTCGGCGGCGGCCAGGCCGGACTGTTCGTGGGTGACCAGGAGCGTGGTGCGGCCCCGGGTGGCGTCGAGGATGTCGGCGAGCACGGCGGCCGCGGTGTCCGGGTCGAGCCCCTCGGTGGGCTCGTCCAGGACGAGTACGGGCGGATCGGCGAGCAACGCGCGTGCCAGCAGCAGGCGTTGGCGCTGACCGCCCGACATCGTGGCGCCGTCCGCGCCGAGCAGGGTGTCCCAGCGGTCGGGCAGCGACTCGATCCAGTCGAGGATCCTGGCCCGCCGGGCGGCCTCGCGCAGGTCGGCCCCGGTGGCGTCGGGGCGGGCCAGGACCAGGTTGGCGCGGATCGTGGAGTGGAAGACGTGCGCGTCCTGGGTCATGCCGGTGATCGCGCGCCGGACGTCCGCGCCCGCGCAGTCGCGCAGCTCGCGCCCGCCGACGCGGATGCTCCCCGCTTCGTACGGTACGAACCGCATGAGCGCCGCGATCAGCGTCGACTTGCCGGAGCCGCTGGCACCGACGAGCACCACCCGGTGACCGGGCGGCAGCCGCAGGCTCACCCCGTCCAGAGCCGGGGGACCCTCGGGGCGGTGGCGTACCCGCAGCCCGGTGATCTCCACGCCGAGCGGACCGCCGGTGGCGGGCGGAACGGGCGGCGGAAGGGGCAGCGGGACCGGATCAGCCGGTTCGATGACGGGTGGAGGCGTGTCGAGTACGTCGGCCAACCGGCGTGCGGAGGCCTGTACTTGGGCGAACCGGCGGGCTGCCGCCGGCAGCGGCGCGAGGGCCTCGAAGGAGACCAGCGCGAGGACCGCGAGCACGGTGAGATGCACGGCGGGCAGCTCACCGGCCGCGTGCGCACGCAGTGCGAGCCGGGTGACGCCGACCACCGCCCCGCCCTGGAACAGCAGTACGACGGCCGAGGCGAGCGAGGTGGTGAGGGCCTCGCGGCGCTCCAGCACGGCGATCCGGGCGGCGGCCCGACGGGCCCGCTCGTCGGCGCGACCCCGGGCACCGTACGCGGCGAGGTCCGCCGCACCCTCGACCAGGTCGACGGCGAGCGCGGCGAGTTCGCCGCGCAGGGCCTTCTCCGTACGCCCCGCACGGCGGGACAGCGCGAGCACCAGGGCGGGTACGAGGACCCCCGCCACGACCAGCAGCACCCCGAGCACCGCACCCGCCCCCGGCAGCAGCACCGCCGCCGTCCCGGTGGCGACCACGCCCACCGCGCAGGCGGCCGCAGCCGGGATCAGGACCCGCAGCAGCAGGTCCTGGGCGGCGTCGACGTCGGCCACGAGCCGGGTCAGCAGATCACCGCTGCGGAACGCGGGGAGGCCGGCCGGAGCGAGGGGCACGAGCGCCTCGTACACCCGGGTACGGAACCCGGCGACGGCCCGCAGCACACCGTCGTGCCCCAGCAGCCGGTCGCCGTACCGCAGCACCCCGCGCCCCAGCGCCAGGGCCCGCACGGCGACGATCGCAAGACCCACCGAGGCGAGCGGCGGCTGCTCGGCGGCCCGGGTGATGAGCCAGGCGGCGACCGCCATGAGGGCCACAGCCGCAAGCTCACTCCCGGCGGCGGCGAGAGCCCCGGGCAGCAGCCGACGCCAGTGGGGGAGGAGATGACGGAGGAGCCGGAGGGCGGGCCGGCTCTCCCGCTGGGCTGTGGGCACTCGCTCCCGCCGGGCTGTGGGCCCGCTCTCCCGCCGGGCTGTGGGCATTCGCTCCCGCCGGGCTGTGGGCCCGCTCTCCCGCCGGGCTGTGGGCACCCGCTCCCGCCCGGCTGTGGGCACCCGCTCCCGCCCGGCTGTGGGCACCCGCTCCCGCCCAGCTGTGGGCACTCGCTCCCGCTCCCCCTCGCTGTGGGCATGCGTTCCGCTAGGGGCGGAACGGGTGGGCACAGCGGAACCCCTCGCTCCGGGCAGGAGCTCGTCCGCCCCGCCCCCACCCCCGTACCGCATGCTGCCTTCACGTCGGCCCGCCAACCCGAGCCCACCCCGCTCCCGCGCGCCCCGCCTCCTCACGACCCCACCACCCCTTCCGCACCCACCAGTTGGGGAACACCCAAGCTCCCCCCACGTACCTCGACCACCCGATCCGCATACGGCAGCAACCCCGCCCGATGCGCCACCACGATCGACGTCCGCCCCCGCATCAGCCGTGCCGTCGCCCGCGTGACCACCGCCTCGCTCGCCGCGTCCAGGTGCGCGGTCGGTTCGTCGAGGAGCAGTACGGGTGCGTCCTTGAGGAATGCGCGGGCCAGCGCGATCCGTTGCCGCTGGCCCGCCGAGAGTCCCGCGCCGTGCTCCCCGAGCACCGTGTCGTACCCATCCGGCAACGCCTCGACGAAGAGGTCCGCCGACGCCGCACGGGCCGCCTCCCGCACCTCGGCGTCGCTCGCCCCCGGCCGCCCCAGACGGATGTTGTCCCGTACGGACGCCGCGAACAGGTGCGGTCGCTGCGGCACCCACGCCACCTGTGCACGCCACTCGTCCGGGTCGAGGTCCGCGAGGTCGGTGCCGCCGACCGTGATCCGCCCCGAGGCGGGGGCCGTGAAGCCGAGCAGCAGCGCGAGCAGGGTCGACTTGCCCGCGCCGCTCGGCCCGACCAGGGCCACGTGCTCGCCGGGGCGCACGGAGAGGGAGACGTCCCGGAGGGCGGGCCGGGACCGGCCCGGGTACTGGACGGTGACCCCGTCGATGCGCAGGTGCGAGGTGCGGGCATCGGGGGCCGGCATGCGCTTCTCCCGGCCGTCGGGGGAACCGACCCCACCGGTGTCGTCGGCGTCGCCCTCACCCCTGTCGTCGAGAATCGCGAAGACCCGTTCCGCCACCGCGATCCCTTCCGCGCTGTCGTGGAACGCCGCACCCGCCGCGCGCAGCGGCAGATACGCCTCGGGGGCGAGGAACAGGACGATCAGCGCCGTACGGAGATCCGTCGTGCCGCCGAGCAGCCGCAGTCCGACCGGTACGGCGACCAGTGCCACCGAGAGGGTCGCCACCGTCTCCAGGACGAAGGAGGAGAGGAACGCCACGCGCAGCGTGCGCATGGTGGCGCGCCGGTGGGCGTCCGCCATCTCGCCCACCACTTTGCTCTGGTGCCGCTCGCGGCCGAACGCGCGCAGCGTCGGCAGCCCGGCCACCACGTCGAGGAAGTGCCCGCCGAGCCGGGAGAGCAACTGCCACTGCCTGGCGGTGCGTTGGGCGGTGTGCATACCGACCAGCGCGCCGAACACCGGGATCAGCGGCAGCGTCACGACCACGATCAGCGCCGACGTCCAGTCGGTCCACGCCAGCCAGCCGACGACCACGAGGGGCACCACGGTCATGGCGGCCCTGGTGGGCAGGCAGCCGACGACGTACGCGTCCAGGGCGTCGAGGCCGCGGGTGAGCAGCGTCGCCGTCTCGCCGTGCCTGCGGGCCGTGAGCCGCAGGGGGCCGGTGTGCCGCAGGCTGCCGGTGATCCGGTCGCGCAGCGCACGCTTGGCATCGGCCGCGGCACGCTGCGCGAGCGCCCCGCGGGCCCAGGTCAGCAGGGCGCGCAGCGCCATGACGGAGCCCAGGGCGGTGAGCAGGGCGATCGGGGACCCGGCCGCCCCGACGAACCCGTCCCCGACGAATCCGGCCCCGACGAATCCCTCCCCGGCCGTCTCGCTCCCGGCCAGCCCGCTCCCGGAGAAGCCGTCCGCGAGCACCGTCGCCAGCAGGCACGCCTGGGCGACGATGCACCCGGCGCCCAATAGTGCCAGCACCGCGGAGTACGTCATATGACGCCGCAGCAGCGGGAGTTCGCGCAGCAGCCGCCGTTCGGCCGGCTTCATCTCAGGGCCCTTCCCGTCGGAGTCTCATCAGAAGTAGCTGGGGTGGCGGCGGCCCGTCCGCCCCCGGAAGGCCCACCAGCTCCACGACTGGTACGCGAGGATCACCGGGACCAGCACGACCCCGAACACGGTCAGGATCTGCAACGTGACACCGTCCGTGACCGCCTGATGGATCGTCATCCCGCCACCGGCCGAGTCGATCAGTACGTACGGGTAGTGGCCGGCCCCCACGAGCAGCACGGGCAGCAGCACCGCGCAGCAGGTGGCGGCGAACGCCCGGACCCGGTGCCCGCGCGAGAGGCACCACCAGGCGCCGGTGAGCGCCGCCGTGAACAGGGCGGCGAGAACCGCCGAGGTCACGCGGTTCGTCACGGCGGCGCCCGCACCGAAGAGCGTCAGCAGCAGCGCGAGGGAGCCTGCGGCACCGGCCGCACGGAGCAGTCCCGTACCCAACTTCCTTGCCGTGGAGGCAAGTTCTGGATCGGAGCGCAGTGCGACGAAGGCTGCCCCGTGCGCCGCGAAGAGCAGCGCGGTCGTCGCACCGCAGGCCAGTACGAACGGTGTGAACACCTCGCCGAACCCGATGTGGAAGGTCCCGTCCGCCCGTCGCGGCACCCCGTGGAGCAGCAGGCCCACGACAAGTCCCCAGCACACGGCGGGCAGTGCACCGCCGCACACGATCAGGACGTCCCAGCACCGCCGGCCACGGACGCCGCGGGCGCGGCCGCGCAACTGGACCCCGGCATTGCCGAGCACAAGACCGACCAGGATCGCCACGATCAGCGGATAGAGACCGGGCAGGAGAGAGCCCTCCAGGTGCGGGAAGGCCCCGAACAGGACTCCGGCGAACGCGACCAGCCAGACCTCGTTGCCCAGGAAGAACGGTGCGATGGCGTCGAGGGCGGCGTTCCCGCCGCGGCGGCGTATGCGTGGGTCGTCCCGGCCGCCACCGAGGAGCGGGTGCAGCATCTGTGCGCCGTAGTCGTAGCCGCCGAGCACGAAGTACCCGCCGAGCAGCAGCCCGAGGAGGGCCAGCCACAGTGTCTCCAGGCTCATTTCGTTCAACTTTCTTTCCGTGTGCTGGAGTTGACGTCCGTCAGAAGGTCGTGACCGTCTCCCTCTCCTCTTCCTTCTCCTCGGCGAGCGGCTCCGTGGCGCCGAGCTGTACGGCGCCGGGACCACGGCGGACGAAGCGGACGATCAAGGTCCAGTTCACCGCCGCCAGCGCGACGAAGAGGGCGATGAACACGGCGCAGGACACGGCGAACAAGGACGTACTGACATGGGAGAGCGCGTCCTCCACCGTCAACTCGCCGTAGACCAGCCAGGGCTGGCGTCCGACCTCGCGGAAGACCCAGCCGCCCACGGAAGCGATGAAGGGGAACGGGATCATCGCCGTCATCAGGTACGCGAGAGGGCGCCAACGCACCAGCCGGTCCTTCCGCAGCAGGACGGCGGCGACGAGCAGGACGGTGGACACGGTGTTGCCAATGACCGTCATCGCGTCCAGAGAGAACTGCAGCCAGCCGCCGCCCTCGACGGCGGCCGCCTTCGCGGGCTGGTTCGCCCGGATCAGCGGGAACTGGAGGTCGCCGACGATGATGACGAAGAAGGAGGCGACCGTGGACACCGCGACCCCCAGCCGCAGGGAACCGCGGAACAGTTCGGTCTCGGTGGTCCCCCGTACGAAGTGGTACGCGCTGACCCCGGCGACGAAGACGCCTCCCGTCGTCAGCGCGGCGAGCGTGATGTGGGCGAGCGCGAGCAGCGCGTTGGGGTTGGTGAGCAGCGCCCCGAAATCGGTCAAGTACGCGGCCCCGTCCCTGACTTCGTAACCGACGGGATGCTGCATGAAGCCGTTGGCGATCAGGATCCAGTACGCGGAGGCGTACGCGGTCAGGGCGACCAGCCAGATGAGCGTCACGTGCACGCCCTTGCGCAGCCGGCCCCAGCCGAAGATCCACATGCCGAGGAAGGTGGACTCGGCGAAGAAGGCGATGAGGGTTTCGAGGGCCAGCGGGGCGCCGAAGACATTGCCCGCGAACTTGCTCAGCCCGCTCCAGCTGAGTCCGAACTGGAACTCCATGACCAGGCCGGTGGCGATGCCGACGGCGTAGTTGATGACGTAGAGCTGTCCCCAGAAGCGGGTCGTACGCTCCAGGACGGCCCGCTTCGCGGGATCGCGGGTGAACGCGGCCCGGGTGTGCATGACCGCCACCAGGGGGACGAGCCCCATGGTGAGGATCACGAACAGCCAGTGGATGCCGGTCGTGGCCGCGAACTGGAGCCGGGCCAGATCCGCAGCGCTCATGAGGTGACCTTTCCGGGAGTTGACGGGGTGGGAGTTGACGGGGTGGGGGTTGACGGGGTGGGGGTTGACCGGGCGGGAGTTGACGGGGTGGGACACAGGTATGTGGTCCGGGTCCTCGCTTCGCGTGTGCAGGTGCCGGGCGTCGTGTGCCCGTCCACCTGTGCGGTGACCCGATGAGAACGACCGTAGAGAGATTTCCTTATGCGTTCCAAGACTTGTTCTGCCATGTGAAGATGACTCTGAAGGCATAAGCGGAGACCCGGCCCACGGAAGGCCGGCCCTCGGAGGGCGGACCATGGACCTGCTGCAGTTGCGCTACTTCCAGGCCGTCGCGCGCTACGAGCACATCAGCCGCGCCGCCGAGGAGCTGCGCGTCGCCCAGCCCTCGCTCAGCCGCACCGTCGCGCGCCTTGAGGCCGAGCTCGGCTCCCCGCTCTTCGACCGGCAGGGCCGCCGCATCCGGCTCAACCAGTACGGCGCGATCTTCCTGCGGCACGTCGACCGCGCCCTGAGCGAGCTCGACGACGGCCGCAGAGCCGTCCGCGAGGCCCGTGACACGGGGCTCGGCCGGGTCGCCGTCGCCTCCGAGACCCTCCTGACGGTCACCCATCTCCTCGGCAGCTTCCGGGCCGCCCACCCCCGCGCCGACGTACGGCTCTTCCAGTCCAACGTCCGGGAGATGGACCGCCAAATCCGCGCCAGGGAGGTCGACTTCTGCGCCGCCTCACAGCCGCTGACCGGCGCGAACCTAGAATCGGTCGAGCTGCTCCGCGAGGAGGTGCTGCTCGCCGTACCGCCCGGACACCGGCTCGACGGGCGGGAGAGCGTGACGGTCGCCGAGATCGCCGACGAACCCTTCGTCACCACGCGCCCCGGCAACTGGCAACGGGCCCTTCTCGACCGGCTGTTCGCGTCCGAGGGGCTCACACCGCTGCTGTCCTGCGAGGGCGACGAACCGGGTGCCAGCCAGGACATGATCAGCGCAGGCCTCGGCATCGGGCTCATCCCGGGGATGTCCCGTCAGCTCGGCACGAGCGAAAGGGTTCCCGTCGCCTGGGTGCGCCTGGCCGCGCCCGACTGCCACCGCGTGCTCAACCTGGTGTGGAACGGCGAGGCCCACCTGTCCGAAGCGGCGCTGAAATTCCGCGAGTTCGTCACCGGCACCCCCTTCATGAGCCACCGCCTGCCGGACCCTCCCGCCTCCTGAGCAGAGTCCTGCGAGTGTCCCTCTGTGAGTCCCTCTGTGAGCTCCTCAGCGGGCTCACCTGCGGGCCGTCCTGGCGCGCCGGGAACTCCTCTGGTACGTTCCAACGCGCTGCCGCATTCCCGGCCCAGGACGTCGTGTGTCCGAACGGCCGCTCCGTGAGGCCGAGTTGGCAGGGGTGTCGCGTCCCCCGCCGGCCACCGGCGGCGTCCTTCACACCTTCCGATTTCCCTCTGCTTCCCCCTGTCCGGCCCTTTCGGCGGACCATCGAGGAGTTGTTCTGCCATGCCCAGGATCACGTACGTCACCGCCGACGGAACGGCACATCCGACCGAAGTCCCCGTCGGTACGAGCATCATGCGCGGCGCCGTCCTCAACGACATCGACGGCATCCTCGCCCTCTGCGGCGGCAACGTGCTGTGCGCCACCTGCCACGTCTACGTCGACGAGAGCGCCCTCGACAAGCTGGCACCGGCCGGGCCGATCGAGGACCACATGCTCGGGCTGTCCGCGAGCCCTCGCCTGGAAAACAGCCGGCTGAGCTGCCAACTCCCGGTGACCGAAGGCCTGGACGGCCTGACCGTCCACCTCCCCGAGCGGCAGATCTGATGACGGGCGTCGTCATCGTGGGGGCCGGGCAGGGCGGCTACCAGACCGCGGCGTCGCTGCGCGAACTCGGCCACCCGGGACGCATCACCCTCATCAGCGCCGAGGACGTGCTGCCGTACGAACGCCCGCCGCTGTCCAAGGCGTACCTCAAGGGCACGGCGGACGAGACACAGCTGTGGCTGCGGCCCGTGACGTACTACGTACGCCGGTCGATCGACCTGGTCGGCGGCACGGTGACCGGGATCGACCCGGCCGCCCGCACGGTGCGCCTCTCCGACGGCTCCGGCTACGGATACGACCACCTCGTCCTGGCCACCGGCGCCCGCCCGCGCACCCTCGACCTGCCGGGGGCCGGACCGCGCGGAATACAAGGCGGTGCGCTGCGCGGCGTACACACCCTGCGCACCGCGCAGGACGCCGCCGCCCTGCGGGCTTCGCTGGCTGCCGCCCGGCACGCGGTGGTGGTGGGGGCCGGGTTCATCGGTCTCGAATTCGCCGCCGTGGCAAGGGGGTTCGGCTGCGAGGTGACGGTCGTCGAAGCCCGGAGCCGGCCGCTCGCACGGGCCGTCTCGGTGCGTACGGCCGAGCACTTCACCCGGCTGCACGAGCGGGCAGGCACCCGGCTGCTGTTCGGCCAGGGCGTCGCCGGCCTGCACGGCGACCGGCGCGGAGCCGTGACGGCGGTGGAACTGGCCGATGGCCGACGGCTGCCCGCCGACCTGGTCCTGATCGGCGTCGGAGTCACCCCGCGCACGGAACTCGCCGCCGCGGCCGGCCTCCCGGTGGGCGACGACGGCATCACCGTCGACTCCCGCCTGCTCACCGGCGATCCGTACATCTCGGCCATCGGCGACTGCGCGGCGTTCCCCCAGGTGCGCTCCGGGAACCGGCGGCGGCTCGAATCGGTCCAGAACGCCGTCGGCCACGCCCGGCTGGTCGCCGAACGGCTGACCGGGACGCCCCGTGCGTACGACGAACTGCCCTGGTTCTGGAGCGACCAGTTCTCAACGAGCCTGCAGATAGCGGGCGTTGATGAAGGGCACGACGCCGAGGTGGTGCTCGGCGAAGACCCCGAAGGGTTCTCGGTGCTTCTCTTCCGGGGGAAGAACCTACGGGCGGTCGAGTCGGTCAACCGCCCCGTGGATCACTTGATCGCCCGTCAGCTCCTCCGGAAGGAGGTCGAATTGAACCCGGAAGAGGCTGCGGCGGAGGGCTTCTCCTTCGCCTCGCTGCTTCCGTGAAGTGAAGTGAAGTGAAGTGACGTGACGTTGCGCTGCCGTCAGCCGGTCGGCGCGTTCCCGCTCCCGTTCCCGCTTTCGTCGCCGGTCTCCTTCTTGCCCGCCCCGGTTCCGCTGCC
The DNA here is from genome assembly GCF_044333135.1 of Streptomyces sp. NPDC021093. NCBI lineage: Bacteria > Bacillati > Actinomycetota > Actinomycetes > Kitasatosporales > Streptomycetaceae > Streptomyces > Streptomyces sp. NPDC021093. The sequence continues at coordinate 65,999 of NZ_JBIRQJ010000001.1, read as the reverse complement.
CCTGCGGCGGTTGAGGGCGAAGGCGGCCGCGCTTCCCGCAACCACCAGTGCCGCGCCGATTCCGGTCCAGCCGAGTGCGCCCATCGATTCCGAGTCGGAGTCCGCGTCGGCCCCGGCGGCGCCCCTGGGGGGATTCGGCTCGTGGGCCGTGGTGGCGGTGGGGTTCAGGCTGCCGATCGGCGTGGCCCTGCCCGCGGTGGCGAAGCCCCAGTCGAGGAGCTGGCGCATCTCGTTGTAGACCTCGTCGTGCTTCTGCGTCTGCGGGTTCATCACCGTGACCAGGAGCGTGCGGCCGTCGCGCTGGGCGGCCTCGGCGAGGGTGTTGCCCGCGTTGGTGGTGTAGCCGTTCTTGCCGCCGATCAGGCCGGGGTACTTGGCGACCCCGCCGATGCCGGACAGCATCCGGTTGGTGTTGGAGATGCCGAACGGCTTGCCCTTGGTCTGCGGGCCGCCGGGGAACTTGGCGTCGGCCGTGGAGCAGTACTCCTTGAAGTCCTTGTTCTTCAGCCCCGCGCGCAGGAACAGCGACAGGTCGTACGCCGACGAGACCTGACCCGGGGCGTCGTAACCGTCGGGGCTGAGGACATGAGTGTCCTTCGCGCCCAGCTCCTCGGCCCGCTTCTGCATGTCGGCGACCGTCTTCGGCACACCGCCGTTCATCGCGGCGAGCACGTGCACGGCGTCGTTGCCCGAACGCAGGAACACCCCGCGCCACAGGTCGGCCACCTGGTACTGCTGCCCCGGCACGATGCCGACCGCGCTGCTCCCGGCGCCCATCCCGGCCAGGTCCGCGTCGGTGACCTTGTGGCTGGTGCCGTGCGGGAGGGTGGGCAGCACGGTGTCGGCGAAGAGCATCTTCAGGGTGCTGGCGGGCGGGAGCGCCCAGTGGGCGTTCGACGCCGCGAGGACGTCTCCGGTGTCGGCGTCCGACACGATCCACGACAGCGCGGAGAGCTTCGCGGGCAGTGCGGGCGCCCCCGCGCCGACCTGCGGTCCCGGCTTGCCCAGCAGCTCGCCGCCGACCGTCGACATCTGCGCGGGCGGCGTCTTCCCCTTCGTCGCCCCGGTGGTGCCCGGCGCCGCAGTGGTCGCCGGGGCGGTCTGCGCCGGTGGGTGGTACGTGCTCGCGAGGGCGGGGGAGACCCCGGCGAAGGCCGTGACCGCGGTCGCGGTCAGGGCCACGAACCCGCGTCGTACCTGCGGGGATGAAGAGGGACGCATCGCCCGAACGTATCGCAGCCGACGAGGCCCGAACGACGCGTCGGGCTCCGTCGGGACGTGGAATTCGCCACGGGCCGGGGAGGGAACGGAACGGCTTCGGATCCCGTCCGGCCGCGGACGAGCCGGGTGTCGGGGTGTGGGGAGTGCGCCGGTGAGCGTATCCCGTGCGGCTACGGCCGTGCCAGCGCCTCCCGGGCGGCGTCGACGCCGAGGGCCAGGTCCGCGTGGAAGGCCTGGTGGAGGTCGAAGTCCCGGGTCATGTCGACGTAGTAGCCGTCCGGCAGGGTCGATTCGGCGCGGGAGAGGTCGGAGTTCAGGGCGTCGAGCTGGTGGAGCATCCGGTGGGTGTCGAACAGGGAGTTCCGCAGGGCGTCGGCGAGGGGGCCCTGGGCCTCGTGCCCGGTGTCCACGCCGGGTCTGTGCATCGCGCGCAGGGCCAGTCCGAGTGCGGAGCGCCGGAATCGGGCCAGGGCGAGGGACAGCTCGATGCTGTCGTAGGAGACCTCGATCGTGTAGGGATCGTCCTGGGCGAGGCCCTGCGCCAGGAATCCGGCCCGGCGCGGTACGTCGAGGTTCTGCACGGCGTCGAACATCGGCGCGGCGCGCAGGGCGTCCCGTGTCAGCGCCAGTGCGAAGGCCTGGGCGTCCTGCGCGGTGAAGTCGTCGCGGTTGGTGCGGAATCCGGACCGCTCGGACTCCCGCCGGAACCTCTCCACCTGGAGGGCGAACACGGCCCCGAGCCGCACCGCCGCCAGCTCCGCCACGGGAAACCGGTCCCGTTCGGCGACGAGGTACGGGGCGTCGCGTACCGCGAGGTCGGCGGCGTACGCCCGTACGCCGGAAGGGACGGGCTCGGCGAAGGTGTGCAACAGGGGCGCGCCGTACGGCGGAACCGGGGGCTGTGGGCCGAAGTCCTGCAATGGTGTGGGAAGTTGACGGGACGCGTCGCTCACCCGGTCGAACCCCGCCTTCAGGTCGAGTACGGGATCCAGTGCGGCGACCAGCTCGGCCAGCAGGCCCACGAAGCGGTCGTCCCGGTCGCCCGCTTCGTCGCCCGCCCCGAGCAGCCTGCCGACGTGGTGCAGTGTGCGGTGCACCTTGGGCATCGAGAGCCCCAGCTCGTAGCCGACGGCTCCGGGCGGGCAGCCGGTCAACCGGTGGGCCAGGACGTTGCGCTGACGCTCATTCAGCTCGTGGAGCGGGGTGAGCACTGCGGCTGTACGCGCGTGCAGGGGCGGGCTGTCGGCGCCTGCTCCCAGTAACGGGTCGGGCGCGGTCGCCACCCCTCCCGCTCCCTGGCCGGCCGCCGCCAGCCGGAGCGTCCATGCCCGCAGGCCCTGGGCGTCGACCCCGGTGCTCGTGCCGAGCCGGCCCGTCCAGCGGTGCGCCACGGTCATCGCGTCCTGGGCGAGGCGCACCGCGTCGACCAGACCCGTGCCCCGCAGGAGCAGCAGGGCGACGAGCGGCGCCGCGTGCGCCCGGTAGAAGTCCTCGAACCCCAAGCCGCCCTCGGAGGGCTTCGCGCCCACCGGTTCCGTATGCATCAACTCGCCCGCCCCGTCCCGCTGTTCACTGTCATCGTCGGGAGAACGTTAACTGCCCCGCACCCCTCCTCGGAGGGGTGCGGGGCAAGTTGACGCTCGGGCAGCAGCGGGTCAGACCACCGGGGCCGGGTACGTCGGGTACTCGACGCCGGAGACGTGCTGGACCACGCGGATGACCTGGCAGGAGTAGCCGAACTCGTTGTCGTACCAGAGGTAGAGGATCGCGTCGTCGCCCTCGACCTTGAGCGCGCCCGCGTCGATGATCGACGAGTGGCGCGAGCCGATGAAGTCGCTGGAGACCGCGTCGGGTGCGCTGGTGAAGTCGATCTGGCGCTTGAGCGGCGAGTTCAGCGAGATGTCGCGGAGGTGGTCGACGACCTCCTCGCGGGTGGTCTCGCGGGCGAGCCGCAGGTTGAGGATCGCGATCGAGACGTTCGGGACCGGGACGCGGATCGAACTGCCGGTGATGCGGGCGTCCAGGTCGGGCAGCGCCTTGGCGACGGCGGAGGCGGCACCCGTCTCGGTGATGACCATGTTGAGCGGTGCGGAGCGGCCGCGGCGGTCGGAGCCGTGGTAGTTGTCCAGCAGGTTCTGGTCGTTCGTGAACGAGTGGACGGTCTCCACGTGGCCGCGCAGCACGCCGTACTCGTCGGCCATCGCCTTCAGCGGCGGCACGATCGCGTTCGTGGTGCAGGACGCGCAGGACAGGATCTGCTCGTCCGGCTTGATGGTGTCGTGGTTGACGCCGTGCACGATGTTGGGGACGTCGCCCTTGCCAGGGGCGGTCAGCACGACCTTGGCGATGCCGGGGCGCAGGTGCTTGGAGAGGCCCTCGCGGTCGCGCCAGCGGCCGGTGTTGTCGATCAGGATGGCGTCCTTGATGCCGTACTCCGTGTAGTCGACCTTGGTCGGGTCGTCGGAGTAGATCATCTTGATCGTGTTGCCGTTGGCGATGATCGTGTCGTTCGTCTCGTCGACGGTGATCGTGCCCTGGAACTGGCCGTGGATCGAGTCGCGGCGCAGCAGCGAGGCGCGCTTCACGATGTCCTGGCCCGCACCCTTGCGGACGACGATGGCGCGCAGGCGCAGACCGTTGCCCGAGCCGGCCTTCTCGATGAGCAGCCGGGCCAGCAGACGGCCGATGCGGCCGAAGCCGTAGAGCACGACGTCGCGGGACTCGTTGCGCTCGATCTTGTTCTCGCCCGTGGCGCCGGCGACGGCCTCGGCGGTGAACTCCTCCACCGAGAGACCGCGGTCGTCGGCCCGGTACGTCTCGGCGAGGAGACCGATGTCGATCTGCGACGGGCCGAGGTCGAGCGTGGTGAGCGCCTGGAGGAAGGGCAGCGTCTCGGTGATCGAGAGCTCCGCACCGGCTATCTGGCGGGCGAATCGGTGGGTCTTCAGGATGCTGACCACCGACTTGTTCACCAAGGAGCGGCTGTGGATCAGGACCGTGACATCACGCTCCCGGTGCAGCTTCCCGATGATGGGGATCATCGACTCCGCGATTTCCTCGCGGTTCTTCCAGTTGGTGAACGAGTCGTCGTTGACAGTCACAGGGCTTCTCTTTCGAGCTAGGCGGCGCTCATATGCTAACCCTCGGTTGTTTTGATCACGCACGGGGCCCGTTTCCGGTGCTCAGGGGGCTGCTCGGCGCCCTGCCCGGCGGCTGTTCCGTAAGTGAAGTGGCCCACTGGAGAGAGTGTCAATCGGCCCACTGGAGGGGGTCAATCTCGGCCTGGTGTCGAGTGCACGCCGAACTTCCTGCCGCCCGTCGGGCCCCAACGGACGCTCTCCCTCGCCCAGTTGGGCAATTCCGTCGGCGACGGCGCGTTCTACGTCACCTCCGCACTCCACTTCACCCACGTCGTCGGCCTCGCCCCCGCCAGGATCGGCCTCGGGCTCGCCGTGGCGTGGGCGGTCGGCTCGGTCGACGGGGTCCCGCTCGGGCGGCTCGCGGACCGGCACGGGCCGCGCGGCACGGCGGTGCTGCTCGCGCTGGCGACCGCGGCCGCCGTCGCGTCGTTCCTCGTCGTACGGGGCTTCCTGCCGTTCGTCGCGGCCGCCTGCCTGTACGTCTCCGCGCAGTCAGGACTCGCCGCCGCCCGGCAGGCGCTCCTCGCGGGGCTGGTCGCCAGGGAGGAGCGCACCGGCGCGCTCGCCCACCTCCAGTCGACGCTCCACGCGGGCCTGGCGCTCGGCGCCGCACTCGGCGGACTCGCCCTCGCCGCCGGCACCCGCACCGCCTACCAGGTCGCCTTCGCCGTCGACGCCCTCAGCTTCCTGCTCTGCGCCCTCGTCCTGCTCCGGCTGCCCGCCGTCGCCCCGGCCCCCGCACCGCCGGGCGCGCGGCTCGAAGTGCTGCGGGACCGCCCGTACGCCGTCCTCACGCTCCTCAACACTGGTACGGTGATGCTCTTCTAGGTCCGGACCGCCCGCACGGTCCGCGACCCGGCCACGGCCGTGCGCGCGCTGCGCCGCTCGGGTGCGCTGACGCTCGCCACCTGCGGGGTCTTCGCGCTGTCCGGCGGCACCCCGACGGCGGTCGCGCTCACCGCCCTTCTCGCCGGCTCGGTTCTGCTGGTCGTCGCCGAGATGCTCCAGTCGGCCGGTTCCTGGCAGCTCGGCTTCGACGCGCGGTGGGCGGAGAGGACGCGGGTGGAGGGGGCGCGGGCGGCCCAGGCTGTCACTGCTGGAATTCCTCCGGCCAGTACCGCTTCGCGTCGGCCAGCCTCGCCATGATGGGCTCCATCGCCTTCGTCGTCGCGTCCAGGCCGTCGTCCAGCCTTGCGACGGCCCGTGCACCGCTGCTGTGCATGCCTCCCGGGGGCAGCCAGGCAAGGCAGGCGGCGGCTGCCTGCCGGGTGGTGTGCAGGGCCGAGCTCCAGGTGCGTTGGACCACGGGATCCGGATAGGGGACACCGCGCTGCGCCCGGAGCGCGTCGGCGGCGAGGGCGGTGCACACGCCACGGAACCGGACGGCCTCCGCCGGCGCGGGAGGCGCGGGGCTCCGGGCCGTGCGGAGCATGGCCTGCCGCTCCTTGCCGTACGCGCCGTAGTCGGAGAGCACCGCGAGGTTCGTGCCCTTGGTCTCCCTGAGCCAAGCGAGAGCCTGTCGGGCCCGCACGTGCGGGTCGGTCGATTCCTTGGGAGGTACGGGCGCGGGCACGGGGACGTGCCTCGCCACCGGGGGTGTGCCCGGAGCGCTGAACGCCCGTTCGCCGACGATCACCGCGGCCAGGACGAGGAGCACCGAACCCGTCACCGTCGCGGCACGGTACAGGACGGGCTTCGACCGTTGGGCCGTCAGGTCTGGGTCCGGGGCTGGTTCCGGTGCTGCCGTCACAGGGCGGTCCCTGACGCCTGCCAGGTGCATCGCTCCGAGGACCACAGCCGCGACGAGCAGGGCACCGAAGACGGCGGGGAGAGCCGATTTGGCCAGCGGGGCCGTCCAGGCCCATGCCGCACCGGGCTTCCAGGCACAGGGCGCCGCTGTGATGCTCAGGGGGCCGAGGCAGCCCCAGGTGGCCGAGACGAGGAAGCCTGCCGCCACGGCGACCGTCTGCGCCACTGCCGCGGCGACGACTGCCCGCAGCAACCGCTCGTGACGTACCAGGATCACCACCGCCAGGGCGGTCATCAGCGTGCCGAGCCACACCACACCCCGCGCGCCGAGGCCGAAGGCGACGTCGAACCCCGTGTCGCGCAGGGCCAGCGGCTGGTGCCAGGAGCGGAGGTAGGCCAGCAGACCCAGCAGGCCTGCCGCGGTGACCGCGCCGCCGACGAGGCCCGCGGCGAGGGTGCCCGCCAGCCCGCTTCCCCGGCGGCCCCCGGTCTGCCACACCCAGAGCAGCAGGGGCAACGCCCAGAGCACGAGCGCCATTATCAGCGAAGTCTTGTGAAAGGCGAGGTCGAGGAGGAGCAGAGTCATGGTGGCGAGCACCGCCAGCTGCCCATCGCGGCTCACCCAGGTGGTGGGCGAGTCGACGGCGAGCGCGCGGGTGAACTGCTCCCGCAGCCACTGGTCCTCGCCCGCCACGTAGAAGGATCCGCTCTGCGTCCACCAGGAGAGGGCCACCACGGCGAGCAGGACCGCAGCCAGCGCGGAGGGCCAGATGAGCACCCGGGGGCGGCCGTTGAAGCGCAGCTGGAGCCTGCCGCACAACGCGATCCACGCGGTGTAGGCCACCGCGGCGGGCACGAGCACCAGTGACAGTTCCCAGCGCTCCGGCACCCACTGCCCGAGCGGGCCGAGCCCCGAGATCAGTTCGCCGACGGTCAGCCCCACCCCGAGCCAGAGCCCGGAACGCAGTCCGCCGGGCTGCTTCCGCCCGCCGTTGTCCTTGGTGTAGAGGAGAGCACGCCATACGGCGAAAGTGACGATCAGCGCGACCGGGACGGAGATCAGCCGGACCATCAGCAGCCCGTCCCAGAACCTGGTCAGTGCGTTCGCCGTCACCAGCGCCGCACAGCCGATCAGGAACATCTGGGCCGCGCCGAGGCTGAACAGTGCGGCGGGGTCCCCCAGGGCCAGCTCACGCTGGCGCCAGGACGGATGTGCCCGCCAGGGCGCCAGAAGAGCCCGGACGGTTCCGGCTCCACGACGGGCAGGTGTGCGGGCGGCCTCGCTCTCCCACACGCCGCGGTCGGCGCCGAGCGCGACTGCGGTGGCGTCGGCGTACAGCTCGCGGTGGCGCAAGGCGTCCGACTTCGCGAGCGGGACCAGCAGGAGCAGCAGGACCGACGTGGCGAGGTCACGGGCGAGACCGGGCAGCGACAGGGCCTGCATGGCCTCGCTGAACCCGACGTACTGGGGAGCGGCGATCAGGCTGGGAACGAAGTAGAGGAGCAGATAGGGAGCCACCACGAGGCCGAGGTAGGCACGCCACAGCGCCACTACGGCGTAGGCGATGTCCACGTCCCTGTTCTTGAGGTGCGCCAGCTCGTGCAGCACCACCGCTTTGAACCGTCCCGAACCGGAGTCGCGTACCGCGAGCAGGCCCGCGTCCAGGCGAACGGTGCGGCGGCCGGGGCGGCCGAACACCGACGCGCCGGTGCCGGGACTCGCGAAAACCATGAAATCCGGGGCCGGACGCACCCTGGCGTCCTCCACCAACCCGGCCAACTCCGCGCGGATGCCGTCGTCCTCGGCCCCCGGTGCGAGCTTCTTCAGCCGGCTGCTGCGTCGACGCCACCAAGGCAGCCACCAGTAGACCGCGAACGCCACCAGCAGGACGACCGCAGTGCCCGTCACGCCTCGCCAGTACAGGAAGAGACCGTCATCGGCGTAGAAGCAGCCCGGCCGGTCCAGTGCGTCCATCTGAACCTGGAAGTTCCTGTGGGGATCGCCCTTCGGGTCGAATCCTGCGGCGATCCAGCAGTCCTCGCTGCCCGCACTGCCGAACCAGCCCTGCAGAGCCCGGTCCAGCGCGCCGACACTCGCGACGACCATGACGAGCAGGAGAACGCCGAATCGCAGCGTCGTACCGGACGGAAGCGCCCGGCTGTCCGGTGCCCGGGTGCCCGAACGGACCTCGTCCGAAGGTGCTTCGGCGGTCACGGCCGCTCCGGAGGCTCCCCGGGGTGATCCGGATCCCGCGGCCGGAAGTGCTCCTTCACCCGGTCGGCGAGTGCTCGCGCGGCATCCTCTTCGAGGCCCGCGGTGCGGGCCTCCCGGCAGACCCGGCCATGGAGCTCCTCCAGGGTCTCGGCGGTCATCGGGGGCACCGTCAGGGCAGGTGCGGGCCGTCGCAGGACGCGACGCATCAAGGCTCCGGTCCGCCGCCGCAGGGCGCCCACGGCCGGCTCCGCCGCCGCACGGCACACCTCCTGCACCGCGATCCAGACAACGGGTGTCACCAGGGTGGCGATTTCGGCAAAACCGAAACTGAGCGGGTCCTTGCTACGGCGCTTCAGCAATCGCGTCGTCTGCTCGTCGTCGAACCCGTCGAGGCTCTCCAGAAGCACGCGCTCCTTCGGAGCCTCTTTGCTGACGAATTCCTCGACGGCCGTTCGCAGCGTCACAGTCATCCTGTTCCGTTTCCTCAATCGAACTCGCCAAGTTCATTAAGCCTAGGGTGAGTTGGTGACATGTACAGAGATGTTCACGCCGTGCTGTGGAACCCCTTGCGGTGAGGCGTCGTTGAGCCGGTGAGTGACCGGGCCGTACGGTCACGGAGAGGAAGCCGCCCCATGTCAGCCCCCACTGAATCCCCTGTTCTGCTGGACCGCCGCGAAGGCCCGCACGGTGAGGTCGTGCTGCGTCGGCGCGGAGAGGCGACGTACGAGATCATCGCGAACGGCTGCTTCCTGATGGACACGTCGGACGGTCGCTCCGAGCGGCTGCTCGTCGACGCCGCCCATGCCGCCCATGCCGCCCATGCCAGGCGTGCCGTCCCTGGCTGCCGCACGGCATCCGGTATGCACGTACCGAGACGGCCCTCGCTGCTGATCGGCGGACTCGGCGTCGGATTCTCTCTCGTGCACGCCGCCGCGCAGGAGCACTGGGGGGCGATCACCGTCGTCGAGCGGGAGGAGGCGATCGTCGACTGGCACGTGGCCGGGCCGCTGGGCGCGATCTCCGGTGCCGCGCTGGCCGATCCGCGCGTGTCCGTGCTGTGTACGGACCTGGTGGCCCATCTGTGCGCGCCCGTGCGGACGCAGGAGGTGACGCAGGAGGTGACGTACGAGGTGACGTACGACGTGCTGTGCCTGGACATCGACAACGGGCCCGACTGGACCGTCACGGACGACAACCGCGGTCTCTACACCCCCGTCGGCCTCGCCGCCTGCCGGGCTCGGCTGAACCCGGGAGGGGTCCTCGCCGTGTGGTCCGCACAGCCATCGGCGCGCTTCGAGCAGGCGCTGCGGGACGCCGGGTTCGAGGCCGTGCGGACCGAGGAGGTGGCGGTGGCGCGGGGCGTGCCGGACGTGGTGCACCTGGCTCGCAATCCTGACTGAGAGCGCACTCTCATTCCCACACGGCGGACTCCGGGGCCACGCCGTGGGCCTCGGCGTTCGCGAAGATCACGTCGCGGAGCCAGCCGGTCAGGCCCGGTGCGAGCCCGTCGTAGTGGGCGGTGTACCCGGGGTCGTCGACGAACATCCGCCCGAGGCACGCGTGCATCGCGTGCGTGCAGTCGAAGTACGTGGAGAGTTGCGCGCGGTGCCGTTCGGCCAGGGCGTTCGCGCGGTCGGAGCCGGGGGCCACACCGCTGCGCCCGGCAGCGGCGAGGTCGGCCTCCAGCGCCTTGGTCGACGCCGCGATCCGCTGCCAGTCCTGCGGGGTCATCGCGGCGGCGCGTTCCGCGTACTGCGCCCACTGTGCGCTGTCGCCCCAGCGCTCCTCCGCCTCGTCGACCCAGCCGGGCTGCCAGTCGGCGCCGAAGAGGTCGGCCTGTTCCTGGACGGTCAGCCGCATCCCGGTGCGCGAGGCCTCCAGCACGCCGTCGACGGCGCCGACCATCTTCTGCAGACGGGCGATCCGGTCGAGCAGCTCCGAGCGCTGTCTGCGCAGATGGTGGCGGACCGGGGTGGCCGGATCGTCGAGGATGCGGCCGATCTCGCCGAGGGGCAGCCCGAGTTCCCGGTACACGAGCACCCGGTGAATACGGGCGACGTCCTCGCCCGAGTACACCCGGTACCCGCCCGGGGTGCGCCCGCTCGGCAGCACCAGACCGATCGCGTCCCAGTGGTGCAGCGTCTTCACGCTGACCCCGACGAGGGCAGCGGTCCGCCCCACGGTCAGGCTCTCACCGGGGGAGGGGGTCGGTTCCACGGGTTCACGGCTCGTCGGCGCGCTCATCGGTGTGCGGGGTTCTCGGGCAGCAGCGGGAACAGCCTGGTGATCGCGGCCACGGGCACGGCGTCCGCGGGGCGCGTGCCGGGAAGCCGGTCCCGTTCCTGGTAGCCGGCCAGCAGGAGGCGTACGGAGGCGGCGAGTTCGGCGGTCTCCGCCGGGGTGAGGTGGAGCACGGCGCTGAAGGACTCGTCCTGCTGCCACTCGGCCGGAGCCTGGCCCTGATGGGTCAGCCAGTGCCGGTAGCTCTCGTCCTCAAGACCCCGGGCGAGCGCGCTGAAACCTGCCGAGGCCTCCGGGGAGCGGGACTGGTCGGCGGACTCCCAGCGGAGCCGCCACGGCCGGGCCCGCCCGCCCGTGTGCGGCACTTCCTCGATGAGGCCGTGCCGGGCGAGCTGGCGCAGATGGAACGAGCAGAGGCCCGAGCTGTGGCCGAGACGCGTGGCGGCCTCCGTCGACGTGACGGTGCCGACCTCGGCGAGCAGGTCCAGCAGGGCGACGCGCACCGGATGGTCCGGGAGGAGCCGGCGGGCGCGGTGCAACGGCGCACCTGCGGCGGCCCCTTGGGAAGCTGCTGGAGAATTCTCGTCACTCATTTGCAAAGGATGCTACTTTGCAAAGCGTTCGGTCAAATGGACCCGGGCCTACCCGGGCAGGTGCGGAAGGCATGGGGAAAGTCATGGCTGTTGGGTTCGGCGACACTTCGCAGGACCGCCGGGTACGCGTGCAGGGCGAGCCCGTCGATTCCTTTCCGAGGTTCGCGCCAGAGGTCGGACGGGGCTCGGTGCGCCGCATCACCGTCGTCGGGGAAGAGATCCTGCGACGCCGGTGCCGGGAGGTCACCCGGTTCGGGACGCCGGAACTCTCGCGGCTGATCGACGACATGTTCGCCACGAACCAGGTGGCGGACGGCGCGGGGCTCGCCGCCAACCAGATCGATGTGGACCTGCAACTGTTCGTGTGGGACATCACGGACGAGTGGGGAGTGCGGCACGTCGGGCACATCGCCAATCCCGTCCTGGACGACGTGCCGGCCGAGGACCGCAGGCTGGTCGAGGAACCGGAAGGGTGCCTCTCCGTCCCCGGGCCCTTCCGCGTGGTGTCCCGCCCGGACCACGCGGTCGTACGAGGCCGTGACAAGGACGGCAATCCCCTGGTGATCGAGGGCAGCGGCTACTTCGCCCGCTGCCTGCAGCACGAGACGGACCATCTGCACGGCCACCTCTACCTGGACCGGCTCGCCCAGCGGGAGCGGAAGACAGCTCTCCGCGAGATGGCCGAGTCCCAGGACGAGGTGTACGCCCGACGTGCCGCCAGGGCTGAGGAGTTGGGCAAGTAGCGCCCGAGCGGGCGCTCCTTGCGGCACGGCTGGTTCGCCCGGACGCGGATCTCAGGGGCACGAGGTCACAAGGTCACAGCGCGTCCGAGGCGTCCTTCAGCCTGCCGAGGTCGACGAACTTGAAGCCGGTCGCCTCCCGCTCCGCACCGTCGCCGCCCTGGCCGGCCGGGGTGTCGTGGCCGTCCTGCACGACGAGCAGACCGCGCGGGAACCGCCTGCCCAGCGGCTCGTCGAGCACCGCCGCGCCGTCGCACTCCTCCACCCCGTCCGGGCCGGTGGCTCCGGAGGACGCCTTGATGCGGAAGCCGCCCTCGTAGTCGTTGTCGTCGCGCGCGCCGTCGAACTCGCGGTCGTAGACGGCGAAGGTGTTGTCCCCCTGGCTGGAGGCGAGGAGCCTGCCGGCGCTCTTCCTGCCCTTCCTGTCCTTTCCACCCTTCTCGCTCTTCCCGTCCTTCCCGCCCTGAAGCAGTGTCAGGCCCTCGACGTCCGCGGCCAGGTGCTTGCCGCCGTAGCCGGGGTCGCTGCCCGCCACGCACTCCTCGGTCGTGTCGTCGTACGTGCCGGGGACGCCGTACTCCTTCACCTTGTCGACCAGCACCGGGGCGCCGCCGCGCAGGTCGGCGCGGAGCCGCCAGATGCCGACGTCCTCCTGGCCCGCGTACAGCACCCCGCTCGCCGGGTCGACGACCATGCCCTCCACCTGAGGCAGCTCGCCGGGTTCGGCGCAGGGGCTCCACCGGGTGCCGTTCGGGAGGGTGAAGGCGGCGGGGAGGTCGAGGGTGCGGACCTTGCGGTACGTGACCGTGCCGCGCGTCGTCGGCAGCAGTTCGAGGAGCGCGATGCGGGTTTCGTTGCGGCGGCTGACCAGGGCGTACGCGCGCCCGGTGGCCCGGTCCTGCCAGGTGGCCAGGCCGTACGCGGTGTGCTGGGCGTTGATCTCGTCCTGCCCCGCGGAGAACACCGGGGCTGCGTCCGGGTCGGTGACGTCGACGAGCGGTCCGCCGGGGCGGGACGGGTCGATCCGATAGGTGCGCAGCCGGTCGCCGCCCCGGTCGGTCGTCACCGCGACGTCGGCGGGGCCCGACGGCAGCCGGAGCCCGCGGACGAGGTCGACGTTGTTGAACCGGCCAGGCGCGTCTCCCTCCCGGGGCGGTCCCGGCGCCGGGACCGACTGCTTCAGGCGTGCGTCGAGCCCGTACACCCGCAGCCCGCCCTCCTTCGCGGTCGCGACGACGAGGCTGAGCTCCGGGTCCTTCTCGTTGCGCCAGATCGCCGGGTCGTCCGCGTTGGCGTTGCCGCCCGCCTCGTCGTCGTACAGCGTCGCCGTCTCGGCGGCCGCGGTCACGGCGGGCAGCGGCTCGGCGGCCCGGGGCCGGGGTGCCTGGGCCTGGGCGGGTGACGGTGGCAGGAGTGCGGCGAGAGCGGCGGACGCGGTGACCGCCGTCCAGCGCGCGGAGCGGGTGGTACGCACGAAGATTCCCTCAATTCCCGGACAGTACGGAGGAGTTGTCGCCGCATCCTGCCGCGCTCGGATGACTCGCGAGTGGCCTGTGGGCAGCCGGGGGGTGACCCCCGGGCTCTCGTACACCTGTCTGGGGCGCATGATGGCGCACGGTGACGGATGATGAGCCCCCTGTGCTTCCCGAGGAGGGTGGCGACGCGTTCCTTCGCCCGCTTCATGGGAACTGGTGTTGCGGTATCGACCCGAAGCCCCCCGGGTTCCCGTAGGTCCACCTGGTGGGAGGGCTCCTCGGGGCCCCTGTCGAAGGAGTACAGCATGATACGTGTGCAAGTCGCCCATGCGGCCGGTCTCTTCCGCTCCGCCCTGGTGGCCCTGTTGCGTGTCGAAGCGGACTTCGACGTGTCGTTCGGCCCACCCGGGCCCCTCGCGGACTACCCGGACCTCGGCCACCCGGCCGAGGTCCGGGTGACCGACGCGGAGGACCTGCTGACGGGCCGGGCCGGGTGTCCCGGGCGGGCGGGAGGTGCCGGGTTACTGGTGCTGGCCACCGCCCACCGGCCCGGCGTGCTGCGCCGCGCCTTCGAAGCGGGTGCGCTCGGATACGTCGACAAGGAGGGCTCCCCGGGGCGATTAGTCGAGGGAATCCACGCGGTCGCGAGGGGAGAGCGGTACGTCGACGTGTCACTGGCCGTCGGTCTCCTGCGCGCCACGGAGATTCCCCTGACTCCGAGGGAGTTGTCCGTACTGTCCCTCGCCGCCGAAGGCGCCTGCGTCGGCGAGATCGCGCTCGCCCTGCACCTGTCCCGGGGCACCGTGCGCAACTACCTGGCGGCGTCCATCCGCAAGACCGGCGCCCGCAACCGGGTCGACGCGATACGCATCGCGCGCGGGGCGGGCTGGGTGTGAGCCGGCTGCGGGTGAGCCGCCTGGGTGCGAGCCGGTCGGGCATGAGCCGGTCGGGCGTGAGGCGGCCGGGTGTGAGGCGGCCGGGTGTGAGCCGGTCCGCTCAGGATGCCGCCGCCGTGCCGTCGGCGGCCCGGTGCGTTCCCTCGTCGTGCCAGTGGCCGGTCAGGTTCCGGTAGAGGGCGGACCGTTCCAGCAGTTCCCGGTGCGTCCCGCAGTCCGCCCGGATTCCGTCCAGTACGAGGACCCGGTCGGCGCGCAGCGCGGAGGACATCCGGTGCGCCACCACGACCAGCGCCCCCGGCCGCGCGGCCAGGGCCCGCTCCACCCGGTCCTCCGTCTCCTGGTCCAGGTGGCAGGTCGCCTCGTCCAGTACGAGGAGCGGGGCGGGCGACAGATGGGCGCGGGCCAGGGTCAGCAACTGCCGTTCCCCCTGCGACAGTTCACTCGGTACGAGGAGGGCGTCCTGGCCGCCGAGCCGGTCGATCAACGGCCCCAGGTGCAGCGCGGCGACCGTCTCCGCGACCTCGGCGTCCGTCGCGCCGGGGCGCAGGTGGGTGAGGTTGTCGCGGACGCTCGCGGTGAAGACGTACGCCTCCTGGGGGACGAGCGCACGCAGCAGGGCCAGTTCGGCGGGGGGACGGCCCCGGACGCACCGGCCGCCGATGAGGGCCGTTCCCCGGTCGGGAGGCAGTAGCCCCGCGAGGACGTTGGCCAGCGTGGACTTGCCGATGCCGCTGGGCCCCACCACCGCGAGGTGCTCCCCGGGGCCGACGGTCAGATGGAGGCCGTCGAGTACGGGGCGGGCGCCCGGCCCGTACGCGAGGCCGACGGCGCGCAGTTCGGCGGCGGGGGACGGCTCTGCGGTGCGGGACGGTGCGGCGGTGCGGGACGGCTCTGCGGTGCGCGGCCGCCCGGCGTCGCCGGCCACGTCGCTCGGGCTGCTCGCACCGCCGGTCGGCGGCCCGGCTGCCTCCGTCTCGTGTGTGAACCTGTCCAGGACCACCAGCAGCCGGGTGCCCGCCGCGCCCAGGGCCGTCATCAGCGTGTGCAGGGCAGGGAGCAGCGACTGTACGAGGTAGGTGAGCGCACCCGTCAGCGCACCCGCGGTGAGGCCCCGGTCAAGCAGCCACGGGACGGCCACCAGGAGGAGTACGGGCGGGAGTTGGCCGGCCACCCCGAGCGCGAGGACCCGCACCGCCGACCAGCGCGCCAGCACGCCCGCCGCGCGTTCGGCCGCCTGCGCCGCCCCGGCGGCCCGCGCGCCCACCTCGGCCTGCACCCCGCAGGCCACCACGTCGCGCAGCCCGGCGCCGGCCGCGCGCGTCCGGTCGGTGAACTCCTCCTCCGCGTCCAGGAAGGCCCGCTGGGCGTCGGCCATCGGCCGCAGCGTCGCCAGGAAGAGCCCGAGCCCCAGCACCAGCGGAGGGGCCGTGACCACCAGCAACTCCGGTGCCAGCGCGAACAGTCCGGCGAGCGCGCCCACCGCCGTGAACACGAACGACCGGGCCGTGAGCACAAGACCGGCGAAGCTGTCCCGGGCGATCTCGCTCTGCTGGGCGACCCGTGAGACGGCGCTGCCGGACCCCGTGGTGCCGTCCCGGCCGGACCCCGTACCGTCGCGGCCGCCCACGGCCCGGTGCAGGGCCTGGTCCACCGCGCGCCGTACCAGCGCGTCCCTGAACGGCTCGACCAGTGCCGCGAGTTGGGTGAAGACGCCGCGGGCGACCGGTCCGCCCGCGAGGATCGCGAGCGCGGCGAGGGCCAGCCACGCCGCGCCGGTGCCCGCCCTCCCCGCCAGGAAGCCCCGGTCGAGCGCCTGCGCGAGGCAGTAGCCGCCGAGGAACGTCTGCGCCGACTCCACCAGCGACCACGCCGTGATCCGCGCCAGCACGGACTTGCGCCGGGCGAAGAACCGCTTCCCGTCCCGCCGCAGCCAGGCGCGCCCGGACCCGGCCCGCCCGGTCCCGCTCCGATCGCGAGAGGACGCGCCCCGGCCGCGCCCGGCGGCCTCCCGGGCGCTCACGCCTGCCCCTCAGGGCCGCCGTCGGCCGCGGCGAAGACCGCCCGGTAGGCCCGCTGCTGCCACAGCTGCCGGTGCGCGCCCACCGCCCGTACCCGCCCCTCGTCCAGCCAGACGACCAGGTCCGCGCGGGCGGCGGAGGAGAGCCGGTGTGCGACGCACAGCCGGGTGCCGGGGCCGACGTCGCGGGCGAGGGCCTCCTCGACGCGCCGCTCCGTCGCCGTGTCCAGGCTGGAGGTCGCGTCGTCGAGCACGAGGAGCCGTCCGGCGTGCGCGAACGCCCTTGCCAGGCCCAGGCGTTGGAACTCCCCGCCGGAGAGCGGTGCGTCGCCCGGCGCGGTGTCGTACCCCTGCGGCAGCAGTCGTACGAAGTCGTCGGCGCCCGCCGCCTCGGCCGCCGCCCGCACCTCGGCGGGCGACGCCGTGCGCGCACCCGAGGCGAGCGCGGCCAGGAGGGTGTCCCCGAAGAGCGCCGGTCGCTCGAACGCGTACCCCACCTCACGGCGCAGCTCCCGCGCCCCGACGTCCCGCAGCGGTACCCCGTCCAGCAGTACGGTCCCCGCGTCCGGGTCGCACAGCCGCCCCGCGACCGCCGCCAGGGTCGACTTGCCCGCCCCGCTGCGGCCGACCACGGCCGTGGTCGTACCTCCGGGGAGCACCAGCGACACCCCGCGCAGCAGGAACTTCCCGTCCTGCACGACATCGACGCCGCGCAGTTCGAGGGTGCCGGGGCCGCCCGGCGGGAGCCCCCGCGCACCGTGCGGGAGGCCGGGCAGATCCAGTACTTCGGCCACCCGGCGGGCGGCGGTGCGGCTGCGCACCAGCGAGCCGACGAGGCCCGCCACCGCTCCGACCCCTGCGGCGAGCGCCGCGTACCGCGACGCGGCGAGGAGTTCGCCGACGGTCATCCGCCCCGAGACCACGCCCAGGCCGCCGACCAGCACGACGGCGGTCGTCAGGAGGGGGAGCAGGACGCCGCTGCGCGCCACGGCACGGCCGTGCACGACCCACATGCGGCGTCCCTGGACGCCCAGTTCGGGCAGCGGGGCCAGGATCCGGGCGCGCTCGCGGCCCGCGGTGCCCGCGGCGGCGATGCTGCGCGCCCCGGCCAGCGCCTCGGTCAGCAGCGACGCGAGGGTGGACTGGACCTGCTGGTAGCGGGCGATGCTGTCGGACGACCCGACGGCGAAGGCGCGCAGCACCACCAGCAGCAGCGGCAGGCCGGCCGCGAACGCCAGCGCGCACCAGAGGTCGACGAGGGCCAGCGCGACGAGCGCGCCGACCGGGGTGATCAGTGCCGCGGCCAGGCCCGCGGCGGCACCCGGCGCGGCACCGGCCTCGGTCGCGTTGGCGGACAGCCGGGTCGCGGTGTCGCCCGGTGCGAAGCGGGCGGCGTCCCGCGGCGCGGAGCCCAGCAGCCGGGACACTCCCCGGGTGCGCAGCCACGCGGTCGACCTGGCCTGCGCGGTTCCGGTGAACAGGGCTTCGGCGGCCTCCAGCACCACTTCGGCGAGCACCAGCACGGCGCACAGCACGAGCCAGCCCCTGGCCGCCGGGTCGCGCGAGAGCAGCAGGTCCAGGGTGCGCCCGACGACGGCGGGCAGCGCGACGGCCGCGCAGGCGGAGAGCGCGGACGCGGTGAACACACCAGCCGCGCGCCCCTTGTTGCGCCGGGCCGCGGCCAGCAGGACCGAGTCCCCCGGGGCGGTCGGGCGCTTCCGCTTCTGGTCCTTCTTCCGCACGGGCGGCGCCCCACTCCCTCGTACTCGCGTCTCGTACCTGCGTCTCGTGCCTGTGTCGTCGCGTCACTTGCGCGGGCTCTCGCAGTACGGGCCCCGGGCGAGGAAATCCGCCCGGGGCCCGCACTTCTGACGGTGCGTCAGTGTCCTGACGGTGAGTCAGTTACAGGTGGTGACGCTCAGGCTGCTGTCGCCGCAGAGCAGCAGGCTCGCGCGGCTGCCGCCACCGCCGCCGCCCATGGCCTCTTCCTTCGGGGTCTCCATCGACTGCAGGTCGAGAATGCTCATGATGTTTCCTCTCACTGGGGACGGTCATCTTGCGGTACGGCCCCGGAAAGGGGCCGGCTCGTGGGCCGCCGGAAGGGCGGCAGGAAGGGCAGCTGCGCGGACCGGCCGTCGACGGTCGGAGAACCGGAGGCGGCGGCGAGTGCCAGCAGACAACCGGCGGTGCCGGTCGCGAGGTCCATGGAAAGGCGCATCATCTGCTCGCCGGGGAAGGCGAGCCGGCCCTGGTGGGGCACGGCGTGCCAGGCGAGCGCGTCGATCTGGCGCCGCACGTCGGCGGGCCCGGTGCCGGGGCCGCCGGTCGTCGTGCGGCTCAGATGGAGCACCATGCCCGCGGCGCCCCGGAACAGTCCGGGCTGCGCGTAGAAGGTGGCCTGCGCGGCGGCCACGATGTCCCGGCGCGCCCGCTCGAAGTCGCCGTCGGGGCCGCCGGGGTCGGGCCGGTGGGCGAGGAGGTCGTCGAGGACCATCCCGATGCCGACGCTGCCCGCTCCGAGGTACGGCATGGTGCGCCAGCCCTCGTCGACCTGGAGGGTGCCGCTCGCACCGCGCACGCACCGGTCGAGGTCACGGCGCAGCGCGTCGGCGGCCAGGTCGGGCAGGGCGGCGTCGCCGGTGCGTTCGTACAGCCGCAGGAAGAGGAGGGCGCTGCCGGAGGCTCCGTACAGGAGCCCGGCGCGCGGCGCCTTCCCCCGGGGTGCGCCGCCGTGCGGTCGCGCGACCAGGTCCGCGCAGCGCAGCGCCGCGTCGTGCAGGGCGCTCTCGCCGGTCGCCGTACCGAGCGCGTCGAGGGCGAGGCCGAGCCCGGCGAGGCCGCTGTGCAGGTCGGGGCCGATGGCCTCCCACGGCTGGGCGAGGACGAGCTCGGCGAGTTCCAGCGCGCGGGCGCGGTGGCCGAGCCGGTCCAGCGTCCAGGCGACGCCCGCCAGACCGTCGTAGAAACCGAGCGGAGTGCCGGAGTCCGGCTCCTTCGTACGGGCCAGCAGCCACTCCTCGCCCGCTGCGGATCGGCCGGCACCGCTCTCGGCCAGCGCGTACAGCACCCCGGCCGTGCCGTATCCGAAGCTGTGGCCGCCGCCGGTGGTGGCGAACTGGGCGATGTCGCCGGGGAAACACCGGTCATCGCGGCCGGGCGTCGCCGTGGCCAGGATCGCGCCCGCGAGGGAGTCGCGGCTGTCCGGCCAGTCGCCGGGTTCGACGGGAAGATACGGCCGCGCGCCCGCGCCGCCCGCCGCACTCGCCGCGCCCGGCGCCGCATTCACCGTTCCCGCCGCCGCACTCGCCGCGCCCGTCGGTGTCTGGGCCGCGCCCGTCGGTACCTGGGCCGTGCCCGCCGGTGCCTGCGGATCGCGCAGTATCTCCTCGACCGCCTCCCGCAGGAAGGATTCCGCGACCGGGAACTGCCGGGCCGCGATCGTGGCCAGATGGGCCGCCTTCGTACGGTCCAGTGCGAGCAGGCTGGTCAGCGGTATGAACAGCGAGAGCCGCAGACAGGCCAGCGCGTACCGGTCGACGTCGAAGCCGCGCCGGTCGGCGGGTGCCACGAACGCCGGATTGGCGACGGTCTGCCGCCGGTTCTCGACGGCCGGAGCGGCGGCCTCGAAGTCGAGCAGAGCCACCGACGACTCGTCGTCGGACACCATGATGTTGAACAGGTGCAGGTCGTTGAAGACCACCCCGCGCTCGTGGACGGCGGCCACCGCCTCCGTCACCAGCGCGTGGATGCGCAGCGCCCACGCGGTGTAGTCGGCGAGCCGCTCGGGCCCCTGATCGGCCTCGATCAGCGGGTGGCGGCGGGCGAAGAAGGAGTTGAGCGGCTTGCCCTCGACGAATTCGAGGACCAGGAAGTGGTGGTCGCCCAGCACGAAGGAGTCCAGCACCTCGGGCGTGCAGCCGAGCCCGGACAGCCGCTCCAGCGCGTCCTGTTCGCGCTTCAGCCGGGCCACCGCGTCCGCCCCGTCGGCGGCGAGCCCCGCGTGCGGCCTGGCCTCCTTGAGGACGACCCTGGCCCCGGTCCTGCGGTCCTTCCCCGCGTACACCCCGCCGCCGTTGGAGAAGTGCAGCGCCTCCTCGATCACGTACGGCATGTCCGCGACGGTCGCGGCGGACCGTGCGTCGAGGTGCGGCCGCAGCCACTCGGGCGGCTCGATCCACTCCGGCACGCGGAAGGCGGGCCCGCGCACGTCGGGCACGAGCACCCCCTCGGCGTTCTCCAGGGCCGGCTGCTGCTCGCCGTTCTCGTCGTAACAGTCCCGCCGGGTGAAGCTGCCGTACCGCAGGTACACCGGACCCGCGCCCCAGCGCAGATCGCTCAGGACGTACGGTCCCTGCGATCCGGCGAGCACCGCGTCCAGGTCGGCGGCGACGGTCCGGCACTGCTCGTCGTCGGCCGGATAGACGGTGATGAACTTGCCGCTGGCCGCGCGGTCCGCGTACTTGGCGTTGCGGTTGTGCAGCAGGTACCGGCTCGGTACGAACTTGAAGGCGATGGAGCGCGGCAGGCAGTACGCCATGACCCGCTCAAGGACCGACTCCGCGTTGTCGAGCGTGGCCGACACGTGGATCTTCCAGCCCTGGGCGGGCAGCCGGCAGGCCACGGGGCGCAGCGCGAGCCAGTCCGCCGACCGGTGCCGCTGCCAGCCGTCGGGCACCGGCAGCGTGGCCGCCGCGTACAGGGCGCCCCTGCCGCCCTGGGCATCGGTGCTCATCCGGTGCGGCGCGTCGTAGAAGTGCCGGTCCGCGTCGCAGAACACGGCATACCCCTTGTTCACGCGCTCTCCTTCGCCTGCTTCCGATCTGCTGACGGACAGAATCTGTCACGCGGTCGCCGGGCCGGACAGTCACAACTGTCACCATCCGACCGTGCGGAACTCATAGGTAACCGGCGGGAATCGACGGTGGATCAGCACTCTTGACCTCAAGTGCGCTTGAGGTTGCAGGATCGTGTCCATGAACAGCGACGCACTGCACACCGAGATCCGCGCCCTGACCGACCGGGCCGAGATCACCGACCTCTTCGACCGCTACCTGCACTCGCTCGACGACCCCGGCCAGGAGTACGACGAGAACTGGGCCGCCGCCTTCTTCACGGCGGACGCGAGCACCGCGACGCCCGCCGGGGAGGTGCGCGGACGCGGCGCGGTCCGCGCGAACGTGGCGACGGCGATGCGGCTCTTCACCCGCACCGTGCACTTCGGCTCGAACTACGTGATCGAGGTCGACGGCGACCTGGCCACCCTGCGCGGCAACCAGCTCAGCACCCATGTCCTGGCCTCCGACGGGGAGTTGTTCGTCTCCGGCGGCCGCACCGACAACGCACTCGTCCGCACCGCCGCGGGCTGGCGGCTGAGCCGGGCGGACCTGCACATCGCCTGGACGCAGGGCAGCCCGCCGGTGCTGCCGCCCGAACTCGGTGGCACCGGGGGCTCCTTGCAGGGCGCCTCGCAGGGCGCGTCGCACCGCTAGCCGGACCTCGCTACCCGGCGTCCGTCACCCAGGTCGTCCTGTCCTCGTGCTCGCCGACCACCATCCACGGGCAGGCCAGGCGCAGCGCGTCGGCCAGCAGCCGTACGTCGTTCGCCGGCGGGTTGAAGGCCGCCCGGGTGCGGTAGGTCCTGCGGCCCACCCGCAGTTCCAGGACACTTTCCCCGCTGCCCTCGGTCGAGCGGTAGCCCACGGTGAGCGGCCGCAGCGCCGTCACCGAGGAGAGCGGGTGCGTGGTCTCGGTGCCGCTGCGCTGCCGCAGCACCAGGACCGCCGGCGGGCCCGGCCGGATGCCGACCGTCACGACGATGCCGCTGCTCCAGTCGCGCCGCCGGGGGAGGGCGCTGTGGAACATCTCCCAGTGGAAGGGGAGGGGGCCGGTGTTCAACTCCTCGGTCGCGGGGTGGTCAGGGGGTCAGGACGGCGTGTCGAAGTTCCACACCGCGCGGGGGCCGGGGCCGACGGTCAGCGTCGAGCTGCCGAGGCGTTCCTCGTGGCGGTGCTTGGCGGGCCGGTTGAGCGCCATCCCCACCTGTCGCAGCCCCACCCTCTCCCGCGGCACGGCGTCGAGCCTGATCGTGGTGGTGCCGCCCCGCGCGACGACGCCGTCCCCCGCCACGTCGCGTACGGCGAACCCGCCCGCCCGCAGCAGCGGCACCGTATTGGCGAGGTCGCGTGCGGTGACCGCGAGGCGAATGGACGTCACGTCGCGCATCATGCGGTCGCGGTAGACGTCGGGCAGCACGCGCTCGCGGCCCACGTCGCCGGGGTAGTTGGGAGGCTCGGTCTTGCTGCGCGGGTCGGCGAAGTACTCCTGCCGGTTCTCCATCCCCCAGGCCCCGAAGGAGTCGTAGACGTCGGTGGTGAACACGGCGTCGAACCACGGCACCGGGATCCCGTCGCCGAAGTCGCGCGTCTGGTGGTACTCGACCGGATGCTCGACCCCCTGGTCCCGCAACCGCTGGATCACCTTCGCCAGTTCGCCGCTCCGCTCGACCGAGATGCCCATCCCGGCGGCGCCGAGCGTGCCGTCCTGGCCGGGCAGGTCGCCCACCCCGAAGAGTTCGAGATAGGTCTCCCGGCCCAGCAGATAGCGGCCGGTCCAGGTCTGGCCGCCGGAGCCCGTGGTGGTGCGGACCTGGAAGTTGGCGAACTCGCGCAGATAGGCGGAGTGCTCGACGGCGTCGGCGGTGGCCCGGTCGAGGACGCCGTAGGCGTGGTTGTAGAGCAGCAACTGCCGCTGTCCGGAAGGCAGTTGGTCCTTCCCGGCCGGGGCGGCCAGCGCGCTTTCCTGGGCCGCTCCGGTGAGGGCGACGGTGGGGACGACGGCCAGTTGCAGTACTCGGCGACGCAGCATGCGAAGCATCGTAGAGCGCGGAGTACCGGTCACGACGGCAATTTCGGACAGATTCGGTACCACTTCGCGCCGGACGACGCGGTGCGGTGATCACAATGGTGTACGTACGACCACGGCTGTACGCGCCACAGCGGTACGGCCACGGCTGTACGCAACCACGGCTGTACGCACCACGGCGACGACGGAGGAACAGCACCATGCGCACCACGGCCCAAGTCCTTGACGGCACCGGCACCCCCGCCCCGGCCGACCCGTGGGAAGGGGTGGACCCGGAAGAGCTGGCCCGTGCCGCGCGAGCGCAGTTCGCGCGGCCGGTGCCCGGCATCGAGGACATGGCCGGCTACCTCGCCGCCCAGGTCGCCGACGACTCCCACCGGGACGTCCTGGGACCGCTGTTGGACGGGAAGGACCCGAGCGGCGTCGTCGTACGGCGCGGCACGGTCCTCGCGTCGTGGGGCGACCCGGCCCGCGAGGAGATGGCGTACAGCGCGACGAAGAGCGTGCTGTCGCTGGTCGCGGGGATCGCGTACGACGACGGGCTGCTGCACCTCGACGCACCGGTGTCCGCCGCCGTCGGCCTGCCCCAGTTCGAGGGCGCGCACGGACGCGCGATCACCTGGCGCCACCTGCTGGACCAGACCAGCCAGTGGGAGGGCGAACTCTGGTCCAAGCCGACCTCCGTCGACGCGCAGAGCACCCGCGAGGGCACCGAGTCGGCCGGCGGTCCGCCGGGGGAGGGCTGGGCCTACAACGACGTACGCGTCAACCTCGCCGCCCTCGCCCTGACCGCGCTCGTCCGCCGCCCCCTGCCCGAGCTCCTCCAGGAGCGGATCATGACCCCGATCGGGGCCTCGCAGGACTGGTCCTGGCACGGCTACGACAACTCCGTCCTCGAACTCGACGGCGCCCGGCTGCCCGTCGTCTCCGGCGGCGCGCACTGGGGCGGCGGCCTGTGGATCAGCGCCCTGGACCTGGCCCGCCTCGGCCAACTGTGCCTGCGCGGCGGCCAGTGGGGCGGCCGGCAGGTCGTCTCGGCCCGCTGGGTGGACGAGCTGTGGACCCCGTGCGCGGTCAAGCCCGAGTACGGCCTGTCCTGGTGGCTCAACGACGACCGCACGGTCTGGCCCGCCGCCCCCACCACCGGCCGCTGCGCCCGGGGCAACGGCGGCACCCACCTCCTCTGGGTCGACCCGGCCCGCGACCTGGTGATCAGCTCCCGCTGGGGCGCAGGACCGGAAACCCTGCTGGCCGAGGTGTCGAAGGCAGTGGAACCGGCATGAGTCCGAGGTGTCAGGGGGGCAGGGGGGTGTCAGGGGGCGGCCCGCGCCAACCACCGGCGGGCCGCCTCCAGCACGCACTCCGGCGTGCCGACGACGAAGCTCTCCTCCGGCCGGCCGGAGGCGATGTCCGTGGTCGTCATGACGCGGGCCCGGAAGCCCTCGCCCGGAGCCCCCGGTTCGAACCAGACGCGCACGACCAGGACCCGGCCCGGCGGGGCCTGCGCGGGCGGCGCGCCGTCCGTGGGAATCACCGGAGCCTCCTGAACACCAGATCGGCCAGTTCCGCGGAGGGTTCGATACCGAGTTCTTTCATCAACAGCCGCTGGAATTCCTCGAATTGCCGTACCGCTTCGACGACGTTGTGCTCCGCCAGATGTACGAGGATCACCGCGCGCCGCGCGCTCTCCCGCAGCGGTTCGCAGCGCACCGCTTCGAGCGCGAACTCCAGGGAGGCCGCGTAGAGTCCGCGCGCCGTCAGGTGGTGCGCGGCGGCCTCAAGACCGTGCAGCCTCAGGTGGCGCAACCGTTCCCTTTCGAAGATCACCCAGTCCTCGTACCAGCCCGGGAGCAGCTCGGCACGGCGCACGGCGGGGAAGGCCGCGAGAGGGGCGGCCGCGCCGCCGGTGCCGTCGGGGAACCCGATGCGGTCAGGGAACCAGGTGCTGTCGAGGAACAGGGCCGAGCCCTCGACGAGTTCCGCCACGTCGATCCGTACGAAGTCCGCGAGCGTGAGCTGACCGCGGCCGACGTCGACCAGCCCGCCGACGGCCCTGTTGCAGCGCCAGATGGCCGTCCGCAGGCTGCCCATCGCGTGCTCCTCCCGGACGTCGCCCCAGAGGGTGCCCGCGGCCACCACCCGCGCCACCGGGCCCCTCAACGCGAGGAACGCCAGCAGGCGTTGGGCACTGGCCAGCGGGGTGACCCGGATGCCGTCCACCTCCAGGCGGAAGCCGTCGAGCATCTCCAGTCTGACGGCGCGCCCCGGGGAATCCGCCGCGTGCGGTGTCCCCGGTGTGTGCGGTGCCCCTGGAGTGTGCGGTGCCCCTGGCGTGTGCGGTGCCTCCGGTACCTGCGATGACAAGACTTCTGGCAGCACGAACCTCGCCCCCCTCTTGCCGAGCTGTTCAGCGTGGTGGGCCCGCGACGCCGCGTCAACGCGTTCCCGCAACCGGGTGCCCGTGCCGGCGGCTCCACCGGCGGGCGCGGTGACGCGCCCGTGACGGGGCCGTGACGCCCCTCGTCGTACGGTCCCGGCCAGCACGGTCCGCGCAGCAGGGCGCGCGGCACGGCTGGACCGGAGACGAGGGCGCCATGACCGCCGCAACCCCCTACCCCGGCGTATACATCCAGGAGATCCCCAGCGGGGTGCGGGCGATCACCGGGGTGGCCACGTCGATCACCGCGTTCGTCGGCAGGACCCGGCGCGGCCCCGTCGACACGGCGACGACCCTCTTCGGATTCGCCGACTACGAGCGGGTGTTCGGCGGCCTGTGGGCGGACAGTACGGTCGGTTTCGCCGTACGGGACTTCTTCGCGGGCGGCGGTGGCGAGGCGGTCGTCGTCCGGGTGGCGAACGACGCCAAGCCCGCGGCCATCGACGTGGACACCCTGCCGCTCGAAGCGGCCGACCCGGGCTCGTGGGCCGACGGGCTGACGGCGGACGTCGTGCACGACGACGCGACGCTGCTGACGGACGTGGCCACCCGGCTCGGTGTCACCCCCGGCGACCTGTTCACGCTGACCGTCAACGACCCGGTGACCGGTGAGCAGGAGACCTTCCGCAACGTCACGGTGATCCAGAGCCCCCGCAGGCTCGACGGCGTGCTCACCGCATCCCGTCTGGTCCGGGTCCGCGGCAACCTGCCCGCCACCCGTCCGGCCGCGACGACCGGCGCGAAGGTGAAGACGAAGGGCACCGACGGGAAGGTGCTCGTCGCGGGCGACTACGTCGGCGGTACCCAGGCGGCGGCGCACCGGGGACTCTACGCGCTGGACCACACCGACCTGTTCAACCTCCTGGTGATTCCGCCTCCGACGACCGCGGGCGACACCCCGGCCGAGGTGTACCGGGCGGCGCTCAAGTACTGCTTCGACCGGCGGGCGGTGCTCCTGGTGGACGCGCCGACGACCCTGACCGTCGCCAAGCCCGCCGACGCGCTCGCCTCGCTGGGCCTGGCCGGGACGACGGCCTCCTACGCGGCGCTGTACTACCCGCGCATCCGGCAGACCGACCCGACGGCGGACGGACGGCTCACCACGTTCGTCGCGTCCGGTGCGGTGGCCGGTGCCATCGCCCGTACGGACGCCACCCGGGGCGTCTGGAAGGCACCGGCCGGCACCGACGCCGCGCTCGCCGGGGTCGCGGACCTGGACGCGAACCTCACCGACGCGGAGAACGGCAAGCTCAACCCGCTCGGCATCAACTGCCTGCGCTCGTTCCCTGTCGTCGGCCGGGTCGTCTGGGGCGCCCGCACGCTGCGCGGCGCGGACCTGCTCGCCGACGAGTACAAGTACCTCCCGGTGCGAAGGCTCGCGCTGTACATCGAGGAGAGCCTGTTCCGCGGCACCCAGTGGGTGGTGTTCGAGCCGAACCACGAGACGCTCTGGGCGCAGATCCGGCTGAACGTCGGGGCGTTCCTGCAAGGACTGTTCCGGCAGGGCGCGTTCCAGGGGGCCAGCGCGCGGGACGCGTACTTCGTCAAGTGCGACCGGGAGACGACGACGCCCACCGACGTGGAACTCGGCCGGGTCAACGTACGCGTCGGCTTCGCTCCGCTGCGGCCCGCCGAGTTCGTGGTGCTGCAGATCCAACAGATCGCCCAGGCGCAGGTCTAGCAGGTCCAGTGGGACCCAGGAGTCTTCGATGGCCCAGTTCACAGTCAACGGCGAGCGCTACGACCCGTACAAGAACTTCAAGTTCCGGGTGCTGTGGGACGGCCGGTACGTCGCAGGAGTCAGCAAGGTGGGCGCCCTGAAGCGCACCACCGAAGTGGTCAAGCACCGGGACGGCGGCGACGTGAGCACCAGCCGCAAGTCGCCGGGGCGCAGCGAGTACGAGGCGATCACCCTCGAACGCGGCGTCACCCACGACCCGGAGTTCGAACGCTGGGCCAACAAGGTCTGGAACTACGGGGCAGGACCCGGCACCGAGGTCTCGCTTCGCGACTTCCGCAAGGAGATCACCATCCAGGTCTACAACGAGGCCGGTCAGATCGCCCTGGCGTACAAGGTGTTCCGCTGCTGGGTCTCGGAGTTCCAGACGCTGCCCGAACTCGACGCCAACGCCAACGCGATCGCGATCCAGCACATCAAGCTGGAGAACGAGGGCTGGGAGCGCGACTACGAGGTGTCCGAGCCGACGGAACCGACCTTCCTCGAACCGAGCGACTGAAGTGAGTACTGAAGTGAGTACTGAAGGTGAGTGAGGCCGTGCTGTCGCTGCCGGACCCCGCGTCGCTGCTCGCGCTCTGGGAAGAGGGTGGCCGACAGCCGCCGCTGGAGCGGGCGTTGACCCTGCTGTCGGCGGCCGGACCCGACCGGGCCGAGGGCGCCCGCTGGGACACCGGCAGCCGCGACGTGCTGCTCGCCCGGCTGCTGGAGGGCTTCACCGGGGCCACCGCCTGGGGCTGCGCCGAGTGCGCGGGGTGTGGTGCGGAGCTGGACGTGCCGGTCGACGTGGGGGCTCTGGCACGGCTGCCGGTGCGGGCGCCCGACGAGGTGCTGCGGACGGTGGTGGACGGTGTCACGGTGACCTACCGGCTGCCCAACACCCTTGATATGCAAGCCAGTTGCGTGGCGGGTGCCGAGCCTGCCGCCGTGTGTGCCGCACTGCTCGCCCGCTGCACCGGCGACGGTGGGCACGGACTCCCCGAGGGACTTGCAGGGGCGGTCGAGGCGGCCATGGGCGAGGCATCGCCTGCCGGGGCGATCAGTTTCGCGGTCTCCTGTCCCGAATGCGGGACACGGAGCGTGGTGGCCCTGGATGTCGCCGCGCTGCTGTGGGCCGAGGTGCAGCAGCGTGCCGTGGCGCTCCTCCACGAGGTGCACGCCCTGGCGGCGGCGTACGGCTGGACCGAGAGCGACGTACTGGCGCTGAGCCCGGTCCGCCGGGCCTGCTACCTGGAACTGGTCGGACGATGAGGGAACACGACGGATTTGTACGGCAGTTGGTGGACCGGACCCTCGGGGAGGTCCCGACGCTGAGGCCGCGGCCCCGGTCGGTGTTCGAGCCGGGTCCTGGCGTGCCGGAGGAGGTGGTTCCCGGGGGCGCCGCGCCCGTGACCGGCCCTGAGCCGGGCGTTCGAACAGCTGGGGACCGAGGGCTTCCTGCGGCCTCCGGTCAGGAGCGGTACGTACCGGAGAATGGATCGGCAGCAGCGGCGGCGGCGGTGCGGTGGGAAGCGGGGCGGGAGGTACTGGCGGATGGGCCGGTGGATGGGCTGCCGGTCGTGCCGTGGGGTGTGGCGCCGGACGTGTCGTCGGTCGTGCTGCCGGAAGCGCCGAGTGCCCGGACGGGGAGCCCGGACGGCGAGGCCCGGAAACCGGGCGTCCGTTCCGGGCGGGAGGTGGTGCTTCCTGGGCAGCCGCCTCGTCGGGTGCCTCCCGGGACGGGGCGCGTCGAGGGCCGCGACGGGCCGGTATCGTCTGCCTCTCGTGACGCCCAACTGTCGCCCGTACCAACGGATTTGTTGGTATCGGGATCGCCCGACAGGACGCCTTCGGTACGGGGCGAAGCCGCTCCCGTTCCCGCTCCCGCTCCCGTTTCCGACGGTGTTGCCCCGCCGCAGGCCGTGCGGCCGGAGCCGTCCGTCGTGCGTACCGCTGTCGAGGGTGCTGTGCGGGCCGCCGTACGGAGGGCCTCGTCGGGTGTGTCGCCGCAGGGCAGTCCGTCCGTACCGCGGCGCAGGACCTCGCCCGTACCGCCGCAGGGAGGTTCGCCCGTTCCGCCGCAGATCACCGTGACCATCGGCCGGGTGGAGGTCAGGCCGCCGCCGCTCCCCGCGCTGCCCGCACCGCCGCCTGCGGCTCCGTCGGGGCCGAGGCCGGAGCCGGGGGCCGAGCCGCTGTCGCTGGGCGACTACCTCGACCGGCCGACATAGGCATGGGAGAGGTGGGGCGATGAGCAATCCGCTGGCGGTCGCGATGGTCACCGCCGTGCTCGGCCGGGTGCTGGCCGAGGCCCTCGTCGGTGCGCCGCCCGGCGGAGCGGCCGGGGCAGGGGTGAGCACGCTCCGGCCCGACATGCTCGCCGCCGCCGAGGCCGACGGCAAGGCGCGCGGCATCAACGTCTTCCTCTACCAGGTGGTTCCCAACGGGAGTTGGGGCAGCGTCGACCTGCCGACCCGGCGGGCGGACGGCACCCTGCTGACCCGCCCCCAGCAGGCCCTCGACCTGCACTACCTGCTCACCTTCTGCGGTGACGAGAGCACCCTTGAGCCCCAGCGGGCACTGGGCGTGGCGGTCAGCACGCTGGCCGCGCGGCCCCTGCTGAGCCGGGAGCTGGTCCGGGACACGATCCGGCACGCGATCGAGCGGGACCCGGCGAGCTGGGAGCAGTTCTCGGACCTGGCCGACCAGATCGACATCGTGCGGCTCACGCTGATGCCGCTGAGCCTGGAGGAGCTGTCCAAGCTGTGGTCGACGTTCCACCAGGCGGCGTACCGGCTGTCGGTGGGCTATCGGGCGACCGTCGTCCTGCTGGACAGTGCCGACACCCCGCAGCCTGCGCTTCCGGTGCTCAGTCGCGGAATCGACGTGTTCCCGAACAGCGTGCCGCTGATCACCCGGGTGACGGCCGACTCGGCGCCGACCGCTCCCGTACGGGCGGGCACGCTGCTGCGGATCGAAGGGCAGCGGTTGCGCGGTCCGCTGCGGACGCTGGTCCGGGTGGGGGGAGTGGAGGCCGAAGTTCCCGACGGCCGGGCCACGGGAACCCGGCTCACCGTGCCGCTGCCCGCCGGGGTCAGGGCGGGCGTACAGGGCGTGCAGGTGCTCCAGCCGCGCACGGCGGGCGACCCGCCACAGGAGCGGGGCGGCGCTGAATCCAATGTGTCGCCGGTGACGGTCCGCCCGACGGTCGCCGGCGAGGTCACGACGGCACCCGGTGACGAAGAACCCGACAGGGTACGGGTCTTCACCGTCCCGCTGGACCCGCCCGCCGGCCCGCGCCAGCGCGTCGTCCTGCTCCTCAACGAGCACCGTCCGCCGGGCGGCCGTACCGCCCGCGCCTACACCTTCCTCGCCCCGCCGCCCGGCGCAGAGGGTGCACCCGACCGGCCGTCGGTCGCCGTGCCGACCACCGGCGTCGAGCCCGGAACGTACCTCGTCAGGGTCCAGGTGGACGGCGCGGAGAGCGTCCTGACCACCGGCGACGACGGACGCTACGACCTGCCGAGGGTGACGGTGACGGCGCCGTGACGGAACCCTCGCAGCCCGTGGACTGGGTGACGGCCAATCAGAACCACCTCGCCGCCGCACTGGAGCTGCTGCGCGCCCGGCTGACCGAGGACCCTGTCGAAGACCGCACCGAAACCGCCCCGGCCTTCCTGCACGCCATGGCGGACCCGCCCGCTCTGGAGGTGATCGCGAAGGCGTTCGGGCTCTCCGACTTCGAGCGCGACACCCTGCTGGCCTGCGCAGGGGTCGAGCTGGACACGGAGGTCGCGCGAGCGTGCGCGAGCGCGCAGGGCGATCCTTCGCGTACGTACGTCACCTTCTCCCTGGCCCTGGCGAAGCTGCCGGGGCCGCACTGGAGCGCGGTCACCCCGACGGCACCGCTGCGCCACTGGCACCTCGTCGAGCCCGCCCGCCCCGAGGTGCCGATGACGAGCCCGCTGCGCATCGACGAGCGGGTGCTGCACGCGCTGACCGGCATCGGCCACCTCGACCCGCGGATCCAGCCGCTGGCCGAACCGCCGCCGGAACCACGCCCGTTGCCCCCTGCCCTGGAGGGGGCGGCGGACCGGCTCGCGGTGCACTGGTCGGCGGCCGCGGGCGGCGTACACCTCCACGGCCGCCGCCCCGCGGACCTGCGCGCGGTCGCCGTGTCCGCCTGTACGGCGCTGGGCCTGCGACCCGTCTGCCTGCGGGCAGGAGACCTCCCCGCCGCCCCCGCAGAACAGGACCTGCTGGCCCGCCTCTGCGAACGGGAGACCGCACTGGACGGCCGTGCCTGGCTGCTCGCCGTGGACGACACCGACCCCGCGCCCGAAGGCGGCCGGCACGCGCTCGACCTGGCGGTACGCATCGCCGCGCCGGTCGTCGTCCTCACCCGGGAGCCGCTCCCCGGGGCGGCCGGCCGGACCCGCCTGACCTCGTTGGACGTCCCCGCGCCCCGCCCCGCGGAAGCCCGTACGGCATGGCGGGCAGCACTGGGTGGCGTGCCGGCAGACGCCGACGACGTTCCGGCCGCCGCGCAGCACCTCGACGGCTGGCTCGGCCGGATCGCCGGACAGTTCGACCTGGACCTGGCCGCCATCGACGCCGCACTGCACGAGGTCCGCCAGGACCTGGGCGGTGCCGACGCAGGACCCCGGCTCTGGGACGCCTGCCGTCGGCTGGCCCGCCTTGCCCGCCGGGACCTGGACGACCTGACCCACCGGATCGAACCCCGGGCGCGCTGGGACGACCTGGTCCTCCCCGCCCCGCAGTCGCAGACCCTCCGGGAGATCGCCCTGCACGTCCGCCACCGGTTCACCGTGTGCGACGACTGGGGCTTCGCCGCGCGCGGCGGGCGGGGCCTCGGGGCGGCCGCGCTGTTCGCAGGGCCGAGCGGTACGGGCAAGACGCTGGCCGCCGAAGTCCTCGCAGGCGCACTGGAGTTGGACCTGTACCGGATTGACCTGAGCCGGGTGGTGAGCAAGTACATCGGCGAGACCGAGAAGAACCTGCGCCGCGTCTTCGACGCGGGGGAGGCGGGCGGTGCGGTCCTCCTCTTCGACGAGGCGGACGCGCTGTTCGGCCGACGCAGTGAGGTCAAGGACAGCCACGACCGGTACGCCAACATCGAGGTGAGCTACCTCCTGCAACGCATGGAGAACTACCGGGGCCTCGCCGTCCTCACCACCAACCAGAAGAGCGCACTCGACTCGGCCTTCCTGCGCAGGCTGCGCTTCGTGGTGCAGTTCCCGTTCCCGGACGCGGCGGGGCGCGCGGAGATCTGGCGCCACGCCTTCCCCGCCGAAACCCCCACCGACAGCCTGGACTTCGTACGGCTGTCCCGGCTGGCGGTCGCGGGCGGCACGATCCACAACATCGCCCTGTCGGCGGCCTTCCTGGCGGCGGACGCGGGAGAGCCGGTGGGGATGGCGCACCTGCTGCGGGCGGCCCGCAGCGAATACACCAAGCTGGAGCAGCCGTTGACGGACAGGGAGGTGGCGGGGTGGACGAAGTGATCCGGATCGATGAACTGCTGTGGGAGGACGGTCACTTGTCGGGGCTCGACCTGCCCGGCTCCGACCCGGTCGCGGACACGCCGGGCCTGGTCGACGCTCTGCGTACGGAGATCCTCGCGGCGCTGGCGGGGCACCCCGCCGTTGCGGCCCGTCTCGGCGGAGCCCCGGGTGGTGCGGGAGCGGCATCGGCTCAGGGGCCGTCCGGCGCCTCATAGGTCGAGGTGGCGAAGAAGGCCGGGTCGCTCTCCGGCCGGATGAAGGGTTCCGTCGCCGAACGGTCGAGGCTGCCGTGGTGGAGGTAGGCGACCACGCGTACTGCCACGGCCCGCCGCAGTGTGGTGCCGTCGGTGCGGTGTGTCTCGTCGACCCGCCACGAGTAGCGCTCCGGGTTTCCCAACTGGGAGCGCAGCTTGCCGAGCAGTTGCTCGTCGTCGGAGTGCTCCTCGACGTACTGCCGCGTGTCCGGCTGTCGCTTCCCGTCGGGTCCTGCCGCGGTTCCCGTGACGGTGACGGTGAAGTGCAGTACGCCGTCCGCGAGTTCGCGTTGGACGGACACCGCGTTCGCCCGGAACCGCCCTTCCCGGAACGGCGCCCGGTAGAGCTGTTGGGCCTCTTCGGGACTTGCCGGATCGCGTACCACCTCGGAGTAGGCGAGGCGGAACACCCGTTGCCCCTGCTGACCCCGCAGCCCGTCCTTGCCGGCCTGCGCCTCCGACCTGCGGTCCCGGGCCGCGAGCCGGGCGGTCAGGTCCGCCCGCCGGGCGTCGGGGAGATGCCCGTACAGGGCGTCCACCTGCGGGCGCAGTTCCGCCGTGGTGAAGAGCCGGTGCCCCGGCCGCTGGAACATGGGGCCGCTGAAGCTCTCGTGCACGGCCGGGGAGCCTTTCGGATCCTTGGCGCCGCCGCGCCGTTGGCGGAAGGAGTAGACCTGCTCGTGGGTCGGTGCGGTCACCGTCCCGGCGCCGCCGAACGCTTCGTCGACGAGTTCGACCATGGCTTGCGTACGGCCCAGGTCGCAGCCCTTGATGCTGATGGAGGTCCGGGAGTCGACGACACCCCGCACATCGGCCAGCGGCTGCTGTCCGCCGGCCGGGTGCAGTGCGGCCCGCAGTTCGGCCGCGGAGGTGCGCCCGTCGCTGTCACCCGGGTTCAACGCGAACGACAGGGTGCCGTCCTCGTTCGCATGGCTGACGATGACCAGGTTTCCGATCGGCTCCTTCACGTTGACCGCGACCCAGGACAGGAGGTCGGCCAGGGTGCGCAGGTCGGTGACGAAGGTGGCTGTCGGCCTGCGGGCCCGGTAGAAGTGTTCGGCCGCCGTGTAGAACTGTTCCGGGGTCCGGTTCCGTGCGGTCGGCGCCCGGTCCTTGCCCATGATGAACACGAAGTCCCGCCGTGGGGTTGCCGGTTCGGGTTGCGCCGGGCGTTCCGCCTCCAGGTCTTCCTGAGCGCGTGAGTCGGGTCCGGCGTCCGCCGTCACCGCGACCCTGGCGAAGGAATGCGCGGGGGACGCCGGGGTGGCGGTCGCCGCGTCCGGTCCGGCGGGCGGCACCTGGCCCGGGACCGGTCCTTCGGCGTCGTGCCCGGGGCGTACGGCTGGCTCCGGGCGCGGTTCCGCCGCGTCACGCCTCGTACTCACAGGCCGATCGCCTCCGTGAATCCACCCAGGCCCTGGACCGGGGCCGCGGACCTCTCGTCCGTCAGTACCCCGTCCAACTCCTCGCCTGCGTCCCGACGTTCTCGTACGGTGACGGCGGGCTCGGCCGTCACGATCAGTTCCACTTCCGTGTTCAGCCCGCCGAGGGACTCCCCGAGCACTGTCGCCGCCTCCACGTACCGCTCGTCCACCACCAGCACCAACCGCCGCTCCGGCCTCCCCCGGAACGCCCGGTCCGCCGCCCGTAGCGCGGCATCCGGATCGGGCTCCGGTGCCTCAGGAGAGAGCGGCACCCCGGCCGGGAGGCTCGCCAGGAGTTCCGTACGGCGGAGGGACAGGGTCAGCGCGTCCCGGGCGGACTTCAGCCGGAGCAGGCCCGACCGGGTCGGGAGGACGACCGGGGAAGGAAGCTCGCGGACCAGCCAGAACCACATCGTGAAGTCCGCGCCCGTGACGTCGTCGATGCTCGGAAGCTCCATGTCGGTGCGGTTGCCCGGTCCTGGCAGGCCGAGGGTGAGGCCGTTCACCACGCGGCGGTCGGCGGCCCGGGAGTCGGCGATCGCGCGGCCCGTCAGGGTCAGGTGGCACAGCACCCGGTCGAGCGGATCGAACCGGCCCAGGGCCGGGAAGAGGCGCTCCATCAGGAAGAGCGAGGTCGGCCCGTTCGGTTCCCAGAGCACCGCCGCGCCCTCCGCCTGGGCGGTGACCTGCCCGGCGAGCGTGAGCGGCATCGTGCCGATCAGCTCGTCGCCCCAGAGGTCCACGTCGGACCGGGAGAAGGGGAAGGGGAGGTCGAGGGTGACGGTGAGGACGGGTTTGCCCGTCAGCATGTCGGCGAGTGCCGGGCCGTCGAGGCCCACCAGGATGCCGTCCTGCAAGTGCTGGGGGAGGAGGGAGATGTCGTTGGAGATCCGCTTCCAGAGTCGGCGGTCGCGGATGAAGACGTCTTTGACGTGCAGTCCTGGCCGGTGGTTCGGCTCGGAGCGCAGGTTGGCGGTGAAAGCGAGGAGGGTGGGCGGGACGCTCGGGGCCTCCGCGTCCGGGGCCAGCTCCGCCGTCAGGGTCTGGACGGGGTCGGTGGGGCCCAGCAGCCAGAAGCAGCGGGCCACCCCGTCCTGATCGGTGCCCAGGTCCACCGTCCGTGGTCCGCCCACGAGGGTGTCCGGCCGGTCGCCCACCGCACCCGAGTCGACCCGGAAGGTCACGGCGGCCCCCTCCACCGGCCCGCAGTCCCCGCGTACCAGCACCTCGACCGGCAGCGGCAGGGCCGTGTCCGGGCGGCCGTCCTGGCCGTCCCCGCCGAGCGCGACCAGCGAACGTACCCTCGCCAGCCGGTCGATGGCCTCCTGCACGGTGTGCGTTCCGCGGAGCGCCGGGCAGGAACCCGGTTCGTACGCCACCTGGGCGGCGATGCTGAGACCGGCCGAGAAGAGGACGGGCGCCGCCGCCACGTCCGTACCGGCGGGGTCGATCAGGCGGGCGGTCACCCGCTGGCTGGGCCGTGCCGGGTCCGGGGCGGGCAGCCAGAAGCAGCGGGCGATGCCGTCCCCGTCGGTCTCCGAGATCAACTCGGAGAAGTGCGTCCTGGCAAGATCGGCTGCGCTACGGGCCAGTCGGCCGTCGGCGTCCGCCGCCACGAAGCGGACCCGGGCGCCCTCCACCGGCCG
Source organism: Streptomyces sp. NPDC021093 (assembly GCF_044333135.1). Taxonomy (NCBI): domain Bacteria; kingdom Bacillati; phylum Actinomycetota; class Actinomycetes; order Kitasatosporales; family Streptomycetaceae; genus Streptomyces; species Streptomyces sp. NPDC021093. The sequence continues at coordinate 29,848 of NZ_JBIRQJ010000001.1, read as the reverse complement.
GGTGCCGTTGCAGACCGAGACCGCCAGGGGCTGCGGCAGCGGATCGCCCGGCATCGCCTCCTGACCGTCCCCGCCCGCGTACTCGACGTCCGTCAGCCCGGTGAGCGGCGGGAAGAGACGGCGGCAGTCCGCCACCCCGGTCCACTTCCCGTCGGCGGCCAGGTCCAGCAGGGCGACGGCCGCGTACAGGTGCTCCACCCCTGCCCGGGGACGGAACAGCGGGTCGCCGCCGCCCGTCCTGGGCCACTCCACGTCCCCGGCGAGAGAGAGGTCCGACCGCTCTGCGCGCAGGTCGGCGGTGCGGGCCGGGATCAGCCAGTGGTCCCCGGTGCGGTGGACACCGTCCTTCTCGAACTGGATCTCCACCCCGTCCTCGTCGTTGAGCGCGGCCCAGCCCTCCTCGACGGCGGTCGCCCCCTCGCCGTCCCAGCGGCGCACCACCGCGGCACCCCCCGCACCGCCGACGCCGACGGGCGGCCCGCCGCGCCACTCGGCCACCGGCAGCCGGGTGCCCGTCACCTCGCCGAGCCTGCCGAGGAAGCCGGGCTCGCCCCGGCGGACCCGCCCGGCGTCGGTGACCTCCACCCAGTCGTCCTTGGCGAAGCCGAGCCGTTCGTCGCGCGGCGGGGCTTCGAGGGTGAGGGCGTCGTTCTCGACCTTCAGCAGGCGGGCCGCCACCGATCCGTTGTCCCGGGACCAGACGTACGTGGGGCCGCCGGGGGAGCCGCTGGGGTCGAGGATCTCGACCCGGTAGAGCTGGTTCTCCAGCCGCCGGTAGCCGGTGCCGGCCGGGATCACACAGGGAAGGGGTGCCTCCGCCGGTGCCTTGGCGCGGGCCCGCAGCCGCCCGGTGGACGTGGTTCCGGGCGGCTCCCACGGCGGTGCCACGTCCGGGCAGGTCGCCCCGTCCGCCACCCGGGACAGCCGCAGCTGCCAGACGGTGCGCGCCCGGGTCGCCGTGTCCGGGCCGCCCAGCGCCACCTCCCGCAGCGCGGGCCGCTCCAGGGCGGTGACGTGCTCGCACCACACGTCCAGGTAGGCGGCGTAGCGCCCGGCGTCCTTCGGCAATGGCACGCCGGGCAGATCGGGTTGGACGGCCAGCGGGACGACGTCCTCGTTCTCGCACAGCACGCCGCCGACGTAGTACCGCCCGGCCGAGATCCGCAGGTCCATCGGGGCGGTGCCGGAGGGCCGGGCTCCGCCCGCGTCGGTGACGGCCATGCCCGCGCCGGGCAGCGGGCCGCCGTGCGCGCCGATGGTGTCATCGGCGGTCTGCTGCGCCAAGTGCGCCCAGATGTCGGCCTGTTCGTTCCAGTCCGCGTCGAGCTGCACCCGGCCCTGCTGGAGCAGGACGGCACGGTAGTGGTCGCGGCGGTCGAACGTCCGCCGGGTGAAGTCGCCCTTCATCCTTGTGCACCTCACGTCACGAATAGGGTCGCGAATCGCGTCACGAATCACGTCACGAATCACGTCACGAAGAAGACACCCGCTTCGAGGCCGAAGCGCAGGTAGTGCTCCAGCTGCGAGGCCAGGTTGGCCAGCCGCCGGTGTTCGTGCAGGAAGTGGTACGCGCCCATCTCGCCCTCGTCGTCCGCGCCGCCGGAGATCTCGGCGGGACAGCCGGTGGCGAGCCTGCCGAAGCCAGGGTCGGTGGTCCTTACCGACGTGAACCGGGGGGACACCGGGGGCCCCGCCGCCCCCTCGGACGGCTGGCACCGGTACCTGCGCGGCGCGCGCGACCCGGGCGGCAGGTAGCTGAACCGCACGCACCCCTGCTGCCGCCGCTCCACCTCGACGCGGCCCCACAGGATCGCGTTGCTCGCGGCCAGGCTCCGTACCGTGGTGGTGCCCAGCAGCGTGCACTCCTCGATCTCGGCGTGCGCCTCGGGCGCGGACACGGCGGGGGCGGCGGCGTCCCCGTCCGCGTGCAGCAGACAGTCCGTCAGGCCGAGCCCGGGGACGCGGTCGAGCAGCACCCGGGTGCAGACGGTGCGCAGCAGGCGGACGGTGAGGTGGGGGTTGTCGGTGGCCCGCACCAGGCCGTTGTCGCTCCCCGATGCCTCCCGGCCCGCGAGCACCGTGCAGTGCGCAAGTACGAGTTCCGCGAGGTCGCCGGATTCGGCGTGCACGCTGCCCTCGACCGACAGGCCGTCCAGGACGAACGCGCTGTCGCCCGCGGCCACGCCCGCCCCGCCCGTCACCCCGATCGCCCCGACCAGGTGCGGGCGCAGCCCGTCGGCCACGTACGTACCGTCGTCCCTGACCCGCACCCCGGGATGCTCAGGGTCCTCGCGGTCCGGCCACGACGCGGCGACCAGCAGCAGCCGGGTGCCGGGCGCGATCACCACCTGGAGGTTCTCGTGGTACGTGGCGCTGTCCAGCACGGCGATCACGCCGAAGTCCCCGGGGCGGGGGCCGGGGCGGGAGTTCCACGCGTCGACCGCCTCGCCGAGCGTACGGACGATCCTGCCGGGGCCGGGGCCGGGGCCGGGGCCTGGGCCTGGGCCGAGGTCCGCGTCCCGGTCGACACCGCACTGCCAGTTCACCCGGGCGGGCGGCCCGAGCCCCGCCTGGACGAGGGCCCCCGCCAGGGTCTCCCGCCGGTCGAAGGGGCCCGCGCCGATGTCGCCGGGGAAGCCGTACGCGAAGTCCGCCCGGATCCGGTCCGGTTGGATCCCGTCGGGAAGGGTCAGTCGGCCGAGTACCGGGTCGATGGCGACCGTTGGGGGTGCGCCGGGAACAGCGGCCGGTCGGTGCCAGTCGGTGAGGTCGCAGCACAGCAGGCGCGCCGGGTCCACCGGTCCCTGTTCGCCGGGCAGTCGCACCCGCAGCGCGGGCTCCGGCTCGGCGAGGAACACCGGCGGGCGGCCCGCGGACCGCAGCGCGGCCAGCTCCTCGTGCAGCGCGCGCCGTCGCAGTGGGGCGGGCACGTCGGCCTCCTCGGCCAGGTGCGTGATCTCGGTCTCGGTGTGCGGCCGGTGGAACAGCGCCAGGTCCCGGCCGGCCGGATCGAACGTCCAGCGTCCCAGCGCCGCGTCGACGGGCCTGGCGTCCACCTCGGTCAGGGCGTACGCGGTCGGCAGCCACAGGTGCAGCCCGAGGTGGAAGATGTTGTGCCGGCCGCGCCGCACGTCGATGTGGCGCACATCGGCCGAGTGGGCGACCGTGTCGAACGGCGAGTCAAGCAGTTCGAGTCGTCCGGCGTCCCGCAGATCGGGGGTGCGGACGTTCAACGGCCTCACATGGTCGAGGTGTTGGGCCGTACCGAGCAGGGTGAAGTACTCGACCACCCTGGCGGGCCGGCCGGTCATGTCCCTGGCGAGCTGCTCCAGCACCGCCGCGGTGCCCTTGCGCCGCCGGTAGGCGATCGTGTGGGCGACCACCGCCCGGTCGGTGGCGACGTCCTGTCCCGGCACGGGGGCGAGGCCCGTCACGCCGAGCAGGTCGCCCAGGTAGGGCACCACCCACTCGTCGCAGGTCTCGATGAACCAGTTGTCGTAAAGCCCGTCGACGTCCTCGCGCAGTCGGCTCAGCTCCGCCTCCACCACGTCCAGCAACGACCGCAGTGGCCACCCCTGTTGGGCGTCCCTGATCCGCAGCGCGGCGGGCAACAGCGCGTAGGCGGTCCGCTCCGTCGGCTGCCCCGCGCCCGGCGTCACGGCGCCATCTCCGTCACCGCGACGCGGTCGAGCAGCAGCAGTGCGGCCGGGACGACCACGCCCCCGGGCCCACGGTGCGCGTCGTGCGCCACCAGCACCTCGTGCACGGCTTCCGCATCGGTGGACAGGTGGAGCGCCGTCAGTCGGCACGCGATGACGCCCGGCACCCCCTGCACCGCGGTGATCACCTCGGATGCGGTCACCGGCTGTGCGAAGGCACGCCGCTCGAAGGCGTACGCCTGCCGCAGCGCACCGGTCACCGCCGTGTGCACGTCGTCCTTCCGGTACGCCGGTTCGGCCAGCACCGCGACGCCCACCCGGAACGTCGGCCGCAGGCAGTCGGCGACCACCACGGCACGGGTCCGGTCGCGGACCCCGTCGACCACCGCCCGCAGATTGCCGAGGGTCACCTCGTCGACGGCCCCGCCGCCCGGGGCGACGACGCTCACGTGCACGAAGAAGTCCGTTCCGCCCCACAGCGCGGTGGCGCGCGCCACCGCGATGCCGCCGAAGGCCCGCGCGAAGTCCTCGTGGTCGCGCAGCGACACGATCCGGTCCAGGGTCAGTACGGTGAGCGGCGCGTGCGCGCGGGCGTCGGCCAGCACCTCGGGTGCGGTGCCGCCGGCGGCGGGCAGGGGATTGGCCACCTCCCTTATGCCCAGGGGGCGTTGGGGCAGCAGTGACAGCGCGTGTGCGGGTACGTTGCCCTGCGGGCCGATGCCGAAGCGGTAGGTGGCCCGGACGTTCTCCTGCCCGGTCGGCAGCCGGGCGCCGCGGCGGCCGTCGCCGGAGACCACCGTCGCCCGGGTGTCGTCGTCGGTGCGCACCACGTACGCCGGGTCGTGCGGGCCGAGCGGGAACAGCGAGCCGCTCGGTGTGCGGGCCACCCCGTCCACCCGTACGACGAGGGTGTCGCGCACCCCGCTGGGCGTGCGCGCAGGCACGTGGGTGAGCGGCGCGTGCCGCAGGGTGAACCGCTGGAACGGCACGGCGCCGTCGCCGCTGCCGAGCACCTCGTCGGCGACCGTCTCGCCGTGGGTGGCGGCGACCACGTTGCCCAGGACCGTCACCGAATCCCGCAGCAGCGGGCGGCTCAGCGGGGCGGTGAGCACGAGTGCGGTACCACCGTCCCGCGCGGTGACCGAGTCGACGAAGGCCACCTCGGTCACCGGCTCCTCCTCGGCGGTCCGGCCGGTGACTACGACGGGTGATCCGGTCGGCCACGGCGGACCGGTCGCCAACAGCGGGTCGGGAAGGGCGAGTTCGGGTCCCTGGACGGTTCCTCCGAGGGGTTCGTCGGACAGGGTCAGCTGCTCGCTCCCGGCGTACACGGCGGTGGCCCGCAGCCCGAAGCCGGACAGGTGCTCCCCGGTGTCCAGCAGGATCCGGGTGGTACGACCGGTGATGCCGAAGCCCTGCCCGGCGGACGGTTCGGCGCTCTTCGCCCGGTACAGCTCGGTGTGGCCCGGCAGGTTCAGGACCAGCCACGAGCCGGGGCCGATCCCCGGCTGGTCGCCGTCGAGGTCGATCACCGGGGGCGCGTCGGGGCCCGGCAGCGAGAAGCCGGGCCACTCCGTGACGCCGTCGTGGTCCTTGCCCGCGTACCGGGCCCGGATGGTGTCGGGCATGGTCCGCCAGTCGGGCGCCTGGTGGCCGAAGAGCGCGGCCCGCAGCCGGAAGGCGTACACCGTCACGCCGCGCTCGGCGGGCCGTGCCGGAACGTCGTGGTCGAAGCCGAGCGCGACGTCCCAGCCGACCCGGGTGACCGGGGCATCGCCCGGCGCGCGGGCGGGCCGCACCTCGACGGTGCGCAGCACCCGGAAGTCCCACTGCTCGCTGTCCGGGGACTCCCGGCGTTCGTCGCCGACGACGAGGAGGGCGTCGCCCGGCCGCAGCCCCGTGCCGTCCCCCGCCAGGTACAGCTGCCTGATGCCGCGCACGAGTCGCTGGGGCCGCCCCAGGCGCAGGGTCGGCGCGTTGCGCCCGGCCACGGCGAGGAGGTCGGTGCTCGTCTCGAAGGTCTGCGGCAGCTCGTCCCGGCCCGGCACGCTGCGCACCCGGGTACCCGCCGGGACGGGCGCGGTGGGCGGGACGCCGGGCGCCGACTCGACGGTGAAGGCGAGATGGGTCGAAGCGGCCACCCCGGGGTGCAGCTCGTAGCCGATGGCGCGGGCCAGTTCGAGCACCGAGCGGCGCTCGGTTGCGGTCCGCAGGAAGCCCTCGTTCGCGATCCGCTCCTGGTAGAACGTCACCACGTCGGCGACCGTCGCCCAGGCGTCGAGGAGCGCCGCCGCCGGGTCGTCGGTCCCGCGCACGGTCAGTGCGGGCAGCTCGGTGGCGAGCGCGGCGAGCATCCGGCGCAGCACCGTGCCGTGGGTGCCGCTGCGGTACGCGAGCGCAGGGGCGCCCGGCGGATTGGCGACGGCTGTGCGCACCGACGGGACCGTGCGACTCCCCTCGCCGCAACCGCAGTTGTCGTCCAGGCCTCCTGCCATGTCCCACGGTGCGGTCACCGTCACATCCCTCCCGCCAGTACGAAGTCGATCCGGCCGTTCTCGGGCTCGCCCGGGTCGCTGTCGCAGCGGGCGACCTCCAGCCGTCCCATCGGGATCCGCCCGGCCGCCAGCTCGCCCGCGTCCGGCATGCCCCAGCGCCGGAACCGGTTCGGTCCGCCCACGGACGCGCCGGTCTCCACCCGGGCGACGCCGTCGACGGCCGTCGCCGCGGCCACCACCCGGCTCAGGTACACCGGCTGCGCGAAGGTGAAGTGGTCGGGGTGGAAGAAGCCGCGCCGCCCGTCGGGCAGGTCGTGGGCCGCGAACGCCTCGTGCAGCGAGCGTCCGACGTGCGCCCGCAGGGAGCCGGGCGCCACGCACACCGTCAGCACGATGTCCAGCGGCACGAACAGCGGCGCGCCGATCTCCAGGTCGTACCCGGCCGTCCGGAAGCGCTCCAGGAACCCGGCGAGCTCCGCCCGGAACGCGGCGTCCACCGCGGCGCCGCGCCGCCGGTCGACGGTGAGGAACTCCGTGTACCAGGAGCCCGTCCAGCGCCGGGTCGCGGCCGCCCGCTGCACCTGTGGATGCCGCTCGCACACCGCCGCCCAGTCGGCGTCGGTGACCGCCCGCTCCTGCACCCGGAACGCCTGCGGAGCCCACTGCCGCACCTGCTCCACGGGTTCCGGGCCGATGCCGCCCGCGGCAGGCACCGGGTTGCGCACCGTGACCCCGGCCAGCGGCACCAGGAGCCGGGTCAGCACGTCCCGCCCGGCGTTGCCCGCCGGGCCCGCGCCGGTCCGGTACGTCGCCGTGAACCGGCTGCCCGCCGTCGGCCGCCGCCCCCGCACGCCGTCGCCGAACCGCAGCTGCGCACGCCCGTCGTCCTCGGTCTCCACCACGAACTCCCGGGCGAACCGGTCGCTGCCGAGCAGATCGCGCCGTACGGTCCACCGCTCGCGGCCGTCCTCCAGCGAGACGACGGCCGGGACGGCCGCGCCCGGGTCGAGCAGCAGCGCGGCGGCGGCCGGGCGCGACCGCGCGACCGGGTCGGCGTAGGGCACCGCGTGCAGCAGCCCCGGACTCCCGAGCACCGGGCGGTAGCGCCCCTGCGGGGGGACATCCGCCGGGACGAGCGGCTCCCGCTCCACCAGCCCGCCGTGCTCCGCGAGCGCGACGTTGCCGTGCGCCACCGCCGATCCGACGAGGCCGTCGTCCGGGTCGCCCCGCTCGCCGTCCCCGGGCGCGTACCGCCCCAGCCACAGTGGGAACGGCAGCGCGTCGCCGTCCGCCCACCGCACCTCGACGACCTTTGCACCGGTCAGTGGATCGGTCGCGTCGAGGGGAGCGGCGGCCAGCCGGACCGCCCACCGGTGCGTCGGGTCGGCGTCCACTGCCGTGCCCCCGAGGCCCCGTACCTCCTCCAGCAGCAGTACGTCCCCGGCGGTCAGACCGAGACCGGCGGCGGTGCCGCGCAGCGTCGCCCGGGTCGCCCCGCGCGGCAGGCAGCACCCGACGTCGCCCCACGTGTAGAGGCCGATGCGGTTGCGGGCCGCCCGCAGCGTCACGGGGGAGAGGGTGTGGAACACCAACGAGCCGTCGGTGGTGGCCACTTCACACCCGGACCGCACCACAAGGCCCTCGTTGTCCGGGGGTTCGACCTCCAGTACCAGCCAGGTCCTGGCCGCGACCCCGTCGTGCATCGGAAAGTCCAGCAGCTTCGCGTGCCGCCGCACCGAGACCCGGCGGCGGGCGGTGCCCAGGTACGCCTCGGCGGCGACGGCGTCCTGCGCGTACGCGAGATGGTCACCGAGGTAGGCGAACAGCTCGACCAGGGTCACCCCGAGGTCGGCGGCGTGCCGCCCGGTCCACTGCGGGGCGACCAGCGACAGCCGGTCGAGCAGCAGCCCGCGCAGTCCGGCGTAGTCCCGGCTGAGGTAGTCGAGCGGCGGCTCGGCCACCCGCTCGGGCGGGCACCCGGAACCGGCCCGGCAGTCGAAGTCGCCGGGGCAGTCCACCTTGAAGGTGAAGGGCGCCTGCGCCAGCCGCGGATCGAAGCCGTGCGCCGCCGGGTCCACGACCGCGAACCGGTAGGTGGAGAAGTCGCCCGTCGAGCCCGTCCTGACCACCAGCATCCGGTCGGGATCCGGCAGTGCCCCGAACACCTTCCGGTCCTGCTCGCCGATCAACTCCACTCCACCGGACGGCGGTTCGGCCAGCCGCCGGGCACTGAACGCCCACTCCACCCGGACCGGGTTGACCGCGGGGTCCGCCCGTACCCCGCCGAACACCCGCACCTGGCTGCCCGTCAATTCATCGGGCAGCTCCCGCAGACAGCGCACCAGCAGCGTCCGCTGCGGCGGCACGCCGGGCGGGTGGCCGCCGTCGACCTCCAGGAAGTCGATCCCGTTGAGACTGCCGTCGGCCCGCACCGCCTCCCGCCGCCGCTCACCGTCCCGGCAGAGGTACGGGCCCGGAGGGACGGGGCGCGGGTCCACGGTCACACCGGCCGGGTGAAGACGACGGTACGGGGCTGCGCGGCGCGCCGCGGCCGGTAGCGCACGGTCACACGCAGGGTGGCGTCCTCACCGGTCACCTCGACGGCGTGCACCTCCACCAGCTCCGCCAGCCACTGCTGGAGCGCGCCCTGCACCACGAACTCGGTGGCGGTGGCGAGTTCACCGCCGCCCGGCTCGAAGACCAGCCCGAGCACGCCGCTGCCGAAGGAGGGCCGGTTGACCCGTTCCCCGGGCGAGGTGAAGAGCACCTGCTCGACCAGGTCGCGCACGTACGCGTCCTCGTCGTCGGTGGTGGCGCAGGCGCCCCGGGAGTCGATCCGGAACGGGAGGTCGAGGTGCACGTCACACCCCCTTCGCCCGGGTCTGGCAGGAGACCACCGTCAGCGGAGTCCCGGTCGGCGTGCAGGTCGCCCGGCTGTCCCGGAGCAGCACAGGCGTGCCTCCGGCCTTGACCCGGGTGGCCGTGACGGTCCACTGCGCGCTGACGCAGGGCCCGTTGCCGTTCGGCGGGAGGAAGGGGCAGCCCGTCACGGTGTAACCCGCCTGCGCGGTGACCACCGGCCGGCCGCCGACCTTGACCCGGGGGAACGGCGAGGCGGGCACGGCCTGACCGCCGTGCGTACACAGCACCGACGCCCCGGGGTGGAGCAGGAACCCGGGCATCACGTCACCTCCAGGGCACCGTTGTTGAGCGACACCGAGGCATTGCTCAGCACGATCTTGGCGGAACCGTTGGACAGCTCGATGCCGGACGGGGTGAGCGCGATCTTCAGCGGTGCGGAGACCGCGGGCGGGGCCACCTCGACGGTGAGCCCGCCGCCGTTCGACACATCGCTGAGGGTGAGCGTGACGCCCGCCGTCCGGAACACCTTCACCTCGGGCACGGCGGGCGAGACGGGCACCTCGCCAGGACCCCAGAAGCAGCCGCTCCAGATCAGCGAGTCCGGGTCGCCCGCCTCGCACTCCACCCAGACGTGCGCACCCACCGGCGGCAGGGCGAAGAGGCCGACCCCGTTGCCCGCGTACGGCGTACAGGGCAACGCCCAGTTCTTGCTCCTGTCCAGGTGCAGACCCGGGCAGGAGACCTGGAGCCGGCCGAGACCCCAGATGTCCTTGTTGTCGTCCACCGTGCCCCGGTACTTGCCGAAGAACCTTTTCGGTTCCGTCACGTCGGCACCACCGTCACCGTGGCGCCGACCCCGTCCCGGGTCAGCGTGAAGGACTGGACGTAACTCTCCCTGGTGATCAGATGGGTGACCTCCCGGACGTAGTACAGGCCGTCGTGCAGCCACCCCGCGCCGCGCAGCCCGACCAGCCGCCTGGCGGCGAGCAGATGCCCGTAGCGCAGGGTGTCGAGGCTGCCGGTGGCCGTGACCGAGTCGCCGGACGCGTCGGCGTCGCCCTGGGCCCTGGCCAGCGCCCCTGCCGTGCTCGTACCGCCGTCGCGCAGCAGCGTGGTCCGCAGGTTCCCCGCGTGGGCCTGCCAGTCAGGTGCGGCGGACAGCGGCGGGCGGAGCGATCCCGTGCTGCGCACCGGGACCGCCCGGCCGGTCGTCCGGTCCTGGACGGTGCCGACGACCCGGGTGGGCGTCGTGGCGTTGTTGCGGAAGGTCAGCGACGTCACGTTGGTCTGTGCCCCCATGTCCACCGACAGGGCGGGCTGCGGCAGGCCGGCCCGCACCGGGGGACCCCAGTACGCGGTGTTCGTCAGCGGTGCGGGCCCCGGGGTGACGTAGAAGACGTAGCCGAACCGGGCGGCCGTCCCGGTCAGGTGGTCCAGGTCGGTGCCGCGCTGGAGCGGCACCCGCTCGACGGGCAGCGGCACGTCGAGCACGGGCGGCGGCACGACCACCGGAACCATGCCGTAGCGCGCGTACGAAAGGATCAGCTTCTGGGCGACGACCGGCTCCGACTGCGCCGGGTGCTCCACGCACTTCTCCTCCAGCCGCATCATCACGCTGACGTCCTCACCGGTGACGGTGAGCCTGGTGCTGCCCGGGGTGGTGCCGGGGGTCAGCTCGCGGTGCGTGACGATGCCGTCAAGGAGGACCGAGGGGCGCCCGTCGAAGGTGATCAGCAGGACCACCCGGTGAAAGGGCTTCAGCAGGGGCAGCGACAGCAGCGGGAAGTCCATCGCGCCGGCCCGGCCCGCCCGCCCGGCCGCGAAGCCGAGCTGGAACCCCGACCGCGCCGAGTCCGACGTGCTCACCTCGACCCGCTCCAGGTTCTCCAGCAGCAGCGGAGGCGCAGGCAGCGGGACGGTCGGACCGGTCAGCACGGTCAGCCTGGTGGTGGACACGGCACACATCCCTCCCCTCTTCTTCGGAGCCCGGAGCCCGGAGCCCGGAGCCTGGAACTCGGCCCTCAGCCCTGCGGCACGTGCGGAACGGGGACGCGCAGCACCTCACCGATCCTGTCCCCGGCGGTCAACTCGTCAGGATGGACACACGGGTTGGCGTCGCAGATCAGCCAGAACCCGGTCGGGTCGCCGAAGTGCCGCGCGGCGATCGTGTCCAGCCGGTCGCCACCGGACACGACGTGTTCGGCCTGCGTGGCCAGTGCGCCGGGCTGCGGCGGGAACCTGCGGCGCAGGAAGCGCACCGTGCGCCGCCCGCCCTCCCCGTCCGGCACCGTCGCGGTGCCCACGTCGAGACCCGCGTACCTGCTGAAGGACTCCAGCACCTCACACCCCCCGCGTCAGTGACCCGGTGACGCCCGTCCCCGCCGTGGCGACCGCGGACGCGCTGCCGATCGACGCCAGGACCTCCTTGGAGACCTGGTGGGCGAGGAACACGTAGTAGCCGGGGTCGGTGACCGACAGATCGTTGTACGACAGCACGCGCAGCCCGAGTGCCACCTGCGCCCGCGTCGGGTTGAGCTCCGGGTCGTATGCCTGCTCGGTGACGGAGAACCGGACGAGCCGCACCGGCACCACCCGCCTGACCCCCCAGACCAGCAGCGTCAGCGGTGCCTCGGGCGGGATCAGCTCGATCGTCCCCAGGAACGCCAGGGCGGTGTTCGCCACGACATGGGCGCTGCGCGGGTAGAGCAGCATCTCCAGCGCGGACAGCTGCGGGTGGACGCCGAGCGCGGCGGCGAGCGGATCACCGGCGGCCAGCCGGTCGGTGGCGTCGATCTCCACGGACAGGTTGATCTCCTCGACCGGCGCCCCGGACAGCCGCAGCGCCTCGCTGCGGGCACCTCCTCCGCCGCCACCGGCCGCCTGCGCCGACAGGGTCCTGGTCATCTCGTCCGGGTTGTACTGGAAGACGACGAGGGAGGCGAGCGGATTCAGCGGCTCCACACCGACCAGGGCACCGCGTGCGGCCCGGGGCGACCCGGGAAACCCGCTCACCGGATCGCTCGCTCGTGGCGCCCCGGCCCCGGCCTCCGAGGCACCGGCCTCCGACAGATTCGCATGACGAAATCCTGGCCCGCGCCCGTCACCGGGACGTCACGGCCCCGTCACTCCGGCAGGGCGAGCCCCTCCGGCAAGGCGGGCGACGGCATCCGGGTCGCGGCGTCAGGCTGAACCGCGTCAGCCTGACGCCGCGCCTCACCGCCTCAGGCTGACGGCGGCGGAGCAGCCACCGGACACGTCTTCATCCGCACCGCCTCCGTCCCGCTGTCGTTGTGCCGTATCGCCCAGTTCTCCAGCGTCGTACGGCAGGCGTGGTCCAGGTGGTGCACGGAGGTCAGGTCCAGCTCTATGGGCCGGTCCTTGGGCAGGGCTTCCAGGGTCTCCAGGATGCGGGGGAGCCGCAGGAAGGTGGCGTTCCCGGTCAGGGTGACGACCAGCCGTCCGCCCGTCAACTCCCTTACGTCCACGTGCGCTTGAGAGGTGTCCCAGGCGGTCTTGACCACCGCGAGTCCGAGGCCGATGAGTACGCCCTCGAACATGTTGGTCACGACGATGGCGATGGCGGTGGTGACCAGGACCAGGGCTTCGCCCCGGTGGGTGCGCAGGAGCGGGACGATGTCCTTGACCGGCAGCAGTTTGAAGCCCGCGTGGACGAGGACGCCGGCGAGGGCGGCGAGGGGGATGATGCCGAGTGCGGCGGGGAGCAGGACGGCGAAGAGCAGGAGCCAGCCGCCGTGCACGATGCGGGAGAGCGGGGTTTTGGCGCCGGCTTGGACGTTGGCGGAGCTGCGGACGATGACGGCGGTCATCGGGAGTGCGCCGAGGATGCCGCAGACGGTGTTGCCGACGCCCTGGGCGACGAGTTCCTTGTCGTAGTGGGTACGGGGCCCGTGGTGCATGCGGTCCACGGCGGCGGCGCTGAACAGCGATTCGGCGGAGGCGATCAGGGTGAAGGCGAGGACCGTGCCGAGGACGGCAACGCTGCCGAGCGCGGCCAGGTCGCCGAGCCCCGGTGGCTGGATCGCCTGGACCAGCCCCTTCACGGTCACGTTCGCCACGTCCAGTTGGAGTCCGGCGGTTACGGCGGTGGCGAGGGCGACGGCGGCCAGTGGCGCCGGTACCCGCCGCACGCTCGCGGGCAGCTTCGGCCACAGGACGAGGACGGCGATGGTGCCCAGCCCGATCCCGGCGGCGGTCAGCGCGGTGGGATCGGAGAGGGTGTCGGCGACCAGCCCGGGCAGCCCGGCGATCTTGCCGAGGCCGGAGAGGGGCTGCGCGGCTCCGGTCATTCCGTACAGCTGGCCGAGGATCAGGACGAGTCCGATGCCGGCGAGCATGCCGTGGACGACGGAGACCGAGATGGCGCGGAACCACCGCCCGCAGCGCAGCAGTCCGAGGACGATCTGCAGGGCGCCGGTGAGCAGGACGATCGCGCCGAGCATGCCGAGTCCGAATTCCCGCACGGCTTCGAAGACGAGCACGGTGAGTCCGGCGGCGGGTCCGCTTACCTGGAGGGCGCTGCCGGGGAGGAAGCCGACGATGAGGCCGCCGACGATGCCGGTGACGAGTCCCAGTTCGGCGGGGACGCCGGAGGCGACGGCCACGCCGACGCACAGGGGCAGGGCGACCAGGAACACGACGAGCGAGGCGAGCAGGTCCTGGCGCAGAACGCCCGGTTCACGCAGCGGGCGGAAGGAGGAGAGAACGGAGGGAGGAAGCATGAGGGTGGGGGTCCTGTTCTGGAGAGCGGGCCGGTCGATGGTGCGCGGCGGCTCTCACAGCGGACCGAACGCAGGCCGCACGCCTGCGCCTTGAAGTGCTTCTGCTTCCCGTGCGGCCTCCGTTTGCGCTTCCGCTTCCACTTCCGAGGACGTCGGAGAGGTCGCTCGGTGCGTGGTGACGGCTCCGGTGTGGACCTCGTAGTACCAGGCGTGCAGGGTGAGCGTGCCGTTGGCTATGCGCTCCTGGACGCAGGGATAGGCGCGTAGCCTCGCCACCTGTGCGAGGACGTGCGCCTGTACGGCTTCGGCCACGTCCGGAGTGGCGGGTGCGACGGAACGGACGGCGGCGTCCGGTGCGACGGAGTGCTCCAGCCAGTTCCGCACGGCAGGCACGCCGGACAGGTCCTCACCCCGTACGAGCGCGCCGACCGCGCCGCAGTGCGAGTGCCCGCAGACGACGATGTCGCGGACCCCGAGCACGCACACCGCGTACTCGATGGTGGCCGCTTCGCCCTGCGGAGGGAGGGGGCCGCGATCGGCGGGGTAGGGAGGAACGACGTTGCCGGCGGTACGGAGTTCGAAGAGCTCACCGGGGCGCGCCCCGGTGATCAGCGCCGGTACGACGCGTGAGTCGGAACAGGTGATGAACAGGGCTTCGGGCGACTGCCCGGCCCCGAGGGCCCGGAAGGCCTCGGCGTTCCGGGGGTCCGCCACGTGTGTGGCGGCGAATGAACGGGCGTTGTCGATCAGAGACTTCAAGGTGGCCTGCCTCCTGCGCCGCTCGGCGTGGGGGCCGGGACGCGGTGTGGTCGGGTCGATGGTCGCGAGGGGGCGGCGCGGAGGCCGCAATGACGGCGGACTCCGCGCCGCCCCGCCAAACAGCCTGGACGACTGCCGTATCTCTCACTTTGCCATCGCATTAACCTTTGATGACAGACCCAAAACCTGCCAAATATTGAGTGATAAACGCCCCTGAACAGGGAATTGGTCAATCAATCAACCCTTGGGCAGGGATTGTTGTGCGTATGACGTGGAGGCGAGGGGACATTCCGTTTGCACCCCGTTAATACGTACGACCCATGCGCCGGGTGCGGCGGAACGGGCCGGTCTCACGGCACGGCCGGTTCCGCTGCACGGTCGGTTCACGGCGCCGTCGTTCACAGCACCGTCGTTCACAGCACGGTCAGTTCACGGCTCGTCAGATTGAGCCGCTCGCCCCCGTCCTCCGTGCACACCACGATGTCCTCGATCCGCGCCCCGTACCGGCCGTCGAGGTAGATCCCCGGCTCCACGGAGAAGGCCATGCCCGGCTCCAGTGCCACCGGCGACCCGGACATGATGTACGGCTCCTCGTGCGTCTCCAGGCCGATGCCGTGCCCGGTGCGGTGGATGAAGTGCGGGCCGAACCCCGCCCCGGCGATCAAGTCCCGCCCGACCGCGTCGAGTTCGCCGGACGCGAGGCCGGGCCTCACCGCGTCCGTCTGGGCGCGCTGGGCGGCCAGTAGCACCTCGTACAGGCGCAGGTACTCCGGCGACGCCTCGCCGATCACGTACGTACGCGTGGAGTCCGAGCAGTAGCCGTCCGCCGTGGTGCCGCCGATGTCGACCACGACCGGGTCGCCGTGCTCGATCACCCGGTCGGACAGCTCGTGGTGCGGGCTGGCGCTGTTCGGCCCGGAGCCGACGATGACGAAGTCCACCCGGGCGTGCCCCTCGTCGACGATCGCCGCTGCGATGTCCCGGCCGACCTCGCGCTCGGTGCGCCCGGCCCGCAGCCACTCGCCCATCCTGGAGTGCACCCGGTCGATGGCGGCCCCGGCCCGCCGCAGCGCCTCGACCTCCGCCGGGACCTTGCGGATCCGCAGCGCGCCCAGCACCTGCCCGGCCAGCTCCTGGCGGGCGCCGGGCATGGCGGCACGGAAGGCGAAGGCCTTCTCGGCCCACATGTGGTTGTCCACGGCGACGGCGGCCGTACGGTCCGGCAGCCGGGCGGCGACCAGTGCGTACGGGTCCTCGGTCTCGCCCCACCCGATGACCTCGATGCCGAGGCCGGCGACCGGGGAGGCGAGCGCGGCGGCCCGCTCCAGCTCCGGAACCACGAGGAAGGCGTCTCCCGCCGCGGGGAGGACAAGACAGGTGAGCCGCTCCAGGGGGAGCGCCTCGTACCCGGTCAGATAGTGCAGGTCCGCGCCGGGGCTGATGAGCAGCGCGTCGAGTCCGGCGCTCGCGGTGGCCTTGGCGGCGCGTACGAGCCGGTCGGCGGAGTAGAGAGTGTCCATGGCGGCATCGTGCCAGTCCGGCGGCGGTCCGGTCGGCGTGATCCGCTCCACTCCGGAGCGGACTTTGCATGACCATGCGTCGTCATGCATAATCTTCCTATGTCTAAGGTCCTCACCTCCCTCCCCGCCGGCGAGCGCGTCGGCATCGCCTTCTCGGGCGGCCTCGATACCTCCGTCGCCGTCGCGTGGATGCGCGACAAGGGTGCCGTTCCGTGCACCTACACCGCCGACATCGGCCAGTACGACGAGCCCGACATCGAGTCGGTGCCGGGCCGCGCGAAGGCGTACGGCGCCGAGATCGCGCGCCTGGTCGACTGCCGTGCGGCCCTGGTCGAGGAGGGGCTCGCGGCCCTCACCTGCGGCGCGTTCCACATCCGCTCCGGCGGGCGCGCGTACTTCAACACCACGCCGCTGGGCCGCGCCGTCACCGGCACCCTCCTGGTGCGGGCGATGCTGGAGGACGACGTCCAGATCTGGGGCGACGGTTCGACCTTCAAGGGCAACGACATCGAGCGGTTCTACCGCTACGGGCTGCTCGCCAACCCGCACCTGCGGATCTACAAGCCCTGGCTGGACGCCGACTTCGTGACGGAACTCGGCGGCCGCAAGGAGATGTCGGAGTGGCTGCTCGCCCACGAGCTGCCCTACCGCGACTCCACGGAGAAGGCGTACTCCACCGACGCCAACATCTGGGGCGCCACCCACGAGGCCAAGACCCTGGAGCACCTGGACACCGGCGTCGAGACCGTCGACCCGATCATGGGCGTGCGGTTCTGGGACCCGTCCGTCGAGATCCTCACCGAGGACGTCACGATCGGCTTCGACCAGGGCCGCCCCGTCACGATCAACGGCAAGGAGTACGCCTCCCCCGTCGACCTCGTGATGGAGGCGAACGCCATCGGCGGCCGCCACGGCATGGGCATGTCCGACCAGATCGAGAACCGGATCATCGAGGCCAAGAGCCGCGGCATCTACGAGGCCCCCGGCATGGCCCTCCTGCACGCCGTGTACGAGCGCCTCGTCAACGCCATCCACAACGAGGACACCCTCGCCCAGTACCACAACGAGGGCCGGCGCCTCGGCCGGCTCATGTACGAGGGCCGCTGGCTGGACCCGCAGGCGCTGATGGTCCGCGAGTCCCTCCAGCGCTGGGTCGGCGCGGCCGTCACCGGCGAGGTGACGCTGCGGCTGCGGCGCGGCGAGGACTACTCGGTCCTCAACACCACGGGTCCGGCGTTCAGTTACCACCCGGACAAGCTGTCCATGGAGCGCACCGAGGACTCGGCGTTCGGCCCGGTCGACCGGATCGGCCAGCTCACCATGCGCAACCTCGACATCGCCGACTCCCGCGCCAAGCTGGAGCAGTATGCGGGCCTCGGCCTGATCGGCACTGCCAACCCCGCGATCGGCGCCGCCCAGGCCGCCGCCACCGGGCTGATCGGCTCCATGCCGGAGGGCGGCGCCGAGGCCATCGCCTCGCGCGGCGAGGTCTCGGGCGACGACGAGATGCTGGACCGCGCCGCGATGGAATTCGGCACGGACTAGTCAGACGGAAACGGCGGGGTCCCTGGGGTGCGATTCACCCCAGGGACCCCGCCGTTTCCGGGCTCGGCCGGTCGGCCGGTCACCGGTCAGCGCGCCCAGCCGTCAGCGCGCCTGCCGCGCCCGTACCAGCAGCACATTGCCGAGCGACCGCTGACCGGTCGCGTCCGACGGCCGGTTGACGATCCCCACGCCCCCCGAACCGGCCGTCGCCATGACGCTGGAGCCCCCGCCGTCGAGGTTCATCGCCTCGCGCGCGCCGAGTGTCCGCATCAGCTGCGCGGCCTGCGCGATGCCGAGCCCCTCGCTGTAGCCCGCCTGCCGGCCGTCGACGACGACCAGCAGCAACCTGCCCCGGTCGTCCACGCCGACCATCGAGCGCGGGTTGGCGCGCACGGTCCAGTTGTAGGTGAAGGTCTGGTCGGGGCCCTCGTGGACGACGCCGTCGCCCCGGGCGTTGACCGACACCTTCCCGTCCCGGACCAGCGACGGGCCGACCTGGAGGATCGTCGTGTCCGGGGTGAGCGGCACCGGGCGCCCCCTGCCGTCCTTCACCTGCTCGGTGAACTTCAGTACGGAGCCGACGGCGGCGTGGGTCCGCAGCCAGTCGGCGCTGTCGCCGATCGCCTGGACGGTCGACCCTCCGGCGGGCACGCCCGCCCCGCGCGAGGCGTTCACCGCGGTCACCCGGCCGCGCGAGTCCAGCACGGCTTCCGCGCCCGCGCCGGACGGCGGCTTCCCCCACTCCGGGGTGAACCGCACCAACTCGCTGGCGTCCGTGCACTTCATGTCGTGCTGCGGCTTCTGGGTCGGCAGGTCGCCGCCGACGCCGCCGCAGTTCCAGACCTCCCCCGGCAACCGGTTCACCCCGTCGACCTCGGCGCTCGCCGCACCCGCCCGGAGCGTCACCCGGGCGGTGTACGTGTCCACGTCGGCGGACCGGCCGCCCCGGTTCAGCCGGATGCCCGCCCGGCCCTGGGTCGCGGAGCCGAGCAGCTTGCCGTCCTTGACGTACAGGCCGCCCGGGGCGTTGTTGTAGAACCACTGCCCGTTGACGCCCGCCAGCGCGCCCGTCGAGGCCATCAGGTCGGTCAGCTTCTCCGTTCCGTTCAGTGTGGGCCCGAAGTCGGTGCCGACCGTGCCGTCGAACGTACGGAAGTCCACCCGGAGCACGTGCACCTTCTGCGGTGCGCGGGCGTCGGTGCCGTCCTGGGCGGTGTAGCGGGTGCTGCCCGTGAAGCCCGCCGCTCTGACCCTGCGCAGCTCGGCCTCCGCGGCCGCGGCGTCCTCGTAACTGCCGATCCGTACGGTCCAGCCGAGCGTCCCGGGGCGCTGGTCGGCGAAGGCGGGCGACCCGACCCTCTCGACCCGGGGCCCGAACCCCTTCTCCCGCAGCGCCGCCGCCACACGGTCGGCGGTGGCGCGGGGGCCGAGCGCCGTGGCGGCCGACCCGACCGGTCCTTCGGGAACGGCCGGCAGGTGGACGTGCACGGTCCAGCGGTCGTCGGCGTCCTTCTCGCCCAGCGTCGTCGAGGTCAGCGTCACCCCGGGCGCCACGGTGGTGGCCCTGGGCGCGGCAGGCCGCGGAGGCGCGGCTTCCGCGACGGACTGCGCGAGGGGCGAGGCAGCCGTGGCCGTGGCCAGCAGCGCCGCCGCGAGGAGGGAGAGGAGAGAGGGCGAGGGGGCGGGGGAGGAGAGGAACTTGCGCTGCATGTGCGTCCTTCCGTCGGCCGAGCGTCAACACAAGGCAAGACGGAGTCAATTACCGGGAGATGGACCGGAACACAACAGTCGGCGCAGCCTCGGCGAAAGCCCGCGCTCCGAGCCGGGGGTACAACTTCCCCGGCTCAGGCCCCCGCAAGCGCCGTCTGCGCCTCCAGGGCCGCACACAGCCAGTCGTGCGCGGACCCGGGCGTCGGCGCCGGACGGCCGCCCGGCGGGGTGACCACCTGGGAGGCCAGCTCCCAGTACCAGTCGATACGGGGATCGGCCGCGAGCTGACCGGCCAGCACCCGGCGGAACTCCGGGGTGTCCCGGCTGTCGTACGCGCGCGCGTACGCGTCCACGAAGCTGTCCAGCGCCTCGCCCCCGTACGGCTCCTGCCCCAACCGCATCCGCGCGCCCGCCAGTTCGTACGCCTCGGCCAGAGCCGCGTACAGTACGGCAGAACCGCGGGCCCCCGCGGCCCGGTGCGCGGCGGGCTGGGGCTGCTCGGCACCGCTGCACGGGCTGGTCGCGAAGGCGTGGAGCCGTGCGAAGGCGAGCACCTGGGCCGGTTGCGGGTCGTCCGGCGGCTGCGGGACCGCCACCTCCAGGAACGCGGAGGTCGCCCCGGCCGGCATCCGGGCCGGCAGCCAGCCGCGCCAGAACCGGGCCAGCGAGTCCGTGCTCGGCGGGGCGGTCACCGCGCCGACCAGCCGCAGCCGGTCGGCCCGCTCCCCGGGCGGGCACTCCTGCACCAGCCGCAGCCCGGCCTCCCGCCAGCGCAACGCCTTGAGCTGCGACCCCAGTTCGCGCAGCTGACCCGCGACGGCGTCCTCCAGCACACTGCCGGGCCCGACCGCCCCCGCTGCCGCACCTGCCTCGTCCGCTTCCTCGTCTTCCTCGTCGAGGATGCGGCGCACTTCGCGCACCGGCAGGTCGAGGGTCCGCAGCGAGCGGATCAGCCGCAGCCGGTCCAGTGCCCCAGGGGCGTAACGGCGGTGCCCGCCCGCACTGCGGGAGGCCTCGGGGAGCAGCCCGCGCTCGGAGTAGAAGCGGACGGTCTTGACCGTGACCCCCGCATGCTCGGCCAGCTCACCGATGCTGCACAGACCGTCGTACGACGAGAACACCCGCACCCCCCGATGCCGTCCGGGCCCGGATGCGCCACGGCTCGTTGGCGTCAGGATACTTCGGCGTCAGCGGCGGGCTCCGTCGCGGTGGCCGGGCAGTGAGCGGGTCACCGGGGCCGGCCCAGTCCTTCCTCGATCCAGGCGACGCCGAAGTCCACGACCTCGGCGGCCTCGAACAGATGGCTCTCCGCGGCGCCGACCGTCCCCCTGCGGCCCATGCCGGCGGTGAGCATGTCCTGGGCGATGGCCTCGAAGGGGTCCTGCCCCTCCGGCACCACGGAGGAGTAGTCGAAGGCCCCTTCCGACGAGTCGATGTCGTGGAAGCGCCGCCAGACCCGCTTCCCGTCGGCGAGGATCGGCTGTTCGTGGTCCACGAACCGTTTGCCGGGGGCTTCGGCGAGCGCCTCGGCGTGGTGCAGGAGCGTGAGGGAGTCCAGCGGGGCGCCCAGCAGGAGGACCCGGCCGCCCAGCGCGACCAGCCTGGCCAGCGGGCTGTCCGCGCCGTGCGGGTCGTTCCAGGGGTGGTCGGCCATCAGCGTGGTCGCCGCCGCACCGAGTGCGGCGAAGCCGGCGTCGGGGTGCCGGCTGCGTACCGCGCCGGGCCGGAGGCGCAGTGCCTCGGGGAGCCGGCCGTAGTCGTGGTCCGACTCGCTGAGTTCGACGTCGTACGCGGGGTGCTCCGCGCGCAGGGCGTCCTGCCAGGCCTGCGGCCAGTCGGTGAAGTCATAGGGCAGGGCGTCGTTCCAGCCGCAGGTCACCATCAGGGTTCCCGGCTCGCCCACGACATCGCGGAGCGCGTCGATGACCGTCCGGGCGCCGCCCGCCACGTAACCGACGGCGGACATCCGGGTGTGGAACATCGCGACGTCGCCGTGGCCGAGGCCGAGCGCGGTCAGATCACGAACAAGCCGACTGCGGGTGACAGGACCGTCGGACTTCTTGAGCAGGGCTGCTTCGTCCATGGACGCGACGGTACCCGTCGCCCTGCCGGCAGCCGCACGCCCTGACAGTCTCCGTACCGTTGCCGCGTGTTCGCAGGTCGACTCGTTCTCGAACGCAGTGAAGCTTGATGTGCGGACAGACGGGTATCTCCGCATCGTCGGCACGACTCCGTCCAACGCGACCAACCGCATCCAGCCGCCGTGGGTCAGCCTCAACGGGCTTCTCTGCAGCCTCTGAACAGCACGTTCGCCACCAACGCCCCAACGTGGGGGCGTTGTTCACGCCCTTGAGGAGGACGTATGGCCTGGTATCCGGGCGCCAAGAAGATGGAGCTCCAGCCGGAGTCGGACGCCCAACCGGCGATCCGCCCGACGCAGTTCATCATGCACAGCATCGCCGCCCCGTGGACGAAGGAAAGAATCTACGAGTACTGGCGCGACAGCACCAACCTCGAATCCCACTTCGGCCAGTCCTACGACGGGTCGATCGCACAGTACGTCGGAACCCAGACCAGGGCCGACGCCAACTATCTGGCGAACCGCAGGCCGGACGGCACGGGTGCGGTGTCGATCGAGACCGCGTCGAACCTTCAGCACACCGACCCGTGGACCAACGCGCAGGTCGAGCAGCTGATCCGGCTCGGCGTATGGCTGCACCGGCACCACGGCATCCCGCTGAGGATCTGCCGCACCGCCGACGACCCCGGCTACGGCTACCACCGGCTGCACGCCGCGTGGGCGGTGTCCGGCACGGCGTGCCCCGGCGATGCGCGAGTGAAGCAGTTCAAGACCAAGGTGTTCCCGGGCATCGTCGCCCGCGCCACCCAACCCCCCGAGGAGGACGACGTGGCACTCACGGACGCAGAGATCAAGAAGATCGTCGACAAGGTGTGGGCGCAGAGGATCACGAGCCCGACCGCCGACCCGAAGGCAGGCGACCCGACGCGCGCAGCCAGCACGTTCCTGGCCTACCAGGACAAGTTCCAGCAGACGCTGATCGAGCGCCTCGACCGCATCGAGGCGGAACTCAAGGCGCTGAGGGAGGGCAGGTAAAGATCCTCGGTAGAGAACCAGTTGTCTTCCTCAACGCCCTGTCTGCGGTCCTCGGGCTCATCGTCAGCCTCAGCATCACCAGGCTGTCCGCAGCCACGGCCGGCGCCGTCGTCGGTGTCGGTGTCGCCACCGCGATCCTGGGTGCGGTCGCCGCAGCGGTGACCGGGCCGATCGCACCACAGGCCTTCACTGCAGTCGTGGCTTCGGGCACGGTCCTGGGGCTTGTTGCCTGACGGCTACAGACAGGGCTTGAACCTCCCCTTGGGGGAGTTTCTATCCTGCGGCGAGCGGGGCCGGGAAGATCGGGCCGGTCCCCGGTGATGACGTACTGAGGAGGGCCCCATGACTGCATTCATCCTGGTGTCGGGCATGTTCACCGGCGCACACGTGTGGGAGAGCACGGCCGCCCAACTGACCGCGGCGGGCGATGAGGTGCACATGGTGGCCCTCACCGGGATCGACGCTTCGGGCGGTCGTACGGGCGGTCATGCGGGTGGTCGTGAGGATGGTCGTACGGAGGCGGATGTCGACCTGGAGACGCACATCGCGGACGTACTCGCGGTCATCGACTCGGTTCGCGAGGGCGAAGGGGGTGAAGGGGGCGGCAGCGGCCGGGAGATCGTGCTGGTCGGTCACGACTACGGCGTCCACCCGGCGGTCGGTGCCGCCGACCGGCGGGCCGAGCACCTCACCCGCGTCGTCTACCTGGACTCCGGCATGCCGCAGGACGGGGTCCCCGCCCTGGCCGCGCTGCCCGACCAGTCCCTGCGCGCACAGCTCGCCGAGCGTGCCGAAGTGGTGGGGTTCGAGGGTGAGTTGGCGGCACCCGGCCGTGACGAGTGGCAGCGCTGGGGGAGTGTCGAGGGGCTCTCCGACGCCGCACTGGACCGGCTCACCGCACTCGCCGCGCCGCAGCCGCTGGCCACGCTGCTCCAGCCGCTGAGGCTGACCGGCACGGCGGCCCCGGTGCCCACCACCGGGGTGCTGTGCACCAGCAACGGTGCGAGCATCGACATGGTCCAGATGGTGGTGGGTCTCGGCGACCCGGCCATGCAGGCCCTGACCGACCCCTCGGTGAGCTTCTTCGAACTCCCCACCGGGCACTGGCCGATGCTGTCCTGCCCCGCCGAGCTGGCCGGGGTATTGCGGCGGGCGGCTGCGGGCGAGGGGCGCCGGCTGACGCCCGCCGACGCCTGCGGAACGCCCCCGCACCTGGAGCCGTTCCTGCTGGACCTCCCGGACATCCCCCGCGAGCGGACCGGGAACGTCGACCTGTACGTGCCGGAAGGGGCTGAGGCGGTCGAGGGGGCCGACGGCGCGGGCCTGCTGCCTGCCGTGGTCGTCGTGCACGGCGGTCCGGTGCCCGCCGGTGCGCGGCCGACCCCGCGGGAGTGGCCGATCTTCGCGGGGTACGCCCGCTACGCGGCCGCCGAAGGGGTGCTGGGCGTCACCGTCGACCACCGGCTGCACGACGTCGCCGACTACCCGCGCGCCGCCGCGGACATCGCCGCCGCGGTGGAACTCGTACGGGCCGACCCGAGGGTGGACGCGGACCGCGTCGCGCTCTGGTTCTTCTCCGGCAGCGGGCCGATCACGGCCGAGTGGCTGGCCTCGCCCCCGTCGTGGCTGCGCTGCCTGGCGGCCACGTACCCGATCCTGGCGCCGATGCCGAACTGGGGGCTGACCGGCAGCCGTTTCCACCCGGCGCAGGCGGTCGCCGACTCGGGCACTCTGCCCGTCGTGGTCACCCGGGTCGGTCTTGAGGTGCCCGAAATCGCCGCCACGGTAGAGGAGTTCCTCGCCGCGGCCAAGGACTGCGGAGCCAACGTCGAGGTGGTCGACGTGCCGGAAGGACACCACGGCTTCGAGTCCCTCGACCGCACCGACGCGTCACGCGAAGCCGTGCACCGGGCGATGCGCGCGGTACTGGCGCACCTGAGGGCCTGATCGGAGCGGTAGCGGGGGTGGGGGAGGGGTTGCGGCGTTCCCACGAGACGTCGCAACCCCGCTTTGTTGCCACAGGTCTTGACAACTCAAATGGTCTGGACCAGCTTGTACCCCCAGCGGTGGCCACCGTCTCCCCACACCATCCCCGCCCCCACTCCTCTCCCCGGAGGCAGCACGTGGACCGCCAACGCCTGCCCGCAAGACCTCGCTCGGCCCTCGCGGCCGCGCTGACCGCCGCAGCCCTCGCCGCCGTCGGCATGGCCGCCGCACCCGCCGCACAGGCAGCCGACCTGAACGTGGCGAAGAACGCCGGATTCGAGTCCGGCCTCTCCAACTGGACCTGTACGGCAGGGACTTCGGTCGACTCGCCCGTCCACGGCGGCGCGTCCGCGCTCAAGGCCACCCCGGCCGGCCAGGACAACGCCCGATGTACGCAGACCGTCGCCGTGAAACCGGGCGCGACGTACACCCTGTCCGCCTGGACCCAGGGCGGGTACGCCTACCTCGGCGCGAGCGGCACCGGCTCCACCGACGTGTCGACCTGGTCGCCGGGCTCCACCGCCTGGAAGCAGCTGACCACCACCTTCAAGGCGGGACCGAACACCAAGTCCGTCACCGTGTACACCCACGGCTGGTACGGCCAGGCCGCCTACTACGTCGACGACGTCTCGGTCTTCGGCCCCGACGGTGGCGGCGGCACCGACCCCGAGCCCGGCATCCCGGCCACCCCCGCGGGCCTGACCGTCGGCCAGCCGACGTCGTCCTCCCTCGGCCTGTCCTGGTCCGGCGCCTCGGGCGCCACCTCGTACAACGTCTACCAAGGGGGTGTGAAGGTCCAGTCGGCCACCGGCACCTCCTCGACGGTGACCGGGCTTGCCGCCGACACCTCCTACGACTTCCAGGTGACTGCCGTGAACTCAGCGGGCGAATCCGCCAAGTCGGCGACCGTCAGCGGCCGTACGACCAAGGGCGGCACCAGCCCGAACCCCAACGTTCCCAAGCACGCCCTGACCGGCTACTGGCAGAACTTCAACAACGGCGCGACCGTCCAGAAGCTCCGCGACGTGCAGGCCCAGTACGACATCATCGCGGTCTCCTTCGCGGACTCCACCGCCACGCCCGGCCAGATCGTCTTCAACCTCGACCCGGCAGTGGGCTACACCAATGTCGCCGACTTCAAGGCGGACATCGCGGCCAAGAAGGCGGCCGGCAAGTCCGTGATCATCTCGGTGGGCGGTGAGAAGGGCAACGTCACCATCAACAGCGACGCCTCCGCGACCGCCTTCGCCAACAGCACGTACCAGCTGATGCAGGAGTACGGCTTCAACGGCGTCGACATCGACCTCGAACACGGCATCAACTCCGCCTACCTGTCGAAGGCCCTGCACCAGCTCTCCGCGAAGGCGGGCCCCGGCATGGTCCTGACGATGGCCCCGCAGACCCTCGACATGCAGTCGACCGGCACCGAGTACTTCAAGGCGGCGCTCGCCGTGAAGGACATCCTCACGGTCGTCAACATGCAGTACTACAACAGCGGTTCGATGCTCGGCTGCGACGGCAAGGTCTACAGCCAGGGCTCGGTGGACTTCCTCACCGCGCTCGCCTGCATCCAGCTGGAGGGCGGTCTCGACCCGTCCCAGGTCGGCATCGGAGTCCCGGCCTCCACCCGCGGCGCGGGCAGCGGCTACGTCTCCCCGGCCATCGTCAACAACGCCCTGGACTGCCTCACCAAGGGCACCGGCTGCGGCACCTTCAAGCCGGCCAAGACCTACCCGGCCCTGCGCGGCGCGATGACCTGGTCCACCAACTGGGACGCCACGGCGGGCAACGCCTGGTCGAACGCGGTCGGCCCGCACGTGCACGGCCTGCCGTAACTCCCCCTCGCTTCCCCGCCGTTGCTCTCCGCCCCCTGCGGGACAGGGGACGGAGAGCAACGGTCCGCGTCACATCACGTCAGGTCACGTCGCATCGGGTCGGGTCGTGTCACGTCGCGCACGCGACGACGTCCACCGCCGTCACTTCGTCACTTCTCGAACCTCACGTCCGCCGCCCCCGCGACGACCTCGACCTCGTCGCCCAGGGCCCACTCCGCGACCCGCGACACCATCGCCGCGGGCACGGCCTCGCTGATGCCCTCCGCCGCCGGGATGTCGTACGTACCGTGCGCGTCGTGCGGCAGGACGACCCGGAAGCCCAGCTCCAACGCCGTACGCGCGGTCGCGCCCACGCACATCTCCGACATCACGCCGCACACCGCAAGACCCCGTACCCCCGCCTCCTTGAGGCATTCGGCGAGCGGATTCTCCTCGAAGCCGTCGTCGACGGTCTTGTGCAGCAGCAACTCGCTCTCGGCCACCGGGAAATGCAGCCGCCACCCGTCGGTTCCGGTCTCGTCCTCCGTGCCGGGCGCCCCGTCGTTCTGCAGATGTACGACGAGGACGCCGGCCGCACGGGCGGCGGCAAGCAGCGCCGAGGTGCGGTCCAGCAGCCGGTCGGCGCCGGGCACGGGGTTCGCACCGGTGACGAAGGTCGCCTGCATGTCGACGACGACAAGGGCCTGAACGGGGTCGGTGGATCGAGCCATGGTGGAGTCAGTCATGGCCCCATCCTGACACCCGGCAGGGACCGCCGGTACTGGCCGGGTGGCGTTCCGTACTCCCGCTTGAAAGCCTTGGCGAAGGCGAACTCCGAGGTGTAGCCGGTGCGTTCGGCCACCGTGTGCAGCGGTGCGTCGGTGTCGCGGAGCAGCCGGCCCGCGGTCGTCATGCGCCACCAGGTGAGGTACGCCAGCGGGGGCCTGCCGACCAGCTCGGTGAAGCGCCGGGCGAACGCGGCCCGCGACAGGCCCGCCTCGGCGCCCAGCTCCTCGACGGTCCAGGGGTGCGCGGGGTCCCGGTGCACGGCCTCCAGTGCCGCGGTGACGGCGGGGTCGCGCAGTGCCCCCGCCCAGCCGCCGGGGCTCCCGGTCCCTTTCCCGGGCTCTCCGTCCTTGAGCCACCAGGCGCGCAGCAGATGCACCAGCAGGGTGTCCAGCAGCGCGGGAACCACCGCGTCGGAGCCGGGCAGGGGATCGGCGAGCTCGGCGCCGAGCATGTCGATCGCGGCGCGCAGCCGCGGGAACGTACCGACGCACGCCGGGACATGCACGAACGGCGGCAGTTCCGTGAGCAGCGGATGTGCGCGGAACCGGCTCAACTGATAGGCGCCGCAGAGGAGTTGGGTCTGACCCTCGGCCGCTGGTCCGGATTCGGACGCGGGAGGCTCGGGCCAGGACCCGTCGGGGCCCGGCTCGAAGGTCTGGAGCGGGGTGCCGGGGTCGTCCGCGAGCCCGTGGTCGTACCCGTGGGCGAGGAGGACGACATCGCCGGTGCCCAGCCGGACGGGCGCGGCGGCCCCGGGCCGCAGCAGCCATGCCGAACCCTGCAGCACCACGTGGAACCCGGCGCCGTCCGTGGCGGGGAACCGGATGCCCCAGGGGGCCGACTTGACCGTGCGCGAGGAGTGCGGGCGCCCGCTCCGCATGACGGCGAGCGCATCGCTGAGTACGTCCATGGGCCGCACCGTACTCCTGGCCGGAGTCTTTGCGAAGCGGAGAGGGCGAGACGGTGGGACAGAAAAAGGAGCGGGAGGGACATGGATCGTCTCGCACACAGTGCATAACGTCATCCTCATGACAACAACTCACCGCACCACCAGGGCAGTTCTCTTCCACGAGCTCGGCGGGCCCGACGTCCTGAAGGTCGAGGACGTGGCACTGCGCGGCCCCGGCCCCGGCGAAGTCCTCCTGCGGGTGGAGGCGATCGGCCTCAACCGGGCCGAGGCCCTCTTCCGCGCCGGCGCCTACTACTACCCGCCGACCCTGCCGGGCTCCCGGCTCGGCTACGAGGCCGCCGGCGTGGTCGAGGCGGTCGGCGAGGACGTACGGGCCTACGCACCCGGCGACTTGGTGATGACCGCCGCCAACTTCGACTTCGGCGTCCACGGCGTGTACGCCGAACGGGCCGTCCTGCCCCAGGAGTTCGTGGTCCCCCGGCCGGCGGGCGCGGACGCCGTGGCGTCGGCCGCCGCCTGGCTGACGTACTCCACCGCGTACGGCGGCCTGGTCGAGACCGCGGGGCTCGCCGCCGGCGACCACGTGCTGATCACCGCGGGGTCGAGCGGAGTGGGCACCGCCGCGATCCAGACCGCGCTCCGCCTCGGGGCGGTCCCCCTCGTCACCACCCGCGGCGAGGCCAAGCGGCAGCGGCTCCTCGACCTGGGCGCCGCCCATGTCATCTGCACCGAGAGCGAGGACCTGGTGAAGGAGGTCAGGAGGCTCACCGACGGCAAGGGTGCCGACATCGCCTTCGACGGCATCGGCGGGCCCGGCTTCGCCGCACTCGGCGACGCCCTCGCCACCGGTGGCACGGCGGTGCTCTACGGCTTCCTCGACCCCCGCCCGGCCACGCTCTCGATGAACTGGCCGCTCACGGTCCGTACGTACGCCAACGGCGCACTCGCCGCCACCGAGGCCTTCCGCGACCGCGCATCGGCCTTCATCGGGTCAGGCCTCGGCAACGGCACGCTGGCCCCCGTCGTCGCCGAGACCTTCGACGGGCTGGAGCGCATGGCGGACGCCCACCGCCTCATGGAGTCGGGCACGCACACGGGCAAGATCGTGGTCACGGTCGGGTCACCCCGGTGAGGTACGCGTACACGACCGTGTTCGCCGAATAGCCGCCGTCATCGGAGAACGTCCCGCCACAGGTGATCAGCCGGAGCTCCGCGCGGGCCGAGTGCCGGTAGACCTTCGCGCTGGGGAAGTCCTCCTTCTCGTACTCCTCGACGGCGCCGACGGTGAAGACGGCGGTGCGGCCGTCCGCCCGCACCACGCGCACCTCGCTGCCGGGTTCGAGCGCGTGCAGGCCGTAGAAGGCGGCCGGCCCGTGGCTGGTGTCGTAGTGACCTGCGACGACCGCGGTGCCGGCGCTGCCGGGGGACACGCCGCCACGGTCCCAGCCGGCCAGGTTCGCGTCGTCGGGCGGCGGCGGGAGCAGCGTGTTGTCCGCGTCCCGGCCCAGCTCCGTCAGCGGTGCGTCCACGTCGATCGCCGGGATCCTCAGACGGGTCGGTGCGGCGGACGGCAACGAGGGCGCCGGTGGCGGCGCGTCAGGGCCGAGGGCTCCGGCGTAGGCGCTCGCGGCGGAGGGACGGCCGGGCTCGCCCGCGTGTCCGCCCTCGGAGATCGCGCGGCCACCGGCGATCAGTACGACGACGACGAGCGCGGTCCGCGCCCGGCGGCGCAGGTGCGCCGGGATCCACGAGTCCGTCACGGCGGCACGCACTCCTGGGGGAGAAGGGGCGGGAGGGAAGGGGCAGGGGGGAAGGGGGGCGCCGCGCCCGGCACCAGCCCCGCGCACCGCCCCGAACCATACTAACCACCCCACCCGCCGTTCCCGATGGGGAGCGCGGAACCCGCAGTTACCGCCGGGCCCCCCCCCGCGGCGCACCCCCACGA